>NZ_JAJSON010000010.1 GCF_022410465.1 Christiangramia crocea | reverse complement strand
GGCTTACGAAAATTTAAATGAATTTTTCGCTCAGCAGCTAAATTTTAGGAACTCGTCCGCTTTGGGCGGACTCAAACAGCCTAAAATTTTACGCTGCTTTCACTTTAAATTCTGGTTTAAATTTTCGGTATGCCGTTTTAGAGAAGGATATTAAATTTCCTTTTTTACTTCAAAACCTGGTTAATCAACCTATCTTTTTTGCAAGTGTAGTGCTTCTCCGGCGTTAAGAATTTTTGAAGCCTTGGAGAAAATTTAGCCGGGGAAGTACGGTTCTAATTTTGCGGTAGCAAAATTGGAAACACCTACAAAAAAGTGTCCTTTTTTTGGTTCGTTTTTTTGGACAAGCAAAAAAATGAACAATACTAAAACTGCTACTACGTCTTTAAATCAGTGAAGAGTGTTCCTTTAAAATAAAAACCATTGTTACTATATTTCATCATCCAAATTACTGATAGTCACAATTTTTATATCAATGGAAAAAGAAAGGGAGCAAGTTCCTATTGATAAATTTCATTAAAAAAATACTTAACTTTAAGTATGAACAGTCAGTACAACATCATCATCGCCGGTGCCGGGGGGATCGCCCGGGCTGCCGGACTCATGCTCGCGGAATTAAGCGGCATGGTGCCGAATCTTTTTATCCTTAACCGAAGCCTGGATAATGCACAAAAGATGGCCGGCTGGATCCGGAAAGGATCTTCGCGGGGGATACAGATCGAGTGTTTTGAATTGCCCGAAGATGAGACCCCGGTGAGACTAAGGGAGGCCCTGGAGAGTGCAGATATCCTGCTTGACTGTCTTCCCGGAAGCCAGGCTCCAAGGATGGCTCAGCTGGCAAAGGATTTCCATTTGCATTATGCTAATCTCACCGAGTATGTCTCCGAAACCGAAACCATAAAGAACCTGGCTAAAGATGCCGATACCGGATTCTTATTACAGACCGGCCTTGCGCCCGGATATATAGATGTGCTGGGGAATCACCTTTTCCAGACCTTCTGTAAAAGATACCATGTCGAGAAAGCAGATAGCATCGCGCTTAAGGTGGGGGCACTTACCAGGCATGCGGTCGCCCCGTATTATTATGGCTTTACCTGGAGCCCGGTGGGGGTAGCCACAGAATACCTGAAAGAGGCGGCGGTGATACGTGACTATAAGGAGCGTAATTTGCCTTCGCTTTCTGAAAGGAATCGCATCATCATAGACGGAAAGACCTATGAGGAAGATCTTACCTCCGGTGGCGCGGCCGACCTGCCCCAGAGTCTGAGCCATAAAGTGAGGAAGCTTGACTATAAGACGCTGAGATTTCCCGGGCACTATGACTGGGTGGAAGAGCAGCTTACACTCATAGGGCACAGCCTGCATATCGTAGATGAATTACAGCAAAAGATGGAAGAGATGATCCCGCATATAGAAGAAGACCAGATCATCCTGTATGCTTCGGTAGAGGGGAAGGATGATAAGGGCACCAGGCGCAAATTAGAGGTGTCCAGGAAGATCCTGCCACAAAAGATAGGCAATCACAGCCTGCGCGCCATTCAAACCACCACCGCGGCTCCCTTGCTGCAGTCTGCCATGCTTTTACTCGAAAGCTCCGCCAAAGGAGTGATCCTCCAAAGCGGGATCGAAACCGCAGACTTTTTAAATGGGCATTTTATTAAGCCAGTGTATGGGGAGGTTAGCTTAGTGTTGTAGAGCGTGGATGGTTATAACTTTCAGATTTTTATTCAGAAAGCATATCATTTGATTAACATTTGCTTAAATTTACACTTGCCCTACACCATGTTTTATTTCTATTAATCTATTGAAAAATTTGGATATATTTTCTGGGATAGTTTTCAACTATAACAATTTTCAATTTAAACATTACTGGGTAATTTAAGTTTGCATCCACAATCAATTTATGAGTAGTGTATTTAATTTTATTTAGAAATTATAAAAAAATGTTAGATGGCTGATGTCCATAATAAGCAGACTCGAAGCTATAATATGAGCCAGATAAAGGGCAAAAATACTAAACCAGAGCTAATGGTTAGAAAGTTCCTTTACGCTAATGGTTTTCGGTATAGAATACATGTAAAAAATCTCCCAGGTAAACCAGATATAGTCCTTAGAAAATACAGAACCATAATTGACATTCGTGGATGTTTTTGGCATTCTCATTCAAACTGTAGATTCGGTGATAATGTTAGCACTTCTTCTGAAAAGATCACTTCTCGCCGACATTCCGCAATTGAAAGAGATATTATTAAAATGAAAAAATGGAAAGCTGATGGCTGGAAAGTTATTATCGTTTGGGCTGATTGTCAGCTAGAACCTAGAAGAAAAAAATCAAAAGTTCGGGAACGAACATTACTAAAAATAATAAACGAATTAAAAGGTGAAAATACCTGTAATTGACATATTTGCTGGCCCAGGTGGACTGGGTGAAGGTTTTTCAAGCGTCCCTTCAAAAAACAGACGGAAATTTGATATTCGTTTGTCTATTGAGAAAGATAGGATAGCAGCAGAAACTTTAGAATTAAGAAGTTTTTATCGCAAATTTTCTCCAAAAAGAGTTCCTCCAGAATATTATACAATGATGATGGAGGCGGATTTAGAAAGGCGAAGCCAGCTTAGAAAAGAGTTGTTTGAAAAATATCCTCGTCAAGCAGCCGCTGCTAAAAAAGATGCATGGTGTACTACCCTTGGTGAAACTTCATCTAAAACTGTAGATGAAAGAATAAATAAAGCTCTCAAAAATGAAAAAAACTGGGTTTTAATTGGTGGACCTCCTTGCCAGGCTTATTCCCTAGTCGGTCGTTCGAGAAGGCAATGGAAAGAAAATTTAGATAAATCAGACATAAGAGTTCATTTATACAAAGAATATCTTAGAATAATTGCAGCTCATAGTCCTGCTGTCTTTGTGATGGAAAATGTAAAAGGATTATTGTCTTCAAAGGTCGATGGCAAGAAAATTTTCCAAATGATCAAACAGGATCTTCAGGATCCATCCATCGTTTTTAAAGATTCAAAATTTCGTTATAAAATCTATTCTCTTACATCCAAACCAATAGATTTTGAAAATGGTTATCCTGTTTATGAAAAAGACATGGACTACCTTATTAAATCTGAAGACTATGGTGTGCCACAAAGGAGGCACCGGGTTATCTTACTTGGAATAAGAGAAGATATTAAAGTCGACCCTGATATTTTAACTCCGGTCGGTGAAGGTGAAATGGTAAATCTTGAAAAGGTAATTGGAGACCTGCCAAAAATCAGAAGCGGAATTAACCGGTCTTTTGTACGAAGTGAGCAGATCACTTCGAACAATAAACTTAAGAAAAAAAGGTATTACAAAAAGGAAAAGGATTCTGATAAGACCTGGCAGGAACTTATAAATTCTTTTCGTAATGAAATTATTTCATGGAATGGATTTGCTAAAAATTATTCAAGACAAAAAATCTCCCCTCCGAACCATGGTATAGGCAGTGAATTTGTGGCTCATGAAACACCTGGTCCTGACAACCCACTCCATGACTGGTACAAAGACCCTAATCTAAAAGGTGTGACTAATCATGAGTCTAGATCCCATCTTGTTCAGGATCTAAAGCGTTATATGTTCTCAAGTATGTTTGCTACTACATATGAAAGATTTCCTAGACTTCATGAATTTGAGAAGCATGCAACAGAATTATTACCTGACCATGAAAATGCTAAATCTGGGAAATTTGCTGATCGCTTTAGAGTTCAATTACCAGATGAACCAGCGACAACAGTCACCAGCCATATTTCTAAGGATGGTCATTACTTTATTCACTATGATCCAGATCAATGCAGAAGTCTAACTGTAAGAGAGGCAGCTCGAATACAAACTTTTCCAGATAATTATTTGTTCTGTGGTTCTCGTACTGCTCAGTACCATCAGGTTGGAAACGCTGTTCCTCCTTTTTTATCCAAACAAATTGCTCTAATTGTTTTAGATCTTTTCAAGAAAATGAGTAAAAGTTAATATGTCATCATTTCATTCTATTATTGACAAAATTACGTCTGACCCTTCAGAAAAGAATATTCTTGAATTAATTGACCATTCAAATAGTATGTCGGATGAAGAGATAGTTGAATTAGCAAATATCTATGCTGAATCTGGAATTACCATACAAAGAAATTCTTCGAAAACAAAAGTTGATATTGCTTCCACTGGTGGACCTTCTTCCCTTTCTACAATATTAACTCCTCTAATTCTAAAATCATTGGGAGCAGAAATTCCGAAATTAGGAGTACCCGGCAGACCCGCAGGAGGCATTGATATTCTTTATCAACTTCAAGGTTATAATATAAACCCAAACCCAATAGAATTGGAAAAGTGGCTTGACCACAGCAAATATGTACATTTTATTGGGAATGACTTATATACGCCTTTAGACAGAAAAGTGTTTGAAATCAGAAAAAAGCATAATTACCTAAATATACCTCAATTAGTCATTGCAAGTATATTATCTAAAAAGATTGCCATTAATCTAACCCATGCAGGTTTAGATATAAGGGTTTCTCCATTTGGCAATTTTGGATCTAATTGGAATAATGCAAAAGCAAATGGACGCAGATTCATAAAAGCCTCAGGACTAATTGGCATTAATACTAAATGTTTTTTAACTAATGGAAGTGTGCCTTATCAACCATATATTGGTAGAGGGGAAGCGTTATTGGGCATTTATAACTTATTTGAATTACCAGAAATAAATAACAGTTTACACAAACATCTTGAAGAATGTTATGCTATGGCCATGTCCGTATTGAAAAGTCAAGAATTTTGCTTGCCCGATAAAAAACTATTAAAACAGTTTTTTAAAGAAAACATAACTATTCAAGGAAGTAATTATAAAATTTTCACTGATAAGGCCAAACAAGTTGAAGTTGATCATCGGTATATTATAACTTCAAATAGTTCAGGATATATAAAATTTGATTTAAATCAAATTCGTCAAGCTATAGTTCATATTCAAAAAAAGGAGGCAACCAATTTCAACCTGTTTCCTGATCCATGCGGTATCATACTAAAGAAGTCAAATTCTGACATAGTAGTCAAAGGTGAAATAATTCTTTCATTTAGGTGTATAAAAAGACATCTAAATGAATTTAGAAAAATGCTATCAGCAGGATTTATTATATCTCCACAACGATACATTCAAAACAATTATGAAGAGATAATTTAATATGGAAAAATACTGTTGCTTTTTACATCCAAAGAAGGACTATAAAGAAAAAAAATTAACTGATCTATGTCCAGATTGCAAAAATCCTTATGGTTTCCCAATGTTGGGAGATAATGTTCCGTCTACCATAGGAGATTTTAAAGTAATTCATCCAATTGATAGAGGATATTATGGAGTAACATATGTTGTAGAAAAGGAAACAACCATTCGTATTAAAAAACAAGTATTAAAGGTAGTGCCTGTTGAAATTTATAAATTTTTCAAAAAAGATTTTGAAAAAGAAAGCAAGGATCATGCTGATGCTGCTGACGGCACAAACCATATAGTTAATATTGACGAAATTTTTAAAACCAAGATTTCATTTGGAGATATTGAAATTGAGTGTCATGTTGCTATTATGGATTATGTCCAAGGGGATACCCTGAAAAATTTAATGGGATGTGGTGCAAATGTACCGGCATCTATGATTGGTCAAATTGCAATAGACCTACTATTAATTTTGTCGGAATTAAAAAAGAAGACACTTTTCCATAATGACCTCCACCCCGGTAATATAATTATTGAAAAACTTGAAAAAGATAAAATAAGAATTGGAGAAATTAATAATAGAGTTAAAGCAGTTGCTATTGACTTTGGATCCCTAGGAAGCAAAACACAAAGTGGAGATGGAAAACATTTATCGGACCTACACCAGGTAGCCAATATACTTATAGATTTAAGTCGAAAATTACTTGATAATCCTCAAAATATCAATGAAAGAGACTATAGGCTTGCTAGTTTATTAGAAGAGAGAGGACGATTACTTCTTCCCAAAATAACTAGTCAACGTCATTTTGAATTTGAGCAGGTTATTGATCAAATTAAGAATGCTTTTAATCAAGTACATTCTCCTTGGAAGGCTACTTTGAATCTTAAAAATCACAGAGATTATATAAATGCTCAAACTCTTGATCCTTGGTTTGTACCAAGTCTACTTGTGGATACTGAGGATAAATGGGTTAATGAGGTAAGTAATAAAGGACCTCAGGTCATTACTGGTATGCGTGGCTGTGGCAAAACCATGTTAATTCGTGCACTTCAGTTTCATGCTCAGGCAATTCAAAAGAATGATAAAGAATTGCCATCGGAAATAATTAAACGAATTAACCAGGAAGGTTATGTTGGTCTTTATGTTTCTTGTATAAAATTGCTGGATAAGCAAGGTGAACCCGATCGGCTCACTCATGAACCATTTACTAGGCTTTTTGTAGCATATGCTTTGGAAGCTATTTATGCCATTCGTCATCTAAGAGAACTAGATAGTGAACTTGTGCAACCGGATGCTTTTGTGAAGATTGCTTCTGTAATAGCCGATTTTGTTGAAGGATCTGCCCTTTTAAGACAATCACAAGATGAATATAAAATCGAACGAATTCTTAAGGACATTCTTAATAGTCTTAGCAAAAGAGAAAATAAATACACAATTAATTCAAATCCCGCAATTGCTTTTCCCCAATTGGCCGAAACGATATCTCAATGCTCTCCAGTTTGGCAAGATAGTTACATATTTTTCTTATTGGATGATGTATCTACAAGATATTTGAAGGATGAAAACATTATTACTTTAGTATCATCTTTACTTTTTCAAAACGAGCGTTGTGCATTTAAGTTTACTACTGAAGCGCAAACACTTCACATGGTATTATTGTCTCCGGGAAATATTGAACAGGCACGGATAGGGAGAGATTATAGCATCTTTGACCTGGGAAACAAAGTTGACGAAAAAATTCATTCAAACAAACACGAAGGAATTAAATTCGTTGAAACTATTCTTTTTAAAAGATCAAAATTTCAGAGTAATCATCCAAAAGGCCTGAAGCCCTCAGAGATACTAGGGGATAAATCCTTAGTCGAAATTGCAAAAAATATTGGTAAACCAGGTAAAGCATCCGAAAAAAAAGAAATATATCATGGAATTACAGCAATTGCGAGTGTTTGTGTAGGGGATATTGGAGATGTGATTACATTATATGAGATGATTTTGAAAAGAAGAAATGGAAAATTACCTATTCCTGCTCGAGATCAAAATGAATGCTACCTAGAGCTTAGTAATTCAAGACTTTTTGACATTAATCGTAGAGATGGTAAGCTCTATGATTTCGCTGAATCTTTTGCAAATGCAGCTCATTCGTTGTTGGTTCAATCTTTCAAGGCAAGCCAATCAAAGCCCAAAGATAAAAGAAGATTAAGACAATACTCATCAATTTTTATAAACATTACTTCTGGCGATAAGGAGAAGCAAAATTCTCAAGTTAGAGCGTTGATTGATGCAGGAATATTCAATTTTTCGGGTGGCCCTGAGGCTTCACGTACAAATAGGCAAGGTGTTAATCCCCAAAATCAGTTTAAACTATCATTTCGTAAACTGTACGGTGTCAACAAGCATATCGGCTTAGCAAATGCCGATAGATTTGAGCTATCAGGGCATGCATTGGAAGATTGGCTCGATAATCCTAAAAAAGGAAAAGAAATACTTACAAGGAACCTTAAGTCGATTACAGGGGATTCTAAAGAACAAGTGAAAATAGAAGACGAATATATTGTGCCTTCAGTTAATTCAGGTTTTCAACAATCCTTATTCGAAGAACCGCATATGATTAAATCCGATGATGGAGGGGAATATAAGATAGACAAGGAAGAAATTGAAGCATTAGCCCTTGAAAAGCTTCCTAACTTAACTATAAATAAATTTAAAAATTGGCAAAAATCAGAACCTTATCCTTGTTTAATTGCTGGTTTAGGTTTCGAGAATCGAACGTTAGAATCTTTTAGAAGGTCTTTGAATTTAAAGCCTAAAACTGTTTCTCTTCTGCGTTTTGGGGAAAATGGTAAACGAGAAGAAATGTTAAGTGTTCTAAATGAAAAGAATATTCCATATTCTGAATTTGGGATTGAGGGTGTGATAAATAATCAAAACAGGATCGATTGTCAGGGTGTTGTTGATATAACAGGATTACCAAAAGCTGTTATTTTTAATATTATTAGAAGTAGTCTACTAAAAAAAGAACCTGTAAGTATTGTATATACTGAAGCGCGAGCGCATTATCCTTTAGATCACGACATTCAGTCACTTCTAGAGAAGCATAAGCACAACGATCAGACTCAATTTTTAGAATCTCTTACTAAAATTATTAAGGGGGAAAAAGGGCCATATAAATTAATACCACTTCTTCCATTAAACACTGAAAATTACGCTGCTCGCCGAGTACTTATTGCTTTTTCATCGCCTAAACATGAACGCCTGTATTCGTTACTAGATGAACGAGAATACGATAAGATTCACATTATTGCTCCTCCTGCAGATTGCCCTAGGAATGAACTTGCAAAAATTGCTGCGG
This sequence comes from Christiangramia crocea, assembly GCF_022410465.1. Taxonomy (GTDB): domain Bacteria; phylum Bacteroidota; class Bacteroidia; order Flavobacteriales; family Flavobacteriaceae; genus Christiangramia; species Christiangramia crocea. Next base: position 16,729 of record NZ_JAJSON010000010.1, on the reverse strand, counting down.
AAGTTGCTTTAAGAAAATTCAATCATGCAGAAATAATAGAATTTCCAAATGACAACTTAAAAGATCTGATGGAATATCTGGCAACTCAGTACCAACATTATTTCGTAGATCAAAACTATAGTTTTGAAATTGCTTTAACAGGATCTAAAATTCAAGCTATTGCTAGTGCAGTTATTTCTTCGGTGTTTAAAGTCAGTCAATGCTGGTATGTCCAACCAGCGGAATGGGATCCAAACAGATTTACCTCGGGTACTGATCATACAGTTATGTATAAGATTAAATTTTGATGTTTTATGATTGATCACCTAAAAAATTTACCATCAGAGGAAACTCCTCCAAAAGCCGGTGCAATGATTAACACCTTTAGAGCTTTTGGGTATAACCTTCAAACAGCAATAGCCGATATTATTGACAACAGTATTTCCGCAAAAGCCGAAAATATCTGGATTAATTATGAGTGGAATGGAGAAAACTCTTGGGTTTCAATCACAGATGATGGAACAGGAATGGATAAACACACGCTTATAGAAGCGATGACTCCAGGAAGTAAAGATCCAAGTCATGAAAGAGAAGAACATGATCTGGGGAGATTTGGTCTCGGATTGAAAACTGCTTCATTTTCGCAATGTAGAGGCCTAACCGTTATAACCAAGAAAAAGGATCATTCGATGATTAATAGACACTGGGATCTTGATTATGTCAACCTTACTGGCAAATGGAATTTACTTGACTATTTACCAAATCAGGATTTTGCAAAATATCTGCAACCTCTTGACCATGGAACAACGGTGTTATGGCAAAAAATGGATCGTTTAGTTGGTAATGCTAGCGAACATGATACTGCAGCCAGATCTGTTTTTCTTGAAGAATTTGAGCTCGTGGAAGAGCATCTGAGTCTGGTTTTTCACAGGTATATCGACAGAAAGAAAATAAACATATGGATAAATGACCATAAAATAGATTCGTGGGATCCTTTCCTCAAAGAATTACCTGGCACTCAAAAAGTTGCAAATGAAAGTTTGGATAATGGTCAGGTTAAGGTGAAATGTTATGTTTTACCGCATATTTCTAAATTAAATGAAGAAGAAAGACTTCTAGCTAAAACAGAACGATGGTATGATCTTCAGGGGTTTTATATTTACCGAAATAATCGACTATTATTATTCGGTGACTGGCTGGGCCTGTTTTCTAAAAATGAACATTTCAAAAATGCCAGAATTCTGGTAGATATACCAAATAGTCTAGACCATGAATGGAAAATTGATATTAAAAAGGCTACAGCTACGCCTTCAGTGAGGGTTCGAAAAGACCTTCAAAGACTAGGTAAACTTACCCGTAAGAATGCCGGAGCGGTACATCGATTTCGAGGTAATCAAATAATGCTTGATGATTCAATTCAAAGTTTCTCTTTTCAACCTCTATGGAAAGCCAGAAAAACTCGAGATGAGGCTAGACATTATTACATAAACACCAACCATCCACTTATTGAGGAGTTACTAAACTCTGACTGTATAAATAAATCTGAGCTCCAAAAAGTACTCAAATTAATAGGAGAAACTACTCCTGTTGAATCTATTATACAATTTAACAGTGAAGATCCGGAGGGCCACGAATTGAGAGACAAAAGTAAAGATCCAGACTCTGGAACTATTGAACTGGCAAAAAAAATGTATGGTTCATTAAAATCCACTGGGCTTAGTAAAGAAGTAGCCATCAAACAAATTTTTAATATTGAACCATTTAACCAGTATACACAACTAGTAGAATATTTTGACTAATGGACCAGTTTGAAAACGCAAGAAATGTATGTCATATCTTTTTAAATGGCATAAAGAATAAAGGAAAAATTACCGTAGAGGATGTTGCAAAGGTTGTAGAAAACCCACTCCTTAAACAACAATATCCAAAGGTAGATTTTGAAGAACTTATAGCTCAGCTGGAATCCGATCTAGAGATTTATTCCGGTAATGCAACCGAGCTTATTGATAAAAATGTTAAGCCCTGGTTGAGTCAGTATAAGGCAGATATTGACTGGGAGTTATGGAATCGTTACAGAATGTATCTTAAAGCAAAAGACGGTTCTTTTCCTGTTGATAATCTTGATGACCTTACGGATAAAATTCTGGATAAATGTGCAAATCCTAAAAAATCAGGATCATGGGATCGAAGGGGAATGGTAGTTGGGAATGTTCAGTCCGGAAAAACGGCTAATTATACCGGCCTAATTAACAAGGCCACAGATGCAGGATACAAATTAATTATTGTAATTGCCGGAATTCATAATGCACTGAGATCGCAGACTCAAACAAGAATCGATGAGGGATATATCGGCAGAGACAGTGCAGATTTCATCCAAAGACAAAAAAGCGTAAAAGTTGGAGTCGGAGAATATTCATCTGAAACTGAAATATATTCCTATACATCTTCGGATCACAAAGGAGATTTTAATCGAAATATTGCCAGTAGAATTAATGTCCCAATTGGAGGTAAAAGTCCAACGGTACTGGTAATAAAGAAAAATAAAAGTATTCTCGAAAACTTAATACTATGGTTAAATCAATTTGCTGCAGAAAACGGTAAGGGTGATAGAAAAATTTTAAATGTTCCTGTTTTAGTGATAGATGATGAGGCGGATAATGCCTCAGTAAACTCAGGAACTGAGTTAGATGTTCGTACAATTAATAGACTTATAAGAACTCTCCTTAATCTTTTTAATCAGAATACATTTATAGGTTATACTGCAACCCCGTATGCAAACTTGTTCATCCCGTCTGGGTGGAGTGAAAATCTGGAAACCATGGTGAAGGATGTAAGGTTAAAGGTGGGTGAGGATCTTTTTCCAAGGGATTTTATCGTAAACATCCCTCCACCTTCCAATTACATTGGAGCTGCACAGGTTTTTGGTTTTGAAAATGATCAAACAGGGGAAGAACTGGAAGGCCTAGATATAATAAGACTGGCAGAAGATCAGGAACCTTATTTTCCAGTAAAAATAAATAAGGAAAACAGCGATGATCTTCCAGATGATATTCCAGATTCTCTTCGTGAAGCTATCAAGGCTTTTATATTAACTTCTGCCATCCGACGTGTACGTGGGCACCACAAAAAGCACAATTCGATGCTTGTTCATGTAGCATTACGAGTAGCCTGGATTGACAGAATTGCATGGCACGTAAACGAAGTTGTGAGAGATTATAGTCGCCAGATTAAATCCCAACAGGGTACTTTATTAGATGAACTAGAAAGGCTTTTTTATAATGACTTTTTACCTACTACTAATGAGGTTTTAAACAACCTATCTTACAATGATCCAAAAATAAAAAAACATGCGTGGGAGGAAGTTCGAGAGGAATTATTACAGGCGGTAACTAAAATTCAGGTTAGATCCGTTCATGGAACTAAAAACACCCGATATCTCGAATATCATGGAATAGAAGAAATAAATTATAGTGATTATGAAAATGGGCTCTCAGTTATAGCCGTAGGTGGAAACAAACTTGCACGGGGGATTACTCTGGAAGGACTTTCGGTTAGTTATTATCTTCGTACTACTCGAATGTATGATTCACTAATGCAAATGGGTAGATGGTTTGGTTACCGCCCAGGATATGTAGATTTATGTCGTCTCTACACAACAGAAAAACTAATTAACTGGTACCGACATATCACTATGGCTACCGAGGAGATGAGAGCAGATTTTGACGAAATGGCCGCAAACAATGATAGACCTGAAGATTTTCAATTAAAGGTTAGAACTCACCCTGGAATGTTAATGATAACCTCGGTAACTAAAATGAAAGATCATGAGAAAATTCGGGTTGGATTTTCTGGAAAGCTCATTCAAACTTATGTTTTCGAAAAATCACAAAGAATTGTAGATAATAATTATGAGGCGTTTAAAGCTTTACTTAATCGGTTAAATGCTCCTGACGAGAAGGAATCTAACCGTGGGATTAACGCTTTGGTTTGGGAAAATATAGATGCAGAATTTATAGGGGATTTTATAACTACATATCAAACAGATTATCTCAGAAATGATATTTTACAATCATATATTGAAAGTCAGAACCAGAAGAACAAACTCAAAACCTGGTCAGTAGCACTAATCCTTAATAGCGGCAAGACAATAACAACGAAAGGTGAACTGGCTGGAAAAGAAGTACAAGATCATACTTTTAATTGGAAAAATGGCTCCTTAACCGGTGGCCTTCCTGCAAGAAATCTTTTCGATGGTATTAATGAAATGAGGGTAAAGGGAAAAAAGAATGCAATTTTGGATAAACGAGCCAGAATGATAGACTTGAACTTACCGTCTAATTCCTCTGAACAGGCAATTAAAAATAAACGTAATGAAAAAGAACAGCCACTATTAGTAATCATGCCCCTTGACCCTAGAGTATCTCCTGATCTTAATCCATCTAAGCCACTAATAGGTTTTGGACTTATTTTTCCAGATTTTGAAGGAGAAGAATCATATGAATACGCTGCCAGACCGATGCAGAAGGATTTTGAAGATGAATTTCAGGATGACGACGATCAATCTGAGAATGAATGATGGAAATAAATAAAATTTGGACGGAGCAAGAACTAAACTCTGGCAAGACAATAGTAAGAGAAAAGCTTCCTGAGCCTAAAAATCTCTCTTGTTACATCGGATTTATTGGGTTTACAGAAAGTAGAATATTTGAACTTGATATTGACTCAAAAATTGAAATTCATCCCAATTACTTAAGTAAATTTAAGGGGGTGGAGATACAGGCTATACCTGCCATGGATAATTCATGTATCAGATATACAATCATTCTTAACGACAAAAGTCTCACTGATATTTTTGTTCTTTTCATTGAAGATATCATTAAAGAAATTAAAGAAATTACAACTCCAAAAGATGCTTTACTAATAATAAATCAAAGAGTCACTTATTGGAAAAAATTATTTGGTAAAATCACAGGCGAGGTACTTTCGAAAGAAAGACAAAGGGGGTTGTATGGTGAACTTTTAATTTTGAAACTATTACTTGACAATAAAGAAAATAAGGATATAGTTTTAAAATCCTGGGTGGGACCAAATAGTAGTAATCAGGATTTTACACTTAATGAAAATGCCGTAGAAGTTAAAACATCAAAAGCAGGAAATCCATCAGTTTTTATTTCAAATGAATTTCAACTTGATTATTGTAACTGGAAAAATTTATTCCTGGCCGTTATATCGCTGAATGAATCAGTGGGATCAAACGATTCACTTTATCATTTAATAATTAACATTCAAGATACCTTATTAAATTATGATCTTATTTCAGATTTTGAGGAAAAACTTGAACTGGCTGGAGTTGATATAAAAGCAATGGAATTATATGACGAAATAGGTTATTATGTAAAGAGCATAAAGTATTATCGTGTTGAAGATGGCTTTCCGGTTATTTTAAAAGGCACTCTGCAACACGAAGCTTTATTTAACGTAAAATACCAAATAGATATTACTCAATGTAATTCATTTGAGAAATCTGAAGATCAATTCTTAAAAGGTTTAATATGAATAATGCCATTTCAAACATTCAAATAGATTTTGAGCTCGAACAATACATTCAGGATCTTTTCCATGAAGTCAACTCACTCGCCTTTGCAGAAGAAGATGGTGCATCAAAGGAAGATAAGTTTACAGAGCATATTATGGAAATCCTATCGGAGGCAGGAGAAACAGAAGGTATTCGACTTTGTCATTATGAAAAGGAAAATCGTTGGGAAAACATTCAGTTCAAAATCAATGGATATGCTATCGAAGATGGATTTGAAACTCTTGATATTTTTATATCATCATTTAGAGATACAACTGAAAATTATAAGGTCAGTAAACCTGATTTTGACAAGCTGATAAAATGGTCGACCGGATTTGTTAATGCTGCTTTAAAAGGACATATGGAGGATATTGAACCATCTTCTGAAGCATATGGTTTAGCCAAAATGATTTTAAAAAACAGGAAGGAATTTGTACGTATAAACATTTTTATTCTGTCCAATGGTAACATCCCACATGATCCTCCCAAAAATTTCAAAATAAAAAACGTTGACGAGATAACATTTAATTTTCATGTTTGGGATATAGAGCGTCTTCATCGGCTTTCTCAATCAAAGTATAACCGGGAACCTATTGAAATAAATTTTGAGGAAACTCTTGGTGCAGTTATTCCATGCCTAACTATGCCTTCGGATCACGATCTATATGAATGTTATCTCGCCATTGTTCCCGGAAATATTCTGGGAACTTTATATCAAAATTACGGCACCAGACTTTTGGAAAGTAACGTGAGGGCTTTTCTACAGCAGACTGGAAAGGTAAATAAAGGAATAAGAGATACTATTAGGCAAGAGCCACATATGTTTTTACCGTATAATAATGGACTTGCTACTACAGCGCAAGAGGTAAAAACGAGCTATGATGAGAAAGGTTCACTTGTAATTACGGGAGTTAAGGACTTTCAAATTGTGAACGGAGGTCAAACAACTGCTTCATTATTTCATACAAAGAAGAAATATAAAGATGCTGATTTATCTCAGGTTTTTGTACAGATGAAACTTACCGTTATCAAGGACGAAGATAAGAAAAACGAAACTGTACCATTTATTTCAAGATACGCTAACAGTCAAAATAAAGTTTCAGAACTGGATCTAACTTCAAATAATCCTCTTTTGCAGCGGTTTGAAGAACTATCCAGAACAACTTATGCATTAGATCCTGAAGATTCAAATAAACAAACCATATGGTTCTTTGAGAGGGTAAAAGGACAGTATAGGGAAGCTATGAACAAAGAACCTACAAAAAGCAAAAAGACTGCATTTAAACTTAAATATCCTCGTAATCAGGTAATACTAAAATCCCAGATAGCCAGGAATATGAATATCTGGAAACAACTTCCACATCACGTCTCCAAGGGTGGACAGAAAAACTACAATTTCTTCCTAAAAGATGTTGAAGCTGAATTTAGTAAAAAGAAAAAACCTGGCAGTATATACTGGCAGGATATTGTTGCTAATACTATTCTATATAACACTGCCAATACATTATTCGGGAGAAAAAATCAAGATCCGGTAGGTGATACAAATATTAAATCATATACAGTAGCCTACACCCTGGCCTATCTTCATTTCCTTACAGACAATAAATTAGATCTTGGAATTATTTGGCAAAAGCAAATGGTTGAAGAAGATCTTCAAAAAGAAATTAAGAAAGGGCTAAGGTACGTATACAATTTCTTAATTAACCTGGATACTGCTTTAATCAGTGAAGCTGCAAAAGCGCAGAAGACCTGGGAAAAATTAAAGAGTAAAAAAGATCACGGATTTAATATGGCAGTAATAGACAAGTATGTAATCACTGAAAAGGAGTTTAAAAATAGGTATGAGAATAAAACAGATGATTCAGAAGAGGTCCGTAAGTATACAAGTCTGGAAAAAATAACCTCTGTTGGGATCACATTTTGGGATGGACTTATTCGCTATAATAATCAGGTCATGATTCTAAACGAAATTCAATCAAATTTCGCGAATACAATCCGAAAAAAACTGCTTAAATCTGGACAATTAACCGATATAGAAATCAAGAAGGGAGTTAAAATTATTGATCATCTCCAGAATGAAGGAATTGATTTTAAAAAGATTTCAGATCTAAGTAAAGTTAAAGCTAAAGAATTAATTGACCCATCTAATATTTACAATAGGTTATCTAAACTGGATGAAAATCAATGGAAAAGAATAATTGCGCTTGGCGAGCAAACGAAAACTCTAAGCTTTAATGAACTAAGTGTCATTAAAACTGTTCAACAAAAAATTAAGCGTAAGGAAAGTATTGATTTAAAGAGATTGCAAATTGTACACGAGGCAGTTCTAAAACTTAAAAAATTCAAAATATCTATTTAAACTTGTAATTGGAAAAAAACAATTAAACCCCAAGATAGATGAAAAAATATTCAATTTTATTTATAGCCAATTTGACCTTAGTTAAGAAATACTAGACGATAGATTATGTCCCGTCTCCTCACCAAATCCCGCTTTAAACTGGCCTTAGAATGTCCTAATAAGCTTTATTATAACAAAAAGGAGGGGTACCCGATTAGTAAGCTGGAATATCCCTTTTTGCAGGGACTGGCGCAGAGAGGATTCAGCAAAAACAAATTATGTGCTTAGAGATCACTCTCATCCAGGGCGGCATGCGCGAATTCGAAAGAACCGGGATCTATCCTGAGTATCTTCTTTTCAATCTCCCCGGAACCCGTCAAAGCTGGAAAGTAAGAATTAAACAAAAGCCACAAAAGGGAGTTTTGAAAAGCAAAGGTAAAGTCCTTTATGAATACAACTTTAGCGACTCCTGGTGTAAATACAGAAAAGCAGCTGATGGTTTATTTACAGACTGGAGGGAACCGGAAAGTATGATCATTGAAATGAGGGATTAGAAAATTGTTTGAGGTTTATGGTTTGTTATTATTGATTTGTCCTTTTAGTTATAAGAATGACAAAAAATATTAAAATAAAGAAGCCGTGGCCGACCAAGGATGCGGGGACTTTAATATTGGCAAAGAACTGGTGAATTACGGCGGGAAGTATACCGCAGACATAGTTCCGGTACCTACTGTGGGTAATAAAAAATAGTATTGAGGAAACTAGTTTTTAAAATGATCTCTTTACCATTCCTTCTTGATGAGATTCCGAAGTGTTTTTAATCTCAAAATCCACAATACCAAGTATTAGTTCCTCTTCTGTAATTACTTCAACTTTCCATTGGCCTTCCCTGAGGTTATTTTTATAGGTATATCCACGGAAACCACGATCACGCCCACCGGCAACTTCAAAATCAATATCATCAGTAACTTCCCATTTCCCGGTTTCAGGATTGTACCATTTCCACCTGTGAAAAATGGACTTTTTTAAATTGGTAGGTGCAAAAACAGAAGTGAACACATAAACTCTTTGATCTGCCTGACGATGAAAAGTGACGTGATGTTTACGCCAGAATACATACCATGGATTCCTCTCGTAAGTAACGATGTATTCGTTATTTATTTTTCGCACATCATGAGCTACCAAACCATTATCCATAGCCAGCGGCACTGGTGGAATAAGATTGAAATAGTAAAAAACATTGATCGTTATATAGATAGAAAGGATAAGACTGATCAGTTTTTTCAGACTTATCTCAGCTCTTGTACCTGAGCTTGAACTGTAAATAAACGTGATGAGTGCCAGCGTACACCCCAAACTTATAAGCCCCGAAATGATAAAAATAAAGGTATTCATTTCCTTGATCAGCGTGGGAATCATAAAGGCGAAAAAGGTAAAACTTATAAAAAAATAAATACTGAACTGAAGGTATTTATTGGATATTTTCCTTTTAAGAAACTCGTTTGCAAATAAGAGCAGCACCAGCAGTATGAAAAAAAACAAAGTTTTTGACATGGACACACTTCTGAAAAAATAGATGACAAAAGCACTTGAAAGTGCGCCAAAGAAGAACTGTATGGCTAGCGGAAAATATTCGGAATAACGTTCGATAAAAGTACCTTCCCACTTGTCTTCATCCACTGTATTATACAAATAAAGCGTTATGGACAATAAGCTCATATGCGAGCAAAGTACCACCGTATCATAAACACGATCTATTCGCCCTAAGGTGAGGGTATCAAAAATAAAACCACCCATAAAAAAAAGAATGGGAGCGTACTTTTGATTGCGATAAACAAACCTTCCAAAAGCAGTATTTCTATATCTTACTAAAGTTCTTTTCATCATGTATTTAGTAGCGCCAAATTTAAGGTAAAAACTTCATCCGGATATTTGCTTTGACTTTAATAGGAACAGCTGGACGCGACATTTTCGGAAATGGAAAATATTGCTTAGGGTGGCGCGGCACTCACCGCCTACGCAAAACTTCAGTATATGGAAATACCTGAAGAGGAGAAGCTGGAAATCAAGAATTCACTGCTCAAATACTGTGAACTGGATACACTCGCCATGGTGATGAGCTATGAGTATTTGCGGGAGTTGATATCTGGTGGAATGATTAAATAAACCTCAAGAACTATCCATTTCCAATATCCATTTTATTAAGTTGGTGTATAGAGAGACCGCTTTGGAACCCCCATCAAATTTAAGATAGGAGTAAATTTTCATTTTCTAAAGGCTGATTTTTCGATTCCCGGAAAATTAGCTCGATTTTGTATCTTTAAACGTTTTAAATCTCTAACCTCCCGATCTTATGAAAAAACTGCTTTCTTTCGGCTTGTTTGTTTTACTTTTTATTTCAGCCGACCTTACTGCTCAAAAACGAAAAAAATCTGATAAAAACGAAGAAAAAACGGAAGACAAGATCAATCTTGGCGACCTTAAATTCCGGGCTGTGGGTCCGGCCTTTCTTTCCGGGCGTATCGCAGATATAGCCATTCATCCCAATGATAATGATACCTGGTATGTTGCCGTAGGTTCCGGTGGGGTGTGGAAGACTGAAAATTCCGGTACTACCTGGAAGCCGCTTTTCGATAAGGAAAAATCATATTCTACCGGCGCTATTGCCATAGATTCACTTAACCCCAACATCATCTGGGTAGGTACAGGTGAAAATGTGGGAGGCCGTCATGTGGCCTATGGAGACGGTGTTTATAAAAGTGAGGATGGGGGTAATTCCTGGAAGAATATGGGGCTCAAAGACAGCGAACATATTTCTGAAATTATCATCCATCCCGAAAATTCCGATATCGTATGGGTAGCCGCCCAGGGTCCGCTGTGGAGCAAAGGCGGGGAACGCGGCCTGTACAAAACCATCGATGGCGGGGAAACCTGGAATAAAGTACTTGGAGGTAACGACTGGACAGGAGTTACCGATATCATGATAGATCCGCGAAACCCGGACCGGCTGTATGCTGCTACCTGGCAACGTCACAGAACGGTTGCCGCTTTTATGGGCGGAGGTCCGGATTCAGGTATTCACCGTTCCGAAGATGGCGGGGAGACATGGACCAAACTTAGCAATGGCATCCCCGAATCTAATCTTGGAAAGATAGGCCTGGCAATTTCACCCCAAAAGCCGGATGTTGTCTATGCCGCTATAGAACTCGACCAGTTAGAAGGAGGGGTGTTCCGTTCTGATGACCGCGGGGCCAGTTGGGAAAAAATGTCCAATACGGTTTCCGGTGCTACCGGCCCGCATTATTATCAGGAGCTTTACGCCAGTCCGCATGAATTCGACAGGCTTTACCTGATGAATGTGCGTATTCTAACCTCAGGAGACGGAGGAAAGACCTTTGTTCAGCTTAAGGAAGAAGACAAACATTCAGATAATCACGCGATCGCCTTTCGCGATGACGATCCGGATTATCTTTTGGTAGGTACCGATGCGGGGATCTATGAAAGTTTCGACAATGCCGAAACCTGGAGCTATTTTAAAAATCTACCGCTCACACAGTTCTACAAGGTCGCGGTGAACAATGCCGAACCTTTTTACCATATTTTCGGAGGTACCCAGGATAATGGTTCTGTAGGCGGGCCTTCACGTACAGACGAAGAACAGGGGATAGCCAACAGGCACTGGTATAAAACACTGGGGGCAGATGGCCATCAGTCGGCCACCGATCCTGTTTATAATAATATTATTTACGCTGAAACCCAGCAGGGCGGTCTGCATCGTGTAGACCTTAGCAGCGGGGAGCAGGTATTTATTCAGCCTCAGCCGGCATATGGTGAAGATTTTGAAAGATTTAACTGGGACGCGCCCGTTCTGGTAAGTCCGCATAAACCGTCCAGGCTTTATTTCGCTTCGCAGCGCGTGTGGAAATCGGAAAACCGCGGAGACAGCTGGGAGCCAATTTCCGGAGACCTTACCCGCGATGAAGAACGGATAGAACTTCCAATAATGGGCAAAAAGCAGAGTTACGACAATCCCTGGGATGTGAATGCGATGTCTAACTACAATACCATAACCTCGCTGGCAGAATCCCCGTTAAAAGAAGGCCTGATATATGCCGGGACCGATGATGGGTTCATCCAGGTAACCGAAGATATGGGAGGAAACTGGAAGCAGATCCCTGTTACCAGGCTGGGATTACCGGAACGCAGCTTCGTGAACGATATAAAGGCGGGTCTGCATGATGAGAATACGGTATTTGCAGTACTTGATAATCATAAAGAAGGCGACTTCTCAAGCTATGTTTATAAAAGTACCGACAAAGGAAATAGCTGGACCTCCCTGCGCGGGAATCTTCCGCAGGAACTCATATTATGGCGTATAGTGCAGGATCCCGAAGATAAGAACCTGTTGTTCCTCGCTGCTGAAAATGGTATTTACACCAGTTGGGATGGCGGAAGTTACTGGCAGAAAATTCCCGGTACACCAACCATCTCTTTCCGTGATCTTACCATTCAGAAACGGGAGAACGACCTGGTGGGAGCTTCCTTTGGAAGAGGGTTTTTCGTGCTGGACGATTACAGGGCTCTAAGGGAACTTTCCGAAGAAACAATGGCAGAAGAGGCTCATTTATTCCCGATAAGAAGAGCTTACTGGTATGCGCCTAAAAATTCTGTGGGTAATACCGGCGCCGACTATTATTTCGCTGAAAACCCGCCTTACGGAGCTACGATTACCTACTACCTGAAAGATAAGTATACTTCCAAAGCTGAAGAACGAAAAGAGCGCGAGAAAGAACTGGAAGAGCAGGGAGCCGATATTCCTTTTCCCGGCTGGGAAGAACTCGAAGCTGAAAGGCTGGAGGAAGGCCGGAAGATAATGGTGCTTATAAAAGATTCTTCCGGAAAGGTGATCAAAAGAGTGGAAGGCAAGGGAGAGAAAGGGATCAACCGTGTGGCCTGGGATCTTAGCATGGCAGATACGCGTCCTATAGATCCGTCTGATACCGATGAAAATAATTTTAATCTTCATGTAGTGCCCGGCACTTATTCAGCTACTCTGGTGAGCGTGGAAAAGGGAGACCAGAAAGTGCTTGCCGGTCCCGAATCCTTTGAAGTCGTGCCTTTGCGGGAAGGTGTTTTAGATAGAAAAAGCAATGAAGAGATACAGGCCTTTACCGAGGATCTTAAATCCCTGGTGGCAAACTTTGGAAAACTTGAGCATGCGCTTGATCAGTCTAAAGAAAACCTGGCTGCAATGAGAAAATCACTCGAAGCGGTACCCGGTGATACGGGAGATATGCGCGAGGAGTTATTTGAACTCAGTCGTAAACTTCACGAGATCGAAGGGAAATTAAGGGGTAATCAGGCCAGGGCCAAGATAGGGGAACGTAACAATCCTACTTTAATGAATTTTATGTATACGGGCTTCAGGGCTCTGAGAGCTACCTATGGTCCTACAGAAATGCATAAAAAGAGCCTTGAAACGGCTGAACAGATGTATAATGATCTGGAAGCTGATCTTCAGGAAATTGTAAATGAAGAAATTCCAGAACTGAAAGACGAACTGGAAGGGATGGGCGCACCACCTGTTCTGGATAATAAATTTGAGGATTAAGCATATCCAGCATCAACACAGATGCTAAGATTGAATTTCTGAAGAGAGGATCGAAGCATCTTTAAACTAAATGAAAAGAAAGCGAACAGACTATATCCTGGTAGGTCTTCAGCTACTGCTGTTCGCTCTTTTTGTTTTTAACTTCAGGCTTACAGCCTTTAGCATCCCGCAATGGTTTAGAGTACCCGCGATCGTACTTAGCGGCTTTGGAGTATTCATATTCTTACTGTCCATATTGCAATTAAATAAAAACCTGTCTCCTTTTCCAACGCCTGGGAAAGGTTCCAAACTGGTGCAAAGCGGACTCTATAAATATGTAAGACATCCCATCTATACTGGTATAATCTTTAGCTTTTTCGGTTTTGCGCTCTATAGTCAGTCGGTTTACCGTATCCTTATCAGCTTGCTTTTATACGTTCTGTTTTATATAAAATCGAAATACGAGGAGAGGCAACTGCTTCACCGGTACGATAACTATTCTTCCTATAAAAAAAGGACCGGCAGGTTTTTACCGAAGCTTTTCAGAAGTGATGACCAGATAAACAGATCAGATAAATCCTGATTATTTTTTGGCTTGGATAAAGGACCAGGTCTGCTCTTTAAATCAACAGGATTACATCAGGTGCTTGTCATTTTTTTCCAAACTCCATTTGCCTGGGAGCCCATAGGGATATGGAATATTCATCCTGTAACTTTTAATGTTAAGGACAGATAATAGAAGAATTAGCAGCAAAATCTATCGTTTTGGTTAAACTTTAAAAAAATCTGTTTTCTTAATTTATTCTTAAAATATTATATTTGAAGGGTCACCCAAAATCGAAATCGTGAACGATCACAAGCTCACTCAAATGCTTCTGCAATTCAGAACCAGCAGCCTGTTCCCTGCGCTGGAATCTGATATGGATAAAAGAATATTACGGGAGTTACAGCGCTATTATCTGGTTAGGGTCAACTCCAAGGGAGACTGGATAGTGACAAGAAAAGGGGAAGAAGCCCTGAAGATAGGAGTGAAGAAATATATAAAGGCTGAAAGGTTTGAAGCCCGCCTGGCCAAAGAGGCACCCGGCCTTAAAAAGCAAAAGAACATCCTCCTGACTCTTATTGTAGTTCTGATAGGATTGCTCGTATTCATGGTGATAGCCAGTCCGGAAATAATAGTAAATGGCTTCGCGGAGCTACTTTCCGCAATATAACACCTGCCCCGGGTTAGTACCTGGCTGAGCCTTTTAAATGGTCCCCGGGCACTCTTTTAACTCCATCCCATTTTACACCAATCCATTTTCCTGCTTTCCGCCTGTTTATTCCTGTTTCTTACTTCAACCTGTTTACTTCGAAACTTCCGGAACGGGATGCAATTACTTTTATAAAAAAATTAATTTATTAGGATTTTATGTTATATAAAATTACTTAAGTAGGTAAAAGTTTTAAAAAAAATGTATTTTTAAAGTTTTGGGTGAAATTCCTGTTAATGTAAAATAACAAACTTTAAAAAATGAAAAGCATTCTACGATTCAGTTTATTACGTCCCGCTTACGCGCTCTTCTTCCTGGGACTGCTGTTAAATTTCAGTGCCTGTAATTCTTCAAAATATCCTGACAGGGAGAATCAGGAGGAAGATTACCAGGTGGTGCCCTTACCTTCCAAACTAACGCCCGCTCCAGGAGCCTTCCTTCTTTCGGATGATGTTTCCATACAAGCCGGAGATTTCCAAAAGGAAGCGGAATTTTTAGAAGACTATGCGAAGTCTGATTTTCAAACAGAGATCGGAACTTCTGATGGCGGAAAAACCATCACTTTTGCGGAAAATCCTTCTATTGGAGAAGAAGCTTATAATTTAAAGGTAACTCCTGAGGAAATAAGCATCGAAGGAGGCTCGGCCAAAGGTGTTTTTTACGCGGTGCAAACACTCCGCCAGCTAATGCTTACCGAAGATGGCGAACTTATCGTACCCGCCGTGGAGATATCTGATGCTCCCCGCTTTTCCTATAGAGGTACTCACCTGGATGTGGCAAGACACTTTTTTGACGTTGATGAGGTGAAAAAATACCTGGACATCCTTGCCCTGCATAAGATCAATACCTTTCACTGGCATCTTACCGAAGACCAGGGTTGGCGAATTGAAATTAAAAAATATCCGAAGCTTACCGAGATAGGCGCTTACCGCAATGGAACCATTGTGGGGCACAAACCGGGAACTTCTAACGATAATGAGCGTACCGGGGGATTCTATACACAGGAAGAGGTGAAAGACATCGTTGGCTATGCCGGCGAGAGACATATCACGGTGATTCCGGAAATTGAATTGCCCGGTCACAGCAGTGCGGCTATAGCTGCCTATCCGTATTTAAGCTGTTTCCCTGATGAGAAGACCGTGGTTCCTAACGATATGATGTCTGCTACCAGTAAGAAGCAGCAGGCAGAGGGTCGTAACAAAATAGTTCAGGAGACCTGGGGGATCTTTGACGATGTTTACTGTGCAGGAAAGGATTCTACCTTTACATTCCTTCAGGATGTCATGGATGAGGTGATCCCGCTTTTTCCTTCCCAGTATGTCCATATTGGTGGTGATGAATGCCCTAAAGCCAACTGGGAACGCTGCCCCGACTGTAAGAAGAGAATGGCAGAAGAAGGACTGGCAGATGAGCACGAGCTGCAGAGTTATTTTATTCAGCGAATGGAACAATATATCAATAGCAAAGGCAAAAAGATCATTGGCTGGGACGAGATCCTGGAAGGTGGTCTTGCGCCGAACGCTACGGTAATGTCCTGGAGAGGTGAAGAAGGAGGGATTGAAGCCGCAAAACAGGGGCACGATGTGATCATGACTCCTACAGATTACTGTTATTTTGATTATTACCAGGCAGAAGATAAGGACAGTGAGCCACTGGCAATTGGTGGATATCTGCCGGTAGAAAAGGTTTATTCCTATAATCCGCTTCCGGAGGAGCTAACTTCAGAACAGCATGAACATATCCTGGGTACCCAGGCAAATGTATGGACGGAATATATCCCTGATTTTGATAAACTGGAATATATGTTATTGCCACGTCTCGCCGCTATTGCTGAGGTAGGCTGGACCGAAAATACCGAAAAGGACTGGGACGGTTTTAAAAACCGGCTTACAGGCTTAAGAGAAAAATATGATCAGATGGAATTGAATTATGCCAATCACGTTTTCAATAATGAGGAAGATAATTAATCATTATCTGTAAAATAAAAAGGCTGC
>NZ_JAJSON010000009.1 GCF_022410465.1 Christiangramia crocea | reverse complement strand
ACGCTTGGATAGGCTTTAATAAACTTATTATAATAAGGTAATCCCTGCTCGATTCGCGTTTGCTGAAGCATGATTTCGCTGAGCCAGATTTGGTACGGTTCATGAGTATCTCTCCATGGAAGATCACGCTTATTTTGCAAATACCAAATTGTCAGTCTATTGGAAAAATCCATAGTTTAAAGTGAATATTCGCAATAATAAGAGTTTATTCCGTTATTATTAGTGAATTAGGTTTGAAATATTGTAGATTTAATTCTTATATTTGCCCCCTTGAAAAATAGAAACCCCAATTATAAAATTTAAATAGTACGAAAATGACTAAAGCAGATATCGTAGCAAACATTTCGGAGAAATTAGGAATGGAAAAAGGAGACGTTCAGGCTACTATTGAATCTTTCATGGATGAAGTTAAAAATTCACTTGAAAGTGGAGATAACGTGTACCTTCGCGGCTTCGGAAGCTTTGTGGTGAAAACCAGAGCTGAAAAAACCGGTAGAAACATTTCTAAGAACACTACCATCAAAATTCCTGCTCACAACATTCCGGCATTTAAACCAGCAAAGATCTTTGTTGAAGGAGTAAAATCGAATGTTGAAGTAAAATAATTGGATCCTCCCGTACTTTTCGGGAGGTATCTAAAGAAGTAATTATTAATTTAAATGACATTTCACTATGCCAAGTGGTAAGAAAAGAAAAAGACATAAGGTGGCCACGCACAAGCGTAAGAAAAGAAGAAGAGCTAATCGCCACAAGAAAAAGTAGTGTGACAACTACTTTTTTTATTTAATTTAAATCGTTCTTTGAAATCGAAACCCCCGACAGGAATTCATATGTCGATGAGGTTTCTTCAGGATTCAAAACCTGTGAAAAAATAATGTTTAATCCATCTGTGTCTGTATTCATACAGATATGGATATAAAATCTGGAAGTGTGGACAAAGAATTAATTATCAGGTCCGAACCTTCTGCTGTAGATTTTGCCTTATTAAAAGATGGAAAACTTGTTGAACTTAACAAGGAAGAAGACAGTAACAAATTCAATGTTGGAGATATTTATATCGCCAAAATAAGAAAAGCTGTTCCCGGGTTAAATGCCGCATTTGTAAATGTAGGCTACGAAAAAGATGGTTTTTTACACTATCATGATCTGGGTCCCCAGGTTTCTTCATTATTAAAGTTCATAAAACGTGTAAGCACAGGTAAACTCAAAGATTATTCTTTAAAGAATTTTCCTTTTGAAAAGGATATAGACAAAAACGGCTCTATTGCCGATGTCTTAAAATCAAACCAGTCGCTACTGGTTCAAATCGTTAAAGAACCAATCTCTACAAAAGGCCCCAGGATAAGCTCAGAGCTTTCACTGCCTGGCCGTTATATTGTACTTGTTCCTTTTTCCAACCGTATTTCGGTTTCTCAGAAGATCGAGAGCAAAGATGAAAAGGAACGCTTAAAGAGACTGGTAAAGAGCATTAGGCCCAAAGGTTTTGGGGTTATTGTAAGAACCGTAGCACAAGGCAAAAAAGTAGCAGAACTGGACAGAGATCTTCAAAACTTGATGGATCGCTGGACAGCCATGTGTAAAAAACTGTATAAACCGCATCATCCTTCTAAAGTACTGGGAGAATTGAACAGGGCTTCTTCCCTGTTAAGAGACATTTTTAATGACTCCTTTACTTCCATTGTTGTAGACGATGAAACGCTTTATACTCAAATCAAAGATTATTTGAGCGAAATTGCTCCAGAAAAAGAATCAATCGTAAAATTGCATCAATCCAACCAGCCCATTTTTGAAAAATTTGGTATCGAAAGACAAATCAAAACTTCCTTTGGGCGCACCGTATCCATGAGTAAAGGCGCCTACCTGGTAATAGAGCATACAGAAGCCATGCACGTTATTGACGTGAATAGCGGAAACCGCTCCAATAAATCCAAAAACCAGGAAGATACCGCACTTGAGGTGAATCTTATAAGCGCTACAGAACTTGCCCGACAGTTACGTCTACGTGACATGGGAGGCATCATCGTAGTCGACTTTATAGATATGAATAAAGCCGAAAACCGAAAGACGCTTTATGATCACCTTAGAAAAGAAATGAGTGATGACAGGGCAAAACATAAGATTTTGCCACCTAGTAAATTCGGATTGGTTCAAATAACGAGACAGCGCGTAAGGCCAGAAATGAACATCAAAACCCGTGAGGAAAATCCTAACGGCAGCGATGGAGAGGTCGAGGCACCAATTAGTTTGGTGAACAAGATCAAAGTGGACCTTGAAAAACTGATCAAGAAAAAAGAACATAAAAAGATCACGCTGAGCGCTCATCCATTTATTGCCGCCTTTTTAACCAAAGGCTTTCCATCTCCCCGATCTAAGTGGTTTGTAGACCACAAACGTTGGGTGAAAATTTTACCTCGAGATGCTTACACGTATTTAGAGTACCACTTTCACGATAAAGACGGGAAAGTGATCAAATAAATAAAAACGCCTTCAAGCAATTGTAAGGCGTTTTTTTATGTCCTGATTTTAGCTGAAGCTTTAAATTATTCAGCCTAAAATCAACCTCATATTATTCAAAATTTTATATTCGAATAATGAGAAAATATTCTATCCTTATAAGTATTCTTACACTTATCTTCGGTTTCACATTTTATAGCGATACCGTCTCCATAACTATTTATGACACTAATTATATTATAGCAGCAGAAGTTATCTGCTTTGCGATCTGGTTGATTTTCATGATAGTCTTCCAGCTTATTAATTTGAAAAGATATTTTTCAAGAAATGAAGCATGATCAAAAATCTTATACTGTTGAAGAAGCACTGCAAAAACTCATGCATTTTTGCGCATACAGAGACAGGTCACAAAAGGAAGTAGAAGATAAACTTAACGGAATGAGAATGATCCCCGAAGCCAAGGAAAAGATCATCATCTCCCTTATGCAGGATGGATTTTTGAATGAGGAACGCTTTGCCCGTAGTTTTGTTCGCGGGAAATTCAGAATTAAAAAATGGGGAAGAATTAAGATCACTCAGGAACTTAAAAAAAGGGAGATCTCACGACCAGTTATAAAACTGGGCCTTTCAGAAATCAATGAAACGGAATATAGAAATACCCTGTACGATCTGGCTGAAAAGAAATCAGAAAAGATCAACGAATCCAACCCTTTTAAAAAGAAGAAAAAACTGGCAGACCACCTTCTTCGAAAAGGCTATGAAACATCGCTGGTATTTGACTGCGTAAATGAAATCACAGGCTGACATCATGCTTCTTATGAGTGCGCTTCAGTGCCTGCTCATTCTTATAATCTATCCACTTCTGCCCCCGAAGTTTTCTCATATAATTATCAAAATGACGCATAAAAACAAGATTATATACAGCTTTTGAAAAGTTAGTAAGCGTGCGCGGTGTTGCCCTAAGACTCATAGAGAATCCTGCTGTAAGGTAAGTCATTTGATGCCAGTAACCTTCAGGCATATAAAGGGTCTCGCCGTGATTAAGTTCGGTTATATATCCCTTCGCCTTCTTTAAGACCGGAAATTTCTCGTAATCGGGATTATTAAAATCAATATCTTCCCTGGAAATCAGAGCATGAGGCACCTTATAAAGGTGTTTGCTTTCAGAAGGAGGAAACAAAATACACTGTTTTTTTCCGTGAAAATGGAAATGCAGAATATTAGCATAATCGATATCGTAATGCATAAACACAGTGGACTTCTCCCCACCAAAAAAAAGCATGGGTAACTGCTTTAAAAATCTCAAGCCTATATCGGGAAATTTAAAATCCTGCTGAAGATCCGGTACCTCCTTCATCAAATGATAGAGGAAAATCCGGTAGTTCGTAGGTTTAGATTGCAGAAGATCAATGTAGTCTGCCATTTTCATCTCTGTATGGGGTTCATTGAACTTATACTTTGAAGAGATAGGGCGGTCATCATAGAGAGGAACGGTTTTGTCTCCGGCAATTTTTTTTATATAATCAAGATTCCATTTCTCATACGCAGGCCAGTCCTCAATAAGCCTTTCTATAACCACGGGTTTTTGTTTCTGAACATACTCCCTTTGAAAATCCTCTTTCGAGATAGTTTTCACCCTTGGTATTGCCTTTAGTTTCATCTTATCCTTCTTCATTACTCTATACCTGCATTTCTATGGGTCCTCTTTATTGCGACCCTGTTCTTATAATCTATCCATTTCTGTCCACGGATCTTCCGCATTAGATTATCATAATTCCGAACAAATAACAGATTATTAAGTACTTCTGCAATCTTTTTCGGGGATTTAGGGAGTGATCTTAAAGTTAATGATAAACTAGGAGTCTCATATTTTATAAAATGCCACCAAGAAGACGGTATATATAAAGTTTCCCCGTGCCTGAGCCTTGTTTCAAAACCCCTGGCCCTGGCAAGGGCAGGAAATTTTTCAAGGTCCGGATCATCCATATCTATGATCTCCATGCTCACAATAGAATAAGGCACCTTATAAAGGAGCCCCGTCTGATCCGGAGGATAAAGGATCACCTTCTTTTCTCCAACAAAATTAAAATGGAAATTATTGGCAAGATCCATGTCGTAATGCATCACCACTTTGGCTCCTTCTCCACCAACAAACAGAACAGGCAACTTCCGGAAGAATTTCACTCCAAGATCGGGATATTCAAAATCATCAACCAGCTCCGGACAATTCTGAAGAATATTAAAAAAGAACATCCTTAGGTCCGTAGGTCCTTTTTGGAGGATATCAATATATTCCTTAAAAGGTACTTTCATGGCGGGGCCGTGAGAATTCTCCCTTCCCTTTGCAGGCTTCCCATCATAAAGTGGCACTATGATATCACCAGCCTTTTCCCTGAAATAATCAAAATCCCATTTTTTATAAGCCGGCCAGTTCTCGGTAAGATCTTCTAATACCACCGGTTTCCTGGGAATAAAATATTCATTCAGAAACTCTTCTTTTGAAAGATTTCTGCGTCTTGGAATATTTTGAAGATCCAGTTCCAATTTTGAAAAATTAAAAACTAAGCCTTTGTTTTAGCCTTCTCCTGGGCCTGAAGATTCCTGTCTATCTCATGACCAGGTCTTGTCCATTTTGGTTTTTCCCCTTTACTTTGGTATTTTGAATTTTCAGCGTCCACACTTTCCGGCTGGGCTTTTTTCTCAAATGCTTTCTGTGGATTCAGGCCAAGCATTTTAAACATTTCCATATCCTCATTCACATCAGGATTTGGTGTGGTAAGCAGCTTATCTCCCGCAAATATGGAATTTGCTCCTGCAAAGAAACACATCGCCTGTCCTTCCCTGCTCATTTGTGTTCTTCCTGCCGATAGTCTCACCTGCGTCTCTGGCATCACTATTCTTGTAGTTGCGACCATTCTTATCATTTCCCAGATCGGCACCGGCTCCTGCTCTTCCAATGGTGTACCTTCCACAGGCACCAAAGCATTAATTGGCACAGATTCCGGCTGAGGATTTAAGGTGGAAAGAGCCACCAGCATTCCGGCTCGATCTGCTTCATTTTCTCCCATTCCAATAATCCCCCCGCTACAAACGGTAACATTGGTTTTTCTAACATTACCAATAGTATCCAGTCTATCCTGATAACCACGGGTGGAAATAACTTCCTTATAATATTCTTCTGAAGAATCCAGGTTATGGTTATAAGCATACAGACCAGCTTCAGCCAGCCTTTGCGCCTGATTCTCGGTAATCATACCCAAAGTACAGCAAACCTCCATATCAAGTTTATTGATGGTTCTTACCATTTCAAGCACATTGTCAAACTCTTCTCCATCCCTCACATTTCTCCAGGCTGCTCCCATACACACCCGGGAACTTCCGGCCGACTTTGCCCTAAGGGCTTGTGCCTTTACCTGGCTAACACTCATCAGATCGTTTCCTTCCAGATCTGTATGATAACGTGCCGCCTGTGGGCAGTAACCACAGTCTTCAGGGCAACCTCCTGTTTTAATAGAAAGCAGTGTCGAAACCTGCACAGTGTTAGGGTCGTGATGTTGACGATGAACGGTGGCTGCTTCATAAAGCAACTCCATAAAAGGTTTATTATATATCTCTAGAATCTCTTCTTTAGTCCAATCGTGTCTTAGTGCCATAAAATCAATTTGTATTCAAAAATAACGAAAACTCAGGTTTATTAAGGCCTGCTTTCTGAAGATTTATAAACGGGGAAACTAACAATCCTTCCCAATAATTATCGAGACGGCATTTCCGCCGAATCCCACAGAATTTACAAGGATATTTTCAAGTTTTTCAGGCTGCCTCCGGAACTTTGAAAATGGTACGGCTAAAAACTCCTGATGTTTCATCATCATAATTGCCATTTCCAGACTTAAAATTCCCGAGGCTGCAAAACTATGCCCTGTTTTCCATTTATTACTTGTTAGTGCAGGTAATTTTTCTCCAAACACCTCCTTTACTGCGTTCACCTCGGCAAGATCACCGCCAATTGTACCGGGCGCATGCATTACTACGGCATCAATTTCCTTCTGATCTATATCTGTCATCGCCATTTTCATGGATTTCTGAAGACATTTCCCATTTTTGGATAGAGATGCTCCATGCTTCAGTTTTTCGTTTGCGAATCCAATACCTTTAATAAAGGCCAGTGGATTTTCAACTTCTTCATTGGTTAATGAAACTATCCCTGAAGCTTCGCCCAGGATCATGGTATTTTTTTCCTTTTCCATATGAAGTGATCTGCACGGATATTTTTGATTTTCAAGCGCATAGATTTTCATCGCCTTCATCTGAGCGATTGTAAACCCGGTTAGGGGAGCTTCACTTCCTCCTGCCAGAAAATTTTTTGCCATTCCGCTCTGAATCCAGGCAATGGCATTTAAAATAGAATGCATCCCTGTAGAACAGGTGATACTATGCGAAAACTCGGGCCCTTCAATTTGAAGGTCCTGTGCTACCCACGATGAGATATTACCCAGAGTGGTAGATGGAGAAGTATAGGAGGAAGTTTTACCGGTTTCCATATATTCAGAATGGTATTTCTCAAACAGACCGGTAGCGCCACGACTACTTCCTAAATTAATCCCTGTTCCGTAAGAAAATCCGGAATGTCTGGCCAGACGCCTTGCCGCCAGAATCGCATAAAGTACCGACTTATCAAGATTTCTGTATTTTGAATTTTCATTTCGTAATTCCTCCGACTCTTTTTGCAGGTATTCCGGCAGAAAACCAGCAAGGGCCGGACTGCCGTCAAAATCAGCTTCCTTAAAAAAATGCTCTTCAGATTTGTAATTATTCCAGATATCAGCCGGGTCACTGCCCAGTGGAGAGATAGTTCCAATTGAATTTATGGAAACGGGATTTTTCAAAAGCCTAAATTTTTTAAAGGCAAAAATAAGGCTGAAATAATCCCTGGCTAAATTTCAGCTATTAATTTCTGCCTTTTCAGGATTAAAATACAAATAGCGGGTGGAAAGCAACTTCTTTTTACCACTTGCCACCTCCTCAATTTCTTTTTCAACCTCGTCAGTTAACAATTCCAGCAAAGGCTGATCCCTTTCAATAATTAAAGGAAAGACTTCTTTAATAGCTTCATCCCAGACCTTATAATATTTCAGTGCATCATCGGGTTCCACGATCTTGCGTTCACCACCCTCATCCTGCGGCATAAAAGGTTCTGAAAGGTTTAGATAGCCATAATCATCGGTAAGCTCCTCCCCCTCATTAATATCCCTGATCGCAATTTCAAAATTATAGGCGGTAGAGAGGCAATTGGAGTTGAAACTATGGTTTATATATTTCGCGATATCCCAGCAAACAATATGTTCCCCCAGGTTGTTACGAAAACTGAACTTTTCAAGCAATTCTTTCGTGAGAGGTTTAAACCCGGAAGGCTCATCCGGTTGGAAAACGATATCCATCTCATCCTGAACCCAAGTAATGGTTCCCTTTGGGATAAATTTCGTAGCTACCACCCCAAATCCCTTTTCCTTATTTATCCATTTAAGCTGCGTATCCGGATGTATCATAATTTATAGATTAACCTATCTAAATTAGATAAAAATCGAATCCAAAAATTAAAAATTTTGACTGATACGAGAAATTTTAAAATGCTGTTAATGCATCCTCAATAACTCCATATACTTTCTGCAGCTCATCTTCGCTTATCGTATATGGCGGAACTATATAAATGGTGTTTCCTAGAGGCCGTAAAAACACTCCCTTTTCCATAAAGAATTTGAAAAGCTCATTTCGCAAACTTCCATACCTATCGGTTTGCACATCCAGTTCAAAGGCCATGATCACTCCTTTGGAACGTGCATTTTTCAGCTTAGGACTGGACTTCAGTTTTTTGACAAATTCGTTATTTGACTTCGAGATCCTGCTTATACTATTTTGAATTTCTTCAGAAACAAGGAGTTCCACGGCGGCGAGAGCTGCCGAACAGGCCAGAGGATTAGCCGTATAGGTATGACCATGAAAGAGCCCTTTCGCGATCTCATCAGAATAGAAAGCATCATAAACCTTCTGGCTGCAAGAGGTAAGTCCCATAGGAAGCAACCCGGCGGTAAGGGCCTTGGACATACAGATCACATCGGGTTTTTCATCTACATAATCTGAGGCAAAATATTTTCCGGTCTTTCCAAATCCGGTCATCACCTCATCGGCAACAAGGATGATATCGTTCTTCCTGCATATTTTAAGGATCTCATTCAAGGCTTCGGGATCGTGGAATTTCATGGCTGCGGCACCCTGAATAAGAGGCTCATAAATGAATCCGGCGATATTGTGTTTAGAAATAAGAGCCTTCAAAGTCGAGATCACTTCCTCATTGTTCTCCCCGTTAGGAACAGGAATTCTTTCCACCCTTATAAAATGATCCTCAAAAGCACCATTATAAACAGATAATCCTGAAACCGACATTGCCCCGAAGGTATCCCCGTGAAAGCCTTCTTCAAATGCCAGCATCACCTTGCGGTCGTTACCAATATTATAATGATACTGCAAAGCCATTTTGATTCCTATTTCGGTGGCTGTAGACCCGTTGTCGTTAAAGAAAAGTTTTTGCTGGCCCTGAGGCAGGATCTTTATCAGGGCTTCAGAAAGCTCTATTGCAGGCTTATGGGTGAATCCGCTGAAAACCACCTGATCCAGATTCTGCATCTGTTTCGCAACCCTGCTTGTAATAAAACTGTTGCAATGACCGTAAACCGCTGTATACCATGAGGAGATAGCATCTATATACTCATTTCCATGCTCATCTGTAAGGATACTCCCTTTAGCACTGACTATGGGCAGCATATCCGGAGAGATCTTATGCTGGGTAAGCGGATGCCACAAATATTTTTTATCTCTCTTTGAAAGGCTTTCGGTTGCTGTTCTTATATCTCGCATAATTTCTTTCTGAATTTTTCAGCGTATTCATTCACTACCATTTCATCAAAATATGGTTCTTCCTCTATCCGCCCTATTATCTCAACATTTGACATTTTCCTGATTATATCCTCGGTAGAGGGATTTTCATTCCCACTAAAAATGATCCCAATTTTCTCAATTCCGCGTTTCTTAAGCGCCTCAATACTTAATAAAGTATGATTGATACTTCCCAAATAGTGCCTTGAAACCAGAATGACTATATAATCCTGGGAAATGAGATCAAGAATGGTCTCTTTATCGTTAAGCGGAACCAGTAACCCTCCTGCTCCTTCAATTACCAGATCCTTTTCGATATTAGGTGGTTTGATATTGCTGACCTTAATTTTCACTCCATCGATCTTCGCAGCGGCATGTGGACTCATAGGAGTATTAAGCGCATAAGAATTATCATGAAAAACGGTCTCTTCGTTCTTCACCAGCCGGCGAAGCTTATGAGTATCTGAATTATCCAGATCCCCGGCCTGCACAGGTTTCCAGTAATCTGCTTTTAAGGCTTGGGTTACAATTGCCGCCACTACTGTTTTACCTACTTCGGTTCCAATTCCCGTAATAAAGTATTTTCTGGCCATATCAGGATTTTGTCACAAAATTAGCCAGTAGTTTCAAGACCTCCGAAATTTCAGCCGGGGAATTATAACTATGGATACAAAATCTCAATCTTTCCTTTCCTTCAGGCACCGTAGGTGATAATATTGGTTTAACATTAAAACCTCTTTCATATAACTGAGCAGCTATCTTTTTCACTTCAGAATTTCCGCTAACGATACAGCTTTGGATCGCTGACTGACTTTCAATAAATAGATCCTGAAGGCCATTTTTAATGATTTCAGATCTAAAATGGCTGATATTCCCCCGAAGTTCATTCAGGAAAGAGCGATCACTTTCCAAAAACCGATAAGCCGAGAATATGGAAGCTATAGAATGCGGCGATAAAGCAGTAGTATAGATAAAACTTCTAGAAAAATTCACGAGATAATCCATCAGTTGCCCGCTTCCCAGAATTGCAGCACCGTGACAACCCATTGCCTTTCCAAAAGTATGTATCCGGGCAAAGATCCCACTTTCCAGGCCCAGCTGTTGCACCATACCTTCTCCTTTTTTTCCAACAACCCCGGTAGCATGAGCTTCATCGATAATCAGATTAAAATTGAATTCCCCGGCTATTTCAACCAATGCTTTCAGGTCTGGCGAATCTCCATCCATAGAGAAAACAGATTCGGTCACCACATAGATCTCAGAGTTCTCATCCATTGAAAGTCTCTCAATTCTGTTTTTTAGATCCTCGAGATCATTATGCTGAAATTTATAATTCCTGGCAAGACTCATTTTTAACCCGTCCCGAATGGAAGCATGTGAGAACTCATCATAAAAGATCACATCGTTCTTTTGCGGAACTGCTGAAAAGAATCCAACATTCGCATCATAACCCGAATTAAATATCAAAGCAGACTGAGAATTATGAAAACTGGCGAGCATATTTTCAGTTCTGTTGAAAAACTGATGGTTACCGGAAAGCAATCGCGAACCTGTAGAACCATTCAAAAGTTTGGAAGTCTCCAGTATTCTCGCGGTATTTTCATAAATCTTTTTTGATTTAGAAAGCCCCAGATAGTCATTAGAGAAGAAGTCCACTCCAGTTATACCGAAAGATAATTGCCGAAAAGAGTTCTCATCTTTCCTTTTCTGAAGTCTTTTCTCTAAATTTAGTGGAAGCTTTTTCATTTCACAAAAATAAACAATCGTAAAGATTATATATGGACTGGACTATATTTGCCCTTAGAGTGGGGCTCGCCACTTCAGCTGGACTTATAATAGGCCTGGAACGGGAAACCCAGGGCAAACAAGCTGGGCTAAAAACCAATGCATTGGTGGCACTGGGAGCGAGTATCTTCATTTTGATGTCCCTGAATTTTGAAGGAGATGAATACGTTGATATTACTCGTGTATTAGGACAGGTGGTGGTAGGAATAGGGTTTATAGGAGCCGGTACTATCTTACAAAAAGGAAAGCAGGTCAAAGGGCTAACCACAGCAGCAACAATATGGTGTAGCGCGGCTTCCGGATGCCTGGCAGGATACGGACTTTATAAAGAGCTTGCGATTGTAAGTGGAGTAATCCTAACCATAAACCTTGTTTTTGGATATATCGAGGATAAAATGATCAAGAAAAAGAAGAGGGAAAGAAATCTGGATTAATCGAAATTCTCTTCTTCATCATTTTTGGTATGATCAATATTATCTTCGGGAGTATCATCTACGATACTCTTAAGAACATGTGTGTTCTTCTGATATTTTCCACGAAGATCATCCATCACCGATTTATCCCATAGTTTGATCCCTATAAAATAAGAAGCCCTTCCAATCAGGTGGGCACTAACCGGTGCCGTAAGGAAAATGAACAAAATGATCACGAAGGCCTGTGAAGTCACATCGGCATTGCTGAAATATACCGTAGTAGCCATTAAGACAAGCCCCACCCCTAATGTGGCAGCCTTGGTAGTTACTGAGATCCTTAGATAGGTATCTGGCATCCTTATTAACCCGATCGCCGCAAAAAGAACGAAAAGGGCTCCAAATGTTGCCAAAGTTCCAATTATTATATCTATCATCATTTCTTCCTCCTTTTTTCCAGGTAATATGAAAGTGCCACGGTACTTAAAAATGCAATAAGAGCAAGGATAAGAGCTGCATCCATCAGGGTGGAATGATTATAGATGATACTATAAACGGCTATAATACCTATCCCCGTAGTGATCAAAAGATCCAGCGAAATCACTTTATCGGCAATGCTTGGGCCTTTGATAAAACGCCAAAAAATGAGCACTGCTGAAATCACCAGTACCGGCAGAATTACATAATATAAATAATCAAATAACGTCATGAAAATACCTCCAAAATTCTGCGTTCAAAACCATCTTTAATTCCTTTAATGAATTTCTCCCGGTCCTTAATATACATAGCATGAACAAAAAGAACCTTTTTATCATTGGAAACATCTATACTTAAAGTTCCCGGTGTAAGGGAGATCATATTAGCCAGTACCGTGATAGCGATATCAGACTTTACATCCAGAGGCACCATAATAATCCCGGGAGTCATGTTGAGCCGGGGTGTGATCACTTCATAGGCCACTTCGAGATTCGCTTTAATCAATTCATAAAGGAAGAACAATAAAAGCAAAATGGTCTTGGGAACAATAAGAAAATACTTGCTGCGACCCCGTCCCACCGTAATAAGCCAGAGAATATGAAAGTTCAGGAAGAATCCAAACAGGTAATTTTCAAATGAAAAATCTCCTGTTAGAGCCACCCAGACAAAGGTTAATAATATGTTTGAAAGAAATTTATTCTTCATCTTCCCTTATTTCTTCAAATTTAAAACGGTATCTATATAGCCCTGATTATTCATGAGTTCATCTGCAATTCTTGCAGAAAGCTCCTGGATATGCTCAGCACCAAAACCAATATACAAAGATATAATACTAAGCAGAGCAACAGGTGCCAGAAATTGCAATCTCTTATAGGTTTTCATCTTACTGAAATAGCCAAAATTCTTTCTAAAAGGCAATTCCTTTCCATCTTTCCAGAACACTTCAGCCCATAGTTTTGCAATGATCACCAAGGTAATAAAACTCGCAAAGATTATGGCTCCTACGGTTATATACGAGCCACCACTAAACCCGGCTTTGATCAGGTTTATCTTAGGCCAGAATCCTGACAATGGCGGGATTCCTACAAGGGAAAACAAGGGAATAAACAAAAGCAAACTGATCCTTGGCCATTTTGCATAAATTCCTCCCAGATCCCTCATACTGTTAGTACCCTTTAATCGATAGACTACCCCACTCAGCATAAACAGATTTGTCTTCACGATTATATCATGTATAAGATAGAATACCGCTCCCGCAATAGCAACTTCAGTAAACATCCCAAGACCTGCTATCATATATCCTATATGACATATGATGAGATAAGAAAATACCTTTCTAATATTATTCTGCACCAGCGCACCTATTCCTCCACTTACAAGGGTGAGTATCGCTATAACCATTAAAATCTTATCAAGGAATGGATCTCCGACAAATATCAAGGTAAAGACCCTTAAAAGTGCATATACTCCCACTTTAGTAAGCAACCCTCCAAAGATTGCCGAAACGGCAAAAGGAGGCGTATGGTAAGAAGCAGGTAACCAGAAATATAACGGAAATACCCCCGCCTTTATTCCAAAGCCAATCAGGAATAAAATCCCTGTTATTTCTACCAGCCCTCTGTTCTCTATCTCTGCAATCTTTCCGGCCAGATCGGCCATATTAAGGCTTCCCGTCAAACCGTAGAGTACAGCTATTGCAGTAAGGAAGATCATGGAGGCTAGTATATTCAGCGTAAAATATTTTACAGCTCCTTCCAGCTGGGCTTTTTCTCCACCAATCGTGATCAGCACAAAAGAACTTATGATGATAATTTCAAACCATACATAAAGGTTGAAGATATCCCCCGTTAGAAAAGCCCCGTTAAGCCCCAGCAATAAAAAATGAAAAATAGGGAAGTAACCGAATCTCAGCCTATCCCTTAAAACAGATCCTGCCGAAAAAACTGAGACAGCGAGTCCGGATATAGCAGTTAAAAGAACAAGGGTTGCAGAGAGTGTATCGGCGACAAAGGTGATCCCAAAAGGTGCTTCCCAGTTTCCTGCCTGTATTGTTTGGGTACCAGAGGTCCAGATATAATAGAACAGCCATCCGGCAAGTCCTACACTCAGGATGCTACCAAAAATGCTAAATATCTTTTGAAAACCTATCCTGTACCAGGCAAATAGTAAGATTACACCTATGGCAATCTGAAGGAAAAGGGGATATAAAATAATTTGTTGTGTCATGAATCTTCGTCGGTTGCGTTCATTTCATCAAGGTCGTCTGTCCTCACTACTGTATGGGCCCTTTTTACCAGAACAATGGCAAAAGACTGAAGACCAAAACTTATTACAATCGCCGTTAAAATAAGGGCCTGCGGAACAGGATCGGCAAAGGCCTCAGAGAACACCTTCGCGTCTCCGGGAATGATTGGTGGAGCTCCTTTGGTGATTCTTCCCAGAAAAAATATAAGAAGATTTGCTCCATTACCGAGCAGTATTATCCCGATAATGAGTTTTACCAGACTTCGCCGCAACATCATATATATGCCAGCAGCATATAAAACCCCGATCATTATTGCTAAAAGTATCTCCATATCAGGCTGACTCTGAGATTGTAAAAATTATAGTTAGGGTCACTCCCACTACCACGAAATACACTCCAATGTCAAAAAACAGGGCTGAGCCAATGTTTCCAAGGATCGCCACGGGATCATGAGACCAGAGACCTGTCATAAAAGGCAGGTCAAATAACGCCACAGGAGCAAGTCCGCTTAAAAAAGAGATGGAAAGACCAAAGGGTATCAGAAAACCAGGATGCATCAATAAGATATCCTTGGTCTTTTTCAATCCGTTAGCAAAAGAATGCAGAATAAAGGCAATAGAAGCTATGAGGCCTCCAACAAAACCTCCACCGGGCAAATAATGCCCGCGAAGCAGAATAAATATGGAAAACAGCAATAGTACCGGTAACAGGTAATTGGAGGCTGTTTTTAATATTATAGTTGTTCGCATAATTCTTATTTCTATCTATCCTCGTATCGTTTTCTATCTGCCATTTTAAGCCTTAACTTCATAAGTCCGAAAACTCCAACTGCGGCAATGGACAGTACCGATATCTCAATAAGTGTATCAGCTCCCCGGAAGTCGACGAGAATAACATTCACCACATTCTTCCCATGGGCTTCAAGGTAGGCATTCTGGGCATAAAAGTTTCCTATATCCTTATTTACCGGCTCCGCAATAACCTGTAAGGCCAGAGTTGCGATAAGCAGACCAAAAATTGAGGATAGGATACCATCCCGTAACCTTGTTTTATAATCTGAGAGTTTCAGATATTTTGGCAGTTTATATAGTACAAGTACAAAAAGGATGACCGTCAAAGTATCTATAGAGAACTGGGTCATCGCGAGATCGGGAGCACTATAGAATATAAAAATCAAACAGATAGCCAGACCAACTACTCCCATTGCCACCACTGCCGCAAGTCTGGATTGGGTAAATACAGTGTAAAATATACCTGCAATCAGAATAAGAGTGGCAGTGATCTCATATACCGTGATCCTGGATAATGAATGATAATCTATCACAAACCTGGTGTTTCCAAACATTATATAACCTATCAGAACAACAAGGAACAGGATAATAATTGAAATGTAGTTCCTTAAATAACCATTTTGAAAAAAATCTGTCCAGAAATTTGAAATACTTACGAATATCCTGTTGAATTTCTCAAGGATTGATTCCGGTGAAATAGATTCAAATCTGGCTACAGCTGTTTCAAGTTTTTCTGAAGGTTTTACCACAAAATAGAGCGCAATACCAACGCCTATGGTAATAAGGCTTAAAATAAATACCATATTAAAACCATGCCACAAGGCCAGATGGACTTCGCTAGCATCAGCTCCCATGGCTTCTACCACCGGTTTTATTATAGGAGAATCTATAATGAAAGGTGCCACACCAAATACAAGCCCAAGCAGGGCCAATAATAAAGGTGGGGTCCACAGAACAAAATCCGGCATTTTTACATTTGTATGCTCCTCTGGCAATTTACCCGTAAAAGGTTTTATTCCGGCCACAAACCCGGCATATAAAAGGAATATTTTGGTAAGTACAATTGCTATCATCAGCAGGATGACCAAAGTCTCAGAATGGAGCGAAGCTTCATAAGTAAGCTCCTTCCCAACGAATCCAATAGTTGGCGGTATCCCTGCACTGGAAATAGCTGCCAGGATCCCGGCGATCCCTACCGGCAACATTACTTTATTAAGTCCTGCCAGTTTTGTCACATTTCTGGTATGGGTCTGATGATCTATAATACCCGTAACAAGGAATAAAGTCGCTTTATATAGGGCATGAACTATTATAAAAACTGCCGCGGCAAGAAATGCTTCCCGAGTACCCAAACCTGTTAAAAAAACAAGTATCCCCAGAGCTGATATGGTAGAATAGGCCAGGATACCTTTAAGATCGGTTCTAAAAATAGTATGAATAGCAGAATAAAGCATCGTTATTCCACCTATTATCATCAAACTTGTATTCCAAAAATTCTCACCACCCAGTACAGGGGTGAACCTCATCAATAAATAAACACCCGCTTTCACCATCGTCGCAGAGTGGAGATAGGTTGAAACCGGTGTAGGCGCCTTCATCGCTCCTGGCAACCAGAAATGAAACGGGAATTGGGCTGATTTGGTAAAAGCTGCTCCAAATATCAGAAGTACGACAGCAATATAATATTCGTTCCCTCTAATAGCCTCACTCATGCTGAGCATCTCCGAAATACTGTAAGTCCCGGTAATATTATTTAGCAGAAGCGCTCCAGCTAAAAGCAACAAGCCACCAATACCCGTAATACCAAGGGCTGTCATAGCCGATTTTCTTGAGGCTGCACTCCTGTTATTGAATCCAATAAGGAAGAAAGAACTTATACTGGTTAGTTCCCAGAACACGAATAAGGTGATCATGTTATCAGAAAGAACAAGTCCCAGCATTGCGCCCATAAAGGACGCCAGATACCCATAAAAACGATCCAGGTATTCATGCCCCTTTAAATACGAAGAAGTGTAGAAGAACACCAAAAATCCAATTCCGGTGATCAAAAGCGTAAACAGTAAGGACAGCCCATCCAGTTTAAAACCAAGATCCACCCCGAAAGAGGGGATCCATTCATAGGACCGCATGATCACCTCACCATTCGAGACAGGTATTATGAATTGGAAAAAATAAATGAAAAGGCCTAAGGGAATTAAAGAAGACAGGATCGACAGCTTACCTTTAAAAAATTTCCCCGCGAAAACGAGAAAAATAGAAAATAGAAAACCTGTAAGAATTGCGGTAAGCATACTTAATTTAAATCTGTTTCCCGCAAATATAATAGTTATTATTGAAGATTCTTGATTAGAAAAACACTTACTACCAATAATAGTGTAGAGAGATAAAAGAAAGTACTCAAAAGACCTTAATTAAAGTATACCTAAATCTAAAATTGGCCTGGGCCATATGTCACACAATATTTTTACTTTAGAGCTCATTTCAAAAATAAATTATGCGAACATTAGTTTTGTTGGGCTTGTTCATAAGTGCTTTAGCTACGGCCCAGACCAACACGTATCATATTTCTTTTGATAATGCAGACCATCACGAAGCGAAAGTCAACATCACTTTTCCTGAATTAAAGTCAAATTCAGTAATTGTTAGAATGAGTCGCACCTCGCCGGGACGCTATGCCTTACACGAATTCGCCAAGAATGTCTACGGCTTTAAAGCAACCAATAGCCAGGGAGAACCTCTAAAATTTGAAAGACCCGATCCTTATTCATGGAAAGTCAGCGATCACGACGGGACTATAAATATCGAATATATACTTTTTGCCAATCGTGGTGATGGAACCTATTCCCAGATAGATGAAACCCATGCCCACCTCAATATCCCCGCTACTTTCATGTATGCTGAAGAATTTGAACATAGACCTGTAACAGTAAATTTTGATGTAAGGGAAGACCTTAACTGGAAAGTCGCCACGCAGCTCAAAGAAGAATCGGGCACCACTTATTCGGCTCCGGATCTATATTATTTCATGGATAGCCCTACCGAAATCAGTGATTTTAATGTGAAAGAATTTGATCTTGACGGCCAGAGTATAAGATTTGTTTTACATCATGAAGGTACGGAAGAACAATTTTCTGAATATTTTGAGCAGGTGAAGCGTATTGTGGAACAGGAAAAGGCGGTTTACGGTGAATTACCTGAATTTGATTATGATGAATATACTTTTTTAGCCTGTTACATGCCAAATGTTTCCGGTGATGGAATGGAGCATCGCAACAGCACTATTCTAACCGATACAGAGAGCCTTGCAGAAGGGGGAATGAAAGGAAACATAGGTACCGTTGCTCATGAGTTCTTTCATGCATGGAACGTGGAGCGAATAAGACCTGATGAACTGGAGCCGTTTGACTTTGCCGAAGCCAACATGACCGGCTCGCTCTGGTTCGCAGAAGGTTTTACCAGTTATTATACCGGGCTAATGCTTTGCAGGGCAAACGTGATAAGCCCGGAGGACTATATAAAAGGCCTTTCAGGAACTTTCAATTATGTATGGAACTCTCCGGCTCTTCAGTATTTCAACCCCATTGAAATGAGCTACCAGGCACCTTTTGTTGATGCCGCCACTTCGGTTGATCCGGTAAACCGGGAAAACACCTTTGTTTCTTATTATTCTTACGGAAGTGTTCTTGGACTCGCCCTTGATCTTGCACTAAGACAACAGGGTTTGAATCTTGACGATTTCATGAAACTCATGTGGCTGAAATACGGAAAAACCGAGGTTGCTTATCAAATAGAAGATATTGAAGAAACATTAAAGGAATATGCGGGTGAAAAATTTGCAACTGAATTTTTCAGCAAGCATATCTACGACAGTAAAAGACCTGATTATCAAAAATTATTCGAATCGACAGGAATGAAACTGGCACAGGAAGAAGAAAAAGTCTATTTCGGAGCTTCCTTAAGAGCTACGGAAGACGGTCTGGAAATAGTGAGAAACACTTTTAAATCAAGTCCGGCCTATAAGGCAGGGCTGGACTCCGGAGATATCATCATTAGTATAGATGGAAATAAGGTGACCACACTGGAGGGTTTTAAATCTATTCTTGAAAACAACGAGAACGGAATTGTCAAGGTAGTTTTTAAAAGATTTGAAAATGAAAGGGAAACAGAGGTCAGTCTGGAAGCCGATCCTTCCTTCTCAATCAGTATAGACGAAAAAGCCTCGCAAGAAGCTTTGAAAAACAGAAAAAACTGGCTTGAAGCTAAATAGTTTAAAACCTCACAGGCTATAAAAACCTGTGAGGTCTATATTTTACAGAAAACTTCTATTAAATAAAAGCTGAAAGTTTCAGATAGTTTTTAAAATTATCAGGAAAAACAAAAAGGCCTTTCATTAGAAAGGCCTTTAATTTTATTCTTATGTCCCGAGGTTAATCGGCTAAGATTATAGCTTTATTGTCCTTAAGTTCAAGAACTCCTCCTTTAATAGTGTAATAAAGAACGCTTGCTTCCTTATCAGATTTGAAAGGACTTTCCTTGAATTTTATTTCATTCTGACTTCCGGAGGCAAGGTCTATCTTAACATCACCTTCAGTAAGAGTAGAAACAATTGGCGCGTGGTTGTTCAGCATCTGGAATTCACCATCGTGCCCGGGAACTTTTACTGCATCCACTTCAGCTCTAAAAACTACTGCTTCAGGAGTTACTATCTCTAAATACATATTTTTTTCAGTATTAAGTATTGAGTAGTGAGTAGTTAGCATTATTAAATCTCAATACTAACTACTCAATACTATATACTATTTATGATTCAGCAAGCATTTTCTCACCGGCCTCAATCGCTTCCTCTATAGTACCCTTAAGGTTGAAGGCAGCTTCCGGTAGATGATCTAACTCACCATCCATGATCATATTGAAACCTTTGATAGTTTCCTTAATATCTACAAGCACTCCCTTAAGACCAGTAAACTGCTCTGCAACGTGGAATGGCTGAGAAAGGAAACGCTGAACACGTCTTGCACGTGATACCGCTAACTTATCTTCTTCAGAAAGCTCTTCCATACCAAGGATGGCAATAATATCCTGAAGTTCTTTATATCTCTGTAGTAACTCTTTTACTCTCTGCGCACAATCATAATGCTCCTTACCTAAGATATCCGGAGTAAGAATTCTTGAAGTTGAATCAAGTGGATCCACCGCAGGGTAGATACCAAGCTCGGCAATCTTACGTGAAAGTACTGTTGTTGCATCAAGGTGAGCGAAAGTCGTTGCCGGCGCAGGGTCGGTCAAGTCATCAGCAGGTACATAAACTGCCTGTACAGAAGTAATAGAACCATTCTTAGTAGAAGTAATACGTTCCTGCATTGCACCCATCTCTGTTGCAAGTGTAGGCTGGTAACCTACCGCTGAAGGCATACGTCCAAGAAGTGCAGACACCTCAGAACCTGCCTGTGTGAAACGGAAAATGTTATCTACGAAGAAGAGAACGTCTTTCCCCTGACCTTCTCCAGCTCCATCACGGAAGAATTCCGCAATAGTAAGACCAGAAAGCGCCACACGAGCACGTGCTCCCGGAGGTTCGTTCATCTGTCCGAAAACGAAAGTCGCTTTCGATTCCTTCATTACTTTTTTATCTACTTTTTGAAGATCCCATCCACCTTCTTCCATTGAATGCATGAAATCATCACCGTATTTTATAATACCAGATTCCAACATCTCTCTAAGAAGGTCATTCCCTTCTCTGGTTCTCTCTCCAACTCCTGCAAATACAGAAAGTCCACCGTGACCTTTCGCGATGTTATTAATCAATTCCTGGATAAGCACTGTTTTACCAACTCCGGCACCACCAAACAGACCAATCTTACCACCTTTTGCATAAGGCTCGATAAGATCGATTACTTTGATCCCTGTAAAAAGTACTTCAGTAGACACAGATAAGTCTTCAAATTTTGGTGCTTCACGGTGAATTGGAAGTCCATCTTTCCCAGCTTTAGGAAGATTTCCTAAACCATCGATCGCATCTCCTACTACGTTAAATAATCGCCCGTAAATATCTTTACCAATTGGCATTTGAATGGGGTTTCCAGTAGAAAGAACTTCTACTCCACGGCTAAGACCGTCAGTAGAATCCATAGAGACTGTTCTTACAACATCCTCACCAATGTGGGACTGCACCTCAAGAACCAAAATAGAACCATCTTTTCTGGTAATTTCCAAAGAATCGTAGATCTTTGGCAGTTCAGCATTTTCTGAGTCGAACACAACGTCAACTACAGGACCAATAATCTGGGCAACTTTACCTGTGACTTTAGACATTTATCTAATTCTTTAATTTTTAATATGTAAAATTTCAAAAAACCTATTTCCCTGATTTAAAATTCCATAAAAAAGAAACAGGTTATTTTCAGGCTGCAAAGATAAATTTTTCTCGCAAAAAACATATTGAATTTTTGAGAAGTTTTACATGTTTCCCAATTCCGCTAAAAACCTGATTAAAAGCATCCAAAATTGTTTGGAAGAATGTATAAAAACAAAAATCTTCCTGATGCATCAGGAAGATTTTTATATAAATAATGCGTTATATTTTATTCTACAGTCACCGATTTCGCCAGGTTTCTAGGCTGATCTACATTCTTGCCAAGCATGACAGCTATATGATAAGAAAGTAATTGTAACGGAATCGTAGTTAAAAGCGGAGTAAGCGATTCTATGGTTTCCGGTACCTCGATCACGTAGTCGGCAAGTTCTCTTACCTCTTCGTCTCCTTTGGTAACCACCGCGATGATCTTTCCTTTTCTGGATTTGATCTCCTGAATGTTACTAACTACTTTTTCATAGTGCCCTTTTTTAGTTGCGATTACAACCACAGGCATCTGCTCATCAATCAATGCTATCGGGCCGTGCTTCATTTCAGCAGCAGGATATCCTTCAGCATGAATATAAGAGATCTCCTTTAATTTTAGAGCTCCTTCCAGCGCGACCGGAAAATTATATCCCCGTCCTAAATACAGGCAATTCGGAGCATCTTTATACTTAAAGGCAATTTCCTGAATCAGTTCATCAGACTTAAGGGCCTCTTTAACTTTTTCCGGAATTCTATCCATTTCCTGTAAATGGAACTGGAATTCGCTATTTGATATTGTTCCTTTAAATTTACCTAGCTTCAGAGCCATCAGGGTTAAAACTGTGATCTGAGTGGTAAAGGCTTTTGTTGAGGCCACCCCGATCTCCGGCCCAGCATGGGTATAGGCTCCGGCATGAGTTTCTCTTGAAATTGAAGAACCTACAACGTTACACACTCCAAAAGCAAAGGCTCCTTTTTCCTTGGCAAGCTTTATGGCAGCCATGGTATCGGCAGTTTCGCCACTCTGAGAGATGGCGATCACCACATCATTTTCTGTGATAACGGGATTCCTGTATCTGAATTCAGATGCATACTCTACCTCTACCGGAATTCTGGCAATATCTTCAAAAATATATTCAGCAACCAATCCGGCATGCCATGAAGTACCACAGGCGACAATAATAATACGTTTTGCGTTCGCAATACGCTCCATATTATCGTCAACTCCTGCCATTCTGATAATACCTTTATCTGCAAGCATTCTTCCACGATAAGTGTCACTTATAGCACTCGGTTGTTCATGGATCTCTTTCAGCATGAAATGCTCATAACCTCCCTTTTCGATCTGCTCAAGGTTCAACTGAAGTTCCTGGATATAAGGATCTACTAAAGAATCGTCCTTGATCTTTCTTACACGAACATCTTTATGTCTCCTAACCACTGCCATTTCTCCATCCTCAAGATAGATAGCATTATTAGTGAACTCAATAAAAGGTGATGCATCTGAAGCAACAAAGAATTCATCCTCTCCAACTCCAATTGCCAACGGACTTCCCAGTCTGGCCACCACGATCTCGTCTGGCTTGGTTTTATTAAAAACCGCGATCGCATATGCTCCTACGGTTTGATTGAGAGCGATCTGAACGGCTTTTCCCAGCTTCACACCTTCTTTCTTGATAACATCTTCAATAAGATTCACAAGAACTTCGGTATCTGTATCACTTTTAAAAGTATAACCTCTTTTCTTCAACTCTTTTTTAAGGGCATCGTAATTCTCAATAATACCATTATGGATAATTACAAGATCCCCTGAGTTAGAATAATGAGGGTGAGAGTTTACATCATTTGGTTCACCATGCGTTGCCCATCTTGTATGACCAATTCCCACTGTACCATTAGTAGAAATTTCACTTTCCAGTCTTGCCTTTAAATCGGCGACCTTTCCCTTGGTCTTGCTCATTTTAAGTTCTGAGCCATCAAACAAGGCTATTCCTGCACTGTCATAACCTCTATACTCCAGTCTCTGAAGACCTTTTAAAACTATGGGATAAGCTTCCCTATGTCCTATATATCCAACAATTCCACACATAATTCTTCCTATTAATAGTCGGTATAATAAATCCTTAATTTAAGTCTTTTTTCCTCATTCGATGATTCATCGCCATGCAAGACAGTTCCATATGGAGTAAGCATTGTAGAACCCGGAACTCTTTCCACATCCTCAACATTTCTCACGGCAGATAAATTAGTATTATTGATATTTCCGGTTATTACCAGACCTAGTTTTACATTATCCAGATCTTCTCTAATCATATTAGAAACATGCTGAGTTACTCTTAACTTATAGAATATCCCATTTTCATCCTCACCTCTTTCCAGTCTGGAGGAAAAATTAGTTCTGGAAACCAGAGGATTACTTTCATTGATAGTAGCGTCGGTTTGATAATCAGCCAGGATTCTATTATTCTCAAGATCATAAAGATACAACCTCTCCGGCTCAACAGCGCCATTCAGTTTATCCTGATCAACATAAAAGATGAGATTAGCTTCATTAATCAGCCAGTTATTCTCCTTCAGCTCATCTAAAACTGTCGGGTCAGGAAATAGATTTATCACCGCCATACTGCCTTCCTGAGCTTTCAGGTAAAGATTTTCAGACCCTGTCCCTACAGCCTGACTTTCAATAGCTCCCAATACGGTTTCAGGAAATTCTCCTTTATAGGTATTAAACTTATTACCTCCTGACATATTGAGGTTATATTTCCCTCTTTTACGGACTGTTGACCCGTCTTCTTCTACATCATAGGTATAGTAGAGCGTAATCTTACCGTTTTGTAGATTAAAAAGAATCTGGGATCCTTCAGTAGTATTAGCTTCAGCTTTTATGAAAAGACTTCGCAGGTAGTTCTTAAAACTGGTATTATTAAGAAGTTCTTCAGAACCTTCTTTATCGATGATTTTTTGTTTAAAATAAGTTACCGGAAGCTTAGCATAAAGCGCCGGAGTATTTGCAATCGTATCGTTTACTCCAGCCTCACTAATCTCATAGGTTTCAAATGAATCAGAAGACGGCTGAAAGTTTTCATCAACATATAAAGGCTCTCCTACAATGTTTTCTTCAATTTCCTGTTGCTGATCTGAATAATATTTCTGTCTTTCTTCAAATCCTGCATTAGGATCAAGATCATTCAAAAAATAAGAAGTTTCATAAACCGAAAGTTTGAAAGAACCTTCTCCATAAACCGAATCCAGAACATATTCAATATTCTCTGCATCACTGGAAGTCACATCTTCCGTAGAAAAATAAGGAATTGTCATCACGACACTATCCAGTTCTACATTCTCTCCAAAACTAGGGTCGGTGCTTCCCAAAGTCAACTGAGTTACAATACTTGCAGTGCTTTCACCGTAGACCGGATTTTTATTAACACCCAGAAAATAGTTAGTGAGATTATTGGTTTGAATGGAATTGATTTTTCTGGAATAGGCATCTACCTCAATTTCCCTTAATTCAACATCGGTAGGGTTATTTATGATCTCCCCTCCAATATCTGTGTAATCTTCATCACATCCTACAAAAACGAAAACAACAACCAGGAAGGTTGCCATTTGTAACAATCTATTTAATTTCATTTAATGCTTTTACTTACTATTCAGTCAATACTTTAGTTGTATAAAAATCCTGATAAGCCTGGGAGAAATTTTCCTTTTCGGTGAATGGAAGTACTGGTTTATTCAATTTATCTATATATTTCTTCAAATCTTCAGGTACATTATCCCCGCCAATCACCACAGCATCAGAATTATCCACAGCTGTTTTTAACAGGTTGACAAAAGTAGGGCTTTTTAAATGTTTTACATTGGAATTTTCAAGTCCGTCAAACAAAACTTTTTTATGCATCGTGTTATCTAACGTCCCTTCAAAGCTTTGATTGTAAACAGAGGTAACTATTTTTGAATTCTTGAATAACGGCTCATTCCCATAGTAATTCCTTAAGTACAATGGTAACAGGGAAGACAACCAGCCATGCACATGAATAATATCTGGCGACCAGTTAAGTTTTTTTACCGTTTCTATCACTCCTTTCGCAAAGAATATGGCGCGTTCATCATTATCCGGAAAAAGGTTCCCATCCTCATCTGTCAAAGTAGCTTTTCTTTTAAAATAATCTTCATTATCTATAAAGTAAACCTGCATTCTTTCTTTTGGAATTGACGCCACTTTTATGATTAGAGGCATGTCCAGATCGTTGATCACGAGGTTCATTCCTGAAAGTCTTATCACTTCATGGAGCTGATGTCTTCTTTCATTAATATTCCCAAACCTCGGCATAAAAATTCTTATTTGGCCTCCAAGGTTGTTAACCATTTTTGCAGCTTCAAAAGAGGTTGAGGAGATGTCGGTTTCAGGCAGGTAAGGTATAACTTCAGATGAGACGTATAATACTCTCTTATCTTTCATAAATTCTTTGCTTTAGTTGCGTTTCCGAATAAAAAACACGCAAAATTACAAAATTTTATGCAGATTGCCAGAGATATATTAAGTTTGCACGCTGTTAATTTTATAATAAAATGCAGGTTTTTAGGGAGAAAGAAGAGATAAAAAAGGCTATTCAGAAGGCAAAATCTGAAGATCAAAGCATTGGTCTTGTACCTACTATGGGCGCTCTTCACGAAGGCCACCTATCTCTGGTAGAAAATGCTATGAAAGAAACCAATCAGGTTATAGTAAGCATTTTTGTAAACCCTACCCAGTTCGATAATAGGGACGACCTGGAAAAATATCCGCGTACTCCGGAAAAAGACCTTGACCTTTTACTTGAACTTTTAAAGGACAAACCAGGTGATCTATGGGTCTTCTTTCCTTCTGCAAATGAATTATATGGAGATACAGTACTTTCCGAAAATTTTGATTTCGAAGGATTGGACTCGGTGATGGAAGGCAAATACCGAAATGGACACTTTGACGGCGTCGGGACCGTGGTAAAACGACTTTTTGAAGTCCTCACTCCGGATAAGGCCTTCTTCGGAGAAAAGGATTTTCAGCAATTACAGATAATCAGAAAGTTGACAGAGAAGACCGGCCTACCTGTGGAGATCGTGGGCTGCCCGATTTTAAGAGAGAAATCCGGACTTGCAAGGTCTTCAAGAAATGAACGTCTAAGTAGCCGAAACCGTGAAAAGGCGGCTTTTATATACGAAACTCTTAAGGATGTAAAAGGCCTATTTGGCACAAAAAGTGCACAGTATATAACGAATTGGGTTGAGGAAAGATTCGCAAACTATCCCTATCTGAAATTGGAATATTTTGAAATCGCCGATTCCCGAACTTTGGAAAAAATAAACAAGAAAAGAAAAGGAAATCAATACAGGGCTTTTATCGCCGCCTATGCCGATGATATTAGACTAATTGATAATATTGCCCTAGATAACTAAATTAAAACATGCAGGTTCACGTAGTAAAATCAAAAATTCACCGGGTAAAAGTAACAGGTGCCGATTTAAACTATATTGGAAGCGTTACCATAGATGAAGACCTTATGGAAGCAGCCAACATAATTGAAGGAGAGAAGGTTCAGATAGTAAACAATAACAACGGAGAAAGACTGGAGACCTATGTTATTCCCGGTCCAAGGAACTCTGGTGAAATAACCCTTAATGGTGCTGCAGCAAGAAAAGTAGCAAAAGGAGATGTACTAATCATCATCGCCTATGGAATTATGGAAATTGAAGAAGCCAAGAGCTTCAAACCGTCCCTTGTATTTCCGGACGAAGAAACCAATCTGCTGAAATAATTATTAGTGAACAAGAAACTAACCAGGATATTAAAGATAGGTATTCCCCTTTTGTTGGGGATTTTTTTAATCTGGTATTCCCTGGGAAGTTCTACTCCACAAGAACGTGAAAATTTATGGCAAAGCATCCTGGAAGCAAATACAGCATGGATCTTTGTTTCATTCTTTCTGGGAGCGCTCTCCCATCTCTCCAGAGCCCACCGCTGGAAGTACATGCTGGAACCTATGGGTTACCAGTCTTCACTCTCCAACCGGTTTATGGCGGTAATGGCAGCATATCTGGCAAACTTTGGCATCCCAAGATCGGGTGAGGTTCTAAGAGCTGTTACTCTAAGCACTTATGAAGATGTGCCATTTGAAAAAGGATTCGGGACTATTATATCCGAAAGGGTTGCAGACCTGTTAATCTTAATGCTCATTGTAGGCATTGCCTTACTTTTTCAAACCGATGACTTATTAGGCTACCTCCAATCCCAGAATATAAATCCCTTATATACATTCTTTATATTTCTTGGTCTTGTAGGCATAACCGTACTTGGAATAA
Source organism: Christiangramia crocea (assembly GCF_022410465.1). Classification (GTDB taxonomy): domain Bacteria; phylum Bacteroidota; class Bacteroidia; order Flavobacteriales; family Flavobacteriaceae; genus Christiangramia; species Christiangramia crocea. The sequence continues at coordinate 209,665 of NZ_JAJSON010000009.1, read as the reverse complement.
ACATAGTGCGCCGTTCATCATGGCTACCATTTAAAAAACTTAAAACGCTTGCGAAAGGCCTTCTTGAAGGAATGAAAAGCATCCTGAAAATGAAACAAAAATGGGCCTTTATCCTTCATACGGTCTTTATATGGTGCATGTATCTTTTGATGTTCTTCGTCATCAAACTAAGCATTCCCGAAACTGCAGGCACTCCGCTAGGGACCATCATGGCTGCATTTGTAATTGGATCATTTGCAGTTTCTGCAACAAACGGCGGGATAGGTGTTTACCCTCTTGCCGTAGCCGGTATTTTGATGTTTTTCGGGGTTGAAAAGCATGGTGCAGAAGCTTTCGGATGGATCTCATGGGCCACACAAACCGCTGTAGTCCTGCTCTTTGGAGGATTATCCTTTATTTTTCTCCCTCTTTTAAACAATAGGAAATAATACATATATTGTAGGTCCGAATCAATACTACACCTATGAAAAGATTATTACCTCTAATGGCAATTTTATTGCCGTTATTAACCTGCGCGCAGATTAAATACGAAAGTATTTCCTCAGAAAAACTGGGAGAGACCAGGCAGTTAAAAATTCAACTCCCCAGAAATTATGAAGAAAACACTGAAAAGAGATACCCGGTTGTGGTAGTTCTGGATGGTGATTACCTTTTTGAACCGGTAGCCGGTATCGTAGATTACTATTCTTATTGGGAGGATGTCCCTGAAATGATCGTGGTTGGAATCAACCAGGACGGGATAAGAATGGATGACACCGCCTATGCTGAGAATAATTTTCTTCCAGTAGGCAAGGGAGCTAAATTCTTTGAATTCATCGGTATGGAGCTTCTGGCACAGATGGACCAAAAATACCGCACCGCTAATTTCAGAATTATCATCGGCCACGACTTCACCTCTAATTTTATCAACTATTACTTACTAAAAGAGAACCCTATCTTCCAGGGCTACATCAATTTGAGTCCGGACATGGCTCCCGAGATGCCCGGCAGAATAACCAATGCCCTTAACACTTCTGAAACCAAGAAATGGTTCTATCTGGCTACGGCAACCGATGATATTCCTTCACTTAAAGAAGAAATAATGGCCCTGGACAACCAGTTAAAAAATGTGGATAACAAGAACCTTAATTATAAATTCGACAATTTTCAGGATGCCACTCACTATTCTTTGGTTGGAAAGGCAATTCCGTCAGCAATAGAAAACATGTTCACCATCTACCGTCCTATCTCCCGTAAAGATTATAATGAGATCCTGCTACAGACTTCTATTTCTCCTTCAGAATATCTTGCTGAAAAATATAATTCGATTCAGGAACTGTATGGACTGGAAAGACAGATTAGTGTAAATGATTTCATGGCGGTATATAATGCAATTGAAAAAACAAAGAACTGGGAGGAATATAAGCCTCTTTACAAAATGGCCAATGATCATTATCCAGGCACCATGCTCGGGACCTTCTTCGAAGCCCGTTATGAAGAGGAGACGGGCAATCCTAAAAAAGCCATGAGGATCTATCAGAATGCCTATGGAAAAAAGAACATCGCCTTCCTTGACTCCGATTTTATGCTTGAAAAAGCCGAAGCGATTAAAAAAGATTTCGGTTATTAGCATAAAATTGTTCACTTAATATGGCTAAGGTCAAGACCACTTTCTATTGTCAGAAATGCGGTGCCCAGTATTCCAAATGGCAGGGGAAATGTAATTCCTGTGGTGACTGGAATACCATTGTTGAAGAACTGGTTCAGAAAGCCGATCCTAAAGACTGGAAGACTTCAGCAAAAAAAGAAGCGAAAAAGGCATCAAAGCCGCTGCTTATTGCTGAAATAGACAACACTCCTCAAAACCGGATGAATACCGGAAATAATGAATTAGACCGGGTACTGGGCGGTGGTCTGGTCCCTGGTTCTCTAACTTTATTAGGGGGTGAACCCGGCATAGGAAAAAGTACTCTTCTGCTTCAAATCTCACTGGGATTGAAATATCGAGTTCTTTATGTCTCGGGAGAGGAAAGTCAGCAACAAATAAAGATGCGGGCTGAACGCATAAATCCTAATCCTGCAAACTGTTTTATATTAACCGAAACTAAAACCCAGAATATTTTCCGGCAAGTAGAGGAAGTGGAACCCGAAGTGGTGATCATAGATTCCATACAGACCCTTCATAGCGATTATATTGAAAGCTCTCCTGGCAGCATTTCCCAGATCAGGGAGTGCACCGCAGAACTGATAAAATTCGCAAAAGAGAGCAATACTCCCGTATTACTGATAGGCCATATTACCAAAGAAGGCAGCATTGCAGGACCAAAAGTACTGGAACATATGGTTGATACCGTGCTTCAGTTTGAAGGCGATCGCAATCATGTTTACCGTATCCTGAGAGCCCATAAAAACAGGTTTGGATCTACCCACGAGTTAGGCATCTATGAAATGCAGGGGAGCGGATTGCGGGAAGTGACCAACCCTTCTGAGATACTAATTTCTAAAAATGAGGAGGATTTGAGCGGAACTGCCATAGCTTCCACGCTCGAAGGTATGCGCCCGCTTATGATTGAAATTCAGGCATTGGTCAGTACGGCAGTTTATGGTACACCTCAGCGCTCTACAACCGGCTATAACGCAAAAAGACTCAACATGCTTCTGGCAGTGCTGGAAAAAAGAGCTGGTTTCAGGCTTGGAGCGAAAGATGTTTTTTTAAATGTCACAGGCGGAATAACGGTAGATGACCCTGCAATAGACCTGGCGGTAATCGCTGCCATTCTCTCTTCCAATGAAGATATTTCACTGGAAAAGGACTCCTGCTTTGCGGCAGAGGTTGGTCTTGCAGGAGAGATAAGGCCGGTAACCCGCGTTGAGCAGCGTATTCTTGAAGCCGAAAAACTTGGCTTTTCCTCGATCATGGTTTCCAAACAAAGCAAGATCCCAAAGAGCAATTTTCAAATTCAAATAATAAGAGTGGCCAGAATCGAAGATGTAGTGAGTCACCTTTTTGGTTAAAAAATGGCATAATTGCTGCGTATATTTGACTCAATTTGAGACTGATATGCGATTATCAAAATTACTTTTCTTTATTAGCGCTTTTCTACTCCTTTCCTGCTCTCAGCTGGAAAAGGCAGAAGACCTTATCACCGGTCTTTCGGAAAAAGAAAGGTATAAGAGGGATCAGAATATTTCAGATGAGATCTTCCAGATATGGAAAGACAGAATTGACAAGGCACTTCAGGATAGCGTTGAAATTGAATTACCATACTCGGAAAGTGGTGAGTTAAAACCCAGGAATTTTGCAGTTTATTCCTATGAAACCTATCTGATACCGGGAGAAGTTCTGGAGGCTAGCATGGAGACAGACAGCAGCTCTACCCTCATTTTTTCAACATTATATAAAAAGACTTCCGGAGAGGGAAAAAGCTTTGAAGAAATAGCCTCCGGTAAGTCGGAGTCCAGATCCATAAAAATTGAGATAGAGGATAAAGGGTTATATAAGCTGATACTTCAGCCTGAAATTGAAGCTAACACAGCATTCCAAATAAAGATTCAGAAAACCCCCGCCTATTTGTTCCCCGTGGTTAAAGGCACTAATTCAGATATTGGTAGCTACTGGGGTGATATACGTGATGGAGGAAAAAGGAACCATAAGGGAATCGATATATTTGCTGCAAGAGGAACTCCCGTGATAGCCGCCACTACAGGTAGAATTGGCTTTAGCGGCGAGAAGGGACTCGGCGGGAAACAAATATGGCTAAGAGATAGTAAACGCCGGCAATCCCTGTATTATGCACATTTGGATAGTATATTGCCTGATCTTAGAAAAGTAAATGCCGGTGATACACTTGGATTTGTTGGCAACACCGGAAATGCGAGATCCACTCCTCCACATCTTCACTTTGGGATCTATAAAAGAAGGCATGGAGCTATTGATCCCTTAGGTTTTGTTTATCACACCGAAGAGCTGGATGAAACTAAAAAAACGAATGGAGGAATAGCTTCGAAGTTAATTGTGAATTCACAAAAAGCTAATTTTCGCAATAAGCCTGCCTCCGATAATTCAGACATTCTGAAAACGGGAAAATTCGGTGAGCTTTTACAGGTACAGGGCAAAACGGCCGACTGGTTCCACGTAAGAGACAGCCTGGACCGTTCAATGTTCATTCATGAAAGTCTGGTTCAGCCAGCTTATTAAGGAGCCGGGTTCGGGATCGAATTATGAATCTCATCGATCTCCTTAAGGATTTCTTCCGAAAGTTTAACATCAATACTGTCTATATTCTCTCTCAGCTGGTCCATACTTGTAGCTCCAATTATGTTACTGCTCACAAATGGTTGCTGGTTTACAAATGCCAGGGCAAGATGTGTAAGGCTCAGGCCATGCCTATCTGCTAGCTCTTTATATTTCCTGGTAGCCTCCACTGCCTCCTTATTAGAATATCTTTTATACTGAGGAAAAAGATCTAGCCTGCTGTTCTTCTGAATACCATTAAGATGCTTCCCGGTAAGCGTTCCCATGCCCAATGGAGAATATGGAAGAAGCCCCACCTTTTCCCTAAGGCAGATCTCCGTTAAACCAATCTCATCCTTACGGTTCAAAAGGTTATACGGGTTTTGAACAGTGACTACCCTTGGCAAATCATTCTTACTTTCTTCCAGAAATCGCATCAAGCCGAAAGGTGTTTCGTTAGAAAGACCTATATACCTGATCTTTCCCTGAAGAACAAAATGCTTCAGGTTTTCAAGGATCTCCCTGAAGTTATCTTTCCACTCTTCATCATGCTCATGTTCATACCCAAGCTGTCCAAAGAAATTGGTGTTTCTCTCGGGCCAGTGCAGCTGATAAAGGTCTATATAATCTGTCTGTAATCTTTCAAGGCTATTATGAATAGCTTCTTCTATAGCTTTTTTATGGAAGCCAAGATCAGGACGAATATGGGAGACCATCTCCGCAGGCCCGGCCACTTTGGAAGCCAGAACCACTTCTTCTCTTCTCCCGGTTTTCTTTAACCAGCTACCTATGATCTTTTCAGAACTGCCCTGAGTTTCCGGTTTGGCTGGCACACTGTACATTTCGGCCGTATCTATAAAATTAACCCCGTGATCCAGGGAATATTCAATCTGTTCGTGGCCTTCGGCTTCTGTATTTTGCTGTCCCCAGGTCATGGACCCCAGGCATATTTTACTTACTTCAAGATCTGTATTCGGCAGTTTGGTATACTTCATCTATTAATCAATTTCATTTAAAACCCTGGTTATCTCATCCAGTTTAGGGGTAAGAATAACCTCAATTCTTCTGTTTTTTGCACGTCCTACTTCATTATCATTCGTGGCTACAGGTGCATATTCTCCTCTCCCGGCAGCCGTTAAGTTCTGCGGATCGATATTTGGATTCTCTCTTAATATCTGAACTATGGAAGTAGCCCGTTTAGTGGAAAGGTCCCAGTTATCCTTTAGCTGGCCGCTTCCTCCGTAAGGTACATTATCTGTATGCCCTTCTATTAACACCGCAATATCCGGATTATCCGCAAGTACAGAGCCTAGTTGTTTTACCGCCTTTCTTCCTTCTGCATTTACCGCCCAGCTACCGGAGTCAAACAAAAGTTTGTTTTCCATTGAAACATATACCTTCCCGCCTCTTTGTTCCACGCTAAGGCCCTTACCTTCAAAATTGGTAAGTGCATTGGAAACAGCTTCTTTGAGTGCATTCATTTTGGCATCCTTCGCGGCGATTACACTTTCAAGTTCATCAATTCTCTGTGACCTGAGGGCAAGATCTTTTTCAAGTTTTTCCAGCCTGTTCTTTTCCTGGATCAGAGCTGCCTCCTTTTCATCCAACTGAGCGAGCAATTCCCTGTTCTGCCTGGAATTTTCAGCTATGGCCGCAGAGCTGTTCTGCTCTAAAGCATCGTACGACTTCTCAAGGCTCTCATAGTTCTTTCTAAGTGTGTTCAGCTTTTGCATAAGATCATTCCGCTCGGTAGTTATGGTCTCATAATCAGTACGCAGATTCGCAAGTTCTTTCTTAAGTTGCTCGTCTGAGCGCCTGTAATTGTCCAGATCACCACTCATTTCACGGTTCTCACGTTGCAGGGCAGCAGTCCTGCTTTCGAGTTCATCATATTTTTTGGCCGAAACGCAGGAGTTCAGTAAAACCACAGCTGCTAAAAAAACAAAAGCTTTTATTTTCATAATTATAGTTTATTCTATTTCTACAAGAACGGGACAATGATCACTATGGTATGCTTCAGGTAAAATTACTGCTCTTTTCAGGCGGTCTTTCAAGGGTTCTGCAACCAGATTGTAATCGATTCTCCATCCTTTGTTATTGTTCCTTGCATTGGCGCGATAACTCCACCAGGAATACTGATGTGGTTCATCATTGAAATGCCTGAAGGAATCTATGAATCCGCTTTTCATAAAACTGTCTATCCAGGCTCTTTCTTCAGGTAAAAACCCTGAAACCGTCTTGAGTCTTACCGGATCGTGTATATCAATAGCCTCATGGCATATATTATAATCACCACATATGATAAGATTAGGAATTTCCAACTTCAACTGGTCTATATATTCCTGAAAATCGTCCATAAACCTGAACTTATGTTCCAGACGACTGACATTGGTTCCTGATGGAAGATAAAGACTCATCACCGAAAAATCCTCAAAATCGGCCCTGATATTACGCCCTTCAAAATCCATATGGTCTATCCCCGTACCATATTCAACATTTTCCGGCTTAGTTTTGCTGAGAATTGCAACTCCTGAATAGCCTTTTTTTTGCGCGGGGTGCCAGTAGTGATAGGGATAGCCAGCTTTTTCAAATTCTTCAAGATCCAGTTGTTCCGGATGCGCCTTGATTTCCTGGATGCAAACTATATCCGGATCGGCCTGCTGAAGCCACTCTAAAAAACCCTTTCGTATAGCGGCTCTTATGCCGTTTACGTTATAGGAAATTATAGTCATAAAATCTCAAATTTTCCCAAAAATAAGGCTATCTGAACTAAATGCAAGTCCTTTTGAGATTATAAGAAAAAAATTGAAGTTTAATGGTCTGGCCTACTTTACAATAAAGCGCATCACCTTCCCCACCTTCCGGGTCCCCACCCTCACCAGGTAAACCCCTCGAGCGGCATAAGACATATCGAGTTCATATACATAGCCATCCCCATCATTAAAGAGTTGATTTTCAAGCATTTTTTGGCCCAGTATATTATGAACAGTGATCCTTAAAGGTTCATCAAAGCTTGTTTCCATGATTACCCTGTACTGATTGCCACCCGCAGTAACAACCTTTAGATCAGCCTCATTAAGTATGAAATCCTCAATATCAATAGTACTATCGGTTACATTAACCGAATAGTCGTGAGTGGTTCCATATTGCATCACTGAGCAGGGGTCATTAAGATCGCCATCATAATTGGTATCACCGGCACGAATCCTCAGCAAATGCTGACCAAGCGGAGCATCCTCAGGAATACTGAAGCCGAAAGACTGCCAGGTATTTTCCTCGGTAATCACTTCAGAGGTAATCACGCGTTCATCATCTTCAAATACTCCATTATCGTTCAGATCTATCCACATAGAGAATTTCTCAGCATCGTCTTCAGCAAAATATGATTGTACACTAACAGTAAAATCTCCTTGTGATCTGTCAAGATCTGTTGATTCTCCTATAAAATCAATATAGCCATCGCCACAGGGTATACGTTCATTTAAAATATCACCCAGTTCGAAATAGGAAATTCCGTCTCCAAAAGAACAATCGGAACCTTCCGGAATACAGCTGATATTCGCTACCGATTTGATATCTGAATCATTTGAAGGATCAAAATCATCTTCCAGCATGGTTCTCGAGGTTATCCTATATCTTCCAAAAGGCTCCAGATTTGCACTTTGATTGAATGTATAAACCGCCTCTTCCCCGACAGGAAGTACCTGATTAAAAATTTCGTTTACCGGAGCATTATTTCCTATTTGATAACTAACCGGAATATCCTGCTGAGACTGTCCCCCAAAGTTTTCAAGGGTTACAGTTACTTCCTCATTTCCACCAAGACTTTGCCCTGTAGTCGGAGCATCTATCGAAGTTACACCCACATCGCGCGGAGGCAGGTTCTTAACTTCCTCTTCGATGGTATCATTATCAGGATTGGAGTCATTCTCCAGATTTGTAGAAACTACGATATTGTATATTTCACCTATTTCAGATAGATCAGCCGTTTCTTCAAATGTATATTCGGCTGCACTGGAAGAGGCAAGGGTTCCTTCAAACATTTCCGTGATCTCGGGTCCCTCATTTACACTATAACTAACCTCAAAATCTGATATCGCATTTGTCCCAAAGTTTCGGATACTCACACTTATGACTTCTGAAGCAGTTAAAGTGGCATTTTGAGGAGTAAGCAAGCTGGTAACTCCAATATCATTAGGCCTGTCTGCAGCAATCCTGAATACACCCACAGTATTAACACGGTCTATCCCCTGAAAGACTTCCCCATTATGCCAGAAAGTAACTCCATCAGAAGGATCTACACTCAAATGAGCATAATCTCCATATCTGGAATTAGGATTGGGACTCTCCCCTTCAAATATAGATTGTTCCTCCAGGGTCATTATACCAGGGGGATCATTTACAAACCGGCCAGTATATCGAAGTGAAGGATAAACGGGATCGGCCGGACTATTATCCAGTACAGTATACCCCAGGCCAATATTGCCGCGGGCATCTATCCCGATACTTCCGCTAAATCTGTCACGTTTATCGGGAGCATAAGTACCTTCCTGATAAACGCTCCAAAGTCCGCCGTCATTCTGTTGTCTTAATTCATACCATCTTATTCCGGCATGCTCGGCAGCTGAAGGATCCACATCCACCACAAAATTCATTACCACCGAATTATAGCTGGCAAATCTTCTGTATTGGGTCATGTACATCATGGTTGCCTGTAATGCATCAACATCAGGCGCACCATCCGGCTGGGAAAGGTTGGAAAATGAGCCCCCATCGAAAGTAGCGATAAATGGAGAAACACCATTCGCCGATGATAACTCCTGACTTTCGGAGATTGTAGAAACAGAAAGGTCATTCCAGTCTACATTAATAAGCCAGATCTTTAGGTGATCTTCACTCACACCTGCCCAGGCATCATCCTGCAGGTATACAATAGGCGAATTTCCAGGCGGAGGCAGTTCGGGGCCAACAGTCTGAAAGCCTGCCGGGCTATAAAAACCATTGGTTTCAATCCCTGGCAATGGAAACGCCAAGATTCCTGCAGTTTTTCCTGTTAGCATTTTATCCCTTTCTACTACATATACCACAGGATTTTCATCTGCAGTCCTCGAATTCTTATTGGTCGTAATATAGTACCCATCTCCCCAAACCGACATTTTAGGGTAATCCGGTAAGATCCCATTAGTAGTGAAGCGATATGTATACCAGCCGTCATTTACAGGGTCCGGCCCCTGGGAAACTGCTATTAAAAAGCTCTCTGGTGAATCACTAAACTGACTGATTATATATCTATCGGCTGCCTCATCATAAACCACAATAGGATCACCAAGAACCTCTCCTTGAAATTCTCCGCCAATGCTTGCCAGTGAAGACGGGGGTACTATCTGATTTTTATTTTTATCCCATATAGAAAATGCCGAGTTCCAAGCATTTAAATAATGGTTTGGACCAACTACCCCAGTAGGATCAGTAGGGGTAGACCTGGAAATCGCTGCATCAAAAGTAATTATTGGAGTCTTTGCCTTTATATCTCCCATCTTGCTCTGCAGGGCAGGATCAACTGTCTTTGGCAATCCCTTCCCGGGCACCACATTATTAATTCCCCGGTTTCGCGGATTATATATCTTGAATTCAGTTGAAGGTGGTACCAGTTTAGATTTTGAAAGGGACCCAGATATGACCGCCTGAGCAGAATCAATATAAACAGGCCCAGCTTTTTCCAGTTTTTGGGAGAAAGAGTTTAGATGAAAAAGTATGCTGAAAGCAAAAAGGAAAAGTAATTTTTTCATCATTCTAGGGTCTTCTGCAATAATTCTTTAAAAATAGACAATCTCGGTTTAATCAGAATAAGAAAGGCAATGAATAAATCAATTGCCTTTCTTAAAAAATTCATAAAATATTAATAACCTGTTTATTCAGCAAAATCTTTCATCCAGGTCTTAAAATCTGTTTCCTTTCTGATAATAGACTCCAGCTCGGTTATCGGAACTCTTTTTTGTTCCATAGAATCACGGAATCTAACAGTGACTGAATTATCTTCAAGTGACTCATGATCTACAGTTATACATAGCGGAGTTCCTACAGCATCCTGGCGACGGTATCTTCTACCAATCGCATCTTTCTCATCATACTGAACCTTGAAATCCCATTTAAGCTCATCTACAATCTTTTGTGCCATTTCCGGCAAACCATCCTTTTTTACCAGAGGTAGAATTGCAGCCTTGGTAGGTGCAAGTACAGCCGGCAACTTAAGTACGGTCCTCGTATTTCCATCTTCCAGCTCTTCTTCTTTTAATGTTGCTGAAAGTACTGAGAGGAACATTCTGTCCAGACCAATAGACGTTTCTATCACGTAAGGCACATAGTTCTCCTTAAGTTCCGGGTCATAAAAACGTAATTTTTTACCTGAAAATTCTTCATGGGCCTTCAGGTCAAAATCGGTTCTTGAGTGAATCCCTTCCAGTTCTTTGAATCCAAAAGGAAAATCGAATTCTATATCTGCCGCGGCATTAGCGTAATGCGCGAGTTTCTCATGATCATGCAAACGATAATTTTCTTCACCGAGTCCAAGAGATTTATGCCATTTAAGGCGTGTTTCTTTCCATTTCTCATACCATTCCAGTTCTTCCCCCGGACGTACAAAGAATTGCATTTCCATTTGTTCGAATTCACGCATCCTGAATATGAACTGTCGGGCTACGATCTCGTTTCTGAAAGCTTTCCCTATCTGCGCTATCCCAAATGGGATCTTCATCCGTCCCGTTTTCTGAACATTCAGAAAATTCACAAAGATTCCCTGGGCTGTCTCAGGACGCAGGTATAATTGAGTAGCTGATTCAGCAGAAGCCCCCAGCTTGGTTCCGAACATAAGGTTGAACTGCCTTACTTCTGTCCAGTTCCTGGAACCGGTTTCTGGATCGGCGATCTCCAGTTCTTCTATAAGTGCTTTAACATCAGCCAGATCTTCATTAGTTAGTGATTTTGCCAGACGCTCAAGAATCTCTTTACGTTCACCAAGATATCTTTTAACTCTTGGATTCGTCTCCTTATACATTTCTTCGTCAAAATCATCTCCAAAACGCTTTTTGGCTTTTGCGATCTCCTTTTCAGCCTTTTGCAAAAGTTTTTCCGCATGATCTTCCACAAGCACATCGGCCCTGTACCTTTTCTTGGAATCCTTATTATCTATAAGCGGATCGTTAAAGGCATCCACGTGACCGGAAGCTTTCCAGGTAGTTGGATGCATCAGGATAGCGGCATCCAGACCAACGATATTCTGATGCAGCTGTGTCATGCTCCTCCACCAGTATTCCTTGATATTATTCTTTAATTCAGCTCCGTTCTGCCCGTAATCGTAAACGGCACTGAGACCGTCATAGATTTCACTAGATGCGAAAATGTACCCATACTCTTTTGCATGGGATATTACGTTCTTAAAAAGATCTTCTTGTTTTGCCATGGCGCAAAAATAAAAAAACCGCCCTGAAATATATCAAGGCGGCCTTCAAATTATAATTTAAGTTTAATCCAGACTAAAACTTGCCGTTCCCAGAAGAAGTGCATCATTATATACATACACCTTATAATTACCCTCGAGTAATCTATCTTCTATTGTATTTGCCAGGATACAAACATCGAGTTCCTCATTCTCATAATATACTTTGGATGCTGCACTATAGACCATGGTTCCACCTTCATGCTGCACCACAATCTCATCTCCAACCAGCTCATTTTCAGGGTTATAAACCTGCACATACATGTTTTTTTCACCAGCTTCGGCAAGGTCATTTGCAGTTATGGTAAAGCAGGTCCTAATCTGGTCCACTCTTCTGTTATTGTCATTTTCAACCAGCTTTCCACTGTTCCTTACAATCACACCGCTTCCCGAAAGGCTTGTCACCTTCAACCTGGAGGCCTTGTCAACCTTTGTTGAAAGACTCTGATTGGTTGTCTTTAATGAATCAGATAGCTTGGTGCGCTCCTCAAGGGCCATACTGGTACTGTCTAAAGAGGTTGTCAACATCTGGTTTTGTGCACTCAGGCTGTCAACCACTCTGAAAAGACGGTCCTTTTCAGCCTTAAGATTGCCAATTTCCCTTCGATATCTTGAAATAAGAACCAGGTTAGCCTCATTATCCTTAACAGAATCCAGTAATCTTGAAATACGATCTCTCGCATTCACAAGATCCTGGTCCATGATCTCATTTTCCTCAATCGCCTCATCATATTTTATGATAAGCTCATTGAGTTCGTCTTCGATCACAGCTTTCTCCTTCTGAAGAATCTCTTTATTTTCTTTTTCCTCATTATAGAATTTAATGGTATAAATACTAAGTGCAACCAGGGCTACAGCAAGAATACCGGTTAAAACCTTCAATGCGGTATTGTTTTTCTTTTCTGTCATCATAAGTAATTTAGTTTGTAAATTTATATGTTTAAAAAGGTAAGTTACAAGCCCTTAACAAATGTTTCACGATTTTATCAATCTTCTTTACCCCGCAGCCTGTCACATTTGTGAAGCTGAATTGCTGAAAAACGAACATATCATCTGCACTTCCTGCCTTCACGACCTTCCGGTAACAAGTTACCATCTTCATAACGAGAACCCTGTAAAAAAAGTATTTTATGGCCGTGTAAAGATAAAGAATGCAACTGCCTTGATGCACTTCCGTAAAAAGGCAGGGGTACAGCACCTTATCCATGATCTCAAGTACAGGGGCCATCGCGAGATTGGCAGCTACTTGGGTAAATGGCTGGGAGAAGAGCTTTCTTCAATTGAGGAATATCAGGATGTTGATATTGTTATCCCGGTCCCCATCCATAAAATCAAATTAAAACAGAGAGGCTTCAACCAGGTGGAAGACTTCGGGAAGGAAATAGCCAGGGCCATCAATGCCAGTTATCATGACGACATACTGCTAAAGATCAGTTCTACCCAGTCGCAGACCCTGAAAGACCGTTTATCACGCTGGGGGAAACTTGAAGAAACACTGGATCTTCAGAATACGGAAAAAGCCGCCAATAAACATATCCTGATCGTTGATGATCTGGTGACCACCGGGGCAACCCTGGAAGCCTGTGCACATAAACTTCTGGAAATTCCCGGAGTGCAACTTAGTGTAGCCACAATGGCAATTACCGATTAAGCTTTGCGTTGTAATTCAAAATAATTGTTTCTTTGCTAAAAGTTTTCAGTTTTCGGCTATGATAAAAAAGGTACCCGGTTTTATAATTGTCTTTTTCCTGCTCTTTACTTTAGTGCAATGTGCGAAAAAGGGAATGCCTGAAGGAGGTCCCAGAGACGAAGAACCACCAGAATTCATCAGGGCGAATCCCGAGAATTACACTATTCATTTTGATGCAGAGGAAATAAGGATTTTTTTTGATGAATATATAAAGCTGGACAAGCCTCAACAGCAGATCATAATTTCTCCTCCCATGAATCCCAAACCTAACATCATGCCTTTAGGAACGGCCAGAAAAGATGTGAAAATTGAGATTTCTGATACCCTGGAAGAAAACACAACCTACACCATTAACTTCGGAAAAAGTATTGTAGATAACAACGAAGGAAATCCTTTTAATTATTTCAAATACGTTTTTTCAACCGGAGATTATATCGACTCGCTTAGTGTTTCAGGAAAGGTGAAAGATGCCAGTCTCAAAGCTCCCGCGCAACCGGTGACGGTAATGCTTTATGAAGTAGACACCTCCTATACCGATTCCATAATATTTAAAGAAACCCCAAGATATGTGACTTATTCCCAGGATAGTACTTTTACATTTTCACTTGAAAATCTTAAGGAGGGAACCTACAGAATGGTAGGTATCATGGATAAGAATTCCAATTATCTTTATAATCCTAAAAGTGAGAAAATAGGATTCATTCCACAAAATATAACCATTCCTACCGATAGCACATACGAAATAACTGTCTTCAAGGAAGAACTTGAATTCGATCCTAAAAGGCCAGCCTATTTTAAAGGAAATCAGATTCTTTTTGGATATGAAGGCAGCCCTGATCTCGATAGCCTTTCCATCAACCTGCTCAACCCAAAACCCGAAGGATTTCGGTCCAGAGTAGTTAAAAATGCAGAGACCGATACCCTTTATTACTGGTATAATATCAAACCGGAATCTGATAGCCTTTCATTTGAAGTAGCAACTCCAAAGACACGTGACACCCTTTACGCCAGACTGAGTACTTTGGACCGGGATTCACTCGATATCTCTACCGAAGGTGGCGGAATGAACGAGAATTTCAAATTCAAGGCTAATACCCCTATTATTGATTACCGGGAAGATCTGGTGAATATTCTTGATCAGGATTCAGCAGAGGTTCCATTTACAACATTATTTGATCCTATTCGGAATGAGATCCTGGTAGAATTCGAAAAAACTCCGGCCAACAGATATCAAATCACTGCTCTACCCGGAGCGATTACCGATCTCTTTGAAGAGACCAATGACACCCTTGTCCAAAATGTCAGAACCAAGGCATTGTCAGATTACGGAACCATAATCCTTAATTTTCAGAATATAGAGTCTTTCCCGATTATCGTACAGCTAACTGACACTAAAGGAAAGGTGCTGGCAGAACAATATTCTGAAAGTTCCGGTAATTTCAATTTTCAATTCTTAAGGCCGGGAAATTTCCTTGTAAGAGTGATCTTTGACAGAAATAAAAACCGAAAATGGGATACCGGAAATTATCTGAAAAAGAGACAACCAGAACAGATCAAATATTTTTCAGATACTCTGGAAGTAAGGGCCAACTGGGATATCAACCAGGCTATAATTCTAGATTAAACCTATCCCGATCCTGAAGGAATTTCAGCTTGTTCCTTGTCTCATAAAGACTGTTTTTATCCAAAGTTATTTCGGCAATAAATTCATCTTCCCTGTTAAGGTCCGTAAGTTCATTCCCCAGCACGTCGTACACAGCAGAATGTCCATTGTAAACATAACCATCGCCGTCTCCACCGGTACGATTAAGGCCAACGCAGTAGCACATATTCTCAATCGCCCGGGCCTTTAGTAAAGCATCCCAGGCGTTCACTCTTTTCTCCGGCCAGTTCGCAACGTATATCAAAAGATCATAGTCTTCAGTATTCCTGGCCCAAACCGGGAAGCGAAGATCATAACAGATCAACGGACAGATCTTCCAGCCCTTAAACTCAACAATCAGGCGTTCTTTACCCCCCGTATAAGTTTGATCCTCTTTCGCCAGAGTGAAAGTGTGCCTCTTGTCATAAAGCTTATAAGAACCATCAGGATAAACAAAAAACAAGCGGTTATAATAATTTCCATCTTCGCCAATAATCACACTCCCGGTAATTGCGGCATCTTTTGCTTTTGCCTTTTCCTTTAACCACTCAAGGGTTTTTCCCTTAGTAGGTTCAGCCAACTTTTCCGCATTCATACTAAAACCTGTGGTGAACATTTCAGGTAGGATAATGAGATCTACACTATCAGAGATCTTATCGATTTCTTCTGAAAAAAGATTTCTGTTGGCTTCAGGATCTTCCCAATGAAGATTAGCCTGAATAAAGGCGATATTTAATTTCTTGCTCATGTTCAAAAATATCGATTTTGAATGAGCAATGCCAAATACTTGTTAAATGATTGGAGATAACCTGATGAATAAATAGTTTTATTAGGCTAAAATGAAACAGATTATGAGCATGAACAGCCTTCTGAAAAGTGACTCCTATATTTCCAAAACAGGCCGTAGTTTGATCTGCGGTTTTGTAGGTGGTCTTGCAGGCACGGCAGTTAAAAGCCTGATTGAGCAATTTCTTCCCGTCAGAAATATTGAACAGAGATCTGCACAGATCAAAATTGTTGATGATCTTTCTACCAAGATCACCGGCACACCAATCAGCACTCAAAATGAAGCTCTGGCCGAGCAGCTGGTAAGTCTTCCGGTTGGTGGATCACTTGGTGCCGCATACGGTTATGGCAAAAAAGACAGGCATGGTTTAAGACCCATGGACGGAGTGATCTTTGGAGCCACTACCTGGGCGTCAACTCATGAGACTTCTTTACCCATACTGGGACTCGAACCAAAACCCACCGAAGTTCCTTTGAGAATGCAGATGAATGAGCTTTTCGCACATATAGCTTTTGGAGTTACCACGGAACTTGTGAGGCATTATCTCGAAAACCAATTAAAGGACTGATCATTTTTCTAACTGCTGAAGCATTCTTCTTATCCTGTCTTCCAGTTTTTCTGAAGAGAGTTTCTCCCGCAACCTGTCTGTAATTATCGGAAATGAAAAAGGAGTAGGTTTTTCACATTCCTTCCATACTGTTTCCTGGTTAGCGATCCTTTCCAGGGCAAGTCTTAGACGTACTTCTTCCAGTTGATGTTCGAATGTTTCCCTGAATGCCTGACGGTAAAGCAGGTTATCATCCTCATAATCCCTGAATACACTGAACAGCAATTGCGAATTAGACTGAAGGTGTTTGCTTTTCACAAGTTTATTAGGATAACCGGCAAAAACGAGTCCGGCGATCACGGCAATATCCCTGAACTTCCTCCTGGCCATTTCGGTTGCATTGAGACTTTTGTAAAGATCATCCATCAGGTATTCTGCACTAAAAAGATCATTATCTATCACCTGCTGCATATCGATAGGCTGATCTGATAAAAGTTCAAATCCATAGTCATTAAAAGCGATGGAAAAACTTATTGGCGATAAAAGACTGATCCTGTATGCCAGTAAACTTCCCAAAGCTTCATGAACAAACCTGCCTTCAAAAGGATAGAATACTGCATGATAACCTTCTCTTGTTTTAAAGGTTTCTATCAGGAATTCATCATTTTTGGGGATTACCGATTCCTTCTTCTGTCTTTTGAAGATCGGGGCAAGGGCTGAAAGTTCCCTTGTTCTCTTTTCTCCTTTTCTAAGGGTTGCAGCCGTATACATTTCTTCCCTGAGCAATTCACTCATCTGAGCCGAGAATGTCATTCGCCCGCCCATCCAGCTGGGCACCTTAGAAGTCTTCTTTGAAGATTTCCTCACCAGCACCTGCATGTTCTTTATCCTTACCAGCTCAAGATTACGGCCAGCAAAAGTGAAAACATCACCAGGATTTAGTTTCGAGATAAACCATTCTTCAATAGTCCCGATATAACCTCCCTTCATATACTTTACGCTCAGCATGGCGTCACTAACTATCGTGCCTATCTGAAGGCGATGGCGCATGGCCACTCCACGATTGTTTATTTTGAACCGCCCGTCTTCTTCTATTTCTACTTTTTTATATTCATCATAGGCCTGAAGGCTCTGGCTTCCTTTGGTAATGAAGTTCAGGACCCACCTCCACTCCTCTTCAGTAATCCCCTGAAAGCAGAAAGTTGAAGCTATCTCAGGGAAGATCTCGCGGGGATAGAATCCATCTGAAACCGCCAGGGTATTTAAATACTGGACCAGCACATCAAAACTCATCAGGTATGGCACCCTGTCTTCCACGGCTTTTTTCTCCACCGCTTTCTGAAGGGCCGAAGCTTCGATGAGCTCAATGGCATGGGTAGGCAGGAAATAAATAAGGCTCACCTTCCCTGGCTGATGACCACTACGGCCGGCTCTCTGAAGAAAACGTGCCACTCCTTTTGGCCCGCCTATCTGCACAATGGTTTCCACAGGGGCAAAATCCACTCCCAGGTCCAGACTCGAAGTACAAACCACGGCTTTCAAACTTTCATTCCTTATCGCCTGCTCAACCCACAGCCGGGTCTCCTTATTTATACTTCCATGGTGCATGGCTACCTCTCCGGCAAATTCAGGATATTTATGCATCAGCTTCTGAAACCAGATCTCGCACTGTGAGCGGGTATTTGTAAATAAGAGCGTGGTCTTCGATCCTTTGATGATAGGCACTACCTCATCTATCAGGTGTAGTCCCAAATGC
The DNA here is from genome assembly GCF_022410465.1 of Christiangramia crocea. GTDB lineage: Bacteria > Bacteroidota > Bacteroidia > Flavobacteriales > Flavobacteriaceae > Christiangramia > Christiangramia crocea. Next base: position 191,535 of record NZ_JAJSON010000009.1, on the reverse strand, counting down.
CCACGCCAGGGAAACTTTTCCATCTTCTCCGGAATGATGGACCTGACATCTATTTTTTTCTTCAGTTTAGCCTTTATCATTACCGAATTCTTAAGCGCCTCAGACTCCGGACCAAGCAAGACTTCCCGTGCCTGCTGAAGATTTCCAATGGTCGCCGAAATTCCCCAGATCCTGAGATCTTTTGCAATGGTCTTAAGCCTTGAAAGCCCGAGTTCCACCTGAACACCTCTTTTGGTTCCTAGCAGTTCATGCCATTCGTCTATCACGATAGCCTGCAGGTCTTTGAAAGTCTTTTGATAATTCTTGGAAGAGAGCAGGAGGTGTAAACTTTCGGGAGTGGTAATAAGCAGATCGGGCATTGATTTTTTCTGTGCAGCCCTTTCTTTTTGAGAAGTGTCTCCTGTTCTTATTCCAACGGTGAACCGGGTCCCCATCTCTTCTGCAAACCTGCTGGCCGCCTGTTCTATTTCCACTGAAAGAGCCCTTAGGGGAGTGATCCAGATCGCTTTAAGACCATTTTTATACTTTGTCCTGAAATCCGGATTCTTCCTTATATGATCCAGAACAATGGGAACCCAGAGGGCATAGGTCTTTCCACTCCCGGTTGGCGCATTAAGCAATCCGTTCTTCTTTTGAAGATAAGCATCCCAGGTATCCTTCTGAAATTTAAAGGGTTTCCAGTGCTGATCGGCAAACCAGTTTTCGGCAAGTGTAATAAGTTCATTTTTGTTCATTCCTGTTTTTTTGCCAATCAGCCCGAATTAAAAAATAACCTTCAAAATTTAGATATTGAAGGTTACCTGTTTTTGATTAAACTTTTTAAATCCTTCCATTTTGAGTTCCCTCTTCCCTCGGGACGAGTTTTTGTTGGTTTTCTTTATATAACTGAGGATAATGTTGCTTTAAAAATTCATTCCTAATCGAATCCATCTGCCGTATCTGTTCCTGAAAATGTCTGGACATCATCCGGTTGCTGAAAAAGTCATCTTCAAAGAAATTCGGGTCCCCATAAAGGCTATCATTTAGAAAGGAATTCATCAAGCCCGAATGACCGCTCATTTGCTCGTTATAAAAGAATCGCCTGAAATTTTTGAAAATTTCATCAACACCTTCGTTGTAAATAGTGTCTCCCTCCACCGTACTATAGGAGTAGACATAAGTGGAATCATAACTGATCAAATTGCCATTTTCATCAAATTCCTTATCAACTTTCCAGTTGCCTTTCGGGATGGCAGATTTGTCAGTTTCAGTTTTAAGATCATCATTCTTTTTCTCCTTGTCCTGAGCATTGCATCCGGCAAAGCTCAACATAAGCATCAGTAATAGAATCCTGGTTCTCATAACAATACCTATTTAAATTTGACAGAAAAATTAAAAACTAACGCAAAAAATTTTTACAACTTAAATACCAAATTAAAACTCAGTTTTCTTAATTTTTTTCTAAAATTAAGAATAGACCTCACAGGCTTTTGAAACCGGTGAGGTATTAATGATCTAAGGGATGAGGGCTTTAAGATCTTCGAGGGTATTGGCCTCTTCTATCTTTTTATCGGTTCTCCATCTTAGTATTCTAGGAAACCTGGTAGCCACCCCGCTCTTATGCCTTTTTGACTCGGCTATTCCTTCAAAGGCAATCTCAAAGACATGATGTGGCGTCACACTTCTAACCGGACCAAATCGTTCCAGGGTATTTCTCTTTATCCATGCATCAAGCTGACGGAATTCCTTATCTGTAAGTCCGGAATATGCCTTGGCAAAGGTCACCAGCTCCTCCTTCTCTTCATCCCAGAGTCCGAAGGTATAATCGGTAAAAAGATTACTTCTTCTTCCATGCCCTCGCATGGCATAGGTTAGCACCGCATCTATGGTTAATGGTTCTACCTTCCATTTCCACCAGTCACCTTTTTTTCTTCCAACAAGATAAGGGGAATCGAGACGTTTCAGCATTAATCCTTCAGACATTACTTCCCTGGCATTTTCCCTTTCTGCGGCCGCTTCTTCCCAGTTCTTAAAACTGATGGTTTCAGAGAGATGTAACGGGATCCCTTCCGGAGACACTTCAGTATAGAGCCGTTCCAGGATCTCCCGTCGTTTTCCGAAGGCCATATCCCTGATATCATTACCATCCCACTCAAGAATATCATAGACTTTAAGAATAACAGGGGTCTTTTCCAGCAATTTGTTTGTGATATTCTTTCTGCCAATTCGCGTTTGAAGGTCCTGGAAAGTGCCTATCTTCCCTTTTGGAAATGGCAGGATCTCTCCGTCAAGTACCGTCCCGTTCGGGATTGGACCTACAAAATCTTCAAATTCCGGATATTTATCAGTTACCAGTTCTTCGCCCCGGCTCCAAACAAAAAGCTCGTCATTCCTGATTATCACCTGTGCCCTTATCCCATCCCATTTGTGCTCTGCCCTCCATTCTGCAACATCCCCCAGGCTGGCAGGTTCATCTTCTATAGCATAGGCAAGGTAAAAAGGGTAGGGTTTTGAAAGAAAATCTTCTTCATGCTCTTCAAGAATAAGCTTATTGAAAGATATCTTTGACGGGTCCCAGTTACCCATCATTTTATAAGCAAGTATATCCTCGTCTATATCGGTAGCCCTGGAAAGGGCTCGTGTCATGAGCTTCTGGCTAACACCAATCCTGAAACTACCGGTGATAAGCTTTGTAAAAACGAATCGTTCATAATAATTCAGATTTAACCAGTTCTCAAACAGGTATTCTTTCTTTTCCTCATCCGGCTTCTTTTTTAGATCGATAATTTCCTGAAGAAACTGGTTCAGACTTTTTTCGGTCGACTTTTCAGAACGCGGGATCACCAAGGCGATGGTCTCGGCCAGATCACCTACGATATGATAGGATTCCTCGAACAACCACAACGGAATACCGGCCAGTTGGGAAGCCCATTCCCTCATTAGAGTTGTATTAACGGGACGGGGTGGCCTTCGATGGCTCAAAATGGCAATGGTCCACACCTTATCCTTTGGTGGAGCCTTCCTGAAATATTCAGTAAGTGCTTCCACCTTTAAGCTGGTCTTATTGGTACTGTCCAGAGTTTTAATTAATTCAGCAAATGCCTTCATGCCGATTCCCTTTCATTTTCACTTTCCAACTGGGCGGTTTCTCCTTCATACTGGGTCTGTTCGGTTCGGGCGTCATAACCCTGTTCCCTCAGGAATCTTGAAAAAATATCTGTATATCCATGGGTGCAGATCACTTTTTCACAATCTGTTTCTTTAATGGATTCAAGCAATCCCTGCCAGTCACAGTGGTCGCTCAGCACAAATCCCTTATCTATCGCCCTTCTCCTTCGGGCTCCCCTGAAGGTCATCCAGCCGCTGGCCGAAGCAGTTACATAGGGAACCATTTTCCGTATCCAGTTAGAGCCATGGGCACTGGGTGGGGCAAGCACCATATTACCCTTAATTTCTTCTTTTCTGGTCTCTCTCGTGATACGTGTGGTTTCAGGAAATTCAACCTGAGTTCGCAATACATCTGTCATGTTCTCTATAGCTCCATGAGTATAGACCTTGCCGATAGAAGTATCCAGATGTTTAAGCAAACGCTGGGCTTTACCTAAAGAATATCCGAATAGAACAGAAGTCTTCCCGTCATCCCTGTTCTGTTGCCACCAGTTATTGATATCTTCCATTACCTGGTCCTGGGGAGTCCATTTGAATGCAGGTAAACCAAAGGTACATTCAGTAATAAAAGTATGACATTTTACAGGCTCATAGGGCACGGCCACTCCGTCATCTTCCGTCTTGTAATCGCCGGTAAAAACCCACACCTCCCCTTTGTATTCCACCCTTATCTGTGAAGAACCAATAATATGACCTGCCGGGTGCAAAGAGAATTTCACGCCACGAATACTAAAACTTTCATTCCATTCTACGCCGCTTACTTCAATATCCCCCAGGCGATGCTTTATAATGGGAACATTGCTTATGTGTGTGATATATTGCTGATGTCCCCAGCGGGCATGATCGGCATGCCCATGTGAGATGATCGCCTTTTTCACAGGCTTCCATGGATCGATATATACATCGGCAAGGGCACAGTAAATTCCCTTTTCATTAAAAGCCAGCAATGGTGTTTTCATAACAATCCTGAAGAATCCTGAATTTAAATAATTGTCATTTCAACCAAAAGAGATTAAGAAAAGATTAGCGAATGATGAACATGAATTTAAATATGCTTTGATACAATTTACTTGGGTGATTAATTATATTTGTAATTATAAAACCAATAAGAATGTCTTTTTCAGATCTATTTGGCTCGGGAGAGCACCTAAGAAATCTTAGTCACTTTGCCTCAATCGTGAATCTTGCCGCTGTGGATGGCGACATTAATATTGAGGAAGAATTACTTTTGAAACGTTTTGCGAGAAAACTCGATATAAGCGAAGATGAATATGAAAAGGTAATTGAAAACCCACTGGCTTTCCCTTTAACAGGTTACAATAGTATAGAAAAAAGGCTGGAGCGTCTTCATGATCTGTTCAAAATAATCTTTGCAGATCACGAGATCGATGATGAAGAAATTGAATTGATAAAACGTTATGCCATAGGTCTTGGCTTCTCAAGTCAGGCTTCTGAAGGCATCATCAACCGTTCTATACAGATCTTCAGCGGTCAGCTTAACTTTGAGGATTACCGTTACTTACTTGAAAAGGAAAATGACTAAGACTCGGTATTAGACTCGGCTTTCTTCATAAATTCCTCAGCTTTTTCTACCATTTTTATGCTTCCGCAGAAGAAAGGCACCCGTTGATGCAGTTCTGTTGGCTTTATATCCATAATTCTCTTAAACCCATCACTGGCCTTACCTCCGGCCTGCTCGGTCAAAAAAGCGATGGGGTTACATTCATATAAGAGCCTGAGCTTTCCATTGTTGGCTTTAGAGCTTTTGGGATACATAAATATACCTCCTTTGATCATGTTACGGTGAATATCCGAAACCATAGAGCCAATATACCGGGATGTATAAGGCCTGTCTCCCTTTTCTTCCTGGCAGTATTTTATATAATCTTTTACGCCCTGGGGAAATTGTACATAATTCCCTTCGTTTATGGAGTATATCTTGCCTTCCTCAGGAAATTTCATGTCTGGGTGTGATAAATACCAGGACCCGAGGGCGGGGTTCAGCGTAAAGCCGTTCACTCCGTGTCCCGTAGTATATACAAGCATCGTGGAAGTTCCATAGATAATATAGCCTGCCGCCACCTGTTTATTCCCCGGCTGAAGAAAATCTTCTATTTGTACCGGAGTTCCCAACGGAGTAACCCGCCTGTAAATTGAGAAGATCGTCCCCACCGAAACATTCACGTCTATATTGGAACTGCCATCCAGCGGATCCATAAGTACCACATATTTGTTCTGATGATCCCCGTTATGACCTTCAATCTGAATAAAATCATCATTCTCTTCTGAAGCTATTCCACAAACGATCTCCCTGTTGGTTAGGGTCTGGATGAATTTATTATTCGCATACACATCCAGTTTTTGCTGATCTTCCCCCTGAACATTGGTCTCCCCGTAAGCGCCAATAATATCCACCAGTCCGGCCTTATTCACTTCATGATTTACCACCTTTGCGGCAAGTCTTATAGAATTGATCAATCTTGAAAGTTCTCCGGAAGAACCGGGGAAATCTGCCTGGTTTTCGATAATGAATTCTCCCAGGGTTTGATTTTTCTTAGGCATGCTATGAATTTGTGGTTATGGCGGCTAAAATATCAAAAATCAGGTTTACTACAACGTTTTCGTAAACAATCTTTAGCATTGTTTACATTTGTTTATAATACTTTTAAAGAACAGGAGCCAAGCCTTAACAAAGTTTTCATACCTGGCTCCAAAAAATGAACAGAAAAAGATAAAATTATTTCGAATGAACATTAAAATAAGAAAAGCTCAGAAAGAAGACATGAGTGACGTGTTGGAACTTATTAATGAACTGGCGAGATTTGAAAAGGAACCTGAAGCAGTGATCATAGATGAAAATGACCTGATAAGGGACGGATTTGGAGAGAATCCCGCATTTCACTGTTTTGTAGCAGAAGCCGATGGAAAAATACAGGGAATGGCGCTTATCTATTTTAGATATTCTACATGGAAAGGAAAGACAGTACACCTTGAGGATCTTATCGTAAGGGAAGAATTCAGAGGGAAAGGCCTGGGCTCTGCTCTTTATACAGAAGTTATAAGATTTGCTGCTAAGGAGAAGGTAAAACGTACCGAGTGGGTAGTTTTAAACTGGAATAAAGATGCTGCCGATTTTTACAGACGAAGCGGAGCAGATGTTATGGAAGACTGGGATACTGTGCAGATGGATGAAGAGGCGATGCATAAATATCTTCAGGAAAAAGGTCTTCTTTAAGATGGTATTAATAAGCTTCTGAGACTCAATCCGTATTTTTGTCTTGATCTATGAAATGAGCCATAGCAACATCCTAAACAAGAATGACAGGATTATTGGTGAATTGCATTTGACCGCTAAACCAAATAAGAGAAACAAATGAAATATACAATACGTGAAGCCCGTCGTGAGGATATGAAAGCCGTTCTGGAACTAATCAAAGAACTGGCAGAACATGAAAACCATCTGGAAGATGTGGAAGTAACCGTTGAAGACCTGGAAAAAGAAGGTTTTGACAATGGTAATTTTAAATGCTTCGTTGCCGATGTCGCCGGAAGGATCGAAGGAATGGCCCTGGTATATTTCAGGTTCTCTACCTGGAAAGGCCGCACCGTTCATCTGGAAGACCTCATCGTGAGGGAAAATATGAGAGGTACCGGGCTTGGGGGAGCACTTTACCAGCAGGTGGTAAAATATGGTCATGATCATGGCGTTAAGCGTATAGAATGGATAGTTTCAGAAGGCAATAAGAACGCAATAGAATTTTACGAAAACACGGGTGCCAAGATCAAGGAAAGCTGGAAGACTGTTCATATGGAAGAAAGCGGCATTAAGAAAAACATAAAAAAGAAGTGATCAAAGTCTTTAAATTTGGAGGTGCATCTGTAAAGGATGCCGATGGTGTAAAAAATCTGATCAAAGTACTTAACGAAACAGGCAACAACAATAAACTTATCGTGGTCTCGGCCATGGGAAAAACCACCAACGCACTGGAAGTGGTTGTAAAGGATTACCTGGAGACCACAAAAGTTCCCGATAGCCTGGATAAGGTGAAAGATTATCATCGGGAGATCATTGAAAAATTATTCCATAGTGATCAGGCACCAGTCTGGTTCAGGACCGAAGCTCTTTTCACCGAGCTTGAAAATTTTCTTCAGCATAACAAATCAACGCAGTACGATTTCGTGTATGACCAGATCGTAAGCTATGGAGAACTCATTTCCACAACCATTGTTAGTGAGTACCTGAATTCTCAGAACATTCCCACGAACTGGCTGGATGCCAGAAATCTTATCAAAACCGATAATACATACCGGGATGCACAGGTAGACTGGGACAAAACACAGGAACTTATCCGTGAAAATGTAGATCCAAAAAAACTAAATATCGTTCAGGGATTTATCGCGGCAGATCCCAATAATTTCACCACTACCCTCGGCAGAGAGGGATCCGATTACTCTGCGGCCATTATGGCCTACTGTCTCAATGCTGAAAATGTGACCATCTGGAAAGATGTTCCCGGAGTACTGAATGCCGATCCTCGTTTTTTTAAAAAGGCTCAGCTTTTAAACAAGATCTCATACGAAGAAGCTATTGAACTGGCCTTTTACGGAGCATCGGTAATACACCCTAAAACCCTTCAACCACTACAAAGAAAGGAGATTCCACTTTTTGTGCGTTCATTCCTTAACCCCTCAGAAGAAGGCACAGCAGTAAGTAAGGGAAAGGGTATTTCTCCAGAGATCCCATGCTTTATTGTTAAAAAAGACCAGGTATTGATCTCACTTTCTTCCCTGGATTTCTCCTTTATGGTGGAAGAGAATATTTCGGAGATCTTCCGGTTATTCCATCAGTATCAAATGAAAGTAGATCTTATCCAGAATTCGGCGATCAGCTTCAGGGTGTGTGTAGACAATAGGTTCAACCATCTGGAAAGCCTCATACAGCACCTAAAAGCAAGATTCAAGGTAAACTATAAGACCGGTGTTTCTTTATACACCATAAGGCATTTCAGTCAGCAGGCTATAGACGAGCTGGAAAGTGGCAAAAATGTACTCCTGAAGCAGCTTACTCAGAATACGGTGCAGCTGGTTACCGAAAACTAAATTTTGATTTCTTATTTTTGGTTAACACAAACCAATCAACCATGGGAATCGTAAGCGCCAAAGAAGTTGCCAATGTAATGAACCTTCGCAAATTTGGATTCCTTGGCACCGGCCTTGGATGGCTAGTTCTTAAAACGACAAAGCTTTCCAGGATCAATAAGGAATATGAGAAAAGAAAGAGCCTGAAGGGAACACATTTTATTGAATCTATCCTTAAGGAATTTGAAATAGATTATGAGATCCCGGAAAAAGACCTTAAACGCATCCCGAAAGAAGGGCCTTTTATTACCATTTCCAATCATCCCCTGGGTGGAATTGACGGAATGATCCTTATGAAACTGGTGCTGGAAAAGCGACCGGATTATAAGATGATTGCCAATTTCCTGCTACACCGGCTGGAACCTTTAAAACCTTATATACTTCCCGTCAATCCGTTTGAAGAACATAAAGATGCTAAATCAAGCCTTGGCGGAATGAAAAAGGCTATTGCTCATCTTAAGGAAGGCAATGCTCTGGGTATTTTTCCTGCTGGCGAGGTATCTACCTATCGCGACAAAAATGTTATAGTAGATAAGCCCTGGGAACCTTCGGCAATGAAACTTATTCAAAAATCGAAGGTACCTGTTGTTCCTATCTATTTTCATGCAAAGAACAGTCTTTTCTTTTACAGGCTCGCATCGATGAGTGATGTGCTGCGAACGGCCAAGTTGCCCAGTGAAATGTTATCCCAGCGGCGCAGAAAAATCAAAGTAAGGGTGGGGCATCCTATTTCGGTGGAAGATCAGCTGGAACATCCTAATCTTGAAGCTTACACCGCATTTTTAAGAAGGAAGACCTATATGCTCGCCAACGCTTTTGAAAAGAAAAAGCTGCTAGGCAGTTTACCAAAGAGCCTGAAGATTCCGCGTTCCCCAAAGGATATTGCGGAAGAAACCAATACTGAACTTATGCGTGCCGAGGTAGAGAACTGCCGAAAGATGGATAAGCGACTCCTGTATAGTAAGAATTATGAGGTATTCCTGGCAAAAAGAGAGGTCATCCCAAATATTCTGAATGAGATAGGACGGCTTCGCGAGATCACCTTCCGTGAGGTTGGTGAAGGAACCAATAACAGCACCGATCTCGACAAATTCGATGAATATTATCATCATCTTTTTCTTTGGGATAATGATGCTCAAAAGATCGCCGGGGCCTACCGTATGGGAATGGGAAAGGAGATCTACGAGACCTATGGCATAGACGGCTTTTACCTGCAGGACCTTTTCAGGTTTGAACCTGAGTTACACAAAATGATGAGCGAGTCTATAGAAATGGGCAGAGCATTCATTATTAAGGAATACCAGCAAAAACCAATGCCTTTATTCCTGCTTTGGAAAGGTATCGTTCACTGTACTCTCAGGTTTCCGGAGCATAAATACCTTATTGGGGGTGTGAGCATCAGTAATAAGTTCAGCAATTTCTCAAAATCGCTCATGATCGAATTCATGAAATCCAATTATTACGATCCTTATGTGGCACAATATGTAAGGCCAAAAAAGGAATTCAAGGTAAAACTGGAAGATGCCGACAAGGACCTTGTTTTTGATGAAAGCGAAGCCGACCTCAACAAGTTTGACAAGATCATAGACGAACTGGAAACAGAAAATCTTAGACTTCCCGTATTGATAAAAAAATATATCAAACAAAACGCAAAAGTGGTGGCCTTTAATGTAGATCCGCTTTTTAATGATGCAGTAGACGGACTGATGTATATTCGAATTGCAGATCTCCCTGAAAGCACTGTAAAACCCGTAATGGAAGAATTCCTGAAAGAACTGGAGGAAAGAGCAGCAGGGAATAATAAGCAATAAGCAGTGATCAAAAACTAAAAGAATACATCCTGACTTAATTAGCATTCTTTCAACATTCAACACTGAGCCTGTCAGTCTCAGCGAGGTCGAAAGGCAATTTTAAACCGTGATCCTGTTAAGATACTGTTATTACTCGCATCTCAGGGTTCAATTTTTTCATTTCCTTCTTATCTTTCTTATATTATTTGAATAAAATTAATTATAACTATGGAAAACATACTTATTGCCGGTGCAACGGGCGCAACCGGAAAAAGGGTAATAGAAATACTTAACAATTCTGAAAGCTTTAACCCGCTGGCGCTTATTCGCAAGGAAGAGCAAAGGCAGATCTTTGACGACATGGAAGTGGAAAGCGTTCTGGGAGATCTGGAAGGTGACGTAAGCCATGTGATGAAAGGAATCGACAAAGTGATCTTTGCGGCGGGTTCGGGAAGCAAGACCGGACCAGACAAGACCATAGCTGTAGATCAGGAAGGCGCGAAAAAACTCATTGATGCAGCAAAGAAGGCTAAAGTGAAAAAATTCATCATGCTTAGTGCGATGAACACTGATAATCCTTCTGCAGTTCCTGAATTGGAACATTACCTCAAAGCTAAAAAAGAGGCTGACGATTATCTTAGGGAAAGTGGTCTTCCCTTTACCATCGTCCAACCCGGAAGACTTAGTGACGACCTTGGACTTGCCAAAGTCAAAGTTGCCGAAAAACTGAACGAAAGAGGCGAGATTTCAAGAGATGATGTGGCATTTATACTAGTAATGTCGCTTGCCGATCCTCTGGTTAAGAACATGTCTTTTGAGGCACTTGAAGGAGATGAACCTATCAAATCGGCTCTTATAGAAATCTCAAATCTCTAGGATTCTTACAGGAAGGCTTTATCGTTGGGTTCCCACAACTCAATTTTATTGCCTTCCGGATCCATGATCCATCCAAATTTTCCGTAATCGTAGGTTTCCATTTCGCCTACAACCTGTACCCCCTCTTCCTTCAAAGTCTCCAGTAGTTCTTCGAGATTTTCTACCCGAAAATTCATCATGAATTGCTTCTCTGATGGCTTATAGTAATCGGTCTTCTCATCCATGGGACTCCACTGGGTGGAGCAATCATTCCCTTCCTTATCTTTCCACCAGAAGGTACATCCATACTGGTCAGTATTCAGACCAAGATACTGGTTATACCATTTTTTGATTTTGTCGGGATCTTTCGATTTAAAGAAAAATCCACCCAGACCGGTCACTCTTTTTTTCATATTTTCTATTCCTTTTTGGCATCGCCTTCTCCAAACTCGGCTATAATCTTATCGGCGATCACCTCCGCCAGCTTTTTATGAGACTCTACCGTCCAACCTGCAACATGAGGACTAAGAATAGTGTGAGGCATAAACATGAGTTCCCTTAGTGCCTCAGGAACAGGATCGGCTGCTCGTACCGCCACATTGTTAGGATTTGAAAATAAACTTTCAAAAGAAGATCTTTCGTATTCCAGTACATCCAGGCCGGCGCCAAGTATTTTCCCTTCCTTCAGGGCTTCAACAAGATCGGCCGTGACCACATTCTTTCCCCTGGCGGTATTTATGAACCAGAAAGGTTTTTTGAATTTGCCAATGAACTCCTTATTTATCATCTGGTTAGTTTCTTCGTTCCATGGCACATGTAAGCTTACCACGTCTGCCTTTTCAAAGAATTCCTCATAACCTACCTGTCTCGCATTCTCATCTGCGATTCCTTCCTTGATATCATAGAAAATAACATCCACATCAAATCCTTTAAGTTTTTTTGCGAATGCTTTTCCCATATTTCCGTAGCCAATGAGAGCTACGGTCTTTCCATCCAGCTCTACTCCACGGTTCTCCTCCCGCTGCCACAAGCCTTCACGTACTTCCTTATCAGCTTTATTGAGTCGGTTAAAAAGCGACAATAGCATTCCCAGTGAATGCTCTCCAACAGCATTTCTGTTCCCCTCTGGTGCCGAGAACAGTTTGATGCCTCGCTCCTCGGCGTAATCAACATCTATGCTTTCCAATCCTGCACCCACCCGGGCGATGAATTTAAGATTGGGGGCGGCATCTATGAATTCGCGGTCTATCTTATAGCGGCTTCTTATTACGATACCATCATAAAGATGCTGATTCTGTAATGTTTCTTCTCTTGTTTGTTCGTAACCTTCGATATTGTGATGTCCTGCCTCTTCCAGTTTTTTCATCAATGTGGGATGATTGGTATCGGCATGCAGAATGATCATTTTTTTTTATTTTCTGTGATTAATATTTAGCAATTTCAAATGTCTCCGGAATTGTTCCGGAGAAACATAAACAACAAATTTAAAGAATGATTTTTACCGACCGAAGAAATCTACAAGGCTTTCTAAAAACCTAAGATAGTTTTGGCGATATAAAAGAAGATAAAAATTCCGCAAATATCGTTACTGGTGGTAATAAAAGGCCCCGTGGCTATTGCCGGGTCAATCCCCTGCTTATCCAGAATTATAGGAACAAAAGTACCTATTAATGCTGCAATTACGATTACTGTTAAAAGAGAGAGAGCAATAGTGAAACTCACCAACTCCGGCAAACCTACAATCAGTCCAAATATTATAACCAGTGATCCCAGAGCCATTCCATTGATCAATGTAAGACCAACCTCTTTAACAAGACGATTGAATAAACTTCCTTTAAGATTATCGTTCGCAAGACCCTGTACTATGATCGCACTGGACTGTACCCCAACATTACCAGCCATCGCAGCGATTAAGGGTGTAAAAAAGAATAGTTCCACATAGTTGGCAAGAGCCTCGTCAAATCCTTTCATTACATATACCGCTCCAAGTCCTCCAAAAAGTCCGAGGATAAGCCAGGGCAGACGTGCACGGGTAAGTCGCCATATGCTGGCATCGGCCTCTACGTCTTCAGAGATACCTGCTGCCATCTGGTAATCCTTTTCGGCTTCTTCTTTAATGAAATCCACAATATCGTCGATCGTAACCCTACCCACAAGCCTGTTCATCTCATCCACTACCGGAATGGCTTCTAGATCATATTTCTGCATGATACGAGCCACTTCTTCCCCCTCGGTATGCACATTCACATAATCAACATTCGGGATGTAGATATCACTGATATTTGCATGGCTGGGAGCTGTAAGAAGATCCTTTAAAGAAAGACGGCCTTTCAGCTTATTCTTGTCATCCACCACATAAATGGAATGTACGCGCGTAACATTTTCAGCCTGTTTACGCATTTCGGTCATACAACCGGTAACGCTCCAGTTCTCATTAACTTTTACAAGCTCTTTTGCCATCAAACCACCGGCAGAGTTCTCATCATAACGAAGCAGCTCAACGATATCATCGGCATGCTGTTCATCTGTCATTTCAGAGATTACATCCTGCTGTAATTCCAGTGAAAGTTCAGAGATGATATCAGCCGCGTCATCGGTATCCATCTCGTTAAGCTCATCGGCTATTTCCTTGGGAGAAAGGGATTCCAGGATACGCTCTCGCCTGTCTACCTCAAGCTCCATAAGAGCCTCAGCCGTTTGCTGGCTATCCAGAAGCTTTACAATGTAAGTTGCCTCTTCAATATCCAGTTCCGTAAGAATTTCGGCAATATCGGCGTGATGCACTTCTTCAAGGTGCAGCAATAATTCCTCATTGTTCTGTTCTTCAATGAGGTACCTTATCTTTTCTATTAATTCTTCACTTATCTGAAACTGCATACGGCTCAATTTTTTGCGTCAGTTCAATAAACTGCTGGAAACTGAGTTGTTCCGGCCGACTGCCAAATATAGCATCTTCCCTTAAATTATCAGGAAGATTAAGGCTTTTTAAACTATTCCTTAAGGTTTTTCGCCGCTGATTAAAGGCTGTTTTCACCACTCTGAAAAGGAGCTTTTCATTACAGGGGAGGCTGAAATTCTCTTTTCTTTTCAGCCGAAGTACACCGCTGTCCACTTTTGGAGGAGGATTGAACACCGAAGGCGGGACGGTAAAAAGATATTCGGCATCATAAAAAGCCTGAACCAGTACGCTTAGTATCCCATATGCTTTACTTCCTTCCTTTTCACAAATTCGTTTGGCCACTTCTTTCTGAAACATCCCTGAAAATTCAGGAATCTGGTCTCTGTATTCAAGGACCTTAAATACGATCTGGGTAGAAATATTATAGGGAAAATTGCCAATTATGGCCACCTGTTCGTCCTTAAAGATCTGTTGCAGATCATGCTTCAAAAAATCCTTTTCATGAATACGACCGCGCAGGTGCAAATAGTTATTCTGAAGATATTCTACACTCTCCGTATCGATCTCAATCACATGAACCTCAACATCCTTTTTTAGAAGGTATTTTGTAAGCACCCCCATTCCGGGACCTATCTCCAGAACCTTATCATAGCCATCATAACTAAGGGTATCGGCTATCTTCTCAGCGATGTTTTCATCTGTCAAGAAATGCTGCCCCAGATGTTTTTTGGCCCTTACAGCCTGATCATCATTTTTGAAAGGCTTAGTGAATTGAGGTTTATGTTTTTTCATAGTATTTATTTATTTCCCATTTCGGGAAAGGAAGAGAAGGGTTTACTGCTCGGTGATCACTTCCAGTTCAGTCCTGAAAGCTACGAACTTACCTTCAAAGGCTTTTGACCTGGACCTCAGGTCTTCGGCATCCTCATTATAATAGCGTTCCAGCATTTCCCTGCTCTCAGTAGTGTACTGTACAGAATAGGTGATACCGCCCATAGGCTCCTGCACCATCACTTTTGTCATCAGGGCCTTGCTGAATTTTTTAGTATCAAGCATATCCGGGATATGCTCTTCTTTCATCCATTTTAGCCATTCATCATGAATATCTTCCTGAACGTTTATGGTAACGTTATAAATGATCATCGGTAAAATTTTAAGTTTTTAGGCACTATTCTATGGTATCCCCACGAAGCAAACGGTATTTTTTCCGTGCTTCCACAAAGTAGATACTGTCAGCAAAGTTAAAGATAATTTGCTCGTAATAGCTTTTTGCCTTCTCCGGATCCTGAAGTTGATTCGCATAAAGCTCTGCCAGAAAATAATAGGCATTATCTGCCAGGATATCTTCTCCAAAAGAATTAATTATAACAAGGTAATTGGCTTCGGCCTTTTTGAAATCGTGCTCTTCTTCATATAATTTCGCCTGCCTGAAAAGAGCCTCATCTTCTATTTTCTCCCCCTTATGGTTCACAAGAATGGAATCAAGAGCCTGGATGGCCTGCAAATTCTTCTTCTGGAAAGCTAGCAGATCGGCTTTTGCGAATTTCTTCAATGCGGTCTGGGTTGAATCTTCAATTGAATTATCGCTTATAAGAAGGCTCAGTTCCATGGCATCATTAGCAATAAGCTGTGAGGTAGATGTCTTTAAAATATCAAGCTGTGTCTTGGCCCACTCAAAATCACCTTTATAATAACTGGTCTTGGCTACCTTGAATCGCGCATTTTGTGCGATCTCATCGTTCTTCACCAGGTTCTGGACCTGTGAATAATAGATAAGTGCCTCATTAAATTTTTCTTGTATCACTAAAATATCGGCCAGGGCCATCTTTACCTTAGCAAGATCAAATTTGGAAGGAGTGATCTCTACTGCTTCTTTCAGAAGTTTGACGGCCACCTCTTTTTTACCTTCCTGGAAAGCCATAAAATTGGCATAGTCTATCTGAAGGTCCAGGGTCTCTGGAGTATATCCGAATTCCCCGAGCAAAGCTCTAAACTCGTTCCCTATAGCAGAGTAATGTTCCGGCCGGGCTGTCTCCTGTTCCAGTTTAAGCAGAAAATGCCTTGCCTGGAGATTGAAAGTTCTGGATGGAGATTGTTCTATCGCATAGCTGATGATCTCTTTGGCCTCTTCGTATGCTTTAGCCTCCCTGGCCAGAAGCGCCAGATTTAGTATTCCCTGCAAATCGTTCTCTCCTCTTTTGAATATGGCCCTTTCCTGCGCAAAAGCCTTGTCAAACTGTTTTTGCTGAACAAAAAGCCAGCTTAGCATTTCATTATAAAGTAGGGAAGGATTTTCCTGAAGTCTTTTCAGTAATAATTTTCTAAAGATTGTATTTGCCTCACTTTGTGAATCCTCTGAAATATAACGGTTGAATTCACGGTTTGCCAGTCCGTAGAACTTCATATCATCTTCAATAAGGTCCAGGTAATTGCTGAACATTTCTTCTATCTTCCCCTGTTCCCCATAGATCCGGGCAAGTTGAAGGTTATAGTTTCTGTCGGCATTAAGGTCCATTGCCCGTTCGTAGGCTTTTGCCGCAAAGTCCAGCAAATTATACTGCTCAAAAGTGCGGGCTATGGCATAGGCATAATTAGGTCTGCCCTCAATAGACTGGAGGGCCTCCTCATAGAATTGGGTAGCTCTTTCGGTAATATCCTGAAGTTCATAATTATGTCCGATTTCTATCAGGATAGAAGGATTATTCGCTGACTTACTCAATCTTTCCACCAGCAGTTTTTCGGCTTCCTCAAATTCTTCCATTTGCTGATAAGAAGCAACAACTCCGTTGAAGTAAACAGGATTGGCAGGATTTCCCTTATATAGCTGCTGATAGACCTTCAAAGCTTTTTCATATTCGCCCTGGTCAAAGAAATTCTTCGCCAGCTGTTCACTTTGGGCAAACAAACCAAGATTTCCCGCTATCAGGAATACTATAAAAAGAAAACAGCGCATAATGTAAATATAAACATTTGCGCTGTTATTAATAATTGGTTAAAATAATTATGTGAAAGAGATCTCACAGATTTTAAAACCTGTGAAGTCTTTTGCAGGCGATCAATCTATCTTATCGAAACCACAGTAAGGCACAAGCACCTCCGGTACATTTATCCCAACTTCAGTCTGATAATTTTCAAGGATTCCGGCAAGCACTCTTGGCAATGCCAGGGCACTGCCGTTAAGGGTATGTACCAGCTCCTTATTATTTTCTTTATCCCTATATCTCAACTTAAGCCTGTTCGCCTGGAAGTTCTCAAAATTTGAAACGGAGCTTATTTCCAGCCAGCGATCCTGTGCTGTTGAGAAAACCTCAAAATCGTAAGTAAGGGCAGAAGTAAAGCCAAGGTCTCCACCACATAATCTTAATATCCTGTACGGAAGCTTTAATTCTTTCAAAAGACCCTTCACATGCTCTGTCATCTTATCCAAAGCAGCATATGAATTCTCAGGTGTTTCCAGTCTTACTATTTCCACTTTATCGAACTGGTGCAGCCTGTTGAGTCCACGTACATGAGCTCCATAAGAACCTGCCTCCCTTCTGAAGCAAGGCGTATAACCCGTACACAATACCGGAAAATCCTTCTCGTTCATCAGGTTATCGCGAAACATATTGGTAATTGGAACCTCAGCTGTCGGGATCATGTAAAGATCATCTTCGGTTATATGATACATCTGACCTTCCTTATCGGGAAGCTGACCGGTTCCAAAGCCTGAGGCCTCATTAACCATCAACGGCATCTGGAATTCGGTATATCCGGCTTCGGTGGCCTTATCAAGAAACCAGGTGATGAGTGCACGCTGCAATCTGGCACCCTTTCCTTTATAGACAGGAAAACCGGCGCCGGTGATCTTATTCCCAAGCTCAAAGTCTATGATATCATATTTTTTAGCAAGCTCCCAGTGAGGAAGGGCTCCTTCGGCCAGTTGCGGAATATCACCTTCACGAAATACCTCTTCGTTGTCTTCTTCATTCATTCCCGCAGGGACTGAGTCATGCGGAATATTTGGAATAGTATAAAGCAGATTCTGAAGATCGGCCACCGCATTTGCCAGTTTTTCTGAAAGTTCTTTAGACTCTTCCTTCAAACGGCTGGTCTTTTCCTTCAGCATATTCGCTTTCTGATGTTCTCCATTCTTGAACATCAACCCAATCTCCTTAGACATCTTATTGGAACTGGCCAGGGTATCATCCAGTTTAGCCTGGGTGGACCTTCTGGTCTCGTCCAGTGTTAATACCTGTTCGAAAATATCTGAAGCATCAAAATTCCTTTTTTTAAGGGCTTTGATATATTCCTCTTTATTTTCTGCAATCTTTGAAACCTGTAACATAAGGCCGGATAATTTATTTACCGTTTATACTTTTTCTAAGCAGCAAATGTAACAAAAGCAAGGAAGAAAATTACTCTGAATCTGAAGGTAAAATCCAGTCGTGGTGCTTAAAATGTTCCCATTTTTCTGCAGCGAGATCGACTTTTGGATCGATAAGGGTTTTATAAGGCCTTCCGTTCACGCTTATTTTCCCCTCCACATACACTTCTACCTCCTTACCTTTTTCTGCAAAGTCTTCTTCCAGGCGCTGCGCGAACTGCCAGATCATATCCGGCTTGGATGGAATAGCACGAAGCTGTTTCCTGGAGAGGTATTCAGATTTATCAATATGGATGGTATCACTGGTACCTTTTTCCACCACTTTAAAAGCTATCCTCCCACTTTTTCCCCTAAGCATCATCCGCCAGCTGAGGCGATGCCCTTCTTCAGTCCAGAGCACATCATCTTTAAAGAACCAGTGACGCAGGGGCAGACACAACTGAATTGTAAACCAAACGACCATGCTTACTACCAAAGCATTGCGCCATGAGGGAACGATAACCTCAGCCCTATCATAAAATTTCTTCTTGCCTCTCAGGAATACCTTGTTGATCTTTTCCGCAGGGAAAAAGAAAATACAGAAGGCAAGAGACATATACGGAAAGATGCCGATATGGAATATGAAACTATTGAAAAGATGAAAGAAAATAGCTGCGATAAAAACAGGAACTCTCGTCCTCTTCCATAATAATAAAGGAATGATCAATAGATCGAAAAACAGGCCAAAATATGCGATCGCATACCTTATCCACCATTGCTGAAGGAATTCACCAACCAGCCAGTAATCATCTTTGGATTTCATCAGAAGCGCCGGGAAACTTCCATCCAGCCAGTCTGGGTACAACTTGGCCACTGAAGCATAGGTGTAAACTATCCAGAGCTGTAATACAATGACAATCCAAACCCATCGGGGCATTGAGATCCTGGAGATTGAAGGTTTTATTTTAGCATCCAAAGAAAGCCAACGGTGAGCCGGCAAAAAACACATAATAAAACAAACCAGCATTAGAAGGTAATAGTGGTTGTTATATGAGGACTTTTGCATCAGGTAAACCCCAGACCACATGATGGTGTATGCGATAATGCTCATTCTGTATTTAAAACCCAGCATCACAAAGACGCCAAAGACGCCCATAATGGCATAATACCATATCATCCCGTCTCCAGGCAGGGGTTGCAGGAATTCAAATCCAATAAAATTGAAGGTAAAATCAGGCTCGATCATTGTTCTCCTTATCCAGCCTGTAAAAATGGCCCCAAAGGCCTCAATGGCGATCAACAAACCGAAAAACACACGAAAAACGACCAGTGCAGAATTATCGACTTGTTTAAAAAGCCATCTATTAAGCATAATTATCTTTTATGTATTGCATGGAAAATGCCTGATCCTGTTTCATAGCAAGCTTAAGATCATTCACCGAGGCGAATTTCTTTTCATCTCTTATCCTAACAAGAAGCTCTATTTGTAGCTGTTTCCCATACAGGTTTTTATCCACGTCAAAGAAAAAAGATTCTATGGTCTTTTCCTTTCCTCCTACGGTAGGATTGGTGCCTATATTCATCATCCCATAAACCATTTTTCCATCAATAACAGAACGGATAACATACACACCATTCTTGGGGATAAGTTTATATTCTTCCCTTACTTCTAGATTTGCAGTAGGAAAACCAAGATCTTTCCCAATACCGCGTCCTTTAACGATAGTACCGGTAAGAGTGAATGGATGCTGAAGATACATGTTCGCTCTTTCTACCCGACCTTCCAGAAGGGCATTCCTTATTTTAGTAGAACTAACTGCAACTTCTTCCACTTCCTGCTGACTTATTTCCTCTACATCGAAACCGAATTCTTCTCCAAAGCTCTTGAGGTCGCTGATATCGGCAGTACGATTCCGTCCAAACCTATGATCGTAACCAATAATGATCTTTTTCGCCCTTAGTTTGTTAACCAGGATATCCCTAACAAATTCCATGGCTGTAAGCCGTGAAAATTGATGTGTAAAGGGATGAACCACCAGGTGGTCTATCCCGGTTTCTTCAAGCAATTGTTTTCTTTCATCAATGGTATTGATAAGCTGAATTCCGCTTTCTTTTTGCAGTACCATCCTTGGATGGGGGAAAAATGTGAGCACTACAGAATCCAGGTTATTAGCATTTGCAGAATTTACCAGCCGCTCGATAATCTTTCTGTGACCGGCATGAACACCATCAAAAGTACCAATGGTCACTACCGTTTGTCTATCACTTGTGAACGAGTTTGCTCCTTTATGTTCTTTCATTTAAATCTAATTTACCGGCATCTGTCAACTTTAAAATCCGACATCTGTTCCTTTAATCCCTGCTATTTTCCGTTAAATGCATTCATGGTATTCGAGACTCCGGCAGCACCAAAAGAAAGGATAAGCTCTGCGGAAGTTTTTAAACGTTCCGGCAGCTTCTCTTCTTCCTTTTCTGACCATTCACCCAGCACATAGTCTACCTGTTGCCCATGGGAGAACTCATCACTTATCCCAAACCTGAACCGATTATATTTTGTAGTATTCAGCTGGGACTGAATGTCTTTAAGCCCATTATGCCCACCATCACTACCTTTGGTCTTAAGCCTAAGCGTACCAAAGGAAAGATTCAGGTCATCTGTGACCACCAGTAAGTTTTCGAGTGAAATCTTCTCTTTCTGCATCCAGTAGTTAACGGCCTTACCACTTAAGTTCATATAAGTACTGGGCTTTAATAGAATAAAGGTGCGGCCTTTGAATCTAAAGGTCGCAACATCCCCCAGCTTTTGAGTCTCAAAAGCTACCTCTTTTTCGCGGGCAAGTTCATCCAGGATCTTAAATCCTACATTGTGCCTGGTATTCTCATATTTAGGGCCGATGTTTCCCAGACCAACGATCAAAAATTTCTTCATGGGATCTGTTTTCTTCCCGGTCTCTTTTTTTCCTAAAATCCTTCCAAAGAATGAAAGCATCCAATTTGTTTTGGTAAAGATAAAATTAATCAGATACTTTTAAATCAGAAAAAACAAAACCGGACTTTTAAATTGGTTCAAATAAAAAAGCATTCCGAAATCCGGGAGTACCGGAACGGAATGCTTTTATAATATTAAAAGAAAAATTTATTCTTTAGACTCTGCAGCCTCTCCTTCACCGGCTTCTACTTCAGAAGCTGGCACTTCATCTGCTGCTACTTCATCTTCATCTTCCTCTTCAAGATCTTCAACAATGTTACGTGAAGTTCTTACCTGACAGATTACTGTGTTATCTGGATGCTGGATCTTATAATCTTCGCTTTCTACTGCAGTTACATATAACTTCTGACCAATCTTAAGCTTGGTAACATTAGCTACGATATAGTCCGGAAGATCACCTGGCAATCCTCTTACCTTCAGACGACGAAGGTTGTAACGAAGTACACCACCGTTCTTAACCCCTCTTGCAACACCTTCAGTGTGGATAGGGATTTCCATGGTAATTGGTTTGTCGTCAAATATCTGATAGAAATCCATGTGCAGGATAGCATCGGTCACAGGATGGAATTGAATATCCTGAAGGATCGCATTATAAGACTCTCCGCTTTTCAATTTGATTTTTACAGTGTGTACGTCTGGTGTATACACTAAGTTCTGGAACGCTATTTCCTCTGCTGCAAAGTGTAGTGGATCACCTTCTACCCCGTACAATACGCAAGGAACCTGTCCAGCATTACGCAGAGCTTTAGTTGCCTTCTTGCCTACGCTTTCTCTTTTAGATCCGTTGATCGTAATTGATTTCATTATAAATTGTTTTGGTTAACAAATGTCGTCAAGTTCTAAAGTGAACCGCCTTCATTTGCGTAAAAATTTTCTGGCTGCAAAAGTAAGTCTTTTTATTTATCTATAAAATATTGAAGCTGAAAAAGTTCTGTGAGAAGTAAGTTGTAATGAATACCATTCCGAACACAGCGAAGGAATCCCATCCTTCGACTAGCTCAGAATAACTTCTCTGATTATTTCACAAAGCCTTATAACTTTTCAGGCCAAAAATCATTAAATTGAAGAGATTATCAAAAATTAACCCTGCAGAAAATCCTTTCCAGGAGGCTTCAGTTTTTAAGAATTATGACAGAGATACAAGACAGTTCAACTCCAACCAAAAGGATCGCGGCAATAGACCTGGGGACCAACTCCTTTCATGCTGTTTTAGTAGATCTTTATCCGGATGGCAGTTACCGTACCATAGACAAGCTTAAGGAGATGGTGATCCTGGCCGAAAAAGGTATGAAACATCATCTTAGTGAAGATGCCATGCAGCGCGGACTCGATGCGCTTAAACGCATTAAATTTCTATGTGACAGCCAGGGAGTCGAAGAGATCCTGGCCTTTGCCACCAGTGCGATAAGGGAGGCGAAAAACGGAGGTGATTTTATACAACGGGTGATCGACGAAGTGGATATCAAGGCACGTGCGATCTCAGGTAAAATGGAGGCGGAGATGATAGGCTATGCTGTAAGACATAGCATCGCCCTGGACGAAGAAATGGTATTGATGGTAGATATTGGGGGTGGTAGTGTTGAATTCATAGTGGGAAACAACGAAAAGTTCCTTTATTATAACAGCCTGAAACTGGGAGTGGCAAGAATGGCTGCTCATTTTGTAAAGAATGACCCTATAACGCGGAAAGAAATTGAAACCCTGGAGGATCACTACAGGAAGACCTTAAGTGATGTTGCAAATATTGTAAGGGAACATTCCGTTAAAACAATTATAGGTTCCTCGGGAACCATGGAGAATATCGCTGCAATGATCGCCCAACGTAATTCCATCAGCTCAGCCATGACACTTAATGAAATGGTGTACCATGATGATGAGTTCCTGCCTTTCTATGAGAGTTTCATTAAACTGGATAGAAAAGAACGCTCCAAAGAGAAAAACCTGGACGAGAAGAGGATAGACATCATAAATCCCGGAATGGTATTAGTGAAATTCCTGATAGAAGAATTCAATATTCAGAATATAAAAATTTCTGAAGCCGCCCTTCGGGACGGCATGATCCTTAACTATATTAACGAAGAAAAATCTACATTACCTCTGGTAGCCAGGTTTCCCGATCCGCGGAAAAGAAGTGTATTCGAATTACTCAGAAAATGCAACTGGCTTAAGGAACATTCCTCTCATGTGGCAAAACTGGCGTTGCAGATATTTGATGATTTTAAACAGGAACTGGAACTGGAAGAAGGAGACCGGGAATTGCTGGAATATGCCACTTATATGCATGATATTGGTTACTATATCTCCCACAGGAAACACCACAAACATGCTTTATACCTAATAAGGCATGCCGATCTTCGCGGCTTTACTGCAGACGAAATAAGTATTATGGCCAATGTGGCGAGATATCACCGGAGATCTACTCCCAAGAAAAGGCATAAACGGTACCGAAAACTGAATGGGAATCTGAAAAGAAGAGTAAAAAAGCTTTCAGGGATATTAAGAGTGGCCGACGGGCTAGACCGAAGCCACTATCAGAATGTACAGGAACTGGAAATAGAAAAAGCTAAGGATATGGTGAGATTTTATATCACCACCCAGGGCGATCCCGAACTGGAAATCTGGGGTGCAATGAGGAAAAAGGAACTCTTTGAGGAAATCACCGGCAAAGAACTGGAGATCTATGCAGTAGAACAGGATGAAAGTGTTCCCGCCGAAGCCAGTGAGTAAGATCCTGAAACGATCCCGATAACTATCGGGACAGGATGATGCTGATCTCACTAAACTCTGCAATTCTTCGACAGGCTCAGGATGACACTGATACCTAAATAAAAAACCCTCTAAAAAGCAGAAAGTCATTACGAACGAAGTGAAACAATCTCAACTTTGTATCGCCTAATAACAAAGAGATTACTTCGCTTCGCTCGTAATGACCTTAAAAACTCTGTCATACTTCAACTGCGCTCAGTTTGACAGAGTTCAATTACATAATGAATTTCGAACTGATGGACCTGTTGTCTTGAACACGCCTCATCACATCTGCAAACAGCTCGGCACAACTTACTACTTTTATCTTTTTACTTTTCTGTCTTAATGGAATGGAATCGGTAACTATTAATTCCTGAAGTTTTGAATTCTCTATCCTTTCATAGGCTTCACCTGAAAGTACCGGATGAGTACAGATGGCGCGCACACTAAGTGCTCCTCGCTCCATCATCACGTCAGCAGCCTTTGTAAGAGTTCCTGCAGTATCTACCATATCGTCTACAAGCACCACATTCTTTCCGGTAACATTTCCAATAAGCTCCATATGAGAGATCACATTGGCTTTGGCCCGCTGCTTGTAACAGATAACAACATCACTTTCCAGCGCCTTCGAGTAGGCATAAGCTCTTTTTGATCCCCCCATATCCGGTGAAGCTATGGTAAGATTATCCAGTCCCAGACTCTTTAAGTGTGGAAGAAAGATTGTACTTGCATACAGGTGATCTACCGGTTTTTCAAAGAATCCCTGGATCTGATCAGCATGCAGGTCCATGGTGATAATACGTGTCGCTCCGGCAGTTTCAAGAATACTGGCAATCATCTTAGCCGCGATAGGCACCCGTGGTTTATCTTTTCTATCCTGTCTTGCCCAACCAAAATATGGCATCACCGCAGTGATATGTCTTGCCGAAGCTCTTTTCGCAGCATCCAGCATAAGTAACATTTCCATAAGGTGATCGCTTCCCGGGTGGGTGGAACCGATGATGAAGACTCGCGAACCCCGAACCGACTCTTCAAAAGAGGGCTGGAATTCACCATCGCTATAAGTAGAGGTGATCACATTTCCCAGTTTGGAGCCGTATTTCTCGGCAATCTTTTCAGCCAGTTCCCGGCTTTGGGTACAGTTGAAAATCTTGGCTTCTGTAGTGGCAGACATGTTGTGTGGTTTTTGTTGTGTTTAAGTTAAGTTGATGCAAATTTAAAAATTATTCGCTGCCATCAGGAATTAAATGAAACACATAGAAGATCCATTAAATTAAATATCATTAATCCGACTAGTAAAATAGCGGTTATCCGATTAAAAAAATAAGCCAATCCAGGTAGAGATTATTTTGATAATGATTTATTCCGGACAAAATTGTCCGAAATATGATATTTCTCATACTTCTCAAAATTCATATTGGCCATTTTTGTTTCAAATTTTTAATCGATCACTATGAGCAAAGAAAGAAAGTTATGGATCACCTTCTTAGTGGTGATTACCGTTTCATTTACAGTACTGGGCTATTATGGTTTTGAAATCTATCAGAAAGCCCCGCCGAGACCTACAAATATTGTAACTCCCGATGGAGAAATAATTGTAAAAGGCCAGGACATCCTCGATGGCCAAAACGTATGGCAAAGTATGGGTGGTCAGGAAGTAGGTTCCATTTGGGGGCACGGAGCATATACCGCACCGGACTGGACCGCAGACTGGCTGCACAGGGAGTCACTGTATATCCTCAATAAGTGGTCTGAAGCGGAAAACGGGGAAAGATATGAAGACCTGAGCAGTGAAAAGCAGGCCGCGCTTGAACGAAGGCTGCAGGAAGAACTGCGAAATAACACCTATGATGAAGCCTCGGGGACGATCACCATCTCGGAGATCAGGGCCGAAGCCATCGAAAATCTTAACGAATACTACAAGGGCCTCTTTATGGAGAACCCTGAACTTGACGAATTAAGGAACTTCTATGCCATTCCGAAAAACTCCATAAAGGATGAGGACAGAATGCGCCAGATGAGCAACTTCTTCTTCTGGGCATCCTGGGCAACGGTGACCGAGAGACCTGGAAGCGAAGTAACCTACACCCACAACTGGCCCCCGGAAGACCTTGTTGGGAATAAACCAACCGGTGACCTTCTTATCTGGACCGGGTTCAGTATCATTCTCCTGCTCTTCGGGATAGGCGTGATGGTGTTCTATCATGCGAAAATGAAAGAGGAAGAAACACCGGAGTTACCAGTGGAAGATCCTTTGATGAGACAAACCATCACTCCATCCATGCTGGCGGTGAAAAAATATCTATGGATAGTTAGTGCCCTGATACTTGTACAGGTAAGTTTTGGTGTGATCACCGCGCATTACGGGGTTGAAGGAGATGGGTTCTACGGGCTTGACCTGGCGAAGATCCTTCCGTATTCTATATCCCGAACCTGGCACGTACAGCTTGGGATCCTGTGGATCGCCACGGCATGGCTCGCAACCGGACTTTATATTGCGCCGGCAGTTTCGGGCAGGGATCCAAAGTTCCAGAAACTTGGGGTGAACTTCCTGTTCATCTGTCTGTTGATTATCGTAGCCGGTTCTATGGCCGGACAGTGGATGGGTGTAATGCAGAAATTAGGACTTGCCGAAAACTTCTGGTTCGGACACCAGGGTTACGAATATGTTGATCTTGGCCGATTCTGGCAGATATTCCTGCTTGTGGGTCTGTTCTTATGGCTGGCTTTAATGGTAAGACCATTACTACCAGTATTACGCAAAAAGACATCTGAAAGAAACCTATTACTGATGTTCCTGGTCTCCTCTGCCGCCATCGCATTGTTCTATGCTGCCGGTTTAATGTGGGGAAGACAAACCAACCTGGCGATCGCCGAATACTGGCGCTGGTGGGTGGTGCACCTTTGGGTTGAAGGATTCTTTGAAGTCTTCGCAACCGTTGTGGGAGCATTCCTATTCGTGCGCCTGGGATTACTGCGTACCAAAACCGCCACGCTGAATGTGTTACTGGCAACGGTGATATTCCTTTCAGGCGGTATCCTGGGAACTTTTCACCACCTGTACTTTAGTGGTACGCCTACCGCGGTGATGGCCCTTGGAGCTACCTTCAGTGCGCTGGAAGTAGTGCCTCTGGTACTGATTGGTATCGAAGCCTATGAGAACTATAAGTTGAGTAAGGTCACCAAATGGATACAGGATTATAAATGGCCTATTTACTGCCTGGTGGCAGTTGCTTTCTGGAACTTCCTGGGCGCAGGTATATTCGGTTTCATCATTAATCCGCCTATCGCACTGTACTATATGCAGGGACTTAATACCACTGCCGTGCATGCACATACCGCTCTGTTCGGAGTTTACGGAATGCTGGGAATAGGACTGATGATGTTCGTGCTTAGGAGTATGTACAGAAAACAGGTATGGAACGAGAAATTACTGAAGTTCTCTTTCTGGAGCATCAATATCGGTCTTATCCTTATGGTACTACTAAGTGTACTGCCTATAGGTCTTTTACAAACGGTAGCCAGTGTAAATGAAGGAATGTGGTATGCACGTTCAGCCGAATTCATGCAGCAACCGGGAATGGATACCCTTAGATGGTTACGCGCCGTTGGAGATACGATCTTTGCCATAGGTCTTGTGTCTTTCGTATGGTTCGTATTCTCCCTGAACAGTAAGAAGAAACTGGCTCAGGAAACCAGAGCAAAAAAGGAAGAGAAAGTGCTCGAAGAAGTGGAATAATAATCGAGGTTTTTTTAATTTTTAATTAGTTGATTTATAAGAGGGAGTGAAGTGTTTTCACCCCCTCTTATTTTTTTGTATAAACTGATCGATCAGGCACTTAGACTAAAAAAATTAAGACCGAACATTGGAAATAAATACCGTTTATTAAAATAATTTAATTAACTTAAGAGGGCAAATATTTACAGGACACCATATCTACTACATTTACTTTGACGAAAATGCTCATGGTTTTAAAAACAGCAAAACATGAGAAGCAGAATCGAAAATTACAGTCTTACCTTAAAAATACTCACCTCTATAGCCCTGGTTGGTTATATTCTATTTTTGATAATGGATAATGCTTCACTTTATACAGAATCCAGTGAGCTTACCGGTTATTTCCTCTTTACCATCTTCCTGGCGGGATATATCCTGCTGTGGAAGCAAAAGATTATTGCGGGAACCGTATTTCTTATCTGGTATTCCATACAATGGTATTTGGTCTTTCTGGTATGGGAAAAAGGACTTATGACTTTGATATTAGGCTTTCCTATAGCCGCTCTTGGCCTGATTATCCTGTTGCACGGGATAAAAAAGAAATCAAACAGATCTTCGCCATCTATATAATTTTCAACGCGGCGGAATTGTGAAAAAACGAAGTAGGTGAATACCCTAACTTCCAAACTAATCCTATTAAAAGCAGAGCCGATCGCACTTACAATTGTCTATGTATTAGACATTAATATGTTTTAATTTAAAAATACTGGTGAAATTGTTTCAGAAAAAATAATTAACTTATTCAATGAATCATAGGATATAGACCTGCACAATCTGCATCCCTACGTTCGCAAATTGTTATCTGCAAGCTATTGAAGATAATGGATGGAATATATTTTTGATGTTTTCCTCTTTAAATCTTTAATGAAATAGCATTAAAAGTTAGGGATGTGAAAGATCTAAAACAAATGCGTAAGCGGGTATTCAAGCAGATGCTTGAGACCAGAGGCTGGAAATACCGCAGTTTTTTACGGTACCTTCGGCTTTTTAAATATGCCGCTTTTGCTCCTACCAGAGGAACATTTCTGGAATCGTATTATGTTTTAATGCGCTACCTTGACGATATTGTTGATGGCGACATTCCCTTACCTGAAGGCTATCAAAGTGAAAGTGAATATATTTCCGAAAAGCTCAGGTTTGCCCGAAACCCGGTTAACCCAAAGGATGAGGCAGACCATATGCTGCTTTATTGTTTTGAACTTGCTGAATTGTTTAATGAAAATTTTCAGGAAGAAACAGAAGACATTCTTAATTCACTTCTATTTGATGCAAACCGAAGAGGAAAACTAAGCGTTTTTTCAAAAGAGGAATTGGAACATCATTTTCATTTGCTTGATATCCAAGGAACAATCAGAGCCACTCTCAAGGTCTTCAAGGACGATCCGGATAAATATTTGATCCTGGAACCACTTGGCAAAGCCTGCAGATATCAGTATGACATTGAAGACATTGAAGCCGATCTTGCTGCAGGCTATGTGAACATCCCCCAGGAGGATTGCGAAGAGCTTGGCATTGAAAAGGCAGATCTTATGGATGCCTCATCACCAAAGATTCGGGAATGGCTTTACAATCATGCTCAGGACGGCATGGAACTTCTTGAAAAACACCGCAACATAATGCCCGAGGGCAACTTCTCTCTTATTGAAAAATGGACTTTCTTACTGGTCTATGAACTTCCGGCCAGGAAAGTATTCCAAAAACTAATCTCAGAAACCAAAAAACTACCCGTAAATCATGAAAAAATCGAATTTTCATCTAAATAAATGGTATCTGGATTTTCTTGGGGAAGACGGAGAGGTCATTATTTACTATTCTGCAAAATTATCATGGCATGGTATCACGGTAAATTATACAAGTTGTATTCATAAAATTCCCGGGGAAGATGTAAAGCTAAGCACGCATTTTCGCAATACCGACCTTCCTCTTCAAAAAGAGGAAATCATCACCTGGTTAGACAATAAACTTGAAATTAAAGGACAATGGGAAGCCGCTGCTCAACCTCTTGACTGTAGAATTTATGATTCTGAAAAGGGAAATCTGGACTGGCATTGTTTTCAACCGGCATCGAAGGTAAAACTAAGTATAAAAGGAAGGATACTGGAAGGGAGCGGTTATGCTGAGCAACTTATTCTCACCGCTCTTCCGTGGCATATCCCAATGAACGATCTCCGCTGGGGAAGATTCCATTCAATAAACGATACTATGGTTTGGATAGAGCTAAGAGAAGTAGATAAAAAACAGTGGTTATGGCTAAACGGTGAAAGTATCCCTGACTGTATCATAGAGAATGATCAGGTTTCATCAAGAGAAGGAGATTTTCAATTGAAACTGAATCGCAAAATAGTTTTGGAATCTGAAAAAAAGATATATCAGGTAGTGGGAAAACTACTGCATTATCTCCCCGGTTTCAAAAAGATTATGCCGGTGAAGTTTCTAATGGCCGACAACCATAAATGGCTTAGCAACGGAGAATTTCAGAAAGCTAATTCTGAAATCGTACATGGTATGGCCATACATGAATGGGTGAATTTCAAGCCTCAGTCAACATGATCTTAAAATTAGAGAACATATATAAATCCTATTCTAAAAAACCAGTTCTAAAGGAAGTCTCCCTGCAATTGGAAGCGGGAACCCTAACCGGAATCGTGGGTGAAAACGGCTCAGGTAAATCTACTTTAATGCGAATTATCGCGGGTGATATTAGTGCCAACCGGGGCAAGGTTCATAAAAATGGTAAAACAGGTTATTGCCCGCAGGAGGCTATCCTCTTCCCTGAAATCACTGTTCAGGAACATTTCAGGTACTTCTCTGCAGCCTATAATATTGAAGCGGAAGTATTAAATGTACGCGTGGAGGAACTTCTGGATCACTTTAATTATCGCAAGTATTATAATACAAGGGTTAACAATTTGAGTGGAGGAACACGGCAAAAACTAAATCTTTCCATTGCCCTCCTCCATGAACCTGAACTCCTGATACTTGATGAACCTTATAATGGCTTTGACTGGGATACCTATCTAAAGTTCTGGGATTATACCAAAGATCTCAAGGAGAAAGGATGCTCCATTCTGGTGGTTTCACATTTGATAAATGAAAAGAAAAAATTTGACCGGATTTATAAACTTGAAAATGGGACATTAAAATGAATATTCACAGGATCAATACCAGTTTGGCCATGATATTGCGAATGCTTATTCGCCGTAAGATCGTTCTTATCCTGATCCTGCTTATCCCTACGGTTTTTCTGTCTATCGTAGAATTCACATCTGCCGAAAGAGTCATTCATTTCCAGCTTGCCTCAGTAGGTGATCAGGTATTCATAGATATGCCCGAAAAGAGTATTTCCTTTATATTCTTTTCGGTGGCATCAGCGGGATTCCTGGTTTCATTCCTGGCACTTAATCTTATTCAGAAAAATCACAATGCCAATAAAAGGCTGGTTCTTTGCGGATATCACCCTCTTGAGTTACTTACCTCTATTTTACTCGTTCTATTATTGACGATCCTGTTTATTTCAGTTTATATAGGACTCTTAACCATTGCTTTCACCCCTGTTGACCATCCGGTTAGTTTCACACTAAGCCTGGCACTTATAGGCTTCGTTTATGGCAGTTACGGACTGGCAGTGGGCAGCCTGGTAAAAGGTGAACTGGAGGCTATTCTTCTTATAGTGTTACTTGTGAATATTGATGTAGGCTGGTTGCAGAATCCTATATTCTATGCCGCCGCTCAAAACCAGATACTCATTGAATTTCTACCGGCATACTTTCCTTCCCAGGCATCTATTGTTAAAGCATTCACCAATTATTCTGCAGTATCTGCAAGCCTATATGCGCTCCTATACGGTATGATATTTTTGATTATTTCCATGCTTATTTTCTTCTATAAAATGCGGACAAAATGAAAGCAATAAAAACTTTGGCAGGCAAGTTTCTTTACGCTACCACCTTTCTTGTAGTTATCCCCATAATTTTGTGGCTATGGGCAAAATATACTGAAGAAATTATAGCCTTTCCTGTAATAGGATCTGAAAATGCCGGCTGGTTTCTGCTTGTTTGTGGTTTTTTATTAATGATCTGGGGAATGTACTCTCTAAAGATATACGGAAAAGGACTTCCCATGAACGCCTTTCCGCCTGAAAAGCTGGTAAATAAAGGAGCCTACAGGTTTTTTCATCATCCTATTTATTGGGGCTTCGGAATTCTAATAACAGGTTTTTTTGTTTTAACCAACTCAGCAAGCGGCCTATGGCTGGCAACCCCTATCACGATTCTTTGTATGATAGCCCTTGTAATAGGATATGAAGCGATCGATCTAAAAAGAAGATTTCCAGATCAAACTATCTCCACATTTTTTGAGCTTCCGGAAAACACAAAAGAAATTCCCGGGATACGACAACGCCTGGTCTCTTTATTTCTGGTAACAGCCCCGTTACTTTTATGCAATTTTTTAATTGCCAGGGTCATTGAAAATGATTTTCATTCCAGCATCCAAATGCAATTGACATTGCCATCTTTTACTCAAAATGAGTATTTACCTCTTTTGGGATTGGGCTATTTACTGGTCACACCTTTCCTTATTAAAACAAGGCAGCTTTTACGGCACTGGACACTTGCCGGAATACTTGGTTTGGGCATTTATACTTTCGGTGCTTTCCTCTATCCGGAGGTTGTAGCAGTATATGTTGCCCCTTATAATTCCATGGCTTATCTGGCGCCCATTTTCATATTGCTAATTTCACTAAGAGCCATTTTCAAACAATCAAAAGGCCTGGGAATACTATTCAGCTTTATTACTCTTATTCTCGTCATATTGCAATTGAGCTATACCTATTCGGCAGTTCTTAGCCTGAGTGTCTCTTTGATCATTTTCCTTCTTGCCGATAATTACTTTCAGATCTGGGTCTTTTTAAAAAATATGACTGAAGAAATAGCTAATTCCTGGAATGAATGGGTTTTTGGGAATGTCAGGATAATAAACCATGGCTTCTATGTTGGTTTAGGTAGTTTCCTGGGTATCCTGATCGCTGGAATGTTAGTAGGAGATTTTTACGCCTGGGGGATCTTAATTTTCGCGGTGGTTGTGATCATCTTTTCAGCACTATGGGCACAGATCATAGAAGGTTCTGAAAAATTGAAAAGACCTTATGGCTATTATGGCGCACTGGTGGGAATTATTTTTGCCAGCCTGGTGGTTTGGTTAATGGGCTACAATGTTTGGATTCTTATTGGGGTGATCTCGGTCACCATGCCCTGGGTGCAGGCTATTGGAAGATTTCGTTGCCTTGTAAATGGCTGTTGTCATGGAAAGAAAGCTCATAATCCCGACATCGGCATAAGATATTATCATCATCGCTCAAGGGTTTGCGGTATTTCTCATATGAAGGGTGAACTTCTTCACCCAACACCTCTTTATTCTATGATATGGCTGTTTTTAGTAGGTTTGGTTTTACTCTCCCTGTGGAATAATAGCTTTTCCATGTCATTTATTTTTGGCCTTTATCTTATTCTCACCAGTATTGGCAGATTTGTGGAAGAAGCCTACAGAGGCGAAGTTCAAACGCCAATTATAAAAGGACTCCGGTTATATCAATGGACCGCGATCATATCATTTGCCATAGGAATTGTGATGACCTGCATTCCTGTAAATGCAGTGATCACAACATCAAGTTTTGGATGGGAAACTGTTTTGTCTTCTGTATGTGGCGGACTATTCACGACCTTTGCCATGGGGGTAGACTTTCCCAAATCCAACGCGCGATTTTCAAGATTGGTTTAAGGTTTCTGAAACTCAATCAACAATGGGGTTCTCCGGATTATGATTTATTTAAAAGAGCTTCCTTCTCCCCGGCTTTTACTTCCAACTCAAGCCAGTTCTCTTCGGGAGGATAGGAGCAGGTAGTAAAACCACTATAACTACATGGCGGATTATAGGCGTGGTTAAAATCCAGGACTGCAGTTTTATTATCATTGGTTGTAAATTCAAGGTAACGTCCAGCGCCGTAGGTTTCAGTCAGAGCCGTTTTGTCCCCAAACATTATAAAATTACCTTCCATAAAATCGAGTGAATGGGTTTGTCCTTTATATTCAAACTCTATAGAACCTATAAATTCTGCTTCCCTGGTATTTCCCTGAGTCACCGGAACTTCAATGACTTTCGGAGAATCATAATAGGTGAGTTTTGCTTCAAAAATAAATTCAGGATTAAGATCATAAGTTTGAAATCCCGGGAATTTAGAGATCTCAGGATTCCGGGAATCCATTATTCTTAAAAGTTTTACATTTTCCAGTGAATTCACATACCAGCTGTAATTCTCATGATACATATTTATCGAATGTCCCCGGTAATCTAGGGATATGAGATTATATGTATCTATAACCGAATCATTTTCCAGTTTTACCTCAACATTTGGGGAGGAATGGAAAATCAGGGAGTCATTTTCAAAAATTATACTACCTAATCTGGCAGGGGCTGTGGAATCCTTTAACTGAAATTTATTTTCGGGAGAGGAGCCAAAAGTATTTGGAGATGCAGAATCCAGTTCGAACATATCTGAAATACTCAAATAATAAATATGTTCTTCATGAATCCTCTTTTTGAATTCCTGGTAATCCTGTTCGTACTCATTATCGATTTTAAATCCCTCTTCATTCTGGCAGCCTATAATAGCAACCAGTAAAATGAGATAACAGAAATTCTTCATTCTTGAAATAAGGCTTCAATAGTTCAGGAGGCAAGTTAAAACTTTTTAATCTCTGAAGTACCTATTTAAATAAATTCACCAGGAGAGTATCCGAAATAGAAGAGGCTGTCTAAAAAAATTCTTAACCTGCCATTGCAAGGAACGAAGCAATCCTTAAAAATTGGTAATCAAAGGAAAGATTACTTCACTTCGTTCGTAATGACGGCTTGATCGATTTTTTAGACAGCCTCTTCTTAATTAAGACTGAATTTTCAACTAATCAAGATCAAAACGATCACTGTTCATCACCTTGGTCCAGACTTTCACAAAGTCTTTTACAAATTTCTCCTGCGAATCCTTAAAGCCATAGACTTCAGCCAGGGCGCGAAGCTCTGAATTGGAACCAAAGATAAGGTCGACACGGGTTCCGGTCCATTTCACCTCACCTGTTTTACGGTCTTTACCTTCAAATACCAGCTGGTCATCTGAAGTCGCCTTCCAGGTTGTATTCATATCCAGCAGATTCATAAAGAAATCGTTTGTTAACACTCCGGGCCTATCGGTAAAAATGCCATGATCAGATCCGTCATAATTAGCACCAAGTACACGCATACCCCCCACCAGGACTGTCATTTCAGGCGCACTAAGTTTTAAAAGCTGAGACCTGTCTACCATCATTTCTTCTGCCGAAGTAGTTATTTTTTCTGTTCGCTTCAGATAATTGCGGAAACCGTCTGCCTGTGGTTCCAATGGTTCAAAGGCTTCCACATCTGTCTGTTCCTGGGACGCATCCGTACGGCCGGGAGTAAAAGGAACGCTCAGGTCATGACCTGCTTCCTTCGCAGCTTTCTCTATAGCAGCACTTCCGCCAAGAACAATAATATCGGCTAGAGAAACTTTTTTGTTACCCGATTGTGCATTATTGAAATCATCTTTAATACTCTCCAGTTTTTGCAGCACCTTCTGTAAATGAGGAGGATTATTCACTTCCCAGTTTCTCTGTGGCTCAAGTCTAATGCGCGCTCCATTTGCTCCACCTCTCTTGTCGGAATCACGATAGGTAGATGCTGAAGCCCATGCAGTAGTTACCAGTTGGGAAACAGAAAGTCCTGAATCCAGAATTTTAGATTTTAAACTGGAAATATCCTGATCATTGATCAGTTCATTATCAACAGCAGGAACAGGATCCTGCCATATAAGTTCTTCATCGGGAACTTCCGGCCCCAAATATCTTGATATCGGCCCCATATCACGGTGAGTCAGCTTATACCATGCACGTGCAAAGGCATCGGCAAACTCATCTGGGTTCTCATAGAAATGTCTTGAGATCTTTTCATATTCGGGATCCATCTTCAGGGAAAGATCAGTAGTCAGCATAAATGGCTGATGACTCTTCGAGGAATCATGTGCATCTGGAATTGTACCCGCACCAGCACCATCTTTAGGTTGCCACTGATAAGCTCCGCCCGGACCTTTGATACATTCCCATTCGTATCCAAACAGGTTCTCAAAGAAGTTCATGCTCCATTTGGTAGGTGTCTTGGTCCATGTACCTTCAATACCACTGGTAATGGTATCTCCAGCTTTACCACTACCGAATGAGTTTTTCCATCCAAGTCCCATCTCTTCTATAGTAGCTCCTGCCGGTTCGGCTCCCACATATTTTTCGGCATCAGCCGCACCGTGGGTCTTACCAAAGGTGTGTCCGCCAGCAATAAGAGCTACTGTCTCATAATCGTTCATCGCCATTCGCCCGAAGGTTTCACGGATATGATCGGCCGCGGCCACAGGATCAGGGTTTCCGTTAGGACCCTCAGGATTAACATAGATTAGTCCCATATGAGTGGCTCCAAGCGGATTTTCAAGTTTATCCCCTTTAGCAAAACGTTCCTTATTACCCAGCCATTCTCCTTCAGAACCCCAGTAAATATCTTCTTCGGGTTCCCAGATATCTTCACGGCCTCCACCGAATCCGAAAGTTTCAAGACCCATGGATTCAAGGGCACAGTTTCCGGCCAGGATCATAAGATCTGCCCATGAAAGTTTCTTACCATATTTTTGCTTTACTGGCCACAGTAATAATCGTGCCTTATCAAGGTTCGCATTATCAGGCCAGCTGTTAAGTGGTGCAAAGCGCTGGGAACCTGAGCCCCCACCACCGCGACCATCAGCGATACGGTATGTACCGGCGCTATGCCATGCCATTCGGATAAAAAACGGACCGTAATGGCCGTAATCTGCAGGCCACCAGTCCTGGGAGTCGGTCATAAGTTCCAAAAGATCCTGTTTTACAGCTTTAAGATCCAGCTTTTTGAATTCTTCTGCATAGTTAAAATTCTCATCCATAGGATCGGAAAGAGAGGAATGCTGACGGAGAATTTTTAAATTCAATGAATTGGGCCACCAGTCGCGATTAGAGGTTCCGCTTCCGGCAGTAAATTTTGTTGCTCCGCCCATAAATGGACATTTGCTCGATTCGTTTACTTCCCAGACCTTATGACTATCTGAATTGTTCGAATGATTGTTGTGTGACATTTTTTGGAAAGTTTTAATTGGTTAACTCATTAAATTTACGATAATATTTACTTATAACTTTTAAATGATAATAATTAAAAACTATGCTTATTAGGTAAAATTTATTAAAGTCGTATCCAAATTAAAAAGCTGCTCAGCATATTCCTTAATACATCTAAATAAAAGCAGTGAATCTTACATTTATAAAGCCATCATTAAATCTGCTCTAACAACAACTGCTGAAAACGCTTCTTTCAGGGAAGAGTGAAATTAACCGAAGGTTACCTTTACCCAGTACTGGGATACATCTTTCCATACAAGGATGCTTAGTGATTTGTTTAAAAAACCCCTATGCCTATGATTAATACAAATAAATTTAAATTCAGGTCTGAATTTTATTATGAATTGAATTGATGGAACAGTAGCCGGAGAGATAGAATTTCAAGCCTTCATCTTAACCGTAAATTCCAGGAATTTTTTGGCTTAAGTATAGAAAAATTTTATGTGAAACAAGATTCTTAAAGGTTGATACAGCTTATAATTGAAGAAAGATATTCTTTGATTGAATTCTCTTTTTTCATGCTGTTTTTTTAACCTCCCTCATATCATTGGAGTTTTTCAAAGACTACCCTGGTATGATTCAAAAAAGTACTAAAGCCAAAAAGGTTTATTTGGAATCATACCTATATCACTACTTGGTATTCTAATTATACACCTAAGTTTTTCGATCAATAGATTTTTACTTTAAGCAATAATAAGCTGTATATTTTGATCTTGTAAAAAATTTCGGTCTTCCTTACTTATTTTCTCATCTGTAATGACAATATCAATCTTATGTGGCGGGCAAATAAATGCAAGACTCCTCCTTTTAAATTTGCTAGAGTCGGCCACTAAAATCACCTCTTTTGCAATTTCAATCATTATTTGATTTAAAGATGCTTCCTCAATGTTTGGAGTGAAAGCACCTTCAGTAGTATCAAATCCATCCACACCAAGAAAAACCTTGTCCACGTAGAAATTCCTTACACTTTTTTCAGCTAATGGACCAACTAAAGAATGTGAATTCCTTCTCAATGTTCCTCCTGGCACTATAATGTTAATATTTGGACCTTTAAGTAGTTCATTAGCTATATTTAAGGCATTCGTTATTACATTTACAGATTTATTTGAATTAAGGTTTTTAGCAATTTCCATGGTAGTAGTACCAGAATCTAAAATTATGGTTTCCCCTGAATTCACTAACTCTGCGGCTTTTTTTCCAATCCGTATTTTTTCAGAATAATTAATCTTGTCCTTATCAGATAAGTGAAAATCCATCCCCACCGTTTTTTCAATGATCATGGCTCCACCCCTTGAACGGATAAGAAAACCCTTTGACTCGAATAATTCAAGATCATTACGAATAGTAACCTCACTAACTCCGAACTCTTCACTAAGCTCATGTACGAAAACTTGCCCATTCAATTCGAGCATGTTCAATATTTTTTTACGGCGTTCAACCGTGGACCGCTTCTTTTTGGGATCCTGCATTTTTTTTAGGGATTTACAATATTTTGAGGCTAATATAATAACATATTATTTATGATTAGAATAACAAATAAATAAAATTAGATAACGAAACTTAAAGAAGGTTTTATATATTTGTAAAATAAGGTTTTGAAAGTTAAAGAAAAATTTATATCATAATTTAGTCAGCAAATGAAATATCTTGATATTGAAGAAGCTAAGTTGAAAGTGATGGGAGGTCTTGATACTGCCAAAGAAATATCCGGACAACCAGCGTTGTGGATTAAAATCTTCCATAAACTTGTTAAGGAGAAAAAAAACATAAGTTCCTTTCAAAATCTAATTTTAAAAAATACTAAAAAGATAATTTTGACTGGTGCGGGAACAAGTTCTTACATAGGGCACTCTGTTGAAGGGGCAATGCAGCGAAATACAGGAATAACCACACTCTCAATACCTACCACTCACTTGGTTTCACATGCACATGATTATCTAGATAAGAAAACTCCAACTTTACTGATTTCTTTTGCAAGATCTGGAAATAGTCCCGAAAGCATTGCCGCAATAAAATTGGCGGACAATTATATCGATAAATGTTTTCATCTTATTATAACTTGTAGCGAACAAGGTGATTTAGCCAAATACTCTTCAAAAAACAAACACTTAACCCTTCTTTTGCCACCTGAATCTAACGATAAAAGTCTTGCAATGACAGGTAGTTATTCGGGAATGCTTTTAACAGCCTTGTTGTTTAGTGATTTCAAAAATATTGAGAATCTAGAATCAACCGTTCAAGCTTTAGTATCGTATGGTAATGAACTGTTATTTAATAAGTTAGATGAAATTAAAAAAACAGTTTCGTTAGAATTTAAACGAGCCGTTTTTCTAGGCTCAGGACCACTTTTTGGCACCGCAATGGAATCACATCTTAAATTACAGGAATTGACAGATGGTTCTGTAATCTGTAAAAATGACTCCTATCTAGGATTCCGCCACGGACCTAAAGCTGTAGTAAATGAGGAAACATTATTAGTTTATTATTTTTCAAACAGAAAGGATGTGATTCGTTATGAATTAGATCTCGTCAAAAGTATGGGAGTTGGCAAAAAACCATTAAAGCAAATTGGTATTACAACAAAACCCCTTGATATTCCAATGATTGATGAACTAATTGAGCTAAAGATTGATCAGTCAATAGACATTGAAGAAGAATATCTTTCAATTTGTTATATTTTGTTTGGACAATTATTAAGCTTCTATAAATCAATACACTTGAAACTACAACCAGATTCCCCATCCACAACAGGAGCTATTTCAAGAGTCGTTAAAGGGGTTACTATCTACTAACTTTTTTATAGCCAAGTAATACCATCACTATAAAAAGGAAAAAAAAGATAAAAAAAAGGAAAAAAAAGAGGAAAGATTTAATAATTTTTGTATAATTGTTTTTTGATTATTATAATAATTTGTTAAATAGACAAAATTTTTTTCCTTTTTGGTCAAAAAAAATTTGAAAAATACACGACTTAAGCTAATTTTTAATACTTATTAACATAATACATTTCGATGTATTTAAAGAGAAGAGAATTTTTTTTAAAGGAATACTAAGTAAATAAAAGGTATACAAAAAAGTAACCAACTAATTAAACCAGATTTATTATGATTAAAACTCCCTTTAAATGCTATAAGCAGAATTTGTTTTTAATAGCGTTTTTTGCTCTGGTGTCCTTAGGGACTTCCCACGCTTATGCTCAAACGACCGTTACGGGTAAGGTTTCAGATGCCTCAGGCGGTATTCCCGGTGTAAATGTCATTGTCCAAGGCACCGATATTGGTACAGTAACTGATTTTGATGGAAATTACACTATAAGCGTTCCTGAGGGTAATAATGCTTTGGTTTTTTCATTTGTCGGGTTTAAAAGCCAGACAATCCCTATAGATGGCAGAAGCACCATTAATGTAACATTGTCTGAAGATGCCGATGCATTGTCAGAAGTTGTAGTGGTTGGGTATGGAACGCAACGAAAAGCTGACTTGACTGGTGCGGTATCTTCTATAGGGGCATCCGAAATTGTAACAAAACCAATTACAAGTCCTGACCAGGCATTAGCAGGAACGGTATCAGGAGTCAATATTACGAATCGTAGTGGAGATCCCGGTGCACCAATAAGTGTAAGAATTCGTGGAGTTGGAACACCTGGAGTTAATGATCCTTTATGGGTAATAGATGGTGTACCGATTGTTCAAACTACCAATATTACTGTTAATACTTCTTCAACTACAGACTCTAATCCATTAGCAGGTTTGAATTCTAATGATATTGAATCTATTGATATTTTGAAGGATGCGGCATCTACGGCCATTTATGGGGCTAGGGCAGCTAATGGGGTTATTATTGTAACGACGAAAAGAGGTAAAAGGGGGGATGCCAGGGTAACATATGATGGCTACACTTCCTTTGCAAGCGTTAGAGATAAAATAGATGTTCTGAATGTTGATCAGTACATCGATATTCAAAGTGAGCTTGGAACTGATCTCTCTCAATTTAGAGGACAACCGTATGTTGATTGGCAAGACCTTATTTTTAAAACTGGGTTCGTTCAAAATCATAATGTTTCAGTGAGTGGAGGGAATGAAAAGGCAACTTACTTTATCTCCGGAGGTTATTTAGATCAGGAGGGTATTGAAAGAGCACAAGGCTTTACCAGATATTCATTCAAAGCAAATTCAGACATAGAAGTTGGTGAGAGGCTTAAATTTGGAGAATCGGTTTTGATAAGTCAAACAGATCGGCAGATTCAAAGTGAACCGGCTATATATGCAGGGTTCCGTTCGTCTATGAACGCACCTTATTATCAGCCATATGGAGATGGACCCTTAGGATATAATTTAATAAATCAGGAAACTGTTGGAAATGGCTCAGCTACAAATTATTTATATGTTACAGATGAAAGGTATACTTTCACTAAAGTCCAAACACGTAAAGTTTTAGGTAATTTTTATGGGGAACTTAAAATCTTCGATGGATTAAAAGCCAGAACTTCATTAGGTATTGATTATAATGTTGGAGTAGGAGATTATTTTACAAGCGATCTTCCATCGTTGAGTGGAGGCAGTGGTTCATCCCTTTTAGTCTCGGAAAGACCTATAGAATTGACTTTAACTAGTGCGGCTACGCTTCAATATGATAAGACTTTTGGAAGTCATAATGTAGGCGCGGTTTTTGGGTTTGAACAAACAAAATTCCGTTATGATAAACAACGCCTTCAGGGAAGAGATTTATTCAATGAAAATTTTGCTGCTACTGGAACGACGGTAGCAGGTGCAAATGAAGCAGATTTATGGACATTGCAGGGTTGGTTAGGTCGTGTAACTTATAATTATAAAGGAAAATATCTTGCCACTGCTAACGTAAGAAGAGACGCAACATCAAGATTTGCACCTGGAAACAGAGAGCAGGTATTTCCATCTGTTTCAGTAGGGTGGAGAATTACAGATGAGAATTTCTTCCCGGAAGAAAGTGTTTTTGATGATATAAAATTCCGAGCTGGATGGGGACAGTCTGGAAACCAATTTACAGGTCTGAATTTCGCATATCTCAGTTCTATTGATAATAATGTTCGTTATGTCATCGGCGACAATCAGGAAACAGTTGTGGCTCCGGCCCCAACGACGTTTGCGAATTCCGATTTAAAATGGGAAACAAGTACTCAGTATGATATAGGTGTTGACGCCAGCCTTTTTGACGGGAAATTAACAGGAACATTCGATTACTATAATAAAACGACTGATGATGTACTATTAGGATTCCCCTTGCCTTATGTCTCCGGTTTTTTCCTGCCTGCTGACGCAAATATTGGACAAATTAAGAACTCCGGTATTGAATTTTCATTTAATTACGGGAATGCAGTAGGAGATTTTAACTATAGTTTCGGCGGAAACCTTACTACGGTTAAAAATGAAGTTACTGATTTAGGCCCCATACCCTCAATAATTAGTGGTATCGGAGGTGCATCTACACATAGAACTATCGTAGGTGAAAGTCTTGGCCATTTCTATGGATATAAAACAGATGGTCTTTACCAGAATGAAGCAGAAGTTGCTGCGGCAGTACCAGATGTCAATGGAACTCCTTCCCCTGGAGATATACGTTTTGTGGATGTCAATGGAGATGGTGTCGTAGATGCTAATGACAGAACCATAATAGGAAGTCCGTTTCCCAAATTCTTTTATGGATTTAATTTTAACGCAGAATACAAAGGATGGGACTTTTCTATGAATCTAAGAGGTGTAGGCAATAAACAGGTATATAATTCAGCAAGAATTGGTTTGGAAGGTATGACTGGCCAAGGAAATTTTAGCACTCAAGTTTTAGAGAGATGGACTGGTGAAGGAACCACCAATTCGAGTTCCCATCCCAGGTTGGCGGTGAATGACCCTAATGGGAATAACCGTTTTTCTGACAGATGGGTAGAAGATGCAGGATATTTAAGATTACAGAATATCTCTGTAGGATACAGTTTGCCTTCAGATAAATTGAAAAACTGGACAAACGATTTTGTGACAAGAATGAGATTTTACATAGGTAGCCAAAACTTAGTGACTTTTACTGATTATTCAGGTTATGATCCTGAGGTTGGTCGTACTCAGAGTTTTCAAAAAGGGGATTTTACTTTGGCAACCGGCCAAGATGGTGGAGCCTCACCCCTACCTAGAATTATCCAATTAGGATGGACAGTAAACTTCAATTAAACTAAGAAATTTGTATGCATAATAAAATTATCATGAAAAAAATAAACCAATTTATATTTATCGTTTGCTTTTTGGGTACTTTATTCTCATGTAACGACCAATTAGATTTACAACCTTTAGATAGGTTGACCACTGACACCTTTTATAAAACTAGAGCTGACTTTGATGGTGCTATTTTTGCATCCTATTCATCGATTCAAGATTTTTGGGGAACGAGTACCGAAACTTTATCTGAAAGAGGTGAATTTTGGAAGCTTACAGTAGTAATCACTGATGATGTTGCAGCTGACGCTATTAATTCAGATCAAATTTCAAGGGATATAGATGCACTGCAGGTTAGAGCAGCAGATGTTCCTTATGCTGCTGCCTACACCCAGATTTATGAGGGAATTTATAGAGCTAATTTGGTACTTGAACGTTTAGATGGCGAAAATGAGTTAACAGATGAAGATAAAACCGTATTGGCTGCAGAAGCTAAATTTCTTCGTGCATGGTTTCATTTTCAGGCTCTGAAAATGTATGGTACCCCTCCATTGGCCATGGAGATTATTCCTGGAATAAACGATCAGGCATTACCAAACGCTACTCAGGATGAGTTATTCACTGCAATACTAGGTGATTTTACAGATGCTGCAGCCGGTTTACCAGAATCATGGGATAGTGGAAATACTGGAAGAGCAACATCCTGGGCAGCAAAATCTTATATAGGAAAAGTAAATGTTTGGAAAGAAGATTGGCCTGCAGCCATTAGTGCTTTTGAAGAGGTAGTTAATAATGGCCCATATATGCTAATGCCTAATTATGAAGATAACTTTTATTTTAATAGCGAAAATAATGCTGAATCTATCTTTGAAATCCAATTTGGAGGACCTTTTTCAGATGATAATCTATGGGTTTTTGACGACACGCACTCTGAAGATTTTAAAGCCTCACAAGGGATCGCCAGAAGTCACTATTGGGACGCAGGTGGTAATGGTGCGCCTGGAGGAAAACAGGGTCAGTGGGCGCCAACTCAAGATTTGTTAGATGCTTTTGAACCTGGTGATCCAAGATTGGAAATTGGCATATATCAAGAGGGGGATAGGTATTATACGTATGATGCCGGAGGCCAGATAGAATTGCCTTATGATCCCATTTGGTCCTCAACCGACTTAACTGTGCAAAAATATGGGGGGGAAGAAAATAGAGTTAGCGGAAACTTTTCGGCAAACGGACAGTCAGAGTTTAATAATGAACGTTGGTTTCGTTTTGCTGAACTAAAGCTGTTATATGCCGAAGCCCTTATAGAAGGTGGTGGTTCCTTAGAAATTGCTGAACAACAAATTAACGATATCAGAAATAGGGTAGGTTTAGATGATTTAGCACCAGGAACAGATTTGTTAACCGCAATGAGACATGAAAAAAGAGTAGAAATGGCGTTTGAACCACATAGATGGTTTGATATCATCC
Source organism: Christiangramia crocea (assembly GCF_022410465.1). Classification (GTDB taxonomy): domain Bacteria; phylum Bacteroidota; class Bacteroidia; order Flavobacteriales; family Flavobacteriaceae; genus Christiangramia; species Christiangramia crocea. The sequence continues at coordinate 146,945 of NZ_JAJSON010000009.1, read as the reverse complement.
GATGGGGAATTGGTCCTGAGGTATTTGGTTCTCTCTGGGATGATAAGCTAAACCTGTTTCCTTTTCCTTTAACAGAAATTGAACGTTCTGGTGGTTTGTTAGTTCAAAATCCCGGATATTAAATTAATATAAATCTACATTTTATTATTTAGTAGTTGAGTTAGTTTTGTTTATTTTATTTTGCAATCCAATCTATATAATATATAGATTGGATTGTGCTTATCTAAGAAATTTATTAATTATATGTATAATTATGGTTTTTACTCTTTAATTAAGAAACAAAAAAATAATATACTACCATTTCTGACTCTTTTATTTTTGATTTTTTCCTGTAATGATCCTGATACATTATTCAAATCAAAAACACCTAAGGAAACAGGTATTAATTTCTCTAATGAACTTATTTTATCCAATAAGTTAACTGTACTTGAATTCGAGTATATGTATAATGGTGCTGGTGTGGCAGTTGCTGATTTTGATTTGGATGGGTTGTTGGACATCTATTTCACTGCTAATATGTCTAGCAACAAATTATATAGAAATCTTGGTGACTGGAAATTTGAAGATATTACCATTCAATCAAATACAAATTCCACAAACTGGTCAAATGGAGTAGCCATAGTCGACATTAATCAAGACCAGTACCCTGATATTTATGTTAGCCGTGCTGGACCTCGTAGTTCTACAAGTGCGGAAAGATCCAACTTACTTTTTATAAACAATGGTAAAAAAGGACAAGGATTAACATTTACTGAATCGGCTGCAGAATGGGGCCTAAATGATGATAGTTATTCTGTACAGGCTTCATTTTTTGATTACGATCTGGACGGAGATCTGGATATGTATCTCCTCTGTAACGCCTTAGTTGATTTTAATAGGAATACCTCACGTCCAAAAGATACGACCGGGAAAGCTCCTTCTGTAGATAAATTGTTCCGAAATAACGGGAACAATACTTTTACTGATGTCTCAAATGAAGCCCAAATACTTGTAGAAGGTTTTGGCCTAGGTGTCGAAATTTGTGATTTAAATATGGATGGATGGCCTGATATTTATGTATCAAATGACTTTCTTACAGATGACATTCTCTATATAAATCAAAAGGATGGAACATTTAAAAACCAAATCGGTGATTATTTTGAACATTTGACGTTCAATGGTATGGGCAATGATATATCAGATATAAATAATGATGGTTTATCAGACGTTGTTGTTCTGGATATGCTACCAGAAGACAACAAACGGCAAAAACTCACCATGATGGGAAACAATTATGATGCATTTCAAACCAGACAATCATATGGATATCAACCCCAATATATTAGGAATACACTTCAATTAAACAATGGTAATGGCTCGTTTAGTGAAATTGGTCAATTGTCAGGCATTTCTGCCACCGAATGGAGCTGGAGTGCTCTCTTTGCAGATTTTGACCAGGACGGGTTCAGAGATTTATTTGTTACCAATGGCTATAGACAGGATATAACCAATTTAGATTTTATGGTCTATGGAAACAGGATTCTTACCATGGGTACCGAAGAAGCCAATAGAAAAGAAAGACTCAAGGAGTTAAACAAACTACCTGGAATTAAGATAAAGAATTATTTTTATAGAAATACCGGTGATTTAGGATTTGAAAATAATACTGACGAAGCAGGTATAAAGGAGCCCACTTATTCAAATGGTATGGCATATGGCGACTTTGATAATGATGGTGATTTAGACCTTGTTATAAATAACATTGATGATCCTGCCGGATTATTCGAGAACCAAAGTGACAAAAATCCATTAAAAAATTATATTAAATTTAAGTTCAAAGGAACATCTGAAAATATTAATGGACTTGGAAGTAAAGTTGAAATCCGCTACGATGGGAAAAAACAGTTCGGCTACAATACACCCTATAGAGGTTATCTGTCTTCCGTTGAACCTGGTATTCACTTCGGGCTAGGTAATATCAAGAGAATTGATACTGTTATTGTTACCTGGCCTGATGGAAAAAAGCAATTGATAAAAAATATTCCTGCCGGGAAGGAGCATCAACTAAGCCATAAGAATGCTGAAGAATGGGGAGACAAAAGATTAAATACCGAAGGTGTTCTCAAAAAAAATTTCCATCTAAAAGATAGTACCTCATTAGATTTTACTCATCGTGAAGATAATTTTGTAGATTTTAAAGTTCAACCATTGTTGCCGCATATGCACTCAAGAAATGGACCGGGTCTTTCTGTAGGGGATATCAACGGAGATGGCCTCGAAGATTGTTTCATTGGAGGTGCAGCTGGACAAGCCGGAGCTCTTCTGGTACAGCAGCAGAATAGAGAATTTACTAAAATTGATTTTCAAGATCCCGAATATGAAGATATGGGCTCTTTACTTTTTGATGCTGATAACGATGGTGATCAGGACATGTATGTTGTTAGTGGAGGAAGCAGTTTTGGCAAAGACAGTAAACTTTATGAGGATCGCTTTTATGAAAATGACGGCACCGGTAAGTATTCCAGAATAGAAGCCCTGCCTAAAAATAACACTAGCGGTTCTGTAGTAACAGCGGCAGATTACGATCGTGACGGATTGATGGACATATTTGTAGGTGGGAGAGTTCGCCCTGGTGAATATCCCATGATCCCTAAAAGCATGCTCCTCAATAATAAGAGCAAACCTGGAAAAATTGACTTCTCGGAAGACAATAGTAACTCTATACTAAATGAATTGGGAATGGTCACGGCAGCGTTATGGACAGATTTTAATAACGATAATTGGCCCGATCTTATAGTAGTTGGAGAGTTCATGCCCATACGTATCTTTCAGAACAATAAAGGGGTTTTAAAAGAAATAGCAGGAGATGGAGTTTTGAAAAATAGTTATGGCTGGTGGAACAGCATTAACTCCGGAGACTTTGACGAGGATGGTGATGTGGATTATGTACTTGGAAATTTTGGCCTCAATAACCGATATAATGTAAGTATAGACGAACCTCTTCGAATCCATGCCAAAGACTATGACAAAAATGGACAGATTGACCCTATAATGAGCTATTATATTAATGGTGAGAATTATATTGGACATTCCAGGAATGATTTGATAAAGCAAATCAATGCCATGAGAGGAAGGTTCAGAAATTATACAGATTATGCCGAGGTTACATTTAAGGAAACGTTTCTTAAGCAGGAATTAGAAGATGCTTATGTTGTCAAAAGTCAAACCTTTGCTAATAGCTATTTAGAAAATTTAGGCAATGGCAAATTTAAATTATCTCCATTACCAAAAATGGCTCAAATTTCGCCCATGTATGGAACAATTGTGGGAGATTATAATAATGACAATCATTTAGATGTGCTGGCTGTGGGAAACTTTTATAGTGGAGAAGTATTTTCAGGTCAATATGATGCATCAATAGGGTGGTTTTTAGCAGGTGATGGCAAAGGAAATTTAACCCCTATTGAATCTAGAGAAAGTGGTTTCTTTGTAAAAGGAGACGCAAAATCCCTCGTTAACCTTAGATCGGGGCAGAAAGAGTTGATATTGGCCGGTATTAACAATGGCCCTATGGCCGTTTTGGAATATGATGGCCCCTCACAAAATACTTATTATCCCAAACAAAATGAGGTTGGAGCTATAATTAAGTACCCCGATAATTCATTCCAGAAATTTGAATTCTCTAGATCTTCGGGATATTTATCGCAACCTAGTTTGGCACTTCCAATCCCAAAAGATGCAAGTTCCTTAATCATAATTGACAACAAGGGTAATGAACATGAAATTTCTATAACTAAATGAAAAGACCTTATTCACATATTATTCTTTTAATAGTGTTTTTCACGATCTTGTCATCTTGTCGACATGAGGATCCTACATTGTTTAGGTTGCTTTCACCTAATGATACTGGCATTGAATTTTCTAACACTATTATTGAGAATGATAGTGTTAACGTTTTTCAATTCATGAATATTTATACAGGAGCCGGGGTTGCTGTGGGTGATATAAATAATGATGGCCTTTCAGATGTCTATTTCAGTGGGAACATGGTTCCTGGACGGCTATTTCTTAATAAAGGAGGACTTAAATTCGAAGATATTAGTGAAAAGGCAGGAATCCTTAATTCTAGTTGGGGTACTGGAGTTACAATGGTAGATATAAATCAAGATGGCTATTTAGATATCTATGTGTGTGTATCTGGAGGTGGTAATGTTTCCGAAAGATCAAATTTATTGTATATAAATAATGGTGATTTGACATTTGTAGAAAAGGCAGCGGAATATGGTTTGGCAGATACCAGGCAATCCATGCAAGCAGCATTTTTTGATTATGACAAAGACCAGGATTTGGATATGTACCTACTTGTAAATCCAGCTGCCTATGAACAGCATGTCAACATTAGTAAACCTAGACAACTTAATGGTGAATCTGTAAGCAATGACCGTCTTTACCGAAATGAAGGCAATGGTAAATTCATAGATGTAACCAATACTGCAGGCATCCTCACAGAGGGATACGGACTTGGGATTGGTATAACTGATATCAATAATGATAGTTGGCCAGATATTTACATCTCCAATGACTTTATAGGAAATGATATTCTTTATATTAACCAGAAAGATGGATCTTTTAAAAACAAACTTAGCGAAAATATAAACCATACCTCCTACGCAGGAATGGGTAATGATGTGGCAGATATTGACAATAATGGCAAAACTGATATTGTGGTTCTGGACATGAGACCCGAAGATAATAAACGACAAAAATTGATTATATCCTCATCTGGATACGACCGATTTCAAATGATGTTGAAAGCCGGTTATGACCCACAATACAGTCGTAATACTCTACAGCTCAATATGGGAGCTGGAGAATTTAGTGAAATTGGATTTATGGCGGGCATAAGCAGTACTGACTGGAGTTGGAGTCCACTTTTGGCCGATTATGACAATGATGGCTTTAAAGATTTGTATGTGACCAATGGTTTTTTACGGGATTTGGGCAACTTGGATTATATCCATTACCAAAATATTTATGATAATCCATTGGGTGATGCCGAAACCAAAAAGAAGCGAAAACTTAAGTCAATACACCAATTGCCTCCCGCCAAGATCGCTAATTATGCTTATAGAAATACCGGTAATTTAACCTTTGAAAATGTTTCGGAAGATTGGGGTATAAATTCTCCAAGTTGTTCAAATGGAGCTGCATATGCTGATCTGGATAATGATGGAGATTTAGATTTATTAGTGAATAATGTTAATCAACCGGCCTTTTTGTATGAGAACACTGCAAATGAACGAAATAAGAGTAATTATTTACGTATTCAGTTTAAAGGTGAAAATGGAAATCTGGAAGGAATTGGAGCTCACGTTAAAATAACGACACATAGTGCCACCCAGTACTATGAACATTATCTTAGCAGGGGTTATGAATCTTCAGTTGACCATACAGCTCATTTTGGATTGGGAAAACACTCGCTCATTGATTCTCTTGAAATTACCTGGCCGGACAACCGTTATCAGTTACTTACCAATGTCCCAGCCAATAAGTTGATAACCCTCAAGCAATCTTTGGCACATGAGAAAGTCAAGGGTAAAATAGACACAATAAAGACAATTCCTTTGTTTCGTGATATTACTGATTCAATTGGAATTAGTTATCAGCATAAAGAAGATCCAATGGTAGATTATAAGATGCAGTCTATATTACCACATATGCATTCCCGTAATGGACCAGGTATTGCCGTAGGTGATGCTAATAATGACGGAATAGAAGATTTCTATATTGGTGGTGCAGCAGGATCTCCAGGTAAATTGTTTTTACAAAACTCTAAGGGCTTATTAGAATCAGGTTCGTTTGAATCAGAACCCGAATACGAAGATATGGGATCAATTTTCTTTGATGCTGATGGTGATCAAGATCAAGATTTATATGTAGTTAGTGGTGGAGTTTCCTCAGGAAATCAACCAGCCCTTTATCAAGATCGCTTGTACCTTAATGATGGTAACGGTAATTTTACAAGATTCCAGGAATTACCTAAAATTACTGCCAGTGGGTCACTTGTCACCGCTTCAGACTACGACCATGATGGAGACCTTGATTTATTTATTGGTGGTAGAGTAAATCCTGGCTCTTATCCCATGCCTGCTAAAAGTTTCCTTTTAGAAAATGTATCTGACACTACTACAGGTAAGCTTAACTATGTTGATATAAGCAACTCTATAGAAAATTGGGATAAACTTACTATGGTAACCAGTGCGATATGGTCAGATTATGATAATGATGGATGGACAGACCTTCTTGTAACTGGTGAATTTATGCCCATTACAATATTTCACAATGACCATGGAAAATTGGTTTATGTAAATCCAGATGAAAATGGTCTTTCTAACACCAATGGTTGGTGGAACAGTATTGCTGGTGGAGATTTTGATGGTGACGGGGATATTGATTATTTACTTGGAAATCTTGGCCTCAATAGTAGATATACGGCTTCTGAAGAAAAACCCGTTAGTGTCTATGCTAAAGATTTCGATAAGGATGGAAAAATAGATCCAATAATGAGTTGTTATATTGGCGATGAGGAATATCCGGTACACTCAAGAGATGAAATTATAAGCCAGATCAATGCTATGAGAGCGCGTTTTAAAACCTATGAGTCATATGCTAATGTGACCTTTGATGAAGCATTTTTACCAGAAGAACTGCAAGGTGCCTATATTGTTAAAAGTGAAAATTTTGAAAGTTCATATATGCAGAATCAAGGAAACGGGAAATTCTTATTGAAACCTTTACCAATAAATTGCCAAACGGGACCAATAGAAGGTATCCTTGTTGACGATTTTGATGGTGACGGTCGGTTAGATGCGCTCCTTACAGGAAACTCATATACTACAGAAGTATCAACCGGCAGATATGACGCTATTAAGGGCATTTTACTTAAAGGCGACGGTAACGGGGGATTTGTAACTATGTCTATAAAACATAGTGGTTTCTTAAATGATATGGATGCCAGTGCATTGTCGCAATTGAGCAAGGTGGGCGGCGGGAGCTACATTATTTCAGCAAATAATGATGGCCCTTTAAAAATCTTTGAAACGAACAACAGTGATAATCATCTGAAAAACATCGAAGTTTCTGATGAAATTATAAGTGCTGAAATTATCTTAAAAAATGGCGAAAGCTATAAAACAGAATTCTATTTTGGGTCCGGTTATTTATCACAAAACAGTAGGAGTATAAATTTGAATAAAAATATACAAACAATTAAACTACAGGATAGGAAAGGAAATATAAAAATTATTTATAATGATGAAGAGATATATTAGTTCCTTTTTTGCAATAGCATTTATTTTTAGTTCTTGCGAAAATGAATATAATAAAGAAAAGTTGGATACCTATTTTCAAAGTAGCCCAATGCAGTATAATCACAAATTAACGGATGTCATTGTTGGGGATATTTTTACACCTCCAGTGGCCAGCCGTATTTACGCATATGCAAATATTGCTGCATACGAAGGAATCAAGTTTCAAGATTCTCTTAATCTTTCATTGGCTAGCCAGCTAAACGAACTTGAAAATCTCCCGACTCCTGAACAAGGCAAAGCTTATTACTATCCCTTGGTTTCAATTGTTGCTTTCACGGAAGTAGCACAATCCCTGGTTTTTGATTTAGAAAGAGTCCAAGAAATACAGAAGAAATTGCTAAATGATGTTCAGGAAATAGGTATAGATCAAGAAGTATATAAAAACTCTGTTAATTTTGGAAAGACAATAGGCAAACATATTCTACAATGGGCCAAAGAGGATGGGTATAATCAAAGAACCGCTCTTCCCCTATATAGTGTGACAGATGATCCAGGTCGCTGGCGTCCAACACCTCCTGGCTATATGGATGCCATTGAGCCCCATTGGAACACATTGCGGCCATTTGTGCTAGACTCAGTTCAACAATTTGACCCCGGACCTCCAACCCCCTTTGATACAAATGAAGGCAGCAAGTTTTATGAGGAGGCTATGGAAGTATATTCCACTGTAAAAGAATTAAGTCCGGATCAGGTAGATATTGCAAAATTTTGGGACTGCAACCCCAATATTTCTGTTACCCAGGGACATGTAATGTATTTCAAGCAAAAGATATCTCCAGGTGGACACTGGATGCATATAACCACCCAAGCCATGGAAGATCTAGAAGGAAGTCTTTCTGAAAAGCAGGGAATCCTAGCAGTGGTTAGTATTACTTTAGCCGATGCATTCATAAGTTGCTGGGATCAAAAATATAAAAGTAACCTTATTAGGCCTGAAACTTATATAAATACTTATATAGATCCTAACTGGGAGCCTATATTACAAACGCCTGCTTTTCCCGAACATACTTCGGGACACAGCGTAGCATCTATGGCATCAGCTACTGTATTAACCGAATTGGTAAGTGCTCAGTATGCCTTCATAGATTCGACCGAAGTACCATATGGTCTTCCTAAACGAAGCTATGAATCCTTTAATCAAGCTGCCGAAGAAGCGGCAATAAGTCGACTATATGGAGGTATCCATTATCGTCCTGCTATAGTAAAAGGCTTATCTCAGGGGAAGGCTATTGGAGGACATATCCTCAATAATATAAAACTAAGATAAACCTATAATCACCTGCAAAAAACATACGGAATCATTAACAACAATTTCTTGGAATATATTATTGTACTAAATATCCATAAAGCTCTTACAATATTTTTGCTTTAAAACTTCTGGTTTATCAGAACAATAAGTGGAACTGGGAACTTCTGAAAAAATACAATTAGGCAATCCTTATAAATTCGGGGTAGAACAGTTACTTAAAACGGTTTAAACTCCAATTAATCAAGTATTCCTATTAAATTCTACTAAGGTAAACTTATGTAAAGGTTTCCTCGCCTGGACACAATATAATACAATCCATGACAGAATTTAGAGTGGGATCCTGCCCGCATTTTTAAACATCATACATGGCAAAATAGCCAAAAAAATGCGTATGATCCCATTTAGGTAAGTATATACCAATTTCCCTTTTCTATATGGCGGACATAGCCTCTAAAAAAACCTTACAAAAATGCTAGCTCAAAACTTCGGTTTCCCCTGGCTTAGGTACAGGATATAAACCATCTGTTCCCGGTACACTTGGCGGGGTGGAATCCCAGGTAATTTCGCTAGGCATCAACAATTTTTCAGAAGCCAGGGCATCTTTCCACATAATGACTTTTCCTGAATAAGTAGCCATCCTACCCATGATGGCTGTCATAGTACTTTTTGCACCGTTTTCCGCATCGCTAATTACTTCATTGTTACGTATTGAGGCAAACAGTCTATTGTGCTCCACTTGATACGGATTTGGATCATTTTGATTGCGGTAGTCGTACAATTTTTCACCGTTCAGCCCAATTATACTAGCAGCACCAGCATCATTCATTTCAATACTGCCTTTGGTTCCCTGAAAGTTTTCGCCAACTTTAGACCAAGTCCCTGGTTGATGACGACATTGACTTGCAATGACCGCACCACTAGGATACTTAAATTCTACGAAATGATGGTCAAAAATTTCACCATGTTCCGGACCCGTCCTAACTAATCTACCTCCCATACCTTGTGCGGAAATAGGGTATTCTCCAATAAACCAGTTTGCCACATCAATGTTATGGATATGCTGTTCCAGAATATGGTCTCCACAAAGCCAATTGAAATAGTACCAGTTACGCATTTGATATTCTAATTCTGTCTGTCCTTCCTGTCTTGGTCGTACCCAAACACCTGCACTATTCCAATAAACTTGTCCGGACATTATTTTACCAACATCTCCTTGCTTTATTTTTTCGGCAATAGCCAGATAATTATTTTGGTAATGTCGCTGCAGTCCTACCACTACGTTCAGTTTTTTCTCTTTAGCAATCTTGGCCATATCCAATACTTTACGAATACCTGGAGCATCCGTTGCTACCGGTTTTTCCATAAATACATGTTTGCCCGCATTGATTGCATATTCAAAGTGATAGGGTCTAAAACCCGGTGGAGTTGCCAAAATAACAACATCTGACTGATCAATAGCTTTTTTATACGCATCCAGTCCTACATATTTATGGGCATCTTTCACCTTAACTTTTTTTGTACCCTCAAACTCTTTTTCCAGGTTAAATAGGCTATTGTCCAACTGATCCTCAAAAGCATCAGCCATAGCAACCAGTTCTATGTTTTCATCAGCCTTTAAAGCCTGGTTGGCGGCGCCTGTCCCACGGCCACCACAACCTACTACCGCTAATTTTAATTTTTTATCATTAAAAACATTTGCCATAGCGCTTATTTCCATACCAGGCAATAGCATACCTGCACTAAAAAGAGCTGTATTTTTACAAAATCCTCTTCGGGATGTATCAGAACCTAAAATTGTTTTACTTTTTGAAGTTTTCATCGTGTTGTTTTAAGATTATAGGCTACTCGCCCCAATATTTCTTTAATTCAGTATCATTTGGCACCCTAGGATCTCTAACAATACGAAATCCTACAAATGGGGAATCAGTATTCCACCATTTACTCTTAGGAAACTGAGGATCTCTCATTTTCCAATTTTCAGTAGATCCCAATCGAGAAGCACTTCTATGATATTCTGCCTCGTCACGATAGGAACCACCCCTTATAGAATGAGAATTGGTTTTTAATGAAACATTTAATGGCGATACGGAAGTGTCTTTTATTGATTTATAAATTTCAGGGTCATATTGGTCCAGGGTCCATTCCGCAACATTCCCATACATATCATAAAGCCCCCATGGATTGGGTTCTTTTTTACCCACAGTGTGATAGGTGTTATCACTGTTCTCATACGACCAGGCATATGCATCCAATTTATTTGAGTCATTCCCAAAATGATAGGCTGTTGTGGTGCCGGCCCGTGCTGCATATTCCCATTCTGCCTCTGTGGGTAATCTATAAAAATGACCGGTCTTGGCAGAAAGCCATTTACAAAATTGCGATGCTGCAAACTGTGTAACGTTGCCAACAGGTAACCCGGAACTTGTTCCCATACCCAAACTCATGTCAACGTAGGGAATGGTTGCCCCTGAAATAGCATCAACATCTAAGTTTAATTCCTTCCCGGTTGAGTTAACGTCAATGTTATCTATTTCTCGTTGCACAAAAAGATTATAAATATCCCAGGTAATCTCGTATTTCGAAATCCAAAAAGAATTCATTTGTACTAAATGAGCCGGACCTTCATCTAATTTTCTGTTTTCTTCGGATTCCGGACTTCCCATAATAAACTTACCTGCAGGAATAGCGACCATTTCTATTACCATATCGGTACCCCCTATAGTTTGAGTGAAATCCTGTAGTTCTCCATCCTGAGAAAAAATCGGAGAAGATATTATAAGAAACAAAAGAAGTAGGAATCGATTTAAAATAACCATGTTCTAAATATTAATTTTAAATTATAAGATTTCTGTAAATGCTTTCCAGTTTTCGAAAATGAAAAGCATTCATGTCATTTTTATATAAATCCAATTAATTTTATTAAAACTAAATCTTTGATATAGAATACCTATGTTTTTAAATTTATTTCACCTTCTTGGATAATTCATTAATTGGTGTAAGAATTACTTTTCGAAATTCAACTTCAGATCCTTCAGCCTGTAAAGCGATATGGCCATGATTTGTTGTGGCATTATACCCGTAATTGACCAAATCACCATTTACCCAAACCATTATTTCATCTCTAACGCATTCAATAATCATTTCATTCCATTCACCTAAAGGTTTTTCGGAATTATCAGTAAGGTTAACTATTCTACGTTTTTTACCCTCTGTACCACCCCATTCTGCCTTAGGGCCTCTTCGTTCAACCATATTATCAACTTCAATATCCTCTGCAATGACCCAAAAATCACCAGCATCTCCATGTTGCATTTGTACTTCTATTGATTTTGGAAACATACTATAAAGGGCTCTAGGGGTAGACGCATGTACTAAAACACCACAATTTCCGGGCTCTCCTGGGAAACGATATTCCACGGCTAATCGATAGTTCTTATAAATACTGTCAGTAATAAGATGGCCCCTCGGAGTACCAAGACTAACTAACATTTCATTTCTAATTATAAAAGGATTCTTCGCATTTGGGATAGTATCCATCTTAGGAACGTCAACATGCCAACCACTCAAATCTCTTCCATTAAAAAGACTGGTTGGCTTTTGGCTTTGGCTTTGGCAGGAACTTATCGTGGTAATAATGAGTATTAACCCTATTTGAACTTTTGAAATGCTATTTTTAAAATACATATACAATCTTTTAAATTATTTAAAATCAGGGCTCCAGTACTACTAATTACCGTTTAAAAGCACATTGGTATTGCCGCCTTTAGCCAAAGAGATATCAACCGGTTTATTTTTTTTCCAGGCCCCATTGGTAAAATCAGGGACGTCCACAGATTTAGCTCTATTTTTAACTGATTCCTCAGATAGTGGAGCAATAGAGCTCCATAATGCTGCATCATACACATCCTGATCTAACGGTAGGCCATTCCTTAGGCAGTCTATCAACCTCCATCTCATAATAAAATCCATACCTCCGTGGCCCCCTATTTTTTTTGCCATCGTTCCCACCTTTTTTACTATTTCTGGAGTATACTTTTCTTCGAGTACTTTCATTTCATCCTCAGATATCCATTCATGTCCATACGCAATTTTTGGAGAAGGCCATTTTCGCGCTATAGCTTTGGTTCCACTCAAAAGGTGGATACGCGAGTAAGGTCGTGGAGAAGAAACATCATGCTGTATCATTATACTTCTTCCATTCTTAGTTTTTATGATGGTGGTGTTCATATTACCTCTGTAACTCTTTCCTGCAAAAGGCTCATAAAACTCATCTTCCGAGGCAAGTTCTTTGGCCCTTTTACCCATTGTGAAATCGTTGCTTGATAAAGAGGTTAAATAATCCATCTGGTCTCCTCTATTAATGTTCATAACCTGGCAGATTGGACCGAGACCATGAGTAGGATAAAGGTTCCCATTTCGTTGATAATTTTCCTTTAAACGCCACATATCTTCATAACCATCTTTACTGAAATTAAGGTCTACTAAATCATGAATATAGGCCCCTTCTCCATGTATGATCTCTCCAAAGAATCCCTGTCTTGCCATATTTAATGTCAGTAACTCGAAAAAATCATAACAGCAGTTCTCGAGCATCATACAATGCTTTTTTGTTTTCTCTGACGTTTCAACCAATTCCCAACATTCATCTATGGTTTTGGCTGCCGGAACTTCTACGGCGACATGCTTTCCTGCTTCCATAGAATAAACGGCCATAGGAACATGCCAATCCCAGGGAGTTGCAATATAAATTAAATCTATATCGTCACGATCTACCATTTCTTTCCATGCATAATCACTTCCTGAATAGGAATCTGGATTGTGAGAGGTGTCTTCCAGCATTTTCTGGACTTTTTCGACTTCCTTTGGTCTTAGATCACAAATTCCCTTTATTTCAACTCCTTCAATCTTGCTCATTGCATCCACCCCTCCTGGACCTCTCATTCCCAAACCAATAAATCCCATTCTCACTGTTTCAAGTTTAGGAGCAGCGTAACCAGACATATTAAAACGTTGGCTTCTTGATGATGTAGGGGTTGAAGCTAGAAACTCATTAGTAGTCTCTTTACAACCAATTAGGCCACTACTTACAAGACCCAGTCCTCCCAGACCTGATACGCGTAGAAAGTTTCTTCTATTATTTTTCATAATATTTTGTTTTACTTAATATTGAAATTGATAGGTTTTTTTAGCGTTATGGTAAAAAATCTTTTCTACAACTTTTTCAGGAAGATTTAAGCCTTTGAATGAACCTTGAAATTCTGGTGCTTCCAGAATTTCATCGGTGGCAAAGAATCTATAATGGAAGTTCCACAGGTGTTCAAACTTTGCTGCAATTTCTTCAGGGGAAGTACTCCCATCATCAATTACATCTGTACCGTACATAATTCTATCCTGATATTTAATACAAAAATTACGAACCGCTTCATGATCTTCTTTCGCCTGTAGCTGAAGGTGGCATGTCCTTTCAGCAACATCAGTTGTAGTGTTTGGATATTTATCAAGTCGTGTTCCCACCTCCCCAATACTGTATTCCATGCTGAATAGGTGGAGTCCCACATATCTCAAATCCGGAAATTTTTCTAACATATGATCTCTCGCATTCATTTGATCTTCATAGCTTGGATAATCCTTTTGGAGGAACATATGGTATTCAGGGTGTGCTTTGAAATATTCCCTATCGCTATCTACTGTCATTTGTTCCAGGGGCAACCAACAATTACGGGGTTCACCTTGATGGCCAATGAGCAGAATATCATTTTTAACCAAGTAATTAAAAATAGGATCAAAAACAGGATGATCTATCATCACAAAATTCCCATTTTCATCATGCAGATCAAAGCCAACGTCTTTCCATATTTTTACTCCTACTGCGCCATTGTCCATACCGCGTTTGATTTGAGCGATAGCTCCTTCAGCGAAATTTTCTTTTCCCCAATCCCTAAAATCGAAACTTGTAATGAATTGAATCTTACCTGGATATTTTTGTTGAAGTTCGAGTATCACCTCTTCCTGCTTCTCAATTGATTCAAAAAAAGGAATATTAGTATTTATAGATAGAAATGAAGCATTGTACTCCATTGCTTTCTCCAACTTTTCAGTGGAAGTTGTATTTAGATGAACATGTGCATCAATAAATTTTTTAATCATTGCTTTTCATTTTTGACGGTTAAGAGCTTCCCTTTTACCAGATGAGTGATTTCTGCAGTGGCTTTCGGGAACACCTTTCTTAAATCTATTTCTTCATTGTTCCTAAGCTCCTCTTGAAGAGTCTTCATAAAAATATTTTTAATCTCTGTAGCAAGGTTCACTTTACAGATACCTCTAGAAATTGCAGCCTGTAATTGCTGGGCAGGCACCCCTGAACCTCCATGCAGTACGAGTGTAGCCGGAGTGATTTTAGCAATATCGGAAAGCAACTCCAGTTGCAGCTCTGGCTCCTGTCTATAAAAACCATGTGCAGTACCTATGGCAACTGCAAGAGCATCGATTCCGGTTTCTTCTACAAAACTTTTTGCTTGCTGAGGTTGTGTAAAACCTTGTTGATCATGAGATTGCCCCAATTTAGCAACATATCCTAATTCTGCTTCCACATGTGCACCATAGGATTTGGCTCTTTTCACCACCTCTTTAGTTATTTTTATATTTTCTTCAAAAGGAAGTTCACTGCCATCAATCATTACAGAATCAAATCCTGCATCAAGACACTTTTGAGCCAATTCTACCGACCCGCCATGATCAAGATGGATCCATCCTTCAACTCCAAATTCTTTTAGACCGGTTCGGCCTAAAACTACAGCTGTTTCCAATCCCATATAATCAATAGAACTTTGAGTAAGTTGTAAAATTAAAGGTTCATTTAAATCAGCTGCTGCTCTTAATACCCCGTGTAATGTTTCTAGATTATAAAAATTGGTAGCTAAGAGTCCTCTTCCTTCTTTCGTAAATTGCTGTAATTTCTCTTTAATCTTCATTGTTATTGTTTATAAGTAAGGATTCAATTTGTGCTTCTATATGTTCTTTTGATGAAAAAGCTGTTGTTCCTCCAGCACAGGTAGTACTCAGAGATCCCATGAGATTTCCATTTTTAAGACAATCTTCGGGCGAAGCACCTTCTAAGAATTTTTGAATAAAACCGGCATTAAATGAATCTCCTGCACCAATGGCGTCTTTGTATTTTTTATTAAGATAAGGTGCGGCTTTTATGTCAGATTTGTTATTTATAAGCCGGCTACCGTTTTTTCCTAATTTAATAACAATCGTATTTGAAAAAGGTTTGATTTTTCCAATAGCAACTTCTTGATTTTCCTGTCCTGTAAGCATTAAAAGTTCATCTTCATTTGGCAAAAAAATATCTACATAAGGAAGGCACTCTTTATAATTAAAATCCCATTTTTCTTCAGGATCATACTGAAGATCCAGGGAGGTTGAAAGTCCAGATTCTTTAGCCTTTTTGAAGATCCAGGAGATATCATCCTTAATTCCCTCCTGAAGAAAATAACTGGAAATGTGCATATGATGAAAATTCTGGATGTCTGACCAAGGGATTGAATTTTTATTCAGATCTTTCATAGCGCCACAGTAGGTGATATTTGCCCGATCCTGATCGTAACTCATTACAACCGTTACGCCAGTTTTACTTTTTTCTGACCGTTGAATAAATTGTGTATCCACCTTTTTAAATTGAAGCTGGTTAAGGACAAAATCTCCAAAATTATCGTTCCCGATTACCCCGCAAAATGTAGTATCCACTCCCAATATTGAGATATTGGATGCCATAATAGCAGATGAACTTCCTAAGGTGAAATCCATGGAATCAGCCACGATTTCCGTACCGATTTTAGGAAAACCCTGTATTTTATTCAGAATAAGATCAATGTTAAGTTCGCCTACAACTAAAATTTTCTTAGAGGTCATTATTTATTATTTTACATTTTACTTTTGGAAACAACTTCTTAACATCTTCCTTCTTTAACATACCAAGTTCTTCATGGATGCAATTTGCAGCACCACAGGCCACTCCATAAGCGGCTATATCCTTTGGATCCATTTCCTGCTGCAGGGCCCATAAAATTCCGGCAGTAAGGCAATCGCCACTCCCTACTGTACTTATTACATTATCAATAGCGACGTTAGCTTCATAAATTTTACCTTTGTAGCTCATCAAAAGTCCTCTTTCCCCCCTTGTAAGGGCTACCAGTTCAACTTTATTATTAAGCTTCTTTAGTAAGTCTTTCATTTCAATACTGCCGCAAAGTGCCATTGCCTCCTTTTCATTTAAATGAAGCCCGAAAAAAGAAGTACTAAGTACCTGCTCTAGCTGACTACCACTACAATCGAGAAAAACTTTCTTATTTTTTGATTGAGCCAGAAGGTTTAACTGAAGATAGGCATCCTCTGGAGCATTTTTTGGCCATGATCCTGAAAGACTTATCAAACTAGCTCCATTAATCTCTTTACTAAAAGAAATTTTGAATTGCTCCCATTCTTCAATTTTCATTTCGGGTCCAGGTTCGAGAATTTCCGTATTCGAAAATCTTTGATCAGTAGAACGAAAAGTATAGCATTTCCTATTGTTTCCTTCTAAAGATATGCCAGATATTTTAATGTTTTTGTCACTACAGATTTTTTGAATCCAATCGCCCGCACCTCCAGCCCAAAAACCAAAAAGATCCACATTTTCTCCAAGTTCCTTAATCGCAAGAGCAACGTGAACACCTTTCCCTCCAGGATATTCAATTAATCTCCGTATCCTATTCACTCTTCCTGGCCTAAAGTCATCTAACCATGCGTAACAATCAATTGAAGGATTTGGGCACACTGATAAAATCATTGTGAGTTTTTTTCAATAGGTTCATGATCAAGATTTAAAAAAACCTTTAATATCTTCTGATAACATTTCTTTAGAACTTGCAAATTTTTGTTTTCTCGATTGCCGTTATCAATTATTTGTTCAACTCCATTTTACTTTTAACCTTTTTTAAAAGTTATAAAGCAGGTTCAGTAGCACAGTCCTATAATTTTCCACAGAACCCGAATGAAATCATTCATTACTTTAGAATTTAAGCACAACCTTTAACAGCCTTGATTTTTAAATGCATAATTCAAAAATCTTTAAAGGTTTATCATAGCTAATAATCAAATGAAAATTATCGAAAGATAGCCTTCTTCTGAAGTTCTTATAATTATTGTTTTCTAACAGGAATGAATTTCTGAACTTGTTAATTTCAAATTAAAACAAATTAAATGAAACTAAAAAATTTTCGAATCCTTTTTATTTGTTTTGCATTATCAAATTAAATGAAATTTTTTGTGGATTGTATCAAAGTTCATTTTCTTCGAAATACCGGTAAATCATCCAGGCCAACCGTCACTTCAGTCGTAGTCCCACCCTTGTAGTTTTTACCTTTCCAGATCCATTCACCTTTCGGAAACATTACTTTCCTTGAAGAGGCTCCTTTTTTTAAGACAGGGGCTACCAATATATCGCTGCCCAACATGAACTGATCTTTTATTTCTTCAAAACCGGCATCAGGAAATTCATATTCCATCAACCTAACAATAGGATCTCCGTTTTTTGCAGCCTTTTCGACTAAATCTAAAATGACGGGCATATAATGCTCCCTTACTCCCACAGCTGTTTTAACGGCCTTCAAATGTTCTTCATCTAAAACCCGCCAGGGGGCTACTGAAAATTGCATCATTGGCATAAGAGCATGGACTTGCGTGGAACGTACGATCAATTCCTGATCTACGGCATCAAGATTAAGAAAGGAACCAAATTGGCCTCCTCCAATCATGTCCGGTGCATTGAAAGGATATCCAATAATTCCCTGAAGAAGCATCTGAGGTATTAATATCTGTAAATCTTCCCAATTATGATCTTTATCGTGTAATCTTTGTGCAAGTGGCTGCCCTCCCATTTTCCAGCTGGCTCTATATTCATTCAGCGGATATTCAAGCCCAAATTGTTGAAAAGTTAATGTATGATAATTTGGTGTCACCTCTTTGTAGGATAGTAATGGCCCCTTATAAAAATAGCTGTCACCTGCATCAAATTTAAAACCATCAATTCCATAGGTATTGCTAAGAGTATGGAGTTGTTCTTTAAACCATTCAACTGCTCCAGGATTAGTGAAATCCAATACTGCACTGGCACCATTCCACCAACGCACGATTAAAGGGTTATTATCACCTGTGGTTTCCTGGATGAGATATTTTTTAGTTTTCAGTTCTCTATAAATATCGCTGTCCGGACTAATAAAAGGGCAAACCCAAAGCATAACCTTGAATCCCATTGCATGTAATGAATTAACCATAGCTTTAGGTTCACTGAACCTTCCTTTGTGAAATTCCCACTTACCGTAATCCTCCTGCCAGTTATCATCAATCATTATGACACCAGGGGGAAACCCGTTAGAGACAATATTTTCTGCATATTCCAGAATATCCTTTTGGTTCTGGTCATACATGAGTTCAATCCATGTGTTGTATTGAGGTTTTGTAAACAGAAGGATATCAGGAATTTTACCAGATGGGGGAAAATATTTAAACGAAGCGTATTTAAAAGCATCTTTTAAATTGCTTTTACCATTTGCTTGAGAGATTTCAATTGGCGAACCAAATGATTCAACCTTAATTATATTTTCATTAATAGAGAATTTTATAGGTGAGTCGGACCAGATAACCCTTCCTTTATCAGATAAAAGTAAAGGTTGAATTTGATTCCCCTTATTATTTGCCCACATATTTACTGAGTATGCAGACCCCGAGCCAAAGGGCATTAAATTCCCATCCCTTACAACACCTGCCCACCAATTTTCATTAGAAAGAAGCCTTACTCTCGAGGAGTCTGTTGCTCTTTGGGCATTTACAATATAAAAAGAGGACATCAAAAAAATTAAAGCTTTTAAAAGCCTCCTGTAAAAAGATATTTTCATGATTCTAATTTTTGGATTATTTAACGAAAATTATAATCTGTGGGATAGTAAGAATAATTGGTTATATCTTTTTAGGATCGACACAACTTATTCCAGTAATTATAAAAGCTTTAAAAGCCGATACTTACAATTAACAAAATGTAACCCTACAATATAACTTATATTTTATTTTATTCATTTTCTTAAATGAAAAGTATTATTCCATTCCTTAATACATAAATTAAATCTTTTTATGAATTTTTTGAAATTATTCCACATAAATCGGCATTTTAATTTTATTAAATCAAATTAATAATTACTTTAGTAAAAGTTTTCGAAAGATATAAAATGTTTTTTATAGTTATGAAACCTTATTTTAAGAATTTATTCGAAGTGAAATAAATAAATCAGAACACCAAACAAAATGATTAGAGATTCCCAAAAATTCTTATTTATAAGATTCGTGAAAATACTGCTTTATAGATATCTTATGAAGATTGATTCCTGCAGAGATAGACAGGAATAACCTTCAAATCAGAATGGTAACTAGTTGAACTACAAGAGTCGGTTATTGAGAATATTTTATGAGGATATACTAGGAGTGCTCATAACTATCCCGTTCAACCACTGAAGTTCTCTGGTGAAGAATTAAATGATTTTACATGTATGACATGACTGTTTTGTTGCAAAATAAATGTTGGTGTAATTGTTTTAAGATCTGAAGGTTGATCCCGATACATCTTCCGCGGCGATTATTACGAGGTCAAACTCCAATGATGCTAAGTCTGAATCGCTATATGTTGTTGAGAATATCTAAGTGCCTTAAAAAATATAATAGAGTTATAAAAAGGTATTGTTCACACAACTGGTTGTCATAATAAATCTATGGATGATTTTTTTATAAGCCGGAAGTGAAATTAGTTCCGAAACCAAATTTAACTCAAAAACCATAGTGTAATACCAAAGAAGTCTAAAAACAAGAAAAACGATAATAAACATATGAGTAAGTTTTTGAATATGAGGTTTAATTTAATGCCGTTTTGGCTTCTTCTATGTTTTTCAACGCCAAGATCAGTATGCTGTGATTATGAAGTAACACAAGTAGTGAGTTCATATTACGATATGGAAGATTATCAATATGTCAAAAAGTTTGATAGTCATATTCATATAAATACATACGATACTTATTTCATAGACTTGGTAAAAAAAGACAATTTCAAATTCTTAAATATTGTTGATGATCGACCTTTTGGTTTGCCCATGGAAGAACAGGAGAAGGTTGCCATAAGCCATTTTGAAGATTTTTCTGATCAAATGATTTTTGCGACAACATTTTCAGTAGATGATTGGGAGAACGACAATTGGCTCAGTAAAACAATTTCTCATTTAGAGAATTCTTTTTCTAAAGGGGCTAAAGCAGTCAAAATCTGGAAAAATATCGGAATGGACTTACGAGATGCCAAAGGGAATTTTGTAATGGTCGATAACCCCAGGTTAGACCTAATCTTAGATTTTCTATCCAAAAAAAATATTGCAGTTATAGGGCATAATGGCGAACCCAGAGATTGCTGGCTTCCATTAGATGAAATGACTTTCAGCCAAAACTATTATGGTTCTCATCCGGAATATCACATGTATCTGCATCCGGAATTTCCTTCCTATTGGGACCAAATAAATGCAAGAGACAATATGCTTAATAAGCATCCTGAACTAAAATTTATAGGAGCTCATTTAGGAAGTATGGAATGGAATTTAGAGGAACTAGCTAAAAGGTTAGACAAATATCCCAATATGGATGTAGACCTTTCTCGAATATCAAACCTTCAATTACATACAATAAGGAACCGGGAAAAAACACGAAATTTTTTTATCAAATATCAGGATAGATTGATTTATGCCACTGACACAAGCATTAATTCTTCGGAAAACCCGGAAAAAATAAAAAATAAAATCCACAACAATTGGATAGAAGACTGGAGGTTTTTTGCTACAGACCATAAAATGAACCTAAAAGGCCATGGGAGTTTTAGAGGGCTTAAATTACCTAAAAAGGTTATTGATAAAATCTATTTCAAGAATGCACAAAAAAAATTGGGTTTCTCTTAAAATAAACAATTAAACATTGAATTATGAGCGATAGTGATTATAGCCGTAGAAAATTCTTAACAAATTCCTCCATGGCCATGGGTGGTATTGCTATGATGGGGTCTGGCTTACCTTTTGACTTAATGCCACAAAGTTTAGCAAATAATGACAAACCAGTGCGCTTGGGCTTTGTAGGAATTGGAGGTAGAGGCTCCTATCATCTAGATGTTGCATTAGGCATGGAAGGAGTAGTTGTGCCGGCAATTTGTGAAATCAAACCTGAACGGCTATACCGGGCAAAAAGATGGATAGAGGAATCCGGTCAACCAACTCCAACATTATATGATCGAGGGCCAACAGACTTCAGACGGCTATGTGAAGAAGAAGAATTGGATGCGGTAATTTGTTCTACCTCCTGGGAATGGCATGCACCTATTTGTCTTGCAGCTATGAGAAATAATAAACATGCGGTTTGTGAAGTCCCAATTATACTAACTGTGGATGATGCCTGGGAATTGGTTGAAACTTTTGAAAAAACAGGAAAATGGGCATCCCTTGCATTGGAACAGGCAATGTTGGAAAGCACTGATGGCCTTACTTTATTAAACATGGTACAAAAGGGAGTGTTCGGTGAAATATTGCATTCAGAGAGTGGTTATGTGCATGATCTCAGATTTGTAAAAAACAATCCTGCAGAAGAACCCTGGCGTTTAGCATACGATGTAACTCACAACGGAAATCTGTATCCTGATCATCCTATGAACAAAATAATGGCTTACGAAAATATAAATCATGGGGATAGAATGGATCATTTGGTTTCGATGAGTTCAAAAGCAGAAATGCTCCATGATTATGCAGTTCTAAATTATGGGAAAAATTCTGAGCAGGCCAAGATGAAATTCAAACAAGGCGATGTGAACGCTACTTTAATACGAACTGTAAATGGAAAATTGATCACCTTAAATTATGACACTAATACCCCCCACCCCAGGGAATTATTCAAAATTCAAGGAACAAAAGGCGTTTATTTAAATGGAGGCGCACTAGAAGAACCTAAAATTTATCTTGAGGGGAGAAGTCCGAAAGCACATCAGTGGGAATCGGCCAGTAAATATTTAGAAGAATATAAACACCCCTTACTTAAAAATTATAACCCGGCACCACGTAAATCGGCAATAAGAGGACATGGAGGGAGCGGAAACAAAACGCCTTTAACCTGGCATTTATTGATTAAGGCACTGCGTGAAGGTAGTACACCTTATTTTGATGTTTATGATTCTGTAACAAGTAGCATTATATTTCCTTTAACTGTAAAATCAGTTGCAAACAACAGCAAAACGGTAGATGTTCCCGACTTTACAAAAGGTAAATGGAAAACGAGGGCTCCACTTTCTTTTGTTTAAGAAATTAAAATATCAAATTATGAAAAACATTATTTGGCCAATTGTTGCAGGACTGCTAATTATTACAATTGCTGGTTGTAATCAAAGTAATGACCGGGGTCATGTTGAAAAGACAAGTCCGGAGATGCTTTTACAAAAAGACTGGAATCCACGTTCAGTATATAAAGTACAGGCTACTGAGATAGATAAGGCTGAATTTTCTGTAATAGACATGCATGCGCACCATTATACTAAAAACGCTAAAGATATTGCCAAGCGAGTTGAAATAATGGACAAATTAGGCATTGAAAAATCTGTTGTATTAACCAATGCCACCGGTGCAAAATTTGATTCAATTTATGCACTATACTCAAATTACCCAGCTCGCTTTGATGTTTACTGCGGATTCGACCTCTCTGATTTTGAAAAAAAAGGCTGGCAGCAAAGATCATTAAAGGAACTTCGCCGATGTGTAGAAAAAGGGGCTGCCGGGGTGGGAGAACTTCATGACAAAGGCACGGGGTTAGTCGAAGGTTTACATCCCGATGACCCAAGAATGGATGCACTATTTGAAGCCTGTGCAGAATTAAAAATTCCAGTCAATCTACACATGGCCGATCCCATTTGGATGTATGAAAACATGGATTCAATTAACGATGGCTTACCCCGGTCCTGGACCTGGAGAGTTACCGATAAGGAAAAGAAAGTTGATTTTAATGGACTCATGGATATTTTCTCTAACACCCTTGACCGTCATCCCAACACTATTTTTGTAGCTTCTCATTTGGCAAATTGCACATATGATCTTTCAATTTTAGGGGGATTGTTTGATGAATTCCCAAATCTTTATGCTGACATCTCTGCACGTTTTGCTGAGTTTTCTACAATTCCACGCGGTACCGCAGCCTTTTTCACAAAATATCAAGATCGTATTGTTTATGGAACTGACTATGGCTGGGAGGTATGGGACAAGCAGAGTGATTATGGTAATAATACCGATCTCGAGGAAATGTTTCGAATGACTTTCAGAGTTCTTGAAACCCAAGATGAACATTTTTATCTAACAGACCTGGTTGGTTACAAATGGCCAATGTACGGTCTTTCACTAAATAAGGATGTCCTGAAAAGTATTTATCATGAGAATGCAAGAAAAATAGAAGATTATTAATACAGGGAGGATTTTAAGATCTAATAATTACAGATCCTGCATTAGGCTTTACAAAATGAAGGTATCTGTTAAAATTTGAATAAACAGAATTGCATAGAGACAATTACGTATAGCCAATAACATTATTAATTAAAATTAAGATGATAATGGAGAATGATAATGTGAAAATTAAAGAACCTACGAGAAAAAATACTGTTTTGTCAGGTCATGTTGATTCATTGAAAAAAAATGAATCAAGTGAAGTAGTAAAAAAGAATGAAAGACTCCTTTCCCTGGATTTCTATCGAGGATTAATTATGGTTCTTTTAATGTTGGAAGCAGCAGGCTTATATAAACATCTTGTCAATACAAGTACCCCATCTTCCTTTTTGCACTCTATAGCTGTTCAGTTTACTCATCATGCCTGGCACGGATTACGCTTCTGGGATCTCATTCAACCAGCGTTTATGTTTATTGCCGGAACAGCCATGGCTTTTTCACTTACAAAACAAACTTCTAAAGGTCGGCCATGGGAACAACAGGCAACAAGAACTTTGAAGCGAAGTATGTGGTTACTCTTTTGGGGAATTTTGATTTATGCTGTGAGGGGTGATAGCTTGTCATTTGAACTCTGGAACGTATTATCACAATTGTCGTTTACCTTGCTAGTTGCTTTTCTAATATTTCGATGGAAACCGAGTTATCAAATTCTATTTAGTATTGGACTGCTTGTATTAACTGAATGGTTATATCGTTTTACTAATATCCCCGGTTTCGACCAACCATTTATAAATCAACATAATTTTGGCAATTATATTGACTTGATTCTTATGAATAAGATAAATTCTGGCGGTTGGGTTGCTGTAAATGCCATTCCAACAGCTGCACATACAATTTGGGGTGCCGTTGCAGGTAAGTGGTTGCTTAGGAAACACACTGTTAAAGGTAAGCTTGGTTATATTATAATTTTTGGGGTAATTACTCTATTCACGGGTTATCTCCTTGATATTTTAGACATCACCCCAATTATCAAAAAAATTGCTACTTCTTCCTTCACACTTGTTTCAGGAGGATGGTGCTTATTAGCATTGGCTTTTCTTTATTATTGGATAGACCTACTGAAACACAAAAAATTTTTGAGCTTTTTCACTATAGTGGGAATGAATTCTATATTTATTTATCTTTTCTTCGAAATCGTCGTTCATCACTGGCTCTATGATTATTCCTACACAATAGTAAATGGTATTATTTCCCCAATAGGATTAACTCACTCTGCAATTTTAATTATGTCCTCCATAATATTATTCTTAATTCAGTGGTATTTATGCTTTTGGTTATATCAAAAGAAAATATTCTTCAAGGTATGATCAACAAATATCATCTGAAAATTGAAATAATTAGAGATATAGAATATCAATTAACATCCTAAGTATATACTGAAAAAAATATCGAATAACTCCCATTAAAAATTAATAATATGACATCAAAAATTTTTACGACCTTTTTAGTCCTTATTCTAACTGCAGAATTCTCCTTCGGGCAAGAAGGGGACATACTTTTAAAAGATTATAATCCTGTTTCTTTATACGAAATACAAAAGACCTCTCCAGTAAAGGCAAAATTTCCAGTAATCGACATTCATTCCCATCCATACGCAAAATCTATTTCAGAAATTGAAAAGTGGGTTGCAACCATGGACAAAGCAGGTATAGAAAAAACAATCATACAAACCTACCAAACAGGAGAAGCCTTTGATAGCATATATGATGTCTATTCTAAGTACGGGGATCGTTTTGAGATATGGTGCGGAATTGACTATACTGGGTATAAAGAGCCTGGGTGGACTAATAAGGCTATAAAAGAATTGGTGCGATGTTATAAAAAAGGAGCACGGGGTATAGGAGAATTAGGAGATAAAGGGGAAGGTTTGCTATATTCCAAACCTACAGCGGCTATAGGTATGCATATTGACGACGACAGGATGACACCCCTTCTTAAAAAATGTGGAGAACTAGGCATGCCTGTAAGTATCCACGTTGCAGAACCATTCTGGATGTATCAGCCCATCGACGAGCACAATGACGGACTCATGAATGCTAAGAAATGGAAGGTAGATATGAACAAGGAGGGAATTTTGAATCATCCGGAACTTATAAAAACTCTTGAAAATGCAGTAAACAAAAATCCTGAAACAAATTTTATTGCATGTCACTTTGCTAATACCAGCTATGATCTCACGATTTTGGGCAATCTTTTTGACAAGTATCCTAATTTATATGCAGATATTGCTGCTCGTTACGCGGAAACTGCTCCTATTCCACGCCGTGTTAAGAAGTTTTATAACAAATATCCGGACAGGTTACTTTATGGTACCGATATGGGAATGTTGCCATCAATGTATTCTACTACTTTCCGAATTTTGGAGACCGAAGATGAACATTTTTATCAAAAGGATTTGTTTAGTTACCATTGGCCTTTAAATGGATTTGGCTTATCAGACCAGGTTTTAAATAAAATATATTATGAAAATGCAAAGCAAATATTACATTAGAAAGAAGTTTTTAAATCTAACACTGGTTTTATTCGCAATGTTGGCAATCACAGCTTTTGCAAATAGCGAAGAATCAGAGGAACCACTAAAGATAAATCATGGTAATTTAGTTTTTGAAGTAAATGCAAATCTTCATACGCGTCTCACTTCTACTCTCCCCGGCACTAAGCCCATTATGCTTGATTACCAACCTTCAGAAAAAATTATTATTGATAATATGATGATCACCGACTTTGCATTAAAAGATGTTAAGGAGAAAGCCTTAAAAGGGGAGTTATCTGGAAGGGAATGGATGGTAAAAGGAGTATTTACTAAGAATGGACTAAAATTAGAAAAATATTTAAAATTAATCGCTTATGACGATTTTCCTGGTCTGATTACAAGGGAAGTGCAATATGTAAACGCATCTAATGAAGATGTCTTTATTGAAAAATGGATCAATGAAAATTATAAAATTCTTCCCCAGGGAGATGAACCTCCTTTTTGGGCTTTTCAAGGTAGCTCATCTTCAAGTCGAAGTGATTGGATAAAACCTCTAGAACCTGGTTATTACCAAAAAAATTACATGGGAATGAATGATACTGACTATGGAGGTGGCATACCGGTTACCAGCGTTTGGAGACCCGACATAAACATTGCAGTAGGCCATTTATCTCTTACACCTGAACTTATTAATCTTCCTACGGAAATGTTTAGAGATTCCAAGGTCTTAGTAGGTATTTCAAAGGAATTTGGTGAACGTACCGTATTTAAGACAAAAGATACCATTTCTACCCTTGAGACATTCGTTTCTATTACTAAGGGGGACTATTATGATAATCTAGCCAGATACTCAAAGCTCATGCAGGCAAAAGGGATAGAGATAGTAGAGCCAGAGGCAGCTGCTTTTGAACCAATCTGGTGCGCCTGGGGATATGGAAGAGAATTCACAATGGAAGAAGTGGTTAACACCCTCCCAAAAGTGAAGGACCTGGGTATAGACTGGGCTGTGTTAGACGATGGATTTCAAGTTGCCGAAGGGGATTGGAGACCTGCTTCTAATAGATTTCCTGAAGGTGAAGATGCAATTAAAAAGTTAGTGGAAAAAATACATGGATATGGATTAAAAGCTAAGATATGGTGGACCCCACTCGCTGCCGACCCTGGGAGCCAAGCCCTAGAACAACATCCAAATATGAAGATAATACAAGAAAATGGTGCTCCTCAGTTCATAACTTGGTGGAATGCCTACTATCTTTCTCCCACTAAGGAGGAAACTATTGAACATACAAAAAATATTGTGGATCTTTTTCTCAACGAATGGGATTTTGACGGATTGAAAATGGATGGGCAACATATGAATGCTGTGGCACCAGATTATTCTCTCCAAAACCCTCTAGAAGCTCCTCAGGGCCTACCAGATTTTTTTCATATGATTTATGCTGAAGCCCGGCAGATCAAACCAAATGCAGTTATCGAGAATTGTCCTTGTGGAACCTGCATGTCGTATTATAATATGGCATCTATGAATCAAGCGGTTTCTTCTGATCCCTTATCGAGCTGGCAAATCCGGCATAAAGGAAAAACATACAAAGCTTTAGTACCAAAGACTGCTTATTACGGAGATCATGTAGAATTGAGTGATAATGGAAATGATTTTGCAAGTTCCTTTGGTATAGGAGCTGTGTTGGGTACCAAGTTCACTGTACCAAGTTCCAGAGAGAACGAAGAATCATCTAAGTTTTTATTAACTGAAGAGAAGGAGAAAATTTGGCGTAAATGGTTCTCGCTTTATAATGAAAAAATGTTATCAAAGGAAGAATACTTAGGTAGTCTTTATGATATAGGATACGATAAGCCTGAAGCTCACGTGATAAAAAAGAATGGTTCTTTATACTATGCTTTTTATGCAGATTCCTGGAATGGAAAAATAGAACTTAGAGGTTTAGCAGAGAATACAAAATATGTATTGATAAATTATTTTGACAATATAGAGTTAGGGAGAATCCAATCTTCAAATCCTTTTGTGGATGTTTCTTTTAAAAAGTTTCTTTTAATAGAAGCTCAACCATCAGGTGATTTTTAAATTTTCCTTTTGCACTGTTCTTAATCAGATTAAAAATAATTATAATCAATCCGAGTTAAGTTTTATAATACAATTGAAAGAATATTAGATATAACCCTTTTTTTGAATTAAAAAGCAGCTCCGAATAGGTGACTTAACATCCTAATAATATGGGTCAAATTGAAAGAAGAGATTTTATAAAAAAAGCAGTTGTTGGAAGTATAGGTACTATTCTACCATATGGTGTTGATAACGAGGTTTTTGATGTTAAACTCCCTCCAGAAAATCATGATAAAACTCAAATAACCGCCGGAAAAAAGAAAAAAGTTATAGTTGGGGGAGCAGGAATTAGCGGACTTAGCTGTGCATATGAATTAATTAAAAAGGGTCATGAAGTAATCGTTTTAGACGCATCGGGACGCTATGGTGGAGCTGTACTATCAGTACATGATGGCCTTGCTGACGGACTGTATGCCGATTTTGGAGCAGAAAACTTCACAAGACCAGGATACAAAAATTACTGGAAGTACATTGAAGAGTTTAATCTCCCGGTTCTTCCTTATTTTCATCGAGAAAACAGGCTTACCAGAATTGACAACATTTGGTATACTGATGAAATGCAAAAAGAAAAATATGAGCAAAGGATTAAGCAATTGGGCGGGTTCAACAAAAGCGAGTCGAGATATCTTGAGTCAAACCCCTCCTCCAATCTGGAAATGCTCTATTTAAAACCCTATTTCGATAAATTTAGCGATGAATATCAGCCTTTTGGAATTGGTTATGATCATCTGGAAAAAGTTCCAGTTTCTGAAATATATAAGAAAGGAGGAGCATCAAATGCAGCCAGCAGCATTTTAGGTGGAAATAATACTTCTGCTTTGTATGCTATTTGGCAGGCCTATATCAGGCATAAGCGCGGCTATGATGATGATTTCGAACTTTTTCACATCAAAGGAGGTAATCAGAGGCTTA
This sequence comes from Christiangramia crocea, assembly GCF_022410465.1. Lineage (GTDB taxonomy): Bacteria > Bacteroidota > Bacteroidia > Flavobacteriales > Flavobacteriaceae > Christiangramia > Christiangramia crocea. Next base: position 117,250 of record NZ_JAJSON010000009.1, on the reverse strand, counting down.
CCAATGAATTAGGCAGCCGGTTAGGTACAAGAATAAAACTTGGCTGCAAAATTTTAGAAATTAAAAATGGAGAAACAGGAGTAACTGTAAAATATAGAGAGTTCGGAAAAGAAAAGGAAATATCAGCAGATTATCTGGCCTGCTGTCTTCGAACAACTGCACTTAGAACAATTAAAATAACTCCACAATTACCAGATGAAAAAATATTCATTTTTGATAATCTTGCATATGACCAGACCACAAGAATTGTATTTCAGGCCAGGTCTAAATTCTGGTTAAAAGATAATACAACCATAAATTTAACCTTTAATCATCCTGCTTTGAGAACGATTTGGGAAGTTGCGGATGAAGTAGATACAAAGCGGGTCTCGCTAATGGCTAAAGCACCCGGAGGAACAAATCCTTTACGCACGTTAGAAGCATTCAGGGAACTTTATCCTGGCAATAGATCTAATATTGATATTGAACAGGTGTTAGTTAAGGATTGGTCAGCAGATGAATTTGTAAACGGTTGTGAACGCCATGGTTTCGGCGGTTTAGGCGAATTATCAAAATTTTGGCCTCACATTATGACACCCCATGGCAGAATTCATTTTGGAGGAGCTCATACTGATAATAGAAGTTGGGGAATGGAGGCAGCCACAAATTCCGCTAATAGAGTGGCTTTGGAAATTGATCAAGCCTAATTCGTTAGAAGATTTTTGAATTAATATCCGACTATGAAGTACCCTTCTCTATTTTTTACAATTGCAGTTGGTTCTGCTTTAATAACTTTTAATCTACCATTTAAGGATAAAGCAAAAAGTCCTTTTGAAAAGGATTTGGTTCTCCGCCTATTATCAATAGATCCTTTGAAAATCATCGGAAATAAAAATATATCAAATCCGTCACAAAAAGATTCTGTTCCACAAATAGAATTAGTTGTACATGATGATAAAGGAACATATTCATGGGGAACACAAATTCGTTATACTATCAAAGTTTCGGACAAGATAGATGGCGATTCTAAATATGGTGAAATAAATAGCAATGCAGTTTTGTTAGAAATAGAATACTATCCTGTTACTACTGAGAAACAAACTAGGAATAACACAGACATTTCTGAAGAGGCATCACAACAAAATGGCATTATATTAATGCAAAGATCTACCTGTTTTAGATGTCATGCAGACAAAGCACGACTTGCGGGGCCTTCCTTCTCAGAAATTGCAAAAAAATATAATAAAAGTGATATCAAAGCTCTAGCCCAAAGTATTTCTGAAGGATCCTCAGGAGTCTGGGGTAGCTCCGTAATGGCTGCAAATAAAAATTTAACAGATAAAGAATCCGAACAAATGGCCGCATATATTCTTGAACAAGGCGAGAAAAGAAATAAATGGATTCTTATTGGTCTGGAAGGAACATTCCGAATAATGAAAAAACCCGAAAACTCTGCTAAGGGAATATATGTCCTGACTGCGAGTTATACCTCAACGTCACAGATGAGAGGAGAAGAATCCATAATACTCAGGATCGAATAAATTAACTTTTATAAAATCTTCCTGTCCTCTATTAATATATCTTCCAGATCACTTTTATTTAATTTTAAATTGATAAGATTAATATTGCCACCATAGCCAATATTAATCCAATAATTAGAATTGGGCCAGGCATCACGCCATATATTAGAAGAGACAAAATGATCGTAATTAGCGGTGCCAAACCAGTAAGAGGTGCAACAATAATAGCTTTTCCGTAGCGAAAAGCATAGACAAGCGTTAGAGCCCCCACAGCATTAAGTATGTGCACCAAAGCGGCAAGGTATGGCCCTTTAAATCCCCAGTTAATTGGCTGGGAAAAATCTGTCATCCAAAGAGCAAAAGGAGCAAGAAGTATAGCCGTTATGGTCATGAAAAAAAAGATGCTTTCGGCTTTCATAGTTTCATTGGAGAACTTCATTACAAAAGCTTGTACACCCCATGCAATGAAAACCATTATGGACAGTGCCAGCCAAAGATAACCACGACCATCAGATGCTCCTGGTTCTTGATATGAAAGGAAAAAAATGGCTGTTATAGCAGTGAAAATTCCGATCCATTTTAGCAATGTAGTTTTTTCCTTTAGTAGTGTGACCGACAATAGAATAGTAAGTGCAGGAGAAAGAGATATCAAGGGAAAAATAATGTATGCGGGGCCATCCCTCAGTGCTTGAAATAGGAGTAACTGGCCTCCTGCTCCCAGTATACCAATTGCTGATCCCAAGAAAATCGACTTCTTATCTATTTCAATTTTCCATTTTATACGATGCAAAGCGAAAAGCGCACACGGAATCATGGTAAGCGACCAAACAACATAACCCAAAGTAGCCGGGAAACCCGCTTTTTCTGGTATCTCAATGAATGCTCCCCAAACGCCCCAGAATATTGTAGTGACAATAGCATAGAGTAGCCATGATTTAAAAACTTTCATAAAATATTTTAAACGTTTTCGAAAAGTAAGATTTAAATTTTAAAACCCAAAAAATAATTAAAAATAAGATTTTTTATTTACGTAACATTATTTTTACAATTTACTACATATTCTAAAAACAGATGATTGATTTCATGAAGAATCTAATTCTTTCATGGTTTTAGAAATGTAGAGAAAGCTTTCTAATGAAAAAATCATTAAATTCATTATAGAAACCATAAGCCATATATTTTAATAAAAAATGGAAAAATGGATTAGTCGCATTGATGATATCACCACAAAATTCCTGGATAGTTTTGGTGATTTGAGCAAGGAAGACCTCAACAGGAAACCTGATATGCAAACCTGGAGCATAGCTCAGAATATTGATCATTTAATAAACCTCAACAGGTCTTACTTCCCCACATTTGAAAACCTTAAAAAAGGGAATCAGGAGCTTCCCTTTATTGCCCGATTTGGATTTGTGGTATCGTTTTTCGGAAATATGATAAAGAAATCTGTAGATCCAGGCCGCCAGAAGAAAATGAAGACCTTCCCTATCTGGGAGCCTTCTAAAAGCGATCTTCCCAAAAGCATCCTGAAAGAATTCCAGGAAAACCAGGATAAACTTAAAGGTTATATTAGAGATTCTGCTGATTTCGTACATCAGAATATGGTTATCTCTTCTCCTGCAAACAGGAATATCGTATACAAGCTTGAAATGGCCTTCGACATCATAGTAACTCATGAAGAAAGACATTATAACCAGGCCAGGGAAGTCCTATCACTGTTGCCTAAAACTTAATACACAAAATAAACCAACTGAACCATGGAGCAAAACTCAAAGAAGACCTTAAAGGTTGAAACAGAACTTCGGCTTCCTGCAGAAAAGGTCTGGGAATACTGGAACAAACCTCAACATATCACAATGTGGAACTTTGCTTCAGACGACTGGCATTGCCCGATGGCAGAAAATGACCTGAGACCAGGCGGAAAGATCACTTCTCGCATGGAAGCGAAAGATGGAAGCATGGGATTCGATTTCAGTGGGACTTATGAAGAGGTGAAACCCTATGAACTTATCAGTTATTATCTTGATGATGGAAGGAAAGTGCAGATAGAATTCACCCCCCTGGAAAACGGGACCAGACTAACTGAGAGTTTTGAAGCTGAAGAAACGCATTCACTGGAACAACAAAAGGCCGGATGGCAGAGCATCCTTAATAATTTCAGGAAATATGCCGAAGCAGTATCATAACAATTATGACACTTGGCTTATTTTCGCAGTCAAAATCTCGCTAATCATAAAATGAAAGAAAGGTATATTTTCAAATCTGCCAGGCTGGGCTTCAGAAACTGGCAGGAGACCGATCTTGATAAGCTTTATAAGATCAATTCAGACAAACGGGTAATGGAATTCTTTCCTTCGATAGTAAGCAGAGAAGACACCAAACACTTCATCAGCCGAATGAAGGAAATGCTCACCGCACATGGATTCTGCTATTTTGCGGTGGAAAAACTAAATACGGGAGAATTCGTCGGTTTTACCGGTCTCGCAGAGCAAAATTATGAATCTGTAGTTACTCCATGCATCGATATAGGCTGGAGACTGGATGCGGAATACTGGGGTCAGGGTTTTGCAACCGAAGGCGCCAAAGCCTGTCTCGATTATGGTTTTAAGGATCTGGATATTGAGAAGATTAGGTCCATAGCTCCCGTAATTAATAAAAGATCAATTCAGGTTATGAAGAAAATCGGCATGGAAAAACATACCGATTTTGATAATCCTTTTTTAAAAGACCATAAAAGCCTGGAGCGTTGTGTATGCTATGAAATAAGGAATATTAAAAAAACTTAGCTTTCGTCCTCAAAAATTTCTTCTATTGGCAGGCCGAACAATCTTGAGATCTTAAACGCAAGTGGTAAACTGGGATCAAATTTTCCTTTTTCAATGGCGTTTATAGTCTGTCTGGAAACACCCGTCTCCTCAGCCAGCTGGGCCTGTGTCATTTCCTTTTCCGCTCTTAGTACTTTTAGACGATTTTTCATTTGTACTTAATGTTATTAATTACAGTTGCCACGATATAAGTAAGTCCCATCACTATCACTAAATAAGATATCTCGGCATCATTGGAGATCACATTAGTAGTATCCAGCATGGAATAACCAAGTCCTACTACAAGCGTCACGCCCAGTGTAATCCCCATAGCTTCCAGACTTATCTTACGCTGTAACTCGTCCAGCCCATTAAGGTATTTCATATTAGCTATAATCATTCCTATCCCAATTAGGAGGTTTACAGAAATTGTTATAATCGATATAACAGGGCTCTGATAACAGAATTTATACCCGAAAGAGACTAAAGCAATAGTTAAAACCCATGCAGCCGTCCAAAGTGCCAGATTAATGCTCTTCCTTTTGTTCCTGGCAGTTAATTTATTATTCTTCATAGTAAAGTATATTTGATTTTTAGTAAAGTAAACTTTACACAAATATATCCAAAAATCCGAATATGTCAAGTTTTATTTACTCAAAGTAAATATATCGAGAGAAATACTAATAGTAAAATCAGCTATCAACTGGTAAATACGGTCCAGAAAACCAGTTTATTTATAAGTAATTTCAGGTGTTTATATAAATTTTCATTAGCTTCATGGGCTCTTACGCGGCATTAAAAAGTATTTCAATGAAAATATATGAAAGTGATTATCTCATTATTCAGTTTGAAAAAGAAAATGATCGCTTTGTACAGTTCTGGAAATCGTCCCCTGCTTCCTTCAAAACTCTGAAAGTAGAACTTTTAAACTACACCGGTTTATACGAAAAATATAGGCCCTCCCAGGCCTTATGGCTACAACAGCATTTTTCATTACCTCTTGACAAACAAATGGATGAATGGATAGAAACAAATGTGAACATTCCATGTGTTGAAAATGGCAATGAAAAGGTAGCTTTTGTAGTGGGAAAAGACGTGCTTGTACATCTAAGCGTTATAAATTCTTTTGAAGAAACAAGTTCCATAGTTAATCACAATCATTTCGCCTCGGAGAAAGAAGCCCGGGAATGGCTTGATGAGTCCGATACCGCACATGATACAAATTCTGAAATCACCATATTATTTGAAGGCATAGATGAAAACGGGAATTCTATCATTAAAATCAAACGACCTTCAGGGGATATATTCAATACAATAAAATCTTTCAGCAATCTTATTGAAGAAAACAAATTCATTAAATCAAATATCGAAAAGTACTCCAAACTAACCAAAAGGGAAAAAGAAATCCTCGTGATATTTTCAAAGGGTTTAAAGCAGCAGGAAATAGCCGACGAGCTATTCATTTCTATACAAACTCTTCGTACTCACTGGAAAAATATCAAAAAAAAGCTGGAAATAAAGTCACTTACTGAAGTGGTTAAATATGTCCAGGCTTTTGAAATGAAATAGCCTCTTACTGGTCATCCAACTGGACTGAGTTAGAAGAAGCACCCAAGTCTTCAAGTATTTCACTGATCGTTTTGGTCATCTCCGGAGGGCCACATACGTAAAAACGTGAATCGAAATCTTCTACATTGTTAAGCAGAAAATCTTTATCTATATAGGCATTTATATAATCAGTATCCTCCTGGTCGGTGATCACATATTTTACATTTTCCCCAAGCATAACATCCAGTTCATCCTTCAGAATTATATCTTCATCGGTCTTATTGGAAAAGAAAAGAATAATATCCTTTAAATCACCTTCACGCCTCAGGTCCCGTAAGATAGCCAGATAGGGTGTGATGCCGGCACCTCCGGCAATGATATATCCCGGCCCTTTATACTCAATGGCTCCCCAGGTATCCCTGACTATGAGTTCATCACCTGGTTGCAACTTCCCCAGTTGTTCGGTAACGCCATTATGTTCCGGGTAAATCTTAATAGTAAATTCAAGGAAAGGGTCCTGGTTGAGACTGGTAAATGTAAAAGGTCTTTTTTCATCCCTCCAGTCTTTGTTATTAATAGAAACTTCTGTGGCATGCCCCGGAGTAAAACTGTAACCTGAAGGCTTGTCCGTCCTGAAACGCTTTACGTCATGAGTTACATTACCTACCGATTGAATTTTGACTATATGTTCCATTTTTCTTTTTAAGGTAGAATTTTTCCTTTGAAGAAAAAACAGTGAAACTCCTGAAGATCAATTTTTAACCCTTTGTATAGAGAATCAAAGAAGATTTTAAGGTAGTTTTATAAAATAAGGCTTCCGAATTTGAATTAAAAGCATGGCGCCTTGAGGGATCTGATGAAAATATGTGTCATAAAAGCTTTATCCATATTTCCAGGTTTTATTCTGAAGCAAGTTAACTGGGATGCAATAGAAAAAATCTAAAAAAACCTCCCGCTGTATCGGGAGGCTTTTGTTTGCCTCAATTCCAACTAAAAATATTAAGGGCTTTATTAATCGATCTGAAAATCTGATTTGGATTCAAGTTTATCAACTTCTTTTCCTCTAATCCTGTAAGAAATACCAATATTGATAAGATAATCGGCAAAGGCAGCATCACCATTTCGGGGTTGTCCAGTTCCAATCTGCGTTTCGAGATCGGTTACACTTTGAGGCCGTTCTCTTCTTACTGCCACAGGAACATGCAGATTTAGCGAAAAGTCGTTCTGAGTAAATGAAATTCCTGGATCAACCGAAAGCACATTCCCTGGCCTTCTAAAACCTGCACTACTTCCAAAAACATCCTCCACAGGAACTCCTTCATACCGGGCTCCAAGGGATGCTGAAAAGGTTTCTGATATGCTATAGCCGAAACCGGTATTAAGAGAGAATTGATCAGGGACAGACATGATAGCCTCATTTTCCAGAATTGGGCTCAATGTTTCTCTGGAAGTCCTGATGCCATTAGTTCCCTTTGGGTTAAAAAGATAAAAACCTCCACCGTAAACAAAGAGGTTGGTGGTTAAAGCCCTGTAAAACTGGAAATCTGCGGTGAATCCAAATCCTCCATCTCCCGGCTGTATAGATTGGTCTACAGGCCTAACCTGAGAGGAACCGTCAGGACCTACATTGTAAAAAATATCGGTAGCATTATAATTTCCGGTAGGTAGCTTTACTCCCATACCCAACGCCAGATTTCCTTTTTGACCGGTTTCGGGCTCAAAAAGCCAGTATCCTATTCCCAATCGTATATCGGCCAGACCCCGCGAGAAGGTACTATTTCGTTCCTCCCTACCATGCTCATACAGCGAGGAACGTTCATTTAGAACCATAGGGATTGTGAGACCGGCATACAGTCTGTTGGTAATCCCATAATTCAGGCTGAAATCCCAGGAATGAGAATAATTAATCACTTCCGTATTGTTAGAAACCCGGTCTGGTTCTTCTTCTGTACCTTTAAAATGTCTGAACGATTTGAAATACCGGTAATTCATACCGATTTGAAAGTCGCCCTCCGCCAGAAGATTGCTTTCAAGTTCATTTCCCATACTACAGGAAAAATGCCTTATCGCCACACAACCCTGTGAAGACATTAAAATTGGCGAAAGCATCGCCGAAAGAATTAAAAAGTAAAAAATCGTATTTCTTAACTTCATTAAATGAGTTTAGAGGTTAGAATTATATCTGGGGACCAATCTAGAGGAAATTAGTACTTAGTGGTAGTAAGCAGAGGTCAATGAAATTAATGAAAGGTTAATTGAGTTAATAATTAACTAATTCTGACGCAAAAAGGGAATTTTTAGTATTATAGATCTGTTTTGAAGAAAAGAATAATCTATATAGGCATTTTTATCATTTCGGTAGTGGGATTATTCATAGTCCAGTACCAGTATTTAAGGATTGGCCTGAGCCTTGCTAAAGTACAGTTTGAGCAGAAAGTTGAAAATACCGGTAATGAGCTAAAGAAAGAACTTGTAAATGAGAACCAGTTAAGCTTTTTGATCGCAGAATCCTTCAGCGATAGAAATTATTTCAGTTTAAGCCGGGATAGTTTACAGGATGCATCCAGATATTTTCTGAATGATCTTATTGAAAAAAAGCTGAATGAAAACAAAATAAAAACAGATTTTTCATATCATTTATTTTCAAAAGACAGTCTTATAAACCTTGCCTCCCCAACAGAATTTGAAGATGATGAATCATCTATAAAATACCCCGTGATATTAGAAGGCTATTTACCTGATGTTTTAAAAAAAGAGCTAACCCTGCAACTGGAGTTTCAGGATCTGAACGCTTACTTCCTTTCTCAATTAAAAGGCCTGCTTATACCCGGATTACTTTTTCTTGCCATCATAATATTCGTGGTTATCTGGATGCTGCGTTTATTTTTCTGGCAGCGTAACCTCATCACCATTACCAACGACTTTATCAATAATCTCACCCATGAGCTTAAAACTCCTGTATTTTCTATAGGCATTGCCACGAAGATCCTGGAAAAGGACCTGAACGAAAAGCAAAAGCCCATCCTTTTTCAGATAAGGAAACAGGTAAGCCGTTTAAACAACCATATAGAGCAGGTATTGGGACTGGCAAGCCTGGAGTCCAAAGAGATCATAGAACTTAAAAAGGTGGATCTACGACCAGAACTGCAGGAATGGTGTGAGGATTTCAAAATGCTGGCAGATCTTGAGAATTTCCAATTTAAATATGATCTGGAACCTGGAAAATATATGATAAAAACAGCCCTTTTCCATTTTGAAAATGCCATAAATAACCTCCTGGACAATGCGAAGAAATATTCTGAAGACCCAGAAATATTGCTAAAAGCCTATACAGGCAAAAACCGGCTTTTTATTAGTATCATTGATAATGGAAAGGGAATTTCTAATAAAGAGAAACGTCACATTTTTAAGAAATTCTACAGGGCTTCTGAAGGCAATCTGCATAGAACCAAAGGTTATGGCCTGGGCTTAAGTTACGTGAAGGAGATCGTAAAGAGGCATCGGGGCCGCATAAAAGTTCTAAGCGAACAAAATGAAGGAACCGAAATCACTATTTTAATCCCTTTAAATGAATAAGAAAAATAAAATATTACTGGTTGAAGACGACGAATCTCTAGGCTATCTGCTTTCAGAATATTTAAAGATCAAAGGTTTTGAAGTTTCCTGGGCCAAAAACGGTAAAGATGCATTGGAACTAATAGAAATTCATCCCCATCATCTAATTGTTCTGGATGTGATGTTACCAGATATAGATGGATTTACGCTAGCCAAAAATTTAAAAAACACCTATCCCGAGATTCCGTTTATATTTCTAACTGCACGCTCAATGAAAATAGATGTTTTGAAAGGCTTCTCTCTTGGTGCCATGGATTACCTTAAAAAACCTATTGATGAAGAAGAGCTTGTTACAAGAATAGAAGTACTCATTTCAAGACTTCACCCGGAGGGCAGAGAAGAAATAAAGCAACAGGATATATATAACATTGGTGAGTATGTGTTCGACTCCAGGAATCAGAAACTACAATTCAATGAGGAAATCTTTTCTTTGACTGTCCGGGAAAACGAGCTTCTTTTATATCTGGCAAAAAACATGAACAATCTCTGCAAGCATAAGGAAATTCTGGATTTGCTATGGGGCAAGAATGATTATTTTAACCGAAAAAGCCTGAACGTATTTGTTTCCCGGTTAAGAAAGTATCTAAGCAAAGATCCTTCAGTAAGCATTGAAAACCTTCATAAGAAAGGATTTATCTTAAAGGCTAACCGGAACTGAGTACTTGCCTCCTTCCTGATTCTAAGGATTCTCCCTAATTCGGAACGGTTCTGAAAATATAACTACAAAAGAAGTGTCTATATAAAAATCTGTTTTCATTCCATAATGCTGAGATATTTAGTTTAAGACGAATATCATTTACATTATTCTTATATTTGAGAAGTGCGTTTAAAATCTCAAATAAAAGCCATAGTTCTGCTTGGGATATTTATACTGATGACATTCCATCAGGTAATTCCTCATGCGCATCACGAGCATCAGCCAGAAAAGAGAGAGATCACTCACCACCATCATTTTGATGAACATCACCATCACGAGGATCAGAAAGAACAGAAAGAAAACCATGGCTTCCTTTCTTATTTACTGGCGATTCACTCTCATGCAAGCAGTTCCAATGAAATTCCGCTTCTAAAAAATCAATCGGAAAATTTTAGTTTTAAAAAGATTGCAGCTAAAAAGAAATTTGCACAGGAATACACTTCAGAAGTTTGGGTGTTGACTATGCAGGAATTAGCCAATCCGGAAGTCTACCATCCTCCCAAACATTATTTCAAGCCTTATTTAACTATTCTCTCGCTCAGGGGACCTCCCCAATTGGTTTGATCAGCACGTCAGTCCGCTGTTATTAAACAGCAGTCCGAATTCTATTATATAGATTAAACTAAAAATCACAATTTATGTACAGGTATATAGTTTCCGCCGTCTGCGGATTCCTTATCTCTATTGGCTCCTTTGCTCAGGAGACGGGACTGGAAGGTATCCTGAAGGAGATAAGCCAGAATAACAGGCAACTCAAGGCATATCAATCTTTTATTGCCAGTAAGGTTCTTGGAAACAAGACTGAGAATAACCTGCAGGATCCTGAGGTTTCAGCTTTTTATCTTCCGTTCGGAGAGCACGCGACCGACGATTATTATGAGTATCAGATTTCACAGCAATTTGAATTCCCCACGGTTTACGGCGCCCGAAGCAAAAGGATCGATAAACAGAAAGAGTTACTCGAACTGGAATATAAAACCCTGCGACAGGAAGTGCTTCTGAAAGCTACGAAACAGCTTGTGGAGCTGCAAAACCTCCAGCAGCGTAAAGAGCTGGAGCAGAAAAGAGCCGAACAGGCCAAACAGGTGTATGATCAGATCCGGCGGTTATTCGATGCGGAACAGATCGGGATCCTGGAGCTGAACAAGGCCAAGGTTGCCTGGTTGCAGCAGCAGTTTGAAATGGATCAAATAGAAATTCGTATCAGGAACACGCTGATGAACCTTCAGAAACTGAATGGTGGAAACCCGGTTCAGGCAGATCAAATTCAGTTCTTTGAAGATCCGGAAGTTGCCGAAATGCAGACGCTCTGGGAAGCAAAACTTTCCGCAGATGCCGAAGTTCAGATGCTGCCTGCCCGTGAGTCCCTTGCGGAGTCAAAAGTAAAACTGGAAAAGAATAAGGTCCTGCCTGATGTTACTATTGGTTATAATTACCAGGGAGTAAATTCCAGTAATTATTCCGGGTTTTTAGGCGGGCTTTCGATTCCGCTATGGAACAGTAAGAATAAGATAAAAGCAGCAACGGCAAATCTGGAATATGCCCAGGCCAATACCGATGCCGAAACTGCTGAACTTTATACCAGGTTTCAGGAAAATTTTCAGCAATACCAGTTATTAAAGAGAAAATACGAAGAATACCAGAAAACCTTTAAGGACCTGAATTCCGAAGAACTTTTATTTAAAGCCTATGATCTTGGGGAGTTTTCTTTTCTGGATTATTATCGGGAAATTGAATTCTACCGGCAGGCCTATAACAAAATGCTGGAAATGCAAAAAGAGCTTTTTCAGCTGAAGGCAGAACTTTTAAAACATCAATTATAATTTAAAATTAAACATTATGAATTTCAAGAATCTATTTTTAGCAGCAATATTAGTATTTGGTTTTTCAGCTTGTAGAGATACAGCAAATGAAGACCACGGGCACGAACATGAAGAGGGAGCTGAAGCTCACGCTCACGATGAAGACGGAGGGCATATGGACGGAGAGCATATGGAGCAGGAAGAATTTAAGGTTGGTGAAGATTCCCTGGATATGAGCGAGGAATCCGGTAAGCATATGCATGACGATGGAACCGAACATCACGATCATTAAAAATCAGATATGAGATATATTTTTATAGTATTCATCTCGTTGTTGCTTTTTTCCTGTGGAAATAAGGAGGAGGGACATGCACATGATGCAGAAGGAAACCACGTAAGCTCAGGAGTTCCGGCGATAAGCAAAACCATCTGGACGGACCAGACAGAGCTTTTCGTGGAATTTCCGGTCTTGGTGGAAGGGAAAACCAGCAAATTTGCGGCCCATTTTACTGTTCTGGATAAACACCAGCCGGTTCGGGAAGGTTCGGTAACCGTAAGTTTGATCAAGGGAGACAGCGGTATCCGCCATACTGTGGAATCGCCTTCGTCTCCGGGAATTTTTTCTCCGGCTTTACAACCAAAAGAACCGGGCGTTTATGATCTGGTCTTTGATCTGGAAACTCCTGAGTATTCAGACAGGATTGTGATCGAAGACGTTCAGGTCTATGTCTCGGCTGCGGCAGCTTCAGAAAATGTAGCGGAAGCAGAAGATGGTGGTATCAGTTTTTTGAAGGAGCAGGCCTGGAAGATCGATTTTCAAACAGAACCTGTGACGAAAGGTGAGGTCTATGACATTGTTCATACTTCCGGTGTCTGGCAAGCCGCGCCGGGAACCTACAAGACCCTGGCGGCCGGCGCCAACGGAATGGTGAATTTCGTTTCAGAAAACCTGACTGAAGGAATAGAAGTTAAACAGGGTGAACTATTGATGAATTTGAGCAGTGAAGGCCTTTCTTCCAATAATATCCAGGCAGAGATCGCCCAGGCGAAAGCCAGGTACGATCAGGCGAAGGCTGAATATGAACGGAAAAAAGAACTTTATGAGGATAAGATCGTTCCCAAAGCAGAATTCGAAAAAGTGGAAAGTGATTTCCGCATAGCCGAAGCGAATTACCGAGCCCTAGCTTCAAATTACGGAGCAGGCGGAAAGCAGATCCGCGCCCCTTTTGACGGCTTCATCAAATCCATCAACACCTCGAACGGAGACTATGTTGAACAGGGAGCAAATCTGGTCACTATTGGAACTGACAAATCCCGGCTACTGAAAACACAGCTAAGTCCGTCAAAAAATCCCAGCAAAGAATCCATTGCCAATGTCTGGTACAGGAATGAGAACGGAGACTGGGAGGAAGTTGAAGCTGCAGGAGGATCTGTAGTTTCCGTAGGTAAGGAAGTGGAAGACCTTAAACCAATGATCCCTGTGTATATCAAGGTGAACGATGTGGTTGAAATGCCTGAAGGTAGTTTTACCGAAGTACAGATCGCCATGGGTGAAGCTGAATCGGGGATCGTAGTTCCTGAAGCCGCTCTGCTGGAAGACTATGGAAATTTTTCCGTGATCGTACAGACCGGTGGTGAAAGTTTCGAGAGAAGACCTGTAAAGATCGGGAAACGAAACGGAAAGAACGCGCAGGTAATAAGCGGACTTGAAGTCGGAGAAATTGTGGTTACAACCGGAAACTACCAGGTTAAAATGGCTTCAATGTCAGGTCAAACCCCGGGTCACGGACACGAACATTAAATTAATTGTGAGTTTTGAATTTTTAATTAAGAATTCTATGAAAGAAGATAAAGATAATATTATACGATCAAAATCATTTGATTTTGCCCTTTTGATCATAGAATTATATAGGCAGATGCTGGAGGAAAAGGAATATGTTCTTTCTAAACAGCTTCTTCGTAGCGGTACCAGTATTGGTGCTAATATCGAGGAAGCCAGTGCGGCAATTAGCAGAAAAGATTTTATAGCTAAGATGTCTATTTCAGCTAAGGAAGCAAGGGAAACTTTGTACTGGTTAAAACTCATAAACAAAAGTAAGATTGTGAAAACTGATGTTTCGGAATTACTTGAAAAATCAGATGAACTTATCAGGATCCTGACTTCCATTGTAAAGACTTCTCAAAGTAGTACCTAATGAAATTCAACATTCAGCATTCAACATTAAAAATTATGAATAGTGTTAAATAAGATATTATCAGTTTCGCTTCAAAACAGGCTTCTGGTTCTTCTGGCGGCAGTGATATTGAGCGTCACCGGGTTTTACCTCGCACGTGATATGAACGTGGATGTATTTCCTGACCTTACCGCGCCTACTGTAACCATACTTACTGAAGCTCACGGAATGGAGTCGGAAGAGGTAGAGAAACTTGTGACCTACCAGCTTGAAACCGCGATGAACGGTTCGCCAAATGTGAGAAGGATCCGTTCTTCTTCAGCCGCGGGGATCTCCATCGTTTGGGTAGAATTCGACTGGGGGACCGATATTTATAAGGCAAGACAGATCGTAAGTGAGCGTATCCCGATGGTTCGTGAAAACCTGCCAGGTGGAATAGGCGCTCCTACAATGGCACCTATCTCCTCCATTATGGGTGAAGTGATGCTGTTGGGAGTCACTTCAGACAGTCTGAGCCCGATGGAACTAAGAACCTTATCTGACTGGCAGATCCGTCCAAGGATCAAAGCCATCGGAGGGATCGCAAACGTGGTGGTGATCGGCGGAGATTACAAACAATACCAGGTTTTTGCCGATCCTGGTAAAATGAAATATTACGACGTAAGCCTTACTGAACTTACAGAAAAAGTAAAGGATGCAAATACCAATGCACCGGGTGGCTTTTTGAACCAATACGGAAACCAGTACATCATCAAAGGTAGCGGCAGGGCTTATGCCGTAGAGGACCTGGAGGAAGCAGTTGTTAAACAGGTAAATGGCCAGAGCATCAAGATAAAGGATATAGCGAATGTAAAAATAGGCGCAGCTGACAAGATTGGTGACGGTTCCCTGAACGCGAAACCAGCGGTTATCCTGACGATTTCCAAACAGCCCGATGTGAATACACTGGAACTTACGGAAAGACTGGACGCAGCAATCGCTGAACTTGAAACCAGTCTCCCGGAAAGCGTGGAGATCAAAAGCCAGATCTTTCGGCAGGCAGATTTTATTGAAGCCTCCATCAGCAACCTGAATATGACCCTGCTGGAAGGAGCCTTTTTTGTGATCATCGTGCTGTTCATTTTCCTGATGAACTGGCGAACCACCTTTATTTCATTGCTGGCCATCCCAATTTCATTACTGGTATCAATTATCGTTCTTAAAATGCTGGGCTATACTATCAACACGATGAGTCTGGGAGGTATGGCAATCGCGATCGGGGCACTGGTAGATGATGCCATCATTGATGTGGAGAACGTTTATAAACGTTTACGCGAGAACATCCGAAAACCGAAAGCAGAAAGACAGTCGGTGATTACTGTAGTGCGGGAAGCTTCCGTGGAAATTCGAAGTTCCATCATCATTGCAACCCTTATAATCATAGTGTCTTTTGTGCCGCTGTTCTTCCTTGGCGGAATGGAAGGCAGGTTGCTGAAACCTCTGGGAATTGCTTTCATAACTTCAGTCCTTACTTCCCTGGTTGTGGCGGTAACCGTTACTCCGGTATTATGCACATATCTTCTGAAAAAGGAGAAAATGCTGCTGAAACAGGCTGAGGGGACTAAAGTCGAAAGATGGTTGGAGCATCGGTACGCCGCGACACTTAACCGTGCCCTTAAGATTCCTAAAACGGTGATCGCGATTACCGTGATCGTATTTTTACTGAGCATCGGGCTTTTTACCCAATTAGGGAGAAGTTTCCTTCCTGAATTCAATGAAGGTTCGATGGTGATAAGCGTGGTTGGACCACCCGCGATGTCGCTTGAAGAAAGCAATAAGACAGGAAAACAGGTAGAGCAATTGTTGCTTGAAATGCCTGAAGTAAATGTAGTTACCCGAAGGACCGGCAGGGCTGAACTTGACGAGCACGCCCAGGGCGTGAACGCCGCCGAGATTGATGTTCCGTTTACTTTGGAAGACAAATCCAAGGAAGAATTCTTTGAAGACGTACGGCAAAAACTAAGCATCGTTCCCGGGGTGAATATCACTTTAGGGCAGCCTATCGCTCACCGTATTGATCACATGCTTTCAGGAACCAGAGCCAATATTGCGATCAAAATTTTCGGTCCAGATTTGCAACAGTTATATGAAATTGGTAAAAATGTAGAGGAAAACATCACTCCCATCGACGGACTTGCCGATGTAGCGGTAGATCAGCAGATTGAGGTGCCACAGATAAAGATCACTCCAAAACGCCAGATCCTCTCCGCTTACGGAATGAGCGTAGGGCAGCTAATGGAGCAGGTGGATATCGCCTTTGCAGGCCACGAGGTAGGAGAGATCTATGAAGGTCAGAAGTATTTTGATCTTGTAGTGCGATATGAAGAAGGCTTCAGGAACAGCATCGAGAATATCAAAACTGCTTTGATAGGGCTTCCAAACGGTTCACAGGTCCCGCTTGAACAGCTAGCGCGTGTTTCTTCTGTAAGCAGCCCTAATACCATCAGCAGGGAAGATGTCCAACGTAAGATAGTTGTCGCCGCCAATGTACAGGGACGTGATCTGAGAAGCGCGGTAGAAGAAATCCGGGAAACCGTGAATTTTTCGGTGGATATTCCTGAAGGTTACAGAGTGCAATATGGCGGACAGTTTGAAAGCGAGTCTAGAGCTTCTCAAATGCTTTTGATCACTGCCGTTATCGCGATAGTCGTGATATTCCTTTTGCTGTATTTCGAATTCAACAATGTGAAACTTGCATTTGTGGTGCTGATCAATTTGCCACTTGCGCTGATAGGTGGAATCCTGATCGTTTACTTTACATCCGGAATTGTAAGTATAGCATCAACTATTGGTTTCATCAGTTTGTTCGGGATCGCTACGCGGAATGGAATCCTGCTGGTTTCGAGATATGAGGACTTACGAAAGGAGGGCCTTAGAGGATACGAGCTCATCAAATCCGGTGCGCTGGACAGGCTGAACCCTATCCTGATGACCGCCTTTACAACAGGTCTCGCACTTATTCCGTTAGCCTTAAAAGGAGGAGAACCCGGAAGTGAGATCCAAAGCCCGATGGCGGTGGTGATCCTCGGTGGATTACTTTCGGCAACGCTCCTAAACCTCGTGGTGATACCTTGTGTATATGATCTGGTTACCAGGAAAGATTAATTATAGGAAAGGTTTATTCAAAAGAAAACCCGGCTGGTAGCCGGGTTCCTGGTTTATTAAGGTTCAGATGATTATAATTTTCAGGAATTAATATCCTGCGGCCTGGCCATCCTTTCTACTTTCAGATGCACCAAAATAGACCTTGTTTTCCGCATCATACATAATAGCCTGATAACCTCCGAACGCCCCGAGCGTAAAGCCAACATTATGGCCCATATGCATTAAGGCTCTAACAGTTTCATAGGGGAATCCTGATTCCAGTTGTAAGGTTCCGCCATCTGTCATTTTATAATCGGTTGGCTCTGAAGAACCTGTATGGTGTATTCGGGGCGCATCACCTGCTTCCTGTAGTCCCATTCCAAAATCTACCAGATTCATTACAATCTGAGCATGACCCTGTGGCTGCATGGCACCACCCATAAGGCCGAAACTTACCCAGGGCTTTCCGTCTTTGGTCATAAAGGCCGGTATAATGGTATGGAAAGGTCGTTTTCCGGGTTCGTACACGTTCGCATGTCCTTCCTCAAGGCTAAAAAGCTCTCCCCTGTCTTGAAGCATGAAACCCAATCCCGGCGGCACCATTCCCGATCCCATACCTCGATAATTACTTTGTATCAGGGAGACCATATTTCCCTCTCCATCGGCAACTGTGAGGTAAACGGTATCTCCATCCTCAAGTTCCCCGGCATCATAGGTCTTGGCTGCTCTGTCAGTCTTAATAAGTTCTCTGCGACGGGCTGCGTATTCATCTGAGAGCAATTGTTCGAGCGGTATTTTCGCGAAATCAGGATCAGCATAATATTTTGCGCGATCTTCAAAAGCCAGTTTTTTCGCTTCAGTAAACAAATGCACATGCTCAGGACTGCCAAAGGGAATGTTGTCAAAGTCATACTCTTCCAGGATCTGCAGGATCTGCAGTGCGGCAATACCCTGGGTATTTGGAGGAAGTTCCCACACATCTACGCCCCGGTAGTTCACAGACACCGGTTCCACCCATTCTGATTTGTGATTGGCCAGGTCTTCATAGGAAAGAAAACCTCCCTGTTCCTGTATAAATTTGGCAATGGTACGGGCAATATCCCCTTTATAGAAGGCATCCCGCCCATCGTTTGCAATTTTTTGCAGGGTACTGGCTAACTGCGGATTTCTAAATACCTCCCCGGTTTCAGGCGTATGTCCTCCCGGCATATATACTTCCTCAAAATTGGGATATTTGGCCATCCAGGAGCTCCGATTCAGATAAAAAGCTATGAGTTCTGTAACTGGAAAACCTTCTTCTGCATACTTTATTGCAGGTGCCAACACCTCTTTCATCTTCATACTTCCAAAGCGGTTATTCATTTCATACCAGCCGTCTACCGTGCCTGGCACAGAAACGGGAAGCGGACCGTGTGAAGGAATCGATTCATGGCCGTTTTCTCTGAAATAGTCCAGAGTAAGATCTTCTGGAGACCGACCACTACCGTTAAGACCATACAATTTTTGTGTTTCCACATCCCAGATAATGGCAAAGATATCTCCCCCAATCCCGTTCCCGGTAGGTTCCATTAAGCCCAGGGCAGCATTTGCAGCAATGGCGGCATCAACGGCATTACCACCTTCCTTCAGGATATCCAGCGCGATCTGCGTCGCCAATGGATGGGAGGTCGCGGCCATACCATTCTGTGCGATAACGTCTGAACGGGTTGCAAATGTTTTCCCGGTGATCCTGTCCTGGGCAAAAACAACACTTGCCCAGCATGTAAGTATAAAGAGAAGAAAAAACTTTTTCATATTGATGTATGTTTTAGGGATTATCAGATCCCTAAAATAAGGAAATAATAGAGATGCCGGGGTTGGAACGGTTCTAAGTATTTTTCAGGCGGACCGGGTAGTGAGATCTAGAGCCCTATGGCTGTCCTGATCCCGGACACCCCTGTGACATAATTTCCTGATCTAATTCAACTGAATTACCCTCATATAATCCAGCATGGCCCTGTTTACATCCACATTCATGTTGTTGTTCCAATCCTCAAATTTAAGTTTCAGGTCATTTTTACCTTTTTCAAGTTCCACCGTAAAGGAATTTGAATATCCCCAGTCTGACCACTCATCCTTTCCACGCTGCGGAAAAATAACTGCACCTTCATAATCTGAATTCACGTAGAGGCTACGAATGGCGCATTTATTATCGGTATTCCAGGGCCCACTTCCATTTGAATAGCGAAAATCGAGAAGATATTTCCCGGTCTGCTCTACTGTCACTGGAATTTCGATTTCCCTGTGGGTCCCGGTGGAAAGTTCTACAAAACCATTCCCTGAATAGTTAACATAGTTCTCGGAAGATCTCTTTGCAATATTCTCCAGTTCAACTTTATTCATATCCTGATAGATCCAGATTGGTTCACTGGTAAATGATTCAAAGCCATCAGGACCAATAGCGCTTACCTTATATTCTGAAAACTGACCAGGGTCTATTTGATATTTATTTTCAGTGATATCTTCCACTGCTTCACCATTCTTATAGATCCTGTAGTTTTCAGCATTCCTGATAGGATTCCATTCCAGCCTGTCACCATTAACTTTGACCTGGGGATTAGGCAAGGAAAATTTGTTTTCTACCAGGTTAATATCACTCTCATCAAAATCATTATTTGCCATTTCAATCTCTATAGTATGCTCCCCGGAAATATCTGCCGGTAAAAAGTTATCTTCTATAATCTCTCCATCCATTTTTACAGCCCGGGTCTTATTTCCGTAGCCTTTAACCTGAATGTTAAGATTAGCATTCCTGTATTCAAAATTAGAAAGTGACTTCATTCCATTATAATTCCTGGGAATTACCGGATTGAAACTGATTCCATCTTCCCTAAATTCCATTCCCATAAAAACGCGGTGAACCATCGCCAGGTTACCTGCCATGCTCCATAGCATTCGATGGGAATTGATCTCGGTTCCCTCAAAATCTCCAGATTCAGCCACAAAATTCTCATAATTACTCAGGAACAGTGCAGCAGGCCGGTATATGGCAGCCAGGCCATGGTTCAGAACTTTTTCATTTCCTGCCTTCGCAGCAGCAAGGTTCCAGTAAGACTGTACAAAAGGCCAAATCCCGTTATTATGATAAGGTGGGATTCCAGGAATTTGCGGATAAATGGAAGTCACTCCAAAAGGAGTCACCGGGGATTCAGAAACTATTCTTTCAGATTTCTCCTCATCAGCCACATCAAAGATCACGGCAAGTGCCTCCCCCAGCGCCTCAAATCTTGGCGAAACATTCATATACTTACGCCCGTACAGATACTGAGCATAATAACCTTTGTCTTCCTGCCACAAAAGTTCGTTTATCGCATTCTTAATATTTTCAGCCCTCCCGGCGTATTTTGAAGCATCCTCACCTAAGGCATTTGCCATTTTTTCCAGAATTCGATTCGCCTGATAATGAACCACATTTGTTCCAAGGTTCATACTTTCTGCTATATCCATATTAGACATCCACTTCGGGTAGGTTTGCTCCCTCCAGTCAAGGAATGAAGATTCACCTTTATAAAGACCATTTTCGGCTTTAATGGTTTTATAGTCATCTTCCAGGGTATTACGAATGATCTCATAACTTGATTGCAACCAGTCTTTATCTCCTGTGATTTTATATAGTTCCCATGCAGCCACAGCCCATACGGTACGATCTGAAGATACCGGCCAGGCCCCGCCGGAACCCGTATCCTGAACAATTCTTCCTCTTTTCACCTTTTTCATAAGACTAATTCTGGCTATCTCTGGCTCATGGTAAGCGAAGGCCAGATAGATACTATAACTGATATCCCGGGTCCACACCCCTCCCCATTCGGCACCGGTACGCAACGTACTGTCCGGCTCAATATTCTTTAAAGCTTCTTCAGTAGAAAGCTTAAAAAGAGCATCCACAATTGGCTGATCTGATGTATAGGATGGTTTCTTAGAAATATCTTCTGAAAGCTCCCAACTCTTTATCTCTTTTTGGGTAGCATCATAGGGATTCATTTTCAGAGTAATTGTATAAATTCCATCCCCATTCTCATCTTTCAGCTCCAGATCATTCTCCTCAAGATTCGAAAAATCCCAGGTAAGCGGTTCAGAACCCCCGGCTATATAGAATCCTTTAAAATCCTGTCTGGCAATCCTGCTCCCATCAAAAGCCTCATAATATCCCTGTGACTCGAACTGTTCCAGTACCGGATTCATATCAACTCTAAAGGTATATTCATAATTTGGCGGGAGCTTTTCCCCATGATCCTCCGGTGTATATTCATCTGGTTCACCAAAAACAAATACCGGCGACTGGTGCTCTCCTTTTTTGATTAGAACGTGATGGTCTGTCCCCGAAGGCATCTCAATATCCTTTTCATTGATGGTAAGCTTGAAGCTGATCAAATTTGAATAGTTCTCGCTTGCCGGACTTTTATAATTGGAACTGATGTTTTCAGAAGAAAGGATCTCAGCCTTGTGTTTACCCTGAATAACAGAATCCTTATAAACGGTAAACTGGTCTGATTTATATAAGGTATTATTATCCTGCTCAGGCTTGGTTGCGCATGAAAGTATCATAGATAATGATAGCAAAATAAAGGCTTTGATAAAAATTTTCATTGGGGTATTTAATATTTTAAAGTTATTTCAAGGCTTTCTTTAGTGTCAGGAATAAGGATCTGCAACATCTTTTTCTCCTTATCATAATGGTAACCGCTCTTATCGAATTCTGAATTCCAGTTTTCCTGAAGCTTTTCTATTTTAG
The DNA here is from genome assembly GCF_022410465.1 of Christiangramia crocea. Classification (GTDB taxonomy): domain Bacteria; phylum Bacteroidota; class Bacteroidia; order Flavobacteriales; family Flavobacteriaceae; genus Christiangramia; species Christiangramia crocea. Next base: position 95,217 of record NZ_JAJSON010000009.1, on the reverse strand, counting down.
ATTTTTTCAGCTTTTCAGAATTAAGCGATACAGATGCAGGCTTTTCTGTAAGATGAACTTCAAGCCAGTAATTTCTTTTTGTTGAATTGTCAAATCCGCCTGAAACTTCCGGTTCGTTGATTTCTATATTCATTCCTGAAGTTGACATACTGGTCGCGATTCTGGTCTTCACGAATTCACCATGCTCATAATCATTGGTAGTACCATCATCTTCATAAATCGTAAATTCAGAGGTCTTTTTTGAAGGGAAGATCTCAAGGATCATGGGTGCATTATCCATTTGACCGATATAATCCATCACCGGCATTTTAGGTATGATCGATCCGGCCTTTACAAACATCGGGATCACATCAAGTGGGGCATCCACCTCAATTTCCTGCTCTCCTTCATATAGCTTTTGTGGATTATTATAATCGAACCAGTCGCCTTCTGGCAGGTAGACCTCCTTTATTCTTTCTCCCTCTTCAACCACCGGAGCTATGAGAATTTCCTCTCCAAAAAGAAACTCGCCTTCGGCATGATAGGTTTTCTCATCACCAGGATATTCCAGTACCAGGGCCCTCATGATTGGCATTCCCGTATCATAGGCTTCCCGTGCATAGGTATAGAGATAGGGATGTAACTGGTATTTTAATTCAATAGATCTTTTTGCGATCTTTTCTGCTTCCTGTCCAAAAAGCCAGGGCTCTACGGCATTGTTGCCTTCATGGTGAGCACGACTTAGCGGATTGAAGATTCCGAATTGCAGCCATCGAATGTAAAGCTCGGCGAATTCGTCATAATCGGTAATCTCTCCGCAGTAACCTGAAATATCGGTGGTCCAGAAAGGTATTAAACCCATTCCGGCAGAAAGTCCCACGGGGATCTGGTTGGCGAGATTATCCCAGCCATCTGCCACATCCCGTCCATTCCCGCTGTCTCCACTCCAGCCGAACGTATAACGCTGCATCCCGGCATATGCCGCCCGGGTCATTTGGAAGACACGGGTATTTGGATTGCGTTGATTGAACTGTTCCGTCACCACTTTATCCCAGGTAAGACCATACACATTATGGATTTCATCATGCATACCCAGATGGTGCTTCATATGAAGACGATCTGTGCTTTCTTCATTGCTCCAGGCAGGTTCACCCATATCGGTCCAGAAACCTTTTACACCATCATCAAGCGGTTTTTGCTGGAGCTCGCCCCACCAGTCGGCAACACCTGGTTTGGTAAAATCCACCACCCCGGCATTTCCTCCCCAGGGCCAGGGCATATCGTAGGCTTTTCCGGTCCTGTCATCCAGCACAAGGTATCCCTCATTATTAGCTTCTTCCCACTGGGCTTTGGTAGCCTGGGAGATCACTGGATCCTGGGAAACGATCACTTTGAATCCCTTTTCGGCAAGATCTGAAAGCATATCTTCGGGATCATCATACCTGTCTTCCCTCCAGTCAAAATTTTGAAGTCCGTCCACCCAGCCTATATCCTGGTAAATTATATCGCAGGGAATATTCCTTTCACGATATTCTTTAGCAATATCCCTTGTTAGATTTTCATTAGTAAGCAACCCGCGACTTTGCGACCAGCCCAAAGCCCAGTTTGGTGGCATAATAGGCTTTCCGGTTAGGCGAAGGTAACTTCCAATGATCTCCTTAAAATCCTTACCATACATGAAATAGTAAATGAAAGGACCGTCAGGTGCAGAAAAAGAGAAATAATCTTCATTCTTATCCCCAAAATCAAATTCGGTCTTATAGGTATTATCCAGAAAGATCCCATAATTATGGGTACTAAGGAAGAAAGGAATACTCTTATAAAGTGGGTCCTCATTTTCAGAATAACAGGGTTTGTCACTGTTCCACATTTTATAGGAACGTCCCCTTCTGTTTAAAGGACCGGCTTTCTCTCCAAGTCCAAAGAATTGCTCATCCTCCCTTAAAACCTTTCTGGTTTCAACTCCTGAACCATCGGTGACATAAGCTTCAGCATCAAGATCCCCTAAAACAAGCCGCTGATATTTATCAAAGATCTGCACCTGCAATGGAGCTTTCTGAACTATTACTCGAAGATCTCCGGTAAAAACTTCAAAATTTGAAGCCGATTCACTGACATCTACTTTATAGTCCTTATCGAATTCATCATTAATTACCGCGAAAGATTCGTTGTTCCTTTTAAAACTTCCATCAGGAGAATACCAGAATTTAATATTGCGGGAATCCAGGAATTTTAAAGAAAGTTTTGCACCCTTATCACACCCAAAGATCACCCTGTTCCCGTTTAACTCATAAGAATTACAGTTTAAAGACTGCGAATCCTGGGAATAGGAATTACAGATAAAAATGAAGCTTATTACGAGTGTTATGTTGCTTAGAAATTGCTTTAACATAGCTGATTTGTATTAAAAAATTAGCCGGACACCTCAATCAGAACTGAAATGTCCAGGCTAATTGTTCTCTATTTTAAAATTGATTACCGGGCTTCGAAAATTATGGTTTCGTTATAAAGATCTATCGTGATCAGATAATTCCCTTCGGTTTCTGCAGTAACTATCCATTTATTATCTGGCCCGTCACAGCCTGTGGTCACAATATATTCTGCATCAGCCAGGGACTGATTGGCCTCAGAAGCATTAAGCCATTTCCCGTCGCACCACTCTCCTGTAAAAGTTGAGATCTTCAATTCACCCGGACTTAGATAAGCCTCGTAGGTGAACACAAAGGGATCTTCTGAACTTTGGGTAAAGGCTTCTGAAGGGTTTTGCGGATTCCAGCCATTAGGACTGGCATCACCAATCGCATATAATTCAGAAAATTCAGGAGTGAGCTCTTCGAATGCAATGGTTCCTGCTGTAATATTCACGATTATAGCATAACGCCCCTGCGTTTCTTCGGTCACCACCCACTGATTATCGGGTCCGTCACAGCCCTGTGTGATAATAAATTCAGAGGTTTCCGGAATGGCCTGATCGGCATTTGCAGAATTCAGCCATTCACCGTCACACCAGTCCCCGGTGAAAGTCGAAATTTTAAAGTTTCCGGGGCTCAGCTTTGCTTCATAAGTAAATACTGAAGGATCGGTTTCACTTTGCGTAAAGGCCTCCGGACTGGCAATATTCCAACCGCTTTCTGTAGCATCTCCAACTATATACAGATTCGAATAGCTGGTTACAGCTACTTCCTCAATAGCGATACTTTCTGTGGCAAGGTTTAGAGTTATCCTGTACCTTCCTTCTGTTTCTTCAGTAACCACCCACTGATTATCGGGTCCATCACAGCCCTGTGTGATTATATAATCTGTAGAGGTTAATGGAACCGAAGCCTGGGCCGCGTTTATCCATTCCCCATCACACCAGTCACCGGTAAAAGTCGAGATCTTGAAATTCCCCGGAGTAAGATCGGCCTCATAGGTAAAAACAAATGGATCTTCCTCACTTTGAGTGAATGCCTCAGGGGAGCTGATGTTCCAGCCACTTGGAGAAGCGTCTCCAACAATATATAGTTTATCATAGTCCGGCATAGGATCGGTCACCTCAACCTGAATAGTGGTCTCGGCTGAACCGCCATCACCACTAGCCGTGAGCGTTACACTATAAGTTCCGGTCTCGGAGTAAGTATAAGTAGGAGCCTGCTCGGCAGAGGTTCCCGTTCCATCGCCGAAATCCCATGAAAATGTATCGACATTCTGACTAAAATTTTCGAAATGTATGGTGAGTGAATTATCTTCATCAGCATCATAAGAGAAATCAGCCATCGGGATCCCGAAAACCGTAATTTCAGTAGACATTTCTGCCGATTTTTCGCCATTTATGGCTGTAAGCGTCACAACATAATCACCCGGCCCCTCATAAAGATGGGTAGGATGTTTCTGGGTGGAAGCTTCAGATTCATCTCCAAAATCCCACATGTATTCTTCTGCGTCTTCACTTGAATTAGTAAAACTTACCAGTTGTGGATTATCAGGAATCCTCTCGACACTAAAATTAGCCTCGGGCTGAGGAGTTTCAGCAATAATTTCATCTTCGCTGCTACAGGAACCAAGTGCTAATACTAAAAGCACAAGGACCGGAAGGGTAAATATTCTATTAATTTTTTTCATAATTGATAATGTTTTTAATGCCTAGTTTTCCAGTACGATCATACTCCAGTATTCCAGATAAGGAACCTGAACAGTTACTTTATTCCCTGTACTGGTGAATTCAAGTTCATGAGAAGCACCACCATCAACATCCGGAGAAGCGAACCACACCTTTGAAGGAACCTGGGCGGTTTCAATTACCAGTTCAAAACCTTCCTTCACTTTAGGAGCGGTTTGAATTTTAGAATCATCTCTCCACTGAAGTGTGCTAAGACCGTCAAAATTGAGTAGATGCACAACCTGCTTATCGCTTAATTGTTTACCTACTGCAGCAGTTTGAGAAAATACCGGAGGCCAGTTGTTAACAGTAACATCTTCACCGATAGTGGAAACCGCTGGCATATTAAAAGTCCCTCCATCCCTTAAAAGATTTTGATAAGCTACCTGGAAGTCATAATATTCCTTAAGCTTTTCGCTTAATTCTGAAGTCATGGAAAGCTTGGTATTCGGGAAATATTCACTGGAAAGCATATGTTCCCCAAGCTCAAGGTGTGCTCCTCCAAAGGCGAAGATCACTGCATCTGCCATAAGCACTGAAGGGGTATTGAAATTGCCCTCCTGTGAATTGTAGTTCATATAAGCAGCCAGTACAGTGTTCAGCTCTCCATCAGAATATTCATAATTTTCCTTTATCACCTGCACGAGATCCTGATACTGGTACCTGGACCATACCTCGGTATAAGCAAAATCAACCGGACTGTTCAATATCTTCTTCTGCCCAAACTGGTCTACCGCATTAAGAACCATCTTTTTATCCGGAAATTCTTCATTCAGCTCAATCAGGAAATCCTGGTATGCTTCGGGAAGGGCCACCTGATAGCCATTATAGTCATATACGGTTCCACGGTTACCCAATTGATCCAAATGCCAGCCCGCAAAATCAAGATTAGAATACACAACTTCGGCTTCATCAAAAATGTAATTCTGCCATTCTTCATTGGAAGGATCGGTAATAAGAATATCTCCCAGGTCTCCCAGGCCATGTTTGTTTACAGAGTTATGAGTGCGATCGTTAAATATTAACCATTCCTCTTCAAAACCATCTCCTTCTTCAGGATGCCATGCTCCGAAAAGCAGGTTATAGAACATGGAAGCCATATTCCTTTCTTTGGCAGATTCCACATAACCTTCAACAGTTTCAAAATATATTTCCCTGTTGAAAAGATCTGCCCAGGAATCAGCAGGATTCCCGCTGTCATCTGTTGGCAATGGAATATGATGTTTACTATGCCAGTCGTAATATTGCAGTCCGTTAATATGGTAATCCTTCAAATTATTCAGAACATCAACTCTCTCACCTGCAGATATATTCCCGAATTCTGAAAGGAAGCCATAACGAGGAAATCTGGTCCAGTCTGAAGAGACATCGACTCCAACTGTTCCAAGTACCGTCTCTTCCCCTCCTGTGGTTTTTACCAGTTCCACCATATAGCCCCTGAAATCTTCAGAAGGCGGCGTCCAGGTCCAGGTATGGGAAGAAAGGTTCTCCTCTGCCACCACTTCGCCCAGATATTTGTATCTCACCATAGTGTTCTGATGAGTTCCATTCACCGAAAAAGTTACTTCCTCGCCAGGATTATATCTGGCTTTATCTTTAGTAAAATCAAGTACTTCCCGGTATGTCTGGTCTGTTCCTTCTTCTACCGGCATCTCCAGAACCTCATCATCACTGTTACAGGAGCCAAGGAAAATCAGGATCGCCAGCTGACCAATTATTAATAATCTGTTTCTTTTCATTTTATATCTTTTTAAGCCTTGCGGCATTATTTTTATTCTTAAAGCCGGGTAATACTCATAGTTTCAGCATCCAGATTGATGCGAATCTCATAGGTGCCGGCATCGCCATCCTGAAGTTTCCACTTATTATCAGGACCTTCACAGCCAGGGGTTCTTATAAAATCTGTATTATCTATAGATTGTGATGCAGTAGCTGAGTTAACCCATTCTCCACCGCACCAGTCACCGGTTTGATTTGGAAATTTGAATTCCCCCGTAGGATTGTCAGCTCCCAGTTCACCGTTAAAAACGAAGTCTCCATTGTCATAAGTCAGTTCCACCGGGTTAGCGATATCCCAACCTGCAGGGCTTCCGTCTCCTACTATATATAGCTTGATCTGCTCAAACTGGATTGTATTCTCAATAGTGTTAATGGTCACCCGGTATCTTCCGGCCGTTTCTTCGGTTACCAGCCAGGTATTGTCTGGATCACAGCCAGGATTTTGCTCTACGGAACCATTTTGCATAGGCACATCATCCTGAGAAGGGCGATACCATTCCCCACACCAGTCTCCAAGAGGGCCGGCAAATATTTTAAATTCACCAGGGTTGAAATTTCCTTTATAAGTAAATATGAAAGATTCTTCAGTGCTCTGGGTGAATTCGGCAGGAGATTCTATGTTCCAGCCACTTTCAGTAGCATCACCTACTATCCAAAGCTTGTCAAAAGGACTGCCTTCGACTGCATTGATGGAAATGGTTTTATTTAAAAGATCGACCCTAATCTTATAGTTTCTTTCCTCAGTGATTGTCCACTGGATATCATCTCCGCTTCCTCCTTCATTGTAAACTATCACAGAATCATCATCAGGGTCTTTGGTATAGAAATCCTGGCAGAAACAATCATCCTGACTCACAGCAAATTTGTAATTCCCTTCGGTTAGCTGGCCTTCGTAAACGAACACTCCTCTTTGGGAGCCGGAAGCAGAAAGTTCAATGGCATTTGCTATATCCCAGCCATTAGGTGTGGCATCACCAAGGATGAATAGTTTATCGGAAACCGGCTTAAATGTCGTTACAGTAAAATTTGTTTCAGCAGTCTGAATTTCTCCGCTGGTAACAACTTCGGCCGAAATTCTGGCTTTCAGATTATAGGTTTCTCCGGCATTAAGTCCGCTTTCAAGCAATCTGTTGTTAAGGCTTCCATGATCTACAGAATAGCTAAACCTGTTCTTTTCTCCTTCAACAGGTTCCATAATGGGATCTGAAAAGTCATTATCGGCAAGGTCGATCGCCAACGTATAACTGATAGCAGAATTTGTCCCGTTATTGGTTCCTGTAGACCAGTTAAAATTCACCTCATTATTGATAAATTTTTCCTGTAGATCCAGTTCTGATGCCGAAACGCTCAGATTCAGTTCATCATCGATATTATCAAATGACGGATCATTGAGCTCATCGCTTTCACAGGAAACACTAAGGATTCCCATAAAAAGTGCCAGCATCAGGACCAGCTTGTTTTGTATGTTATTAAATCTTTTCATTTTGAAGAATATTTTTGATTAGTACCCGGGATTCTGGGTTAGATTAGGATTTCTGTCTAACTCTATCTGAGGGATCGGGAATAACAGATGTTTTTGAGCAGCATTGTTCTTACCTATGGAATGAAGAAAGTCGAGCCCATACTGACCATTTTCCACTCTTATCAGGTCGAACCATCTCTGACCTTCAAAAGCCAGTTCCATCCTTCTTTCGTGAAGGACTGCTTCCCTGAAATCTTCCTGACTCAATCCGGTTTGTATATCTTCAAGACCAGCACGATCACGCACCATATTTATATAATCTTCAGCTTCTGAAGTTCTTCCCAGTTCGTTAAGTGCCTCCGCCTTCATAAGCAAAACATCAGCATAGCGCAATACCGGGAAGTTAAGCGGTGAATTATCATAAGTGGCCACTTCACTAAGCGGAACCAAAAATTTCCTGGTGTTATATCCAGTAAGGGAATAGGAACTTGTGTAAGCCTTTCCGTCAAAATCAGGTCCTCCTTCATAAAGTACGGTGGCATCTTTTCTCAGGTCATTCTCTTCATAAGCATTAAAAAACTCCTGGGTTGGCTGATTCCATCCAAAGGCTCCTCCAACGAAATTAGATCCCCTTGGACCCATAAAAGGACTCGTCCATGAAGCCTGGTTCTCATTGCTCCAGAAACTGTAACCCCCATCTGAGGCATACTGGATCTCAAAAAGAGATTCCACTCCGTTCTCATTATTGATATTGAAATTATCGGCATAATTCCCGTTAAGATCGTAGCCTAAAGCTTCCACCTGAGTAGTAAGATCTACCACTTGCTGGTAGTTGCCCAGGGTTAAATGAACCTTGGCCAGCATTCCCAATGCTGCACCCCTTGGAACTCTACCAAGATCTGCAGCCGCGTAGGATGATTTTTCCGGTAATAATTCAGTTGCATTATTCAGGTCACTAATGATAAGTTCATAAACCTGATCTACCGGATCCCGTGGAGGAAACAGATCGTCATCTGAACTCTGGGGCTCCGTAACCAATGGCACATCACCAAAATAACGGGCAAGGATAAAGTAATAGTGAGCCCTAAGAAAATAAGCTTCTCCCATAGACCTGTCCCTGATGGATTCGTCAATATCCAGCTGCGGTGCAGTTTGCAGGACTATATTTGCCATTAATATTCCCGGCCATGGCCCTCTCCAGAGATCCAAAACACCCGCATTGTCTGAAGAGGTTACAAAATTCGCCATGTCCTGGGTTTCAATACCATCGGTACCTCCACCCGCTCCAACTATGCTGTTTCCAGCCATGATATCTGAAGTCCACATTCGCAGATTATAGAGTTTTGGCCACTGTAAAGGCTGATAGGCTCCATTCACTACTGTTACGAGCTCCTCTGCGTTGGCGGGATAGTTCTCAGTGTTTATTGTATCTAAAGGTTGTTTATCCAGATAGTCTTTACTGCAGCCAATGCACAGCATTAAAAGGACTAGCGGAATGAATTTAGGTATATATCTTTTCATGATAATTTTTTTAGAATCCAATGTTAAATCCAACAGTGAATGTTCGGGTTACGGGATAAATATTGTTGTCTATTCCATTTGTACCAACCTCAGGATCGAAACCTGAATAATCGGTAATGGTAAAAAGGTTCTGTCCGGACAGGTAAACCCTGGCTGAGCTTAACGGGCTTTTTTGGAAACTATCAACGGGAAGGTTATAGCCAAGATTTACATTTTTCAATCTTAGATAGGAACCATCCTCGATATATCGTGTAGAAGGCCTGGCATTATTGTTTGGATCCCCAAACACCGCACGAGGCATACTATTGCTGGTTCCCGGCCCTGTCCATCTGTCCAGTACGGCAGTGGACTGGTTAGTGGTCACCGACATGTTTTCAGTATATAACCTGTTAGCATTGAAAATATCATTTCCGTATACTCCCTGAATGAAGATGTTCAGATCAAAATTGCCAATCTTAAAAGTATTGTTCAGTGAATATGTGAAATCGGGATTCGGGTTGCCTATAAACGTCCTGTCGTCATCGTTAATAATTCCATCATTATTCAGATCCTTATATCTGATATCCCCCGGAGCAGTGCTCGTCGCCGGATCGGTTCCCGGGGATTGCACAGCCGCATTGTTCACTTCTTCAACTGTCTGGAAAATACCTTCCTGAACAAATCCGTAGAAAACATTTACAGGATAACCGGGCTGTATCCGTGCCAGGGTATAATTGAGGCCTATACTTCCGGTGGTAAGCGGTGTATCACTATTGATACTTATCACCTCATTTTCGTTATAGGAAAATACAAAGTCAGTGCTCCAGCTAAAGAAATCATTATCAAAGTTGTGAGTGGTAAGCAATACTTCCACCCCGCGGTTCCTGATCTCTCCTGCATTGATGTAAGGCACAAAAATATCAGAATAACCGGAAGTCACAGGTACCGATTGGGGCACCAGCATATCCTCGGTATTCTTCTGGTAAAGATCTACCGTAAGGTCCATGAACCTGTCAAAAAGAGTGGCATCAAGCCCAATATTGTACTGTACCTGTGACTCCCATTGTACATTCGAATTAGGGAGTACGGTGGGTACTGCGGCGGTCACAAAATTATTATTAAAATTGTAGAGGTAAGTATTATAGGCTGAAGCAAAGGCATAGTTCCCTATCTCCTGGTTACCCGTGATACCATAACCCAGTCGCAGTTTCAGGTCATTTATGGTCTCGGAATCTTCAAGGAAATTTTCTTCAGTTATTCTCCAGGCGGCAGAGGCCGATGGAAAGGTTCCATACTTATTTCCGTCTCCAAAGCGGGAGGATCCATCACGCCTAACGGTTGCAGTTAAATAATATTTATCCTTATAATCAAAATTCCCTCTTGCAAAATAAGAGAATAGAGCCCATTCAGAGCCACTGCCATTTAGTGTGGTCTGATCAATTCCATTATTCAACTGCTGAGTGGATTCACTCGGAAAGTTCTGAATGGATCCGTTAATGAATTTGAACTGATTCTCCTGTGCACTTGTACCAACTACACCGGTAATAGATGAACCATTATCGAATTCCTTATTATAGGTTAGGGTATTATCCCAAAGCAGCGTTAGGCTCCGATTTGCAGATTCACTTAAAAATGCGTTCGGAGAAACGTCTGTATCCCAACTATAGGCCGGAGCCCAGGTTCTGTTAAACCAGAAGTTAGCTTCCGCACCAAGTAAAGTTTTAAATGTAAAATTCTCAAGAAAATCAAGTTCTCCAAAAATATTACCCTGCATATTGAAGCCTTTGGTGGAATTCTCTACGATATTCGATTTCCCGATTGGGTTCTCCACGTCCCCTGAATAAAGCGGCTGGCCTATAGGCCCTGAATAATCACCATCTTCTCTAAAGATTGGCTGGGTTGGAAGGGATAGAATGGCATTCTGAATATTGTTCTCTCCATTCTCCTTGATATCGTAGTTAAGCTTTACACTATTACCAAATCGCAGATTATCATTGATATCACTATCGCTGTTGAATTGCACATTGTAGCGGGTATATTCTGAATTGATAATAGTACCCTCCTGATTGAAAACATTCAGAGAGGTGTAAAGATTAGTGATCTCGCCGCCGCTGGAATATGAAAGGGTCACATTATTCTGTCTTCCGGTAGTGAAGAACTCATCCAGCCAGTCGGTTCCTGCCCCCAGCGAAGCAGGATCGCTAAAAGCGGGATTGGGCTGTATACCCCCGTTCACAAGCATTTCATTATTCAGCCGGGCAAATTGCTGTGCATTAAGAACATCTATCACATTGGTAGGTTCCTGAATGCTGGAAAAAGCATCTACCTCCATCCTGGCCACACCTTTCTCACCTCTTTTAGTAGTTATAATAACTACCCCGTTCGCTCCACGCGCCCCGTAAATTGCAGTTGCCGAGGCATCCTTAAGTACCTGAAGGGATTCCACATCTTTCATGTTCACCTGGTTAAGACCTCCATTCAAAGGAACTCCGTCTACCACGATGAGCGGATCGTTATTTCCTATTGTACCGGTTCCCCTGATACGGAAGGTTGGATTATTACCCGGCTGGCCCGAAGTGATCACCCTAACCCCGGCAGCACGCCCCTGGATAGCGTCACCAATATTGCTGGAAGGTTGGGACTGTACATCGTCCAGATCTATGGCGGAAATGGAACCGGTTAGATCCCTTTGTTTTGACTGCCCATAACCTATTACTACCACTTCATCTAAAGCCGCAGCATCTGGTTCCAGACTCACTTCGACAAACCCGGTGGTAGCCGCAATCGTTTTCGTCTTAAAACCAACAAAACTGATCGAAATCTGAGCTTCAGGAGAAGCCTCTATCTGAAAATTTCCGTCAAAATCGGTTACAACACCATTACTGGTTCCCTCTTCCATAACGGTCGCTCCCATTAAAGGAATTCCCTTTTCATCGAGAACCAAACCGGTCACTGTTATTTGCGAATCTACTTCCTGAGATAAAGCTACTAATTGCACCCCTAAAAAGAAGAGCAGAAATAACCCGCATTTCAGTCTTTTTAAAGCATTAATTTTTGGATGATTTTGCATTGTTTGAAATTTAATTTCTTGGTTAAAATCGTATAGAAACCGGTTAAGATTTCAGAGACATTTCAAACTTGCAAAAATTAAGACCTCATATCACGGGTTTTATTTTTTGTATAGAAAAAATATGTTAAACAAAATTTGTATTTATCTAGTTTTCAAGCTTTTTAATCGTATAGTACAGGTAAAACCATATAGAAAATAGCAACTAAAAAAGCCTGAATTAGAGCTTTAGTGTTGTATTATTGAGCAGTTTTTCGTCAAAATCCCTGGTATCCACCAAAGATTTCTTACGAATTTTCGTTTTATAGGCGTAGATAGAATTGACAGAATATCCCAGAATCTGGGCTATAATTTCATTATGATTAATTCCGAGACGTATTAATGCAAATATTCGCAATTCTTTATTGAGGAGCTGACCTTTTTTAACCTTTATTTTTTCGTTTGGTTTTAAGAGGGAATTGAATTCTTCAATAAAGTTGGGAAAGAGTTTTATAAATGCCTCATCAAAATTTTCCAGAAGCTTTTGCTTTTCCTTTTTCAGGTTATAATTGGAAACAAGATATCTGGCCTTTTCATAGTTATTCTCATTCAGACTCTTTTCAACCGCAATCTTAAAACTTCTGAATTTCTCAAAAATATCAGCATCCTGGGTGAAGAAGAAGCCAATATATTCCTCCTTGATCTTATTAGCCTCCAGTAACTGATTATTGACTTTTATAAGTTCAGCATTAGTGGAACGTATCTTTTCATTCACCGCAACAATCTGTTCATTGGTTGCCTGCAGGTTCTCATGAGCTTCGGTTATGATCTTCTTGGCCTTCTTAAGTTTATTCACCTGCGAATAGATCACTATAGCAAGACCTATCACAAAGACCAGAAGCACACCCATGAATATGTTCTGCCAGTATAAGCGTTCCCTTTGTCTTTCAATCCGCTGGACTATCTTCTCCTCTATAAGTGGTAAAATAGCACCTACGCTTATCTTTCGCTGCTGGGCTCCGAAGAACAGGGCATCAGCATTGGCTTTTTTGATAAATGTAGAGGCATTCCTGATATCATCTTTTTCAAACATCAATTCGGCGAGCCGAAGCATTGAAAGATTCTCCTTGGTCGAAGTTTTAATATCGAATATAGCCGACTTTGCTAAATGTGTAATGGCCTTGTCATTTTGAGCGTTTTCCATGTAAATGCTACCCAGCATAAAATGGACAAGGGCCGCTTCCCTGTAATTGAGCTCATTTGTTAGAAGGTCGTTATAAATTTCAAGTGCAGTTTTATCTTCTTCTTCCTGAAAGCTCATAAAGCCTTTCAGAAAAGAATTAAAGAAAGTACCTTTATCTGTAAGTTCAAGCGCATTTTTACGATACCGGGTCGCAAGCTCCCTGTACTCTGAAGAAAAATAAGGAAGATCACTATACTCGGCCATCTCGCCATAACAGCGACCTAAAAGCCCAAAGTATAGCGATCGCATATGCGGTGGAATTTCATCAGGTTCAATGATCTCCATAAATTCCAAGGCCTCCTTATACATTCCGGCAGAAACACTGATATCGGCAAGACTAAAAACCGCATTTGCTGTAAGTGCCGTATCACCCAGTTTCTCCGCAAGTTCCCTGGTCTTTATTCCATAAGCGAAAGCTGAATCACGCTTAAAGACCTGGTATTCTTCAAACAATTTACGGTTGAGCTCATACCGGGATTTAATATCCTCCTTTTCAAGCCTGGATAGCACACCCCTTAGGCTATCTATTCGTTCAAGTTTTTGGAGATCGTAAATCGAAGCCCGTTCTATCTCTATTTTTAGGTCTTCAATTATGTTCTCCTGACCTGCTGTTATAAAAGGAAGGATTATTAAGAATAATAAGGGTATTAGTCTTTTCACCAGGATAGTCTAATTAGGCAGTATTTGGCTCTTGATTTGCCACTAAGATAAATTATCAAAGGGATAAAAAAAATTATATTGATGATGACCATAATGAAAATTTGAAATAAAAAAACCCCATCAGGACCTGATGGGGTTTTTCAGTACTCGAGGCGGGAATCGAACCCGCACTTCCGAAGAAACTGGATTTTGAATCCAGCGCGTCTACCAATTCCGCCACTCGAGCATAATTGGATGGCAAAAATAAAAAAAAATTATACTCCGGCAGCCATAATACTCAAATAACCACATAATTTTTGATCCATCACATACTTTAATTTTTCAGCCCTTAAAAAAATCCCCATAAAAATGCATTTCAATTATCTTTTTAATATATTTCTTGATCTTTTCACGGTTTTTCCTGTTTGTTATGAGAAAAAAATATAATACCCTGCAGTTATCCATTGGCCTTATTTACCTGATCTTCGGTGCTCTTAAATTCTTCCCTAATCTTAGCCCTGCCGAGGATATCGCCAAAGAAACCATATTCCAGCTAACATTCGGACTTATACCCCTGCAGGTAGGATTTATACTTTTAGCGATCTGGGAAACGGCCCTGGGAATCATGTTACTTTTTAATATTTACAGGGGACTGGCCATCCGCATTGCTTTATTACATATGATACTCACCTTTACACCGTTTTTCCTTTTTCCTGAAAGGATTTTCGGTGAAGGCCATTATACATTCTCACTTCTTGGCCAGTATATAGTGAAAAATATAATTATCATCAGCGCGCTTGTTAGCCTTGCTCCCGAGCCAAAATTTAAATGGCAGTTAAGGCTGCCTGCAGGTCGCAGGTTACTTAAGAAAGCTTACTCTTTATTTTTCTGAATTGTAGATAATCAGCATTCAGGAATCAGCTGCGATACAGATAGAAAAAAGCCTGTATATGTAGCTTTATAAATAAAGCAGGCCTTTGAAATAAAACCAATAGGGACTGTAATTAATCTAAATGAAAACTGAAATGCTAAAATCAAAACTGTATTTATTCGTACTGATACTGATCATTCCCGGTATGTATGCTCAATCACCAGGGAATGGGTATACAGATCTCGTTAATCCTTTTATTGGCACAGAGGGAGCCGGGAATACTTTTCCCGGCGCTGCGCTTCCATTTGGGATGGTGAAGCTAGGTCCCGACTCCGGTGATCTGCTTTCCAATTCGGGATATGTCCCAGATGAAGATATAAAGGGTTTCAGTCACACCCATGTTAGCGGGACCGGTGGTGGTGCGAAATATGGCAATATCCTGGTAATGCCTTATACGGGACCTTTCGAACTGAATGGGATACGATCTGCAGCGGCGAATGAGAAAGCGAGCCCCGGATACTTTTCCGCAGACCTTCTGGATTATGATATTAAAGCTCAGTTCACGGTAAGCCATCGAGTGGGATTTCATAAATATGAATTTTCAGGAGACGCAACACCCGGGCTTTTGATCAATGCCGGGAGCTTACTTGGGGAAGGCCATTGCTGCGACGAGAACCAGGAACTTATAGGCTCTGAAATACAGGTAATTTCAGATTCTGAGATAAAAGGTTATTCAAGAGTGCGCGGTGGCTGGAATAAAGGCGGCGCTTATACCGTCTATTTCTATGCGATAACCGATAAGCCGGCCATAAGCAGTGCAACCTGGAAAGGCGAGGAGATAAGTACCACCCAAAAAAGCCGTTACAACTCGGGAGAAAAGACCGGGGCATTCCTGGAATTTGACAGGAATATGAAGGAGTTAAATCTTAAAGTTGGAATATCCTTTATAAGTTCAGAAAAGGCGAAAGCCAACCTGGAGAAGGAAGTTCCCCACTGGGATTTTGAAAAGTTAAGGCAGGAATCTTCCGGAAAATGGGAAGACATGCTTAATAACATTCAGGTAAGCACAAAGAACAATGATCTCAAGACCATTTTCTATACGGCATTATATCATACCATGCTTATGCCTACCAACCGTACAGGGGAAAACCCTTACTGGAAGTCAGAGCTTCCCTATTATGACGATTATTATGCCATCTGGGACACATACAGGGCTACCAACCCCCTACTCACTTTAATACTTCCTGACAGGGAGACGCAAATAGTGAATTCCCTTCTGAATATCTATCAGCATGAAGGCTATATGCCCGATTCAAGGAGCGGAAATTCAACAGGAAGAACGCAGGGTGGCAGTAACACCGATATGGTGATAGCCGATGCGATCTTAAAAGGCCTGGAAGATATAGATTACGAACTTGCCTATGAGGCCATGATACAGAATGCGGAAATTCCGCCAGGAGGTAAACAGGAGACAAATGGAAGAGGCGGTATAAATAAATACATTGAACTTGGATATGTCCCTGCTGAGTATGAGCCCGAAAAAACAGATCCTTCCTTACATACTCCCAAGCTATATGACAGGGCCGGGACCAGGACAGTGGAATATGCAGCAAATGACTGGGCGATCGCACAGGTAGCTAAAGAACTCGGGGAAGAGGAAGCCTATAAAAAATATAAAAAGCGGGCCTCAAACTGGGCCAACTTATGGAGACCGGTTGAAACAGAAGGCGTAAAAGGTTTTATCTGGCCAAAAAGAAGGGACGGCTCATGGGTTGAGGACTTCAGCGTAGAGAAATACGGGAGTTGGGGAAATTTCTTCTATGAAGCCAATTCCTGGGAATATTCCTTCTATGTTCCGCAGGATGTGAATTCGCTCATCGATAGTACAGGAGGAAAGAAAGAATTCATAAAACGACTGGATATCTTTTTTGAAAATGAGCATTTCAAGGTAGATAACGAACCTAGTTTTTTCACTCCAACTCTATATACCTATGCCGGATATCAATACAGGACCAATGAACGTATAAGGAAAATAATCGAGGAAAATTATACGGCGCAGAGAGATGGGATCCCGGGAAATGATGATGCAGGGTCAATGTCTGCCTGGCTGGTATTCAACAGCCTTGGTTTTTATCCCAATGCCGGGCAGGATGTGTATATCATCACCTCGCCTCATTTTAAGGAAGCCATACTCGACATTGGAAATGATAAGGAGCTTATTTTAAAAGCTGAGAACCTTTCGGACGAAAATATTTATATAGAAAAGGTACTCCTTAACGGAAGCCCATTAAACCGGGCCTGGTTTCGTCATTCTGAGATTGATGAAGGAGGGGAAATGGAATTTATCATGACCAGTCGCCCTACTGACTTTGGCACGAAAAACCTCCCGCCTTCCCTGTCTGACAAGGGCTTGAAATAATTTTTTTATTTTTTTATTCGATTTGTTTTTTGAAACGGAATTTGATCTATATTCGTCCGTTTTTTAATCCAATCATAAAAATGAAAAAACTGATTTTTGGTGCTCTTGCACTTGCAATGATTACTCTGACTTCCTGCCGTAACGAGAATACTGAAGTTACCGGGGAACAAGCTGAAGAAACTGCTATCAACACCGAGGTTACCCCAGAGGTAACTACAGAGGTTGAGGACAGCCTTGAGGTTGAAATGGAAGTTGAAGCAGATTCTTTGGAAACTGCTGCAGAAGTTGAGCAGGAAGTACCGGCTGTTCAATAAGAAAATTGAGACTTAATTTATCCAGGTCCTGCCAGAAGCAGGACTTTTTTGTTTTATTGAATTCAGATTTCTTAAAGAAGTCTATTCTCTTCCTATTTGAAGTTTCTCAAGGAGCAGTTCTGGATCATACCTTATTCCCTTTTTATAAACATTTTCCACCTCCTTTATCACGGAAGCCTGCTCACTTAAATCTCCTTTCAGGATCACAAAATCGGCCCTTTTACCAGCTTCAATGGTTCCAATGTCATGCCGGGAAAGCATTTTCGCGCCATTCCCTGTCATGATCTTGATAGCTTCTTCACTGGTAAAACCTGCCTCGATAAGCAACTCAAAATTTCTCTGGTCCCCAAACCCGGGAAGCACATGTCTACCGGCATCCACTCCAGAAGTAAGATTTCCTCCCATCTTATAGAAGAGCTTTTCAAAGGCCATGATCCTTTTTAAACGATCCTGCCTAATCCTTCCATCAGCTTCAGACTCCCCGTGATTTTTCATTCTGTTTTGATAAGCTTCCCGAAGTTCTTCAGACATCAGGTTAATGCTTCTATCTTCTGCAAAAGCCCTTCCCGGAATACTGGCTTCATAAATTGCCAGTGTAGAGTTGAGAGAGACATCATTATCTATAAGCAGTTGCAAAAGCTTTCTCACTTCTTCAGAGCCCGTATCCAACTCATCCATATACTCTCTTCCCCCACTGCATTTCCCGTTAGCTTTATGAGTTCTGAAATCACTAGCACTATTGAGCCCGTGTTCAATCACATCTATCCCCATCAAAGCAGCTTCTTCAAAAGTTACAGAACAAAAATGACCTCTCACTTTTGCTCCGGCCTCATGAGCTTCTTTTATAATTATTTCAAGATCTGAAGGCCTGATATTACGATACACCTTTACCCATTTGATCCCTTTATCCAGCCAGAAGTTCAACGTATCCTTAAGATGCTTTTCATTGCGGGGGATTATCATATTAGGATTGCCACCCGGCCCCGTAAAATAGGGAGCGCTGGGAATAATCTCAGGCCCGATCGCGATCGCTTTCTCAATTTCCTTTGAAAGTTCCAATTCCTTAAAAGGCGAAGCCGAGCCGCAGGTCTGAATTGTAGTTACTCCCGAAGCCAGGTAAAGTTTTGAGCCCGCCTCGCCGAGAAATGTATTGCCTGGAATGTGCATGTGATTATGCGCGCCTATGATCCCGGGAATAATAGTGTTTCCTGAAGCATCGATAACCCTCGCATTCCCCGGAACTTTAAGGTCTTTTCCTATCTCTTTAAAGCTCCCGTTTTCAACAACGATATAAATGCCTCTTCTCATCGGTCTCCCGGTTCCATCGATAAGATTGGCATTTTTGATAAGCAGTAGAGACTCACCCTGAACAGCTTCATCAAAGCCGGAGGCTGAAAAGTTAAGGGCCGCTATAAGAAGAAGAAAAAAGTTGAGCTTTTTAAACATAAGGAGCTAATCAAATGGTAGCAATTCAGGTTCCTGAAATTTCTTTTTAGCTGCCGGGGAATTAAAGATATCGGTGGAATAATGCTGGAAGATCAGGTCCTTGAAATTGTATTTCAACCCTGGGTTCTCAGCGATAAAATCCTTGAAATTACGAGCTTCAGACCTCAGCATGAAATGCCAGACGGCTTTGACCGCGGCAACCGTAAGAGTTTCATTGTATTTATCTTCCGCGCCCAGGAAAACGACATAACTCCTGAGCTCACGGGTGATATTTCTTACGGCCCTTTCCTGCCCGTATTTGGTCAGGTGTATCCAGGCCAGCCTTAAATGAGCCTCATGACTGAAAAGGGGAGCGGGAAATTCACAATTCCTGAATTGTTCTTCCAGTTCACAGTCGCTATATGAATAATGATCTCCCATTTTTAAATTTTCTTCCTCCAAAGAACTAAAAAATTTTAATTAAATCGATTTTTGGGAAGGCCAACCATATAAAGTATAGTCACCGGGCCGGATCTCAGCTTTCCTGTTTCCCAGTCAAAATCATTATTCTGAAGTTCCTTAACCAAAGCCTTCATCTCTTTAACGGAATAGGTTCGCAGGGAAGATACGATGCCGTCCCATAAAACGAATAACGGTACAACCGGGATCAAATAGGTGAATATGATCCTCTTAATTCTGAACGGACGGATAAAAGGCGTTGTGAAAAGCACCGTAAGCGGAGAAAAAAGCATGGCCAACAGGCTGAGGACACTTCGCTCCTGTCCTTCGAATATGGCAATTGGATGAGAACTATCTATGGCATCCTGCAATATCTTTCGGGCATCATATCGTTTAAAATGATGGAAAGTCAGGAAAAGTGTTCTAAGTCCCGGAAGCTGCTTTGGAACGCTACGGGCATCGACCGGCTCGGAATGATAGGAAAAATTATCTGCAGTCTCTGAGATACTCGAGAAGGCCGGGAGATTAGGATAATAGTCAGTAAGGATGATCCTTAGCCCCGGAACTTTTTGCTTTATCTTGTCATTAAGCCATACAAGCGGACCCCCGCTTCCGGAGCCCAGGTCTACAATCACCCTGGTATTTCCGGCATTCAGCGCTTTTACGATTATGGGAATAACAGGCTGGAAGATCTTCATTTTAACCTCCAGAAACCTGAGGTAATCTGTTCCATAGCTCCTTAATAACCGGGGAAACCATTCCTGATCCTCAAATTCAAAAAGATGTATCCTTCCCATAATGTCTAAATTTAGGAATAAACGATAACCTTCCCCTTACCCAGCAGCTCCCTGGCCTCCTCCCAGCTTGGCAACTCTTCAGTGTCTATGGTAATGGTCCTGATCTCCCGGGCTATTTCCCTGCTCTTTTTCATAGCCTCAAGATGAGCGCCGCTCCCGGCAAATTTTTTCATTTTCTCCTCATCGGGCCACAGCGTCATGGTATAATGTTTTTTCCACGCTCCCCGTTTTTTAAGATCAAGATGCCCGCTATTCTCAAGCTGCTGCATGATCTTTCTTGCCTGCCAGGAAAGGCTGAAGAAATTCAGCGGACTCTTTAGTTCTATTGAAGTGATTGTCGCCTTCATAGGTTCAGGCTTATAAGATCCTATTAAAATTAATCAATTTGCAGTTCATTTAATCCATTTCAGAATCTATGATAAGCAGCATGCCATCTATTTCGTTCATTGGCTGATATTGAGGATCACATTTCCGATCTTCCGGCCGGTCATCGCGTATTCAAAGGCCTCTTTCACTTGATCCATCGGATAACTCCTGTCTATGAGCGGCCTGTAATTCCCGCTCTCCATGAGCTCTGAAATGATCTTAAGGCTATTAGTGATATTTACCGGAAGAGGAAACCTTACTTTTTTTCCTTCTGAAAAAGTGGTGCTGATCGCCAGGAACGGGTTCTGGGAATAAGGCCCGAGTTCTGAGGAAATATATATGCCGTCATTTACCAGCAGCCTTTTACATTCCCCGAACGTGCTTTTGCCAACAGAATCAAAGACGTAATCGAATTTCTCCTCATCCCGGGTAAAATCCTGGGTCTTATAGTCTATAACTCTTTTGGCTCCCAGTGAAAGCAAAGTTTCAAGATGTTCAGCAGGTCCTGTCGCCACGACTTCCAGTCCGTGGTATTTAAGCAACTGGATAAGGGAGGAGCCAATGGCCCCGGTGCCGCCATTCACCATTGCCTTTTCCCCGGCACGCAACTTCACCTTGTTCAGAAAGTTGATTGCATAATGAGCACCTTCTACCGAGGCAGCGGCATCTGTATAGGAAAATCCGACAGGAATATGCCTTATCGCCTTACTTACGGGGATGCTCATATATTCGGCCATGGAAGAGAGGCCGTTATCATCAAAGCCAAATACACGGGCACCAGGTTCGAAGCCGGTCACCTCTTTTCCCGTCTGCATCACCTCTCCGGCAAAGTCGGTCCCCGGAACATCCTTCATGGGCGCGGTAAGGCCCGTAAAGATTCGTACTATATAAGGTTTTCCGGTAAGGTTGGCACAATCTGTCCTGTTCACGGTGGTGGCATGAACCTTTACAAGGATCTCGTTGTCTTTGATCTTTGGGATTTCGGTTTCGCTGATGCTTAAAACCTCTGGCGGGCCATACCGGGAACGTGTAACTGCTTTCATCATTTTATAGCGGAGCCCTGAACCGGATCACAAAGAATTAATCCCCAGCACGCTAGGCCCCAAATTTTATAGTGAATTTAAATAATTTATTTGAAAGAAGATGACCGGATTCAAATTCCACGCGGCCAAAACCGAACAGAAACTTTAATACATCTCCGGTGTGACCTCTATAGTCATCACAAACTCACCCTCCTTATCATAGTAGTTATAGCTCATGGTGATCTCATGATCCCTGAAGTATTTCATATCGGGACTGGTCTTCACGTTCTCGATGATCCCGGGGCGAATATATTTATTTACGGTATCCACGTTCACCTGTTCCCTGGAATATTCCACCAGGGTATAATGATATTTGAAGATCCTGTCACCAACCGCCGAGGCACTATCCAGCCGGGAATAG
The DNA here is from genome assembly GCF_022410465.1 of Christiangramia crocea. GTDB lineage: Bacteria > Bacteroidota > Bacteroidia > Flavobacteriales > Flavobacteriaceae > Christiangramia > Christiangramia crocea. Next base: position 73,337 of record NZ_JAJSON010000009.1, on the reverse strand, counting down.
CCATCGATCATTTTGGGAGTGACTGCATTCACCTGCTTTTCGGCGGCTTTCAGTTGTTCCTCCACGTTGTTATTTCCGAAAAAGAAATACTGAACCGCAAAAAAAGTAATAACAAAAGTGATTGCGAAGCTGGCAAACTGTATTAATTTTTTCCTCTTTGTACTTTCTACAGGTTTTTCCATGCTCATCTGTTAAGGTTTGGAAATGCAATAATAACCAATTAAAGACTTCCAATATTGATTTTCAGGACGGGTTGATTGCTTTTAGAAGTAAATTCCTGTATGCGCAAAATGCAAAAGTAAGTATGCAGTTGCAATGTCTATCGGGATTTTGATGGGATTATTGCATCTGCCTCAATTTCCACAAGCCAATCGGGATTAATAAATCTGGTAACCTGCATAACCGTATCAACCGGTTTGATCTTTTTGAAATATTCAGCTCGAACTTTTATAACTTCTTCCCAGTCTTCTATCCTGGTAAGTATAATCCGGGTTCTAACAACATCTTCTAATCCAGAACCGGCACTTTCTAAAGCAGTTTTGATTATTTCCAAACATCTGCGAGTTTGAGCTGCCGGATCTCCGATTCCAACAGTTTCCCCATCATCGCCAACTGGCGCCGTCCCCCCAACAGAAATATATGGACCAACTTTAACTGCCCTACTAAAACCGATTTTATCTTCTAAAGGGTTTCCATTTAAAATTAATTCTCTTTTCATAATTTTTCTGTTTTGAAATAACCTGCTCAAATCAAAGCATAAAAGATAAGGGTTTCAATTATGGTACGTTGCGGGAATTGGGACACTATCCCGGTAACTATCGGAATGTAGACTTACGGGTTTTGTCTATAATGGAAACTAAGTTAGCTCTTTTCCCTGAAATTTTATCGGTACCGTGATTTTCTGTTAACCGATGTTAGCTGCTGCCATTTTTGTTTTTAATCATCTTAAATAGTTTTCCTGTCAGGCCAACAAGTCAATCAGTCCGCATAGCCCTGCACCAATAATTATGGACCAGGAAATCCAATCTTTGAATTGATTGTTCCTGTGTTTTAGAAACAGTATATGAAGTCCTAAATGCACAATCATAAAAATATTTAATCCGTAGATAAATGCTTCAATATTCTGGCTGTGCGTTAATTTCCAGAATACAAAGTAAAACAGGGGAATGTGTGCAAATATGAAAACTATATGTCCAACTTTGTCACTCAGCATTGATAACCCAGGAAATATTCGCCACTCTTTACAGCGTATTGCATCCATTTCGTGCATTATCAAAAGGGAAAGTCCCAAGTAAAAGAAAATGTGTCCTGTCATTTTAATTTTCCAATTTTATTTGTGTTACTGTCGTTTTTGGATGCAGCTACGTCTCCGGTTAACACAAGTAGCGGGAGTAAGGGACGCGGTCCCGATAGCTATCGGGATTTCGGCTTGTTGATTGGTTTTTGAGGTTCTAAGTTATTATTTTTCCTGGAATACCGCACATTGGCCTATTTAATAGCGAATAAAGATTCCAAGTGATAATATTGTGATTAAAATTACTTTCATTAAAGATTAGGATTGATGAATTCTGACTTTACTAAAAATGAAGATTGATTATTGGGCTGTTTTATTAATACGCTTACCTAAAGAAAGGTTTCTCTCAATTAAATCGAAAAACAGCTTGTTCCCATTATCACCATTGGTAAATATGACGATGCCTTCATTTGTTTTTGGCAGCAACATAATTAGGGTATTCACTCCAATATCTCCTCCTGTATGCAAAAGAGCATATTCATCCTTTTTAAGGTTTGGTAAAAGCTCCCATCCCAAACCAATGACAGTTTTATTTTCCATTCCATTTCCTCTTGTAACCATTGCCTTGTATAGAGGCTCACCACTGCTAACTTTTGAAAGCACATATTCAGCGAACTTTCCATAATCGTGAAGGGTAGTTAGCAGGTTATCAGCAGCACTTGCATTTTTATTTTTATAATCCTGTTTATATAGCTCACCTTCTGCATCATGCCATCGTGCAAACTTTCCCTCATTTATATTTTCATTCCATACAAAGTAGGTATTATCCATCCCAAGAGGTTCAAAAATTAAAGAATCAACGATTTTATCAATCGATTTTTCAAATTTCGATTCTAACGCATTCTTTAAATACTCATAACCTTCTCCAGAGTAACCATATCCTTCACCTGGTTTAAACTGGAATTTTAGCTTTCTGTCTTGATTTTCCCATCGCCAGTTAGAAAAACCAGTTTGATGGGTTAAAATATGCCGTGTGGTAAGTAATTTACTATATGAACTATTTATCACATCCGGATCTGTCCAATAATGGAAAACTGGTTCATCGAGATCCCAGTTTCCATTTTCTACCAATTTTAGGGTGAGCATGGTAACGATTGGTTTGGTCAGGGAGGCAACATTAAAAACGGCATCAACAGGGGCAAGCTGGTTATCATATAGGTTTCCGTACATCTTTAATTTAGTGAGTTTTCCTTCCTTGAGAGTTGCCATACCAAGGGCCGGTACGTCATTTTCTTCCATGAGTTGCTCAATACCAGGTTTGGTTTTCGTTACCTGATTTGAATTCTCTGGAGTTTGATGATTATAACTCAGTACATTTTGAAGAATCCATTTGCCATCTTTTTTGATCCAGAGATGTGTAAAATTGGCGGTGCTTGTCAAATATTTTGTTTTATCCTTTTCAACGGCATAAAACTCCTGCTTTCCACTTTGAACAGCTCCGTAAATTTCTCCATTCTGTTTTAAAGGATAAATGTTATGGTTTTCATGGAGTAATTTTCTAATCGGCCGGTAATCAATTGAACAAATATTGTTTTTTATACCTTTAATAAAATCTTCTTTGCCAGTGGTTACTCCAGAAATATCATGGTAGAATTTAAAGCTATTATCAGTGACTTTTGCAAGGGCAGAAAGATCACAGTTGTTGAATCCAGCCTGGAAGAGTAAGCTATCAGCTTTTAAAATCTCATCTTCTAATTTAGAATAAGACTTCGTTTGTGAATAGGAATAATTAAAGAGAATTAAGTACAGTAAATAAAAAAAGGGATTGTAAAATTTCATAGTATTTTGATGAATGTTTGATGTAAGCAAAACTCTGACAATTGCATAATTCTGCCATAAAAAACACCCGTCAAAAGGCCGCCAATATGGCGACATTAATTATATAAGACTGTATTTCAGTTTTATATATAATTCTCCTTTTCTTTCAATTTCTATTGCATTTCGGAAGATTATAAACAGGTTTATAAGGGAAGAGAGTACAATAAGTGTCAATGTTAATTGCCTGCTCGTTCCGAACCACCTAACCAAAAATGGACTAATTCCAATCAATATAATGGAAAGAAGAGTCCAGATTATTTGAACGGATATTATCTGTTTGGTAATTGAGTTTTTCTGTTTCTTCTTTTTAATAATAAAAAAGGGTAAGAGAATATTTGCAAAAGGAATCACAAACAACAGACAGGAGAAATTGATCAGTTTAATAATTTGCTTATTATGTACCGGCTTAGGTTCATTTATACCAAGAAATTCTTCTTTAGTAACATTAAAGGTATTCAAAAGGACCTTTAATGTATGACCTTTCGGTTCAGTTCCAGATTCTATGCGTTGAATTGTTCTAATTGATATACCAGACTTTTCAGATAATTCTTTTTGAGTAAGATTTAATTTTTCTCTGTGTTCTAATAGTTTAGACATTCTTGATTATGTGAAATTTTGATATTCAAGTATAATAATAATTGTGCACAACGGTTGCGGTTATCGCCAGTTGGCGGAGTAAGGGACGCGGTCCCGATAGCTATCGGGATGTCGGCTTAATATTGGTTTGTTGGTCAAGTTAATTATTTTCTTTCTAACGCTGCCGGCTATTGGCGATTAACCATTGTTGCCCACAGTATTGGTTTTATATTTTGTTTTAAATACTTTATGCATTGATATAAGAGCAATAATTCCAATTGTAAAATAAATATAACCTGAAATTGTCCAACCATTCAATATTAATTGGCTATCAATATTATTCGTTTGATTATCCCAAAAAAACTGAGGATAGTTTATTGATCCGTGAACTACCGCAAAGAGTAAAATATTATTTCCAAAATTTTTCCAGATCCAGGTCAGTATCACTGTTGCACCTGTGATTATCAGTAACCAGGGGAGTAGAATTTCACTTTTTTGATATAGAATTGGAAAATGCCATAAAGTCCAAATGATTAACACTAAAAATATAGCTTTTATTAAAGTATATTTTTTATTCAAATTTGGTAACAGCCATCCTCTCCATCCTAATTCTTCTCCAATGCCAATTATTAATATTTGTAAGATTAGATGAAAGAAAAGCTGTTCCCAATTTTTTAGAACAATTGTAGTTATTAAATCAGCAGAAGTGCCTCCTGAAATTAATGATATGATTGATATTATTAGTGTTAGAAAGGGTATTAGGAAGTAAAAATGAATGCTTTCACTTTTAGGAAAAAACCTTTTTAGTTCAATCTTTTCCTTATTACTCCACATCAAAATTACAGCACTAATTCCTGGTGATATAACTGTTATTAATCTGGATAAGTAAATATCAAAAGGATTCGGTATATTCAAATTTTGAGAAACCCACATATTAAAAGGAATGCCTAATCCATAGGTAAGAATAAAAGCAATAATTATAAAACTAAGGATTGGATATTTCTTGAGTATTTCGACTCTCTTTTGACTTTTTGAATGTTCTTCAGTTAGTTCCAATTTTTCTGTAATATTGTGTACAATGGTCTCGCTTATCGCCAGTTGGCGGAATAAGGGACGCGGTCCCGATAGCTATCGGGAGGTCGGCTTGTTGATTGGTTTTTCAGGTTCTAAGTTATTATTTTTCCTGGAAACCCGCATATTGGGTCGTTAACCGATGTTAGCAACTGGGCGACTTACTATATCTTTAAACATCGAAGTGTCTAAACCTACATAAACATTATTTTCAATTCGTTTTCGAACTCCTTCTGAAAGATTAGTTTTGTCTAAAAAGTAATCTCTCATTCTTCTTTTCGTGCGGTTATTTTTGTAGCCAATTCTGGGTGAAATTACTTCTTCTCCTTTTGTGAAAATTATCAAGGGGACATTATTATTTAATCTTTCACCAATCAATTCCCACCACATATTATCAGTATCGCCAATTGATGATCCAAAAATGCATATCATAGAAGCTGCTTTTATCTTCTTTTTAAATAATTCATCTATTGTATGGCCATATGCTAAATTACATTCACTCTTCACAATCGCTTCTAATACATCTCGGTTTTCCTTAAAATCCTTGTTTTTGATCTGAGATTCATCATTTACACCTAAAACCATTCTGTTATCTGTAAAGCCGTGAATATGTTCAATTCCTCTCAAAGTTACGTCAGCTTTACTATTTGTATTTGGATGATTTCCAATTCTAATATTCTTTTGTCCTTCTCCAATTATTTTTTCCAATACAGTAGTATAATTGAAAGTAAATATATCTATTCCCCAATGGTGATTTAGATATTTATTTTTGTATTCGCTAATTCTGTTTTTGTCAATTTGTCTTAGCTCATCTTCTGGGGAAACTAAATATTTGAAGAATCTTTCTCTATCAATTTCACTCTCTTCAAATTTTTCCTCTTCCAATCTTAAATATTCTGCTAGGTTTTCACCAATGTCCTCAAACACTTCATCAAATTCTTCAACGGTTTTCAACTCATTAGTATACCTGCCAAAGGCTAATTCTAAATCAGACCAGTTATTATAATTTGCTGAAATATTTTTCTTAAGTTTTTCTACATTTTTATTAGGAGAGTCTTTTGATTTGTAGTAATCAAAAAAGTATTTATAGCTAGTTTTCAGTCCAATATTTAGATCAAAACCATTTCCAATAATGTATAAAATCTGCATATTAAAATTTGTAGTATTTCATTAATTAGCACTTCTAGCTCGATCGGAGCCTTGTTGCCAACTCGTTATATCAATTTGATTCTTTTCCTTTAGCATCCGGACGGCCCGGATAAAAAAGTTTTATAAAACTAAGATTTCCATTTTAACCGCCTAACCCTTTCCTCTAAAAAAGTTCCCGAGCACACGCTTTAATTCAAACTAAGCGAGATCACACCGCCGGTAAGGCATTTGGCCACTAACTCTGCGGTATTCGAGCAACCGCTCTTCTGCAGGATGTTCTTCCGGTGGGTCTTAACGGTGTGGGGTGAAAGATTCAGCTCCCGTGCGATATCATCGGCACTGAGCCCGCGGGCAAGCTCGCCCACTATCTCCTTTTCCCTTTCTGATAATATTTCTGTAAGACTTTGCTTTTCAAATACAGAGAATTTGGGATCGAACTTCCCGTACTCAGAGTTGATATTATAGTATGACTTTCCGCCATTTAAGTGAACAAAAGAAACATCCCCGCTACTAACGACCTTCAAATGTGAGATATCTGAGTGCACACTAAAAACATGTTGAAAGTTACCATTCTCGACCACAGATAAAGGCGTAGCCTGATGCAATATAGTCCTTATTTTACCTTCAGGATCGCGCATCTGATAAGTATAGACCACCTTATAAGAAAGAACTGCTTCCTTATAACCTGAGCAATACTCCTTTTTAAGATGCTTCATAAAAAAGTCTTTTATCACGTTCTCTTTTGCCTGAATGGAACCAATTTCCTCTGGTAAAGCTGTTCCCAGCAGCTCTTGCATGGTAACGGTATCACTGTCTATCCCCACAAATTCTTTAACAGAATCTGAAACCATCTCAAGATGCAGATTATGAAAATTCACTATATAATAATACGAATTGCCTGGCGCAAAGAATGCCGCCATTTTCCTGAATTGTTCTGATGTATTGTATTCCTTATTCTCAGTAATCTGACTGGAATATTCCTTTTTCCAGTATTCAGCAATCTCCCGGAAATCTTTACTCATATTTATGATTTTCTTAACAGACCGCAATATATAAAAAATACCTTTTTTTAGGTATTACCGTGACATTAATTCAAAATATTATGATTAGCAGGAAATTTAGTACGCTATTTATCAGGTATTTATAATATATGGGCATAAAAAATCCCCGCTAAAATTATGCGGGGATTTTCAGTTCAAAAGTGGAATTGGAAGATCTTGAAATTATATTTCTGCGGCATAAATACCAAAGTCTACCGGATTACCATTTTCATCCCGACCCCCGTAAATAACATAGACCTTATTGTCAAGAATTGTCATCTGATGTATGGTTCTATTCCCTTCACTGGTAAGACTAAGCGGTACCTGGGTAAAACTATTATCTATGGTATTAAATACACCAAAGAAAATATCATAATTTTCATTATCCAGTTGACCTGCTACATATATTAAGTTCTCATCTCTTGCCACATAGGACCTATATAAGGGGACCGGAAGGGATAATGTCTCTGTGGAATTTGTATCAAAATCAAAAATGTAAATAGTATCTTCTGATGGGGTTCCCGAAAACTGTGCCTGTCCACCAAAAACATACAGCTTACCATCTACAATATCTCCGTTTGCCCATGATTTGGGTGATGGCAGACGCCCTACCATTTCAAGAACATTATTGGTATCATCCCAGCGATAGATTTTATCAGAATTTATTTCATTCAGATCTCCTCCAAAAATATATAGATCGCCTTCCATAATTGCACTTCCAAACCTGGATAACCACAACCCGTGATCATAAGCATCAGGATTACAGGTGGCTTCTCCTTCTGCAGCATTAGTAGGGTTAAGATCTTTAGGATAAATATTTATCCGCTGTCCCCCTACAACTGATACTCCATTACTGGAAACATGTATTTGTTTCGAAACAAAATCTCTTAGTCCGGTACTACAGTCTTCAACCTCTTGTGTTGCTAAATTATAACTTAATACATGTTCCAGCCTGTCTCCACCATCCTGCCTGTAGGACCAGTAAAGCTTGTTCTCAGCCTCTGAAGCAGTAAAACCAGGGGCGCCGGTAAAAAAATTATTACCATATTGTACATCCAGGAGCTTTGTGAAAGTCAATTCTGAAGGAACAGTCTTATAATCGGCTTCCGTTTTGGGAGTTGCAGAACCTAAAAGGGAGCAGGAATTACATAATTCGAGATAATGAGATTTAGTGGTAATTGCTGATACCTGGGATTTACTCTCAAAATTACCTATTTGAATTTCGATTTCGTCTTCAGATATTATTTCTACCTGAATTTTACCATCGGCAAACTCTAACAAAGTAGGATTATCTTCATCTATTATACCTGTATAGGTTTCTACAGAAAGGTAATAATCCTTTTTAGCCTCTTCTGAAGTTGTTGCCTCAAAATCTATATCATTACGAGGTCTCCAGGTCAGAATTATTTCATTTTCTGAATCCCCGGTTTTAAAGAGAAATTCATCGTCCTCGATATTCGGTAAAGAGGATACGTTTATAGTTCCACTTTCATTAATAAGTTCAGCAGCGGATAATTTCCAAACCCTCCCTTCTTCTTCAACAGATTCAGAATTGTCTGTTAATACGATGCTAACCATTTCGCCTGTTATTAAACCAGGAATTTGATATGGATTGGGGCCTTGAGCTTTATCCGGACGCGGGCCCTCCAGGCTGCAACCAATAATAAAAATGAGTAAGAGGCTAAAAAAGCCAGTTGTATATTTATTCATAATGATAAGGTTTAGAACTGCAAAATATCAATAAACCTATTATAGAAACAATACCCCCAAAAAGGTATTTTTCTGAATATCAATAAATTAAATGTGTGACCTAAGATCTTTCAAGTAAAAAAGCTCTGGAAATAACCCAGGGAGGCCTCAAATAGTTCCGGGAATTTGATCTATGTAACATCGATTTTTGCACCGAATAAAAAACGACTTATAATTTTAACACTATCCAAAATACTACTCCATAAAAATGAGCAATGTGTAATTCTATAATGTTGAAAGAAGAAAACTGAGCGCATAAAAAATCCCCGCTAAAGTATGCGGGGATTTTCAGTTCAAGAGTGGAATTGGAAGGTCTTGAAATTATATTTCTGCAGCATATATACCAAAGTCTACCGGATTATTATTTTCATCCAGCCCCCCATATATAACGTAGACCTTATTATCAAGAATTGTCATCTGGTGAATGGTTCTGGTCTCTTCAGTAGGGAAACTCACAGGTACTTCGGTAAAAGTATTATCTATAGTGTTAAATACCCCAAAGAAAATACCGATCCTGTCATCTAACTGGCCTGCAACATATAACAGATGTTTATCTCTGGCAACATATGATCTGAACAAGGGCACTGGAAGAGACAATGTCTCTGTAGAATCACTTTCAAAATCATAAATATAGATGCTGTCCTCAGATGGAGTACCTGAAAACTGCGCCTGTCCACCAAAAACATACAGTTTCCCATCTACAATATCCCCATTAGCCCAGGATTTAGGTGAGGGCAGACTTCCTACCATTTCAAGAACATTATTGGTTTCATCCCAGCGATAGATCTTATCAGAATTTGTTTCATCGAGATCCCCGCCAAAAATATAAATACTCCCATCCATTACTGCACTTCCAAATCGGCTAAGACGTAGGCCATGTTCATAAGAGTCAGGATTGCAAGAAGGTTCAGCTGCCGTAGGATCAAGATCTTTAGGATAATAATTTATCCTCAATCCTCCTATAACTGTAACACCATTACTGGAAACATGAATCTGTTTAGAAACAAAACTATTCTGATCTGTACTACAGTCTTCAATTTCTTCAGATGAAAGATCATAACTTAAAACATGCTCAAGTCGGTCAGTATTATCCTTTCGATATGACCAGTAAAGCTTGCTCTCAGCTTCTGAAGCAGTTAAACCCGGGGCCCCGGTAGTCATATTATTACCATCTTCTATATCCAGAAGCTTAGTAAAAGTCAATTCTGATGGAGCGGCCTCATAATCTGCTTCTGTTTTGGGTGTTGCCGTACCTAAAAGGGAGCAGGAATTACATAATTCGAAAAAATGAGATTTAGAGGTATTTCCTGATACCTGGGATTTACTTTCAAAATTACCTATTTGAATTTCGATTTCATCTTCAGATATTATTTCTACCTGAATTTTGCCCTCAGCAAAATCCATCAAAGAAGGATCATCTTCATCTATAGTACCTGTATAGGTTTCTACAGAAAGATAATAATCCTTTTTAGCATCTTCTGTACTTGTTGCATCATAATCAATATCATTACGAGGTCGCCAGGTCATGATAACTTCATTATCTGAAGCGCCTTTTTCAAATATGAATTCATCATCCTGGACGTTCGCCAAAGAAGATACATTTATAGTTCCACTTGCGTTGATCAGTTCTGCATTGGATATTTGCCATACTTTACCTTCTTCCTCAACAGACTCAGAATTATCGGTTAAAAATGAAGAAACCTCCTCGGTGGTTAACTCTTCTGAAACGGGATCCGGGTCCGGGTCCGGATCTGGATCTGGAGTTGGATCCTCACTACTACATCCAATAATAATGGCGAGTAAAAAACTAAGAAAGAAAGCTTTGTAATTATTCATGATAATAAGGTTTAGAGCCGCAAAATATCAATAAACCTATTATAGGCACAATACCCCTAAAAGGGTATTTTGCTGAATGTCACCAACCTATGAAGAATTTATATAGTTAGTTCATGCAAAAAAACCTCCGGAAATGAATCCGGAGGCTGTTCGGCATCCACGGTTAGTTTTGGAAATTTGATCTATTAACATCGATTTTTACCCCAACAAAAAAACGACTTAGAATTTTGACCCTACCCAAAATTCTAATTCCTCCAATCCCCTTCCATAGAATACCATTTGGGAGGGCTAAGGTAGTGTCTCCTCTCGAACTGGCAAATACCACAAAAAAGGTATTTTTATAAATCTTTGATTATGAAGTACTCGCCGAAACCGGTCTTAGAGAGCCTTTGCAATTAACTTAATATGTTGTAAATTCGGGTCTTTCCTAATTAAAACCGGATTATGTCCCAATTTTGGCTCTACTTCAGGCTTGGGCTGGACCACGTGCTGGACTGGCAGGCATACGATCATGTACTTTTTTTAATAGTGCTTGTTGCCTCCTACAGTTTCTACTCCTGGAAAAAGGTCTTATGGCTGGTGACCCTGTTCACTATAGGCCACACCCTGGCTCTAATCCTTTCCGTATACGAAATCGTTAAGGTAGCGACAGATTACGTGGAATTCCTTATTCCGGTGACCATTCTGGCAACGGCCATCTTTGATATCGCCACGGCAGGGAAAAAGCTCAGGAACGGCAATTATAGCCTGCTATATTTCACCACCATCTTCTTTGGGGTCATACACGGGCTTGGATTTTCGTCCTATTTTAAAATGATAGCTGCCGGCTCTGATGCAAAGTTCTGGCCACTGGTAGAATTTGCGCTGGGAATAGAGGTGGCCCAGGTAATTGTGGTACTTTCGGTAATGATCCTGGGTTTCATTTTTCAGAATATCTTCAACGTCTCAAGAAGGGACTGGATACTGGTCACTGCATCTATCGTAATAGGGATCATTCTGCCCATACTTCAGGAAAGCTATCGGGCCCTGTAGAATTAAATATTTTTAACCTGTATTTTTAACAATAATCTTTTAATTTGCAGCTCATTATTAATTTCTGCAGCTTAGACTTTTATTGTTTCAATGAATAAGAAAAAACAGCTTAAATTCGATAAGGCTTATTTGAGAATCGCCAGAGAATGGAGTAAATTAAGCCATTGTAATAGAAAACAAGTTGGCGCGTTAATTGTAAAGGATAGGATGATCATTTCTGATGGTTACAATGGTACGCCCACCGGATTTGAAAATTTTTGTGAGGATGAAGAAGGTTATACCAAATGGTACGTTTTACATGCCGAGGCCAATGCGATCCTTAAAGTAGCAGGCTCTACACAATCCTGTAAGGACGCTACTTTATATATTACCATGTCTCCTTGTAAGGAATGTAGTAAACTAATTCACCAATCTGGTATAAAAAGACTTGTTTATCAAATAGACTACAAGGACAATTCAGGCCTGAACTTCCTCGAAAAAGCGGGCGTGGAACTTGAACAGATAACAGAACTGGAAGATTGAAAGGTAGAAATAAAATATACACTCCTCTATTACTGAGCATCGCATGTGCCGTAGGGCTTATCCTTGGCGCACGCCTTAATTTTGACACTTCTGATGAGCTATTCTCTGCCAATCCAAAAAAACAAAAGTTAAACCGGCTTATAGATTATATCGACTATGAATATGTAGATGATGTGAATACCGACAGTATTGTTGATCTCACGGTGAATAAAATACTTGAGAACCTTGACCCTCATTCTGTCTACATCCCCAAGGATGAATATGCCAACGTCACCGAAAATATGAAAGGTGATTTTGTGGGAATAGGCGTGAGCTTTTACAGTGTCCAGGACACCATCGTAGTGATAAAGGCCCTGGAAGGAGGGCCAAGCGAGAAGCTGGGTATCCGTGGGGGAGACAGGATACTATATGCGGATGGTAACAAACTTTTTAACCGCGGAATAAGCAATGACTCTATCACCCGCCATTTAAAGGGAAAGGAAAATACCCGGGTCACCCTGAAAGTTTTAAGAAAGGGAATAGAAGACCTGCTCACCTTCGATGTTAAGCGTGGGAAGGTACCACTTAAGAGTGTGGATGCCGCCTACATGCTAACCGAGAATCTGGGGTATATCAAGATCAATCGCTTTGCCGAGACAACCTATAAGGAATTCAGTAATGCCATAACCGGACTTAAGAAGAAAGGAGCGAAACAGATCGCCCTGGACCTGCGTGACAATCCCGGTGGCTACCTTTCTGAAGCTATCAATATAGCCGATGAGTTCATTAAGGATGAAAAACTTATCCTCTACACCAAGAACAAAAGCGGGGCAATAGAAGAGACCTATGCACAACGAAAAGGAGAATTCGAAAACGGAAAGGTCTATGTACTCATCAATGAAAATTCAGCCTCCGCAAGTGAAGTGGTTGCCGGGGCCCTTCAGGATAACGATGTAGGCACCATAGTGGGAAGGCGTTCCTATGGAAAAGGCCTTGTACAGCGCGAGATGGAGCTTGGTGACGGCAGCGCGGTAAGGCTCACTATCGCCAGGTATTACACTCCAACAGGAAGGTCCATTCAAAAACCTTACGAAAATGGCAACGAGTCTTATTTTAACGATTATATGCGTCGTTACCAAAACGGGGAACTTAACAGTGAAGATAGCATAACGGTAAACGACTCCCTTAAATATGTTACTCCCGGCGGAAAAGTAGTTTATGGAGGAGGAGGTATAATCCCCGATATCTTTGTGCCAAAAGACACCGACTCCGAAAAAGAGAAACTTACTTTCCTGCTACGTGGCGGATATATGAGCCGTTATGTCTTTGATCTGCTGGAAAAGGATCGCAGGTATTATAATTCAATTGAGAAAAACCAGTTCAGAAAAAAGATAGAGATCACCGAAGAGATGATGAACGGTTTTGACCGCTATCTAAGGCAAATGGGGGTTAGGGTAAACCTCAACGGAGAGGAACATAAACCTCTGCTTAAGAAATATTTGAAGGCCGAAATGGCACAGCAACTTTTCGGGACTAATGCATTTGAACGGTATTTAAATGAAGATGACCGAATAATTGAAAAAGTAATTGAGTTGTCACAGGAAAAATAATAATTTGGTTTTCCAGTGGAAAAATTCATTGCATATCTTTCGACTCTCTGGCCATTTATCCCTCTGCTTTTCTTTATAATTGCAGTTGCATTCAGGCTAATGGATAACAGTACTTCTCTTTTTCTTCAAAGAGATATACTTATCAATTCATCCAACGTTTCACGGGATCTTCTTAAAAAACAGATCAGACTCAATAACGACCCCCGGTTCACAAGGCAGTTAAAAAGAGCTCTTATTCTCAGGAATCTCCAGCAGAGCTTTATGATCCTTGCGGTTATAAGTGTCCCGATAAGCCTATTGTGTTTCTTTCTACGCTAATTTATCATGCACCTTCGTGTGCTCTCCGTTCCATTCGGTAAGTATATCTGTAGCAACGGCTGCTCCGCTTCCGCTTGCAGTGGCGAACTGACTGCGCCATCCCGCAAGAGTCCCGGCCACATAAAGTCCAGGTTTTACAAGATGATCTTCATTTCTTAACTGGATCCTGTCTTTTGAAAGCTTTGCTTTCTTATGAGGAATCAGGTAATCTTCAAGTCCGGAAATCCTGAAAGGACTGGTGTATCCAACGGCCACCACTATTTTCACTGATGTATATTCAGATTTATTAGTAATCACCCTGAAACCTTCTTCCAGTTCCACTACTTCCTTCACTTTTTCCTTTTTAATGGTCTCCACTTGCGGATACAGGGATTCCAGGTGTGAAATCCCTTTTTTCAGTAAGTCTGCACCATGGGTTCCCGGCCGGATCCCGAAAACATTTTTAAGCAATGCCGACTGTAAATGAGAGCTTTTTTGATGCAGGATAATTCCTGCCTTTTTATTTTCAGCGTAAGGTTTTTCCATGGCCGAACCTATGACCAGGGCACAGGACATTCCAGCGGCTCCCCCTCCTATAATTAGCACATCAAAATCCATTATTTAGCTATGTTTTTTGGAAATGCTCCGGGAAATAAGCAAAATTATCATCAATACGATCACACAAATACTTGCGAGTATTACAATAAGTGCCTTCCCGCTTTCCCCTTCCGTCAGGTTCTGAAAGTTGAGTACACTGGCACTAATCCCTATAAAAGCAAGGGATAGGGCCATAATGGTATAAATAAAATATTTCATGAAAATAAACTCTGAATGTTCTCGGCGAACAATTTCACGGCAATAGCGAGCAATATTACGCCAAAAACCTTTCTGATTACATTGATTCCCTGGCTACCCAGAAACCGCTCGATCTTCGCCGACGATTTCAGGACCACGTATACAAAGATAATATTGATAATGATAGCCACAATGATATTTACCATTTCATATTCTGCCTGAAGTGAAACCAGTGATGTCATGGTCCCTGCACCCGCAATAAGAGGGAAAGCCAGCGGCACTATGGAAGCCGTCTCGGGAGCATCATCTTTATAGAGGCTTATCCCCAGTATCATTTCCAGCGCAAGGAAGAAAAGGATAAATGAACCCGCCACAGCAAAAGAATTCACATCTATACCAATAAGTCTTAGGATCTCCTTCCCCACGAATAGAAAGACTATCATAATGATCCCCGCCACTATCGATGCCTTTTCACTTTGAATATGTCCCACTTTTGCCCGCAGATCTATGATAATAGGTATATTTCCAATAATATCGATCACTGCGAAAAGAATCATCCCGGCAGTAAATACTTCTCTAAAATTCAGCAAATTAAACATAACTACTATATTAAAAATTGCGGGCAAAAGTACTTCAACTTATCTGATCTGCCCATAGCCAACCAGGTTAAATTTGTGTAAATTTTTCAGCCTTTTTTTCTTCGTTCTACAAGGCAGAAAATTATCTTTGCAGCATGTTTCAACTGGGAAAAACTTTAGTTTCGGAGGAGATCATCAAGAATGATTTTGTGTGCAACCTTTCAGCCTGTAAAGGAGCTTGCTGTATAGACGGAGAGGCAGGGGCTCCTGTTGAGCCTGAAGAGAGGGCAATCATGGAGAAGATATACCCCAAAGTAAAGCCCTATCTACGTAAGGAAGGCATTGAAGCCATTGAAAAACAGGGGATTTACATCACCCGTGAGAATGGAGAAATAGAAACCCCCCTGATAGACGATGCCGACTGTGCCTATGTAACCTTTGACGATAAAGGCACCGCCCTTTGCGGGATCGAGGAAGCCTATAATGCCGGGGAGATCGACTGGAAAAAACCCGTTTCCTGCCACCTCTACCCAGTACGGATCCAGGAATACTCTTCATTTTCAGCTGTGAATTACCATCGCTGGGAGATCTGTGATGATGCCTGTAGCCTCGGGGCTGAACTACAGGTACCTGTCTACAAATTTGTAAAGGATGCCCTCATCAGAAAATACGGAGAAGACTGGTACAGGGAACTTGAGGAAGTCGCTTCGAATATTTCAAAAACAAAAGCCAACAATTGATTAATTTTCAGCGCATTAAACTGCGCTAAACAACAATAATTTGGTATATTTACATTCCTCGTCGAGGAATTCTGTCGAAAAAGATCAGCGATCTTTTTTATCCCCCCCCCTTTATAAAGAAGAATATTTCCCAGGCATATGTACCTGGCTATTAATAAAATATGATCGGATTATCTACACCCAGAAATTTTATAGGTGGACCAACCAAAGAATTAGGTAATTCTGTTTTCTGGAAAACCGGCAATAATTTGCCGGTTTTTCGTTTTTAAAAAACCCTTATTTTATGAGGGTTTCAACCCCATTTTGAGCATTGTTGACGACCCGGAAAATAAGGATCCCTTTTTTTGGTCATAAAATTATTAACAATTTATAAACCACTGTTATTTAGTTATTTATAAGTTCTTTTAACAAGAAACTATGAAAAATATAGAGTTTCTCGTGTTGACAACTTTGTTGAAAACGTTTGAGCCAATATCTTTCATTATATGTCTCATTTTTAAATATTTGTTAAACTCTTTTCAATAAAACCAACTAAGACCAAAAAATAAAACAAGCATGGCGCAAACGGAACCCATTTTACAGGATAATAAAGATCGCTTTGTGATCTTCCCGATAAAACATCATGATATCTGGGACTGGTACAAAAAAATGGAGGCTTGTTTCTGGACTGCAGAAGAGATCGATCTTCACCAGGATCTTAACGACTGGAACCACAAGCTGAATTCTGACGAGCGCTATTTCATAAAACACATACTTGCCTTTTTTGCGGCTTCAGATGGGATCGTGAATGAGAACCTGGCAGAGAACTTCGTAAATGAAGTTCAGTATTCTGAAGCCAAGTTTTTCTATGGCTTCCAGATCATGATGGAAAACATACATTCTGAAACCTACTCACTTCTTATCGACACCTATGTGAAAGACGACAAAGAGAAAGATAATTTGTTCAAGGCCATCGAAGTATTCCCCGCCATTAAGAAAAAAGCTGACTGGGCTCTTAAATGGATCGAATCTGACTCCTTTGCCGAAAGACTTATAGCTTTTGCAGCAGTGGAAGGTATCTTCTTCTCCGGGGCTTTCTGCTCCATCTTCTGGCTGAAGAAACGCGGATTGATGCCCGGCCTTACCTTTTCCAACGAGTTGATCTCAAGAGACGAAGGTATGCATTGTGATTTCGCCGTTCATCTGCATAATCACCACCTTATTAACAAGGTGCCAAAAGAAAGAATAAAGGCTATCATAGTTGATGCATTGAATATTGAAAGAGAGTTCATCACTGAGTCACTCCCCGTTAGTCTAATTGGTATGAACTCCAAGCTTATGACCCAGTACCTGGAGTTTGTTACAGACAGGCTGTTAGTGGAACTGGAATGCGAAAAAGAATACAACGTATCCAACCCATTCGATTTCATGGATATGATCAACCTGCAGGGTAAAACCAATTTCTTCGAAAAACGCGTAAGCGAATACCAGAAGGCAGGTGTAATGAATAAAGATAAAGAATCAGACGAGATCAGCTTCGACGCTGATTTCTAGAGCCCAACTGCGCCGTGTCCCCCAACGCGGCGCATGTTGACTTTAATATTTTTCATCCGAATTAATGAATTTTCCAATTCCGGGTATTTTCCCGGCAGGGACCCTCAGCACCTTTTTTCAAGATTCCTGTGTTCCTGAACTAAAACTGTAGCTTATGTATGTAGTTAAAAGAGATGGGAGGAAGGAGCCCGTCATGTTCGACAAAATCACCGCCAGAATCAAAAAACTCTGTTACGGTCTTAACGAACTAGTAGATCCGGTAAAAGTGGCGATGCGGGTGATTGAAGGCCTGTATGACAACGTTACCACCAGCGAACTGGATAACCTGGCGGCCGAGATCGCAGCTACAATGACCACTTCACATCCAGATTATGCAAAACTTGCCGCACGTATCTCTGTCTCCAACCTGCATAAGAATACGAAGAAGACCTTCTCTGAGGTAATGACAGATCTTTACGAGTATGTGAATCCGCGGAATGACGAAAAAGCTCCTCTCATCTCAGATGAAGTCTATGAGGTGATCATGGATAATAAGGAAAAACTGGACTCCACCATTATATATAATCGTGACTTTGGATATGATTACTTTGGATTTAAGACCTTAGAGAGATCCTATCTTCTAAAACTTAACGGAAAGATCGCTGAACGCCCACAACATATGCTCATGCGCGTTTCCATAGGAATACATATTGATGATCTGGATGCAGCCATAGAGACCTATGAACTGATGTCTAAAAAATATTTCACACACGCTACCCCAACACTTTTTAATTCCGGAACTCCGAAACCACAAATGTCTTCCTGCTTTCTTCTTACTATGAAAGATGATAGTATAGACGGGATCTACGACACCCTAAAGCAAACGGCCAAGATCTCACAATCTGCTGGTGGAATTGGACTTTCAATCCATAATGTTCGTGCTACGGGTTCCTATATTTCAGGAACCAATGGCACTTCCAACGGGATCGTTCCCATGCTTAGAGTTTTCAACGACACTGCACGTTATGTGGACCAGGGCGGAGGAAAAAGAAAAGGTTCTTTCGCTATCTATGTGGAACCATGGCATGCCGATATTTTCGATTTTCTCGACCTTAAAAAGAACCACGGAAAAGAGGAAATGCGCGCACGTGATCTTTTCTATGCCATGTGGATGCCGGACCTGTTCATGAAGAGGGTCCAGGAAGATGGAAAATGGACATTAATGTGTCCGAATGAATGTCCCGGACTTTTTGACTCTTATGGAGAAGAATTTGAGAAGCTTTATCAAAAATATGAAGCTGAAGGCAAAGGCCGGAGAACCATCAAAGCCCGCGAACTATGGGAAAAGATCATGGAATCCCAGATCGAGACCGGAACTCCGTACATGCTTTATAAGGATGCGGCAAATCGCAAATCAAATCAGAAGAATCTTGGAACCATTAGATCTTCGAACCTTTGTACCGAGATCCTTGAATATACCAGCGAAGATGAAGTAGCTGTATGTAACCTTGCCTCCATCGCCCTGCCAATGTTCATTAAAGGAGAGGAGTTCGACCATAAGGAACTGTTCAAGATCACCAAGCGGGTAACCAAGAACCTTAATAAGGTGATCGACAGGAATTATTATCCGGTAAAAGAGGCTGAAAATTCCAATATGCGCCACCGTCCGGTGGGACTCGGCGTTCAGGGTCTGGCAGATACCTTTATCAAATTAAGGTTGCCATTCACTTCAGATGAAGCCAAAAAGCTGAACCAGGAAATATTTGAAACGCTTTATTTTGCCGCGGTCACGGCTTCCATGGAGCTGGCAAAAGAGGAAGGACCATATTCAACTTTTAAAGGTTCTCCCATCAGCCAGGGAGAATTCCAGTACAATCTCTGGGGAGTTAAAGATGAAGAACTTAGCGGAAGGTGGGACTGGGCAAAACTACGTAAACAGGTAATCAAGAATGGAGTTAGAAACTCCCTGCTGCTAGCGCCTATGCCTACCGCGTCAACCTCCCAGATATTAGGAAATAATGAAGCTTTTGAACCCTACACTTCTAATATATATACCAGAAGGGTTCTTTCAGGAGAATTCATCGTGGTAAACAAGCATTTACTGGAAGATCTTGTATCAAGAGATCTGTGGACAGACGACGTTAAGAATGCCATTATGCGTAATAACGGATCGGTGCAGGCTATAGATGTTATTCCACAGGATCTTAAAGAACTATACAAGACAGTATGGGAAATGAGTATGAAAGACATTATCGATATGTCGAGACAGCGGGGTTATTTTATAGACCAGTCACAGTCCCTCAACCTTTTCATGGAAAATGCTAATTACAGCAAACTTACTTCAATGCATTTCTATGCATGGAAAAGCGGACTTAAGACCGGGATGTATTATCTTCGCACCAAAGCAGCTGTAGACGCTATCAAGTTTACGCTTCAGAAAGAAACAAAAAAAGAACCTGTAAAGACCGAATCTCAGGCTCCGGTGAGAGCCGCAGATAAAATGCAGGCTCAGTCACAACCGGTAATTTCTCAGCAAAACGATGAGGAAGGAGCCCTGACACCCGAGGAACTTAGAGCAATCATAGCTCAGTCCAGGGAAGGAGAAGGCGACGATTGCCTGATGTGCGGATCTTAAAATTTTGGCTAATTCAAATTTGGATTAAGAAGGGGAAGTAGCTGTTACTTCCCTTTTTTATTTTAATAAGATAAATTCAGGATGACCTTCGGAAAATTTTCAAACGCCTCTTTTTTATTTATTTTTAGCCAGGAATTATTCACTGATAACCACCAACCGAAATGAACTGGGAACAACTCTTGTCACTTAAAAGATTTGGAGACACACATAAAAGATTAAGAAAGGAACAGAATGAGACCCGTTTGGGTTTTGAGGTAGACTATGACAGGATCATCTTTTCTTCTGCCTTCAGAAGTCTTCAGGATAAAACCCAGGTGATACCGCTTTCAAAGACCGATTTTGTACATACACGCTTAACTCATAGCCTGGAAGTATCGGTAGTTGGAAGATCCCTGGGACGTCTAACCGGCCAGAAACTGCTGGAAAAACATCCTCATCTCAGAGATACTTTCGGATACCAGATGAACGATTTTGGAGCCATTGTAGCAGCAGCGGCCCTGGCCCACGATATCGGGAACCCGCCATTCGGACATTCGGGAGAAAAGGCAATTGGTGAATATTTCAGCCATGGGAACGGCCAGCGTTTTAAAGATCAACTTACCGAAAAGGAATTCCAGGATCTCGTGAAATTTGAAGGTAATGCCAACGGTTTTAAAATACTTACCGAACACCGGCCAGGAATTGAAGGAGGATTAAGGCTGTC
Organism: Christiangramia crocea; assembly: GCF_022410465.1. Taxonomy (GTDB): domain Bacteria; phylum Bacteroidota; class Bacteroidia; order Flavobacteriales; family Flavobacteriaceae; genus Christiangramia; species Christiangramia crocea. The sequence continues at coordinate 52,401 of NZ_JAJSON010000009.1, read as the reverse complement.
TTATGCAACTCTTGGAGCTTTTACCAAATATCCAAAGGAATCCCTTCCGCATAAACCCACAAGAAAAATAGAGGATAAAAAGTTCGGTTTCTTCCAAAGTGAAAGACAGTTTTTCGAAGAGGTAGCCGAGGAATTAGGCCTTCAAAACACGAGAGAAGGAAAAGACATAGGTTATTGCCGACATCCCCTGGCCTTTTTGGTAGAAGCAGCCGATGATATTTGTTATACCATCATAGATTTTGAAGACGGGATCAACCTGGGGCTGATCGATGAGGATTATGCACTGGAATACCTCATCAAACTTGTTAAGGATAATATCAATACCACAAAATATAACGGCCTTACCAATACTGCAGACAGACTCGCATACCTGAGGTCTCTGGCCATTAATACCCTCATAGGAGAAGCGGCCGAGATATTCCTGAAAAATGAAGATGCGATCTTAAAAGGAGAATTTCACGAATCACTTTTTGATAAAAGCAGTTACGAAGCACAGATAAAAGATATCATCAAGATAAGTATCGAAAAGATCTATCAGAGCGAAGAAGTGATAAGCAAGGAAATAGCGGGCTATAGAATGCTTTCCTATTTGCTGGATATTTACACGAAAGCCCTGCTTCCGGGAGATAATGCTGAAGATTCAAACTTTACCAAACTGGTCCTGAAATCGGTACCACAGCTAGAGCATCTACAGAAAAACGATTCGGTTTATGAAAATCTGATAGGCATCTGCTCATATACGGCTTCACTAACCGACGGGATGACGGTGGCTTCCGTAAAAAAATATAAAGGACAGAGTTTATAGTCTAGAATTCGTAAACAACGCCAACGCCCAGCATTTGTTTAAGCTGAATCCGCGGACCTGAAGTCTCAAGTTTACCATCCCCGTTGGTATCCTCCTTGAACTTTACATCGTCGTCGTAGCGTATATGTGAGCCCACATTGGCCTTTACAAAGTCGTTCACCTTCATGTTCACATTCAGCTGCCAGTCTACATCCACATTCCCGAAATTATTGAGATAATCTGAATAAAGACTCAGCTGGTTATCAAGGTCTATATTATCAAAAACCTCTTTACTAAACCCGCTGGTGACCAGAAAACCGAATTCCGTTCGAAGGTTCTCACCTTTCTTAAGAATATTTCCCAGTTCATCGGTTACCGCAGGCTCCACACCAAACATACCTTCATCGGCAAGACGCTGATCCAGTACAAAGGTAGATTTAAAGGTAATAGGTGAAAGGTACACCTGGAGATCCTCTTCGGGGTGAGAAAATTCAGTTCCCACACCCAGAAAAGTATAACCCGGAGCCATGAATTTTGAAATCGGCACCTCGGTATCCGGATATTTATAACCATTGGAAAACTGAGTATTAAAACTGAATTTACCTGAGTAAAACCAGTTGGAGGTACTGTCATTTCTAAAGCCAAAGGAAGATTTTACCCTTAGTTCATCTTCGGTCTTCCGAACCTCCCGGCCTTCCTGGGCATTTATTCCGTATCTCAGAGAAGCAGAATTACGCCACATGGTAAGATCTTTTTCAAAATTCCTTTCAAAGTTTGAATAGAATAAAGCTGAAACAGAATTATTACCACCGGAGTTCCAGTTAACAAAAGCAACTTCGCTCAGGTTCAACCCGAAAGTATTTTTCTCTGTCCAGTACATCATCATGGTATCTGAAGCCGTAGTGTCTTTCGCGGCAGTTGCCGTAGTGTCATTTACAGCATGATATTTAAAATCAGAAGCTAAGGAATTGAAGGATGTAATACAGAAAAATACTAGTAGGATTTGGAATTTCATTAATAACTCAGGTTTTCAGATTTGCAAAAATAAAAAAATCATATCATAGATTCCAGCTTTTGCCTTATTCCTTCAACGTGAATTCCTGCAATTTCTTGTAATTGAACCACACTTCCTTGGTCGATAAATTTATCCGGTATTCCTAAAATGTAAATTTCACCTTTAAAACCGGCCTCTGCGGCGTATTCCAAAACTGCACTTCCAAAACCGGATTTTTTCACTCCGTCTTCCACCGTGACTATTTTCTTATACTTTTTAAATATATTTTTCAGTAATACTTCATCCAGTGGTTTCACAAAACGCATATCGTAGTGAGCGAGCTTTTCTTTTTCAGACATTTGAGCGATGGCTTCTGAAACGTTTCCCGCCATATTACCAATACTAAGCACTGCTATCTCAGAACCCTGCTTTAAACATTCTCCTTTTCCAATTTTTATTTTTTCAAATGGTAGTTTCCATTCCTTCAGAACACCCCTGCCTCTTGGATATCGAATTATAATTGGGTTTTCTAGTCCCAGCTGCACCGTATAAAGCAAATTTCGCAGTTCAACTTCATTCCTTGGCGCCGCGATCATAAGGTTTGGAATCGCCCGGGAATAGGCAATATCGAACACCCCATGATGAGTAGCTCCATCTTCACCTACAAGACCCGCACGATCCAGACAGAAAATCACCGGTAAATTCTGTAGGGCCACATCATGGATTAACTGATCGTAAGCTCTCTGAAGAAAAGTAGAATAAATAGCACAATAGACCACAAAGCCCTGAGTGGCCATCCCGGCAGAGAGTGTGACGGCATGCTGCTCGGCAATGCCAACGTCGAAGGCCCTTTCAGGAAAAGCTTCCATCATATATTTCAGGGAGCTCCCCGTAGGCATCGCAGGAGTTATTCCAATGATCTTTTCATTACTACTGGCGAGCTCAACCAGAGTAAAACCAAATACATCCTGGTATTTCAACGGAAGTCCGTCGGTATCATATTTTAACAATTCTCCGGTAGCCGGTTCAAATTTCCCGGGAGCATGGTATTTTACCTGGTCTTCTTCAGCTTTTTTCAGGCCCTTTCCCTTTCGGGTAATTACATGTAGAAATTTGGGGCCATTGATCTGCTTCATTTTCTCAAGAACCTTCAGCAGACCATCCAGGTCGTGGCCATCAACGGGACCAAAATATTTGAAATTAAGCGCCTCGATGATATTATAACTAGCCGGCTTATAACCCACCCTGGCTTTGGTAAGATATTCCTTTAAAGCGCCAACGCTGGGATCTATTCCAATGGCGTTATCGTTCAGGATCACCAGCAGATTGGCTTTGGTCATCCCTGCATGATTAAGGCCCTCAAAAGCCATCCCGCTAGCTATGGAAGCATCGCCAATCACTGCAATATGTTGCTTATCTGTCTCTCCCTTAAGATTTGAAGCCATTGCCATTCCCAGGGCTGCCGAGACAGAAGTGGATGAATGCCCTGTTCCAAAGGCATCATATTCGCTTTCGCTTCGTTTAGGAAAACCACTGATGCCACCAAGCTGGCGATTAGTATCAAAAATATCCTTACGGCCGGTCAGGATCTTATGCCCATAGGCCTGATGACCAACATCCCATACAAGCAGATCATCGGGGGTGTTAAATATATAATGCAGGGCTATGGTAAGCTCAACCACTCCAAGACTGGCACCCAAATGACCTTCCTTGGTGGCTACTATATCAATAATAAATCGGCGCAGTTCCTGAGCGAGTTGCTTCAATTCAGTTTTGTTCAGTTTTCGCAGGTCTGCCGGGCTGTTTATATTTCTAAGGATCTTTTCGGCCATACCCGACAAAGTTACATTATGAAAACTTAATTAGGGATATGAGAGTTCACTGGAATGTTCAAAATTTATATCTTTCCTTAAAATTTGGGATATGATTTCTCCTTTTAACGATGAATATTTTATGAAAAAGGCTTTGGAAGAAGCCGAAATGGCCTATGAAAAAGGAGAAATTCCGGTTGGGGTGGTCGTGGTTATAAACGACAGGATCATTGCCAGGGGGCATAACCTCACCGAGACCCTGAATGACATAACGGCTCACGCCGAAATGCAGGCCATCACCGCCGCAGCGAATTTTCTTGGCGGGAAATACCTTCTAAACTGTACTATGTATGTTACTCTTGAGCCCTGCCAGATGTGCGCCGGCGCCCTTTACTGGAGTCAGATACCGAAGCTGGTAATTGGAGCTTCGGACCCAAACAGAGGCTATCGCAAGTTTGGAGTGCAACTGCATCCAAAGACCGAAGTGAAATCAGGGATAATGGAAACTGAGTGCGGGGATATTTTAAAAAGATTCTTTATTGAAAAGCGAAATCTAAATTAAAGCGGAACCTTAGTAATAGATTAGTAGAACGCTAATTCAAGCCCAATTTTCAAACAGCCGGCTCCGCTTATTTAGTTAGTTGGTTTGGGTTACCTTAATGTGATCTATATAATATTTCACAGGAAAAATAGAATCGTCTACCTCGGGACCACCAAAATTGCCTCCTACGGCCATATTGATCAGAAAGTAAAAATCCTTTCTGAAGGGATAATGCTCGTCATCATACTTTTCCGGAGTAAACTTATATACCTGATTCCCGTCTACAAAGAATTCAATATAGTCTTTTGTCCATACTGCTTTATATGTATGGTAGCCTTCTTCAATATCTTCAAATCTGGTTTTTTTAGTATTAATGGTTTCACCATGACTGGCAGGAGTATGTAGTGAAGTAAAGACCATATCAGGTTCACGGCCTACATATTCCAGGATATCGATCTCCCCACTGGCAGGCCATCCCACTTCGTTGATATCTGTCCCAAGCATCCAGAAAGCAGGCCATATACCCTTGCCGGTTCCAAGTTTGGCACGTACCTCGACCTCTCCATATTTAAATTCCACCTTATCCCTGGAGTTTATCTTTCCCGAATAATACTCTCCGTCTTTTTTTACCGCAGTGATCACAAGCTTCCCATCTTCTACCTCAACATAATTGCGGTCGTATACCTGCTCCTCGTTATTACCCCATCCGCAGAGATTAGGACAACCATCTCCTTCTTCATAACTCCAGGAACTCATGTCCAGGCTATCTCCACTGAAATCTTCCTCAAAGATCACCTTTCCCTGGGCTGTTCCTGAAATTGCCACTCCAAGAAGAAATCCTCCGGATACTATTAGTTTTGAAAAGTTTTTCATGATTTTCTGTAATTTAATTTTACTGACTGAATATCTTCAGAATTTCCGCCGAGCATAAGTTCAAATTCACCATTTTCGGCTTCCCATTTTCCTGATGCGGAGTAAAATTTAAGCATTTCCTCATCAATTTTGAATTCTACTGTTTTAGTCTCTCCCGGTTGTAATTCAACAAGTTTAAAGCCTTTCAGTTCTTTTACAGGCCTGGCAAGGCTGGCAACCAGATCCCTTAAATAAAGCTGTACTACTTCTTTCCCGGCAACTTTACCGGTATTTGTAAGCTTAACACTAAGCGTCACCGTTTCTCCTGTATTAAGACTGGAGGAAGAAAGCTCAGGTTTTCCATATTCAAAATCGGTATAGCTTAAACCATAACCAAATGGATATAAGGGACCATTTTCAATATCGGTATAATGTGCATAGGTCACATGTTCCTCACTATATGGCCTTCCGGTATTCAAATGATTATAATATAATGGTTCCTGCCCTACTGCGCGTGGAAAAGAAACCGGCAGTTTACCTGAAGGATTATATTTCCCCAGAAGCACATCGGCAATGGCATTACCGCTTTCGGTACCAAGCTGCCATGCTTCCACGATAGAAGGAATATTTTCGGAAGCCCAGGTTATCTCGAGTGGCCGGCCGTTGATAAGTACCAGGACAATGTTCTTGTTTACTTTTTGAACTTCTTTCAGCAATTCCATCTGCAGTCCTGCAAGGCCAACATTTGCCTGACTACGCCCTTCACCAGACTGAAATGCGTCTTCTCCAAGAACCATAACCACCAGATTGGCTTGCTTAGCCTTTTCTACAGCATCCTGAATTCCAGACCTGTCAGTTTCATTAATTTTCAGGGGCATAAGGAAACTTCGTTCTCCTTCTCCCAGGCTAATGCCTTTGCTATAAGTGATCTGGGTGCTTTCAGGTACGGTATTCTTCAATCCTTCCAGGACTGAGACCGCCGAATTGGCTTCTCCCTGGGCACGCCAGTTCCCGATTGGGGTATCAGTGTCATCCGCTAGCGGACCTATAACCGCTATTTTGTTTACCGATTTACCTAATGGGAGCAGACCATTTTCATTTTTTAAAAGAACGATGGACTTCTTCGCGATGTCGCGGGCAGTTTTCCTGTGTTCATCATAAGATAATGAACTGTTCAGGTTAGCATCCATATAACGGTAAGGATCCTCAAAAAGCCCCATTTTGAATTTTACCCTAAGAATCCTTCTTACAGCATCGTCTATCAGCGTTTCATCTATCTTCCCTTCATCCACCAGTTTCTGAAGTCCTGCTTCATAAGCACCACCTTCCATATCCATATCACTACCAGCTTTTACAGCAATTTCGGCCGCATGTACCTTATCCCTGGCAAAACCGTGAGGAATCAGTTCAGCTATTGACCCCCAGTCTGAAACTACAAATCCATTCCAGTTCCAGTCACCTTTCAGGATCTCGCGTTGAAGTCTTTCACTTGCGGTAGCCGGAACGCCATCAATAGTATTAAAGGAGTTCATAAAAGTGGCTACCCCGGCTTTGGCCGCAGCATGAAATGGAGGCAAAACAACATTATGAAGTTCGTTTTCACCAATATTTACCGCGTTGTAATCCTTACCTCCTTCCGCAAGTCCGTAACCAGCAAAGTGTTTAGCTGTGGCGGCTATCGTTTTAGGGTCTGAAAGATCAGATCCCTGGTAACCTTTGACTTTTGCTACTGCCACCTTTGAGGTTAAAAACGGGTCTTCACCCGATCCCTCCATGATTCGGCCCCAACGGGCATCGCGTGAAATATCGATCATAGGAGAAAAGGTCCAGTTAATACCATCTGCAACCGATTCCAGTGCAGCAATTCGCGCCGATCTTTCCATGGCTTCAAGATCCCAACTTGCCGTTTCTCCAAGTGGAACCGGGAAGATGGTTTTATATCCATGGATCACATCGTAACCAAAGATAAGAGGTATCTTCAGGCGAGAATTCTCCATATTCAAACGCTGAGCTTCACGAGTGGCTTTCACGGAAATAACGTTAAGCATAGAACCAACCAGTCCCTTTTTCAGCCTTTCCTCTTTCTGCTTATTATCAGTACCCGAAGCCGGACCTGTCAAATCCCAGCTTCCATTATACTGTACCATCTGCCCGACTTTCTCTTCGAGGGTCATAAGCTGTATTACAGAGTCCACTTTGGTTTCCACATTCTTCACTGAACTGGGAATCGCATCAGATTGAGCAAAAAGACTTCCGGTTCCAACAAACAGGAATGCTATGGTCTTGAATATAATTTTCATGGTTTAGGAGATTAATACCGGGAGCCGAAGGCCCCCGGAAATCTAACAATTTAGCTAAAAAATAGCTATTGAAATACTTTTACGTAGTCAATTTCCATTGATGATTCCTGAAAATCATCGGCTATAGAACCTCCAAGAGATCCTCCCATAGCCACATTTAAAAGAAGATAGAAATCGTCATTGAATGGAGTGGCATCTGAATTATCAAATTCCAAATGGCTTTCACCATCCATAAGGAATGTAATCTTATCTTCGGTCCATTCCACTTCGTAAACATGAAATTCTGAGGTAACATCTGTAACCTCTGTATTTTCACCTAGAATGGCACTGCCCCCTGAATTTCCAGGGAAATGTAAGGCTGATGAAATTCTATTCGGGTTATTCCCGACAAATTCCATAATATCCATTTCGCCAACTCCCGGCCAGGCTTCTTCGGGCCATTCAGCTCCCAGCATCCAGATCGCAGGCCAGGTACCGCTTCCGGCAGGAAGCTTGGCCCGAACCTCTACGCGACCGTAGGTAAATTCATATTTATCTTTTGTAGTGATCCTTGCCGAAGTAAAGTTGAAACCACTCTCAGCTTCTCTTTTAGCTGTGATGATAAGGTTTCCATCCTGAACCTTTACATTATCTTCAGAATCTGTGTAATACTGAGCTTCACCATTCCCCCAGCCGTTAGTTCCATTACCTATTTCGTAATTCCATTTATCGGTATCAAGAGCGTCTCCGTTAAATTCGTCTGCCCATACCTCGGTAGAAAATTGTGATTGGAAGCTTTCTTCTCCTTCGCTTCCTTCTGCATTTTCATCTTCAGAAGTAAGAATAAACCACCAGTCAAACTCATTATTACCATCAGTAGTCCTAAGAATTAACTGATTAGGTATGGAGCCATCATAAATTTCATATCTATGATCCCCTCCCGTATAATAACCAATAAAGCCACGACCGGTAAGCGCTATTGTTTCTGCTCCTCCGGGTGCGATCACAGCCCAGTTTTCAGTATAATCATTATAAGGAATATTCAGTACGTCAGCACCCTGAACTTCACAATCGGCACAACCACCCAGTTCATCAATAAAATTAATTCTTCCAAATACAGTTCCTTCAGGATTTGTTTCAGGTTCATCGTTCGTATTATCAGTGATATGGACAAAAGTTCCATCTTCCCTAAATATATATCGATCATCATACATACCGGTTCCAGATTTATCATTTGAAGGAGCCCCATAATACTGTGCAATCTCAGTATCATCTATAGGACCAAGCCCAAAATGCTTTGGAACTTCAGCATAAATTCTCCATTCCTTGGATCCATCTCCAACCAGTTTATCAATAAGATCCTGTGGTGGTTCATAGGCCACAAAAATACTTACATCAACAGTGGTGGAACTGGAAGTTCCTCCAGTTCCATAAGCAACTACGCTAACAGTATAATCACCACTCTCAGAAAAAGCATGGCTATATGCACCGCCCGGTGCAACTTTAGTCTCTCCATTGCCAAAGACATATTTATAGGTTATCGCATTATCTGCCCTAGCATCAAACTCAACTATCCCGGAACCGTCCTCACTAACAATGGTAGACACCGTTATATTACTGGGCACTACGATAGTATCCAGGCCCAGATCGTCTTCCTGGCAGCTGGTAAACAGCATTACCGAAAACATTAAGCCAATAATTATTTTAAAACTTTTCATCATAATTTTATTTTCAAATTCTTTTTACAGAAATGTTGAGTAAAAGAAATCACTTTAAAATTGCACGATATCATCAAAATAATAGACATCCCCATCACAGTTAGCACCTCTTTCAAAATATATGATCATACTCTTAAAGGTTCCTTCCGAAACATCTGAGAAATCAAAGGTCAATTCCTGCCATTCTCCTACCTGTGTGATCGTAGCCACTCTATCGTAAGCCGGATCAACATTTGGATGAGGAAGACGTTCCAATCTAAGAGTTACCTCAGACACCTGGGTTTCTGCAAATACTTTCATCTTGAATTTCTTCTTATCTGTAGCAGAAAAATCAATAGCTGTTGGTAATTCCTGTCCCAGACCTGACCAGGTCTCACAGGGATCGGTTTTTATAAGTTTCTGCACCTTACAACTGGTATTAACGAGCTCGATTGAAGGATTGTCTACAATATCTGTTTCAATATTTCCGAACTGATCAAATTCATGGTCTGGATCATCTGTCATAAAAGTCCAGTTAATAGGACCGTTGGCGGCATCTATATTCTCTTCTGTTTCAGCCATACAGGCAGCAGGCACAGGGGCAACCTGTTTGATTTCATCAAAGTAATAGATGTCCCCATCACAGTTTGCATTTCTTTCAAAATAAATGATCATACTCTTAAAGGTACCTTCCGAAACATCTGAAAAATCGAAAGTCAATAACTGCCATTCACCTACTTCAGTGATTGTAGCCACCCTATCGTATGCCGGGTCTGTATTTGGATGCGGCAGACGTTCAAGTCTAAGGGTAACTTCAGAAGCCTGGGTTTCTGCAAGCACCTTCATGGTAAATACTTTTTTATCTGTAGTAGAGAAATCGATAGCGGTAGGTAATTCCTGTCCTACTCCAGACCAGGTTTCACATGGATCGGTTTTCACTACTTTCTGCACTCTACAACTTGCATTAATTCCATCGGTTTTAGGATTACCTACTATATATGTTTCAATATTTCCAAACTGATCAAATTCATGGTCTGGATCATTTGTCATAAAAGTCCAGTTGATAGGACCATTGGCGGCATCTATATTTTCTTCTGTTTCAGGAACACAATTAGGTAAAGCACTAGGTTGGGCAATATCATCTAGATAGAATGTACCTGTAGTAAATCCACCTCCATCGATGAATAAGGTTAATATTTCATACTGCCCGGTTGGAACAAAAGGCTCTCCTACACCCTGATTTCCATCAATAAAACTTTTTGTAGCATTGGTAGCAAAATCAAAGGTTAGACTTTCCCAACCTGTCCCGCTGTGGGTAACTTTCACTTCGTTAGCTCTTGCATCATCAATTCCTCCTTCAAACTTCATAAGAACTGAAACTTCAACATCAGACCACATTTTCATGGTAATCTGTTTATCATCTCCACTAAAATCAACTGGTTCACCTAAAGAGAAAGAACCACCTTCCCATTCGGCTCCTGAGTTGGTAATGGCTCCAACATTAGATTCGGTAGTATGTGATCTATATACATCCGGATTTGTAACCACTTCATAGCTGGCCCCACCAAAAGTTTCTGCGGCATAACTTACCGTTCCCATATCAAAAGTAATAGGCAGCTTCAAAGGATCTGTAGCCTCAGGGATAATAACGATCGCATCTTCTTCCGTAGTGGCCCTCCCTGCCCCTTTAGCAATTACAGTTATCTCGTACACCCCTGGATCGTAAGTGTAATCCACACTTCCGCCTGGCATCACCTGAGTTGGCTCCTCATCTTCCATATCCCCAAAATATACTTCGAATAATGTAGCATAATCTGCAGATGGACTTACAGTAATCTTCTTAGGATTCGTAGCAGGCTGATCTACAATTACCTGCAGATTTTCAGGAGCTTTAAAAGAAACAACAAGGTTTTGATTATATTCACTTGTCAAACCACTAGATCCAATTGCAACGATCTTAACGTCGTATTCCCCTTCCCCATAAACATGTGTTACATTTTCTCCTGCAGCAACTTCAACAGGAGTTTCATTTTCGGTCTCCCCGAAATAAACTTCAAACATTTGTGCTCCCTCGCCCGCCGGAGTAATGGTAACCGTTCCCGTATCATCCTGGGTAATGTCAAAGTCTGCACTCACATTTGAAGGAGCAGAGACTTCTGCGAAGGCGTAGTTAGTAATATCATCATCTGCACAGCCCGTGAATAAAAGGACGGAGACGGTAAGCATCGCTAAAAATTTGAATATTTTCATCTTTATTCGTTTTAATTATTTTTTTAATATCCTGGATTCTGCTCCCAGTTGTTTCCTGCCAATTGTATTTCTATAGCAGGGATTGGGAATAATTCATGTTTTCCGGAAACAAAGCCATCGATCTCATCGGCAGCTCTTTCTGTTCTTACAAGGTCAAAGAAACGATGTCCTTCTCCTACCAGTTCCAGCCTTCTGTCCTCATATATCTGCTCCAGAAGATCATCCTCTGAGAGGGTTACAGGATCAAGCTCTGCACGTTCCCTTACCAAATTCAGATATCTTCTGGCCTTTTCTTCATCCGGAGACGGTTTTTTGAGATTAGCCTCAGCAGCCATTAACAGTACATCGGCCAGCCTTATGGCTCTGTAGTTATTTGGGTTTGTAAGGTTCGCATCGCCGGTATTAAGATCTCCCTGTCTTGAGATATATTTTCTGTTATAATAACCGGTATGCTCATATCCTTCAGAATAGGTGGCTCCTGTTTCTTCCGCCCACGCTTCAATATCAAGAATGGCTACATCCTTACGAATATCATCCCCGCTAAAAAGGTCAACTACTTCCTGAACAGGAACATTGAAGCTAAATCCTGATTCGAATTTTGGCCCCGTGTAATTTCTTATCCCGTTAAATCCAACGGCCACGTTACCTTCACTACACTGAAGACATCCAAATCCGGCTCCTTCCTTATCGGTGTACTGAACTTCAAAAACAGACTCCTCATTATTCTCACCTTCGGGCTCGAATATGCTCTCATAATCCTCAACCAAGGAATAAGGACCGTTTATTACAGGTTCAAAAGCGGTGGCGGCTTCAGCAAATTCTTTCTGGTACAAATAGGCTTTTCCTAATAATGCCTGCGCGGCACCAGAAGTGATACGCCCCTCCTCTTCCTGGGTAGCGGGCAGATTGGCCGCCGCAAACTTAAGGTCTTCTTCAATAAGTGAATAAACTTCTGCTTTGGGTGTTCTTGGGATATCGAACTGATCACCAAACTGAATTCGCCTGTCTACTGCCAATGGCACATCACCGAACCATTTAACAAGCTCAAAATAGTAGTAAGCACGAAGGAATCTTGCCTGAGCAATGATCTCTTCCTTCCCTTCAAAATCTATCTTATCCTGAAATTCAAGGATATAATTGGCACGATTAACACCGGCATACATCCAGCTCCAGATATCACGTAATTGCTGATTAACAGGGGTGTGTACCATATCATCGATTTCCTGAATACCTGGTACATCTGTGGCGCTTTCTCCTCCCGCAAGTGTATTATCGGAAGCGATCTCGCCCAGCATCACATTTAAATAGGTAGCCTGTAAAAGGTCATATGCTCCTACTAGGGCGAGCTCATAATCTTCCGGTGTATTGAAATAATCTTCGGAATTTTCATCCTGCCCGTCTACATAAACAAAATCATCACTACAGCCCGCTAATACCAGAAAGGCAAATGTGAGCATGTATTTGAGTGTATATAGTTTCGTTCTCATCTTTTTAAAATTTCAAATTAATTCCTAACATATAAATTCTGGGCACCGGATAGAATCCCTGGTCTATTCCTCCTCCAATAGGAGCTCCAGTAGACCCGGAAGGATCAAACCCGTTATATTCGGTCCAAGTGAATGCGTTATTCACTGAGGCATACATCCTTAATTTTTCAACCCCTGTATTGGAAAGCACTTCAGGGCTAAGATTATAACCAAACTGGATGTTCTGAAGTCTCAGATAGGAACCGTCTTCCACGTAATAATCTGATAACAGATTATTTGAATTTGCTCCGATGGTTACTCTTGGAAACTCATTAGTAGATCCCGGCCCTGTCCATCGGTTAAGGTAAGTAAGAGGTTTGTTCGTATTGGGCTGATTACGCTCATAATTTCTAATGATATCATTGCCTACTGAAGCAAAAGCGTAAGCGGCAAAATCAAAATTCTTCCAGGTAAAACCTAAATTAAGTCCCATGGTAAGGTCGGGGATAGGATCTCCAATATTCACACGGTCATTCGGATCTATTACCCCATCTCCATTCTGATCCACAAATCTCAGATCTCCAGGAGCGGCATTAGCCTGCTCAGCATGATTATCTATTTCTTCCTGAGTTTGGAAGACTCCGTCTGTCTCCAGTCCGTAAAAATAACCTATAGGTTGCCCTGCTTCCATTCTTGATGGTGGCTCAAGACCAATCCCAAATGCTCCTCCAGGAATAAACCCATTTTCGCTATTTACAAAAAGAACCTCATTCTCCAGGGTGGTGAAGTTATAGTTGATGTTGAGCTTAAAGTCATCATTCACCATCTGGTTGTAGCCAATGGAGAATTCAAATCCTTTGTTTTCCACAATTCCGGCATTGATCACCGGTGGTGCTGCTCCCGGCGCCCCCGAACCAAGAATCCCAGATACCTGTGAAACAACCAGCAGATCTTCTGTTCTTCGTTTAAAGTAATCTGCAGTGATATCTACCCTTGAATCGAGTAATCTCATATCCAGCCCGATATCCAGGGTTTTTTGCTTCTCCCATTTGATCTCCGGGTTAGCCAGCGCTCCGCTCGCTTTTCCGTACACAAGCTCATCGTCAAAGACATAAGTTCCCTCTCCATTAAGCAGCGAAACATATCTGAAATCCGGAATTCGGTCATTACCAATAATACCGTAACTACCTCTTAATTTCAGGAAGCTAACAAAGCTGTTGTTCGTAAAGAAATTCTCATCAGAAACTACCCAACCCGCCGAGGCTGAAGGAAACCAACCGAATTTATTTTCAGGACCAAATTTGGTAGATCCATCACGTCTAATAAGAGCAGACAAAAGATATTTTCCCTTATAATCGTACTGAATCCTGCTAAAATAGGAAAGCAGTCTGGCGTCAAAGAAATTACCGCCATTCTGGTAGTTATCTACCACATCTATAGCATTGACTATACTCGCATTTTCATATGAATTCCCTGGAATTTCGAAACCCGTAAACGATGATAAGTCACCGGTTGTTTTAAAAACCGACATACCAAGAAGGGCTGTAAGATTATGATCTCCGAACTCATCATTATATGTAAGGAAGTTATCCCAGGTATAATCACGGTAGATATCAAAGTTCTCGGTTATACTATTCCTGTCTACATTGAATACCTTCCCCGACCCGTAAAAAGCTTCCGGAGAAAAATATTTCCCATCCACTTCCGAATAATTGAACTGGAACTGTGTCTTCGCCGTTAGTTTATCAAAGAAAGTATATTCCAGACCTCCAACACCACTGATCTTATTCACTTCGGTATCATTATATGTATTCGCAACCTGGGCAAGTGGATTAATTACTTCGTTCCCCAAACCTTCAGCCAGGGTGTAATCACCATTCCCATCAAAAACACTTAAAGTAGGATCCATGTTCACTGCATTGAACAATACCGATCCCAATGCATTTTCTGAAAGAGTGTTACGGTTTGAATTAGTATAGATCCCTGACAGGTTAACCTTTAGATCCTCAATGATCTCATAAGTGAAATTTGCCCGGGCAGTGAGTCTGTTATAATTGGCTTTCCCACCTCCAACGATACCATCCTGGTTGAAATAAGCAACACCCCCTGCATAGGTGGTTTTCTCACCCCCGCCTGAAAGGTTAAGGTTTATATCGGAAATAGGAGCTGTCTTAAAGACTTCCTCCTGCCAGTCAGTTCCCACGCCGAAATCCCTGAAATTAGCAAATGGCGGGATTTCACCCGCAGCAGCATAGGCTTCATTTACAATCACAGCATATTCAGTGGCATTAAGTACAGGAAGCTTTCTCGAAGTTTCCTGCAGGCCGGTATAAGCATCAAAATTAACCTTAAGATCTGATGATAGCTTTCCAGACTTGGTAGTAATAAGAATTACACCGTTTGCCGCTCTTACACCATAGATACCCGCTGTAGCATCCTTTAGAACGTTGATGCTCTCAATATCATTAGGGTTGATAACACTTAGATCTTCGATCACGTTACCATCTACCAGAATAAGCGGCGCATTATTCCCATTGGTACTAATCCCTCTAATATTTATGGTAGATCCGCTACCCGGTGATCCAGAAGTAGAGGTTACATTCACCCCTGCGACACGCCCCTGCAATGCCTGTTCGACCCTGGCCGGGTTCTGTTCTTCGATAGTCTCTGAATCTACTACACTTACTGCACCGGTGATTTCCTTTTTAGACTGGGTTCCGTACCCAATCACGACCACTTCATCCAGTGCTTCTGAATCGGTCTGCAATTGAACGTTAAGCGATTGTGAATTATTCACGGTTATTCGCTGAGGTATGAAACCTACATAACTGAACAGAAGTGCGTCTCCGGCCGTTAAATCATCTATTGTAAAAAGGCCATCAAAATCGGTGGTAGTACCCCGTGCTTCCCCTTCAACGATTACATTAACGCCCGGCAATGGCATGTTGTTCTCATCGGCCACCTTACCGCTAACCGAAAATGTTTGCGCGTAACCGGCGAATAACCCGCTTAGAAATACAATCAAAAGACAGGTAAATTTCCTCATGTTTTTAGTTGTTAAAATTGTTTTTCCAATTTATTAACAGAAGATTAAGAAAACCGGAAAAGCACCTTTACAAAAAATCTACATCTGGGAATTTGCCAGTATTTTATATTTGAAATTATCAATACACCAATGCAATCAGGCCTTTATAGAGAAATTGATAATTTTTAGAAAGTCCGTTGATTATAAGAAGAATACATATAATGTAGAGGTCATGTAGAGTTTTTCTGAGGGGATGTAAAGTTCTACAGAGCGAGGATATAATCGGTAAGGTTGGTATCCCTGTCTAAATTCATTTTTTTCCGCAAACGATATCGTTTTATTTCGACGCTTTTTACCGAAATATTTAGAAGTGGAGCGATCTCTTTAGAGGAAAGATTGAGTCGCAGGTAAGCGCACAGTTTTAGATCGTTTGCAGTTAGATCAGGATGTTGAGCCTTAATCTTTTTAAAGAAATCCTTATCGGCATTACTAAAGGCCTTTTTGAAGAATTTCCAGTTATCTTCTTCGCTAATATCCTTATCTATGGTTTTAATTACCGACTTCACTTTCGGGGATTCCTCAGAGTCCTTAAGTTTCTTTTTAATACTGGTCAGGAACTCATTCTTTTTGATCAGGCTCATTGTGGAAACAGCCAGCTCCCGGTTTTTATTGGCCATATCCTGTTCGAGTTTCTCATTCTTCAGTTTAATGATCTCCCTTTCAGCTTCAAGATTCTTTAATTTAAGAGCGCGCTCATTTTCGGCTGCAACTTTCTTGTGATGTCGTTTATACAGGAAGTGAACTGAAAAGATGATAAGCATGAGCAGTAAAACATACAGTGCAATGGCCAGATTGCTTAAGTAATATGGACGCTCTATCCTAAAGTCATATGTAAGCGTTTCGCTCACTGTATCCCCAATCTTAGCCCTGACTTCAAAAGTATAATCTCCAAAATCAAGATTCTTAAAACTGGCAACCGGGTTAGCTTCCCATTCGCTCCAATTTGGGCTGAA
Source organism: Christiangramia crocea (assembly GCF_022410465.1). Classification (GTDB taxonomy): domain Bacteria; phylum Bacteroidota; class Bacteroidia; order Flavobacteriales; family Flavobacteriaceae; genus Christiangramia; species Christiangramia crocea. The sequence goes on along the minus strand of NZ_JAJSON010000009.1, from coordinate 35,689 downwards.
ACCAAGCAGTCGATAACTGTAAACAGCTTTTAAATATTTCTCGTATACCGGAACACTATATTGAAATGAGATGTTATTATACTTATAATCAAAAGATCCTGCCTTAGCAATTTCAACATTCTCTGCCGGATTATCCAGCCTGTTTACGCTAACCTGATGCAATCTTATTTTATTAATTTCCCATTCTTCCAGTGGAAGATGAAATTTTACATAGCCGTTGGAGACGCCCAACACATATTCGTCGTCGCCTATTCCAGCAATATTCTCATAACCTATTGCAATATTCCTGAAATACTGATCTATATAGATAAAATCCCAGGTGTAATCCTCGTTAAGTTGTGCGGGTTCCAGATAAAATATTCCTTCACTGGCAAATCCCCATATCTTACTACCCTGGGATTCGCTGATCATTTTTCCTGAAATCCGGTCTATCGAGGTTATAATTTCATTTAGGCGATTATCCCTGTCGAAATTGTCAGTTTTTTCATCATACTGATAGATGTTCTGTTTGGAACTATAATAGAGTGTATCATGAAACCTGAAAATACTTGAAGTAATTCCAGATTCATTCGGAAATTTATAGTTTTTTATTTGCACTGGGGGGAGGGAAAGGGAATCATCAAGTTTCATCCTGAAAACCCCTTTATGTTCATTACTCACCCATACATTCCGGTTTTCATCAATCTCTATGAATTTTGATGAATGAGGAAATTCCTGAAGCATGGGAAGTTCTTTGATTCCGCTTTCTTTCTCCCGTAAAAAACTAATTCCATTATAATGCCCCTGAATAAACACTCCTTCTTCATATTCCTTTACCATCCATGTACCCAGCCTGTTAGAAATCTTACGAGCTTTATCCCCTTCAATAAGAAACGTCCCGGTGTCATGACCACAAAAGATATGTCCACCAACTTTCGCTATAAACCATACTTGTCCCTTTGTCCCTTCTATAAGTGAAAAGCTGCCTTCACCCTTATTTCTTAAGTATAATCCCTGGTTTGTTCCCAGGTAAAGCTTGCCATCTTCCTCATAAGAAGAGTAGACCGATCCTATTTCCCCTTTATTATCCTGAAAAGAGCCAAACTGAGAATGAAGGTCTATCATACTTATTCCATAATCCAGACCCGCCCAGATATGGCCTGAATCGTCAGAATAAAGGTCGAGTACCGTATTATTAAAAAGGACATTTTCCTGATTGAAAGTGTTCACAAGCTTTCCCTCCGGGTTAATTTGAAGAATTCCACTTCCCACGGTACCAAGGATCACCGATCCATCTGAGAGGTTCAACGCAGATAGAATATTAGGATAGCCTATTTCCAGACTAAGGCTCTGATTAAATTTTATAAGTTTTTTTCCATCCCATTTAAAGAACTCTGAGTTACCTGAAACAAAACACAGATTATCTTCTTTGGTATACAGGTGCATTATTGCCACCTCCTGAAAATCTTCAAAAGGTATGACAAGTTGAGGAACCCCATTCTTTATTCTATAAAGTCCCTTACCCACCAGTTGAAAGTATAGCTCTTTATTTAGAAGGAACATCGCTGATATAGGTCGCCCCAATGGATTATCCATCTTTGAGACGCTGCCCTTTTCTGGGTCATAAAAATATATCCCCCCAAAACTGCGGAAAGCTACCATCCCGTCTAAAAATTCAATATCCCAGAATTGTTCTCCATCGCTAATAAGATCAGAGAAATCAGTTGAAAGACTTGTGTATTGAAGGTTCCCGAATTTATCACGTTCCCAGTAGCCGGCCTCCATATAAGCCCCGGTATATATCCTGTCTCCAACAACTTTTACCGACCGAACTATAGTTTTATTGGGAACCGGGTAAATATTCCAGTTCTCACCATTATACTCCAAAAGGCCTGTACTATTGGCAAAATAAAAGTTCTCGCTCCCCGCCTGAGAGACCATCCAGTTCTGGTTCCCTGCTGCATATTGATTGGGACCATAGTTCACCACGGGAGGTAATTCCTGCGCGGTGGTAAAGAGGCTAAAAAAGAAAAACAGTATAAAGAGGTTCTTACTCAAAATGCATCTCAAATTAGAAAGGCGAAAGTTATGCATGAATGACAAATAAAGCCAGAGTTTAGTAACAATTCAGACCTGATCTTATTAGTAAAATTTTTAGGCTTGGGTGTTAAAATATTATAAAGACCTATGTCATCCTAAGAATATTGAATTTTTTTGAAGGTTATTATCTTATTTTTCAATGAAATTGAACTAAATCAAACAATCTGATCTTATATGAACAGAATAAACAAACTACTACACTATACCTTTTCATTTACGAAGTTTCTTTTTTTACCTAGTTGTTTGATTCTTTCAGTGTTTACTGCTAATGGCCAGAACTCTTTAGAAACAACCAAGGACGTTGTATACTCGGTATATTTCACGGCAAATACGGGGATTAGAAGCAACGAAAATAATCAACAGCTTTTAAGGCAGATAGTTGAGGCTTCTAAAAAAGAGGATTCATCCAGTCTGGTGATCATTGGCAATCTTGTTCCTGAAGAGGGCTACCCAAACAAAGATGATGGCAGGGAGCAGACACAAGCATACCTTAAAGAGAATCTCTTATCCCATATTGAAGATTTTAAGGGTAGGGTGATTTTTACCCCGGGTGTGAATGAATGGCAAAAAGATGCCCCTGACAATATTGATGATCTTGAATCATTTTTACAGGATAACAGCCGTGGAAAGTTTTGGCCTAATGACGGCTGCCCCATCGAAGGGGAGGATCTATCTGACGATGTTTATCTAATAATGGTAGATTCTCAATGGTACATAGAAGATTGGGACGACCATCCGTACATCAACAATAAATGTGATTTTAAGACCAGGGCACAGTTCAGAGAGGAATTTGACGATGAACTTGAGGACAACCAGAACAAAACAATCCTGGTAGCCGTGCACCATCCGGTATTGACGCAGACAAAACTTGGTTTCTTCGAAAAAATTATCGGGGCCAGGACCCAGTCTGTCAGGAATCCACAACTACAGGAACTTATGGGAACCCTGGAAACGCTGGCAAGCCAGTATACTGACGTGATATTCCTATCCGGTAACGACAGGAATCTACAGTTCGTCCAGGATGATGGCATAGAACAGATCATAAGCGGGGTTACAGAAGATATTGAAAAGGCAAGACCCGAGAAAGAAGATGGACACTTCGCTGCTTACGATCTCGGCTATGGAAAAATGAATATTTTCAATGACGGCAGTTCTAATGTAGAACTATTTAAAGTTACTCCTACAGGTACCCGGCAGATCTTCTCCACACAGATAACAAGAGAGCGGCCAAAACTTGAAGATGTAAGCTGGCCGGAACAAAAAATGGGTCCAACGGCGATCTCGTCGGTTTATACGGAAAAGGAAACCGACAAAGACTGGCTATACAAGGCAATCTGGGGTGAACATTACAGGCCGCTTTACAGCGAAAAATTCGAATTTCCCGTACTCTACCTTGATACTGTAAAAGGAGGACTAGAGGTTTTAGGTGCAGGAGGTGGCCACCAGTCAAGAACACTTGATTTTAAGGATGAAGACGACCATGAATATACTTTAAGGGCTCTAAAGAAAAGTGCGATAAGATTCCTGCAAAGCACTGTGATTACTACACATTATATAGAAGATCTACTGGATAATACCGTAGCAGAGCGTTATGTGAAAGACTTCTATACCACTGCCTTCCCTTATGGAACTTTTCCTGCCGGCAGACTTATGGACGCTGTAAATATTTATCATCCAAATTCAGAACTGTATTATGTTCCAAAACAGGAAGCCCTTGGAATTCATAACCTGGAACACGGGAATGAACTTTATATGTTTGAAGCCCATGTGGGGGGAGAGAATAAAGACCTGGACATTTTCGGAAATGCGGACGATATCCTCAATACAGCCGATCTCTTTCTGGAGATCAGGGAAACTAAGGATGTATACGTAGATGAAGACATGTTCATAAGGGCAAGATTACTGGATATGCTGATGGGAGACTGGGATAGGCATAGCGGACAGTATGAATGGGCGGAATTTGAGCAGGAAAACGGAAAGAAAAAATATGTACCTATTGCAAAAGACCGTGACCAGGTTTTCTCAAAATATGACGGGCTTGCCCTGGCATTCCTGAAATTAGGATTTCCGCAATTCAGGGCTATGCAGACCTTTGATGAGATGATAGAGCAGCCTAAATGGTTCAATATTGCCGGTTATCCCATGGATAAGGCTTTCATTAGAAATGCAGACTGGGAAGACTGGAAAGAACAGGTAGAGTACATTCAGGAAAATATTACCGATGAAGTGATTGAAGAAGCCTTTGCAGTATTACCCGAAGGTATCGAAAAGGATGCTTACGTAGCTGAAATCAAGTCTAAACTGAAGGCCAGAAGAGGTAATATGGAACAGATCGCCCGGGAATATTATGAACATCTGGAAGAATTTGATGTGTTCATAGGTACCGATGAAGATGATGACTTCCTCATAACCCGGAAACCTAATGGAATTACAAGCATCCAGCTGAAAGGAGAAGACAACGAAATACTTGCCGAAAAAACATATAACTCTGATATAACACGTGAGGTATGGGTTTATGGACTTGACGGGGATGATAAATTCAGGATTGAAGGAGATGGCAATTCCCTTGTTCCATTAAAGATCCTGGGAGGTGAGGAAAACGATATTTATGATTTTCAGAATAAAAGGAGAGCCAAGCTTTACGATTATAAAAGCAAGAAAAACACTATTAAAACTCCCGGTGCCCGCAAAATGCTGGTAGATTCATACGACATCAACAACTACGATCCCGTAAAGAAAAAAATAAGGCAATACACATTTATGCCAAGCGGTAATTATAATTCAGACCAGGGTTTTAGTTTAGGTGTTAGTAATACCTATACTATAAAAGGACTGGTTAGAAATCCGTTTACCGCCAGGCATAATATTACCTCCCGATATTATTTCGCCACCAAAGGTTTCGATGTTGGATATACAGGGGAATTCGCACATATTTTTTACAAATGGAACCTGGGAATTGATGCATATTATTCTAATCCAAAATACGTGATCAATTTCTTCGGGATAGGAAACGACACGGAATATGATCCCGATGAAAACTCAAAAGATTATAACCGTGTTAGGATAGAGCAATGGCGTTTTGCCCCTTCCCTCATCTATCGTAAAAATGATATGGTAAGCTTCACTTTTAAACCCATGGTAGAATCCTTCAAAATCGCTTATGATGAAGGCGGGTATATAAGCGAAGTTTTCTCGCCCGAGAATGATGTGTTCGAAAGTCAGGTATATGCAGGAGGAGAAGTGAATTATAATTACTACAACAAGAACAATCCTGCCTTCCCGAGCCAGGGAATGGAGCTTGACCTTACGGCCGGTTACAGATCTAATATAGATGGAGGAATCAACAAATTTGGATATGTAAATCCTATTTTAAGTATAGACTATCCACTTCATCCAAGTGGTCTGGCCGCCATAGCGACTAAAGTTGGCGGTACTGCCATCATTGGTGATAATTATGAGTTTTACCATGGAGCTACTTTGGGAGGTGGCGACAAAAACAGCCTCAGAGCCTACCGGAATGAACGCTTCAATGGTAAATATGCCTTTTTCCAGAATATCGATCTTAGGTCAGGTATTGTCAGGTTCAAAACCAATTTTATTCCAATGGCTATTGGCCTGAGTGCAGGTTTTGATTACGGTAGGGTATGGGAAGAAAATGATAATTCTGACCAATGGCATACAAATTATGGGGGGTCTATTTTCATAAATACTTTTCGTGCATTCACAGGAAACCTTGGATATTATGTAGGAGATGAAGGTGGAAGGCTAAACTTCACTTTCAACTTTGAATTTTGATAAGCTTAATGCTGAGAACCGGTCTCGTTGAAAACCTCAGCCAGTCCGGTTAATTTTTTTAGTTTTAGATGGGGTGCAGAGGCTAAAGGATACAAGCTTTTTCCGGGCCTCTCTACAAAAGCAGTGCTCATACCTACTTCCCGGGCTCCGGCAATATCCCATCCATGGGCTGCTACCATCATTGCATCAGAAGCAGAGCAATTGATTTCCTTCAAAGCATATTTGTATGCTTCGGGATGTGGCTTATATTTTTTACAGGCTTCCACACTAAGGATCCTGGAAAAGAAATGGTCAATTTCAGCGAATTCCAACTGATCTTTAAGCACCCCGGGTTTTCCATTGCTGAAAGCAACCAGTTTCATACCTGCTGACCGGAGCCTTTTTAAAGCCGGTATCACATCATCATATGGTTTAAGTTCACTTACAGGATTAAGGATTTCCTTGATTTCAGATTCTGTAAAGGACAGATCATGTTTTTCAGCATTCATTTTGAATACCGCAGCAGCGATTTCACTAAAATCATTATAAGTTCCTTTAACGGTTTCCACCAGTGAATAGTGAAGTAATTGAGCAAACCAGGTATCAGAGGCCTGATCATTTTTTAAAGCTGAATTGACACTGTTCTTCAGGGGTTCCAGATCCAGCAGGGTCTCATTGACATCAAATATTATAACTTCAGGTCTCTTCATGGTTATAAGATAAAAAAGAAGCTGTCTAAAAACTTTTCTAAACCGTCATCCTGAACTTGTTTCAGGATCTTTACCTATTGAAAAAAAGTTACCAAGAACCTGAAACAAGTTCAGCTTGACGAAATTTATAGTCTTAGACAGCTTCCTAAATATATTCTATATATCTACAACCTATCAGTTCTTCCAGTCATCGGCATACTCAAACTTCTGTCCGCCAACCGAAACCTCTACCATTGCACCGGCTTTAGGCATAGTAGCCACAGCGACACCATCTTTAAAGCGTATGCTCTTTGCCTCTCCTTCTTCTACCACAACTGCTGAAACACTGCCGCTTAGTTCATAATCGCCGGTTTTGAATTCCTCAAGGGCTTCTTTGGTCTTAAACAACAAAACCTGACGAAACGCCTGTCCGCCAATTTGCAGACCAATATCTACCTGTCTTAGTTCAGCAAATCCAATAAGTTTACCCTGTTCATAGACTACTCCATTTCCGGCTGCGCCACCCAGGATATAAGCTCCTTTCCCAACATTCGGGAAAATAGCATAACCATAAGCTGAATCAAACAGGCTGGCTAATTCTTTGTTGTTCCTTTTGAAGGCTTTTTCTGCATATTCAGCGTCGCTGATAAGTTTATCCCTTTTATCGGAATCTATGATCTCATTTTCTTCCTTTTCATCCCAGTCGTCATCATCGGTCTGAGCGATGAGACTACCCGAGAAAAAGAATAACATCATCAATAAGGATATCAATCCGTTCTTTAGTTTCATAATAATCTGCTTTTTGGTCAAATTTATATTGAATTTACCTAAAAGACCGGGCTATAAATGTTAATCAGGTGTTATTTCACAGCTTATTAGCATTATGGAGGTTATCTGTTAAAAAACTGATTATGAGATTTTTAATAAATAATTCCAGAGTTTTTGTAACTTATAGTGGTTATAAGTACTCCATTATATAAAAGGGGGATTCCCATAATGGGCAATCCCATGAGTAAAGTCCTGCTCCATTAACAAATCTAATAATGTTCTTTCTACTTAACGTTATTTGGTGGTCACCCCCTGTTAATAAAACATTATTGAATTATGGAGACAAAAAACTATTGTAGAAAAATTTATTTAGGGACCCGTACTGCTTTAAGGAAGACCATTAATACAGGGCTTATCCTGTTTGGTATTTCCATCCTGGGAAGTCTGATGCTGTATAGTTGTGAAACAGACATAGAAAGTAACCTGGAGAATATGAAATCTGCTGACGCACAAACAAAAGCAGCAGTTAATATCAAATCAATCGATATGGAGCTGGTGGCAGAAGGTCTGGTTTCTCCTCTTGGTTTGGTGGAAGCCAATGATGAAACTGGAAACCTGTTCGTTATCGACCAAATTGGGAAAATCTGGCTGATCGATGGAAACGGCACAAAACTGGAAGAGCCCTTTCTCGATGTGACCGATAGAATGGTAAGCCTTAATCCCGGATATGATGAACGTGGATTACTAGGACTTGCTTTTCATCCCGATTATGCCACGAACGGACGCTTTTTTGTATACTATACTGCACCACCAAACCCTGGAGGACCTGAACCCGGCGCTAGCTGGAATAATCTAAGCCGGATATCAGAGTTTAGTGTTTCTTCAGATCCTACCAAAGCCAACGCCGCCTCTGAAAAGATCATTCTCGAAGTTGATCAGCCTCAGGGAAACCATGAAGGAGGAACAATTGCATTTGGCCCAGATGGATATTTATACATTTCCATTGGAGATGGAGGTGCCGCACATGATGTAGCCCCCGGCCATGTTGAAGACTGGTACGAGGTAAACGAAGGAGGAAACGGACAGGATATAGAATCAAATCTACTGGGAAACATTCTGAGAATAGATATCAACAGTGGAAATCCATATGGAATTCCTGCCGATAATCCCTTCGTGGACAAACCAGGTCTGGATGAAATATATGCCTACGGATTCCGTAATCCATTCCGTTTTTCATTTGATATGAGTGGTTCAAGAAAACTTTTTGTGGGTGATGCAGGACAACATTTATGGGAAGAAATTAGCGTTGTTGAAAAAGGAGGAAATTATGGCTGGAACGTCAAGGAAGGTACACATTGTTTTAATGCGGCAGATGCCCATGAAGTATTGCCTTCCTGTCCAGATGTTGATGTGTACGGAAACAAACTTCAGGATCCGGTTATAGAGATGGCAAATTCGGCAAACCCTGATGGTGGTAGAACTGTTACAATAATTGGAGGTAACGTATATCGGGGAAATGATATTCCAGGATTACAGGGTAAATATATATTTGGTTCTTTCTCCAGTGATTTCGCGCCAACGGGAGAAATATTTGTAGCTAATCCTGCCGGCCCTGGATTATGGCCTTTTTATGAAATAGAACTGGAAAGCAGCCCTGATAATATTGGTTATTATCTAAAAGGTTTTGGGCAGGACATGGAAGGTGAGATATATTTAACTGTCTCATCTCAGCTCGGACCGCAGGGAGAAACAGGAAAAATCTTTAAACTGGTTTGGACAAAAAAACAGGAAAATCTTTAGTGATCCTCATTTGAGATTGCATTGGCACAAGACTGGAATGTTCCTGTTTTCATACCGGCTTGTGTTATTGTTCATATTTAAATTCAGGTTAGATGATAGACATACAAAAATTCGAAAAATTATCAGATGCCGAGATCACTTCGCGGGTGCTTTCGGGAGATACTGCCATGTATGAAGTAATAATTAGAAGATATAATCCTTATTTATTCAAAATTGGAAGAAGCTATGGATTTAACCAGCCAGATACCGAAGACCTGATGCAGGAAACTTTTATAAATGCTTATACAAATCTGAATAATTTTGAGCACCGTTCTTCGCTTAAAACCTGGCTGGTTAGAATAATGCTCAATACCTGTTATCATAAAAAACGAAAATTCAGTTATAAGAATGAATTCCCTTCAGATTCTATAGAGAATAGCGGTGAGGCCCCCATGTTTAATCAAAAGCCTTCAAATACTTCTAAAACCGTCATGAATAATGAACTGAGACATATTCTTGAAAATGCAATAGTCCAGATACCCGAAAACTATCGGATGGTCTTTACACTTCGTGAACTGAATGGAATGAGTACAAAGGAAACCGCCCATGCGCTTGACATTTCAGAATCAAATGTCAAGGTGCGACTAAAAAGGGCTAAATCCATGTTGCAAACCGAAATAAAGAAAATGTATTCTCCAGAAGAGATCTTTGAATTCAATTTGATCTATTGTAACCGAATTGTGGAAAATGTATTTAGCAGACTGCCTCAAAAAAGTAAATCTGCAGCCTTTTCAAATCTTATCAACCTAAAAAAGTGGTTATTAGGATTCATGAGTAGACCGAATGGAAGAGCATGACCAGCGAGTCAGTATAAAATTCCCCCCGGCAAAAATCAATATTAATTAAAACCTTTAGTCATGGACAGAAAATCGTTTATCAAAAAGACCTCAGCAGGACTTATTATAGGAATTCCATTACTTTCATTAACTGCCTGTTCAGGTTCTGATGATGGTGGTGGTAATCCTAATCCGAACCCCGATCCTGATCCGGACCCCAGTGCAAATTGCCTTGAGAATGGAACGAACACTTCAATTTCTGCCAATCATGGCCATAACCTTACGGTTTCAAAAGAAGATGTGGATGCCGGAGAAGAAAAAACCTATACGCTAAGTCAGGCCAGTACCGATCAGCATATACACGAAGTGACAATCACACAGGACCAGTTTAATACATTGAAGAACAATAATCAGATCATAGCAACCTCATCATCTGATGGAGGCCATACTCATAATGTGACTGTATCCTGTGCCTGATTTCAGTTCAATTCATTCTTTAAAAAAGAAGAATGCCAGGTTAAGCGAGAAATATTTAAATGTACTAGTAGGGTGCAGGTGGATCGCTTTGCCATGTTGTAGATGAAGCTTCCTGGCTACTTCCGAAGGACGATTGCATTCCTGTTCGTGAAGTTAAAAAAAACACCAGCAAAGCAATTACCAAAATTAGAAGAACCTTAAATAGAGAGCTAAAAAGGTTGATCCTTTCAAAAATCCTGATCTGGGGCGACAATACTTTCATGACGGACGTCTTTTTGACAGTAAATTTTACTGTTAATTACAAATCCATAATCATACGTAGGGTCAAAATTTGGGTATATGCAAATTAATAAGAGATAAGACTCAAAACTGAGTAAGTTGTAAATAGTTTTTAACCAAGCTATTAACAATTTTGGATTATGACCGCAATCTGCTTACATCGGCCTGTGAATTCATTTAATTAAGCTTATGATTTATTTCTTAGAAGAGCATGTTCAGTTGTGTAATTTTCAACGGATTTACCTGATATTTTAATTTTAGTATTGATTAAACAGAACCTGGAAATAAATTGATTTGCTGTAAAAAATTAGCTAGGTTTGTAAAACATAATGCACGGGGTGCCACGTCAAAGCGTGGCTGAGAATACACCCGCGACCTGATTTGGATAATGCCAACGTAGGGATGCCGCCTAGAGATCTATTTTTTATGCTTCATTTCGGTTGGATGATCCAATGAAATGAAGTTTTGTTTTTAAAGCAATCAATATGAAAATAGAAGAATCTCAAAAAGGCCTTATTCCTCAAAGTCAGCAGAACTGGCAGAACCGTCCGGAATGGTTTTTTAATCGCGAACATACAGACACTTATGAACAGTGGTATGAAGGACGTTATAAACGGGCCGAGGTCTGGCAGAAAAAAGTAATGGAAGAACTCGTTTCTGCCGATACCAGAGTAAAAACCCTACTCGAATTTGGCTGCGGCACAACAAGATTTACCCGCTGGTGGAAAGAAATAGGAATCGAAGCTACCGGCGGTGATATTTCACCACTGATGCTTTCGCAGGCCATTCATCTTTTTGACGGAGACCTGGTGATGGCAGATTCACACCACATGCCATTCAAGGATCATACTTTTGATTCACTTGCTTTTATTACCACTTTTGAATATTATAAAGATCCGGTGAAGGTGATAAGGGAAGCTGCAAGAGTTGGCAAATATGGGATCGCAATGGGAATGATGAACCGGAATTCTCCTAAAGTGGTGAGAAGAAGGATACAGGAGATATTTGGAAAGAACCCATTTTACCTTACGGCCACTTTCTATACACCGGAAAAACTTACTGCTATAATCCATGAAGCCCTTAAGGGAAGAGAATACACAATAAGATGGAAATGTACCGGCCTGCCAAAATGGTTCCCTGTTCAACAATGGAATGTACCAATAGGAGATTTCTTTGGATTGTACATACAGTTTAATGACATAGACTGATGGGTGAAATTTCAGGCAAAATAGACCGGTCACTGGTAGATGATTTCATAAAGGATAAATGCGGCTATAAAAGGGATGATGTTCTGGTGGGGCCGGGATTTGGAGTAGATGTATCTCTGGTTGATCTGCCGGGAAATATGGCCATGGCAATGACCAGCGACCCGCTATCACTGATCCCAACCTTAGGCCTGAAAGAGTCTGCCTGGCTTTCTGTGCAACTTATGGCCAATGATATGGCTACCACCGGTTTCGCGCCTATGTTCGGTCAGTTTGTACTCAATCTGCCGGCGAAATTCTCCAGAAAAGATTTTCAGATCTACTGGGATCATATCCATCATTTCTGCGAAAAAATAGGTCTCGCCATAACCGGCGGGCATACCGGATTTATCGAAGGGCAGAATTCCACTATAGCCGGGGGAGGAACTTTCACTACAATTGCTCCTAAAGAAAAGATCAAAATTTCCAAATATGCACAACCCGGAGATTCTATCCTGGTAACCAAATCCTGTGCAATCTCATCTTCTGCGATCCTGGCAATGAGTTTCCCTGAAACGGTAAAGAACAGAGCCGGAGCGGAAACCTATCAAAGAACCTGTGAAACCTTCTATGATACAAGTTCATTAAAAGATGCCCTGACGGTCATGGAAGCCCATGCTGAAAACGTCACCGCAATGCACGACGTAACTGAAGGGGGGGTCTTAGGAGCGATTTATGAAATGGCCGTAGCCTCAAACAATGGTGTGATGGTGTATGATGAACAGCTTCCGGTAGGCCGTCTTCAAAATGAAGTGTGTAAAATTTTCTCTCTGGACCCCAGGTATTGTATAGGGGCCGGCTCAATGATCATTGCCTGTAAAAATGGTAGTGAAGATGAGATTATTGAAAGTTTGAAGCGGGCGAATATACAGTGTACCAGGGTAGGTGAGTTCACAGATGGCAGTATTAACCTGGCAAAAAAGGAAGAGGTAGGTAAAATGAGATATTATGAAACTGACCCATACTGGGCAGCCTTTTTTAAAGCTTTGAATGCAGGATGGAAATAAAGAACAACATACAAAAAGGCATCTACCTTGTGGTAGACCCGTCCATGGAAGAAACTGTTCTTTTAAAACGAATAGAACAGGCACTTCAGGAGAAAATTGTGGCTGTACAGGTCTGGGATAATTTTCAAGCAGGACAAAAGATAATTCCACTCATAGATAAAATATGTGAGTTATGCCATTCCAGGGACGTTCCTGTATTCATAAACAACCAATGGGAACTGCTTGGAGAAGCTCCACTTGATGGAGTTCACTTCGATGAAATTCCTCAAGACATAAAAAAGATAAGACGTAAGATCGGAAAACAGTTTTTAACCGGGTTAACCTGCAATAATGATCTGAGCTGGCTTAGCTGGGCAGAAAAGAACCGTTTTGATTATATCTCCTTTTGCTCAATATTCCCCTCTTCCACCAGCAACAGTTGTGAACTGGTGGATTTCGAGACTATTAGAAAAACAAAAGAAAAAAGCTCTTTACCGGTATTCCTTGCTGGTGGAATAAATCCTGAGAATATAAATAAACTCAACGAACTGGATTATGAAGGAGTGGCCGTGGTATCTGGCATCATGAATTCCGACAGACCACAGGAAGCCATTCAGAATTATTTGAAAAATTTAAACCTGTAGAAAATGAAACTAAAGACCATAGAAAAAATTTGCTGCCCATTTGACAAGGCCGATATAGAATTGACCGTTATCACAAAGGATATTGATGATAATATTATCGAAGGATTTTTAAGCTGTAAAGAATGCCAAAGGATCTACCCTATAGTTAAGGGGATCCCCATCATGAATCCTGACGAATACAGGGAACTTGAACTGGAAAAGCCCCTCCTGGATCAGTGGAAAAAACACTTAAAAGGAAAATCTGTTGAGAATTTCCGGCTTACAGCCATGAAAGAATCCTGAATTCTCCCTGAATCAAATTTAAAAGCAGGAGGTCATTTTGAACAATAAACTTCCTGCTTTAGAATAATTTGTTTAATTTTAAAACCTGATTTTCAATGTTTTAACTCCGATTCTGCAATTTACCTTCCTGTTATCAGGAGCTATGGGTTTAAGTAAGGCTAATACTCCCCCCTTTGTAATAACTTAAATCTTTATCTCATGAAAAATTTAATTCTTACCGGTTTTGTCATTTGCCTGATCCTATCCAACTATTCCTGTTCCTCTGAAAGTCCAGCAGATACAGTTGAAAATTTAAACCTTAGCATAGCAAAAGCCCATAATGACTGGGAAATTATTATCAATGAAACCGACCTCTATCCCGAAGGTATCGAATACGATATTAGGAATAACCGCTTCCTGCTTTCTTCAATCACAAGAGGTGATATAGGCCAGGTAATTGACGGGGAATATTCGGTGTTCATTAGCGATGAAAACCTTGTTTCTAGCCTGGGTATTCATATAGATCATACCACCAAAAGACTGCTGGTAACCAATACCAGTATTGATGGAAGTTTTGCGCAACTGGCCACATATGACCTTTCCGGAGAAAATATATTCTATGCCGATCTTGGCGGACTAACTGAAGGCGGCCATTTTTCCAATGATGTAACAACCGATAATCATGGAAATGCATATGTAACCGATAGTTACTCTGGAATCCTTTATAAAGTTGATCCTTCCGGAAATGCCTCTGTATTCTTTGAAGATCAGGATCTGGCGCCTTCACCCGGCAATTTCGGACTTAACGGAATTGATTATGACCCCAGAGGTTTTCTACTGGTAAGCCATATTCAGAACAATACAATCCTGAAATTTCCAATTGAGGATCCAGGGAATTATTCAGTAGTTGATATTCCGGTAGCACTTTTCAGTCCGGATGGACTGTATCTGGACAACCCGAATGAACTCATCGTTGTAAGCAACGATTTTGGTGGGGAAAACTCGCGGGTACAAACCTTCGGAACAAGAGACAGCTGGAAAACTGCCTATCTGAAAAGTGAATTTCCTGTTCCCGGGGATTTTCTTACCACGGTAACCGTTAAAAGAAATACCCCATATGTTCTTTCAGCTAATCTGGACATCCTGCTAAGGGGAGATTCTACCGATGAATTCAAAATACTTAAAGTAGACTAAGTGCTTTCTAAAAAGAGATTGTTTGAATAATACCCGTAATCGGGACCTGATCCTTAATTCATTTCAGGACCCGACATATGAAATCTAACTAGTGGATTCTTAAAATAACCGGGGCTTTCAGACAATCTCTTTTGTATTAATAATAGCCGCCTGTGCGGAAGCGACCCGTGCTATAGGCACCCTGAAAGGGGAACAGCTCACATAATCCATCCCCACTCGGTAGAAGAATTCAATGGAAGAAGGTTCTCCTCCATGTTCACCACATATACCTATCTTTAATTTTGGATTGGTGCTTCTGCCTTTCTCTATCCCGGTTTTTACTAACTGCCCCACACCCTCCTGATCCAGGGTTTCAAAAGGATCTGTTGTTAATATTCCCTTCTCATAATACACAGGCAGGAATTTCCCAATATCATCACGTGAATATCCAAATGCCATCTGAGTAAGATCATTAGTACCGAACGAAAAGAATTCTGCATGTATCGCAATAGCATCGGCAGTAAGTGCTGCCCGAGGAATTTCTATCATGGTACCCACCAGATATTCAATACTTTCATTTCTTTCTGAAAAGACCTTATCTGCAACTCTCCTTATTATCTGTTCCTGAAGAATGAATTCCTTTAATGTCCCTACCAGAGGCACCATTATCTCAGGCTTAACTTCAATCCCCCGTGCTTTCAGGTTCAATGCAGCTTCAATGATGGCCCGGGTCTGCATTTCAGTAATCTCCGGATAGGTATTGCCTAAACGACAGCCACGGTGACCAAGCATAGGGTTGAATTCCTTAAGTTCATCCACTTTATTCTTTACAGCTTTTACTGAAATATGCATGTCTTTGGCCAGTTCTTTTTGCTGTGCCAGTTCATGAGGCACAAATTCATGTAAAGGCGGATCTAAAAGCCGGATGGTGACGGGCAACCCCTGCATGGCCTCAAAAATACCCTCAAAATCTTCCCGTTGCATGGGAAGCAACTCCTGTAAGGCTCTTTTTCTTCCATTTCTGCTTTCTGCCAGGATCATTTCTCGCATAGCCCTGATCCTATCCTGCCCAAAGAACATATGTTCGGTTCTGGTCAAACCTATACCCAAAGCGCCAAAATTCCGTGCTGCAACAGCATCCTTAGGTGTATCAGCATTGGTCCTTACTTCCATCGTTGAGAAATTATCAGATAATTCCAGAATTTCTGCCAGTTCACCACTTAGCTCCGGCTCGACCGTTGCCACTTTTCCCTCAATTATATTACCGGTACTTCCATTCAGCGAGATCCAGTCACCCTCATGATATTCCTTATCGCCCACTGTCATATTCCGGCGTTTATAGTTGATGTTCAAAGCTCCAGCACCTGAAACACAACATTTTCCCATGCCACGGGCAACCACGGCTGCATGTGAGGTCATTCCGCCACGAGCCGTTAATATTCCACGGGCTATGTTCATACCTTCCAAATCTTCAGGAGAAGTTTCTATACGCACCAGAATTGAGTTTTTAAACTTATCGGCTTCATCTGCAAAGAAAACAATCTGTCCTGTGGCAGCACCCGGAGAAGCAGGAAGGCCCTGCGCGATTATATGAGCTTTTTCCAATGCAGCAGGATCAAAAACAGGATGCAGCAATTCATCAAGCTTCATGGGTTCAATACGCATAATGGCTTCTTTCTGATCTATCAATCCTTCCTTAAGCAAATCAACTGCAATTTTGATCATTGCCGTCCCGGTACGCTTTCCATCCCTGGTCTGGAGTATCCATAGCCGCCCCTCCTGAATGGTAAATTCCATATCCTGCATATCCCGGTAATGATTTTCAATTTTTTTCTGATATTCATCCAGTTCCGCATATAATGAAGGAAGCAGTTCTTCCAGTGAGGGATATTTTTCCAGCCTTTGCTTTTCATCCACCTTAGCCAGTTCTGCCCAGCGCTGGGAACCCAGTTTTGTGATCTGCTGGGGTGTTCTTACACCGGCCACCACATCTTCACCCTGGGCATTCATTAAATATTCACCATTAAACACGTTTTCTCCACTTCCGGCATCCCTGGTAAAGCAAACTCCGGTTGCCGAGTTATCGCCCATATTTCCAAATACCATTGCCTGCACATTTACAGCAGTGCCCCAATCTGAAGGATATCCATGTATCTTTCTGTAATAAACAGCCCTGTTACCATTCCAGCTATCAAATACGGCCATGGTTGCATCCCAAAGCTGCTCCCATGGATCGGATGGAATACTTTGCCCCGTACGTTTTTTAACTATTTCCTTAAATTCTCTAACCAGATCCTTAAGATCCTGTACGCTGAATTCGATATCCAGCTTTATATTCCTTTTCTCCTTGAGATCATCCATGACCTCTTCAAAAGAATCTACATCTTCTTTTGTGTGCGGCTTCATTCCAAGCACAACACTTCCATACATCTGTACAAAACGCCTGTAGGAGTCCCAAACGAAGCGTTCATTATTAGTCTTCTTTACCAAACCGGTCACTACTTCATCATTCAACCCAAGGTTAAGAACGGTATCCATCATTCCGGGCATGGATTTTCTGGCTCCAGACCTCACCGACAAAAGCAAGGGATTTTCATTATCTCCATATTTACGGCCCATAATATCCTCAATATAGCGAACTCCTTCCTCCACATCAGGCCTTAACAGGTCTATTAAAGCCTCTTTGCCTATCTGATGATATTCTGTACAAACCTCTGTAGTAATGGTAAAACCCGGTGGAACAGGGATGCCTATCCGGCTCATCTCCGCAAGGTTGGCACCTTTTCCTCCTAAAAGGTTTTTCATGTTTTTCCCTCCGTCGGCAGTTTTATTACCGAACCTGAATATCCTGGCCTTTTGGTTAACTAGTGTTTCCATGATGATATTTATTTAAAAAAAAGGGAAAGTACCGGTCTGAGATGGGGGAATAAACCGGCTTAGATTGAAGTAGTTAACCTAAGCTCTTAGTGTAAGAAAGTTACGAATTTTACCCGGCTTTATAACAATAATGATTGAAATTTTAGAAAGGGAAAATAGTATAAAAAAAAGCCCTGAAATTCATCCAGAGCTCTTTTAAGTTCTATTGTAGCCTCACCAGGAATATATATATGAACCATTCAGATCATAAATATTATCTAATGATTCAATGCAAGGGAATCTCAAGATAAGTTCCCTTAAAACTTTGGTTCAAAACAGTCATTTCAATATACTCTGCATTTTTATCAGGTATTACTTCGATACTAGCTTTACCATTAGCCATTTCTATGATCTCACTCCCTGTTGGCGTACCCTGATTATTCTTGGTTTTTCCGCCCTGTAGGGCCTGAAAATAAACACGTTCCTCGTAATCCAGAGCACGTAATCCATTATCATCAATGGCTGTTGCAGTAACAAGGTAATTATCGTTCATCTTTTCATATTCTAAAACAATAGCTTTTGCCGTAGTATTTTTTTCGAAACGATAATTAACCTTGATTGTATCGGCTATTTTTTCGTTCTCATCTATTCCACGTGCAATGAGGTAATTTTCATCCTTCCTAAATTGAACATCCCATGTCAATCCTGATGCCGGAAATTTATTAATGTCTTTCTTCTTTACTCCCAAGCTCTTTCCATTATGAAACAACTCAACTTCCTCAAGGTTACTATAGATACTAACCGTACGTGCCAAACCTTCTGGACCCTGACGTTCTTCCCATGTATGGGATTCTATATAAACGAAAGGATCTTCGCTCCAATAACTTTTAAAAACGAAATAAGCATCTTTAGGATTTCCATTTCTATCTACAAGCCCTTTCTGATTCATATAAGGGATTGCATTTTCAGGCCTCAAAGGCGTTCCGAAATCTTTGAACGCCCATTGCGCATTACCTACAAAAGTGGAATCGGTTTCAGAAATACGTAGATGCCAGTCAAAAAGGTCAACAATATAATTTTCACTCCAGTCTCCAATTTGTGCTATATTTTGCACCTCTGTTTGCACAATTTCCTCCTCCCAGCCATCAGATTTAATTATACCCTCACCCGTAACCGGATTTTCGGTATGTCGCCCAACATGACTGGAACCCCCATATTCAGCATGTAAGAAATGATCATATTCCTGTTTATATTTATTTATTGCCTTTTGATAACTCTTATAGCTCCCCGAATACCATCCTGACCAAATTGAGGGAGAAAACACATCCACAATATGGGAACCTTCGTAGTATTTCCTGATGGCTGTCTTCCTTGAGGGGTCCATTTCATGAGCAATCTCATCCAACTCACTTAAAAATTCATTTAATTTTTCTGTATTATCTCCGTCCTCAAAATCAGGCAACCAGTAGATTTCATTGCCTAAAGACCATATTATAATACTTGGATGATTAAAATTTTGTTCAATCATACCTTTAAGCAAGTTCCTGGTATTGGTTTTCCAATTTTCATTTCCCAGGCCGCCCCGACTCCAAGGTAGCTCATCCCAAACTAATATTCCCAGTTCATCACAAGCTTTATATATCTCGGGATCCTGTGAATAATGTCCTAATCTTACAAAATTTGCTCCCATTTCTTTAATACTTTCCATGTCATGGCGGTGCTGCTTATTTGACATTGCCGCTCCAACACCAGCGTGTTCTTCATGCCTATGAGTCCCCCTTAGTAATAATCGCTCACCATTTAAATAGAAAGGGCCATTTTCTTTAAATTCAAACCACCGAAATCCAACAGGATTTTGCATTTTATCCAGTATCTCTCCATTTTCTATTAGTAAAACAGATAGGGAATAGAGATTTGGATTATCTGTATCCCAAAGTTTTGGACTCATTATATCATCGAAAGAGAGGATCTTTTTCTTTTCACTTATTTCAACTTCCTTTTCAGACACAACTCTTCCATTAGGATCAACCAGGATTCCCCTCACTAGATATTCTGATTTTCTTCTAAGATTTTCAAATTTCAGGACTGCTTCTAAAGAAGCTCTCTCCACAGAAACCTCTGGAGTCATGATTTTAAACTCACTAATATGTTTCTGAGGTATTTCTAATAACCAAACATCTCTTGTAATTCCCCCATAAATAAAGAAATCATTTTTCTGAGATGGAATCACCTCAGGATTGTAGCTATTATCCACCTTTACTAAAACTTCATTGCTACCTTCAGTAATAAACTCTGTAATATCTATTTCAAAACCAAGATAACCCCCAATATGTTCCCCGGCTTTTTGTCCATTAACATACACTTCGGTAGTAATATTAGACCCCTCAAAGTATAATTTGTACAGTTTATTTTCTGAGATTTGATCAAAATTTAATTCTTTTTTATACCAGCTCCCACTACGGCGATACCCTGGATAAGCATCTACTACATCCTCAGCATTCCAGGTATGGGGTAAATCTAAAAGCACCCAAGTCTCTGCATTATTGGCCTCCTCCGGATTTTCAAGATTTCTTTCTAAGTAATACCAATTTTTATTAATATTTGTTTTGTTTCTTAATTCATCGTCACTTCCAAATCCATATCCTTTTACTCCTAAAAGTAGGAATAAGGAAATGGATGTAATTAAATACTTATCTAGCTTCATTTATTAGGTTTTGATTTTAGGGCTCTTCTCCTTAATAAGGTTTCTAAAAAATAGTAATCTGCATATACAATAGGTCCATCTATTTCATCATTTTTGGGCCAATTTCCGGTACTATGATCAAGAATAAAAGGTGCTTCTATATCTTCTGAAATTATGTATTCTTCACTCATCAAGGATTTAATAACTTTATCTGAATATTTCAAATATTTTTCCTTTCCTGTTATTTCAAATAGTTCAATCAATGCTGAAGACATAATGGTTGCAGCAGAGACATCCCTTGGTGATTTCGGAATCTGGGGGTCATCAAAATCCCAATAAGGAATACCATCCTGAGGTAAGTGGTTGTTATCCAGAAAGTAATTCGCGCTTGATTCTGCCTGATTCAAATATTCCTTTCTTTTAGTATATCTATAAGACATTGTGTAACCATATACAGCCCAAGCCTGGCCCCGTGCCCATGAAGATTCATCATTGAACCCCTGATGGGTAAGCTTATTTTTTACTGCCCCTGTAACAGTATCATATACCACCACATGATAAGAGCTATGATCATCTCGAAAGTGGTTTTCAAGGCTTGTATTAGCATGAGAGACGGCTATATTGAAATAAGTACTATCACCGGACATCTGAGTAGCTTCAAATAAAAGTTCCAGATTCATCATATTATCAATAATCACAGGAAATTCCCATACATCTCTATTGAAATCCCAAGAACGTATGCACCCCACTGTTTTGTTAAAACGAGTACTCAAAGTTTTTGCACTCTCTAGAATCACATCTTTATAATGGTTATTTTCTTCAACCTGAAGGGCCTTCCCTAAGCTTCCATAAACTTTAAAGCCCATATCATGAGTTCCATCATTGAATTTTTCCTTCTCTATAAAGGCATTCCATTGACGTGCTTTTTCCTTAAAATCTTTATCTCCTGTTAGTAGATACAACTGCCAAAGATTACCCGGGAAAAATCCACTGGTCCAATCTTTGGAAGGCACCTTTTTTATCTCTCCGGAGACTAAGTCAAAACTCCGGGGAAATGCAAGGGAATCTACAGAATAATCCTTCAGATTCTGGTACCGTTTCTCTAGCAGTGAAGAAATCTCGTTATTCTCTCTTGTTTCTTGAGATTTATCCCTGGGTTTACAACCTAAAAAAAGACTTGTAAACCCAGAGATAATAATAAGAAGGCTAATTCCAATCCTCATATATGATTCATTTGAATATGCGTTAGATCATTAAATAGTATTCATGGTAAAACCTAATTCCACAACGATTTATATCTGGTAGGTTTGTTCAAAAATTTCATTAGTAACCCGGATTATTGGGCTGCAAATTTGGGTTTCTGGATAATTCATCTCCAGGTAAGGGAAATAAATAATCACGGTTAGGATCAAAATTAGGGTGAGGTTCCAAACCATTGGGCCCAAAGGCCTGTTCTCCTATTTTCAATCTTTTAATATCATACCATCTTTTAAATTCAAAAGCCAGTTCCAGTCTCCTTTCCCTGATTATGATATCTCTTAATTCGCTCTGGGAAACTCCTGCTGATACATCTTCTGGAAAATTAGCGATCTCCCCGTCCCTATTTCTGGCCCTTTCTCTAAGCTGATTAATATATCCAATAGCTTCAGAAGAGCCACCATTAATTTCATTTAGCGATTCCGCTGCAATAAGCAAAACCTCCGCGTATCGCATAGTAATAAAATTATGACTGGACTCCCTACCATTACTACCACTTACACCAGGATACCTATAATATTTCGCTATATGTGGCCTGTTTACACCCCGGTCTGAAAAATCTGCAAACTCAGTAAATGGATGAACTTCTCCATTGAAAATAGCTGTAGTATCTAAACTTACTCTTTTCCTATAATCCCTTCCATTCCAATCATCATATACATTTAAGGTAGGTACGGCTACCGTCCAGCCTCCACCTTCTGAGCGACCTGTCTCATCTTCTCTAATTCCTGTTAATGGAGCAAGATAATCCTGACCAAGATCTCCATCTCTCGACTGCCCAATAAAATCTATAGTAAATAAGGGCTCTTTTAAGGCTCCGGCGTTGTCTGGAATAAACAAATTCTGAAAGTCTGACTCAAGTTCAAGATTGAAAGTTCCCTTATTATCAATTACATATTTGGATTCATCATAAGCCTTTTGATATTCTTCTAACGTCAGGTAAACTGATGCAAGATAAGCAGCAGCAGTAGCTTTAGAAGGCAGGGAGCGAGTAGGTTGAGTATCAGGCAACATTTCCTTGGCAAATTCCAGATCGGCTATTATATTCTCATAAACTTCTGCTTCGGGTGTTTTAGATATATTATCTACTGTTGAGACGTCGGCAACGGCCATATCAATATAAGGGATATCTCCGAAAATACGTACCAGATGGTAATATGTAAAAGCTCTACTGAAATAAGCCTGTGCGGCCACTTCGTTTATCTTCTCTTGATTTCCATCTAAACGCTCTGCTCCGGCAATAGCTTGATTAGCAGCTCCTATGATAGCATATGACTGAGGCCAAAAAGCCGTTATCATTCCATTATCATCTGTCATTTCAAAGTTGTTTACATCTCGTCGCCGACCAGAAGTACCTAAATCCCCTATGTCTGCCATATCGCCACGAAGCAACAAACTCAATGTGAGCTTTCTACCCCAGTATTTCTCGGAAGCCATATAAGCAAAACTCCCATTCGCTGCTGCCTGTAAATCATCTATGGTCTTAAAAAAAGATTCAGGAGCTAGTATTCCAACAGGTTCCTCTTCTAAATCTGAACAACTTACCACCAGTAATGCAGCAATAAGTAATAGTTTTATATTTTTCATATCAGTAACTTTTTAATTAAAATTTCAGATTAACACCAAGGGTGTAGGATTTTACATTTGGATAACTTCCATAATCCAGCCCTAAATTGGTATTACTTCTTTCGTTATTATTATTACGGTAATTCACTTCAGGATCTACTCCCGGGTAATCCGTAAAAGTCAGCAAATTCTGCCCGCTGAGGGAAAACCGTACTTTTTGGAAGCCGAATCTCTCTATAATATCATTAGGCAATGAATACCCTACCGAAAGATTCTTCAGTCTTATATAACTTCCATCATACACATACCTCGAAGTAACCCTCTTTTCTCTGACGGCCGCAGCTGGGATATTAGTATTGGTATTGCTGGGTGTATATGCATTTAAAACATCAGTTGTGGCATTTGAGTCCCCAGACGCAAGTTCGAGAAGTGTATAATTCAGAATATCACCCCCTACAGAAGCCTGGAAGAACAAATTCATGTCAAAATTCTTATAGAGAAATTCATTATTGAGTCCTGCTGTATAATCCGGATTGGGATCTCCGATTATTGTTTTGTCATCAGAATTGATCTGCCCATCACCGTTTAAATCGGCAAAAAGCTCTCCTCCAGGCTCGTTCTCAAAACCTTCAGGGATATCATCCCCTTCCTGGATAACCCCTTCGTAAACGTACCCATAAAATGATCCAACTGGCTCACCTTCCCGAAGAATTTGGGATTCATCCTGTAAAAAATGTCCCGGGGTGGAATCTATAATTATATCATCTCCATTGGGAAGCTTTACAACCTTATTTTTATTTGTAGCAAAATTGAAGCGAGTATTCCATTTAAAATTATCACCTACAAAGTTTCTGCTGAACAAAGTAAACTCAAAACCTTTATTCTCAAGTTCACCAATATTCTGAATTTGATAAGGATTGGCCAGCCCTACATACTCTGGCAAGGGTCTGGCAAAAAGAAGATCCTTTGTTTGAATTTTATAATAATCTGCTGTAAGATTCAGCCTATTTTTAAAAAGTGCTATATCCACTCCAAAGTCCGTTTGGTAAGAAGATTCCCATTTTAAATTATCATTGGCTAAAACAGTTACCGCAACAGCATTGGTTATTTCATCATTAATTACAGAATATATTTCTGAAAATCTTGCTAAGGTACCATATGCAGGTATTGAGGGGTTTCCAGTTACACCGTAACTGGCACGCCATTTCCAGGCCGATATGAGTTCACTATCTTCTAAAAAAGCTTCATTCCCCATATTCCACCCTATAGCTCCCGAAGGAAAGAATGCATACTTATTATTCTTGCTGAAGGAAGAAGAACCGTCTCTCCGAGCAGTAAAGGTTAGCAAATATCTATCGTCCCAATCAAAGTTAATTCTACCAAAAAGGGAAATTAGTTCTCTTTCGGTCAAGGATGATTCAGGCTTTAAATAGGTAGAACCACCTCCCAAATTTCTATAAGAAACGGAATTGGTTACAAACTCCCTCGCACCGGCAAAAGAATCCTCGCCCTTACTTTTTTGATAAGAATATCCGGCTAAAAATTTAAATTCAGCTTTACCTATTTCTTCATTATATGTCAAGTAGTTTTCTGTAATTATATCGGTATCTCTACTATTTTCTACCGTAGCTTCGCCTCCAACCCCAGCTCCACTTATTAAGGTAGTAGGTATAAAAGTACCTCTCAATGCATTGTAAGTGCTAAACCCTAAGGTAGTTTTAAAGGATAAGTTTTCTAACAGAAAATATTCGGCAAAGAAATTAGCCCGATATAGATCAGCTACTCTTTCATTCACCTTCTCCGTAGCAGTAGCAAAAGGGTTGTCAATATCATCCCCAAGTGAATTAATAGTAAATTCATCATTTGCGTCATAGATACCTAAATCAGGAGCGAATCTATAAGCTGAAGAAACCACTCCAGCACTTCCAGCACCACCACTAGCTGCCTGTGTTGAGACACCATTAGTTGAATTTCTTCTACCAAATGTGTTTAAACCTACCTTAAAATTATCGGTTACATCCAGATCAATATTGGCCAGGAAAGAGAATCGCTCTAAATCTGAATTAATAATAGCTCCTTTTTGGTCGAAGAAAGTACCGGATACATAATACCTGGCTGACTCTCCTCCTCCAGAAAAGGAAACCTGATGACTTGCAATACTTCCTTGCCTATATATAACATCTTGCCAATCTGTATTTGCATTCCCAGGCGTAAAATCATCGCTATAAGATGATCTATAATCAGCAAACTCATCTGCATCCAAAAGGTCCAGTGTATTATTTACCTCCTGAATAGAATAAGAGGAATTCAGTTCAATAGAGACCTTGCCTATCTGCCCCCTTTTTGTAGTTACCAGAATAACTCCATTTGAAGCTCTGGAACCATAGATCGCTGTTGCCGATGCATCTTTTAAAACCTCCATAGAGGCAATATCTTCTGGAGGAGGCATAGAAGCACCTACGAAACCATCTACCACTACCAGAGCATCACTGCTAGCATTAATCGAAGTACCTCCACGAATTCTTATTTTTATTGGAGCCCCGGGTTCTCCTCCATTATTTGATTGAACGGCCACACCTGCCGCTCTACCTTGCAAGGCCTGCTCCCCACTTAAAACTGGAAAAGCCGTTAATTCTTCTGATGCAACTGAAGACACTGCTCCAGTAATATCGCTCTTCTTTTGCGTTCCATAACCTACGACTACAACTTCATTCAGAGCGCTTATATCTTCTTCAAGAGCAACATTGATTTCATTGCGATCTCCTACGGTTTCTCTTTGTGAAAGAAATCCCAGGTAACTGAATACCAAAACAGCATCGCTACCCGATACTTCTATGCTATACATGCCGTCAAAGTCTGTAACTATCCCTGTTGAAGTTCCTGCAACTGATATATTCACCCCAGGAATTGGTACACCATCACTTTTAGAAGTTACTTTTCCAGTAACCGTGCGTTGCTGAGCCTGGGCCGAATACCCAGTAATAAAAATTAAGCATATAAAAATATAGCTTAAGAATTTTAATGTTCTTTGTGTAAACATAAATGAGATTTTAGTTAGTTCTTGCTAAATGAAATAAATAATTAAAAGTCCCAGTGTGATGACAATAGCCACCAGTAATACTTCAAGGGTTTTTATTCTTTTCCTATTAAATTTCATAAACCCAAACCTAACAAAGATGTGAGAAGTAATTATTCAAAAAAGGGTATAAAAAAATACACTACCCTTATTACCAGTAATTTAAAGTGTTGATGGATTTAAAAAGATGGGACATCATCGTAGAATTTATTGGAATATTGAGAGGGAGTTAATCCAAATTTTTTCTGAAAACATTTCGTGAAATATTTAGGGTTTTTAAATCCGACCTTATAGCTTACTTGTGAAACATTTATTTTACCCTGTTCCAATAACTGGGCTGCTCTTTTCATTCTTATTTCAGTAATGAATTCATTAGGTGTGTAATTTGTCCATGCTTTAATTTTCGTAAATAACATAGTACGGCTCACCCCAAGTTCTGAACTAAAAGTAGGTATATTAAACTGTTCATTATCAATATTGTTTTCCACAATTTGCAATGCTCTTTCCAGTAATTTCTCATCCATAGAAGAAACCGTAAGATCTGAAGGACTAAGTTTATTTTCATTGCTAAATTTGTTCTTTAGCCTGTGGGTTGACTCTAATAAATTCTTCACCCTTAGTGTGAACTCCCTGACATTAAATGGTTTGCTTATATAATCATCTGCACCACTTTCCAGCCCTTCAAATTTATAGATAAGGGAACTTCTAGATGTAAGCAGGACTACAGGAATATGACTGGTTTTGAGATTCTTCTTAATCTTAGCACAAAGTTCAGTTCCGACCATTTCAGGCATAATAACATCACTTATTATTAGATCCGGAATATGCTTTAATGCCTTTTCCATTGCAATTTTTCCATTTTCAGCTTCTAGAATATTATAATCCTCCTTAAGTAAATTAACTATAAACGAACGCAGAGGTTCATTATCCTCCACTATCAGAACACTAGGTCTGTTTTTATCCTGCAACAGTTCATTCATTCCCTTATCAAAGGTTAGCTCCCTATTCTTTAATTGATTCTTATATAATGAAACATCATCACTAAACCTGAAGTCTCTTATTATTTCACTATCTGATAAATGATCTTCTCCGAGAGGTAATTCAACCTTAAAAATGGATCCTTTATTTTCACCTTCACTATATAGCTTAATACAACCCTTATGCAGCTTTACAATGTTTTTTACGATAGACAATCCAATACCAGTGCCTTGATTATACGGTTCTTTAGTCTGTGTGTTCTTTCCAATTTCATAAAATCGATCAAAGACTTTTGCCTGATTCTCTTTTGTAATTCCAATTCCGGAGTCTTCAATCGCAATCTCAATATTCTCAAGATTTTTTATAATCCTTATGGTAATATCCCCTCCTTTTGGAGTGTACCTGAAAGCATTGGAAATAAGATTATAAAATACTCTTTCCAGTTTTCTCCTGTCATAAAAAACAAGTATCTCATCATCTGAAGTATGAAAAGTATAATTATAATTGCCAATGTTGGCAAATTCCTTGAACGAGAGATAAATTTCTTTTATGAACTTAACAATATTACCTTCTGCTGCCTCTATCTTAAACTGGTCATTTTCTAATTTTCTAAAATCCATTAATCGATTTATAAGCTGTAGTAGATGATGCGCATTACTTTCTATGACCAATAGCTTTTTATACATTTTATTACTGCCTTTATAATTTAAAAGGAGTTGTTGTAATGGACCTAAAATCAAAGTGAGTGGAGTTCGGAACTCATGAGAAATATTGGTGAAAAATTGTAATTTGGCTTTATTAGCCATTTTATTACGTTCCCGTTCCAACTGTTCAAGTTCTAGCTCATGTTTCAATCTTGTTTTGGATTTCATAATCCAAATTAATCCATATAAGGCTAAAGCAATAAGAGCTGCGTAAATTACAAATGCCCACCAACTCTTCCAAGGTGCTGGTCGAACATCAATTTGTAATTTAGTCGGCTGAGAATTCCAGACATTATCATTATTTGCACCCTTTACTTCAAAGGTATAAGTCCCCGCATTCTGTATAGTATAGCTAGCCTCATTATTAAAGGTTTTATTCCATTCTTCTTCTAATCCCGCAAGCCTGTATGCATACTGATTGCTAGTAGAATTTATATAATTAGGAATCGCGAATGTTATAGTAAAATTAGCTTCATCATAAGCCAGCTCTATTGCTTTGGTATAGGTAATACTCCTATCCAATATTCTTTGATCAGCATCTACAGATTCACTTTTAATCCTGAAATCTGTCAAAAGCACCTGAGGCGAATAATTATTAGTAACTATATTCTGGGGATTAAAAGAAGAAACCCCTGAAGGACCTCCAAAATAAAATCGCCTGGAATTTAATTTTAAGCTCGCATTATTATTGAACTCATTACTTATAAGTCCTTCATTCTGATTGTAAAGATTTGCAGATTTGGTTTCCGGATCATAATTTACGATTCCGTGATTTGTACTAATCCAAAGAGTGTTACTTTCGTCTTCAAGTATGGAATGTATAGGAGAAGCCAATGGCCCGGAATCGATTCTTATCCCAGTAGAGTGAAACGAATTTTTATTATGTAAAAAGAGCCCTTTAGATTTTGTGCCAATCCATATTCTACCTTTGGTATCTTCGAAAATAGTAAGAATATCTTCTCCTGAATTAGCTTTACTATCATAAAAAAAATGCTCTATAATATATTTATCCTCATTATCATTAAATACAATTTTATTGAGACCTTTTTCTGTTGCAATCCAGATCGAATTATTGGAGTCTATTAAAATATTTCTTACTTGGTTACTAGTAAGAGTATAGGTGTTATCTGAATCACTTGTAAAAGTTCTAAAGCTTTTATCTATAGAATCGAACTTAATAACCCCCTTACCAAAAGTTCCGATCCAAAAAATAGCCTTATTCTCTCTTTTAATAGTATATACCCCCGTTTCAGCTAAATATTCATTTAATGATTCTGAAATTATACCGTTTAAGAATTTTTTAGTTTTTAAGTCAAATATTGCTAAACCCTGGTTAAAGGTACCAATCCACATTTTTTGACCTGTAACCAGCAGACTTTTGATATTATCACTGGGTAATTTATTAAATTTAAAAGAAGTAATATATTCTGCATTATTATTATTTAATACGGTGATACCTCCTCCCTCAGTTCCAAAATAAAGATTTCCAGATATATCTTTTTCAATTGAACTTATTACATCGTAGCTAAGCTGATTTTTACTCCCATCTTGAGTATAAGTAATAAAATTAGAATTGGCATTATCCCAAATGTTTATGCCCCCGTAATATGTCCCTATCCATACTGAGCCCTTTCTATCTGTATATAGAGACTTGATTGTATTCCTGCTTAGACTTGTATTTTTATATGGATTATTTAGTACTTTATCCACTTTACCTCCACTATTGATAATTCTGAGGCCTTCATAAGTTCCCAACCACATTCTTCCAGCATTATCAATTGTTAGAGACCTTATATCATTATCAATTATATTTCCCTGTGAAGTTTTGAAGGTATTAAGGTTGTCTGCTCCTTTGGAAAGTTTAAACAAACCTTTATTTTTTGTTGCCACCCAAACATTTCCCTCTCTATCTTCAATAAGATCCTGAACATATAAATTCCTTTTTAAGCTTCTGAAAGAATAAGACCCATCTCTTTTTATTGCTCTGGCAAGTCCATTTGCCGTACCAACATAAATATCACCTCTCTTGGTTTGCAATATGCTAAGCACATGGTTATCGGGAAGGCTGGTAGGATCCTTTGAAAAGTGGAACAAATTCTGAAATTCTTTAGTATTCTTATGATAAATAGAAAGTCCATTTGTAGTTCCAAGCCATATTTCTCCATTATTTATCACTTCAATACTCCATATGGTATTATTGCTTAAGGAATTCTTATTATTAGAGTGAAAATAAGTTTTGAAATTATTAGTTTCAGGATTATATTGATTTAAACCATTATATGTGCCAATCCAGATGAAGGCATCTTCATCTTCTTCAATAGATAATATATCATCATTACTAATAGACGAAGAATCATCGGGAACATTTTTATAGACCGTAAATTTGCTTCCATCAAATTTATTTAAACCATCACGGGTGCCAAGCCACATCTGCCCTAACTTATCCTGATGGATACTAATTACGGAACTTTGAGATAGACCATCTGCTGAAGTTAATTTTTTAAATATATAATTCTTCTCCTGAGCATAAGGAATGGTTGGATAAAAAATCAGAAATATTATTGTTATAAAAAATATTCTCAGCATAAAGAAGTAAAATGTAAAATATTATACGTAATTAAATAAAATCCTCATAGGATTTATTATTTTTTCAATCGAGCATTTAATTGATATTCATATAAAGAAGGAATATTTTCTAAATTAGAATTTGTCTTTTCTACAAATGCACCAGGTCCATAATTCAATTCTATGTCATGATTACCATGTACACCGATTAACCTTGCATGAGGACCATCATTCATTCCATTAAGTAAAAATGGACTTTTAATATTTAAGCCGCCCAAAAAATGAACTTCTATATTCCAAAAAGTAGAATAAGCTCCGTGGGATGGTTTCCAATAACCGGCCCCTCCCCCTCTAAACAAAGGGTAAATACCATCATTACCAGGGTTTACATGAACTCTAATATTATCAAATAAATTTTGATGATTTGCCCCTGAATGTTGATCCAATACAGGTTTTACGAAAACCTCACAGTCCTTATAAACACTTTTGGTGGAAAAGGTATTGAAACTCAACGGATGTACTGCTTCATTATATACATTTAGATTTTTTACCAATACATTATGCACGCCACCCATTGCAACAGTATAATGGGCAGTATTACTGCCTTTAGTGAGGATATTTTCAATGGTGACATTTGCTATTTCTTCTGTAAGTATTCCACTATCTGCGTTTACAATTACAACATTTTTAACCCAGCTATTAAATAACCTGGTTAAATATATTCCATTAAATCCAGGCTCTACATGGTGAGCTACCCATGGATATTGAGGAAAAGAAATCTTAAAGTTTTCTATTCCTACTTCTTCTAAATGTTTCCACTTGATCAATCTGGCCTGATGAGCTTTTTTGACAGATATTGTCAAAGGTGTTTTAATTTTAATTTCGTCAGGAGAAACAGATATAACTTCTACTTGCTGTCGTACTATAGGAAGATCAGGAAAATTCCAATGATGAGATCCAACCTTAACATCGGCTCCTTTATACAAATCTTCAATTATAACACCATCCTTTCCTTCTTTATTAAACAACTCTAGTTGGAGAACATCTCCCTTTTTTATTGCACCTACATCTGATACCTTTAAAATATGTTCCCCTCTTTGTCCCCCTTCTACTTTAGCAAGCGTTGTTGATGGTTTTTCGTATTCCATCATATAAGACTTCACTCTTTCCCCTGGAACTTGCGTCCATATAATCCCTCCTGACCATGCATATTGAGAAAAAGGTAAATCTATATTGTTCTCCTTTTCTATTTGTCGCTTTTTATGCTTGACCAGATACTCACGTAACTCCTTTAAGGATTGGGGGTCTTCCATATACATCATTGGTCTAGGACAGTAAATTTCAGTTCCTCCTTTACCAACACCGGCACCTCTTAGTACAAAATTGCTTCTTTCAATAAAAAGCACTTCACTTAAAATCAATCTTCCAGGGGGTAATTGTAACACTATGGAACCGGACATTTCCTTTGTCTCAGATATAGCTTTTAAAAGGGCTTTAGAATCATCTAATCCATCATCTGCTTTTACACCATAATCAGCAGCTGAAATTATTATTTCATTTACATCTGGGATATCATCTTCTCCATAATGATATCCAGCGTAACTAAAATCTGGTAAATAATTTTCTTTTATGATTTCTTCCTTTTCAATAATTTTTGGTAAGGTCTGAGCTCTTAGGGGACTCAAAAAAATTAAACTCATTCCAATAAATAAAAAGACAAAAAAATCGATTGGTAGTCTCATAAGCTTATTTCAAGATGATTTTTAAAAGAAAATAAATTCAAAAATGTCATAATTCATTTTATGAATAAAACATAATCTAATAAAGGTCAATTTAACAGAATTTTAGGGAAGAATTATTCGAAAATGGAGTGTTATTGTACATCTAATCCCGGTTCTAATTAAAACCTATGGCCAACCATGAATACCTGTCCATATTAGGTAACAATAGGTATGTCAACTATCTCAATAAATGTAAAATACTGTAAATCCGTCGATTGTATTTTACATCCCCAAAACTTGTACTATTTTCCTTTTTATGTCAATCAATGTATTACTTAAAAAAAGGATATTTGAATCAATACAATAATTAATACAAAAGATATATGTCCAAAATAATTGTGATAACAGGAGCAGGGGGAGTATTATGCAGCGCTTTGGCAAAAGCATTAGCAAAAGAGGGGCATAAAATTGCCCTGCTAGACCTTTGCAAAGAAGCCGCTAATAAAGTTGTTACTGAAATTGAATCGTCTGGAGGATTGGCTTTAGCTGTGGAAGCTAATGTGTTGGATAAGACTTCACTTATCAAAGCCAGAGAAAAGATAACTCAGCAATTTGGGGAATGTGATATTCTGATTAATGGTGCCGGCGGAAACCATCCGAAGGGCACTACCTCCCAGAGCTCTTTAAATTTAGAAGATCTGAAAAGGGAGGAGTCGGATTTTAAAACTTTTTTTGATCTGGATATAGATGGGATAAAATTCGTTTTTGATCTCAACTTTATAGGAACTCTTCTTCCTACTCAGATTTTTTCTAAAGATATGGTAGAAAGACAAGACTGCTCTATTTTAAATATTTCTTCTATGAATGCTTTTACACCCCTAACAAAAATACCTGCTTATAGTGGAGCAAAAGCTGCTGTTTCAAATTTTACTCAGTGGCTGGCTGTTCATTTTGCCAAGGTAGGGATTCGCGTAAATGCATTAGCTCCAGGATTTTTTCTAACTGAACAGAACCGTACTTTACTTACAAAGGAAGATGGAGACCTTACCCCCAGAGGAAATCTAATAATAGAACAAACGCCAATGGGAAGATTTGGAAAACCGGAAGACCTAATCAGTACTACACTATGGTTGTGTGATAAAAGGTCTTCTTTCGTAACCGGAGTGGTTGTGCCTATAGATGGAGGATTTAGTGCCTATAGTGGTGTATAAATAAAAATATATAAAATGAATTTAGAAAATACTTGGAGATGGTATGGGCCTAATGACCCTGTTTCACTTTCTGACGTAAAACAGGCTGGAGCCACGGGAGTTGTTACCGCCCTTCATCACATTCCAAACGGAGATGTATGGACAGAAGCAGAAATCAAAGAACGCAAGCGACAAATTGAAGTTGCAGGACTTAACTGGTCTGTTGTTGAAAGCGTTCCTGTTCATGAAAATATTAAAACCCGATCAGGGAACTTTGAACAGTACATTAATAATTATAATCAAACTCTTATAAATCTGGGAAAATGTGGTATTGACACTGTATGCTACAATTTTATGCCGGTTTTGGACTGGACACGAACCGATCTAGAGTATGAATTAGAGGATGGATCTACAGGTTTACGTTTTGATGTGACGGCATTTGCCTTGTTTGAATTATTTCTGCTTAACCGGCCTGGAGCTGAACATAATTATTCTGCAGCAGAAGTATCACGGGCAAAAGCTTTAGCAGAAAAAATGACCCAAAATGAAAAAGAACAATTAGTTAATAACATAATTGCCGGTTTACCTGGTGCAGAAGAAGGTTATTCTCTTGAAGACTTTAATAAAATCCTCACCACTTATGATGATATCGATTCTAATAAACTTAAAAATAATCTCTTTAGCTTCTTAAAACAAATCATTCCCACTGCTGAAAAGGCAGGTATATTAATGTGCATTCATCCTGATGATCCTCCTTATCCTATTTTAGGATTACCCCGAGTAGTAAGTACCGAAAAAGATATTAAAGAACTATATCAGGCTGTAGATAGTCCAAATAATGGATTAACATTTTGTACTGGATCTTTTGGAGTACGAAAGGATAACGATCTCCCTGGAATGATTGAAAGACTTGGCAGCCGAATTCATTTTATTCATCTAAGAAGTACTAAAAGAGATGAGGAAGGTGATTTTCATGAAGCCAACCACCTGGAAGGAGATGTAGATATGTATGCTGTAATGGAGGCTCTAATTGCAGAACAGGAAAAAAGACAACGCTCCGGAAGAAAAGATACCAGAATGCCTTTCAGGCCTGATCATGGCCATAAAATGCTGGATGACCTAAAAAAGAAGACTAATCCGGGTTATTCCGCTATAGGTCGTTTGAGGGGTTTGGCTGAATTAAGAGGACTAGAATTAGGGATCAGAAAATCCAAATTCTAAATAACAAAGTAGAACTAAAAAAAATAATATGTCAACATTTTTTGAAACAAGGTATGCTTCTTCTCCAGAAACGGTAAAAAAATATGATACCTCCCAACTAAGGGAGGAGTTTTTAATTGACAATCTTATGGAGACAGGAAAGATAAGTCTTATTTACACTCACTATGATCGATTTATAGTGGGCTCAGCCGTTCCAGAAGAACCTCTTGAGTTGGAAACCATTAATCCGTTAAAAGCGGAATATTTTTTAGAAAGAAGAGAGCTTGGAATTATAAATGTAGGTGATAGTGGAACTGTAATTGTAGATGGAACCACATATGATCTGCAACATAAAGATGCTTTATATATAGGCCAGGGAACAAAAAAAGTGGTCTTTAAAAGTAACGCTACTGATTCACCTGCTAAATTTTATCTGAATTCCGCTCCTGCGCATACTAGCTATCCTACAAAGAAAGTTAGCCTAGACCAAGCAAATAAATTAGAATTGGGGTCGCTAGAAACAGCTAATGACCGAACCGTGAATCAAATGATTATAGGAGAAATTGTAACTACTTGCCAATTGCAAATGGGGATGACAGAGCTTAAGAAAGGTAGTGTTTGGAATACTATGCCGGCTCATGTACATGATAGGCGCATGGAGGTATATTTCTACCTTGATGTACCTCAAGAGCAATCCGTTTGCCATTTTATGGGACAACCCCAGGAAACAAGACACATCTGGATGCAGAATCATGAAGCAATTATTTCACCCCCCTGGTCTATCCATGCGGGATCAGGAACTTCTAATTATACGTTCATCTGGGGAATGGCTGGTGAAAATCTGGATTATGGAGATATGGATAAGGTGTCTGTTAACGAATTGAAATAGTTGAAAATGGATATA
>NZ_JAJSON010000008.1 GCF_022410465.1 Christiangramia crocea | reverse complement strand
TTTTATCTATCCGGCAGGGAGTTATCCAGGCAGTAGGTCAGGTTATGTCTTTTTCCAGGACATAATCGTCCATCACATATCCATTACCAATATCCTGGACGATGGCATCTACATTGGTAAATCCCATTCTTTCATAGGCGGTAATAGATTTGGAATTATGCTTGTTTACGGTAAGTTTTATTTTTTTTAATCCAAGTTCCCTGGCCTGGTCTTCAATAAAAAGCAGTGCCGCTTTACCAATTCCTTTACCTCTTTCCTGTTTCAGCACATAGAACTTGCTCAGGAAAAGAAGATCTTCTTGTATGCTAAAGGATAAATAGCCGACATATGCATCCTGATGCTGGATAAGGTAATACCTGATGCCTTTTTTGATCTGGTCCTGAACAGCCTTTACCGACTGGAATTTGTCAAGCATATAAGTCACCTGTTTTGCTCCAATTATCGGAGTGTAATGTTCAGTCCAGATAGTTTGAGCCAGATCTGCTACTATCTCTATATTATCTCTAGTGATTGCAGGTACAATCTTAGTCATAAAAAGTTTTTGGTAATTAATTGAACATTGCCAAAATATGGAATATTTCAACAATATCAGAGCTCAGCAAATGGCTGAATGCTGAATTACTATTCAGGTAACGGGACTAAAACTCGGCCTGCTAATTATTCCTGAAGGATCTGCCGCTAATTAATCAGTAATCCCTGGCTATCACATTGTTTAGTTAGAACAATTCCCGTCTTTCAAATCCTCTATGCTGGGATTATAATTATTATGCCTGGCAATAAAATAAATAGACTCACTATTCTGGCTTACCAAAGTGGTCAATGCACAAAAATCTGATAATGAATCATTGGAATCAATTCGTATATCAGAAGACAGGCTTACACTTCCTATAGCACTAATATTCGTTAAGTTGATATTATTAGTGATCAATAGCTGAGGGACTTCTTGTAAATTTTCTAATCCGTTTAAACTTGTCAATGAGAGGTTATCAAAAATAAAAAGCTGAACTCCTATTTTGGATAATTTATTCAGGTTATTCAAACCAGTTAATGCATCGTTATTTTTTATGATCAGGTTTTCCGAAACCTCGGTTAGATTTTCAAGTCCGGTTAAGGAAGATAGTTCCGGATTGTTTTCGATTTCTATAGACTTTACTTCCTGAATATTTTCCAATCCCTTTAAGGATTTTAAATTCTTATTATCCTTAATTAAAATACCATCAACCTGTTTCAGGTTTTGCAAGGCCCTCAGGTCCTCTACCTCAAAGGTGTTTTTTATAACTAAATTACCATTGATTGATTGATATGCTTTAACTTGAGGATCTTCTAAATCCTGGGTTGAGCGAATTTCCAGGTTCCCTTCGAGGTGGGTTACCTCTACTTCTGTTGTGTCATCAGAATTACAGGAGATCAAACTGAATAAAAATATAAATAGGAGATTTCTTTTCATTATGGTTTAAGCATTTAGAATCGTGTTGCGAAAGGTTTAGTTCACCCAGGTCTTAGATTTAGGAACAGGCGGGCTTATGAGTTCAAGTTACATTTTTTTCCATAATATCCTCTATCTGTGTAATTGTTGCAGCAGTTTTTTCTTTTCCTGTTCTCTTTAACCTATGTTAGCGGTTCATTCTTTTTCATTTGCTGGTTGATAATATAGAATCACTGCGCCTCCACTAAAAGTCTTTGTTTTTATCAGTTTAAGAATAGTTCTCTCATGGATATTTTCAAATAATGGTAAACCGCTTCCCGCTATAACCGGATGAACACAAAGCTGGAATTCATCTATTAATTTAAGTTTCATTAATTGCATGATTAAGCTACGGCTGCCAACAAAAATGTCTTTACCTGATTGTTTCCTGAGTTCTAAAACCTCTTCTTCCAGGTCCTGATCTGCCAGTTTTGCACTTTTCCAGTCCACATGTTGAAGGCTGTGAGAAAAAACAGTTTTCGGGATTTTGTTCATTTCAACAGCAAATTCGTCCATTGATTTATCCCCTGATGGATTTTCTACCAGGCCCCGCCAGAATTCCATAAGCTGATATGTTATCCTGCCATACAGGATGATATCCGCATTACTTAGCAGGGATGCGTAATGCCTATGTATTTCCTCATCAGGGTCTATTGCGGTATGGTCACAAAACCCGTCAAGAGTCATATTTATAGCTGCAATTACTTTTCTCATAGGGTTATTTGAGCTTTACAAACCTTAAAATCTCTTTATCAGAAGTTTAAATTATTCATTTATTCCGGATTATAAAGGTCACCCAAAATAAAAATTCCCCCTCACAGGTCAGCAATTTCGCCCGGCCGGAAAATTAGTTCAGGATATGCCTGCAGGTAAGTTTAATTGTTTTCTGTCAGGCTATTCCTCAATAAACTGGGTGTAATGGGCATAGCGCTCAAAGATCTGATTTACATAATTATAAGGCTCTATACCTCTCACATAACCATATTTGATTACAGGATTATTATAGTTCTTGGGAAGGCTCAGGGCCAGGATCATATCCTCAACATTGTCATCCCAGACAGTGGCATCCAGACCTCTTTTGGTGGCTAGGTTCTGGGCATCCTTTACATGGTACAATCCGCAATTATAGGAGGCCATCGTAAATTTAGTTCGCTGTATGGAGTCTTCAATTTTCTCAAATTTATTCCAGATCTGGTTAAGGTATTTAGTACCTCCACTAATACTCTGGGATGGATCACTGCGATCCTGCACACCCAGTTCTTCGGCAGTTTTAGGCATCAGTTGCATCAGCCCTTTGGCATTTGCCCAGGAGCTGTTGTTAGGGTCAAATCTTGATTCCTGATAGATCAGGGAAGCTACCAGGCGCCAGTCCCAGTCGATCTTTTCAGCATGCTTTTGAATAAGCTCATCGTACGGACTAATCTCCTCTTTGTTCAAACTGTAGAAGTCGCTTTTTACACGTCGTCTAAAATTCTTTTTATTCTTAAAATACTTATTGTAGATCACGTTATAATCCACCTCTTTTCTAAAGTCTTCGAGCCATAGGTTCGTGGCTTTTAATAGCTCAGGTGAATTCTTACGCGTTGCCCATCCAATTCTTTGTGAAAAACTTACGGGAACCTGAATATCCAGGATCGGATAATAGGATGCCATGATCCTGGCGATATTATTATCTGCAACCGTATATTTAATATTCCCCTGGGCAACCTGTTTAATGATCTCGTCTGTAGCCATTTCTCCCGGGAGTTTTTCAATATGGATTTTACCACCCAGCTCATCACTAAGATTTATAATTCTTTCACTGTATGACGAACCTTCACGAATGGACACGGTGTCCTGTAATAATTCTATAGCATCCTGGATCAACGCATTTTCCAGTTTATGCCAGTGCATGCTGCGCCAGTTGTCCGGCTTTTTTTGAACCAGCACCTGTTTGGTCAGGTACAAATAGTTCGTAAAGGATACAGATTCTTTCCGGTTTCCGGTAATGGCAAGTCCGTGAGCCAGAATATCACCTTCCCCCTGGTTGAGTTTGGTAATAAGTTCATCAAGATCTTTAACCACCACCATTTCCAGTTCAAGGTCCAGGTGCTCGGCAAATCTTTTAAGTAATTCATACTCATAGCCCATGGGCTGGCCCCTATAAAGAAAATAGCTTGTTGCGCTATAGACAGTAAGTGCTTTAAGTTTACCATCTTTTTTGATGGCCTCCAGATCACGTTTCAGGGCAGGTTCTTCAGCAATTGTGACCGTCTTTTTGGACTTCTCGCAATTAGTGAACAAAAACAGAAATAAAACTAAAAAGGGTACTATAAACCAGGATAATTTCAATTGCATATATAGAAGAGTCTGTGAGATTCCCTGTAAAATACTAATAATATGGGACTTGCCCTAAAAGTGGTTTATTTCAGGACCCTTCTCTATTGCTCAATACGCATAAGCATATCGTCAAAAACACCTTTCTGGATATCACGATCTTTCTGGGTAATGTTCTCACGCCCATCCAACCGGGTCACCACATGCAGGTCTGAATCCATCATTTCCATATCTATATCAGATCCATCGCTGTTCTTAAGTCCTTTGTAAATAAGCACAGCACTCACAGGATCTGCGCTGGAATCTTTAATGGATTTATAAACCTTCATGTTGGTACCTGCCGGCAGATCATATCCTTTTTGAAGGTCCCTGCGCACTTTATCTATAAGGTCCATTAATTCCTGCAGGGTTTCCTGTGGCCTGAAATGATACCAGTGACCTTCTTCACCTTCGGAATTATCCGTTTCCAGATATCCTAACATGGGTCCCACCAGGCCAACAAGAGTCAGCAATTTATCTGAGGGTATAACGATAGGATCTATCAGAAAGATATTCTTCATCCCATTTGCGCCAATTTTACCTTTCTTTATCAGGTCCAGCACCAAAGGACAGGCCGTGGACGATCCGGCGAAGCTGATGTTGGTATAACCCTTTTCACGTAAGGCATTATATTCAGCCATAATTGGTTCCTGCCAGTCGTGCCATGAGGAATTTTTGAAGTCTTCATAGGTACGACCATGCCCACCCAGAAGAACTTGAGAAACAAGAATATCTGCATTTGCATCTGTATAAGTTCTGAATTCATCCCATTCAAAAGTGGATGCCGAATAACCATGAACCGTGATCACAACAGGTGTGTTCTTTTGAGCATCACTGGGATCATCAATAGCCATGGAAACCAGGTAGGCTTCAGGATCATAAAGGGATGGATCAAAGATCTGGTCTCCGTCCAGCATTGTGGCATCGTCAATATCGGGGCTTTTGGAACAGGCAGAAAGGAAAAACAGAAAAACTACCTGCAAGCCGAAAAATATATTTCTAGTTATCATTAGATCTCTTTTTTAATATGGTATAGTAAAGGCTCATCTGGTAAAAAACAGGATACAGAGTTCCCGGTCCTGAAGAACCGTTGCCGGTATTTAAATTATATCCGGCACTTAAATTAACCGTAAACGGAACCTTGAATTCATAAGACAATCCTGCATCTATAGATAACAGGAAGGCATTATTGGGCAGGACATCAAAGATCTCATACTCATAATCAGCATGAAAATATCCCGTGTTTAACCGGGTAAAAGGTTGCAGGTCTTTTTGAGGACGAAAATGGTATCCCATACTTAGCAGGAAATTGTCCTGCTTAATGGCGTTCGTGCCCATAGCGCTTCCAAGCCTGGAAGTAACATAGCTCACTCCAAGATGTACACGATTATCTACCAGCTTAGGACTGGTAAGATCTAAAGCAAAACCATTTTCCCAATAGAGTTTCTGGGTTTTCTGGATCCTGGCACCGCCTTTTAAATCCCCAATCCAGGATTCTTCGGTAACCTGGGTTTGAGCCTGCAGGCATATAGCGCTCGCAATAAAAAGAAAGGCTAAGACATGATTTTTTGGCATTCTATAGGGTTTGTTTGTGAAGGGATGCGTTCGTGTTAGGCTAAATATGTACTAACCGGAACCTAAAATATCACTTTTTACCTGAATACCAGCTATTTGAAGATAAACTCAATGGTGTTAAGTAGTTTTTATTTTTCAGTTGAAGAATACTATCCTCATATTCAGTTCTATTAAAAGGTAAGATGATGAATAGATAGATGCTGAATTTTTATCTCATTCTTTGTAAGGCACTTCAATTATTTCAATGATCTTTCTATTCTCCAAAGGATCTTTGAACCGAAGGTTTATTTTTTCATACTGCCAGTTTTCATTTTCACGCTTAGCCGTAATATCCAGTTTGCCTGGGCCTTTTTCACCAATAATTTTAATGGTGGAATTCACGGTATTATTGTTATTTGAAAAGATCACCTCTCCATTCAGTATTGTCAGCTTATCTATTGGTTTGATCCTGCCAACCGCACTAATCACCTCCTGGTTTGAGTTCGCTTTTTCTATAGCATTTTTATAAAGCCCCTTATCTGCATATGCCTGGGCGAGGTCGGTGGTCACCTTTCCCATTCCGGATGATGAAAATAAATAGATCACTATTCCTGAAACAACAATAACAGGTATTAACCATTTTAGACTTTTTCTCATATGATCTTCATTATTTTGAAGGTTAATTCAGTTTGCTTCCGGAATCCTTATTCCTGTGTGGTAGTTACCTCAGGTGCATTCCCGCCAATTCGTTCCCTGACTTCATAAACACTGTTTCAACGAGGCCTGCAGAAAATTTATTTCCTGAAACAAAACCAGGTGGCACTCCCCTTTTAGCAGCAACCTGAGTTTTTTTGGATTGGAGGACATGGCACTGTTCCATACGAGCAAAACACACAACAGTCACCTTGTTTTGGCTTCAGGGTTTTATCGCATTTCTCACATGTATAAAAAAACTGACATGCCTCCGTAGGCATTTTTTCTATTTTACTATGCCCGCAATGCGGACAGGTAATTTTGGACTCTAACACTACATTCATTTTGAAAATCTATAATTACATGTTTGAATTCTTTCCTTACTGGTTATTGGCTGCAATATTGAATAAATCAATTTTTCTGTAAATTCCAAAACAGAAATCAGTCAGACCAGTTTTCAGCATCTTTCTTAAGTTGTAATAACATTTTATCCAGTTTAGAACGGTTTAGCAAGTGTCCCTGAAACATAACCGCTTCAATATTTTGAGTATTGCTAATATCCTGAAGTGGATTTGCATTCAAAAGAATTAAGTCGGCAATTTTACCACTTTCTATTGTACCTATTTCGTTCTCCCTCTTTAGATATCTGGCTGGATTAATTGTAGCGGTTCTCAGGGCCTCAACGGGAGACAAACCACCTTTTACGAGTAATTCCAACTCCTGGTGTAATGTATAACCTCCCGAAGTATCGGAACCGGCAAGGTTGGCGGGGCAGGGAGGCGATCCCGATAGTTATCGGGTTGTTGGCTTAAGACCTGCTTTGTTGGCCAGGTTAATTATTTTCTATCTAAAGGCAACGCCTGTTCGAGCCAGGCCTTGTTAGCGGCCGGGCT
The DNA here is from genome assembly GCF_022410465.1 of Christiangramia crocea. GTDB lineage: Bacteria > Bacteroidota > Bacteroidia > Flavobacteriales > Flavobacteriaceae > Christiangramia > Christiangramia crocea. The sequence goes on along the minus strand of NZ_JAJSON010000008.1, from coordinate 74,679 downwards.
CAGTATATCTGACTTTGTATTGGTCAAAAAGTTTTTTCAGGTATTGTACGCTTCCAATCACAGTCAGATTTCCTTCTGCGCCCGAAATTATTCCAACCAGGTATCCGTTTTCATCAATTACCGGAGAACCGCTTCTGCCATATGGCAGAACATCAGACTTGTAATTTGCAGCATAATAATAATCTCCTAAATTATCAATGGACTTGAATTTTTGTAATCCGGGATAACTGTTATCTTCCTGTTTCATTCCCCAGCCAACAGAATAGACTATTTCGTTTTTCCTTATTGGAGTATATCTTATTTTAAGTGGATATAGTTTTGAATTTTGTTCATCGATTTCAAAGATGAGCCAGTCCCGGACTTTTAAAGTATTAAAATCTCCTATTTCTTCTTTTGAATCGGAATTAATTAAGCTTTTTATATAGATGAATTCTTCTTTATAATTCTTCGGATAGAGTTTCCAATAATTAAACCCACTGCCCAGATCGATATTTTGTAATCCTAACTGATCCTGAAAGACCATAAAGATGTGCTTACAGCTTACACCCAGTGTATCCTTACCTGTATTTACCAGGAATGAATTAGCCAGATTCGTATAAGTTGTATCAGCAAAACTTATTTCATTGGTCAATGAGAAGTGAGGCCATTCTGATGCTGGCTGATCCATCCAGGCCTCTTTTTTAGAGGGAGGTTTTTCCTTACAGCCTGTTAGACCTATCACAATTGCTAAAATCAATCTGAATTTTCTCACGGTTCCTATTTGATTATACCTGGATTAAACTTAAAATTTGTTTCAGCCTTGTGGCTAACAGTAAGCTTACGCCTTATTTAATTTCCTTAGGGCATGTGCTCATTCCAAATGGAGCATATAGCGGACAAAAACCAATGAAACTGGTTAACAGAAATATTCCTGCCAGTATTAAAAGTATTATCCCTAAAGTTCCTGAAATTGTTCCCGTGAAATAAAGGACGCCCACAATTGCAGCGATTATTATCCTGATAATCCTGTCTGCTGAACCCATATTTTTTCTCATGATAAAAAATTTTAATTAGCTATTGCATTATTAGCCGTTTAGACCGATTCATTGTTGAAGTTAATTAATTTATTTCTAACTGTACCGCCTGTTTGATCTGTGTGTCCCCGGCGTGCGCTTTTTACTTTGCATTACATTACTCTTTCAAACATTGAGATACTATTTAATAAGCAATGCGCAATTATTAAAGGCCATAAATTTCTTCCAAAACTTACATAGGCTAATCCCATAATTAAACCAATAAGTCCTACGGTTATTGACCTGTCTGACAAGTCGTAGGAATGCCTGAATCCAAAAATACCGGCCTGCAGGATTACCGCTATGGCTGTAGCAAACCTGGTTGAAGAAAACAATTTTTCAATCCAGTTCATTAAAAACCCTCTATCGAGTAGTTCTTCTAACATGGATTCCAACCAAACCAAGGGGATAACCAGAAAAAACCCTATCCAGTTTCCTTTAAGATTTCCGAATTTGGATACTGCACTTTCGGAGGATGAATCTGAAGTTAAAGAAATTGGAAGCTGGTCTTTTATTATCTCAAAGATTATGATAGAGATCATTACCAAAACCACAATAATGGCAGAAATTCCTAATGTTCTCCATAAATTTCCGGGTTTGGTCAATCCCAGGTCTTTCCAGGAAACACCTCTAACTTTCATCCTCCAGCTAGCTACGATCAAAGTTGTTAATGACCAAAAAAGTCCATTCGCAAGAAAACCTGCTTCTGGTATATAAACCTCCCTGATCAGAAACATCACTGTAATGTAGATGATAAGGTCAATAAGAAAGCCTTTGTAACTGGCAGGTTGTGAAGTGGAATTATGAGTATGGAAAGTCATTCTAAGTGGTTAGTACCTCAATTGGACGGCCATTTATTGGTATTGTTACAATTCCAGTGTTACCTGGTTTGGGAAAATGCATGTCACAGGATCCGCTTACTCCAGGTTAACGGGCCAGGGAATGCAGACCCGATAGTTAACAGGATCCCGGCTTAAGGCCTGAATTAATAGTGAAGTTAATTAATTACTTTTTAATGCTACCCGCAATTTGTGTTATGAACTATTCCCAATGATCAACTAATATTACCAGTGTTATTTTTGTTCAGTTGCTGATAGAGAGGTTTTGCACTTATCCATCCTGCCACCGCACCGGTAATTGCTCCAAAAAGTCCGAGTTCAATACCGAAAGCAACTTTTGGCGCATTCTCTTCGAGAAAAGCTATAGCATCTCCAATCAACGCACCAAGTCCCATTAAAAAAGCTATTGCTGCAATAATTCCCAGTATTATTCCGGAGATCCATAATATCAGCCATTTAGCAGCCGTAATATTTTGTGTTCGCAACCAGTACCATTGTATAATACCCGTAATACCCCCTCCGCCTAAAACGATGAATATTGGTTCAACCGGTCCCGCATGCGGACCTATAACAAGATGCCTTTGAATAAGCTCACCAGATATAATTATCAGGAATCCGAAGATGGACGCCAAAATCCAGGGCCATACTTTCAGAATATATTTTTTCAGTACCATAGACTGCAAACTTCCCAGTAATGCTCCAAAAACAGGATACATTATTAGATGTTGCCAGAGATTATGTAGATACAAAGCCTCGTAGGTGGAGCGATCCAGCCAGTCAGGAAGATTGGCAGGGTCAAGCTGTTGAGGCCTATTAGCAGGACTGATATCTGCGATCGCCTCGGGAGCAATTAATGAAGCGATTGATCCAATTAGGATAAAACATAAAAATCCCAGCAGATATCCCAGGGATGTTGTTATAACCCATTCTTTTCGAAAATTTCTTATCGATTTCATCGCTATAAATCCTTTTATCATATCACACAGCGGTCCTGCTTAAACAAGTTGCCGGATTAGGTCTTATGCCCTGATAAAATTTAAATTCACAAATATTTGAAACTATAAATTTATCGATTTAAAACTAATTAAAGTATTTAATAATTTGATTTTCAGTATTTTATAAAAGAAAACCTTGCTGTATGTAAAAAGTATTTTATAGCTTTAAGAAATTATAGATACTTGTTGTCCTGCTTCATAATGGTATTTGTTAAATCACTATTATGATGAAAACAGTATTCAAACCTGGGCATTCCATAATTTTATTATTAATTCTTTTTCAATTTTCCTATCTCTTAGGACAGGAAAACTGCAGTAATGATCCGCCAGCTAATACCTTTGCGGTCCATCTTCCAGTAAAAAACACCGGTATAACTGAGGTAGGATTTCCAGTTCCACCAATCTGGAATGACGTCACTCCCAGAGATGAAACGATATATATTCCTAATGGCCGTCCCATTTATGCGTTAATTGTAAGTGGTTATGCCTCAAATAAGTATTTGGACGAGATGATGTTATATAACTTTGCCAGATTTCTTATGGATAAAGGAGCTTATGTGCATTATGCATGGTGGAATAATTTATTGGCTCCGTATATGGAAAGGCCCTTACACCATAACGATTCGCATCCTGGTAATTTAGTTAAGGATGGTCTTAAATTTGCAACTCTGAAGGCCGCGGCGAAAAAAGCCTTGCCTGGAGAGGATTATCAATTCCTCGAAGATGCAAAGATTTTTCTTAAGGAGATTAGAGAACATAATCCCAATGCTATAATTATAGTGGCAGGCCACAGTATGGGAGGAGGAGCGGTTGTACATTTGGGATCGGAAACCAATGAGCTCATTGATATTCTGGCACCCATTGACCCCGTAGGTAACCGCAACATCCCTTTTTCTGGTGAATCAAGCTTAGGTACAAACCCGGATTTTAACTGGACCCGATGGCGGGTTAGCCGTGATGGATTTAGAGGATACAGAAAGACTCAAAATACAGGCACAATATTAAGACCAAATTGTACCCCTGCAGGTGAATGGTTGATAAGACCTCCGGTAATTGGATCAAACGATCCTTTATGTGCCTTATCTGTTTATTTTGACTGGGACGCGCCTGCCATAAGATTTGAAAGAAATATCATTAATCTACATCACCGCTATCAACAGGAAGCCTTATTTCCATTTGATTTTGAATCTTCCTACCGTTTTGGGCACAGTAGACCAACAGGAGGAATTTCATCACAGGAAGCAGTTGTTATGCTGGATGCATTTACCGGGATTTCTCGTAATAAAGATCCCGGAGGCTGGCCAATTGCTCCTTCCATCTCAAACACTGCATGTTGTCCGGCTGGAGAAGGCGTCGGTTGGAATTTTGATGGGCATGGTGAAATTGTGGGTTACCGTGGTCCAGATTTAACCGTTCCCTTAGGTGTTCGATTAAAAACGAGCCCTGAATGTGGAAATGGATGTACAGGTCTTTCCTGGCCAGCCAGAACGGGATCTATTTTGAGCGGATGGTCAAACGGAAATGGCACCTTAAGAAAACAGAAACTAATGGCCCTGGAAAGCCTGCCTGTTAATCAGGTCTGGCCAGATCGTCCTTATAACCCTGATCTTTGTAAAGTTTCACAAGGATTGATCAGTTTATATGAAGAAATAAATAAACCACCTACGGCGGTCGCGGGAGAAGACCAGGTAGTGGATTGTACAGGCCAGGATGGAGCTTTAGTAACACTGGACGGATCTCAGTCTACAGATCCGGATGGGGATTCACTTAGATATGCCTGGACGGGTGATTTCGGGACAGTTTATGGAGAAGAAACAGAAGTTCTATTACCATTTGGCGAGAATTGTATTGAGTTAATCATAACAGATTTGGTTGGTCATATAGACAGGGACTGGGTTGTTGTTGAAGTTTTGGATACAACAGGTCCTGAGTTGCTGGTCACTTTAACCCCGGATTATTTATGGCCCCCAAATCATAAGATGATCGATATAAGTGCGACCGTGGAAGCAGAAGATCTATGCGGGTATGTAGAAAGCATCACTTTGTATAGTATAGTTTCTTCAGATAATGCTTCTGAGATCGGGAGTGGTAACACAACTCCCGATATTCTGGGAGCCGAATATGGTACTGAAGATCTGTTCTTTAAATTACGAGCAGAAAGAAGTGGAAAGTATACCAGAAGAATATATACTGTAACCTATCAGGCCACCGATAATTCAGGAAATTCTACATTAAAATCTGAAGATGTGGTTATAGAACAACCATCTTTCACCAATAGGCTCAATCAAATTAACAGGGAGATACCAGACATAGATTTATTTGAAGATAATTCACAAAAAAAGCCTGCAATGATCTATCCCAACCCCTTTAGTTCCTATACGACTATTGACTACAATTTAAATGACAGAACAATGATCAAGATAGCTGTTTATGACATGAGGGGAAAAGAGATAGATGTACTTTTTAATGGTATTCAAAAACCCGGACCTAAATCCATAACCTATAATGGAGCTGAATTACCTTCAGGAATTTACATTTTTCGAATTAGTTCAAATAATGAAACCGTAATTAAAAGAATGGTTTTGAGAAGATAAAGCTTTGAATTTTGTGAGCTGACCGGATAAAATATTTTATCCGTAACAGCCAGCACAGGTTGCGGGAGTAGGGAAACATACCTGGCTTTCCTCCTGCTTTGTTGATTAGGTTAATTATTTTCTTTTACTACTTTCAATAAGGACTAAATAAAATAAATTTAACTATCAATCTAGCCGTGGTCCGCTATCCCATAAGGTAATATACCTTTCGAGAATTATAGGCTTCGAAATATCTTTCATGTACACTTTTGCCACAATAACATACTCCCCCCATGCAATTTCCTTAAGGCAAAATTTATTTTTCGAATTAGATCTTAACTGAATTGGTTCAGGGTAATTCTTATGCAAATAGTATTTTACATATTTAATCCGACTTAAAGCACAATTATAGTAGGAGTCAATTATCACACGGATATCGTAATGAGGTCGATTTAATTTTGTTCTTTTCTTAAATTCATCTTGTTTTTGTTGTCTCAAAAATGAAGTATGATTAATATAATAATAGTCAGCTGGCAACTTTTTTAAATCCCTATAAACATCTTCAAGTTTCTCTTCTTTTTCATTATCTCCAATAGGTTTACTAGAAGGAGAAATTTCTAACTCAATTCCAAATCCCTTTACTTTCCTTACTAATCCCTTTAAGATTATTCCAACTAAAAGTGGTACCAAGGCTATTATCAGCCATTTTGTTTCCAATTCTAATATTTCAGGATACTTTAATTGTATAATGAATAGGAGAATTAGCAATAGGCCTGATGCAATAAAATACCAGAGAGATATATTGTTCCTTTTCATTTCATCTATATTAAGACCTGGGTTGGCCAGGTTAATTAATTTATTTCTAACTGTACCGCCTGTTTGGGTTATGCGTTGTTGTGCTTAGTGCTTTTCTTCAATCCTTTAATTTTCCAATGTCCAGACACAACATGGGTCTGATTATAACTCTTTCAGCGTTCAGATTAGCCTGTATATCTACTCCAATACTTAGAAAGTTAAAAGGAATATATCTTCCCCCAATTTTAACTGGAAAACCAATCGTTGAAAATTCTTCTGAAAGATAGTGGCTAACATTAAAATCACCGAACTCCGGATCTAACTCATCAGTTCTTAAAGTTCCCCAAAACCGTCCTATTCCAGCCTGGTATCGAATTCTGAAATTCTGGCGTTGCAAGTCAATATATTTTCCAAATAATAAGTTGAATTGATAAAACTTTTCTTCCGGGGAATCAGGGAAAAGAAAATCATTAAAATACTCTTCTCCATCGTAGTACCCGATGGTATATATATAAGATCTGGAAAAGATATTTAGATCGATTCCTTCAAAAAAGGAATCAGTAAAAATGTCCATGGTCCCTTTTCCGGAAATTGAATATTTATCAATGATCTGGCTTTGAATTACCGGAATATTGAAAAGAAAAAAAGATAGTATCAATGTCCATTTTCCCATAATATTTAACTGAAATATTCATTAAATACAATGCCCCATGGGCTGTCATATCAAAAGCTGGACGTGTGGGGAAAGATTCCGGCAGCTGCAGGGAATTTCTGCGGAAAACTTAGAAATGCTTAAGTTAAGCATTTTTACTTTAAGAATATATAACTATTTGATTTAAAAGTTATTACGATCGATACATAGGTTTATCATGATATTTCACAGGTGGATGCTTAGGCTTAACTATGTTGTGTGGATACTTATTCTCTTTCCAGGCTACCGCCTGTATGAGCAATTCTAAACAGAATCCTGAGGTGAAAATTCCATTGTATAATCGAAATATTCAGGCTGCGAAATGCCTTCTGCATATTTTAAATTCCCGGGCTGGTTATATTTCCCGAGGTATGCTTCACTAATTTTTTGATTAATCGGGTTACCCGGATCAATTTTCTCAGCTTTTACTCTGATTATATTTTCACCGAATTTCAATTCCCCGATTCCTGTTTTCTGGAATTCCGTAAACCAGCTTCTTTCGCTTTTGTTCCAGCTTCTGGCGAAAATTCGTTTATCTATTTCTACCATCCAGATCTTTAAAAAGGTCAGTCTGGTGGTACCTCCTTTTATTTCAACTAATGTATTATTCGCTAAATAGGTATAGAGCTCTTCTGGAAACATATGATTTATGAAATTATTACTCCCGGTCCGGACTATCGAAAGCTGTCAAAGCAGGGATTACGTCCTGGTCACGGTTTGGTGGTGAAGTTAATTATTTTCTTTCTAAGGCTGGCACCTGTTTAAATCATACTTTATCACCTCCTGTTCTCACCGGGCAAAATTTCAAGGTTTTTTTAGAGTATTGAAGTTTAGTTTTACAGGGAACTGTCGGAGTACGGATGCGGGCCTACCAATTACTCTCGCTTTTCAAAAAACAGGTTTCGCACCCGCCCATTGGATACCTTACATCCTTTAATGACATCATTCTCGTCCCTGATAAATTCAACCTGCCCAAAAAACCAGACGTCACTTTTAAACATATCCTTCTTTACAGGAATCAGTTTAAAGTCGCTTAACCTGTTATGTCTGGCAACCAGACCATCATTACCAAGCCTGAAGAAGTATGTGGTGGCCAGTTCTTCGCTGTAAAATTCCCCTGCAAAGTCAGAAAGATCCACAGAAGCCTTGTCGAATTTTTTCACTCTTGGAGCTTCCATGATCTGCCCTCCCTGATGGAGTTTTAGAAGATCTATATTATTTTCTTCATTAGGGATGAACTCAATTTTAGCTTCAACGCCTTCTACCGTAAATTCTGCCATGGAAACCGGTTGCAGTAAAGCCTTTGGTTGTCCTGTTGCCTGGACCATTAATTGAGAATCCTCAGAGCTTATTGTAAGAATAAAGCCTGGTTCTAATTCAAAATCGCCAGTATATTTCTCTAATATGCTTTGATCAATGGCCACGACCTCCGGTTCGTTTTCTTCTTTAACTTCTTCAGGTGTCTCCTCGATCTTAATTTTACCTTTCAGATAAATGTCTGTCACTTTATGCGCTATTCTACTGGTATTGAATCCGTTGGAATTACTGAGTACAGCCACCGCAAAGCTCTCTTCAGGAAAGCGGGTTAAATAAGATCTGTAACCGGCGTCTGCGCCTCCATGTTGTATTTCCTTCAATCCTTTATAATCACCAACGAACTGACCAAGAGCTCCTCCAAAGCTTTCGCCGTTGTTCAGTACGGCAGGCGTATTCATTTTAGTAATAATAGATGCATCTCCCACCTTAATGTCTGTAAAATTCATGGCCCACAGTCTTAGATCTTCCACGGTGGTAAAAAGACTGGTGGCTCCCACATTCGCGTAATTCAACACGCTCTTTTTATATTGATCTGAATCAGATTTATAGGAATAGGCCCGGTTCTTTACAATTTTCTCATGATCATCGTAAAAAAGGCTATTCTTCATTCCTAAGGGTTCAAAAATGTTCGCTTTGGTAAATTCAGCAAAAGACATATCAGAGACCCTTGAAACCACTTCGGCCAGAAGCGTAAACCCTGTATTGCAATATGCGAATTCATCACCGGGATCAAAGTTTAATTCCTTTTGCCTGCTCACGAGTTTCAGAATATGTTCTTTGGTAATAACATCGTCCATTCGCCAGCCGGCCATCGTCAATAAATTCCATTGATCTCTTAACCCGCTGGTGTGAGAAGCCAAATGCCTTAAAGTGATGGTCTTTCCAAAGTCGGGCACTTCGGGAATATATTTCCTTATATCATCATCCAGACTCAATTTTCCCTGTTTTTCCAGCAACAGAACTGAGAAAACAGTAAACTGTTTTGAGACGGAAGCGATATGAAATACGGTAGAAGGAGTTATAGGGATGTCGTATTCCAGATTAGCAATGCCATAGCCCTTTTTATACAGGACAGACCCATCCTTAACGATCGCCACCGCCGCTCCCGGAGTATCATTAGTGTCCCAGGCAGTAAAAAGTTCATCAACCTGGTCTTCCTGGGTAACTGCCTTAGGTTTTATACTCTGTACAAACAATGTGTACTGGCCGGCATGATCTTTTTCACCGATCGATTCAACTTCTATAAGGAACCTGCCTTCCTGGTTAGAAGATATGCTAAACATTTCATAACCGTTCCTGTAGTTGGGGCTGTCAAATTCCTCCAGTTTCTCCCCCAGCGGGCTATAGGTTGTGACCTTTAGATCTATTCCATTTTGCATCAATTTAAAAAATGCAAACTGATCTTTCTTAAGATCGATGCTGTAGTGATGTTTTTCTTCTGAATTGATTCCCGATTCAATAAATTCACCCTTAACCAGTTCAGCTTTTTTAACCTGGGCCTGGATGACACTTACCTGAAATAGTATCAGCAGTACTATTAATCTTATAAGCTTATGATCCATAATATTATTTTTAATTGCACACACCGGTTTCGCTTATAGAAAGCTCTCGAAGCAGGGCTTACGGCTTATACCCGGTTCATTGGTTAAGATAATTATTTTATTTCTATGGCTATCGCCTATTTTCTGGTAATCTTTATTGGTGGCAGTAATTATTTATCGGTTTCTGTAATCATCTTTTTTAACAGCGAAATTTGTCCAAGATGATAATAGCTGTGTTCGATAACTCCTTCAATATTCCTTAAATAGGTTCCGTATTTTTCGTCAGCAAATGGCTCATCCGGTTTGCTATCGGCCAGCTCAGAAATTTCCTGAACAAGAATTTCCGAATTAATGATAAATTCACTCCTGAGCCTTTCCCAATCAGATTGAGATTCGATCGGGGGCATGTCGAAACTATATTTATCACGTATCTCAAGCCCGCCGCCTTTAAAAACATTTATAATTCCCGCTAAATAATAATTCACGTGAAAGGTGAGGGCAGCAATGCTGTTCAGGGTGCCGATTTTCTGAGTCGCCTGTTTCCAGGTCACAGCTTCTATCTGCGATTTGTAATTCGTGTTTGCTATCCAGCCTCCGTTCAACAGGACTTCGGCCAGCCTGTTTGCGAGCTCTTTATTTCTTGACATTCCAGGCCTTTCTTTTTGTTTTTAATGCACCAGTGATCTCCCTTATCGCAGGTTGGGTTACGGTTTTGTTTGTTATGGAAACTAATTTAATTCTTTTCTGTAAAACCCGCCATTTGAGGTATTCGTTCTTGGCTGTAGTTCTTTAGGTCAAATATTCTTACGATACATTTATTGACCGGGGCTTTATTCCATTTTAATTCAAATTCAATTTTTTTGTATTCAAATTTCCCGAAAAGCTGTTTCATCTCATATCTATCCTGTGAATACAATTTATCAAATAGTGATTCATCAAAGCATTGTTCTACAAGAACAAAGTATTTCCCAACATCCTTATTTTTTAATAGATCAAATTTTTCAATATCCTTTTTCCAGCTTCTGAATTGACCTTTTTCTCCGTTATTCCAACTATCCTTCCCGAATTTATCTAATTTTCTAACATCATTTATTGCTTTTGAATACCTGGCAGTTTTTATCTCCATCCAGGATTCTGATTTCGAATTTCCCCAAAAGACCAAATCGCATTCAACCTCTGAATTCTTATCATAATTCCTTTCTGCCGCAACTATATACCCCTGGTTTCGTAGAGAACAATAAATACTAGACCTAATCTGTTCTTCTTTTAGCAATCTTTCATTTGCTCTTCTGTTTATCGATTGTAAGTCAAACTTCAGGTCTTGAAAGATTTTTTCTATATCCATATTTTTAAATTACAGCCAAGCGTTTCGATTATTGCGAGTTAATGCCTTAGAAATGGCTTGCTGGCCAGGTCAATTTTTTCTTTCTAACGGTATCGCCTGTTTTAGTTTACTATTGCCAAATCAAACTTATTGATCATCAATCTACAATTCCTGTTTTTGATAGAACAATTGGGGTTTTCTAATATAAGAGGCAAATATTGTGGCCATCACAATTAAAATTGCAACCTCATATGGTTTTCCCTTGTACATATGAATGAAGACTATAAAAGTCATATAGAGAGCCAGGAGCGTGGTCCCGATGAGTATAGTTTTATTATACAGGAACAATCCTGTTGCTATCAAAAGGAAAATTCCTGTACTGATCATGATGGTACTATTGGTCACGATTTTATCCATTTGATCAGAGTTAAGGATCTTATCCAGTGCGTTTGGAATAAAGAACAGGCTAATTATAACTGAAGGCAGCCACATCAATAATACTTTTAAAACTTTATTCAATTTTTTAAGTTCAAAACGTTAATTGGATCATTTTAAATATTTGCCAACGGTCTCGGTTAACACAAGTAGCGGGAGTAGGGATACGAACTTGTCGGCTTAGACCTGGTTTTTTGGTGAAGTTAATTATTTTCTTTGAAAGGTTACCCGCTATTTGTGATAACCGTTGTTAGCGTTTCGTTTTTCTTTCTATTATATAATTTGAACATCCAATGCATTTAATTTTTTTTCTGTTTCATTGGAAATTTTCTCTAAGCAGGAAATACATAATAATTTCCTTGCTCTACTGAATGCAACATATCCTAATCTTGGATAATCTGTAGTTTCTATATTCCTTTTAGAATCTCTAATTTTTTGATCTGTTTCAATCCATAATAGTAATTCCTCTTCTGTTTTAGCAATAGCTAAAACTGCTTCAGATTCAAGGCCTTTATAATTATGTATGTTAGAAACAACTACAGCATCTTTTTTGGAAATTGTGGAATTATTAATTCTAAGATTTTGAATTTTAACGGGTACGGTAGTTTTAATGTCTAATTCAAATTCCGTTCTTACATAATTAAAAAAAGTATTTTCATTATAAATCGTACCATCCTTTATTCTCTTTAATATTTGAATACAAATTTTTCTTAAATCAAAAATTGACGAGTTGTATTTTTTCAAATATTCAGATTGATTTAAATTCAATGAGGAAAGTAGTGTAGCCATAATCTCCTTAATAGGATTTAGATTATTACTTTTTAGAGGTGGAATATAATTATCATCTAGAGCAGAGATAACTCTTCTGACTATATCATTTTTCTTAGCAAGTATACATCTATCATTATTACCTATGTTTAGTTTATCGCATTCGCTAAAAAAAGGTGGAACCAAATTTGAGACATTCTCAAATTCGTTTAAAAATTTTACAGGTACACTTTCACTTTTGTTAATACAATTTTGCTTGAAAGTAACTGATCCAAAATTTCTACCATTAAAATTGTTAAGAAAAGTTGTAATAGATTCAGTTGTGCGGTAATTTGAGTTATTAACACTCAATTCATAAGATTTGGATTTTGAAGATTTTAAGATGGGGATGTTACTAAAGTTTTTAATAGTTGAAGCAAAACTCTGAATATATTGTTCGGGATCACCAACACAATATATTTGAGTCATTTTCTCTTTCCTAATTGAATCTATGATATAAAAAATATTATTACTAGTATCTTGAAATTCATCTACAAATAAATATTGAATACGATTTGAAATAATTCTTTTAATTCTTTTATTCTCAAAACATTCCTTAGCTAATGTGACAGTTTGGTCATAAGTTATATAGCCGTTTTTCTGCATTGAAATTCGAATCTTTTTTTTGATGAAATTTGCTACTTTAAAATCATATGTTTTTCCCGATTCCTTTTTTAGTTTCTCAAAAATATCATCTGTTTGACACTGAATAAAAAGTTTCTCACCTTTAATTTCATTATTATGGAAAGAAGAGAAAGGAATGACAATAAACTTATTTAAAAAGGAATGCATTGTTCCAATAAATAAATTTGGTGGTATTTGAATGCGTTTAGCTAATCTGTCTTTGATATTATTAGTTGCTGAATTAGTATAAGTAATTACAATCATATACCTTGCTGGAGACAGCTTACTTAATGAATGAATAATTTCATTCACCATTCCAAAAGTTTTTCCGGCACCAGGACCAGCAATAACAAGCTTTGGCTTTTTAAGCATTAATCAGTTGTTTCAGGATTTAAGAAAGAAATTCCTGATTTTATATATTTAGGAATAATGAAACCATTATTGTTTTCTTGTAGCTCCAATGATAATTGAAATGCAAAATCAGATTTAAAATTTTCAATAAGAGAAAAGTAATCTTCTATATTTATATCATCTTCTCCAAGTCCCTCGTCGTAAGTTTTACCTGAAATTGGTCTCACTAATTTTAGTACTTTAATTAAAATTTCTTTCCCTAAACCACTCTTATTACACGCTATAATATCTTTCTCAAAAGTCGACTCAGAACTTATGCAAATTGAAATTACATTAAATTTAGAGTATTCTTTCACTAAATTCTCAGCTCTATCTTCAGCTTTGGTATGTCTATCACTGTCCGTTAAAACCAAACATTTCGTATGATATCCGTTTTTTATTAAATCCAAAAAGTTTTTAAAAGCTAATCCGTTCACGTTAACTATGCAAGTACTCAATTTATCCATAGTTTCGGATTTTTCAATTTCAAAAAATACTGGGAATAGGAGTTTTTCTGAGATTCCTTCGACTAAAACAATTTTTCTGGAATAGAAAAGATTTATATTTTCAGAATCTAAGTACTTTCTTAAATATTTAACTCTCTTTGTGTCTTCTGCATTAGTTGAAAATCCTTGTAGAACATAATGAGTAGCTAAGTTTCCATCTTTATTATATAAAACCACAGTACTTTCAAATTTTATTTTAGTAGTAATATGATTTGAATGAGAAGTCAATAGTAGTTGAATATCTTTTCTATATTCTGCTGAACCCTCTAATTTAATTAAGGATTCTATATTGGAAGCTAGATGGTTCTGTAAATTTGCGTGTAGATGAGATTCCGGTTCTTCAATACCTACTACTCTAAAATAATTACTTTGTGCTGAATTAGGATCTTCAATGTATGATAGGATTAGGGACATAAAAAGTAAATTATTACGACCTGTTCCATTATGTTCAATTTTTAGAGGGTTTTCTCCGTAAATAAGACTTAACTTTTTTAGAATATCTTCAACATTTGGCAACGAGAAGATTAAATCAATTTCATTATTAGAGTTTTCAGTCGATAATGATACCTTATCTAATTGAGTTGAAATACCAGAGATAATACTCTGAATGGCTGTGTTTTCTTGTATTGATGATTGTAAACCAACTAACTGTTTTTTTAAGTCTTGATATTCGTTTTCTTCTTTCGCGTTTAAAACTCTAAATAAAAGGTTGCCTCTGTTATTTGCAGATAATTCAGTTTTAGCATCTCTTAAAGCATCTAATAGTTCAAATTTTAATTGATTAAGATGGTAAGCGTTTGCTTGCGTTTCATTTTGATTTCCTCCAATTATTGAATAGTAGTATTTAGATATGGGGAAATTAATTAAATCAAGTAAATCTTTTTCAGAAAATTGCGAAAGTTTTTCAGCACCGATATCTTTCTTAAAAGCATTTATGAAATCTCTTTGATTTTGTAACTCTTCTAATTGATTAAATGAAGAAACAGGAGAATAGATGTAAGTTAGTTTAGCTTCTGTTAATTCTTCATTTATATACCAATCACCTATAACTGATTCTTGATCAGTATTCCAATCCTTTAATGTAGCAGCAATTTCAATTTCTGGAAATTCAATCTCCTCTATGGGTTTTTCATTATTAAGAACGTCTCTTTTATAATTTAATATACAGTCATAATTAAAATCTGAAATTTCTAGATTTCGTTTTTTATATATTGAAACATCTTGGCTGAAGATTAAACCTAAACAGTTTAGTAAATTCGATTTACCAATATTATTTTCTCCAATTATTAAGGTTAGGGGCTTTAATTGAATCTCAAAATCTCTAAAATTTTTGTAATTCTTTATTTCTAATTTGGATATATACATCTAATTTTATTGAAAAATGAACGCTAACTCGTTATATCCACTAATTTTTTTCTCTTTACCAATGAGATTCGTGGCATAACATGATGTTTTTATAAAACTACAGCCATTTTTTTATTCTATAACGCTTTCCTGTAAAATCGTTTTCAACAATTTAACTAACAATTGCCCATAAAAGCGGTTATCTATGAATAAGAAACCCCGGCAAGCCAGCAGCTTCCGGGTTCCAATATTAAAATTAAATTTTACGCCAATTCTTCAATTGCCTTAAGACATTGTTCCACCTCCTCTTCGGTATTGATCACACTTGGAGTAAGCCTGGCATAGCTCTTCCGGTAAGGTGAGCTGCTCGCTATGATCTTCTTTTCATGAAGTTTTTGTACCGTCTCGCCCGGGCTTAATCCATCCACTTCAAAGCAGTTGATGGCCTCTGAATATTCGTCGGAGACCGGCGTTAGCAATCTCACATGAGCCATCTCGCTCATGCCTTCCTTAAGCATCGTATTCAGCTTTTTGCTCCTCGCGGCGATATTTTCCTTGCCCGTGTTCATATGAAGCTTAAAGGCCTCATCAAGGGACCAGCGGTGTTCAAAAGCATGGAAACCACCGGGAGAATTCAAATGACTAAAGTTAAGCTGGTCCTTGGGCACAACGCCCAGCCATTCCCCGTACGCGGCCGAGAAGGCCGGGATCACGGGAACCACCATGTCATGGGCATCTTTCTTCGCAAATAAGATCCCGGTGCCCCGTGGACCAAACAGCCATTTATGGGTGCCGGCCGCTAAAAAGTCACAGCCAAGATCCTGGATGTCTATATTGTCAAGGCCAAAGGCATGCACCCCGTCTACCGCGAAATAGATACGCTCTTCTTCTGCCCTAGAGCTGTTCAATTCCTTAATGAGTCCGCTTATCTTCTTTACGGGCAGTTTCACCCCGGTACAGGAATGCACCCAGGTAACCGCCACAAGCCGGGTTTTGGGAGTGATGTTCTTTTTGATCCTGCTTAGCACCTCATCGGCCGATACCTGAGAGGGCTCATCGTAAAGAGCTATCCTCTTGATCTTTGCGCCGCTTCTCTCTGCCCCGAACTCCAGTGATTTTTCGGTGGAGTAATGGTCGTGGATGGTGGTAAGTATCTCCTCGCCTTCCTTAAGTTTAAAGCCCGTATACAATATTCCCAGGCCCTGGGTGGTGCTATCGGTGAGCGCGACCTCAGAGGGATCGGCATTCATATATTCCGCGGCGGCGGCAATCACCCTGGGTTCCGCGGCCATATAATTACTTTCCCAGTACTCTGCCGGGTTATTATCAAAATTTTCCCTGTGCCTGGCGATGGCGTTCTGCACCGGCCGGGGATGGGAAGCCAGCAGCATAAGGGCCATATGTATCCTGCCGGGTTCCAGCTGGAACATATCCCTGAGATCGCCCCAGCTCCCGGGGATATCACGATCAATTAGCTCCCGGGGAGTAATGCTTTCAAAAGCGCTTAGAGCGGGGAGGCCGATCCCTGCCCCCATGGCAATTCCGGTACGGTTTAAAAAACTGCGTCTGTCCATAAGAGAAAATTTAAAAAATAAGCATACAATTTAGTCAATTGAAGGAAGACAACCTATGAAAAACTCAAGATAAACCTGTTTAACTATTTGATTTAAAGCCCTATACATATCACCTGTCAGGATCCCAGGGCATTTATATTTTTACCGTTGTTCTATTTTGTCGCTTCTCAATTCCCAATTATGATGTATATTCATAAGCCTTTCAGAATGAACACGAAATAGCCCCCATTTGGTCCCTGTGCAATGAAAAGACTTCTCTTCCTTCTTCTACTGCTGCTCCCGGCACACAGCTTCGCCCAGTACTGGCTTACCCGCGATGAAGACTACTTCTTTGTTAGCACCGGCGTGGACGTTCGCAACGCGATCTTTGGCGGGACCGTGAACGACGCCTCCTACGACGGTACCCTGAGCGTGGGTTACCGCAACGCGGGTTTCAGCATCCTGGCCTATTACGAGACCTTTGCTGCCATCAGGTACGAGTCCATGGGTGTGAATCCCGGTTATGTCTTCAGGCCCGGAAAAATGCTTATCCCCGTCGCCGACCTCAGCTTTTCCTTTATACGCCGCCCCTGGAAGACCTACCCTTCCCTGGCCATCAACACCCGGTTAGAATACCACTTTGACCGATTTTTTATCTATGCCCGCGGGGAATCGCGCTGGCGCACCGATTATGATTTCTTCCAGGTCTCGGTCTATGGAGGGGTCTCTGTTAAGTTCGGCTTTGATTAACAGTATTTTACCGAAGTCCCTCCCTTCCTTTGCATAATTTTAACCGAAAAGCGTGGGTTTTTGCATAATTTAGCGGCTTATCAACCAATTTTCGACATGGAGATCTTCTTACAGCCCGATACCTGGGTAGCCCTGCTTACCCTGACCTTTCTGGAAATAGTACTTGGAATAGATAACATCATCTTTATCTCCCTGGTAGCCGGAAAAGTGCCGGAAGAGAGCCAGAAGAAGGCCCGGCTGGGAGGTCTTACCATCGCCCTTGTCATGAGGATACTCCTGCTTTTGAGTATCGCCTGGATCATTGGCCTTACAGAACCCATACTCACCGTCGCCGACTTTGAGCTGAGCTGGCGCGACATCATCCTCATAGCCGGTGGTGTCTTCCTGCTGGTAAAGTCTACCCTGGAGATACATCATAAGGTGGAAGGCCAGTATGAGGAAGACGAGACCGGGAAAAAGGTAAACAAGACCATGAGCTTCAGCACCGCCATCGTACAGATAGTCTTGCTGGACCTTGTATTCTCTTTTGACTCCATACTAACCGCAGTGGGACTTACCGATGAGATCATCCTGATGGTGATCGCGGTGGTCGTCGCCATAATTGTAATGATGATCTTCGCCAAACCGGTAGGGGAATTCGTGAACCAGCACCCTACCATACAGATACTCGCCCTTTCATTCCTTATCCTGATAGGTGTGATGCTTATCGTGGAAGGCGCGCATTATCATGTGCCTAAGGGTTATATCTATTTCGCGGTCTTCTTCTCTCTAGCCATAGAGATGCTTAACATGAGGTACCGTAAAAAGAATACTAGTCAGTAATTTCGTAATGAATGGGCTTAAAACTGCCGCCGTTGCTGTCTTCGGCCGAGCAGGCGGTAAGCCCCACGATAAGGTCCATCTGCGCCTCAAAGAGCACATGGTCGCCGGCTTTGCTTAATGGCGGTTCCACGCTAAGCTTTCCGTCAGGCTCAAACTGTACGTTCATAAAGATATTGAAGGCCGTGGGGATATCATCGGGTTCTATCCCGTACTGCTCCAGGCTGGTATAGAGGTTCTCGAAACAGCTGGGATGATATTCGTTATTATTGTACATGATCTTAAAGGTCTCGGGGCTGCAGGGCGCCAGCAGGAAATCGTTCCTGCCATTGGTATCTTCCAGGATCTTCATCATCTTATTGCTGCGGTTGCTCCATAGAAAATCACCCTTTGTGATAAGTATGTTTTCCTCGAAATCCAGGGTCTTGCCACTGGAGATCTTTTCCCTTTTGTCTTCGGCATTGAAGAGCACCATATCGCTCACCTGCCCGCCCTGGGGGTCTGTAACCTTTAGTTTCTGTCCTTTTTTTATTCTGAAAGCGGTTCCGCTTTGTTTTTCGATCACCTGCGTCATCCTAATTTTCCTTGAATATATTATTGAGTTCCTTTCTGGCTGCAGTAAGGCTCACTGCTGAAGCGTCCATATCTTTCCATGGGTCTTCCTTACTGCCCAGCCTGTTAAAAATGTTCTTTATGTTATAGCTCTGCGCCGAAAGGGAAGAACGGTCCAGCTCGTCCCAGTCCAGCGGGGTCGCCACCGGCGCGCCATTGATCGGCCTTACTGAATAGGGAGCCACGCCCGTCTGCCCGAAAGCGTTCCTGCCAACATCGAGAAAAAGCTTATCCCCCCGCTTGTTCTTCCTCGCTGCCGTGGTCATGGTATCGGGATATTCCTGTTCCAGGAACCTCGCCGCCTTCTGGGCAAATTTGCGAACCTCATCAAAATCCCGGGTCCGTTTCATGGGCACCACGATATGCAGCCCGCGTGAACCGGTGGTCATAAGATAAAGCGGCAGTCCCAGCTCCTCTCCCAGCAGTTCCCTGATCTTTTTCGCGGCATCCTTTACCTCACCAAAATCATCATGCGAAGGATCCAGGTCTATGATCATCCTGTCCGGGAAATCCAGCCTGTCCTGCCGGCTCAGCCAGATATGCGGAGTGATGCAGGCCTGGTTGGCGAGATACACCAGGGTCGCCTTATCGTTGCATACCACATAATTGGTGGTGCCACCCTCCTGTTTCTCAATGGCCTTTGTCTTTATCCACGCCGGGAAATAATCGGGCGCATCCTTCTGGTAGAACTGCTTGTCTTCTATCCCGTTGGGAAACCTTATCATGGTGAGTGGCCGGTTCTTGATATAGGGCAGCATGGTATCGGCTATCTTTTCGTAGTAATCTATAAGGTCGCCCTTGGTATAGCCTTCCTTTGGAAAGAAGACCTTATCCAGGTTGCTCACCTCAAAACTATGGCTGCCAAATTTCTTTTCCTCTCCCATTTTATGCTTCTTTTATAACATCCTTTGCTTTCTTGTCCCGTCTCAGGCCCAGGTAACGGGGATGCCTTAATTTGTTCGTCTTTGTCCACTCGGTAAAGGCCACCTCGCCCACCATCTTGGGTTTCAGCCAGTGTACGTTCTTAGCGGGCAGGTCGCCGTTCTTCGCAAATGCCGGTTCGTCTACTTCTATTTCTGACATTTTCGCCTGAAGCTCTTCCAGCATCTTATCGGTATAACCCGTGCCTACTTTCCCGGCATACTGCAGTTCTCCATCCTCATAGAATCCCAGCAACAAAGCCCCGAAGCCCTTTCTTTCCCCCTGCGGATCGGTATAACCGCCTATCACGAATTCCTGCTGATTCTCGCATTTGAACTTAAGCCAGTTGGAAGAGCGGCTGTGCGCATAACTGCTGTCGGCCTTTTTGGCGATAAGGCCCTCCCATTTCTTTTTACAGGCTTCCTTATAGAATTCCTCGCCCTTCTCGTTGCGATGCGCAGTGAAGCGTAAGGGGTCTTTAAAACTTATGCTGTTGTTGAGCAGCTTCTTTCTTTCGGTAAGCGGTAATTTAGTAAGGTCATGGCCTTCCAGGAACATCAGGTCAAAAAAGTAGAAATAGACCTTTGTCTTGCTGTTCTTTACTTCCTTCTCCTTTTTAAGGTGCATGCGCTTCTGTAGTTCAGCAAAACTGGTGATCTTTCCCTTGAAGGCTACCATCTCCCCGTCGGCTATAAAGTTACCCGTCTTCTGCTCTTCCAGTGCCGAAACTATCTCGGGATAGACCGCGTTCAGGTTCTTCTTGTTTCGGGACATGATGTTCACCTCTTTGCCTTTCTTAAAGATAAGGCAGCGCTCCCCGTCCAGTTTTCGCTCAAAGATCCAGTGCTCATCTGAAAATACCTCATGGGTAAGTTTTGCCAGCATGGGCGACATCCAGTCCGGCTGCTTTTTCTTTTTCAGCTTCTCCTGAAGCTCTTCCGGTATTTCCCTGAGCGCATCAGTCATCCTTTTTCTCTTCTTTTGCGATCTCGTCCATGCTCCTTCCGGTAAGCACCGATTCATTCTCGGTACTAACGGGATTGCGTCGGGCATCGGCTTCCTCATCATCCACCTTTTTCAGGAACCATTTTTCATCATCCCCTTTTGAGGTCCTTATGAGGGTGTAACCGCCTTTTAGTTTCTTTCCATGGAGAATAAAGGTGGTATGCCCGTTCTTTATCTGTTCTTCCATCGGGATAGGATTGCCTTCATCGTCCTTCTTATCATTGTCGAATTTCCCGGCATCCCATACCATCACCGTTCCCCCGCCATACTGCCCCTCGGGGATCACGCCTTCAAAATCGGCATATTCCAGCGGGTGGTCTTCAGTGGGAATGGCCAGTCGTTTCACTTTGGGATCGGTGGAAGGACCTTTGGGAACCGCCCAGCTTTTAAGCACCCCGTCTACCAGCAGCCTGAAATCGAAATGCAGGTTGGTAGCATCGTGCTTATGTATCACGAAGATCTGTTTGTCCTTATCCTTCTTTTTGCTTTCATCGCCGAAAGGTTCAGACGAGATATCGAAATTTCGCTTCCGGTGATACTTCTCTAAAAATCCTTTCTTTCCCATCTTTCAAAAGATTTAATCTGTCTTGTTCTCTTTTCTTATCGCCGCGCTAAGCTCACGCTCCATGGAGGAGTCTGACTTATCCAGCTTTTTGGTGACCGCGGCTATATCATGTTTAGCATAGGCCTGGTGCAGTTTTGCCACTCCCTCAATTTTGAAAGGCTCCAGCCAGAAACCGGTGATAAGCGGCAGGTGTTCCTTCAGCATGAGCTCTGGGATATCCTTATAATAAAGCGGACTTTCCTGCTTCTTTTCAAATCGTTCCACCATTCTTTCAAGTGAAGCTTCCAGCTCTTCAGCAGTCTGCATCCTTATCCTCGCATTCACATGTACCGCCGTGTAATCCCAGGTGCTTATATCCTTTTCCTTATACCATGACGACGAAACATAAGCGTGGGGGCCATGAAAGATGAGCAGCGCCTCTGCCCCGTCCTCTATGAATGCTTTCTGTTCATTATGGTTGGCGATATGTGAATACAGCCTGAAGTCTTCCGCATTGCCTTCAGCAAGCACCGGAATATGGGTTGCGAGCAGTCTTTCGCCTTTCAGGATAAAACTCGCAAACGGATTCTCTTCAATAAATGAGAAGATGAACTCCTTATCGTCTTTCCGGTATTTTGGTGGTCTGTACATATAATTTATTTGCTATGGTGAAAGGGACATTTCCAGTCATCACCAACCTCTCTTCCGCTGTACTGCCTCGCTTCACTTCTTTTTCCAAAATCTTCCAGCATGGGGTTAATATTCCCCTGCAATTCCTTATCACGTTCCCTTATCTTATCCCGAACGGTCTCATAAGTTCCCATTTCCCTCAACTTCTCGAACTGCCAGTGCAGGTTGAACGCGATGGCCGTGCAGGGGCTCTGCCTTGCCTTTCTTGAGGCTCCGGGATGCATGCCTACAATATAAAATGCCCTGCCTGCAATGCTGAAACTGAAATGTTCGCTTTCAGGATCTGAACTTACCCGGGCATCCCAATCGCACTTATCAGCTTCATTCAAAGCCTTCAGCTGTTTCCAGAGCCGCTTTTCGAATTCAATTTCGGAATAATTTGGCGAATCAGGAAAGACTGCCAGAAAAGTCCTGAAATCGTTCGACTCAAAATCGTAGCCGGCCACATATTCTTCCAGGTCTTTTATCAGCTTCCGTGCAGCCCCGGCCGAGCCAAAATCCTTATAAGCATGCAGTTCCACCTGCTCCATACTGAAGACGGTCTGCGCCATGACGCATGGGTGGTCGTTCTCCAGGATAAAATCCTCGAACTGTCTTTTCAACATTTTCTCATCAGAGTATTCCTTCACTTTTTTCAACTCTGGTCTGTCTTCTACTAATCTCATAGATCTCTTTCCTCTTAATTTTCTTTTTCATTCTATTTTTCCCGGTAACGGATCATCAGGTACATCATGACCGAATTAAGTCCCAGTGAGACCCCATTGGTGGCGATAATGGGAAGGTCGTTCTGCACGATCCCGTATACCACCCATAAACCAACACCCAGCATCAGGATGGCAAACATTCCCGGGGATACATCCTTGACCTTTTTGGTCTTCCATGCCTTTTTTATCTGTGGGATCACAGCGATAGTAGTACATACTCCCGCAACCAGCCCCAGTATTTCCTCATTGCTCAGGCTCATCTTTCAACATCCTTTAATAACCATTCCTCTATCTGGACCTGCGGATCATCTGTATGCAGCACCGAAATATCCCCGGTTGTTTCAAAGATCACGGCCCTCACCTGGTCGAATTTTAAAACATTCGCCTCCCTGAGTTTAGAGCGCAGGTCGGCCTCACTTACCCTGGCTTTCCTGAGGTTGTCTTCCAGGATATTTTCCCCTTCCATAAGAAGCAATGGAGAATTGTCCACTACCTTTTTTACCACTTTGAACCTCCTGAGCAGGGCTACGCCTATCTGTAAAATATAAACCGCGCCAATGCCAATAATCCCGTCCCATAATTTCACTCCGGAAGAAAGTACCGTTGTTGCGATCATGGAACCTATGGCAACGGTCATCGCAAAATCGAAACTGGACATTTTCGAGAAACTTCTTTTTCCCGCCAGTCGTGTAAAAATTATGACCGCCAGATAGATCCCGATCGCGGTAAGTACTATCGCAATAAATTCATTTTCATCGTATATAAACCATTTGTGTATATCCATATCTAACTTCCTATTATTTCTCCACCATTAATATGGATCACCTGTCCCGTGATATAACTGCTGTCCCTGCCTGCAAGGAAAACATAGGCCGGCCCGATTTCACTGGGCTGCCCGGGTCTTCCCATGGGCACCTTCTTTCCAAATTCTGAAACATCATCAAAGGTGGAAGGGATCAATGGTGTCCACACAGGTCCGGGGGCCACGGCGTTCACCCTGATCTTCCTTTCCACCAGCATTTTTGACAGGGAGCGTGTAAAGCTTACGATCGCTCCTTTTGTGCTGGAATAATCCAGCAGGTGCGAGCTCCCCCTGTAGGCTGTTACCGAGGTGGTATTAATTATGACCGAATCTTCCTTAAGA
Organism: Christiangramia crocea; assembly: GCF_022410465.1. Lineage (GTDB taxonomy): Bacteria > Bacteroidota > Bacteroidia > Flavobacteriales > Flavobacteriaceae > Christiangramia > Christiangramia crocea. The sequence continues at coordinate 50,704 of NZ_JAJSON010000008.1, read as the reverse complement.
TGTTCCAGGGCGGCTTTGACCATGTAGAAATAAGGATAGATATTGGTACTGAAGGTCATTTTGAATTGCTCGGAACTTATCTCTTCCACCTCTCCCTTGGGAAATTGCATGGCTGCATTGTTCACAAGAATATCAAGTTTGCCAAATTCTGAAATTACCTTCTGTACGGCTTCCCGGCAGAAAGCTTCTTCCTTAAGGTCTCCGGCAATAATCAGGCACTTCCTTCCCTCTTTTTCTACCAGCTTTTTTGTTTCAAGCGCATCTTCTTTTTCTTCCAGGTAAACTATGGCAACATCGGCTCCTTCCCGGGCAAAATGAACTGCCGCGCTACGGCCAATACCACTGTCGCCACCGGTTATGAGTGCTGTTCGTCCTTTCAGTTTATCACTGCCCCGGTAATCATTCCGGATGATCTCGGGTTCCGGATGCATTTTATACTCATCGCCCGGCTGTTCCTGATCCTGATCTGGGACATTTTTTACTTTGCTCATAGGTCATTTTAATTGGTCAGTTCCCTAAATTACAATGCTTTTCAGATAAATAAATGTTAAGCAATCATAAGCCTTTGTAAATTTTAAAATCCCCTGACTAATAGCATCAATAGATGGTTGGAATGAATTAATTGAATACATTTGAGTATGAACGAATTTTTAAAGATCGGGCATCGCGGGGCCAAAGCCCATGTAGCTGAAAACACCCTGGAAAGTATCCGGAAAGCCCTGGATATAGGTGTGGATATGGTGGAAATCGACGTTCACAAATGTGCCAGCGGGGAACTGTGGGTGATACATGATTTCACCCTGGACCGCACTACCGATGGCAGTGGTGAGATAGCAAAACGTTCGGCCGAAGAGATAAGTAAACTGAAAGTGGAGGGACATTATAGAATTCCTTTACTAACAGAGGTGCTGGACCTCATCGAAGGAAAATGCGATATCAATATTGAACTAAAAGGACTTAATACCGCCGAACCTGTATGCAAGGAAGTTCAGAAAAGAGTGGCCTCAGGTAAATGGGAGTATTCCAGTTTCCTCATTTCCAGCTTTCAGAAAAATGAACTTTTCCAGGTACGGCAGTTCGACGATCATGTGCCTCTTGGGGTGCTGAGCAAAGCCAGTGTGCCTGAAGCGATCGAACTTGGAAAGCTTCTGAATGCCAGTGCCATTCACCCTTCCCTTGGGATCATTACCCGGGATAATACCAAACTCTGCCAGGCGGAAGGTTTTAAGGTGAATGTATGGACGGTGAACGAGCGACAGGATATTCTCAGGATGATGGATTTTGGGGTTGACGGGATCATTTCAGACTACCCCAACAGGCTACATAATCCGTTGCTGGAGCTAAAGCCCTGAAACTAATTTCTGCTTCAGCTTTTAACTGCCTATTTTTACAGCCTTAAATGGAAGGAATTTGGAGAAATATGATATCATAATAGCTGGCGGGGGAGCCGCCGGATTCTTTACCGCCATCAATGCCGCGGAAAATGATCCTCAGTTAAGGGTACTTATCCTTGAACGAGGGAAAGAAGTGCTTACCAAGGTAAAGGTCTCTGGGGGCGGGCGTTGCAATGTAACCCATGCAGAATTCATCCCCGCAGAACTGGTGAAAAGATATCCCCGTGGTGAAAAGGAACTGCGCGGACCCTTTCATAAATTCATGACCGGAGACACCATTGCCTGGTTCGAAGAACGCGGGGTGGAACTTAAGATCGAGGAAGACGGGCGTATGTTCCCGGTGACAGATAATTCACAGACCATCATAGACTGTTTCAAAAAGGAATGCAAACGCCTGAATATTGAGGTCCTGAAAGGCCATAGCCTGAAGAATTTTAAAAAAGAAGGGGAGTTCTGGAAGGTCCGGACCAGCAAAGAAGATTTTGAATGCGGGAAACTTATGCTTGCCACCGGGAGCAATACCAAGGTATGGAACCTGCTTGAAAGGATGGGGCATAGCATCGTTCCCGCTGTACCTTCACTTTTCACCTTCAACATCCAGGACCCAAGGATAAAAGGCCTGGCGGGGATATCGACCGAAGCCGAAGTAAATGTGGAAGGAGAGCACCTGGAAAGCTCGGGCCCGCTACTCATCACCCACTGGGGAATGAGCGGCCCTGCCATTCTGAAACTCTCGGCCTGGGGAGCAAGGGAGCTGAACAAACTGGATTATAAATTCAGGATCTCAGTGAACTGGCTGCCGGGACGATCGGCCACCGCGCTACTGGAAGAACTGAAAAAGCTCAAATTCTCTTTATCAAAACAACAGGTAGCAAAGAGGTCACAGTTTGATCTTCCCAGGAGACTATGGCAAAGTATAGTTTCCGCTTCAGCCATAAGCACAGAAGCAAAATGGGCAGATCTGAATAAGAACCAGTTAAAAAAACTTTCCGAAGAGCTTACCGAAGCAGTCTTTAAAGTGAACGGAAAAAGCACCTTTAAGGAGGAGTTCGTAACGGCAGGCGGGATAGACCTGAAAGAAGTGGACTTTAAAACCTTTGAAAGCAAAATACATAAAGACCTGTTCTTCGCCGGGGAGATCCTGAACATCGATGCCATTACCGGCGGTTTTAACTTTCAGAATGCCTGGACGGGAGCCTTTCTTGCGGCTAAGGCTATGAGTTGAGACGCCAGATCTCGAAATTGTAGGCGATGGTCAAGAGCACCCAGATCGCATAGGGGATAAGGAGATAGGCTGCCATAACATTCACTATGCGGAACCATTTAATGGTAAAAAGTATCATTATAAAAAGCACTACCAGGTCCAGCAGAGCGATAAAAGGTTCTTCAAGCGCGAAGAAAAGCAGGAACCAGAAACCGTTAAGGAACAACTGAAACCCGAAATGGTACAGGGCCGTTTTCACCCATTTGTGATAAAAGCCCTTGCTCCAGACAATTCCTGCAGCCAGCCCCATAAGCACATACATCACTATCCACACGGCACTAACTATATCCACATCTACACTAAACCTTGGTTTGGTGAGACCCGGATACCATTCTGCCACTCCGGTTTGAGTAGCCACTGTTCCCATAAAACCAAATATGAGACATACCAAAACAGCAAAAGAGCTCCTTATTAACAGTTTTCTTGTCATAACTGGCCGGTTGATTCCACTAAAATAGGAATTTATTTGGATTGTTCAGGAAGGAAACCATCGCATAAAAGTTTAACTTTGGCAAAAATTTTTTTGAGGATGACCCAACAGGAATTTATCCCTAAACGCAAGGCAGAAAATATAGAATCAGGAGAAGTCAGCTGGCAGTCACCAAGCAATATCGCTCTGGTGAAATACTGGGGTAAGAAGGAACATCAGATTCCGGCAAATCCCTCTATAAGTTTTACCCTTGATCATTGCAAAAGTACTACCAGCCTGAAGTTTACAAAAAAGAAAGAAGTTGCGAAAGATTTTGACTTCGGCTTTTATTTTGAAGGCAGGGAAAAGGAAGATTTTAAGCCCAAGATCCGCAAGTTCTTTGAAAGGATCGAGGCTTACTGTCCGTATCTCAGGCAGTATAAATTGGAGATACACAGTGAGAATTCCTTTCCGCATAGCAGCGGGATCGCGTCTTCTGCCAGTGGCATGAGTGCACTTGCCCTGTGTATTATGGACCTAGAAAATAAATTGTACCCGAACATGGATGAAAGCTTTTTCAAACAAAAAGCTTCTTTCCTGGCAAGACTGGGTTCCGGAAGCGCCTGCCGAAGCATCGATGGAACTTTGGTAGTTTGGGGTGAGCATAGCGCTGTTAATGGATCATCAGACCTTTATGGAATTCCTTTCCCTCATGAAGTTCATGAAATATTCAGGGATTATCGCGATACCATTTTACTCGTGGACAAAGGAGAAAAACAGGTGAGCAGCAGTGTAGGTCATAACCTGATGCACGGGCATCCATTTGCCGAAAAACGATTTGCGCAGGCCAGTGAAAATTTAAAGAGGCTTAACCCGGTACTTAAATCGGGAAATACTGAAGAATTCATAAATATAGTTGAAAGTGAAGCCCTAAGCCTGCATGCAATGATGATGAGCAGTGAACCCTATTTCATCCTGATGAAACCCAATACCCTGGAGATCATAAACAGGATCTGGGCTTACCGGAAAGCTACGGGCATCCCGGTGTGTTTCACTCTGGACGCAGGTGCGAACGTACACCTGCTTTATCCATCAGCTAACGAAACGAAAGTTTTAGAATTCATTAAGAATGAGTTAGTTGCATATTGTCAAAACGGGCATTATATTTGCGACAGAGTTGGCACGGGAGCAAAAAAATTGTAATTTTAAACCTGTTTTTAAGCCCTTTAACGCTAATTTTGCAGCTCACATTCGCCTGAATGAATCTTAAATGCTTATGAAAGGACCTCTATTTTATTCGAAAATCCTCCTTTTTGGGGAGTACGGGATCATTAAGGATTCCAAGGGTTTATCCATTCCATATAACTTTTATAACGGGGCACTCAAGCTGGATGAAGATCTGAGCGATGACGCCAGGAGATCTAATGAAAACCTGAGAAGATTTGCTTCTTACCTTAAGAGCCTTGAGGTAAGCAATCCGGAACTGGTTCAGTTCGATCTTGACGCCTTACAGAAGGATATAGACAGGGGAATGTATTTCGACTCGAGTATTCCTCAGGGATATGGTGTTGGAAGTAGTGGTGCACTGGTAGCAGCTATTTATGATAAATATGCCAATGATAAGATCACCGTTCTTGAGAACCTTACCAGAGATAAGCTTTTAAAACTTAAAAAGATCTTCGGAGAAATGGAGTCTTTCTTCCATGGAAAGTCTTCGGGACTGGATCCGTTGAATTCCTATTTAAGCATTCCTATCCTTATAAACTCCAGGGAAAATATTGAACCTGCGGGCATCCCTTCTCAAACAGAGAACGGCACTGGAGCCGTATTCCTACTTGACAGCGGGACTACCGGCGAAACAGGCCCCATGGTAAGTATCTTCATGGAGAACATGAAACAGGAGCCTTTCAGAAAAATGCTGAAAAACCAGTTCGTTAAACATACCGATGCCTGCGTGGATGATTTTCTTAAAGGTGATGTAAAATCACTATTCAAGAATGTGAAGAAACTTTCACATACGGTGCTTGATAACTTCAAACCAATGATCCCTGCACAATTCCATAAGCTTTGGAAGAAAGGGATCGAAACCAACGATTACTATCTTAAATTATGTGGTTCCGGTGGCGGAGGATATATTCTCGGGTTCACCGAGGATATTGAAAAAGCCAGAAAATCCCTGAAAGGTTATAACCTGGAGGTAGTTTACAACTTCTAAATCCGGTTCATGGCGTCTTCTGCTAACAAGCGCTTACTACTGAAAATACTCAGTCTGTTTTCTGTGGTAAGGGGATATAATATCCTGGTGGTAGTGATCGCCCAGTACCTTACCTCGGCATTTATCCTTGCGCCAGACCTCCCGATAAGCCAGATTCTCTTTGATCCAAACCTGTTCTTTCTAATACTTGCTTCGGCCAGTGTAATCGCATCGGGTTATATAATCAACAATTTCTATGACAGTGAAAAAGACCTGATCAACAGGCCAAAAAAGACCATGCTGGACCGTGTGGTAAGTCAGCGCACAAAATTATCGGTCTATTTTATCCTGAATTTCGCTTCTATATTCTTTGCCAGTTACGTATCCTTCAGAGCAGTAGTGTTCTTTTCCATATATATATTCGTGATCTGGCTTTACTCCCACCGTCTTAAAAGAATACTCTTTTTAGGAAACCTGGTAGCCTCAATACTTACCATCACCCCATTCTTTATTGTCTTTGTATACTACAAGAATTTTGAAACGGTGATTTTTATCCACGCCACTTTTCTTTACCTGATGATCGTTATGCGGGAACTGGTAAAGGATCTGGAAAATATGCAGGGAGACCTGGTACAGAACTATCATACCATCCCTTTGGTATACGGGGAGAAATGGAGCAAATTTTTTCTTGCCGTCTGTACTCTTCTGGCAGTTCTTCCCATCTACTTACTGGTAAACTGGTATGAGATAGGCTATATGGACTATTACTTCTACTCTTCCTTCCTGTTATTGATCATCTTTTTGCTGCTTCTTTACTTCAGCACCGCAAAATGGCAATACCTGATTTTACATAATATCCTGAAACTGATCATAGTTGCAGGGGTCTTCAGTATTCTTCTCATAGATCTGGACGAGGTATTAAACAGGGTTTTCTAGTTAACCCCCTCATTCTAAAACTTTTCTCAAATACTTGGCTTGCTCATTGGCGATGATGTATCTTTGCAAAAAATTTAAGGATGAGCAGGAACGACAGATCTTCAGGTAGGAGAAACAATAAACCTTCAGGCAGTAGAGGCGATAGAACTTCCGGTGGAAAGCAAAGCGGAAGACAGGGCGGAGGCCAGAGGAAAAAATCTTATGCCAGAGGAAATGCACCCATTAAAAAGAAAATGGAGAAAAGTCCTTTGTCCAATGCTGACGGAATAAGACTGAATAAATATATCGCAAACTCCGGAGTGTGCTCACGCCGGGAAGCCGATATGTATATCGCTGCCGGAAACGTAACGGTGAACGGAGAGACCATTACAGAAATGGGCTACCGTGTAAAACTGGAAGATGATGTACGTTTTGATGGCAGACGCCTTAACCCGGAAAAACCTGAATACATCCTGCTTAACAAACCCGCTGGTTTCTTTGTAACCGGAAATCCTGAAAAAGGAGGAAGAACAGTAATGGAACTGGTTTCTAAAGCTACTAAAGCAAAGGTTAGTCCGGTTGGCAAACTCGACAACCAGGCAAAAGGCCTGCTACTATTTACCAATGATGGTACTCTCGCCAAGAAACTAGCCAAGCCTAAGAATGGAATAAGACAGATCTACCAGGTCACCTTGGATAAGAATCTTAGCCAGGAAGATATGGACTCCATGAAAAAAGGAGTCTATATAGAAGGGTCTAAAGTTATTATCACAGACATTAGCTATATTGAAAACCGCCCTCATAATGAAGTCGGGATAGAACTTAACAGTATAAAGGAACATATAGTAACCCGTATCTTCAAAAGCCTGGGTTATGAAGTGGAGAGCCTGGACCGTGTGGTTTTTGGCGGTCTAACCAAGAAGGACCTGCCTCGCGGAAGACATAGGAATCTAACTGAGCAGGAGGTAATTAACCTTGGAATGCTCTAGTGATTTTTTTAGGCTATTCATTTTATTTTTTTAATACATTTACCGGGTCAAAAAAGAAGTCGGAACAACAAGACTTCCAATCGATTTTTATGTAATTGGAAAAGATCACTTTTTTAAAGGTTGAAAATCATTCAGCCAAAATTCACACCAGCGTTCAAAGTCACTTCTTTGACAACCTGTTGTTTCCATGCTACCTATTCTTAACATTAATTTACCAGTCGATTTTTTTGACCCTATAAATTATTATCTAATTTTTAGCCTTTAAATTTTTCAAAAAATTGAACACCAAGTACAACAACCTAATTGACCAAACCTATTACTTCCCCCAGGAAGAATTTAGCCTAGATGGTTCCCAGTTAAAATTTCACGATATAGATCTGATGGAACTGGTGAATAAATATGGGGCTCCCCTGAAGTTCACCTATCTACCGAAGATCTCCGATAATATTAACCGCGCAAAAGACTGGTTCAGGAACGCGATCGAGAAATATAATTACCCGGGTTCTTATAATTACTGTTATTGTACCAAAAGCTCACATTTTGAGCATGTTCTTAATGAGGCTTTAAAAAATGATATTCATATTGAAACCTCTTCGGCCTTCGATATCAATATCGTGGAAAAATTAAAACAATCGGGGAAGGTCACCGACGAAACCTGGGTTTTATGCAATGGCTTTAAAAGAGACCAGTATATTGAAAATATAAGCCGGCTCTTAAACGGCGGACACAAGAACTGCCTTCCTATCATAGATAACTATGAAGAACTGGATCTGCTTTCAGAAAATATTGACGGAAAGTTCCAGGTGGGCATCAGGATCGCTTCAGAGGAAGAGCCAAAATTCGAGTTCTATACCTCCAGGCTTGGAATAGGTTACAAGAATATTGTTCCCTTCTACAAAAAGCAACTGGAAGATAATGAGCAGGTAGATCTTAGAATGCTGCATTTCTTCATCAATACCGGGATTCGTGACACTGCTTATTACTGGAACGAGCTGAATAAATGTCTGAAAGTATATATCGCCTTAAAGAAGATCTGTCCAACACTGGACAGTCTGAATATTGGCGGCGGCTTCCCAATAAAGAATTCACTGGCTTTTGAATATGATTACCAGTATATGGTTGATGAGATCATCAACCAGATCCAGCTGGCCTGTGAGGAAGCAGAAGTTGAAGCTCCACATATCTTTACCGAGTTCGGCAGCTTTACGGTTGGCGAAAGCGGCGGGGCCATCTATGAAGTGCTTTACCAGAAGCAGCAAAACGACAGGGAGAAATGGAATATGATCAATTCATCTTTTATCACCACCCTGCCAGATACCTGGGCGATAAGCAAGAAATTCGTGATGCTGGCCATCAATCGCTGGAACGATGAATATGAAAGAGTGCTACTGGGCGGACTTACCTGCGACTCTGATGATTATTACAACTCAGAGCAACATACCAACGCCATCTATCTTCCGAAATTTAAAAAGGATAAACCTTTATATATAGGATTTTTCAACACTGGAGCCTATCAGGACACTATAGGAGGTTTTGGAGGTTTACAGCACTGTTTGATACCCCAGCCTAAACATATTCTGATAGACAGGGATGAAAACGGAGAACTTAAAACCAGTTTATTCAGTAAACAGCAGGATGCTGAAGATATGCTGAAGATTCTGGGTTATAATGGAAAGAATTAATATTTTATAACTTTAAAAATCAACTAACTAAACAATTCAATTAGCCATGAGCAAAAAGAATTATGCCGGGATACCCGATAAATATGCTCGCATAGACGAAGCAAAGGTGGTATTGATTCCTGTTCCCTACGATGGTACCAGTACCTGGCAAAAAGGGGCCGACAAAGGCCCTGATGCATTTTTGAATGCCTCCGAGAATATGGAGCTGTTCGATATTGAGACCCGAAGTGAGGTTTATAAGAAAGGTGTCTACCTTGCTCCTCCTGTAAGTGAGAATTCTTCTCCCGAAAAAATGGTAGAAGCTGTTTACAAAACCACAAAAAACTACATAAAACAGGACAAGTTCGTCACCCTATTCGGCGGTGAACATTCCATTTCAATAGGAAGCATCAGAGCCTTTAATGAGTCTTTTGAAGATCTCACCGTGGTTCAGATCGATGCTCATGCCGATCTTAGACCCGAATATGAAGGCTCCAAATGCAATCATGCCTGTGCCGTTCACGAGGCCAGCAAAACCACTAACCTTATACAGGTGGGAATCCGGTCCATGGACATTTCAGAAATGGATCATATGGATGAGAATCAGGTGTATTTTGCTCATGACCTCTACGAAGACTGGCAGGATGACGCCATTGGCCAGATGACGCCTAATGTTTTTATTACCATAGATCTGGACGCTTTTGATCCAAGTATCTTACCCTCTACAGGTACACCCGAGCCGGGTGGCTTGTTCTGGTATGAAACCCTGGAATTCCTGAAGCTCTTGTTCAAAAAGAAAAATGTGGTTGGCTTTGATATCGTGGAACTTTGCCCTAATGAAAATGAAAAATCATCAGACTTTCTTGCGGCAAAGCTTTACTACAAGATGTTAAGCTATAAATTCAAATATCAAAATTACAACGAAGACGACGAAGATGAGTAAAGGACAGATTTCTCAGTTCATAGAAAAATATTATTTACACTTTAATGCAGCTGCTCTGGTAGATGCGGCAAAAGATTATGAAAAGCAGCTGGAGCAAGGCTCCAAAATGCTGGTTTCCCTCGCTGGTGCGATGAGTACAGCCGAGCTGGGAAAGATCTTCGCCGAAATGATTCGCCAGGATAAAGTGCATATCATTTCCTGTACGGGTGCAAACCTGGAGGAAGATGTAATGAACCTTGTAGCGCATTCACACTATAAAAGAGTTCCAAATTACCGGGATCTTACTCCTCAGGAGGAATGGGATCTTCTGGAAAAAGGGCTCAACCGTGTGACCGACACCTGTATCCCTGAAGAAGAAGCATTCAGAAGAATCCAGGAGCATATTTTCAAGATATGGAAAGATGCCGAGGAAAAAGGTGAACGTTATTTTCCGCATGAATTTCTGCATAAGCTTTTGTTAAGCGGGGTTATGGAAGAACACTATGAGATTGACCTGAAAGATTCATGGATGTATGCGGCAGCCGAAAAGAATTTACCAATGGTAGTTCCCGGATGGGAAGACAGTACTCTTGGGAATATTTTCGCCTCTTACGTGTTGAAAGGTGAATTGAAAGCCAGCACCATGAAGTCCGGAATAGAATATATGACCTTCTTAGCCGACTGGTATACAGATAATTCCAGCAACGGAATTGGCTTCTTCCAGATTGGCGGAGGAATTGCCGGAGATTTCCCAATTTGCGTGGTACCAATGCTGTATCAGGATATGGAAAGAACAGATACTCCTTTCTGGAGCTACTTCTGCCAGATATCAGATTCCACCACCAGTTACGGATCTTATTCCGGTGCCGTTCCTAATGAGAAGATCACCTGGGGGAAACTTGACATCAACACCCCTAAACATATTATTGAAAGCGATGCGACAATAGTCGCCCCCCTGGTCTTTGCATATCTTCTGGATATGTAAACCACTCGACTTTCAATGAGGGAAGCTGTCCGCTATTTGCGGACAGCTTTTTTTATATCTGTATTCTAAATACGGTCTTCATTTTATTTTGGTATTTTTCAGTTTTAAAGGAACCATTTTACGCAAAACCATACTTATCAGGCTTTTTGAGGTGAAATGACATTTATATGACACCCAAATGTCGTCCTTATTTCAAGGTTTTGAACCTAGTTTTGTTCCAAACAAATTAAAGATGGAAACTCAAAATTCAATTTCAGGCAATCTGGTTTACCAAAGAAAATTAAAAGGTCTTACTCAAAAAGATCTTTCCGAAAAGACAAACGTAACTGTAAGGACCATTCAGCGTATTGAAAAAGGGGAATCAGAACCTCATCTCCAAACGGTAAAACTACTTGCTGCAGCACTGGAGATCGAAGTTGAAGATCTGCTACCTCTACAAGATCCGAAAGAGGAAAATATTCAAAAAAAATGGCTTCTGATGATTCATGCCACTCCCTTTCTGGGTTTTATATTACCGCTATTTAATATCTTCATCCCTCTTTTTGTTTGGATCCACAAACGAGACGACAATCCGGTCTATGATAATCATGGCCGAAAAGTGATTAATTTCCAGATCACCATTACCCTGCTATTCCTGATTTCTTTCATCGCTTTGGTTTCGGTAGAAGGGGTCGGCTTTTTCCTATTCATTGCTATTCTTCCTTTGGCAGCTATAGTTATGATTTTAAATGTTATTTCTGCTGTAAATAAAGGCACCTGTTTTTATCCTTTATCTATTCCCTTCATTTCAAAAAGAAAGAATATTTCCAATAAGAATAACAAAACCGCGGCAGCTGTGATCTTTTTGGTTTTTTCCACGGCATTTTCCAGCTATTCGCAAAATATCCAAAGGCTGGATAATTCCACTATTACCAGGGATTCACTAAAGAGGCACATCGAATACCTGATGCAGGAAGCCAGGGTGACCGGCATTGGTTTAAGTGTATTTAATAATGATGAAATTGCCTATACCAAAAGTTTTGGTTTCAGAAATAATAATGAAGGCCTCGTTCTTAATGAAACCACCAACATGTATGGGGCATCGCTAAGTAAAGCGGTTTTTAGTGTGATTGTAATGAAGCTGGTAGAGGATAATGTTATTGATCTGGATATTCCACTAGAATCTTATTTACCAAAGAAAATTTATGAGTATGAGCCCCAGGCCAAATGGCATGATGATTATTCAGATCTTAGAAATGATACCCTTTATCATAAGATAACTGGAAGGATGTGCCTGGCCCATACCAGTGGATTCCCTAACTGGAGATTTTTTGAACCGGATAAAAAACTCAGGGTAAAACAGGAACCGGGTAGCAGGTACATGTATTCCGGAGAAGGCATGGTGTATCTCCAGGTAGTCCTCGAGAAGCTAACAGGAAAAAGCTTTGAAGACCTTGCACAGGAAATAGTTTTCCAGCCACTCAAAATGGAAAATTCCAGCTTTAAATGGCAACCTGAATTCGAAAATGATTATGCAAACGGGCATAATAAATTAGAACAGGCTTATAAGAAAGATAAGGATAATGAACCGCGAGCACCAAGTACTCTGGAAACTACCATAGAAGATTACAATAAATTTCTATTGGCTGCTCTTAATCAAAAAATTATTACAGAGAATTCCTGGAAGGAGATATTCAGGCCACAGATCAGGATACGCTCTTTAAGGCAATTTGGGCCGCTTTCAGAAAAAGATGGTAACCTGAACGATGATATTAATCTTTCTTATGGCCTGGGTTGGGGTTTATATAGAACTCCTTATGGATGGGCAGCATCGAAGGGTGGCCACGGAAGCGGCTTTGAGCATTTTTCAGTATTGTTTCCGGAAGTAGGAAAAGGTATTTTAATAATGACCAATAGCGAAAACGGAGAAAGTATTTTTAAAGAATTACTGGAAGTAGCCCTGAAAGATGTTTACACTCCCTGGGAATGGAATAATTATATTCCGTATGATGCCGAAATCAAACCTTAATCGTTTTCCCAGGCTTTAATAATTCCCATCCTAAAAAGCTAAATACGATGATATATTCCAGTGCCAGCAGCCAAAGGCTTTCCTGAAATTCAGCATTGGAATAGGTAAAATAACTGAGAATGACCACCGCTGTCCAAACTATCATATATCTGAATTCAGTGAATACTGAAAGCACAAGAGGAATAGCCAGATACCATGGATGCACGGTAGTGGAAAGGAACAGGTAGGCAGTGATCGCAAAAAGCATACTGGTAATAAGCTGCCTGGTAGTGGCATTTTTTCTGAAAAAGCTTAGTGCCAGAATTATTAAAAAAGTAATAACCGCCAGTACCAAACCGGCAGTTTCAATAATATTATAACCTTTCACCTGGAATCCTATCCATCGAACTATATAATAAATACTGGCATTAAACTCGAATTTTCCAAACCATAGTCCGATACTCTGAGTGAAATTCTGAATGACTTCGGGGGAATAGAAAGGGGAAAAGAAAGCTATAAAAATGATGAGAACGATCAGGTAAAAAAGAATCAGTTTCCTGATGTTCAAGACTTCCGGACATCGATCGGGGCGACTTCTTTTTATGCTATTGCTGGTCCCGCTTGAATCATTTATACGGCTAAGCGAAGTAGAAGTCTTAAAATACCTGAACAGTAATGGCAGGAACATCAGGGGCAGTAATTTTACTGAAACCGAAAGCCCGAAAATAATGGCGCTCCATATCCATTTCTTTTTATGCAGGAGATAAAGCGACCAGACCAGGAAGAAAACCATAACCCCTTCAAAATGCAGGTTCCCGGTAAGTTCAATAATGATAAAAGGATTTAGTATGTACCAGAAGATCCGGTATTCGGGTAATCCCAGAGACCTTAGTAGTTTACTCCCATAAAACAGGGTGCCAAAATCGGCCAGGATGATCACTATTCTTAAAAGAATTACGGAGAATAAAATACTGGTTGGACCTAGCCATCCGGCAAAGGAAAAGATCAATTGATTTACCGGTGCATAATTAGTAAAATTTCCCGCGCTGAGACTTCCCATCCCCTGCAGCAGTTCCCTGGCTTGTGCTATCGTAAAACCCTGCGCTCCTATAAGTTCCATCGGGATAAATTCGTAAGGGTTCCAGCCATTTGCAAGTAATCTTCCGTCCCATATAAACCGAAAATAGTCCTGGGATAGATTAGGAAGCGAAACGATAAAGAGCAGCCTGAAAATAAGTGCAATAGAAACCAGTATCCAGAAGTTATGCTTCTGGACCTGGATAAGTTTAAAGCTCATAAAAAACAAAGCTCCATAGAGTCCTGCCAGTTTTATAAAATCACTCCGGTCAAGGTCATAAGCAAAGGAAAGGTAGAAAGCCATACAGCCCAGACTTAAGATAATCGGGGTCTGATAGAGTTTTAGTTTTCGGAAATCCATGGGAATCTGGTCAGCTTCCTGCTAAATTAATCAAACTTCAGCTTTCAGGCTTTTAAAAACCACAAAACCAAAGCCACTGAAAAGCATTAGATGGAATAAAAGCAAGCCGTATTCATTCAGTTTAAAGGCACTGAATATCGCAAAGCCAAAATAGAGAAAGAGCAATATTTCAATAATAAGATTAGCCGAAAATTTATTGTTAAGGTACCTGTTCCCTTTCCAGCTATCCTTCAAAGAATTTATATTGAACTTGGGGGTCCTGATAAATTCAGATTTCTTTCCGAAATGACCTTCCAGCACAGCCAGGGAATTATGTACCGAGAAGCCCATCGCGATTGAAAAAAAGGTAAAGAACATTCCAATGAACCTGAAAAAATTCTTTATTCCTTTTCCGTGAATTTTTACATAGGCCACATAATAACAGGCAAAGAAGATTACTGTACTCACGGCAAATGCCGCCAGCACATTGAAATACAAGCTAAAATCGGGATTTGTATTTTTTATGTATAGTACGGGAACACTCATTACAGCCAGCAGCAGTACAATCAGGAACATACTGGAATTAAGCAAATGGAAGAAACCGTGGAACTTGGTACTGAATGAAACCGAAGGATCTTTAAGGAGTTTTCCGTAGTTCTTTCTGAAGTTTTCGGCAGCGCCCTTATTCCATCTGAATTGCTGACTCCTCGCCGCGCTGATGACTACCGGTAGTTCAGCCGGGGTTTCCACATCCTCAAGATACTTGAATTCCCAATTTTTCATTTGTGCACGGTAACTAAGGTCAAGATCTTCCGTTAAGGTATCCCCGCTCCAGTTTCCTGCATCTATAATGCACTCCTTACGCCAGATACCAGCGGTACCATTAAAATTGATGAAATTGCGACCAAAGTTCCTGCCTGTCTGCTCCAGGATAAAGTGAAAGTCTAGTGCAAAGGCCTGTATCCTAGTCAGCAGGGAATAATCCCGATTTAAATGCCCCCAGCGGGTCTGCACCACGCCAATCTTTTCATTCTTAAAATAGGGAAGGGTCTTTAAAAGCCAGTCTTCGCCAGGCATAAAATCGGAATCAAAAACCGCGATAAACTCTCCTTTTGCAATTTTCAGTCCCTCCTTCAGGGCTCCGGCTTTAAAACCTTCTCTATCAATTCTTCTAATATGCTGTATATCGAATCCCTTTGAACTGATCTCTGACACCAGGTCTCTGGTCTTTTCCACGGAATGATCGTTAGAATCATCCAGCACCTGTATCTCCAGTTTGTTTTTAGGGTAATTGATCTGAGCGATATTTCTTAAAAGTCGCTCCACTACATAGTATTCATTATACAGAGGGAGCTGAATGGTTACTTGCGGCAATTCATCTTTGCCCGAAAAATCAAATTTCTCTGAATCATCTGTAGCTCTTATGGCCTTTAGATAATTGAAAAGCAGATGAAGCTGGGAAAGGCTATAAATAAAGATAACGAGTAAGGCAAGAGTATAAATTGTAATTACCGCTAAATCTATCATTTAAAACTATATTTAAAAATCCAGCCGAGGATCTTTATTCCTGCAAAGATAGCACCTTTCACAGTTCCTGAAACTTTTGAGAAGCCAATACGATTTTTATAGTGCACCGGCACCTCGGCATAGCTTAGGTTTTGTCGTAAAGCCTTGAGTTGCATTTCAACCGTCCAGCCATAAGTTTTATCCTGCATTTCCAGCTGAATCAGTTTTTCATATTTAATCGCCCTGAAGGGACCAAGATCGGTAAAGGTGGAACCAAAAAATAATTTCATCAGGGTTGTGGCCAGCCAGTTACCAAATATCTGCGGAACGGTCATTGAACCTTTTTCCCTCCATCTCTTCACCCGGGCTCCCACTACAAAGTCTTTATCTTCTTCAATAATCGGTTGCAGCACCCTGCCCATTTCCTCAGGATGATCAGAATAATCCCCATCCAGGAACACAATAATATCCGGTTTCGGCTTTTGAGAAGCGATATAATCCATCCCCTTTAAGCATGCATAGCCATACCCCTTTCTTTTCTCGGTAAGAACAGTAGCTCCCGCCTGCGCCGCATTCTTTTCGGTATCATCGCTGGAATTATTGTTCACCACGATCACCTCTTCCACGAAATCAGGGATATCACCAATAACATGGGCAATTGAATCAGCTTCGTTAAAGGCCGGGATTATAACTTTTATATGCTGGGGCATGCAGTTGGTTTCTATTTTATGCGAAGTTTAAGGGCGCAAATTTAGAACAAGCTTGGCATTTATTTACTACTCTCGTCGATTAAATCCATCAGATCTACATTATCGCTCATCACAGCTTCCTCAGATCTGATCCTGTCCTTTCTTGAACCATTCTCAAGTTTCAGCACACCTCTGGGACATACCGCTGAACAGATTCCGCAGCCTACACAACTGGATCTTACAATATTCTGACCTTTCTGAGCATATGCGCGTACATCGATACCCATCTCACAGTAAACGGAACAATTCCCACAGGAGATACACTGTCCTCCATTAGTGGTTATCCTGAATTTGGAGAAAAGCCGTTGCTGCATTCCCAGGATCGCTGCAAAAGGACAACCAAAACGGCACCACACACGACTTCCGAAGATTGGATAAAAGCCAACCCCGATAACCCCTGAAAAAGCAGCACCAATCAGGAATCCGTACCATTGTCTTAACAGGTAGGCATCAAAGAAGAAGATCTTGTAATTCCCGCTGAAATAATTGATCCCTATGATGGCCAGTATGATCACGAAATAGGAGACCGCTCCTATTTTAGCGTCTTTTGCAAGCTCTTCTCTTTTAAAGATCATGATAAGTGCAAAAACCAGGGTAAGCAATAGAGCGCTGGCCCAAAGGAAAACATCTTTGGTTAGCCAGTATCCCTGGGACTCATCACCCAGGAAACTATAGACAACTGCGATAGTCATTACCGTTACAAAGACCAGAACGCTATGTATCACCCAGCGCTCCACTTTCCAGGCAAAAAGTGACTTATCTGACAGATGCCGGTACGGGTCACCGGCAGTTTCGGCAAGTCCTCCACATCCACACACCCAGGAACAATACCATCGTTTTCCATATTTATAGGTAAGGATGGGAGTAATCACAAAGATGGAAACAATTCCAAAGATCAGCATGAACATTCCCAGGTTCCCGGCGGAAAGAAATTCCTCAAGTTTATATCCGGCAAAAAGGTCATAATTAAGCGGCCAGATATTCTTGAAGTCATAATAAGGCTTATTTAACCTGATCAGAATCTCAGGGATCAAAAAGGCAAAACCAAGCTGAAAGAACATGACCGAAAAAGTTCTTATCACCTCATACCTGTTGTGGCGGTATTTAAGAATGAACTTATATCCAAAGACCAGGATCGCCAGGGTATACAGCGTTCCATAAACAAACCACTGACTCGCAGGGCCGCCATTGATCAGTTTGCTCAGGGGATCGAATAAGGCAACTATCCCGGTGTTCTCCCCATCAGGATTCAAACCTAAATACTCGGGATACCAGTATAAAACAATGTAAAAAAGAGTCAGGGAAATCCCCGCGATCCAGGCCCAGAAACCCCGGCCCGTCATAGACCGGAACCAGATTCCATCATTTTTTACCCCTTTGTGTTTTCCCAGGTAAGCATCATTGGCGAAAATGATGGTTCCCGCGGCAATAAGACCTAAAGAAAGAGAAAGAAACAGGGTTTTATTAGGAAAATTGACATTAGCAATGGCAAGTATTAGTATAAATAAACCTGCGACGCCAATTCCGGTAGCCAGTTTCTGCTTTCCCGAAAGTGTGGCGGGCGCATCCCCCGTCATTGCCATATTATGTTCTAGTCTGCTCATATAATTTTTTTTTAGACCTCACAGGTTTTAAAAACCTGTGAGGTCTCCTTTATTCTAAGAATAGCTCCTCTTTGTTTTGTTCAATTTCAAAATTTCGTTCTGCATGTACAAACTTAAAATTCTCGAGGTCACCAAAAAGACCTAGAACTTCCTCTCTTTTCAATAAACTTGGTTTTACCGTCAGGAAACTTTTAAAAGAAGAGAAATCATAATTGGTAAAATCTTCAATTAATTGATGAAGCTCCGGGTTCAAATGAATATAAATAATCAACTTACGCAAATACTTCTCCTCTTGCACCACTTTTCTTTTAAACCTATCCTGAAACAAGCTCCCACTTCTATTATAAGATTTATTAATGGCTTTTGTATAAGAGTTAAAACAATTAGAGAAAGCCTGGGAAATAGCCTTATCAGCAATCTCCCCTTTTGTTTTTATGAGTAAATGGAAGTGATTACTTATTAAGCAATAGGCGTAGACATCGCAAACAGGGACCAGATATTTTTTAATGAGTTTTAAAAAATAATGATAATTCTCCCTTTCAAAGAAAATCTGCTGTTTGTTATTACCACGGTTAAAAACGTGGTAATATCTGTCTGCTATCAATGGTTCGTATTGCATCTTTCTTAGTTAAACCTCACAGGTTTTAAGACCAGTGAGGTCTTTACATTTTTATGCTTCCTGTAGATTATTCTTAAAACTTCTGAAAATTTCCTTTTCATGGTGGTCGTAGAATTCGGGATCGAAATTGGCCTGTTTCAGATTGGCCAGAACGAACTCTATGCTCTTCTTTTCGGTAAGCCATTTATCGAGAACTTCATGCCGCATCCTGATTCCAAAAGTATTGATCCCTATAAATTCCCCCGAATCCTTATTATATGCAATGGTAATGGCCTTAAGTTCCTTGCGGTGCTGCCAGTAAAAATGTGATTCGTTGGCCGTGGATTTTGGTAAAACCCAGCCATAGGTCTGATATTCTATATCAAAGAATTTAGCTGAATTGAACCAGTTCCCGGGAGTATATTTCGTGGGGTTTCCCGTTAAAGTTTGCGCGAGTGTTTCCCCCATGATCCTGCCGGTATACCATACCTGTTCAACAGCTTTTCTTCCACCAGAAATCTGGCGATGCTGCACACAATCACCAATGGCATATACATCAGGGATATTCGTTTCCAGATATTCATTGACAAGTATGCCTTTATCTGTCTCCAGCGGAGTATCCCTTAAAAACTCAATATTGGGACGTACACCTGTACATAAACCTACTAACTGGCATTCAATTTCTTCACCTTCACTGGTAGTTACTGCCCTCACTCTACCGTTTCCGTCAGAAAGGATCTTATCAAGTTCAACATTATGTCTTAGGTCTATGCCGTGGGCTTTAATATGATCGGATATCATCTCACCTTCAGGAAGAGGCAAAACATTATGCCAGAAAGCCTGCTCACGCACAAGGAAAGTCACTTCGATCTTTCTGGTACGCAGCATTTCAGCAAGTTCAACGCCTATCAGTCCGCCACCGACAATGACCGCCTTTTTTGTGAATTTTGTATTCTTCTCAAGCAGTTCCAGATCCTGTTTACTCACCAGTCCCTGTACGCCTTCAAGGTCTTCACCTTCCCAGCCAAATTTGTTATAGACCGAGCCGGTCGCCAGCACCAGTTTATCATAAGTCATAGAATCCCCTTCAGAAAAATTAAGCTCCTTTTTATCAAAATCGATATTTTCAACCCAGGCATTCTTCAACTCAATCCTGTTCTTTTCCCAGAACCAGTCTTCATAAGGTTTCAGATGTTCCCACTTCATATGGCCCATATAGACATACATAAGGGCGGTACGGGAAAAGAAAAAGTCAGATTCAGCAGAGATCACAGTGATCCTGTTATCAGATCTTTTCCGGATATGCCTGGCGGCAGTGATCCCGGAAATGCCATTTCCAATAATTACGATATGCTCCATTAATTTTTCATAATTTGGCAAGGCTGATTTTGCCAGAACTGTATTCGAGTAAAGTAAGCAGAAAATAGCCAGAATCCCAAGTACTGTGCTTAAATAATAGCTGAGACATGACCCTGCCGAAAAAGCATTTTAAACTTTTCATTTATATAGTCGGAACATTTTTATGTTCCTGCCAGGCTGATATTCCCCTCAATGCTAAAAAGTTGAATGGCCTGAGCCTGGTTGCTTCCAGGGATAGTCTTACTAAAGATCATATTGAAAAAATCCTTGATATAAACTCAAATGCAGTCGCTCTCATGCCCTTTGCCTTTATGCGGCACACCAATGAAGCCGAACTTTATTTTAATCTTGATAGACAATGGTTTGGAGAAAGGGCAGAAGGGATTGAGCAGGCTATTAAACTGGTTCAGGCAAGGAATCTTAAGATCATGGTAAAACCTCAGATCTGGATAAGGAACGGGCAGTTTACGGGAGATCTTGATTTTTCTTCTGAAGCGGACTGGAAAAAGTTTGAATCTTCATATCGCCAATATATTCTTTTGTATGCTTCCATTGCCGCAGAACATAATGTTGAACTGTTTTGTATTGGAACGGAACTATTCAATTTCGTGAATGAACGACCGGAATTCTGGAAGGATCTGATCGCCGAATTAAGAATGACATACGATGGCAAATTAGTCTATGCTGAGAACTGGGATAAAGTGGATAAAACTGATATCTGGGAAGACCTCGACTATATTGGTGCAGACGCCTATTTCCCCTTAAGTGAAAAAATATCCCCAAACCAGGAAGAAATTCAGGAAGGCTGGAAACAGCACAAAGAAATGCTTAAAGAACTTTCTTCCACTCATCGTATTCCGGTTATGTTTACCGAATATGGTTACCGAAATGTTGATTTCGCGTTAAAAGAACCCTGGAATTCGGAAAGAGAGATCAGTAGTATAAACCATAACCTGCAGGCAAGGGCACTTTCTGTAATCTACGAAGAGTTCTGGACCGAGAACTGGTTTGCAGGAGGTTTTTTATGGAAATGGCATCAGCATGAAGAAGCGGGAGGAATTGAGAACAATCGCTTTACACCACAAAATAAACCTGCCGAAAAGGTGGTTAGGGAATATTACAGGAAATTCAGGAATTAAGCCTCCTGTAGTAGTGAGTGTAGAGTTCCTCGGCTGTTGCACCGAACCTTCTTTTCCAGTAGATCTCCACAAAAAGAAGCTGTGTTTTCCATACGCCCAATTTTTCGTAAAGGCGTGCTGATGTTGTAAGCCAGCTCTTTATGATCACAAATTGGTTCTGCTCATACAAACGTTTTACGATCTCGTTATCTTCATAGACCTTATAGGATTCATCAAAGCCTCCGATCTTTTCAAAAAGTTCCTTTTCCACAAAAAGAGACTGATCACCACCCCGGCAGGAGATATGATTTACTCTTGTAAGCCAACCCATTAAATTAAGCCACCAGTGGTCCTTATCGAACTTCATCTGAAAACAACCGGCTTTATTAGCTTTTTCTACCTGCTCCAGGATAAGTTTATCGAATTCCTCCGGCGGAAGACTATCTGCATGAAGGAAATAGAGAATATCAGAATTCGCGGCCTGTGCACCTTTATTCATTTGAATAGCACGTCCCTTTTCTGAATTTATATAAACTGTTTTTTCGAAATTTTTTACAACCTCTGCCGTACCATCATTACTACCACCATCAACGATTATAATTTCTGAAATATTACCAGCTGAAACCTTTTCCAGATGGTTTAAAAGAACCGGAAGCTGCTCTTCTTCATTATAGACTGGAATAACAAGACTGATCATCAGTCAACTACTTGGCTTCGTTAAGATTCCAGTCATATTCTTTAAAGGATATGGAGGCACCTGAATTAATCCTGGTGTCGGAATATTGGTTCACATAGTCTATAAGCGTCATGCCATCTTCAGTAAAGTCTCCTTTATACCAGTCAAAGATCGATGATAGCTTAACGGAATTGGCAGTGATCTCATTCTTATCGGAATTGATAAATTCCCTGGTAGCCTTTTCAAGCTGCTCTTCTATCTTTTCTGCCGTATAGGCTTCATCCATTAATTTTGGACAGGATATGGACGCACAATTAATCGCAAAATGTATCCTTGGCTCATTCATCTTTCTGAGGATACTGTTCTCTAATGCACCAAGCGAGATATTGGCATCACCAACCCTGACGAATTCATTTGTCCATGGGCCGTCAATATCCTTGATACTCTTTACCGGATAATTCCTCAGGATAAGATCTACCGTATAGGCATTATAAAGATTGATATAGTAGGCCAGTAACTCAGCATCAGACCAGCTATCATCAGGAACCTGATCTGATAACATTTTCAGGTATTCATCCAGCTTCTCTCTGTCCTTCTTAAAAGCCTTATAATTCACCAGGCCGTTTTCAGCCACATATTTCTGAAGAAGCGAATTCCAGGCACCGTGATCAAGCTGAACCTCTGATCCCATTTCTGCCCTTATTTCATCATTTACATCAGGATTTGGAAGCCCTTTACTATTAAAACCTGCGCTGGAAATAAGGTTACAGGAAGCAAAAGCGAAGACTCCGCAAATCAGGAGTGCAAAAATCAGAATAAGCTTTTTCATAATATCTTTTTAAAATATGGATTTCGACTCAGCTCAGCCTGGCAAAACATCTCTTAGCAACAACCCCCGCCATCGTAATGGAAGGTAGACTCACTAATAAATATATCATCTCTCCCCAGAGAAGCCAGTGCTCCGGCAGTTTTATCACAGATCGCCAAAGGCTGATTCTTAATGAGAATATGACCTGCCCCGTCATCAAAATGATCATCTTCACCGTAATAAATCGCTGCTTTTCCCGTAAAAACACAGGGACCATCCTCCGGCATCGGATCTTTGATCGCGGCCACTTCAATAGACTCTATATATACGAGATTTTTGGTAGGATAGTTTTTAGGATCCAGGATTCTATATGGTTTCCTGGCACGAATCTCAATGGTACCAAAGCCTGCATCCGTCAGCGCTTTTACATAATCCTTAATAGGAAGGCTTCCGCTAAGGCATAAGGCACGTAACCTTTCATCATTCCTTAGCTCTTCGTTCATCTCCTGCTCGCAGGTAGGATCGCTCATCACCAGCCGGCCATGAGGTTTCAGAACACGATACATTTCCTTTAAAGCTTTTGTAAGCTCTTCGGTCTTGAAAATATTAAAAAGGCAGTTCTGGGCAGCCACATCAATGGAATTGTCCTCCACCGGAAGATCTGTGGCATCTCCTTTTTTCAGATCTACGAATTCAGATTTGAACCAGGGATTCAATTCCTCGGCTTCCTTAAAATTCCTTCTCGAAGCCTCCAGCATTTCGTCCACCACATCTACTCCTACCACCCCGGATTCCTGCCTTGAAAAATAAGCGAACTGAAGCAATTCCATTCCTCCGCCCACACCTACATACAGCGTTTTGGGACTATTGGTAAGGTCCCTGGCATGTACAGTGGTTCCACAACCATAGTTCATTTCCTGCATGATCTTCGGGATCTTTAATCCAGGTAATTCCCAGATGGGATTGGTGGTGCAGCATAATCCAACATCAGGCGTTAAAGCCGCCTCCCTGTATACATCTTTTGTCGTTTCTAAATAGCTCATTTATTAATTTATCAATGGGATGATTTGAGAATTTGAAATTTATATTCGTGGCGAATTCTTCCTATCAGATTAAAGCCTTATCTCCCGGGATAGCTTCCAAAATGCCTCAAATCAATTTATTCTTAAATTTTATTTAGTATTCCTTTAAATAATTTTACCATATCGGGTTCCGCTTTCGCAGCCATGGCCAGGATATCCTTTATATTCACCTTTTCAAGATTATCAGGATCTCCCTGATCTGTTATCACTGAAATTGCCGAAACGGGAATCTCAAGGTGATTGGCTACAATCACCTCGGGAACGGTACTCATCCCTACCGCATCTGCGCCGATGATTTTAAGGTATCTGTACTCTGCCCTGGTCTCCAGTTGCGGACCCAGTACTGAGGCATATACTCCCTTATGTAAAGTGATATTATTCTCCTTTGCAGATTCTTCAAAAAGCCTGTTCATATCGGGATCGTAAGGCTCGCTCATATCTACGAAACGCTCTCCCAAACGATCTACCCCATGAAAAGCCAGAGGTGAACCTCCCTGCAGGTTAATATGATCATCTATCAGCATTAGTTCGCCCTTTTGGAAATCAAGGTTGATCGCCCCGGAAGCATTTGAAACCAGCATTCTTTTTATCCCCAGTCTTTTCATGACTCTTACGGGATAGGTTACATCAAAAAGACTGTAGCCTTCATAGAGATGGAACCTTCCCTGCATCACCACAACCTTCTTTCCTTCCAGGCTACCGTAAATAAGTTTCCCTTTGTGAAATTCTACGGTAGCCGTTGGAAAATAGGGAATATGGTTATAACTTGTCTCTACTTCAATATCGATTTCATCCAGTAACTGACCCAGGCCGGTTCCCAGGATAATACCTATTTCAGGCTTGCCAAAGCCTTTGGATTTTAAATAGTCTACAGATTCATCAATTCTGTCGCTCATATTCTATAATTTTTTGAAAGACCGGGTGAGCTTCAATGTCACCAGGCACATCTATATCGTTTTGGGTTCGTAATAATTTGATTTTAGAGCCTTCCATATCCTTCAATGTATCTCTCAGAACACCGGAAGTACTCCATTCTTTATTTTTAAAGATTTCCGAATTTAAAGAATTCATACCTAGAAGATAATATCCTCCGTCTTCCGCAGGACCCACTACATAATCATTATCATATAAATGCCTGAAAGCTTCCTTAATATCATCTGTCTTCAGCTCGATAAGATCTGTCCCAATGATTACAATTCTTTGAAAACCATCTGCAAATCCATCTTTAAAAGCATTCTCCATCCGTTCGCCAAGATCATTTCCTTTCTGTTGTTTTTTAATGAAATTCCCATCATTCCACATATCTTTCTCAGGTATCTCATCTGAATAATACACCTGTTTAGTCACCTCAAGAGAGACAGTTATATCAAAAGAATGTTTTAAAAGGAATTTATAAATTTCCAGTGCATTCTCTTCTCCAAGGTCTTTGGCAAGCCTCGTCTTCACCTTACCCCTAACGGGATTTTTGGTAAAAATTATAAGTAGATTCTCTTTATTCACTTAATAAACCTTTTCGGCATTTTTTAACCAATTTGACCAGTGCTTTGAGTATGCATGCACTTTCTCTGTTTGCTTTCCTTCAGAATTCATAACTTCATATCCCTTATTTTTCCAGGAAAAGATTCCGCCGTAAAGATTTCTTACATTTTTGAAGCCAGCATTCTGGAGCTTATCCCCGATCTTGGCTGATCTTACCCCAATAGAACAGTAGACCACTATCTTCCTGTTCTTAGGATAATTATTAAGCCGGGAAATATCGAATTCATTATAGCCTATAAAATGAGCACCTTTAATATGACTTACCTCAAATTCCTCCTGTTCACGTGCATCCAGGATGATCACATTGCTATCCAGCTGCTGCATTCTTAATTCCTCGACAGAAATGTACGGGACATTCCCGGAGTTATATTTTTCCAAAAGATCACCGATAGATTGCTGTGCGTACAACGAAGGCAAAGCAGACATAAGTATCAAAAGAAATAAATGGGGCTTCATCATATCCAAAATCCTATGCAACGCTTCCCTGACAACTACTACCGGCTCCTGCTGTGCAACCGTAGCAATGTTGAGAAATGATAATATTTCTATCGTTTAACAGGTCTTCATTATATTCACTGATGTGCTTCACCTTGCTATTCACTTTAAGGTCCAGCATCTGATTAAAATCGCAATCGTATAACCAGCCGTCCCAGCTTATCGAAATCGTATTTGTACACATTACGTTTTCAACAGCCGAAGGATTGTAGGCCTCCACCAAAGAATACATATAATCTTCATAATTTTCTGAAGCGATAAGATATTCCAGAAAACGACTTATTGGTAAATTTGTGATTGCAAAGAGATTGTCAAAATCTATATTGAAATCCTCCTTTAATGCCACTTTAAAATCATTTTCCATGGCCTGCTGATTGGTTGGAAGAAATGCTCCTGACGGGTTATAGACCAGGTCCAGTTTCAAGCCAGTCCCTTCCTGCGCATATCCCACTTTATTCAGCATCTGAAGCGCCTTGATAGACTTGTCAAAAACACCACTCCCACGCTGTTTATCTGTCTTTTCCCTTTTATAAAAAGGAAGGGAAGAAACCACATGCACATTATGTTGCCTGAAAAATTCGGGCAGATCATGATATTTCTTGTTAGCAAGAATAATGGTAAGATTTGAACGAACGATAAAATCTTTGATCCCGGCTTTGGAAGCTTCTTCCACAAACCACCTGAAATTAGGGTTCATTTCCGGAGCACCGCCGGTAAGATCAAGCGTATGTGCTCCTGTGTTTTTGATCACTTCCAGACACTGCTTCATTGTTGCCGGTGTCATGATCTCCTTCCTGTCAGGGCCCGCATCTACATGGCAATGTGAACAAACCTGGTTACACATATAACCAAGGTTGATCTGTAATATTTCAAGCTTTTTGGGCTTTAAAGGATATTTTCCAGATTCAGCGATCTTTTCTTTAAAAAGAGGCAGTTCCCCTTTCTTAAAGATCCCATTACTTAAAAATTCGAGTTGGTTTTCAGGGCTTGAAAGATCGTCCTTTCTGGCTTTTAAAGACTTAATTGTCATAAACAGGTTTTCTTGAGTATTAGTTAGTTCAGTTTTTCTGAATTAACTTACATGCTCAGCTTTTTGTATTTATTCATCATTTGCACGCCATGGACCAGGGTCGCACCACTTTCTATGGCTGCACCGGCATGAACGGCTTCCATCATCTCTTCTTTGGTAATCCCACGCTGCAACCCATCCTTGGTGTAGGCATCAATGCAATAAGGGCATTTCACCACATGCGAAACAGCAAGGGCGATAAGGGATTTCTCCCTGGCAGATAGCGCTCCTTCCTCGAACACTTTTCCATAATAATCAAAGAATTTAGTACCCAGTTCTTCACTCCATTCAGTTATCTCCCTGAATTTTCTCAAATCGGCAGGATCATAATAATTTTTAGACATAGCGAATCAATTATGCTTTAAGCATTTAAAATATTTACGAAAAATTAAGGCGATCAGTTTTATAAGGTTACAACGCCTGTTACGGCAAGAATAATAAGTAAAAATACAATAACAATAAGTATAACGATCCATAATTTTGATCTGGACTTATCGGTTCTTGTCTCTGTTGATTGATTTCTTCCTTCTTCCGATTCACGATGCTTGGTAGGCACCGGTGAAGATCTGTCATGTTTACTCATAATATTACTTTTCCTGAATTTAAAATAAAAAGGACCTACTAAGAAGACAGCAGTAACATTTAACAAATTATTTTCATTCGGGAATTTGACCTCATAAAACTGAAACCTGCCTGAATAATAGCTTTCGGAAGATTGTGAATAACGTTTTTCGCATTACAATTATCTCAAAGAATAATATATTTCTTTCCGATTCTTAATTTTTTCACACAAATTATAATTTTACGCCACCAATATTTTTAAATAATTTGTTAAAAACGCTTAACTTTAAATGGGCGTTATTAGCACCACTACTGCATATGAGAATAAATGTAAAAACTTTACCGGTAAATGAGATCCTGGAAGATATTGCTGGTTGTTTGGAGACGGAATTGAAAAACAGCAGTGGTGAACTGACTATTGAGATTCCTTCAGAACTAGGTGAAGGATATATCAGGGGATGCAGTTTTGATTCCGGAATAGGTTTTGTCAACTACAATTGTAAATTTAATGAAGACGTAGAGATCCATTTCTCTATCAATACCGTGCATCCGCTTAAATTCATTTTCTGTTCAGAAGGGAGCGTTAAACATAGTTTTCAAAAGAGCGATAAGGTCCATAAAATTGATCCGTAT
This sequence comes from Christiangramia crocea, assembly GCF_022410465.1. GTDB lineage: Bacteria > Bacteroidota > Bacteroidia > Flavobacteriales > Flavobacteriaceae > Christiangramia > Christiangramia crocea. Next base: position 22,770 of record NZ_JAJSON010000008.1, on the reverse strand, counting down.
CAAAATATCGTAGTGAGCAGTAGTGGCTACGATGGTCATATATTATACTTCAAAAAGAATGTTCCCACTCACGTTTCAAGTCTGGAAATTATAAGGTCTATTTTTGCCCACCGTTCTAATTATGATTTCAAAGATCTGGACCCTACACTGAAAGAACTTTTCAAGGACGCGGTTTCTAAAAACCAATTTTTTTACCAGGGGAATTACAGTATTAAAGCGGCAGATCTTATGGACGCGATCAACACTAAGGATTATACCGGTTTTCTGAGGAGTCTCTTTTTGGAAGGAAAAGCCTTTGAGATGATGGTAATACAGATAGCTCAGTATGAAGACGATGAGAACGGTGAAAACCTGCCAAAGATCCTCAGAAAATCTGACATCCAAAAAGTAGATTATGTAGCCAAACGCATCCAGGGAGATCTTAGCACAAATCATACTGTTGAGTCTCTTGCTAAAGAAGCGGGTACCAATGTGAATAAACTCCAGGATGGTTTTAAGTATGTCTATAATCTTACGGTGAACAAATACATGCAGCATGTAAAGCTTGAGGCTGCCAAAGAAATGCTGATGCTTTCCGAAAAGAACATTTCTGAGATCGTGACATCTATTGGGCTGAACAATCGCAGTTACTTCTCGAAGATATTCAAAGAAAAATATGGGGTGAGTCCAAAATACTTTTTAAAGTCAAAGAAAAATCACTCAGAAGAGGAAATACAAGGAGATACGAATTAGATTTTTGACAATTCAAATTTCTTGGGTATCACTTCAGGATCGAAATCCCAGATTATAGGTAAGGCAAAATATACCACCAGGCTCAGGATAATTATCGAAACTATATTCATCCATATTCCCGTTCTTATCATATCGGGGATGTGCAGATAACCGGATCCAAAAACCACCGCATTGGGAGGTGTGGCCACCGGAAGCATGAATGCACAGGAAGCTGCAAGCGTGGCGCCGACCATCAAAAAATAAGGGTGCAAATCAAGAGCCACAGCCATGGGAGCCAGTATAGGTAACAGCATGGCCGTTGTTGCCAGATTGGAAGTGACTTCTGTTAGAAAATTCACGGCAGCTATGAGTACTACAACGAGAAGGAATAGAGGTAAATTTTCAAGGTTTACGAGCTGCTCTCCTATCCACACTGCCAAACCGGAATCGCTAAAACCTTTAGCCAGTGCCATGCCTCCACCAAAAAGCAGAATAATACCCCATGGAATTTTAACTGCTTCTTCCCAGCTAATAAGTTTTTGTTTTGGTTTACCCGAAGGAATTATAAAAAGGACAACCGCCGCTGACATGGCTATTATGGTATCGTCTATAAAAGGCAGAAATGGTTGCAACAAAAAACTTCGGCTGATCCAACAGAAAGCTGTCAGGCTAAAAACCAGTAATACTCTTTTCTCCTGCTTATTCAGATTCCCGAGCTGCTGCAAGAGACGTCGTATTTCCTCTTTCCCACCCGGGAACCGACTTTGACCAAAATTAAAGGCTTTTACAGTGAGATACTTCCAGCACAGGAAAAGAAGTACAATAGAAATAGGTAAGCCAAGCATTAACCATTTAAGAAAACTGATCTCAATACCATAGAGTTCTTCTACTATTCCTGCAAAAACAAGGTTGGGAGGCGTTCCAATTAAGGTGGCAACCCCGCCAATAGAGGCGCTATAAGCTATGGCAAGCATTAGTGCCTTTCCGAAAATTTTGTTTTCATCCTCAGCGGTACTGGGATTATCCTTTAACTGGGAAATTATCGCTGTCCCGATAGGAAGCATCATAACAGTTGTAGCTGTATTGGAGATCCACATAGACAAAAAGGCTGTAGCTACCATAAAACCCAGGATAATAAGTTTGATATTGGTTCCAATCAGATTGATAATTGAAAGTGCGATCCTTTTATGAAGGTCCCATTTTTCTATTGCCACAGCTAGTATAAAACCTCCCAGATAGAGAAAAACGTATTTATGACCGAATGCAGCGGTAGTTGTTTCAATATCAACCGCACCGGTTAAAGGAAAAAGGATTATTGGTAAAATCGCAGTTACCGAAATAGGTATGACCTCAAAGACCCACCACAGGGCCATCCAGATAGTAACACATAATACTTCAAACGCTTCTTCGGGCATTGATGCCGGTCTTCCCAGTATTTGTAATAAAATAAACATCAAAGGGCCCAGAAGCAGAATGAGTCTTTTAATATTTTGATTCATGAGGTCAGTCAGTTTTCTCAACCAAGATAAATAAAATAATAAGGCTTCATCTGATGCGTCGCATCTTTACTTCCAGGCATAAATAATTAGTAAAAAGAATAATTTTTCCGAACTTTAAAATTCTACCTAAATAAATCTTATGACACAGCTTGAAATAAAAACCGCCATTCAAATCTCGAAACCAGTAGATGAAGTATTTGACGCCATTATAGATCCGGCTAAAATGTCTAATTATTTTATTGCAGAAGGCAGTGGTAAAATGATTGAGGGAGAAACCATTACCTGGAAATTCCCTGAATTTGATGACAAATTTAATATAGAAGTAACCAAAGTGATACAGCCGCAGCTAATTGCTTTTGAATGGGAAGGAGCCCCGGGTAAAAAGCTGAATGTAGACATCAAACTTGAATCCAGAGCTGATAACAACACCCTGGTAAGAATTACGGAAGGGAAAATGGATACCAATGATAAAGGGATTGAATGGTTTGGAAGAAATTCTGAAGGATGGGCAAATTTCCTGGCCTGCCTTAAGGCTTATCTTGAATATGATATCAATCTAAGGAAAGGAGCTTTCGACTTCATGAAGAACTCGTAACATCAAACCATAAAAACCTTAAATTCAGATATTTATATTTTCGTTATATTTAGGAATCACCGGCACAATCCCTAAATAAGCGAAAGCATGGATAAAATATCTCTTACCGTAAATTCTAAAAAGTATCAACTGGAAACGGATCCGGAAACCCCTTTGCTTTACGTACTTAGAAATCAGCTGGAATTGAACGGGCCTAAATACGGCTGTGGTTATGAACAATGTGGCGCATGTATGGTCCTGCTGGACGATAAAGCCTATCCCAGCTGCAGGATTCCCGTAAGTGTAGTTCAGAATAGAGATATCATAACCCTGAAGGGACTGGGAAACAGGGACAAATTACATCCTGTACAGGAAGCATTTCTTGAAGAACAGGCAGCCCAATGCGGATACTGCCTTAACGGAATGCTTATCTCCACGATTTCATTATTGAAGGAAAATCCCGATCCCGATAGGGCCGCCATTGATGAAGGACTGAAAAGAGTACTCTGCCGGTGTGGAACTCACAGCAGGTTTATAAAGGCAGTTGAAAAAGCTGCAGCTAAAAGCCGATTAAGATGAAGATCACCCGCAGAACTTTTATTAAAAACACCGGTTATGTTGCCATTGGTTTCAGCATGATCCCAGAGACTGTCCTTTCTTATGAAAGTTGTGGTTTTGAAGAAGTCATTATGCAGGACCCAAGGGTAAAGGACTGGTTCCAGGTTCTGGAAGATGGCAGGATACTCATCTTCACCGGTAAAATGGAACTGGGACAGGGAATACGGATCGCGATCGCACAGGTGGCTGCAGAAGAACTCAATATGGATATAGACCAAGTTGAAGTACACCTTGCCGAAACCAAGACAACACCCAATGAAGGATATACCGCGGGGAGCCGTTCTATCACCCAAAGTGCCATGAATGTAAGAAAGGCTGCAGCGACTGCTGCAGATATACTCCTTGAAACTGCTTCAGAAAAATATAATTTACAGAAACAATCCCTAATTCTTCAAAAAGGCAAGATCCTCAATAAAGAAAATGGCAAAGCTTATTCCTTTCCAGAAGTTCTTCAGGGAAAACAGATAGAGGCTGCCATCCCTTCAGAAATAAAATTAAAACGGAAATCTGAATACCAGCTTGTGGGAACCCCGGTTCCCAGGAAAGATATTCTTAAAATGGTTACCGGTGAACCTGTATATGTTCAGGACCTTAGATTTCCGGATATGATCCATGCCCGTGTAATAAGACCTCCGGCATATAACTCTGTATTGGAAGAATTTAAACCGGAAAAAGCAGAAAAACTTAGTACTATCATTAATATTATCAGGAAAAACAATTTTATCGGGATACTTGCCGGCGATGAATATCAGGCGCAGAAGGCCAAAGAAATCCTTGAAAGGGATTGTAAATGGTCTGTCCCTGCCAGCTTACCTCAAACTGATGCCTGGAAAGATTATATAAAGGAAATTTCGTCAAAATCTGAAAATGTCGAAAGTACCGGAAATTTGAACTTCAGGGATAATTCCGTCAAGGCTTTTTATTCGAAACCTTATATTATGCATGGGTCTATTGGGCCTTCATGTGCTGTTGGGTTCTTTGACGGGGACAAACTCCAGATCTGGACCCATAGTCAGGGAGTATATCCATTACAGGGGGCAGTTGCCGACCTTCTGAATATCAACGAAGGCAAAATGCAAGTAACCGGAGTACCGGGCTCCGGCTGCTATGGCCACAACGCTGCTGATGATGTATCTGCTGAAGTCGCTATACTTGCCCTGGAAAATCCCGGAAAGCATATTCGGCTGCAATGGTCAAGGAGTGATGAACACGGCTGGGAACCCTACGGCTCTGCAATGCTTATGGAGCTGGAAGGGAACCTTGATAAGAATGGGAAGATTAACAACTGGAAATACGAGTTATGGTCTGACACCCATAGTACACGTCCTGGGGGAAGAAAGGAAAATCTACTGCCCACTTCTTACTATGAAGGAACCAGAACCGGACCTTCTCAAGGCTATCTTGGAGGGGCTTACAGGAATGCACAGCCTTACTATACCATACAAAATAAAAAAATTGACGCACATTTTTTCGAGGGCCCTTTAAGAGTTTCGGCTTTAAGGAGTCTTGGAGCCTATGCCAATATTTTTGCCATTGAAAGCTTTATGGATGAGCTGGCGGAAAAGGCAGGAAAGGATCCTCTTGAATTCCGTCTTGATCATCTTACAGACCAACGGGCGATAGATATATTGAATAAATTGAAGGAGATGACTTCTAACCTGCATTTGGCAGGAAATGAAGGATTAGGATTTGCCTTTTCCAGGTATAAGAACACCGATTCATATTTTGGAGCTGCGGTAAAAGTAAGCCGGGAAAAAGACCAGAGGATAAGGATCAAAAATATGTGGGGCGTAATAGATTCAGGGGAGGTCATCAATCCTGATGGCCTAAAAAATCAAACCGAAGGAGGTATGATCCAGTCTGCAAGCTGGACCATGATGGAAGAAGTGAAATTTGACAAAACCCATGTGACCAGCCTGGATTGGCAAGACTACCCAATCTTCCGAATTGCAAATATCCCTCATATGGAAGTACAGATTATTGATCGGCCTTACGAACCGCCTTTAGGCGCAGGCGAGGCTGCCCAGGGTGCTACTTCAGCAGCTATCGTTAATGCAATTTATGCCGCGACGGGCCAGCGAGTGAGGGACCTGCCCGTGAAAAAGACTTTCAGTGTATAAAAATGGAATTTAAGAGGCTGCTGACAAATTATTTAAATCAATACCTCACTTACAGTGAATCAGAAAAAAATTATGATTAGTACGACCGAAGGAATTAAAGATCGACTTCTGCAAGCGATTACAAAAGCAGAAAACGAAATATCGAAAGCCAAATACAGTATTAAGGATCATCTGGATCTTATTGAACCTATAAAAATCATGCCCTATTATGGCTATGGCAATGAGAAATACATTTTTGTTAAAGGCAGGGTTCTGGAAAAGGAAAAGGTTAAAAGCAAGGAAGAAGGTGTTAGTAAGCTAAAGCATATTCGAAACACCTATAAACGCTATGAGACCGATGAAATTCCCAACATTCTAGTAAAAGCAACTTATGCCGGTAAAGAATTAAAAATAGAGACAGATAAAGAAGGTTTCTTTGACTTTGAATTCGAATTTGACGAACCTATAGATTATGAAAAGCATGGTTTTGAGGTAGCACTGGAATTAATGGATTCAAAGACAGAAGATGATGAAATGAAAGCCAGGGCAAGAATTTTTGTACCTGATAAGGACGCCGAGTTTGGGGTTATCTCAGATATAGACGACACCGTACTGGTCTCACAGATCACCGATTTTATTTCCAAACTTCGTCTAATGCTTCTTAAAGATGCCTCAGAAAGGAGTCCTTTTCCCGGGATAGCTGCATTTTTACGGGCCCTTTTGAAAGGAGCAGATGGTAGTGGCAGAAATGCATTATTTTACGTTTCAGGAAGCGAATGGAATCTTTTCGACCTGCTGGTAAATTTCTTTGAATACCAGGAAATACCTAAAGGTCCATTATTACTTAAAGATAAAGGCACCAAAGGCAAATTCTCTATCAATAAGAACGAATATAAGCAGGAAAGGATCAGCCATATTCTGGAAACCTATCCAGATCTAAATTTTATTTGTATTGGGGACAGCGGTCAGCATGACCCGGAGATTTACAGCCAGATTGTTGAAAAATATCCCGGCAGGATCAAAGCGATTTATATTAGGGATGTTTCACCTGATAAAAGAGATAAAGAGATTGAAAAAATTGCTAAAAAGGTAAAGGATAATGATGTTGAAATGTTTTTGATCGAGGATACCCTGGACGCAGCCAGACATTGCTGCGATATGGAATGGATCAACCAGGGACACCTTGAAGAGATTGAAAGTGATTGCAAAAAAGATAAAGAATAGATTCTTTAAATAATTATTCCTAAAAAAACCCGCTTCCAATGGAAACGGGTTTTGATTTATAGTAAGCTTGAAATTACATCATTCCGGGCATTCCGCCTCCCATACCTTGTGGCATTCCACCACCACCGGCATTATCTTCCGGAATATCCATCAGTGCACACTCGGTAGTAAGGATCATTCCAGCAACAGAAGCAGCGTTCTCAAGAGCTACTCTGGTCACTTTCTTGGGATCGATGATACCAGCCTTCATCATATCTACATATGTGTCGGTTTTCGCATCGTATCCAAAGTCTTTCTTACCTTCAAGCACTTTATTGATAACTACAGAACCTTCTCCTCCTGCATTCTCAACAATAGTTCTTAAAGGAGATTCAATAGCTCTGGCCACAATCTGGATTCCTGTAGCCTCATCAGCATTTTCAGCTTTTATCTTATCAAGAACAGCCTTGGCTCTTACCAGGGCCACCCCACCACCAGCAACGATACCTTCTTCCACTGCAGCTCTGGTTGCATGAAGGGCATCATCAACACGGTCTTTTTTCTCTTTCATTTCAACTTCGGAAGCTGCACCTACATATAGTACGGCAACACCGCCGGCAAGCTTGGCCAGACGCTCTTGAAGCTTCTCTCTGTCATAATCTGAAGTAGTAGATTCGATCTGAGCTTTAATCTGGTTTACGCGTTCCTTGATTGCATTATCATCTCCGGCTCCATTTACGATAGTTGTATTATCCTTATCTATGGCCACTTTTTCAGCAGTACCCAGCATATCGATAGTTGCATTCTCCAGAGTGAATCCTCTTTCTTCAGAAATCACGGTACCTCCGGTTAGAATAGCAATATCTTCAAGCATTGCTTTTCTTCGGTCACCAAAACCTGGAGCCTTAACGGCAGCGATCTTAAGTGATCCGCGAAGTTTATTCACCACAAGGGTTGCAAGAGCTTCTCCGTCTACATCTTCAGCAATTATCAATAATGGCTTTCCAGACTGAGCTACCGGCTCAAGTACCGGAAGAAGATCTTTCATTGAAGAAATCTTTTTATCAAAAAGAAGGATATAAGGATCTTCAAGATCTGCAGTCATTTTTTCCGAATTGGTCACGAAGTAAGGAGAAAGGTAACCTCTGTCGAATTGCATTCCTTCTACAACGTCTACGTGAGTTTCAGTTCCTTTGGCCTCTTCAACGGTAATAACTCCTTCTTTCCCTACTTTTTCGAAAGCCTGGGCGATCAGGTCACCGATCTTATCATCATTGTTTGCAGAGATAGCAGCAACCTGCTTGATCTTTTCAGAAGAGTCTCCAACCTCCTTGGTTTGTTTAGTAAGGTCTGCAGTTAGAGATTTCACGGCTTTGTCTATACCTCTCTTAAGATCCATTGGGTTTGCACCTGCAGCCACGTTCTTCAAGCCTTCTTTCACGATAGCCTGGGCAAGAACAGTCGCAGTAGTGGTACCGTCACCTGCCAGATCATTGGTTTTGGAAGCGACTTCCTTAACCATCTGGGCTCCCATATTCTCAAGTGGATCTTCAAGTTCAATCTCTTTTGCAACAGTAACACCATCTTTGGTTACAGTTGGCGCTCCGAAAGACTTGCTAATAATAACATTACGTCCTTTAGGTCCTAAAGTTACCTTTACGGCATTTGCCAATGCATCTACTCCACGTTTAATCCCGTTACGGGCCTGGATGTCAAATTTTATATCTTTTGCCATTTTATTAAATTTTAATTTTTCAAGAGTCGTTTAAACTTTGAAAAAATCTGGTTAATTATTTTTTTAATGAATTGTTCCCGACAGAATACCGGGAAAATTATTGAGGTGAAACTTATACTATTGCAAGTATATCATCTTCCCGCATGATAAGATAATCTGTACCTTCAAGTTTAAGCTCGGTACCGGCATATTTACCGTATAGTACCATATCGCCTTCCTTAACGGTCATCTTGTGGTCTTTTGTTCCCGCACCAACTGCCACTACTTTACCTTTTTGTGGCTTTTCTTTAGCAGTCTCAGGAATAATAATACCAGATGCTGTCTTATTCTCTGCAGCAGCAGGTTCAATAACAACCCTGTCTGAAAGCGGTTTAATGTTTAGTCCCATTTTTTACAAATTTTATTTTAGGTTAATCAATTTTTAAAGTCGGTTAGGGATATTTCTAAAATTATGCCAGCGGCTTATTTCTGCCAATAGCCAACAAAAAATGCCAGCTTGTCATAAGCTGGCATTTTTAAATTGTAATATTTTCTTAAAACTACTGAGCGCTGTCAGTTTCCATGGGTTGTTGCGCCGGAGTTTGTGTAGCAGGAACTTGAGTTTCTACAGGTTCATCGCTTTCAAAAACATCAGGCCCGACTTCTCCCGGAGCATCCATAATGGTCACATTAGAAAGTAAGATAAGAACCAAAAGTAAGGTAGCAAGTGTCCAGGTACTTTTGTCAAGAAAATCGGTTGTTTTCTTAACACCTCCTAATTGCTGACCACCACCTCCGAAAGAAGAAGAAAGTCCTCCTCCTTTTGGGTTCTGAACCATTATCACAACTACCAGCAAAAATGCCACGATAATTATTAAAGCTAAAAAAATAGTGAATGTACTCATTCTTATTCGTTATTAGTATCCTGTAATTTCTCTATTGCCCGAATTTGGTCTGCAAAGAAACCACTTTTTTCGGGATTTTTCAAAATTAATATTTTATATGCCTGGATGGCCTTTTTATAATTTTTCTGCTCCAGATAAACCTTCGCTAAAGTCTCTGTCATTAAGGATTCAGGCGCAGCCATGCTCTGCTCTGCGAGATTCACTTTGGCGGCAGTTTTACCGGGTTTTATTCTTGGATTCTTAGAGATGAATTCCTCGATAAGCTCAAATTTCCGGGAACGATTCTCATCAGTATCTTCATCAGAACTATCATTTTTTTCCCGCTCTATAGGTTGTGCTTTGGTAAGCTTCAACCACTCAGAAAAGGAATGGGATTCCTTTTGGTCGAACTCCAGTGGCTTCCCTATACCCAGTTTCTCTTCTGAAGTAGCATCCTCATTTTCCACCTCTCCGGCTTGCATCTCAGTATCAGGTTTTTCAACTCTTTCAAATAAAGCAGGGTCCATCACCCTTTCAGACTCAGATTGTTTCATCCGGATAGCCTCATTAATATCGATGCTCTTCCGGCCATGCACCTCTTCCGGTTCATAGACGGTTATATCCTTCAGTCGTTCTTCCTGCTCCCGGATTTGCCTGGCGATCTGGTTCTGATGGAATTCTTCGGAAGTGATAAAATCAAAAAGTATACTCCTATCTGTGGTATAGGCTGCCGTCTTTTTTAGAGCTGAATTATAACTGAATTCCTGATGTTCTTTAAGCCCTTTTAATCTTATCGCCCGGGCAGCCTGAAAATATGGTGCTTTTTCAAGAATTTTTTCGATCTCACGGGTTTGCTCCGCGGTGATCTCCCCCGGATTTTCCAGTAAATATGTGAGAGCTTTTACATCCATTACCAGTCGGTTAAAGCTGCGTTGAATATATCCTGGGTCAAACGGGTGTAGATCTCATCCAGGGCAGTTTCCAGGTTCGATCCTACCAGCTGGGTTGCGGCCGGATAATCATAAAAGAAAGAAAAACGGTTCTCAAAATCCTTTTCCGGCTCCAGGGTATTGTAATAACGAACATTCACCGTAACAGTAAGCCTGTTTTGAGCGGCGGTATTTTGGGCCGTGGCTGACATGGGGGAAATATAATATTCGGTGATTTCGCCTTCAAATATCAGGTCTCCATTATTGTTCACCAGGCTCAGACTGGTCTGATTCTGAATAAGATCCTGCAATGAAATGGTAAAAGCCCGGTCTATCCCCGGCTCCACGAGATCGGCATTATTCTGAAAGAAGTTCACCTGAAAGGTTTCCGCCTCCCCGGTATCAGCACCGGTAAAGGAATAAATTCCGCAGGACTGGAAAGTGAACAATAAAACTGAACAGAATATAAAGAGTGTTCTTTTAATCATTTTTGAAAGTTAAAGCTTAAAGTTTAAGGCTGTAAGCTTTTTTAGCAACACTAAATAAAGCTTTTTGCTTTAGACTTAAAACCTGATGCTACAAATTATATTGTTTGATCTTTCGGTAAAGGGTTCTCTCACTAATACCAAGTTCTTCCGCAGCGGCCTTTCGTTTCCCGCCATGCCTTTCAAGGGATTTTTTGATCAGTTCCAGTTCTTTATCCTGTAAAGAAAGCGTCTCCTCTTCCTCTATCTCTTCGGCAAAGTAATACTTATCCTTTTCCTCCTGTTTTTGGTTAGCATTCTGCTGAGGGATCTGAAGCACTTCCAGCTTATCTTCATCAATATCAGCTTCATCTATATCTCCACCACTGTTCCCATAGATCTTCTGTATAAGACCCTCATTCTCGTCCTGCACCTGTTTGGTATCACCTTCCTGCATCAGCTTTAAGGTGAGTTTTTTCAGATCGTTCAGGTCGTTCTTCATGTCGAAAAGCACTTTATAAAGGATCTCTCTTTCGTTGCTGAAATCACCTTCCTTCTTCTTATCTGAAATTACCGCCGGAAGATTGCTTCCCACATCTGGAAGATAATGTCTTAACTCTTCTGCATTGATGCTTCTCTTCTGTTCAAGAACTGAGATCTGTTCGGCGATATTCCTAAGCTGACGTATATTTCCACCCCAGCGATATTTCTTCAAAAGCTCTACTGCCTCATCCTCGAGCTTGATGGTTGGCATCTTATATTTAAGTCCGAAATCGGAAGCAAATTTTCTGAATAACAGATGAATATCATCCTTTCTCTCGCGCAAGGGTGGAAGATTAATCTCTACCGTACTCAAACGATAATAAAGATCTTCACGGAATTTTTCCTTTTTAATGGATTCAAACATGTTAATATTCGTAGCTGCAACAATCCTCACATTCGTCTTCTGCACCTTGGAAGAACCTACCTTTATGAATTCTCCGTTCTCCAGCACACGAAGCAGCCTTACCTGTGTTGGCAAAGGCAATTCACCTACCTCATCAAGAAAGATTGTACCGCCATCGGCCACTTCAAAATAACCGCTACGGGTTTGAGTAGCCCCGGTAAAGGCACCTTTTTCATGCCCGAACAATTCGCTGTCTATAGTACCTTCAGGGATCGCCCCACAGTTAACAGCTATATATTTCCCATGTTTTCTATGTGAAAGCGCATGGATGATCTTGGGAATACTTTCCTTTCCAACCCCGCTTTCCCCTGTCACGAGTACAGAGATATCTGTAGGAGCCACCTGGATCGCCTTTTCAACAGCGCGATTCAGTTTAGGATCGTCCCCTATGATCCCAAATCTTTGTTTTATTGCCTGAACTGATTCCATTTCCAAGTATTCAGTATGCAGTAAATAGTAATAAGTTTTTTAAACTAACAACTATATACCCTAACCTTTTTTTAGTTGTTTTTACTATATCCCACTGCCTCTCCTATCAAGGTAGCACTGGTACAGTCATTGATTTTTACATTTACAAAATCACCTACCTGGTAATTCTCTTTAGGAAATACCACTACAGTATTCTGAGAATTCCTTCCGCTCCAGTGAGCATCAGATTTCTTAGATTCCTTTTCGATTAAAACCTCAACTGTCTTCCCGATGAATTTTTGAGTATTGTGTCTGCTATGTTCTTGCTGAAGATTCACAATTTCAGTCAGTCTTCTTTTTTTGATTTCTTCCGGAACATCGTCTTCGAATTTACGCTCTGCCATAGTGCCTGGTCTTTCGGAATAAGCAAACATAAATCCGAAATCATACTTCACATATTCCATCAAAGAAAGAGTATCCTGATGATCTTCCTCAGTTTCGGTCGGGAAACCGGTAATGATATCATGGGAGATTCCGCAATCAGGAATTAGTTTCCTGATATTATCAATAAGGGTGAAATACTCCTCTCTGGTATGAAGACGATTCATCTTTTTCAGGATACGATCGCTTCCGCTCTGCACCGGAAGATGGATATAATTACAGATATTCCTGTAATTGGCCATCACTTCTATCACATCCAAGGTCATATCCTGCGGATTGGAAGTAGAGAACCGGATTCGCATTTTTGGCTGAGCTTCGGCTACAAATTTTAAAAGTCCGGCAAAATTAGTAGCGGTAGCTTTCTGAATTTCGCTAGCATTCTTGAAATCCTTCTTTAAACCACCTCCGTACCATAAATAACTATCCACATTCTGTCCAAGCAGGGTTATTTCCTTATAACCTTTTGCCGCCAGATCGTTCACTTCCTCAACTATACTCTGCGGATCACGGCTACGCTCGCGGCCGCGGGTAAAAGGCACCACGCAAAAAGTACACATATTGTCACAACCCCTGGTGATGGAAACAAATGCCGAAACTCCATTAGACTGGAGCCTAACCGGTGAAATATCACCATAGGTCTCTTCCTTACTAAGAATTACGTTCACAGCATTACGACCTTCCTCAACTTCATTGATAAGATTTGGAAGATCTTTATAGGCATCAGGGCCCACCACCAGATCCACGATCTTTTCCTCTTCCAGGAATTTACTTTTCAGTCGCTCGGCCATACAGCCAAGCACACCTACTTTCATTCCCGGGTTTATTCTTTTAACAGCATTGTATTTTTCCAGACGTTTACGTACGGTCTGTTCAGCTTTCTCTCTAATTGAACAGGTATTCACCAAAACCAGATCGGCCTCCTCAAGATTCTGGGTGGTATTAAAGCCCTCTTTAGACAGGATGGAAGCTACTATTTCTGAATCGCTAAAATTCATCTGGCAGCCATAACTTTCTATAAAAAGTTTACGACTGTTCTCTGACTTAGCCTCCATTACCAAAGAGTTTCCCTGTTTTTTCTCGTCTATTATCTTCTCCATAATTCTTCAATAACCTTTCGGTTTTTAGATTGGCAAAGATAGGGCTAAAGTGAGTTCTGACAAAGTGACAGAAAAAAATTTATAAACTCAAACGCAACCTTTTCAAATTCCGGACATCTAATAGATAACTAATTGACCTGAAAAATGAAAAAGCTACTATTTCTTCCTTTATTTTTTGCACTTTCAATTCTTACTTCGTGCAGCGATGAGGAAGATCCGCAATTATCTACCGTAGCTGTTCCCGTGACCCAGTCTGTAGCCGATTTCAGGGCTTCCGTCAAGATCCAGGAGCCGAGGATCATTGCCGAATCGGGCAAGATATATGCCTGGCGGGACTATATTTTCGTCAATGATAAAAATGAAGGGGTTCATATAATTGATAATACCGATCCTTTTAACCCGGAAAATATAAAATTCCTTAAGATCCCAAGGAATATGGATATAGCCATAAAAGACGAAAAGCTATATGCAGATAACGGAATGGACCTGGTTGTGTTTGACATAAGCGATATAAACCAGATCAAGGAGATTGCCCGGGTTAAGGATGTTTTTCCCAATTATTATACTGTAGCACCGGAAGGTGCCCATTATGTAGATTTTGAAAATTTTGATCCTGCCCGGCAAGTGATCGTTGGTTATGTTCTGGAAACAAGAAAGATTGAATATGCACAGCCCGACTGGGGGAGATTTGAAATGGCAACAGATGCCGGAAGGGGAAATGCGGGCACAGGCGGAAGTATGGCCAGATTCAGTATAAAGGACAATTACCTGTATGTGGCTGATGAGTCAAAACTTTCAGCGTTCGATATTTCTAATCCTTCAGCTACGAACCGGGTTAGCGCCCTGCAGGTTGGCTGGAATATCGAAACAATTTTTAACTATGAAGACCACTTGTATCTGGGAAGTGACAGAGGAATGTATATATACAGTATAGAAGACCCTTCCTCTCCACAACAAATATCATATTTACAACATGTATTAGGCTGCGATCCTGTGGTTGTTAAAGAGGATTATGCCTATGTTACCATTCGCGGGGGGAACCTGTGCGGACAGAATTTCAACCAGCTTGATGTGGTAAATATTTCAGATAAGACAAATCCGTTTATAGAAAAGACCTATCAAATGAATAATCCTTACGGATTAGGCGTCAAAGACGACTGGTTATTTGTATGCGATGGTGACGCAGGCTTAAAGGTCTACGATATTCAGGACACCCCCGACCTAAGGTTAATAGATCAATTCAGCAACGTTAGCACCTACGATGTTATCCCTTTAGAGGATAAGCTGCTTATGGTCGGGGAAAATATACTTTACCAGTACTCCTACAAGGGTAACGAAATTAGTTTAATAAGCAGTTTTGCTTTGGATTGATTTCCCCTTTTTGTTTGGTTTTTTGAAATCCCTGTTTACACAGGGATTTTTTGTTTAGTTATTTCCATAGAACTCATCATGAAACTCATATCTATCCTCCTCCTGGGACTGAATAACTTTAAATTCCGAATCCATTATCATTACAGGAATGATGCCATTAGATTCCCTAAGAGATGGCCAATTAAGCAGATCCTGAGAATTAGGGTTCCCGGTTTTAATGAAATTGACGAGATACTTTTGAATGGTTCCGGAAATTTGAAAATCTTCTTCGGTTAAATTAGGATTGTCTATCAAACCCAGGTTACCCATGAAATATTCAATTTCGGAAGCATGAGGAGCACCTTCAGGTTTATATGAAGGATTTTCCTGCGTTGATGGCCTGATTCGGCTAAAAATATACCTGTACACAGGCTGATCAGAATTATTTAAATGAAGATCGGCCCATTTCCAAGTGCTATAGGCAATAAACCTGTCTGAAGCCAATGCTGTTGCAGAGCTTCTGATTTCATTTACAGGAGATGCAGGATATAACTCCATAACCCTATCAAAATTCTCAGGATAGAGCTCCTTAATCTTTTCCTTATAATTAGACTCTGAAAATTCCTGTCCCTGCATCAAACTAACCGACGGCATTTCGGCAGAATTCCAGCCAACAAGAAGCGGAATTTGTGCCTGATCCCCGTTTTTAAAAATCTCAGGTAAGGACTGAGGGAGGAAATACGAATCTATCACGGTTGGAAAACCGAATCTTCCGGACTCGTTATAAAGCTTAAAAAGTTCATCAGTACTAAGCGATCTTAATTCTTTAAGAGAAGGGTGCCCTATATTCCCGGCAAATTGTTTTCCTGTCTTTTCGGCTTCTGCAAGAGGAACCGGAGCAAGCGTGGGCTTTATAGAAGCACCACTTTCTCCAATCGCCCCGGCAAGAAGATCCCTGGATAAAGGCGAGGCCATGTGAGCACTTACTGAAATGGAGCCAGCGGATTCCCCTGCTATGGTTATTCTTTCAGGGTCACCTCCAAATTCTTCAATATTCTCGTATACCCATTTTAATGCTGCATTCTGATCAAGCAGCCCATAATTCCCAGAAGCACCATAAGGAGCTTCTTCTGTTAATTCAGGATGTGCTAAAAACCCAAAAACATTGAGACGATAATTCACCGTAACCGTCACTATCCCTTTTTGTGCCATTGAAGCCCCATCATATCTTGGCTCTGAGCCATCGCCTGCCACCAATCCACCGCCATAAAAATAGACCAGCACGGGAAGTGCTTTATTCTCATTTGCCTCAGGAGTCCATATATTTAAATAAAGACAGTCTTCGCTAGTCCCTTTTCCCCGGTAAACCATATCTCCAAAAACATTGGTTTGTACTGCTGCCGGGCCAAACTCTCTTGCAGGTTTTATACCCTGCCATTTCTTAGGAGGCCGGGGAGCTTTCCAGCGTAATTCGCCCACAGGAGGTTCAGCGAAAGGAACCCCAAGAAAAAGGTCGATCCCTTTTTCTTTATCATGGACTCCCTCAAGTGTTCCGTATTTAGTTTCTACTTTTACAGCCTGCTGGGAATAACTATGGTTTATAAATACCATAAGAAAAAGCAGACAAATCTTTTTAGATAAAAAATTTTTCATGATCTGGATTTACCGAATATTGATTTCATAAATATAACTGTTATTAAATACATTCTACAATCCCCTTTAAATGACAGAACTCTGAAACTCACATATCCGGTGGACGGCATACCTAAAGATCTCATTAAATACAGAAAATAAAAAACCCCCATCGTGATGAAGAGGGTTTATATTTGGTAAATCGGTTTCTAATTAAGCTTCAAAAGGCTCAATGGAAACATAAGATTTATCATTTTTCTTCTTAGTGAATTTTACAAGGCCATCTATTTTGGCATGTAATGTATGGTCTTTACCGGCATACACATTATCACCTGGATGATGAGTGAATCCGCGTTGTCTTACAAGAATGTTACCAGCAACGGCAGCCTGACCACCAAAGATCTTCACACCTAAGCGTTTCGATTCTGATTCTCTACCGTTCTTGGAACTACCAACTCCTTTTTTATGTGCCATTTTATTTCGTTTTTAGTAGTTTAAATTTAGCTAAGAGCCTCAATTAATTCGGCTTTCTTCATGGAAGAATAACCTTCAATTCCTCTTTCCTTAGCCATTTCTTTAAGCTCCACTACCGTGTGCTTGCTAAGGTCTTCTGATTTTTTATCAGCTTTAGGCTCCTGTTTATTAGACTCTTTTTTAGCTTCTTCTTTTTTAGGCTCTTCTTTCTTAGCCGAAGTTGCTTTTTTACCTCCTTTAAGATCGATTCCTTCGATAAGGATCTCGGTCAAGGCCTGGCGGTGACCGTTCTTAACACGGTAACCTTTACGTCTTTTCTTTTTGAAAACGATCACTTTATCACCTTTTAGATGACGATTGATCTTGGCTCCTACAAGAGCTCCTTCTATAGCCGGGGCGCCAACGGTTACATTATCTCCGTCTGCGGTAAGAAGAACTTTGTCAAAAGAGACACTGTCGCCTTCCTTACCATCCAAACGGTGAACAAATACCTTTTGGTCTTTTGCAACTTTAAACTGCTGCCCTGCTATCTCTACAATTGCGTACATAGCGTATGATTAATTAATTTTGATACAAATATAACACCCACGTTTTCACGCAAGCGGGTGCAAATATAATCCTAATTAATTAATTGACAAAGGTTTTTTATTTTTTCAAACCAGATCTAATAGGTATGCTTTTTTCCTTCTTTGGTATTCCAGGAATCCTTGAATAATTGCATATAGGCCAGCGCAAGTACAATACTGGTTGAAAAGCCCATTAAGGCAATTGTGAAGAGGACTATACCAATAGTCGTATTATAAAATGTTGCCCACATATTAATGAGCTGATCTAAAAATCCTGGATTCAGCTCGGTGGCATAGAATCCGAAGAAAATCACGAAAATGATGGTTGCATTAATTCCGGTAATAAAGATGAGAGAAAAGCCTTTTTGATATTTGAACTTATTCCCCTTGCTTTTCCTATATGCTTTCAGTGCCATCCACAGTCCTACAGCCATTATAAAACCATTAAATATACTATAGACCGGATTTATGTGTAACCCGAATATTGAAAGAATAAGAAAATAGGCAGCCAAACAAGCCGCTATAATAAAGCCATATAGAATTGGAATTTTTACATGTGTCATAAAACAGTATGATTTAAAAGTAAATTTCCTAAAAATGAACCTCTTTTTGCCTTAATAGCTTGTTAATTTTAACACATTTCGCATTCTTTGAAGGCTTTCACCAACAAATTGTAAACTTTTTAGCGTTCTCACTTAATTTTAATTGGTTCAAATGAAAAAATCACAGAAAAACCGCAGGCGGTATTGACTAAATTCTTTTGAAGATATGGCTGATTAAACACAAACCATGACGGCATCACCAATAATTACACGGAGATAAAAGAAGCTCCCCAATTTTATGTCGCCTGTTTCCTGAACCTGGAGATAATATCCTTAGATCGATTAACAATAAATACACCTCCAAGAATTATTAGCG
Source organism: Christiangramia crocea (assembly GCF_022410465.1). Classification (GTDB taxonomy): domain Bacteria; phylum Bacteroidota; class Bacteroidia; order Flavobacteriales; family Flavobacteriaceae; genus Christiangramia; species Christiangramia crocea. The sequence goes on along the minus strand of NZ_JAJSON010000008.1, from coordinate 4,243 downwards.
CCGAGATAAGCTGCCATAAACTAAAGACTTCACCATCAAGTACCCCCCAGCCTAAAGCCACTACCGGAATGGTGTAGGTAACAGATGTTGTGAAGACCGGGTCTGATATCTGCACCAGCTTATTGAATATGATCATAGCTAACCCTGTTCCAATTATTCCAAGCATAGCAACATATATTACAGACCATTCAGTTTTTGAAGAGTATTCAGCAAGCTCAAAAAAACCTGTGAAATAAAGAATTAGCACTGCCGGTATCAGCAGAGCAGAAAAATTCCCCGCTGCAATACCCAGAGGCGAAATATCGCTCATCCTGCTTTTCAGGATGTTCACATTCATCGCATAACAGCCGGCTGCGATAACTACAAGAAAGGAATATAAATAATTCTGATCCGGGTTAATACTGGCTCCGCTGAAGATAAGCCCTGCCGTTCCTATCAATCCAATTATAACACCCAGCACCTTATTCTGAGTGAATACAGCCCGAAAAGAAACAGCTCCAATAATCAACGTGAGTAAAGGCGTGGTAGCATTCAGGATAGAAGCCACTGCACTATCGATCTCGGTTTCAGCAAAAGAAAAAAGGTAGACAGGAAAGAAGGAACCAAGGAAACCTGAGATGATTATCCATTTCCATTGTCTTCGGGTTAGCCGGTTTATACTTTTAAAACCCACCAGGATAAGAAAAAGGGCCGCAAAAATTATTCGTAAAGACCCCACCTGAAAGGCCGTGAGTCCTATAAGCGCTTTTTTTATAAGTATGAAAGAACTCCCCCAGACTACGGAAAGTATAATCAGATATATCCATTTAAGATTTTTAGCAAGCATATTTACCGATTGAAACGGCAAAAATCGGCATTCTTATCCGAAGAAAAAGGTATTCCGGCTAATTATTCCTTTCCCATTTTAAACTCTCCATTAAATGTCTTATGTCTTCTTTAAGGTAATCTGCTGCGGGAACGATGGAGTCAAAATTGGGAAGTGAATTGAAGTAAACCGATCCTGTAAGGAAATGGTCTGTACTGTCTGTAAGGTAAAATTGAGCCTGGGAGGCTGCGTCCCCATCTACTTCATAGAACATTCCATAGGTATTATTATAATCGTTGGTATAGATATCCCCCTCTATTACGTCGGCTTTTATAGTATGCTGCAAAGGCAGTTTCTGGGCGTCCCTAAGTAATGAGTCGAGGTTATTATCAACCCGCTGATAAGTGATAAAGATAGCCCCGTTCATAGATTTATATTCCAGGTTGATCCAGCAGGGTATCCGGTTCCTGGAAGGCGCTATTTCCGCAAGATCATTCTTTTCAAAAGTGTAGGGGCAGCCAATATCCACCCTCCTGTATTCAGGTTCTGGATATTCAAGGGCTAAAAAACCTCTAGGTTTTGGCTTAGGATCATCCTTACATGCCGAGATAGTCAGAAACAGGATTCCCCAGAAAGCCATATTCAGTCTTCTCATACCGGCGCTATACTCAATTTAATTTGTTTAATACGCCTGTCGTCCATCACTTCAATGGTAAAGGCATAATTAAGGAAGGTGATCACATCATTCTTTTTTGGAAAACCACCAGAGATCTCAAGCAGGAATCCCGCCAGGGTATCAGCCTCCCCTTTTTGATCTTCAAAAACCGAAGGATCATCAATTTTAACGATCTTATAGAAATCCTTCAAAGGTGTTTTCCCTTCAAAGACGAAGTTATTTTCATCCAGTTTTGAATAAATAAGATCTTCATCATCAAATTCATCGCTAATATCCCCTACTATCTCTTCTATAATATCTTCCAGTGAGATAAGTCCGCTGGTCCCGCCATACTCATCTACAACAATGGCAAGATGATTTTTCTTGTCCTGGAATTCGTTTAAAAGATCATCCAGCTTCTTGTTTTCAGGAACAAAATAGGGTTCACGCAATAAACCTTTCCAGTCAAAGCTTTTCCTGCCAAGATGCGGTAATAAATCCTTGATGTAAAGTATACCTATTACATTATCTACATTTTCCCTGTAGACCGGGATCCGGGAATATCCATTTTCTATTATCTCCGGGATGATCTCATTAAACGGACTTTCCTCGTTCAGGGCGAAGATATCCATCCTGGGGCGCATCACCTGCTTGGTATCGGTATTCCCGAAACTTACAATACCCTGAAGTATTTTCTGCTCTTCCCGTGTTGTATCTTCTTCACTTGTAAGCTCCAGAGCCTGTGAAAGATGATCAATACTTATAAAAGAGCGCCGTTTCCCCAATTTTTCATAAAAAAACAAGGTCACTGCCCGCATAGGTGTACTTAGGGGCGAAAAGAAACTGTCCAGGAAATTAATAGGATGAGCCATAAAATTGGAGAACTGCACCTTATTTCTGCTTGCATATACCTTCGGAAGGATCTCACCAAAAAGCAGGATAAGAAAGGTCACCAGCCCAACTTCAAAAAAAAGACGCAAATCAACACCATATACCTCAGTATTCACTCCTGCAAACAAATCGTCGGCAAGATCATCAAACAGCAGGACAATGGCAATATTGATGAAATTATTAGCAACAAGAATAGTTGCCAGCAACTTCTTGGGTTTTTCAAGAAGGTTGATAACTATATTCTGGGTTTTGGTCCTTTTCCCATCTTCGGTAATAAAATTAGCCGGGGTTAGAGAAAAGAATGCCACCTCAGCTCCTGAGATCAAAGCAGAGCATAGTAGTAGCACGAATAAAAATATCAAGCTGATAAACTGGGTGATTCCCATTGTGGCCCAAAACAAAAGCAAACTGGGAGGTTCCGAATCCAAAGGCAAAATTTTAAATTAAACTTAGAATGGCAAATCGTCTTCCTCTTCGTCCTGAGAATATGTCTCATTACGATTTGAATAGTCATCCTTCTTAGGCTTTGCAGATTTACTTGCAGAAGCTTGAGAGTTTCCGGAAGGCTCAGCGCCAGACTCATTTTTAGGAGTTAAAAAGGTGAACTCGGAACAGTGAATCTCTGTTTGATACCTCTCATTCCCCTGGTCATCCTGCCATTTACGGGTCTTTATACGTCCTTCAATATAGACCTTATCTCCTTTTTTCAGGTATTTCTCACAGATCTCGGCGGCCTTGTTACGAACCACCACATTGTGCCATTCTGTGCTGGTCACCCGTTCTCCGGTAGTTCTATTAGTGTAACTTTCATTAGTAGCCAGAGGGAATCGCCCAATGGAGCCACCGCCTTCAAAATAATGCATTTTCACGTCATCTCCTGTATGCCCAATTAACATTACTTTGTTCAATGTACCTGTCATTTCTTTATTTTTTATTGGCTTTAAACCTTATTAGAACTAAAATACTAAAAAATTCTACCTAAATCTGCAAAAACAGCCAAAGATATAAACAAGGAATTACTTATACTCCTCAGGAAGAAATTCATTTAGAAAATTTTCAATCAGCACTGGTACCGGATAATCCATCACCTGCTCCAGGCCAACTGCTTCTTTAGACATTCCTGAAGCATTCACGAGCCAGAAACGCGTATATAAATGCTGATGGGACAATTTGTGAACCACCGGTTCTTCATTAAAAAGTTCAATACAAAAGTTACCATCAACCATTGTTTTGAAGTCATTTTTTAAAATGAGCTCCCTTTCTTCCAGAAGTTTTTCCGATTCAACTAAAGGAAACTGGTATAGACCATTCCAGATTCCCTTTCCTGTGCGCTGTTCGAGAACAGTCCTGTTATTTTCAAGATCAAAAACCAGGTAATTAAAATACCTTTTTTTCACCTTTGTCTTTTTAAGCTTGACTGGCAATTCCCGGACTTTATGATTCTTTAAAGCCACACATTTATCATTGAATGGGCAAACCTCACATGCCGGATTTTGAGGTTTACAATGCAGAGCTCCAAATTCCATTAGTGCCTGATTAAAGGTAGCCGGGTCTTTCCTATCCAGTAATTCTTCGGCCAGAGCCTTAAAGTCTTTATTCCCTTTTGTTGTATTTATAGGGGTATCTATTCCAAAAATTCTGGAAAGAACACGATAAACATTTCCATCAACCACGGCCACTGGTTCATTATAGCAGATTGAAGCAATTGCACTGGCCGTATAATCTCCAACACCCTTTAATTTTATAAGACCTTTGTAGTTTCGGGGAAATTCACCATCCAGATCATTTGCCACATACCTGGCTGTTTCATGAAGGTTTCGTGCTCTGGAATAATACCCCAGTCCCTGCCAGAGTTTTAAGACCTCTTCCGCAGAAGCCCCGGCGAGATCAAA
>NZ_JAJSON010000007.1 GCF_022410465.1 Christiangramia crocea | reverse complement strand
GAAAGTTAGAAATACTTTTATCATTTTTATAGTTAGCGGCTTCTGGCACGGAGCAAACTGGACTTTTATAGTATGGGGAGCTTTGAATGCTATTTATTTTTTACCCTTGCTTCTTACCAACAAAAACAGGCAAAATATGGAAGTAATTGCCGAAAATTCATATATGCCTTCCTTAAAAGAGTTTGGTCAGATGAGTTTAACCTTTTTTTTAACCGTCATTGCCTGGGTGTTTTTTAGGGCTGAGAATATTAGGCATGCTGTTATATATTTAGGAGGCATGATTAATTCTTCCGTATTTTCATTTCCGGAATTAGTTCCCAAACGCCTTTTTCTACTTCTTCCATTTTTTATTTTTCTTGAATGGTTTGGAAGGAAGAATCAATTTCCGTTGGAACAAGGATTTCATCTGAATAGTAGAACATTAAGATTCTTTCTTTATTTTATTTTGGGAGTATTAATCATATGGTCGGGAAGTAAATTAACCACTCAAGAATTTATTTATTTTCAATTTTAAGTAATGAGATTATTTATCAAAAGATTCTTCCAATATTTAATTGCTTTTTCATTGATCTATTTTTTTTATTATTATTCTCTCGACACTTATTATAATGCTGAGGATCCTGAAAATGCGATATTTATTTGGGGAGATTCACAAGCTTATAGAGGACTTGATTTAATTGAACTTAGAAAAAATACACAAAGAAATATTTATACGGCGGCAAGACATGGAGCTGGTGTATATGATTTCCTTGTTTTTGCTGAACGTGTCCCAATAAATTCTACTGTTTTGGTGGCAATTTCTAAACCTGCTCAATTACGTCCCAAAAAAAGGGATAGAAATAAGAGCTCTATTTCGATTACCGCTTTAAATACTCTTTTAAGTAATAATTATACCAGTTCAGATATTAGTGTAATTATCAAAAAAAATATTATAACTCCACAAAACTTGTTTATAGAAAAAACCTCCCTATATGAGTACTCAGATAGTATTATAAAGGAGCCAATTGAATCTTTTAAAGAAATTTATAATAATAAACCCTCTTATCTTGAAGAGAAGCAGAGTATTTATATAAAAGGGATTAAAAATTTGGTTAATAAGAATTGTACTATTCATTTAATTAGTTTCCCGTATTCTGACTTATTAAATGAGATGGAAAATAATTCTCCTATTAAAAATAAAACTGATCAATTTTTCATGGATGCTGTTCAAATTATTAGAGTCAATAGAATAGATACCTTAAAATTGGACACTAATAAGCAAGTTATGCATGATTTAACGCATTTAAATAATTATGGGGCTAAACAGGTTTCAATTTTAATTAGCAAAAAGCTAGTAGAAAAAGAACCATCGGCTACGTATATATCAAAATAAAATAAATTTTCTATATAGGCATATTCAATTATATGAGGATAAAGGAGTTACCTATTTTAACATGTGCTATAAATGCTTTTTAACTCACTTGATTTTGCAATTTTTTTACCGATTTTGTTTATCTTATACTGGTTTGTTTTTAACCGGAATCTCAAATGGCAAAACCTTTTAGTTGCTGCAGCGAGTTATTGGTTTTATGGTTGGTGGGATTGGAGATTCTTATCCCTAATTTTATTTAGCACCTTTGTGGACTATACTATTGGAGTTAGTTTAGGCAAAAAAAACTCTCCATCCAAAAGGAAGATTTTACTTTGGATTAGCATTCTGGTAAATTTAGGTTTTCTGGGGGTTTTTAAATACTACAATTTTTTTCTGGATAACTTTAAATCAGCATTTAGCATTGCCGGATATGAACTTAATGCCAATTCTTTGGATATCATCCTACCTGTAGGTATAAGCTTTTATACATTTCAAACATTGAGTTATACGATAGATGTATATAAAAAGCGCCTAGAACCAACAAAGGATTTTATCTCTTTTGCTGCCTTCGTGAGTTTTTTTCCTCAATTAGTAGCGGGTCCCATTGAAAGAGCAACCAATTTACTGCCTCAGTTTTATAAAAATAGGAAGTTTAAATATTCTCAGGGAGTTGATGGTCTTCGCCAAATTTTATGGGGTTTGTTTAAAAAAGTAGTAATTGCAGATAATTGCGCAATATATGCCAATCACATATTTGATAATTCAGAAGATCTTTCGGGAAGTACCTTGTTGTTAGGAGCGATTTTCTTTACTTTTCAGATATATGGAGATTTTTCAGGATATTCAGATATAGCGATTGGAACTGCAAGGTTATTTGGTTTTAATTTAATGCAAAATTTTGCATTTCCATACTTTTCGAGAGATATTGCTGAATTCTGGCGACGGTGGCATATTTCTTTGTCTACCTGGTTTAGAGATTATCTCTATATCCCCTTGGGTGGAAGTCGGGGAGGGATATGGATGAAAATTAGAAATACTTTTATAATTTTTATAGTTAGTGGTTTCTGGCACGGTGCAAACTGGACTTTTATAGTCTGGGGAGGATTAAATGCGATATATTTTTTACCCTTACTCCTTACCAAAAATAACCGGCAGAATATGGGGGTAATAGCCCAAAACTCTTATTTGCCAAACTTGAAAGAATTAGGCCAGATGACTTTGACATTTGGGTTAACCGTAATTGCTTGGGTGTTTTTCAGGGCTGAAAATATTAGCCACGCGATTAATTATTTAGGGAGAATATTTTCTAAATCTTTGTTTCGTATTCCTAATTATGAAGGAGTTGCATACGCTAAATATCTTCTATTGATATTAATAATCTTTTTAATCATTGAGTGGTTGGGAAGAAGAGATCGATTTGCCCTAGAAAATAATTTATTCAAATTATCACCAACTACACGAGTATTTGCCTATTATACCATTATTTTGATAATTTTTCTTGCCGCAGGAAAAGAACAACAATTCATATACTTTCAATTTTGATGATTAAATTATTTTTAAGTAAAGTAATTAAGATTTTGCTGCCAATCCTTCTTTTAATGGGTGTTTTGGAAGTTGCGTTGCGAAGAATTCCGAATGATTATTCTATTAAATATTCACATTTAAATAATAATGCTGGTAAATTAAAAACTCTGGTTTTAGGTAGTTCTCATTTTTATCGTGGAGTTGACCCAAGTAAACTTCCTCAGCCGGCATATAATGCAGCGATGTTCTCACAATCTATAGATTATGATTATAAGGTTTTGGTGAAGTTTGAAGATGAACTTGATAATCTGGAAAATATTATTTTACCGATAAGTTATTTTAGCCTTTTTACAAATCTGGAAACAGGGATTGAATTCTGGAGGGAAAAGGATTACAATATATATTATGAATTGGGCGAATTTCATAGCTTGGAACTAAGTAAGAGAAATGGATTTCAAAATTTAATACGAGTTTATAATTATTATTTGAAAGGAGAGTCTTATGTGCAGGTGAATGAATTAGGTTGGGGCAAAAAAAGTGGAGTGGCTTCTCGTTATGAATTAATTGAATCTGGTGTTCAAGCAGCTGAAAGGCATACAGCCAATAATTTTGATTTGTTATCCGATCAATTAAACTATCTAAAGAAAATAATTGATATGGCTGAAAAAAATCAATGGAAGTTATACCTTATAACCCCTCCAGGATACACCACATATACTTCCCGACTATCTGATAGGCAATTGAACAAAACTCTGGAAATCTCAAAAAAATTTGATGATAAGTTTGGTTTTGTTTATTATAAGAATTTTTTGAAGGCAGATTTTTTAAATGCCAGCGATTATTTCGATGCTGATCATTTAAACGAAAATGGGGCAGAGAAATTTTCAAATGCTGTTAATTCTTTTTTAATCGAAAATAATTAATAAGTTATTTTAATTCAGGGTCGAATTAGTTTCTAGACTTCTGGAATACTTAATGTTACCTTATTAAGTTTATAAGAGAACCGTTAGTAATTTTCAAAAAGATAAATTCTCTTTATAGGAAAAATATCAACCTTTTTCAAGCTTTAAGTTTTCTTTAGTAACAGGCTATTTAAGAAGTCTTATCTTTGCCGCTGTTCAAATGTTAAAATCCCATTCCTACATGATTAATTTTTCAAAGGAGAAAATTGCGGGTGATAAAATTCTGGTTACCGGAGGAGCTGGATTTATCGGCTCTAATTTATGCGAAACTTTACTTAGTCTGGATGCAAAGGTAATTTGTCTGGATAATTTTGCAACCGGACATCGGCATAATTTGGAAGCTTTTATAAACCATCCAAATTTTACACTGATCGAAGGAGATATTCGTGATCTTGAAACCTGTAAAAAAGCCTGTGCTGGGGTAAACTATGTTTTACATGAAGCAGCGCTGGGGTCTGTCCCCAGGTCTATCAATGATCCAATTACCAGTAATGAAGTGAATGTTTCCGGCTTCTTAAATATGTTAGTTGCCGCAAGGGACGTAGGTGTTAAAAGGTTTATTTATGCTGCCAGCTCGTCAACCTACGGGGACTCAGAAAAGCTTCCAAAAGTTGAAGATGAGATAGGAAAACCTCTTTCCCCATATGCGATCACTAAATATGTGAATGAATTATATGCTGATATATTCCATCAGTCATATGGTTTGGATACTATCGGTCTCCGATATTTTAATGTTTTTGGAAGAAAGCAGGATCCCGAGGGCGCTTACGCCGCAGTGATTCCTAAGTTCGTGATGCAGTTTATGAAGCATGAAAGTCCGGTAATAAATGGTGACGGCACTTATTCAAGGGATTTTACTTATATTGATAATGTGATCCAGATGAATTTACTGGCTATGATAACTGATAACCCGGAAGCCGTTAATGAAGTTTATAATACTGCAGTTGGAGACCGAACCAACCTGGTAGAACTTACGCAATTGTTGAAAAAGTATCTTTCAGAATATGATCCTGAAATTGCAAATGTGGACGTGATTCATGGTCCTAATCGTCCGGGAGATATACCACATTCCCTCGCTTCAGTGGAAAAAGCTGAAAAATTAATGGATTACAAGCCATCTCATAACATTGAAGATGGAATAAAAGAAGCAATTGATTGGTATTGGGAGAATTTAAAAAATTAGTGGCTGAAGATTTTCAAATATTAGACCGGGACTCTAAATTCTTTGACCTAAGGGTAGCTCAACTTAAAAGAAATATTCTGGAGGTGAAATCTTTAAATGAAATTTTAGCTTCACTAAAAGAGGCTGAGGTAGATTTAGCTTATTATATGACCGATGAATTTTTGAAGGAAATTCAAATTCAAAAGTTCTATCAAATCAAGCTGGTAGAAAAAAGAATTCTACTAACTAAAGATTTAAGTTTAGATTCGAAGATTCACCCTAATATTAGCGAATATAATGAATCTGAGCCAAGTTCAGATCTGCTTGAATTGGCATTGATGGCCGGACAGCAAACCAGGTTTAATACCGATCCAAATTTTTCTCCCGATTTATATAAGAAATTGTTTAGCAGATGGATTGAAAAATCTGTAAGTGGAGAAATGGCCTCCCATGTATTAGTGTATAAAATTGAGGAACGGATTGTTGGCTTCGTGAGTTTAAGAACAGACAGGGAAAAACCTCATGTGGTTCTCCTGGCGGTACATCCTGATTTTGAAGGAAGGGGGATAGCTTTTATGTTACTTTCAGCTGCAGAAAGAATTTTTCTGGATCTCGGTTTTACTGAAATTTCAGGGGCTACTTTATTGAACAATAAAAAGGCGCTTTCTGTTTATAAAAGACATGGATCTCAAAGAGAGAAAATAGAATATGTGTATCATTTTTGGAAAAACAAGATAGATGAATAAGAAAATAGCTATAATAGGTCTTGGATATGTTGGATTACCTCTTGCAAGATTATTCGCAACAAAATATAGCGTTGTTGGTTTTGATATTAATCAGGCCAGAGTTAAAGAACTGATGAGGGGAGTAGACTCTACACTGGAAGTTGAAGATGCTCTGCTGAGATCGGTTCTCAAGACTAAACCCGATTCGGAAAACGGATTGTATTGTTCAGCTGATTTTGAAGATATAAAAGACTGTAATTATTATATTATTACGGTTCCTACTCCTGTAGATAAAAATAATCGGCCAGATCTTACTCCTCTTTATAAGAGCAGTGAATCGGTAGGGAAGCTGTTAAAAAAAGGAGATATTGTAATTTATGAGTCCACTGTTTATCCTGGTGTGACAGAAGATGAATGTGTACCTGTTCTTGAAAGAATAAGCGGTCTGGTATTTAATGAAGACTTCTTTGTTGGATATTCGCCTGAAAGAATAAATCCTGGCGATAAAGAGCATACGGTGGAGAAAATTCTTAAAGTGACAGCAGGTTCTACTCCTGATGTTGGAGAAAAAGTTAATGAGTTATATGCATCAATAATTACTGCAGGCACTCATCTGGCTCCTAATATAAAGGTAGCGGAAGCAGCCAAGGTAATTGAAAATTCACAAAGGGATATCAATATTGCTTTCGTTAATGAACTGGCGAAGATATTCAATATGATGAATATTGACACCCAGGCGGTTCTTGAGGCTGCAGGCACCAAATGGAATTTCCTTCCGTTCAGGCCGGGGCTGGTAGGAGGGCATTGCATAGGGGTGGATCCTTATTACCTAGCACAGAAGGCTCAGGAGATCGGGTATCATCCTGAGATTATACTTGCCGGGCGAAGAATGAATGACAGTATGGGGCAGTATGTCGCAAGTGAAGTAGTTAAGTTGATGCTTCAAAATGATCAGAAAGTGAAAGGAGCGGAGATTTTAATCCTGGGTATTACCTTTAAGGAAAACTGTCCGGATGTAAGAAATACAAAGGTTGTGGATGTTATTAAGAACCTGAGGGAATATGGAACCAATGTAACTATTTTTGATCCTTTGGCTAATCCAGAGGAGGTGGAGCATGAATATAACCTGAAAACGGTTAAGGTACTTCCTGAGAAAAAATTTGATGCGGTTGTATTAGCGGTTGCACACAAACAGTTCCTAAATCTGGATTTTGATAAATTAAAGAATGGTCAGACCGTAATTTATGATGTAAAAGGAGTGCTAGGCAATAAATGCGATAGAAAATTATAATATTTAATATCACTTAGAGCTGAAGGCTTTAAGCTAATAGCTTATAAATGAAAATAAAGAATATTTGTTGTATTGGAGCCGGTTATGTTGGAGGACCTACTATGGCAGTAATTGCTCAGAAATGTCCTGAAATAAATGTTACGGTTGTAGATATAAATGAAAAAAGGATAGAAGCCTGGAATGATAAGGATGTAGAAAATATTCCAGTCTATGAACCGGGATTATCAAAGGTAATAGCTGAGACTAGAGATAGGAATCTGTTTTTTTCTACAGATATTGATTCGGCAATCGACAAGGCCGATATGGTCTTTATTTCTGTGAACACTCCAACCAAGACTTATGGAATAGGTAAGGGGATGGCTGCTGACCTTAAGTATATTGAATTGTGTGCAAGGCAGATAGCCAGGGTGTCAAAAAGCGATAAAATTGTGGTGGAGAAATCAACCCTGCCTGTAAGGACCGCTGAAGCCCTGAAAAATATTCTTGATAATACAGGCAATGGAGTGAATTATCAGATACTTTCTAATCCTGAATTTCTTGCTGAAGGTACTGCTGTTGAAGACCTACTTAATCCTGACAGAGTGTTAATTGGAGGTGATGTTGAATCCCCTCAGGGAAAGGAGGCTATGCAGGCTCTTGTGGACGTGTATGCGCACTGGGTGGACAAATCGAGGATTTTAACCACAAGTGTGTGGTCGTCTGAACTTTCCAAGCTTACTGCAAATGCTTTTCTTGCTCAAAGGGTATCCAGTATTAATGCGATGTCTGAACTCTGTGAAAAGACAGGAGCAGATGTTAATGAGGTAGCTAAAGCGGTAGGAATGGATTCCCGGATTGGGCCTAAATTCCTTAAAGCATCAGTTGGCTTTGGAGGTTCCTGCTTTCAGAAGGATATATTGAATCTGGTCTATATAGCTAAATCTTTTGGACTAAACGAGGTAGCAGATTACTGGGAGCAGGTGATTATTATTAACGATCATCAGAAAAGAAGGTTCGCTGCTAATGTTGTTAAAACTTTATTCAATACTGTTTCCGGTAAGAAGATAGCTTTCTTAGGTTGGGCATTCAAAAAAGATACTAATGATACACGCGAATCTGCTGCTATTTATGTTGCAGATTACCTTTTGAATGAGCAGGCAGAAATTGTGATTTACGATCCAAAGGTAAAGGCAGAACAAATATATGCAGATCTTGATTATTTGAATTCAAGGCCTTGTGAAGAAAACAGAAGGTGTGTTACTGTGGCAAATAATTCTTACACGGCTGGAAAAGATGCCCATGCCATTTTGGTTCTTACGGAGTGGGACGAATTTAAAACCTTAAACTGGGAAAAGATATATAATGATATGCTAAAACCTGCTTTTCTCTTTGATGGTCGCAGGTTACTTGAAAGAAAAATCAAAGAAAAAATTGGTTTTGAATTTTATGCAATTGGATCGTAAAAAGGGATATATGGATAAGAGATTGGTGACAGCTATTAGGGCCTCTATCGTGGCAGGAGGGGAGATAATGGAGGTGTATAATTCAGCTGATTTTAATATTGAACAAAAAGAAGATGATTCTCCTTTAACAGTAGCGGATATTAGATCAAATTCTGTTATTAACCAATATCTTAATTCTACGGGAATACCAATTATTAGTGAAGAAAACAGACAATTGGATTATGAGGAACGAAAGGCTTGGGACCTCTGCTGGATAGTAGATCCCCTGGATGGCACAAAAGAGTTTATAAAGAGAAATGGGGAGTTCACTGTGAATATCGCATTAATAGAGGATTCTTTGCCATTATTAGGAGTGATATTTGTTCCGGCTAAAAATATCATTTATTATGGTGACGGAGAGAATGCCTGGAAGCAGAAGCTGAAAGATGCGGAAAATTTTGATCATTCAAAATCCACAAAAATAGGTCCTGGCAAAATTGACGGGAAAATAAGAGTAGTGGGGAGTCGATCTCATATGAATAAGGATACCGAAAGGTACATTGCCACCCTAAAAGAGCATTATAATCAGGAAATTGATGTGGTCTCCCGGGGAAGTTCGCTGAAGTTCTGCCTTGTAGCAGAAGGAGTGGCTGATGTCTACCCTCGTTTCGCGCCTACCATGGAATGGGATACGGCCGCTGGCCAGGCAATTTGTAATTCGGTGGGTCTTAGCGTAGTTGATAAAAATACTGGGGAAGAAATGATATACAATCGGCCTCAACTTTTAAACAGTCATTTCTTAGTTTCGGCAATTGGCTAGATCTTACAAACGACATATTGCTAAAGCTGTTACCTGGAGGATAGTTGGTACCTTGGACACTATACTTCTATCCTGGATCATAACGGAAAACCCATATACCGGTTTGAAAATTGGTCTTTCCGAAGTTATAACTAAAATGATTTTATACTATGGTCATGAAAGGATCTGGTTTAATATCAAAGCGGGTGTAACAAAATATGGAGATAGCCGAAAAAGACATTTAGCAAAGACGGTTACCTGGAGAATAGTGGGGACTCTGGATACTATGTTGCTGGCGTGGTGGATATCAGGTAATCCTTTCACTGGACTCAAAATAGGTCTCATTGAAGTAATTACGAAAATGGTATTATATTACTTACATGAAAGAACATGGTATAATTTTGATTATGGTTTGCATAAAAGAAGGAATAAGCAGTTGCAGAATAAAAAGTTTGAAAAAGCACAAGAAGTAAGTTATAGTGATGAATAATATAATTCCTCATACTTTTAATATACAGAGAGAAGACCGGAAAAAGCAAAAAGGTCATAGCTCATTTGTAGTTTGGTTCACCGGTCTTTCAGGATCTGGTAAATCCACTCTGGCCAATATGGTCGAAAAAAGATTGTTCGACCTTGGAGTTCATACTTTTGCTTTGGATGGGGATAATGTTCGTAGCGGATTGAATAAAAATCTTGGTTTTACAAGGGAAGATCGCAAAGAGAATCTTAGACGAATAGCAGAAGTGGCAAAACTCTTTGTAAATTCAGGTAACATCATAATTGCTTCATTTATTTCTCCCTTAAAGGCCGATAGAGATTTTATTAAAGAGATTATAGGAGAAGATGATTTTATTGAAATTTTTGTGAATACGCCTCTTGAGGTTTGTGAGGCCAGGGATGTTAAAGGTTTGTATAAAAAAGCAAGAGCTGGAGAGATCAAAAATTTTACAGGAATAGATGCACCATATGAACATCCTGATTCTCCTGATATTGAAGTTAGGACAGATAAGGAAGATGCGGAAGATGCAGTTGACAGAATTGTCACGTTTTTAAAAACCAAATTGGAAATTATTAAGTAATGAGTAAATATTATCTGAATTACCTTGATGAATTAGAATCTGAAGCCATTTTCATCTTACGTGAAGTTTGGGCTCAGTTTGAGAATCCGGTGATATTGTTTTCCGGAGGGAAAGATTCTATTGTGGTCACTCATTTAGCTAAAAAAGCCTATTATCCCAGTAAAATACCTTTTGCTTTAATGCATGTGGATACCGGTCACAATTTTCCTGAAACGATAAAATTCCGGGATGATTTGATCAATAATCTTGGTGTTAAATTAATTGTGGGGTCTGTTCAGGAATCCATAGATAATGGAAGGGTTGCTGAAGAAAAAGGAAAGAATGCCACCAGAAACGCTTTGCAAATCACCACACTTCTGGATGCTATTGAAGAACATAAAGTAGATTGCGCTATAGGGGGAGGACGAAGGGATGAGGAAAAAGCAAGAGCAAAGGAAAGGTTCTTTTCCCATAGAAATGATTTTGGAGAGTGGGATCCTAAAAATCAACGTCCGGAATTATGGAACCTGCTAAACGGAAAGCACTTTGAAGGAGAACACTTCAGAGCATTTCCCATTAGTAACTGGACAGAGATGGATGTATGGAATTATATTAAACGCGAGAATATAAACATTCCATCTTTATATTTTGCTCATACAAGAGATGTGGTTTTTAGAAATAATTCCTGGATCCCGGTATCTCAGTTTTTAAAACTGGAAGAAGGTGAAAAGATTGAAAAGAAGAAGATAAGGTTTAGAACCCTTGGGGATATTACTATTACGGGTGGTATTGAGTCTGACGCAGATACTCTTGAGAAAATAGTGGATGAGGTTTCGATGATGAGGAAAACCGAAAGAGGAGACCGTTCTGATGATAAAAGATCGGAAACGGCGATGGAGGATCGAAAAAGACAGGGATATTTTTAATGAAGCTATAAGCTATAAGTTTTAGCCTGGTAGGTATTTAATAAACATGGATTTTAAAAAATATAAAAACTCTGTACCTGGATCTGAATCCGGACTCTAAATAAGAGTACTATTTAGATAAAATAATAGGCTTGGAGCTTATCGCTTAAAGCTAAATGTTATAAGAAATGAAAATAAATAATAATCAATTATTAAGATTTACTACGGCAGGAAGTGTGGATGATGGCAAAAGCACCCTCATCGGAAGACTTCTTTTTGATTCTAAATCTATATTTGAAGATCAGCTAGAATCGGTAAGCGCTACTAGTGAAAGGAAGGGGCATGATGGGGTTGATCTGGCTTTATTCACAGATGGACTCAAGGATGAGAGAGAGCAGGGCATCACTATTGATGTTGCTTACAGGTATTTTACTACTCCTAAACGTAAATTTATAATTGCCGATACTCCCGGACATATTCAGTATACACGCAATATGGTGACTGGGGCTTCAACTGCAAATGCAGCGGTAATCCTTATAGATGCAAGGCATGGAGTAATCGAGCAGACCAAAAGACATTCCTTTATAGCTTCCTTATTGAACATTCCGCACCTTATTGTGTGTGTAAACAAAATGGACCTTGTAGAATATTCTGAAGAGAGATTTAATGAAATTATAGGCCAGTTTGAAGAATTTTCATCTAAGCTTCTGGTAAAGGATGTACGTTTTATTCCAATTAGTGCTCTATTGGGGGATAATGTTGTTAATAGATCTGAGAATATGGATTGGTACCAGGGAGGAACGCTTTTGAACATTCTTGAAACACTTCATATTAGTAGTGATATTAATAAGATAGATGCTAGATTTCCGGTTCAGACTGTATTAAGACCACAAAACGATGAACATAGAGATTATAGAGGCTATGCAGGTAGAGTTGCGAGTGGGATCTATAGAGTAGGTGATGAAGTGGCTGTTTTGCCCTCAGGTTTTACCTCCCGGATCAAATCTATAAATAATGGGGGAGATGATATTGAAGAAGCTTATGCGCCTATGTCTATAGCTATTACTTTAGAGGATGATATAGATGTTAGCAGGGGGGATATGATTGTTAAAAAAAATAATCAGCCCGAAGCGGAACAGGAGTTTGATATTATGCTTTGCTGGCTTCATAATGAGCCTGCCAGGCCACGTGCCAAATACACTGTAATGCACACTACTAATGAGCAAAGAGCTATGATCAAAGAAGTAGTCTATAAGATCGATATTAATTCCTATAATCGAAATACAGAGGATAAAGATCTTACCATGAACGATATTTCCAGGGTAAAGGTAAGGACCACCCGTAGGCTTATGCTTGATAGTTACAGGGATAATCGTAATACCGGAAGTATCATACTTATAGATGAGAATACGAATGAAACCGTTGCAGCGGGGATGATTATTTAATTATATGAGTAAAAAGAAAATTTTAATTACTGGAGGGGCTGGTTTCATAGGTTCCCATGTTATAAGGATATTTGTAAATAAATATCCGGATTATAAAATATATAATCTGGATGCATTGACTTACGCAGGAAATCTTGAAAATTTAAAGGATATTGAGGATTCTGATAACTATACATTTTTAAAGGCTGATATTAATGATGAAGAAGAGATGGAGCGTTTGTTTACAGAACATCAATTTGATTCTGTTATTCATTTGGCAGCAGAGTCTCATGTAGATCGATCTATAACAGACCCATTGGCATTTGTAAAGACCAATGTTATTGGGACGATGAATTTATTAAATTCGGCCAAAAAATTATGGGAGGATAATCTTGAAAATAAGTTATTCTATCATATCAGTACCGATGAGGTTTATGGAACCTTGGGAGAGACCGGTCTTTTTACTGAAAAGACTTCTTATGATCCTAATTCGCCATATTCCGCCTCAAAGGCCAGTTCAGATCATTTTGTGAGAGCATATGGTGAAACCTATAATCTGCCCTATATTATTTCCAATTGCTCTAATAATTATGGCCCAAATCAGTTTCCGGAAAAATTAATTCCTTTATTTATTAATAATATTGTAGAACGCAAAGCGTTACCGGTTTATGGAGACGGAAAATATACCAGAGACTGGTTATATGTAATAGATCACGCAAGAGCAATTGATCTGGCATTTCACAAAGGCAAAATTAAAGACACTTATAATATTGGAGGGTTTAATGAATGGCAGAATATAGATCTAATTCAATTGCTTTGTAAAATTATGGATAAGAAACTGGACAGAGATCCGGGTGAATCGGCTAAGCTAATCACTTTTGTGAAGGATCGTCCGGGACACGATAAACGATATGCAATAGATGCCACAAAAATAAATAAGACACTTGGTTGGCATCCATCTGTTACTTTTGAAGAAGGACTTGAATTAACTGTAGATTGGTACCTGAAAAATGCAAACTGGTTGAATAATTTAACTAGCGGTGCTTATCAGGATTATTATAAAGAACAATATTTAAAATAAACCTATTAATCCTCTTTTATCAGTAAAATCCCAAAATATATGAAAGGAATAATTTTAGCCGGAGGTTCCGGAACAAGACTTTATCCAATTACAATTGCAGTTAGTAAGCAATTATTACCAGTATACGATAAACCTATGATATATTATCCTCTATCGGTTCTTATGCTGGCAGGGATTAAAGATATTCTATTCATCACTACTCCTCATGATCAGGACGCATTTAAAAAACTACTCGGAGATGGATCGCATGTTGGATGTAACTTTGAATATGCAGTTCAGGAGGAACCAAAAGGGTTAGCCGAGGCTTTTACAATTGGGCAAAAATTTATAGGAAATGATAAGGTAGCCCTCGTTTTAGGAGATAATATATTTCACGGCAATGGTTTAGGTAGTTTAATACGAAGTAAAATTGATATAGATGGAGCTTCCATTTTTGCTTATCCGGTAAAAGATCCCAAAAGATATGGAGTGGTAGAGTTTGATACTAATAAAAAAGCCGTTAGCATTGAAGAGAAGCCTGAGAAGCCTAAATCAAAGTATGCGGTTCCCGGTCTGTATTTTTATGATAATAGAGTGGTAGAATTTGCTAAACAAGTAGAACCATCTGCCAGGGGAGAAAAAGAGATCTCAACTATAAATCAAATGTACCTCGCTGCCGGTAAACTAGAAGTAGGAGTTATGACAAGAGGTATGAGCTGGTTTGATACAGGTACCGTTGAATCCCTTGATGATGCTACAGAATTTATCAGGGTCTTACAGAACCGCCAAAGTACGATGATAGGTTGTATAGAAGAGGTGGCCTGGGAAAGAGGATTTATAACCAAGGAAAAATTTGCTGCTGCAATTTCCCGGTATGGGAAAAGCAAATATGGTGATTATTTAAAAATAATTGTCAATGATTATAATGCAGGAGCAGAGGGATAATGATTTTTCAGGGAACTTTTTAGATATTCAATAATTACCTTATGAAGAAAATGGATGTAGAAGTTCAAGGTAAAAAGATAGGAATAATAGGCGCTTCATATTTGCAGAAACCTCTAGTTGAAAAAGCTAAGGCCATGGGTGTCGAGAGTCATGTTTTTGCATGGCCTAAAGGAAATGTAGTAGAGGATATTTGTGATTTTTATTACCCAATTTCTATTACCGAAAAGGAGGAAATTTTAGCTATTTGTAGAAAAAATAAAATTGATGGGATAATTTCGATCGCTTCGGATTTGGCTATGCCTACAGTAAATTTTGTGGCAGAAAAAATGAAGTTGACAGGAAACTCTTTAAGATCTACTAGATTTTCTACTGATAAGTTTGAAATGCGGAAGAAGTTAAAAAAAGCGGGACTTAAAACTCCAAATTTTGAATTTTTCTCAGATCCTATCTTTTCCAAATCAGAGAATTTGAAGTTCCCCATTATAGTTAAACCCACAGATCGGTCTGGATCTCGGGGAGTCACAAAAGTAGTAGAAACTCAACATGTTAACTTAGCTATTCAAAAAGCATTAAAAGAAAGTATTAAAAAATGTGCCATAGCTGAGGAGTTTATAGAAGGGAAGGAGTATTCTGTAGAATTTATATCCTTTTCAGGTAAACATTTACCACTTGCAATTACCGAGAAAGTTACAACTGGACCACCTTATTTTATTGAAGTAGAACACCATCAACCGGCAGAAATCAATAAAAAAAATGAGGCAGATATTTTTTCAGAAACAATTCGAGCCCTTGATGCTTTAGAAATACAAAATGGCGTCAGCCATACAGAACTGATTTTGGATAGTAGAAAAAATATTACAATTGTTGAAGTTGCTGGAAGAATGGGAGGGGATTTTATCGGTTCAACTCTGATTGAGCTTTCTTCAGGAATTGACCTTTTAAAAGCAAGTATCCAAGTTTCATTGGGTAGACAGCCTGATTTAATGCCTCACCGAGAAAAACATTTTGCGGGTATCCATTTTCTTACCCAAAATAGACCCTGGGTCCATAAATTTATAAATTCACAAAGCTCGGTTATTTATAAATACGAAATTTTCAAAGAAAACATGACTCATCTGAATAGTAGTGAAGACCGATCAGGTTATGTAATATATAAAGCCGACAGAAAAATTACTTATGGACAATAAGAAAAGAACATATTTTTTAATAACTGGTATGGCCCGTTCAGGTACAACTTTAGTTGAAAAAGTTTTAAATGAACATCCGGAAATCATGGCTCTTTCACAACCCATACCAAAAATATACAGTCTATTTAAAAAAGAGTTTTTACTAAGTTTAAATTGTAAGGACATTCAATATCCTCTTAATAATCTTTTCAACGAAACCCGATATACTAGACAAGATTTTTTACAATTTCTTTCTAATCAATCTATAGGAAGAAATAAAATCTTTAGCGTTCTGAAAGAAATGGAAGGCTGGACTGGGCAAAAGACGGACCTTCGGGAGTCAGAGTTTTTAAAAAGAAAGTTTTCTGAGTTTAAGCTCCAAAAAATATATAAGGATTTGATTTCTCATTTTTCTTTATCTTCTCAAGTTGCAGCAGCTGGTTCAAAGGAAATTATTATTGAGGAGTTCACGGAATTTTTTTTAAACCATAACTGCAAGATTATTATTGTGGTCAGAGATCCGAGAGATGTTTTTACTTCTATAAATGTTGGAAAGGGTTCTGAATATGCAGGTCATGTGCGTCCAACGTTGTTCCATCTTAGAAATTGGCGTAAAAGTGTGGCCATCGTTAATACTTTTAAAGATCATCCAAATTTCTTTTTTCTACGCTATGAAGATTTTATTCAAGATACTGGTATATGCCTTGGCAAATTGACAAACTTTCTTGGAGTAAGTGATTTTGAGAGAGATATTTGGAATGAAACTATTAAGGATAAAGATGGAAAAGAATGGACTGGAAATTCTTCTACTGGAAAACATAGAGGTATTAATTCATCAAATACAGGAAAATATCTTGATCATCTGAATGAAACCACTATTAACTACATTGAATATATCTGTGGTCCAGAGATGAAAGCACTAGGTTATAAAAATACTGTAAATGAAGATTTTCCTGTGCTATTTCAAGAGCCTTTTAAGGTAGTGGAACAAAATTTAGATCAGAATATGAGTACTAATCCAAAGGAATTAGGGTTAGAGAAAATGAGACGCAACTTCTTGTTAGAAGAACACCCATCTAAAGAAAATATTCAAATGTTTTTTTTCAGTAAGGAGAATTTCAATGTTTTAAAGGAATCTTACGATAAAACTTAAGAATTCTCATTATTAAATTATAAAGAGAACTTTAAATGTTTGTATTCCTTGCGAGGGATAAGAGGTTTTTTATTGGGATTTTTTTCAATATTTAACCAAAATAAGATATAAAAATGAGACACTATTCAGTTGTTATACCTGTATATAAAAGCACTAAAAGTTTAGAGACTATAGCGGAGAAATTTGCTATCCTGGAATCAAAGGAGAATTTTCGTTTTGAGTTAATTTTTGTAAATGACAGTCCTTGTTTTATTGATACACAAAGAACTCTTGAAAAAATCAGTAATAAGTTCAATAATGTATCGACGGTGACATTGAGGAGGAATCAAGGGCAGCAATTAGCTTTATTAGTAGGTATGAGTAGAGCTAGTGGAGAGTATGTTCTAACAATGGATGATGATCTTCAACATCCGGTTGAAGAAGTTCCAAAGTTGATAAGGGCAATGAAAGAAAATAAAGATACTGAAGCAATTTTTGCGGTGCCTTCCTTTAAAAACAAAAAACATAGTTTATGGCGGAATTTAGGAAGTTATATTGTAAATAAGATTGACAGGGTATTTCTCAATAAGCCAGAGGGATTGGTGAAATCTTCCTTTCGAATAATGACTAAAGAATTAGCACGAACAATTGTATTAAATTATAATGCAATGCCGGCTCTTTCTAGTTTGATTATAAGTTCAACAAATAATATAAAAAATATTCAGGTTGAACATAAAAATAGAGAATTTGGTACAAGTAATTATACGATTACCAAACTTGTTAACCTTACTTTGAATAACTTGATTCACTATTCCGCTTTACCACTTAAGTCTTTAGGCCTAATGGGAGCTTTAATTTTTGGCGCCTCTTTATTGTTCATATTAGTGATTATTGTTAGAAAAATTTTTATAGATATTAATTTTCCAGGATATGCTTCTACGGTATCCTTGATCAGTTTTTTTGGAGGATTGAATCTTTTCGCTTTAGGCCTAATAGGGGAATATTTAATAAGAATAATTAGAGAGCAACAAAAACCTAAGCTGGAGGACATGGTAAGAAATAACAAGGAAAAGCAAGATCCTAATTAGCTACCTGAAATCAGAATTTGGACAATTATCATAATACTCAAATATATGAGAGAAAAATATCGAAAAAAATTGCATTTTTTTGTAAAACTTTTTTTTTCTTTTATACTTATAATTTTTCTGATTTTTAGCTTAGACCTGGCAAAAATTTCCCTCCTGAAAATTGATGTTTTATTACCTCTTTTAATTTCAGTTTTCTTAGTTTCTATGGCAATTGCAGTAATGTCTTATAGGTGGAGGTTATTGCTATCTAAGTTATTTGAAATAGAGGTGTCTTTTTCAAAACTTTTTAGACTTTATTTAATTGCTTCTTTTTTCAATATCTTTCTTCCCGGTGCTATTGGTGGGGATGTGGTACGTATCCGGAGAATATCTAAAATTTCTAATATAAAAATAAAATCTGCTAGTTTGATAACTATTTCGGAAAGATTAAGTGGTATATATGGGTTGCTTCTACTTTTATCTTTTAGTTTGTTGTTTATGAATTTTCCTGAACAGATGAAATTGAGTAAATACTTTTCTATCTGGATACTTAGATTAACCCCGGTCCTTGTTCTAATTTGCCTTCCCATTTTTAAATGGATTCTTGATAAGAGCATAAATTCTACTTCTTATTTTTTTTTGGGGAAAATAATTGGGCTTTCTTTATTTGCTCAGATGGGAGATATTATAATTGCTTTCCTTTTTACCCAATATTTCGGATTGGAAGTTTCATTTTCAGCTTTTTTATTTATTATGCCCTTGGTTTATATGGCTACAGTTTTACCAATATCTTTAGGTGGACTTGGTGTTAGAGAAGGGGCGTTTTCTGGATTGTTGGTTTTGTACGGAGCAGATATTTCGATAGCAATAATTATTTCACTCCTTAATTATTTAGCGAAATTGTGTATTGGGATAGTCGGGTATTTCATTTATTTAAGGGAAAAATAATACAATAATAACCATGATAACATTTAATAAACCACATCTTACGGGAAAAGAAACACATTATATTTATGATGCTGTTAAGACGGGTAAACTCTCCGGAAACGGCAAATATACTAAAATGTGTCATGATTATTTCCAAAATACTTTTGGTTTTGGGAAATGCTTACTTACTACATCATGTACGGATGCTTTAGAAATGGCTGCTATACTTTTAGATATTAAAGAAGGGGATGAGGTGATCATGCCTTCCTATACTTTTGTATCTACTGCAAATGCCTTTGTGTTGCGGGGAGCAAAAATTATTTTCTGCGATAGCCGGAAAGATCATCCTGGGATAGATGAGGAAAAAATAGAGCAATTAATAACTTCAAAAACTCGGGTGATTGTACCAGTGCATTATGCGGGTGTGGCCTGTGATATGGATAAGATTATGGATCTTGCAGCCAAGTATGATCTCTTTGTAGTGGAGGATGCCGCCCAGGCTATTGATAGTTATTATACTGGACGGGATGGCATAAAAAGAGCTTTGGGTACTATAGGCCACTTAGCGGCATTTTCTTTCCATGAAACAAAGAACATAATCTCAGGAGAGGGAGGGATGCTGGTGGTAAATGATGATAGGTTTAAAGAGCGGTCTGAAATTATCTGGGAAAAAGGAACGAATCGGTCAGCTTTTTTTAGAGGAGAGGTAGATAAATATGGCTGGGTAGATATAGGAAGTTCTTTTTTGCCTTCTGAAATTATTGCTGCTTTTCTCTGGGCGCAGTTGGAAGAATTAGAAGAAATCCAGTTTAGGAGGATTGAAATATGGAATAAGTATTTTAATGAACTCCAATCCTGGGCTGAAATAAATAAATGTCATCTACCTTATATTCCTACATACGGATCTAACAATGCACATATGTTCTATATAGTATGTAAAAATGGAAAGCAAAGAAAATCATTGATTGATCATCTTAAAAAAAATAATATTCATGCGGTATTTCATTATTTAAGTTTACATAAAAGTGATTTCTATAGTAAGAATTGCCGGGATATAATTTTACCTAATTCAGATCATTTTTCTAATGTCTTGGTAAGATTACCATTTTTTTTGGCGTTGAATAATAATGATTTAGAGAACATTATTAAAAATATAAAACAAACTAAGTTTGAACTTATCTAAAATTTTTAATTCACGACTTTCCTGGATATTAAGTCTTATCCTATTGGTATTAGTCCTTTTTCAAGTTCTATGGTCCTTGAATAGAGGTATGATTTTCTCTGATGAAGCCTATTTCGTTTTGCGAACTATTCCTGGAATAGAGAAGATTGGAACAACTTATTGGAACATACTATATTCTCCCTTCATTCTGGACAATTATGTGCATACTAAGTATTTATTGATATTTTTTGCTGGAAGTAGTGCATATTTAATGGGGAACACTACTGCGTTATATTTAAACTTTTCCTTATCACCTAGATTGCTAGGAATTTGGTGCGTAATATCTCAATTCGCACTTTACTCCCCCTCTGGTATTACACCTAATCACACCTCCATTAATCTGCTAATATTTAATGGTTTAATCACATGTCTTAGTTTGTTCCTTTTTTATAAAAAGAATATTTTTCTTTTTATAGTTGGCTTCTTTTTTGCCTGTCTAACTTTTGTAATGATTACAAATAATATTTTTATAGTTCCTTTATTACTTTTTTTATTTTTAAACAATAAAGAGCAATTTTGGAAGCAGTTTATTTGGATTTGCTTGGGTGGAATGACCTTATTTTTATTTTATTTTATCTTCTTACAGAGCCCACAGGAATTTATTTCTGGTATTTTAAAGGCCATGGAAGCACTTAATTATGATAAAGATCATGGTTCTTCAGGACTTATAATTTGGCATAAAAAAATTTTAAGAGGAATATTAATTCCGTTAATTATAATTACAATTGCTTCAACAAAATTATCCCGTCCAAGTTGGGTTAAATATACCTTGTTTAGCGCAAGCTTACTTTTCTTGAGTTATACTATATATAATGGAATTATTCACAAATATACACTTTTCCCTATATTAAGTTTTTATTTTTTAGCAGGATTAATTATAGCTTATACTGTTAAGAATAAAATTACTATTAAAACTTATTATGCAATTTTATTACTGGTCCTACCCTATTTCGCCTCTTTTGGAACTGATGTAAATCTTTTTATCAAAGCTGTATTCTATTTTCCTTTCATTTTGGTAGGAAGTATTTACTTGGGCCTTCAATTAAACTCAAAAAAGGGGAAACTTCTGACATTAGGATTTATTGCAACAGTAATTATAGCAACCTTATCATTCTTTAGTTACCCCTATAGGCCGGCTTGGGAAGGCGGCTATAAAATGATTGAGCAGAATCACCCTTTTGAGTTTAAAGATGCCACGATTTATTTTGATAACGAACGTATTGAAAATTTAAGGGAAGCCTACCCTTATCTTAAGGGAGAGGAAAATGTTTTGGTGTCTACTCCAGATTTATGGGGGTATGTTTTGATTACAGGTGCTAAACCACCCTATTACCAATTTAAATTTAATGATTTTACCCTAAATTATATTGAAGATAACGATATATCGAAGGAAAGCTTATTGCTTCTTGAAGATAAGGAAAGACCTTTTAAAAAGGAAATGATGGAAAAGCTTACTGGTAATAAATTTATTTTAAGAAAAGTAGAATTATCGGAATTTACCATTTATAGGCTTGAAGACTCCAATAATTAGTAAGTAAAATATGACTTTAAGGAATCAAGCTCGTGCGGGAATGGTATGGACATTTGCCCAGCAATTTGGAAATCAAATTGTAGGGTTTGGAGTCTCACTGGTCTTGGCTAGGGTTTTAATGCCGGAAGAATTTGGATTGATAGGCATGATTGCCATATTTATCTCTGTGGGTCAAACTATGGTGCAATCCGGATTGACACAATCTCTCATCCGTGCTCAACATTTGGAAAATGCAGATTATTCCACAGTCTTTTATTTTAATCTAATTACCAGCCTTGTTATATACTTTTTGATTTATCAGGGAGCACCATATATAGCTGATTTTTATGATCAGCCTATCTTAATTTCACTGACAAGGCTTTATTGTATAGTGTTTATAATCAATGGATTTTCGGCCGTGCAACAGGCAAGGTTTACCAGGAATCTTAACTTTAAAATCCAAACGATTATAACATTGCCTGCTACCATAATTGGTGGAGGGATAGGAATAGCTTTGGCTTATCTGGATTATGGGGTTTGGAGTTTGGTATGGAGTCAAATTGTTATGAGTTTTGTTAGCGCTATATTATTTTGGATTTTCTCCTCCTGGCGACCAAATTTTTCTTTTAGTCTCAAACTCTTTAAAAAACATTTTAGTTTTGGTTTTAAGTTGGCGGCATCTGGCTTGTTGAATACTTTATTTAATAATGCATATTTGATAATTATAGGGAAATTCTTTGCACCTGCCCAAGTAGGATATTTCACCAGGGCGGAAACCATGAAGCAATTACCTATTAAAAACCTTTCTTCTGCCTTAAATAAGGTTACATACCCACTATTCTCGAAGATCCAGGAGGATGACGTGCGCTTAAAAGATGTCTATAGTCGTTTAATGAAACTTGTTTTATTTATTATTGCTCCTACTATGGTGTTGTTAAGCGTTATAGCCGAACCCTTATTTAGGTTTTTATTTACGGCGAAATGGTTGCCTGCAGTTCCCTACTTTCAAATTTTGTGCATTGTAGGAATTCTTTATCCGATAAATGCTTATAATTTAAATGTTTTAAAAGTTAAGGGTAGGAGTGATCTGTTTCTAAAACTGGAAATAATAAAAAAAATCATTATAACACTTGTTATAGTATCAACAATCCCCTTTGGGATTTATGCTCTCCTCTGGGGGCAGGTAATTATTGCATTGGCTGGCTTTTTCATTAATTCTCAATATACAGGCAGGTTCATTTCCTATTCTGCCATAGATCAAACAAAAGATCTTATTCCTATTTTAATTTTTGCAGGCTTGGCTGGGCTTAGCTGTTATATGGTTGATTTCTATTTGCTAAAGAATTTTAAGGATATTATAAGAATAATAGCTGGAATGCTGAACTTTGGAGTTATATATTTGCCGCTAAGCTATGCTTTCGAGAAAAAACTATATGAGCAACTTAGAATTTTAGTCTTTAATAAATGATCAATGTAACTAAAACCTTTTTCCCGCCTTTGAAGGAATACAGAAAACATCTTCGCCGTATATGGGGGAACGAATGGCTTACCAACAGAGGGGAACTGGTTCAGGAGTTGGAAATGAAATTAAAGAACAGGTTTAAAGTTCCTTATTTGACATTAACTACGAATGGAACATTACCCATTCAAATTGCTTTAAAGGTTCTGGCTAATGGTGGAGAGGTGATCACTACTCCTTTTAGTTATATAGCGACTACATCTGCTATAATTTGGGAAAATTGCACCCCCGTTTTCGTAGATATTGATCCTGATTATTTAACTATTGATGAGTCTACAATAGAGTCTGCTATTACTTCAAAGACTACCGCTATTTTGGCAACTCACGTTTTCGGAAATCCCTGCGCAATTGAATTAATAGAAAATATTGCTGAAAAACATAAACTTAAGGTAATATATGATGCTGCTCACTGTTTTGGAGTTGAATATGATGGTCAAAGTATTTTTAACTATGGAGATTTAAGTACCTGTAGCTTCCATGCTACCAAAATTTTTCATACTGGTGAAGGAGGTGCTTTTTTTACTCAAAATGCTAAGCTTCACGAGGAATTATTTTATGGTCATAATTTTGGTCATAAGGGTCCAGAAGAGTTTTATGGGGTTGGTATCAATGCCAAGATGAGTGAACTTCAGGCTGCGATGGGTTTAAGTGTGTTGCCCTATATGGAAGATATAATGGAAGCCAGAAGATATGTAGTGGAGTTCTATGACCGGAACCTGGACTTTTCCCGGATGCAGAGACTAAAGATCCGGGAGAAAACAGAATGGAATTATAGTTATTATCCGGTAATACTGGAATCGGAAGATGCTCTTCTTAGATCTCTTAAAAGGTTAAAAGATCGAAATATATATCCACGCAGATATTTCTATCCATCCTTGAATACAGTAGATTTTGCCGGAAAAATTAAAATGGAAATATCAGAAGATATTTCTTCAAGAATTTTATGCCTGCCTTTGTATAAAGGTTTGAAAGATACGGACCTTAAATTGATCGTAGACTGTATTTGATTATGAAGAAATTATTGTTATTAGGAGGACTTCGTTACTTACTCCCTGTAATTAAAGAAGCTAAAGAATTAGGTTATTATACAATTACCTGCGATTATCTACCCGAAAATATAGCACATCAATATTCTGACGAGTACCATAATATTAGTATTACAGACAGAATTGCTGTACTCAAATTGGCTCAGAAATTAGGAATAGACGGGATAATGTCGTTTGCGGTAGACCCTGGAGTACTTACGGCTGCTTATGTTGCCGAAAAGCTGGGATTACCGGGCTGTCCATTAAAATCTGTGGAGATTCTTCAAAATAAAGGTCTTTTCAGGTCTTTTCTTAAAGAATATGGTTTCAATGTCCCACTGGCAAAAACTTTCCATACTTATTCAGCCGCAGTTGATAATATCTCTAAATTTAATTTTCCACTAATCGTTAAGCCGGTTGATTCGGCGGGTAGTAAAGGAGTTTCGAAAGTAACTAGTATGAAGGAACTTGAATATGCTGTTAGATCAGCGATTCTCAATTCTGTTTCAAATACTTTTATTGTTGAAGAGTTTATTGAAGTTAAAGACTATGCTTCTGATTCTGACGGTTTTTCACTTAATGGTAATTTAGAAGTGGTGACCTTTTCAAATCAATATTTCAATGCTAATTCTGAAAACCCTTACACTCCTTCTGCTTATAGCTGGCCATCAAGTATGGAAACTAAAGACCAGGACTATCTCGAAAGGGAACTTCAAAGATTAATAAGTCTTCTTAATTTGGGGACTTCTCTTTTTAATATTGAGGTAAGGGTGGGACTTAATGGACTACCATACATAATGGAAGTGTCTCCCAGAGGTGGAGGAAATCGATTATCGGAAATGGTAAAAAATGCGTCTGGGCTAAACCTTATTCGTTATGCGATTCAAGGAGCGATGGGAGAACAGATTTCCATGAATGAAAAAGTGAATTATAAAGGAAATTGGTGCGAATTAATCCTTTACAGTAAGGATGAGGGTGAATTTGCTGGAATGGAAATTCATTCATCTCTAAACCCATACCTTAAAGAAAAGGATTTGTGGGTAGATATTGGGGATAGAATTTATCCATTTTCTTCAGCAAATTATGCTATTGGGACATTGATTTTTAATTTTG
The DNA here is from genome assembly GCF_022410465.1 of Christiangramia crocea. Lineage (GTDB taxonomy): Bacteria > Bacteroidota > Bacteroidia > Flavobacteriales > Flavobacteriaceae > Christiangramia > Christiangramia crocea. Next base: position 124,266 of record NZ_JAJSON010000007.1, on the reverse strand, counting down.
ATACCACCGAACAAATTGAACATTTAATGGAGAATCGGGATAAATTAATTAAAATAAATCTTTCCTGAATAAGGGTTTAATGCAATGAGAAAATAGGTAATGAAGATTTAAATTAAGTTACAATGAAAGAAGATCTAATCAAATTGATCACAGAAATAAATTTGGAGTTCAACGGTGAATTAATTGAGGAAAGTATTGAAAAATATGTGAACAGACTCTTGGGAAATGCTGAAGTCATTTTACAGTATTCTCATGAGGACTTAGTTGGGTGCATAGCATTTTATGGCAACGATAAGAAGCGTAAAAAAGGTTTTATCTCTTTCATTGGTGTAAAAAAGTCATACAGGGATAGAGGATTGGGGAAAATCCTTTTAGACAGTTCTATAGCATACCTTAAAAATAATGATTTCAGGGAACTCGGTCTGGAGGTAATCAAAAACAATGAAAAGGCATTGAAATTTTACCATCAACGGGGATTTTCTTCTGTAGAAGACAGAGAGCAAAGAATCTTTATGATTAAGAAATTACTATGATTCCGAGAGTTAGTGTCATAATGATTACCTATAAACATGAAAAGTTTATAGGACAGGCTATAAATAGTGTGCTGGAACAACAAACAGATTTTAATTTTGAATTAATTATAGCTGATGATAATTCCCCTGATAAAACACATGAAGTTGTTAATAAGATCATTCGAGATCATCCCAGAGGTTCTCTCATAAAATATTTTAAGAATGAAATGAATCTGGGAGCTAATCGTAACTATATTAAAGCATATAATACTGGCTCGGGGAAATTTATAGCAGTTTGCGAAGGGGATGATTACTGGAATGACCCTTTTAAACTTAAAAAACAGGTTCAGTTTTTGGAGAGGAATCCAGAGTATATTCTTTGTTATCATGATGCAGTTTCTATAGATGTAAAAGGAAAGGTCTTGGGCAAATTCGCAAATGGAAATCCGCCAAAAGAATTGTCTCGGGAAGCTCTTATGAAGGGAAATCAGCCTTTACCTTTAACGCTGTGTTACAGGAGATTGGGTTTTATTCCAGTTGAAATAGAGAATATAACAAATGGGGATACCTTTTTAATTAGTGTTCTGGGGACTCAAGGAAAAGGAGGTTATGTAGAAGTTGAACCCGCCTGTTACCGGGTACATGAAGGTGGAGTCTGGAGCATGACCAGTAAACTAAAGAGGTTAGAATCAAAAATTATTTCATACCAGGTCATCAGGGATTATCATATTTCAAATAATAATCTTGAGATCGCTGAATATTATAGTAATAAGATTAAAATGGCACACAAAACTATTTTATTCTGTAATCTGAAGAATTACCATATTTTAAAAGGCTTGAAATATGCATTTTTTTACTTAAAACATCGGTCTTATAAATTATGATTACTTTTTCGATTATAATTCCTACGTACAATCACGGAGACAAAATTTCCCGCGCTGTCAATAGTTTGCTAAAGCAGAGTTTTGAGAACTGGGAGTTGATTATTGTGGATGATGGTTCTACTGACCATACTTCTGAAGTTGTTACGGAGTTTCAAAATGATCCGCGAATCCGGTACGTTTACCAGAAGAATTCCGGGGTTTCTATGGCCAGAAACAGGGGTATTGATTGCGCCCAAGGGGAGTATGTCTTATTTTTAGATAGTGATGATGAAGTTACTTCGAGGTGGTTAGAAGATTTTTACAAAATTATTAAGGATACTACTGAAGTAGGAATAGTCAGTTGTGGTATAAAACTTATAAAGGGCAAGGATAGACTACCCAGAATAAATAAAAATATAAGTAACTATAAATACCAAAATATTCCCGGCTCTTTTTTGCTACACCAGAAAGTAATTAAAGGAATAAAGGGTTATGATATTAATTTGAAGCACAGTGAAAATTGGGAGCTTATGGCCAGAGCTCTTGAATATAGTAAGGTTAATAAATTAAAAATATTATCTATAAACAAATGTAATTTAAAGTATAATCTTGAAGAGTTCCCCGAGAAAACTTATTTAAGAGATAGGGACAGGGCACATGCGGGGTTATATTTATATAAAAAATATTATTATAACGGAGTGTTACATTTTAACAAATACGCTTTTCTTAAGCAAGCAGCAATAAACTCTATAAGAATTAATAAAATTAAAAGGGGGAGGGTCATACTTAAAAAACTATTTTTGAAAAAACCGGGTTTTGACTCATTTTTGAGCCTTCTTATTAGCTATATTCCACCAATTCGCAGTTATAAATGGGAAAGAAAATCTTAAAGCTTAACAAGGTGTGAAAGTATTATTTGTAATCGATACCCTATATAATGCGGGAGCAGAAAAAAGCCTCTTGGAAATTTCAAAAAACTTTAAGGAGATAGTTCCTGTGTTCGTCCATATTTATTCCGAGAATGCTTTAAAAAATGATTTTCTTAAAAATAAAATCAAGGTACATTCTTTAAACCTCCCTGGCTCCTGGAATTTAAAATTGGCTCAGGAAAGATTAAAAAAAATATATGATCTTGAGCAACCGGACATAATACATGCTACACTTTTTCGCTCTGAAATTGTCACGAGAAGGTTAAAAAAGTACTATCCGCACATTCCCTTGGTTAATAGTTTTGTAAGTGATTCGTATTCTCAAGAAAAATTCGAAGAATATAATTTCCTTAGGAAATTTAAAGGAAGGCTAATTCAGTTATGGGACCGTAATACCGTTTCTAAAGTTGATTATTTCATCTCTAATTCTGAAACTATAAAATTCAGTATGTGCAAAGCACTAAATATACCCCCCAAAAAGGTGAAGGTAATCTATAGAGGCAGGGATGTAAAGAAATTAAGCCGGTTTTTTGATTCTGAAATATCAAATGCTATTATTGATGAATACAATTTACAGGGCAAAACAATATTGATCAATGTAGGTAGATTGATAAAAACAAAAGGTCAGGCCGATATCATAGAAATCATGCCACATCTTCTTAATTCCTTTCCTAATATTGTACTATTAGTAGCGGGAGAAGGAAATAGAAGAAGGGAATTGGAAGAAATGATACAGGAAAAAGGTCTAAAAGATAAAGTTTTCCTGTTGGGGAATAGGTCAGATGTACCTGAACTTCTCTCTCTTTCAGATGTGTTCATTTTTCCAACCTATCTTGAGGGACTCCCGGGAGCTTTAATAGAGGCTATGATCTCAAATACTGTTATATGTACTTCTAATATTCCGGTAAACTTAGAATGCATCGATGAAACATCTGCTGTTATTTTCGAAGTTGGCAACAGGAAGGATATGCTTGAAAAGATTTCTTTTGCCATATCCAATCTTCCAAGATTAGAAGAAAGGTCAGAAAAAGCCTTTAAAATTGCATCTGAAAAATTTAATATAGAATTGATCTCTCAGGTATATGAGGATTTTTATAGGACTGCTATAAAAACTAATATAGATCAAATGAAGGATAAGTAAAATGAGACAAAGCGGTAATAAAATAAAAGTAGGTTTACTTTTAAATAGCTTTCTTGTCCCTGCATGGACCTACGAAATGATAAGGCAGCTTAAAAATAGTGATTATGTAGAGATTGTGGTCTTGATTAAAAATGAAGCAAAAACCGGGACTCCTTCAAATAAACTGAAAGCCTTATTTGAAGATTCTAATAAGATACTTTATAAACTTTATAGAAAATTAGACAGAAAGATATTTAAAGTTTCACCCGATGCTTTTCAAAGAAAGAATATACAGGACAGTATTGGAGATGTGCCAGTAATCGCGACAACCCCAAGACAAACAAAATACAGTGACTATATTATAAAGGAGGATGTCGAAAAAATTAAAAAGTATAAGGTAGATGTTTTGGTCAGGCTAGGATTCAGAATTCTTAGAGGTGATATATTAACTGCTGCAAATTATGGTATCTGGTCATTTCATCATGGAGATAATAAGGTTAATAGAGGAGGACCCCCTGGTTTTTGGGAAGTAATGAATAATGAACCGGAGACCGGTGTAGTGCTTCAAATTCTTACTGAAGATTTGGATGGAGGCTTAAATTTATTTAAATCTTATTCTCTCACAGATAGGGTTAGTGTTAACCGAAATACCAATAACTATTACTGGAAGGCACTTTCTTTTTTGCCTGCAAAATTGAAAGAACTATGGTTGGTAGGTGGATCAGAGTTTTTTAAAAAAGCATCATATGAAAATGCGGAACTTCAATTTTACGATAAGCCCTTATATAAAGATCCGGGTAATTTTAAAATGCTAAAATTGATTTTTAGAAAAATTATTCGGGAAACGCGAATAAGATCAAAAGATATTTTCTGGTTTGATCAATGGATCTTACTATATAGATTTTCAACTAAGCCTGAACCTTCCACAGCATTTTATCAGTTTAAAAAAATTATTCCACCTAAAGATCGTATATGGGCAGATCCCTTTGTAGTTCAGAAAAATGGTAACTATTATATTTTTATAGAAGAGTTGTTCTTTTCTGAGAATAATGGTCATATTTCGGTACTCGAAATGGATTCAAAAGGAAACTATTCTCAGCCCAAAGTCGTATTGAAAAACGAACATCATCTTTCTTATCCTAATATTTTTGAAGTGGAAGATGAAATTTATATGATTCCTGAATGCAATGCTACCAAACGCATAGATCTATATAAATGTATAGATTTTCCATACCAATGGGAATTTGCTGATACCTTAATGGAAAATGTTCATGCTGTAGATTCAACAATTATCTATAAAGATAATTTATACTGGCTTTTTACCAATATTCGGCAAAATGCCGGAGCGTCATCTCATGATGAGTTGTTCCTATTTTCTTCTACTAACCTCTGTTCAAAGAACTGGAAAAGTCATCCTGCCAATCCTATAATATCTGATGTGAAACGAGCCAGGCCTGCTGGGAAAATTTTTGAATTTAATGAGAACCTCTACAGGCCTTCTCAAAATTGTTCTAAACATTACGGATATGGGCTTAACTTTAATAAAATTGAGATTTTAACTGAAGAGAATTATAAAGAAACAATTATTGATATGGTATTACCAGACTGGGATAATAACCTCAAAGGTGTACATACCTTTAATTTTGAAAATAAATTGACTTTTATAGACGGAATATACAGGCGAGCCAGGTTTTGGTAAATAAAATTTATAAGAGGTGAAGATATTACAGCTGGTTACAAAGAGGCAGTATAGAGGAGCAGAGGTTTTTGCTGCAAATTTGAGTGATGAATTAATTAAATTAGGCCATGAGATCATTTTTGCTGGACTCTATCTTAATGATTCAGAGGTGTTAAGAGTAGAAAAAGGCAAAAATATAGATCTTAGTAACGATAAGTCGCTCTTATCTTCTTTACAACTTATAAAGAACTTAGTTAAGCTTATAAATAGTGAAAAACCGGATGTTATTCAATGTAACGGATCCGATACCTTGAAATTTACGGTAGCCGCCTCTTTCTTTACGAGAAAAACTCATATAACCTACCGAAATATTAGTACAATTAGTAAATGGATTGACAGCTCTTTAAAACTTAATTTTTATAAAACCCTTTTTAAAAAAGTTGACCATGTAACCTCAGTAGGTTCTGAATCTATCCAAGACCTGATAGAAACGCTTGACTACCCGCAGGAACAAACCTCGGTTATTAGAAGAGGAATACCTGTTAAATCATTAAGCCCAGAAGATCTGTCTTATTTAAAAAGTGAATTAGGCTTTTTCTCAAACGAAAAAATTGTTATGCATATTGGGAATTTCAGTCCAGAGAAAAATCATAATTTTCTTCTGGATATCTTCTCTGATATTAAAAAGAGCTTTTCACATATAAAATTGGTATGTGTTGGAGAAGGTGAGACATATCAGGATATAAAAGAAAAAATAAAAAAAAGAAATCTGGAGGACACCATTAAACTATTGGGATTTCGAAAGGATATATCTGAATTATTAACTCAAGCTCATTGCTTGGTTTTAGCCAGCAAAATTGAAGGGGTTCCGGGAGTGATATTGGAAGCTGCCAGTCAAAAAGTACCTAGTGTGGCTACTAACGTTGGAGGGGTTTCTGAAGTTATAATTGATAATGAAACAGGTTTTATAATTGACGATTTTAATAAAAATGAATTTAAAATGCGAGTGATTTCTTTACTATCCGATGAAAAATTAAAAAATCGTATGGGAGAGAATGCTTTTAGATTAGTGGAGAGGGATTTCAATCCATTGAAAAATGCTCAGAAGTTTGAAACCCTGTATATACAATTAGTAAATAAAAATAATTAATCTAAACTCCATTTTATTTCAGAAAAAAATTTTATGCCACAAATTAAAGTCCTACATATTATAAAATCATTGGGTAGAGGAGGGGCCGAAATGTTATTGCCTGAAACTCTAGGTCTTCATTCTGAAAAGTTTGAATTTCATTATATTTACTTTCTTCCGTGGAAAAACCAGATGGTGAAGGAAATCGAAGGAAAGGGAGGAAAAGTTACCTGTATTCCTGCAAAAAATAATATTGAGCTGATTTTCAAGTATCCGGCGTTGATAGATTACTGTCAGAAGAACAATATCCAATTAATTCATGCTCATTTACCATGGTCTGGTTTTTTGGCCAGGCTTATATTTAAGAAGACGGGAATTCCTGTGGTTTATACAGAACATAATATACAGGAAAGATATCATAAAGTGACTAAGTTGTTAAATAAATTAAGCTTTAACTGGCAAAGCGCAGCTTTAGGGGTTTCGGCAGACGCTTCGAGATCTATAAATGAGAATATAAATCCTCATATTCCTGTTAAAACTCTATTAAATGGGGTAAATACCGATAAATTTAAACGGAACCCTAAAAAAGGTACCGAAATGAGAAAGCAATATAATATTCCTGCCGAGGCAGTGGTAATAGGAAATATTGCGGTTTTCCGTGAGCAAAAGAATCTTCCGGCCTGGTTAAAAGCTTTTAAAATAATTGTAGATCAAAACCCTGATGTATATGGTATTTTGGTGGGGGCAGGTCCCGAAGAATTGAAAATAAAAGCTCTCTCCAAAGATCATGGTCTGGAATCCAGACTTGTTTTCCCGGGATTGCAAACTGATACGGTTTCTTACTTTTCGGCTATGGATATTTTCATGATGAGTTCATCCTTTGAGGGCTTGCCTGTGGCTTTACTAGAAGCAATGAGTATGGAGTGTGCGATAGTCTCTACTGCTGCCGGTGGAGTAAAGGAAGTGGTTTTAGATGGTGAATCGGGAATGCTTTGCGAAGTAAATGACCATCAAAGGTTAGCTGAGCAATGTCTTAAGGTAATTAATGATCAGGCATTTTTAAAAAAACTTCAGAAAGCTGCCAGAACTAGGGTTATGGATAGCTTTAGTATGAGAAATATGGTTAACGAATTAGAATCGACTTATATTAGTGTTCTTGAAAAATGATAATAAGAGAAGCCAGTTCAAAAGATATTCCCGAGATAGTTAAGGTACTTAAAGCCAGTCTTGGAGAAAATGATCTGCCACTTTCTGAGGAGATCTGGAACTTTAAGCATGACGTGAACCCATTTGGAACTTCTCTTGTGCTGGTAGCAGAAGAGGATAAAAAAATTGTTGGAGTAAGGGCTTTTATGAGGTGGGAATGGAAGAAAGAGAAGCTCGTTTACCGTGCATTAAGGGCTGTTGATACTGCTACTCATCCCGAATACCAGGGGCGTGGTATTTTTAAGAAGTTGACATTAAAGGCCGTGGAGGTGGCGAAAGATCAAGGATATAATTTTATTTTTAATACGCCTAATGATCAAAGTAGACCAGGTTATCTTAAAATCGGATGGCAAATTGCTGGTAATGTAAATGTTGCTTTAAAACCCTCTTTTTCTTCTTTTCTTTCGAAAGGCAATCATTCTGGAAATTATGAAATAAATATTCACTCTGAAGAAAGTATTAACAAACTTTGTAGTAATTGGAATGATAAAATGGAGGGGGAAAGCAGGTTATTTACCCCTAAAAGCCGGGAGTTCTTGTGCTGGAGATATGAACGAAACCCTTTGCAAAAATATGAAGTCCTGGCAACAGAAGATTTTTATATAGCTTCATATATCAAAAAAAGAAGGAAAATTAGAGAGTTCCGTGTATCTGAATGTATTTACAGAAAAGATAAGGTAGTATCCTCTGGCCTGAATAAAGCCATAAAGAAACTGGCTCGAAAATTGGGGGCTCACATGATAAGTTTTGCCCCAGACATACTTCCATTAAAAGGCTTGATGTTAAAAGGAGGCTACGGCCCGATACTTACAGTACGCGAATTGAACCTCAAGGAAAGCGAATATTCCAGGTTATTAGAAATTGAGAACTGGAATAATAGTATAGGAGATTTAGAATTGTTTTAAAGATGATAGGAGTCTTTTTTTTATTCATTTTATATTTTATCCTGAACCAGGTCTTTTTTGGTGTTTATGAGAAATCCCATTCTTTTCTTGATAAAAAGAAATTAAATCTCCTGTATATTTACCATTGCTTTTTTTACGGAGTTTATACCTGGTATGCTTATAATAATCCGTCCGATTCACACGGTTATTATGAAGATTTAGTAAGGCATGATGGAGGAGGCTGGTTCAGCCTGTTCGGAACTGATACTACATTTATAAATTTTCTGGCATATCCATTTTTTCAACTAGGTTTTTCCTATGACATGTTAATGTTCAGTTTTGCCTGGTTGGGATACCTTGGTTTTTTTTACGCCTATCTTTTTTTTAAGGAAAAAATTCCTTTAGATATAAAGGTTTTTAAAAATATAGATTTATTTACACTTATTCTGTTCTTTCCCAATATGCATTTTTGGACTGCGTCGCTTGGCAAGGGGGCTCCTATCTTTCTTGGTTTAATGATGTTTACCTATGCTATTATACAGCCTAAAAAACGATTGTTCCTCCTCGTTCTAAGCTCTTTAATAATTTTTCACATTAGACCTCATGTTTTCATGTTCGTTGCAGTGGGAGCTGTATTAGGTAATATGAGTGGAAAGGAAAAGATTCCATTCTGGCAAAAGGCTTTAGTTTTTATAGGTTTAACAGGTGTTTTGATTTTAGTCCAGGATAAGATCCTGGGGGTGATGGGACTTCAGAATTCCGACAATTTAATCGAAGATTTTCAAGCTGTATCATCAAAGAATGCTGAAGATCTAAGTTCAGCCGGTTCAGGGGTGGATATGTCGTCATATCCTTTGCCTTTTAAACTTTTTACTTTCTGGTTTAGGCCTCTATTTATCGATGCACCAAACCTTTTAGGAATAATAACATCTGTAGAAAATCTAATTTATCTTTTGTTGTTTATTAAAATCTTGTCATTGAGGTTTATAAAATTTTTAAAGAAATCTCCGGCTTTGGTGAAGATGAGTTTTGTGATCTTTTTAATGGCCTCATTTGCCATGACGTTTGTAATGTCTAACCTTGGAATCATTATGCGACAAAAATCGATGGTGATGTATTTCCTCTTTTTTGTGATTTATTACTACCTGGCTCAAAAGAAGTATGATAAATTAATAAGGCTCAGAAGGTTAAAAAAGAAACTAAAAGAAAAACGGGAGCACCCAGAACTCATAACGGAATAATATGCAGAACGGTTATTTTGTAATTTCACTGGATTTTGAACTTCTATGGGGGGTATTTGACGTTATGGACTTTTCCAAAAAAAAAACATATTTCAGAAATACAAGGCAGGTTATTCCTGAAATTCTAAAATCCTTTCAAGAAAAAGAAATACATTCCACATGGGCGACCGTAGGAATGCTATTTAATGAAAACTGGGATGAATGGAAAAGCAATATACCTGAATCAATACCGGCTTATCATAATAAAGCTCTTTCAGCTTATAATTTTGGCATGAACCATTATAAAGACGGAATTGAAGAATTATGCTTCGCTCCTGAATTGATAAGACATATTTCTGAATTTCCGGGACAGGAAATAGGTACACATACCTATTCTCATTATTATTGTATGGAACCCGGACAGGACCAGGAAAATTTTAGAGCTGATATATCTACAGCTGTGAGTCTGGCCAGTAAATTTAATATACAACTCAAATCCCTTGTTTTTCCAAGAAATCAGATTTCTGAAGATTACTTAGAGATTTGTAGGGACCTGGGAATTGTTAATGTAAGGTCTAATCCTTATTCATGGTACTGGGAAGATGTAAGGTCAGATAGCATAGTTACAAGATTGGCGAGAACCGGTGATGCCTATATTCCTTTAGGGAAAAAAACATACAGGTTAAATGAATTAAAAGGCAAAAATGCGGAGCCAAATGAACAGATGGCTAGTAGATTTTTAAGGCCTTCAGAAGAAACCGATCTACTGCGCAAAATAAAGTTGAACAGAATTAAACGGGAAATGGAAACAGCAGCAAAGAAGAATGAAATTTACCATTTATGGTGGCATCCACATAATTTTGGGGATCATCCAGAAAGAAGTATGAGAGATCTGAACGAAATTCTTTCACATTTTCAAAGTTTGAGTAAGGAATATAACTTTCAGTCTCTTAATATGGCTGAATTAGGTGATATGATTCTTAAATAAAATTTAATTACAGTTACCTCCGTAAGTGTTTCTTTATATTTGCGGATTTTACATTAAATACCATTTATGTGCGGAATCAATGGAATAATTCAATTTAGACGGGAGAAGCGAACAGATCTTTCCAAACACCTTTCTAAAATGAATATGGAAATCTTTCATCGTGGACCCGATGAGGATGGATTCTTTATCCATGAAACAGAGGACTACCAGATAGGAATGGCAATGAGAAGGCTGTCGATCATAGATCTTAATACGGGAAAACAACCTATATATTCTGATGATGGTTCTGTATGCATAGTTTTCAATGGTGAAATATATAACTATAAGGTTTTAAAAAATAATCTTACTGAACAGGGGGTTAAATTCAGCACAACTTCAGATACTGAGGTGATACTTCGCTTATACGAAAGGTATGGAACGGATGCTTTTCCAAAGTTGGATGGAATGTTTGCCTTTAGTATATATGATTCGAATATAGAAAAGCTTTTCATCGCCAGAGATTTTTTTGGAGAAAAGCCTTTATATTATTTTCATAAGAAAGATAATTTTATTTGGGCCTCAGAATTAAAATCTATTACTAAAATTATTTCGGAAAAGCCCAGCATATCTGTGCATGGTCTCAATCTTTATTTTCGGCTAACTTATATCCCGGCTCCATTCACCATTTATGAAGATATAAATAAGCTTGAAGCGAATCATTATCTGGAAATAGACTGTAAAACTCATACTGTGAATGATCATGAGATCGTTCAGGAATTCAAAAATGAAGTCGATCCCGGCTTATCTTTTAAGGAAGCTGTAAAAAAAACTCATGAGCTGGTAAATAAAAGTGTTCACTCCAGATCTATGGCAGATGTTCCATTGGGTACCTTTCTTTCCGGAGGCGTAGATTCTTCTATTGTTTCTTTGGCCTTGGCCAGGGAGAAAAGCAGCAAAATTGATACATTTTCAGTGGGTTTCGAAAAGAAATCTTTTGACGAGACTGACAAGTCGCGCACTGTAGCCAAACTTATAAATAGCAATCACCATGAATTTGTTATTTCAGTTAAAGATTTGAAACAGAATATCGATAATATTCTGCTGAATTTTGATGAACCTTTTGCTGATTCTTCTTCATTACCTACTTACCTGGTAGCACATAAGACCAGGCAAAACGTAAAAGTAGCCCTTACCGGGGACGGCGGAGATGAAGTTTTTGGGGGATATAATAAATACTATATAAGTAAACTGAATCAGCGATATTCTTCAGTGGTCCCAAGAGGTATGCATTATAGTTTTAGAAGTCTTTCTAATTCTTTATTTTCCACAAAAGATGATAAAAGAGGTATCAGGTTTAAAATTAAGAGACTTCTCAATGCTATTAATTATGAAGGTGACTTTTATTACAATATCATATCACTGGCTTATCAAGAGGAAGAGATGAAAGCGTTGTTAAAACCATCTATGCAAAGTCCTGGAGTATTTAATTATTATAAAGATAGTGTAGGACATAAGGCCAACTCTCTTACCGATTTCAGAAATATTGATAAGATAATGAGCCTTGAAGGGGATATGTTAGTTAAGGTTGATAGGACCAGTATGTTAACATCGTTGGAAAGCAGGGCGCCATTTCTCAATAAGGAATTATGGAATTTCACTATGCAACTTCCTGAGGATTATTTAATGAAAGGATGGGATAAGAAGTATTTGCTTAAAGAATCCTTTAAACATTATTTTCCTAAGGGTTTTCTTGATAAATCTAAAAAAGGTTTTGGAGTTCCGGTAGGTGATTGGTTGAGAAATGATTTATCTGCTGAGTTGGAATCATATATCGAAAAAGATTTTCTTAATCAACAGAATATATTCAATGCTCAGGAAATTACCAGTCTTGTCAAAAACCATCTATCAGGAAAAATAGATAATACCTTTAAGATCTGGACTTATTATTGTTTTCAGAAATGGTATCAAAGAACTTATCTCCACCATATCTGATTTTTATTAGCTCTTATTTTTATATTGCCGGGAGTTAAATTAAGGACACTCTGCCTTCAGGTTTTTTTAAAATATCTGATCTAACCTTATCATTGTTGTATACTTCCAAAAGTGCCACCTTGTTCTCTGGAAGAAGTGCTTTCTGTTTTCCGGTGAAGCACTAGATAGTTAAAAGTTTCTCTTTATAGTCACAAACTTCCGCATTGGATATATCCTATTTTGGTTCTTCATAAATTTAAATGCTAGTTAGATAACTCCTGCATATAAAAATCCTGCTCCTAACCAATTTCCAATAAACTAATGGCGTGAAATAAGTAAAGTGTGGAAGTGCTCTACAGTTCTCAGGAATATTCTACAAATAAACGGGTTTCAGGAACTACACTCTATAATAATTAAAATGCCTTAAACATCTATTAGACAGTGTTTTATTGGTTTAGAATAAGGGGTATTATATATTCAATTTAAAGATGGTTAGAATATTGAATTAACCGATTGCGAAATTTAGATTTAAAATATGCATACCGGAGAAATATTATGTATTGCTGATGCAATTCTGGCAACCAGACTTTTATTTGGTTTGAATCAGTTCATTTTTGGGAAGTTGGAGAGTGAACATCTATTTTTCTCCAGGAAATTAATGAATAAGCTTTTTGTATATCATATATTTTTTGGAATTGTATATTACATATACGCATTATTTAATCCTTCAGATTCTAAAAGATACTTTGAAATACCCTTTAATTCTACAAAAGGATGGTTCGATTATTTTGGTACAGAAACCACCTTCATTGATTTTATTTCCTACCCTTTTATTAATGGATTAGGTTTTAGCTATGAAATGATGATGCTTCTTTTTACCTGGATAGGTTACTGGGGTTTTGTATTTGGTTTTTTATTTTTTAAAGAGAATATCCCTCAAAAGGTCACCGTCTTTAAACGAATTGACCTGTTAACCTTAATACTGTTCTTTCCAAATATGCATTTCTGGTCTGCTTCCCTGGGTAAGGGGGCGCCAATATTTTTTGGTTTAATGTTATTCGCTTATTCCATCGGAAAAATAAAGGAGCGGAAATTAGGTTTGATCATTTCCTCCCTACTGGTCTTTGCTATAAGGCCCCATATGTTTTTGTTATTATGCATAGGTGGCCTTTACGGGCTTTATTTTGGAAAGAATATGATATCAATAAAGAATAAAGTTATAGGTGGCTTGGCTATACTGGTAGGGTTATTACTCATACATGAACATATTTTAGCAGTTGTTAATCTTAACCATTCTACTAATCTATGGGCAGATTTTCTTGCATTTTCCTCTAATAGATCTGAAGCTCTTAGTTCAGCCACTTCCGGACTGAATATGGCAGGATATAGTTTGCCGGAGAAAATATTCACCTTCTGGTTCAGGCCATTATTTCTTGATGCACCTGGATTTTTAGGATTGATTGTGTCTATAGAAAACTTTATTTATATACTTCTTTTTGCTAAACTTTTACGAATGAACTTCATAAAGTTCTGGAGGAATGCCCCTTCCCATGTCAAGTCCTGTTTGATGATCTTCATGCTTACTTCTATAGCCATGACATTTATTATGTCTAACCTTGGAATTATGATTCGTCAGAAAACCATGATCATGTATTTTATGTTTTTTGTGATATATTACTTTCTTGCCTATGAAAAGTCGGAAGCTTTAAAGCTAAAGCTGGAAAGGATAGGAATGCCTGAAAAACAACTTTCAGTTTAGTTCTAATCAGCCTAAGTAAATTTATTTTATACGTGTTTGCTCAAATTTAAAAATCTTAGATTTGCAGCTAAAATATCTTTGATTAGTGCAAAAACTTGTTCGAATAACCACCATTCCCCTTTCCCTGGAAAAGCTACTGGAAGGTCAGCTTACATTTATGAACGATCATTATGAGGTGATCGCAATATCCGCGGAAAAAGAGAGACTTAAGAAATATGGACGGGATAATGGAGTAAGAACTTTTTGCGTGGAACTGACCAGAGCGATTACGCCTTTGAAGGATCTTAAGAGCTTGTGGAAAATTTATAGATTCCTAATAAAGGAAAAGCCTTTTATAGTTCATACGCATACTCCTAAAGCGGGTATAATTGGCATGCTGTCGGGAAAATTAGCCGGAGTTCCAATAAGATTGCATACAGTAGCCGGTTTACCTTTGCTGGAGACACATGGATTTAAAAGGAAACTTCTGGATGCCGTGGAAAAACTTACTTATAAACTGGCAACCCGTGTATACCCTAATTCCTTCGAATTAAAAAAAATTATACTTAAGGAAGGCTACACCAATAAAAATAAATTAAAGGTGCTGGGAGAAGGAAGCTCCAATGGTATTGATACGGGATATTTTGATCCGGCACTTTATACAGAAGAAAGACCTGGAATAAGAGAAGAACTAGGTATCCCGCATGAAGATTTCATTTTTATCTTTATAGGCCGGCTGGTTAAGGAAAAAGGTATCAATGAGCTGGTAAGAGCCTTTGTGAATTTACAAAAGCATCATCCGAAATGTTCCCTTTTACTTGTGGGACCATTTGAGCAGAAGCTGGATCCGGTAGATGAAGAGGTTTTTAAGCAGATACAGTCTCATAAAAAAATTTTCACCACTGGGTATCAGCGAGATGTAAGGCCTTATTTTGCCATAGCAGATGTTTTGGCTTTTCCAAGTTACAGGGAAGGTTTCCCCAATGTGGTTATGCAGGCTAACGCGATGAATCTACCGGCTATTGTGACCGATATAAATGGTTGTAATGAAATAGTTGAAAATGGGAGAAATGGGATTGTTATTCCGGTTAAAAATGAAGGAATTCTCCTGCAATCAATGTTGAAAATTATAGACGATCAGGAATTTTGCTCTTCTTTAGCACATAACGCACGTGAATTGATTCAAAAGAAATATGAGCGGAAGCGATTTTGGGAAATTTTGTTAAAAGAATATAAAGATTTAGAAGTCTTAAATAAACATGATTAAATTCGCCGCCACAAGAGTGAGACGTCATGTTCCTTTAATTGTTCAGAATGTATAGGAAAATTATTAAACCAGCTCTGGATTTTTTAGTAGCCTTAATAAGCCTAGTTATAATAAGCCCTTTACTGATATTAATAATACTGTTATTAGCTTTGGCCAATAAAGGCAAACCTTTCTTTTTTCAAAAAAGACCGGGTAAATTCGGTAGAAATTTTAAAATAGTTAAATTTAAAACCATGACCGATGAAACAGATGAAAATGGCAATTTGTTGTCTGATTCTGTAAGGTTAACCTATATTGGAAAGGTAATCAGGAAAACTTCTATTGATGAAATTCCCCAATTGATAAATGTTTTGAAGGGGGATATGAGTATTATTGGGCCCAGGCCATTATTGCCAGAATATTTAGCATTGTACAATGAAAAACAGATGAAAAGGCATGATGTAAAACCGGGAATTACAGGTTGGGCACAGGTGAATGGACGAAATACCATAAGCTGGACCCAGAAGTTTGAATATGATGTGTGGTATGTTGAAAATCAATCCTTTTTTCTGGATTTGAAAATTTTGTTCCAAACAATAAAGAAAGTGCTAGTCTCAGAAGGAATTAATACTCAAAATATGGCAACAACCGAACCTTTTAACGGAAATAATTAATGATCATATACGGAGCAAGCGGTCATGCTAAAGTAATAATAGATATAATAAAATTGATGGATGGCCATTCCATAGATTTTGTTTTAGATGATGACCCTAAAGTTAAAAACCTTTTGGGCTTTGAAGTAAAGCATCAGCTAACTGATGATATGAAGGATGAAAAGTTAGTTCTTGCTATCGGTAATAATCTTATTAGGCATAAACTGGCTAATAAACTTCAGCAGGGTTATTGTTCAGCCTTAATACACGCATCGGCTGTAATTTCTGAGAATGTAAATATCAACGAAGGAAGTGTGGTGATGGCTAATGCTGTTATTAATTCTTCTACAGTTATTGGCAAACATTGCATTATTAATTCGGGAGCAATTGTAGAGCATGATGTAAAGATGGAAGATTTTGTTCATATTTCTCCGGGCTCCACGGTCACTGGAAATGTCAATATTGGGAAGGGTACCCAGATTGGAGCCGGGGCAACTATCATTCCCGGTCTTCAGATTGGAAAATGGGTTACCGTTGGGGCGGGCGCAGTGGTACTTGAAGATATTCCGGATTTTGCAGTAGTGGTTGGAAACCCCGCGAAGATTATTAAATTCAACAGGATTGAAGATGAATAACGAGAAAATATGGCTTTCTTCTCCTCATATGGGAGGAGAAGAATTGAAATATGTTAATAAGGCATTTGAAGATAACTGGATTGCTCCATTGGGTCCAAACGTTACCGGTTTCGAAAATGACATAAGGGAGTATCTAACTCAGAACGGCTCTTCAGATATAGAAGTGGCTGCTCTGAGTTCAGGTACTGCTGCCCTGCATTTAGCTTTGATCCTTTTAGGAGTTGAAAGAGGTGACGAGGTTATTTGTCAGAGTATGACATTTGCGGCATCTGCAAATCCTATCGTTTATTTAGGGGCGATACCGGTATTTATTGATAGTGAAGTAGATACGATGAATATTTGTCCCGAGCAACTGGAGATTTCGATCAAAGATAGAATGGCCAGGGGTAAAAAACCAAAAGCCATAATAGCGGTCCATCTTTACGGAATGCCTTATAAAGTTGATGAGATTAACAAAGTGGCTAAAAAATATGAAATCCCCGTTATAGAAGACAGTGCTGAGGCCCTTGGGAGTAAATATAAAAATGCTTATTGTGGGACTTTGGGAGATTACTCTATTTTATCTTTTAACGGGAATAAGATAATAACCACTTCTGGAGGCGGAGCTTTGATCACAAAGAATCTTGAGGCTAAAAAGAAGGCCATCTTTCTTGCCACCCAGGCACGGGATGATGCTCCTCATTACCAGCATAGTGAGGTAGGTTATAACTATAGATTGAGTAATGTTAGTGCGGGAATAGGTCGGGGACAAATGCAGGTTTTAGATAAAAGAGTAGAAGCCAGGCGCAATATGTTTCATTTTTATGTAAATTTATTCCGCCAGATTGAAGGCGTGAGGGTTTTTAAGGAACCCTCGGATGACTATTTTAGTAATCATTGGTTAACTGTTATAGAAATTGATGAGTCTAAAACTGGCGGCTTAGACAGGGAAAAGCTCAGGAAGTATCTGGAAGCCGAAAATATTGAAAGTCGCCCTCTTTGGAAACCAATGCATATGCAGCCAGTTTTTAATCACTATCCATATTACGGCACGGGAATTGCCGAAAAGATGTTCCAAAATGGTTTATGTTTGCCCAGTGGCTCCAATTTAACAAGCAATGAAAGGAATAGGATAGAACAGGCAATATTAAATTGTTTTAAAAACAGAGTCTAAAACTACATTATGGGTAAAATTAACAGAGCCCTGAATAATATACTTTCTGGTCCCGACAATGCCTTAGATATTAGAAATATCAAATATCTTCCGCGGTGGGCAGTTATGCTGATAGATATTGGCCTGGTAACGGTATCAACTGTTCTAACTATTCTTATCTTACTGGATCTTGCTCCAAACGCTTATCCATTACTGAGCTATTTTGATAAAACAGTTGTGGTTGTAGCAGTAAATATTATTTTTTTCTACATATTTAAGACTTATGCAGGTATAATAAGATATTCTTCGAATATTGATGCTCTCAAGTTATTACTTGCTACGATAAGTTCATTTATTAGTTTACTTGCGATAAATTATATTTCTTTTTTCTTCCTGGGTGAAAAGATATTTTTAGTGGGCGGATTATTAATCAACCTGTGGATATCTTTCTCACTTTTATTCTTATTCAGACTTGGAGTAAAACAGGTTTATGAATATTTTAAAATTTTACAGAAGAATGAATCTCTTATAAAAGCCGTTATCTTAGGTGTAGACGAGAATGCCATTTCAATAGCAGGTGCGCTTGATATTGAACACCCCAGACGTTTTAAAATTGTAGGTTTTCTAACCCAGGGATCGCATAAAAGTTTAAGGATTTTAGACAAGCCTGTTCTAAGACATACCCAAAAAATTCATAGGGAAGTAAAATCTTTAGGTGCTGATGCTATTATCTTTTCAGAAAACACTTTTTCTTCAGAAGAAAAATTTCAGCTGGTAGAAGAATGTTTAGAACACGATATTGCCGTATATAATGCGCCTTTGGTTTCCTCGTGGGATGATAATCAGCCTATAGCCAAAAAGGTTAAAACATTACAAATTGAAGATTTACTTGATAGGGAGCCTATTCAATTGGAAGTTCAGAATAAAATAGAGCAACTTACAGGTAGAACAATCCTGGTAACGGGGGCTGCAGGTTCAATAGGCAGCGAAATAGTAAGGCAGGTAGCTGAATATAACCCAAAGAAGCTCATCATCCTTGATCAGGCAGAAACCCCCTTACATAATTTACAACTGGAAATTGAATCTAAATATCCAGAACTCAATTTCAAGGTGATTGTATGCGATGTAGGCAATCAGAAAAGACTGGAATTAATGTTCCGGAATCAGAATATCGATGTAATATATCATGCAGCTGCGTATAAACATGTACCTCTTATGGAGAGTAATCCACACGAAGCTATTTCAGTAAACATAATGGGCACAAAGAATCTCGCAGACCTTGCAATAAAGTATTATGTTGGCCATTTTGTGATGGTATCTACAGATAAGGCAGTGAATCCCAGCAACGTTATGGGAGCATCTAAAAGAGCCGCTGAAATGTATGTACAATCTCTTTATCATGAACAAAAGAGGCAGGGCTGGGGTAAAACTAAATTTATTACTACACGATTCGGAAATGTTTTAGGGTCTAACGGCTCTGTAGTTCCTTTATTTAAAAAACAAATTGAAAAGGGAGGGCCGGTTACTATAACCCATCCGGATATTATAAGATACTTTATGACAATTCCTGAAGCCTGCCAGCTTGTTCTGGAGGCAGGTGCCATGGGCAAGGGAGGAGAAATATTCGTGTTTGATATGGGAGAGCCGGTAAAAATCATGGACCTGGCAATTAAAATGATTAAACTTGCCGGATATCAGCCAAATAAGCATATTAAGGTAAGGATAACCGGGCTAAGGCCAGGTGAAAAATTGTACGAAGAATTACTTAATGATGAATGTAAAACTTTGCCAACTCATCATAAAAAAATAATGATAGGTCAGGATGTCGTTCGTGACTACGAAATGATAAATGAGAAAATAATTAAGATCATCAAATCTGCCAGTAAATTAAAAAATGAAAAAGTTGTTGCCAAATTAAAAGATTTGATCCCCGAATTTAAAAGTAATAATTCGCTATACGAGCGTTTGGATAACACTCCGGAGCTAGAAAGAGAATAAGCTAAAATCTATGAGGAAAATAATAATGCTGCTTTTGAGCACCTTTATGATCATTGGGTGTGCCACGAAAGATCAAATTGTTTATTTCAATGATGCAGAAAGTCTCGAAGGCATGGAAAATATTTTGGATTACGAGCCTGTAATCCAAGTTAATGACATCCTTCATATTACTGTCTCCTCTTCATCTTTAAACAAAGAAATTGTTGAACCTTTTCAAATGCCTGGTCAGAATCTTCAAGGTGGAGGAGGTGGTGGGCAAAATCAATCAATGACAGGATACATTGTTAATCCTGAAGGAAACATAAAATTTCCGGTTTTAGGTAAAACAAAAGTTAGTGATTTAACGAGATCTCAAGTCGAGGATAAGATAGAGAAAGCCATTAAAGCATATGTAAAAGATCCTATTGTAAATGTTAGGATAATGAATTTTTCAGTTACCGTCTTGGGTGAGGCAGGTGCAACAAGGGTAAAGATTGATGATGGTAGAATTACGATGCCCGAACTTATAGCTGAAGTAGGTGATATTTCATATGATGGTAAAAGAGAGAATATTTTGATAATAAGAGAGGAAAATGGTATAAAAAAAATTGGTCGAATTGATATGACCGAAACTGATTTGTTTAACAGTCCTTTTTACTATTTAAAACAAAATGATATTGTATATGTGGAACCTACTTACCGGACTGTAAAATCTGCTGGTTTCTTTACAAGTTATCAGGGTATCATCTCAGTGGGAACTACTATTATTAGTCTATATTTACTTATAAACGGCCTCTAAAATATGGAAGAGATTACAGATTTTTCTGAGGAGAAAAATGAATCCAATTTTGATCTTAAAGCTGAGATCTATAAATATCTCATTCACTGGAAATGGCTTTTTCTAGGTTTCTTTCTTGGTGGCTTTTTGGCGTTCCTATATAACAGGTATACTATCCCGAAGTATAGGACTGAAGCCACAATGATAATTGTAAATGAACAGGAAAAGAATGCAATGAGTGCACTTCCATCGGGAGGGGCTGCAATTTTATCTTTGGAAAGTGATGGTATCCAGAATCATATTGAAAAATTAAAATCGAAGCAGTTAGTTGAAAGTGTGGTCGATGAGTTAGACCTGAATGTGTCTTATTATATAGAAGGTAATGTAATAACAGTGGAGGCTTATAAATCCAGCCCTATTCTTATTGAATTTATTACAGCCGATTCTATTGTTAATAATGTCAATGGGAATTTTTTTGTAACCCCGGTATCGGATACTTCGTTTAAGCTGGAAGAAGAGGATTTGAATTATTCTGAGATACATGAGATAGGTGAGATTATTAATTTAAATGAACTTAGGTTTACAATTTTACCGCGATCAGGCGGAGAAGAAGGAAGTTTTAAACGTACCAGTACTGTTAATATAAAATTAAATTCGGTTAGACAGGTAGCGAATGATTTCATTCAAAGCCTTATGATAGCAACCAAAGGGCAGGCAAAAGATATTCTTGCTTTAAGTATGGTCAATCAGTCGAGTAAAAAATCTGAGGATTTCCTTAATAAATTAATGCATAGGTTTAACGAGGAGGGGGTTGCAGATAAGCAGGAAGTTGCAGAAAATACAACAACGTTTATTCAGGATAGACTGGAAATGATCACCATGGAACTTGATTCTGTAGAAATTGGTATTGCCGAATTCAAAAGGGAGAATCGTTTGATGAGCGTCGAATCCGGTGCTTCTGAGTTTCATAGTAAATTTACCACAGCTGAACAACAAATTTTTGAGCTTGAAACTCAATTAGAACTTATTAATTCAATTGAAGACCTTTTGAAGGAACAGGCTGATTATGATTTTCTTCCTGAAGTAGGAATAGAGGATGCCGGAGTTTCAGGATTTATCAATTCCTATAACAGTATTGTGATGGAACGCAATATGTATCTTAAGGGCTCTACCTCCCAAAATCCTGTAGTAGAAAATCTTACGGAACAACTTGATAGTTTAAAAGATAATCTATTCGAGAGTATCCAAAGTACCCGTCGCTCAATTAATGTTAAATTAAAAGAGTTGAATCAAAGGGAGAATATTGCCCAAAGCCGGTTCAGTAATTTTCCCGGACTGGAAAAGGGAATGCGAAGTATTGAACGGCAGCAGCAAATAAAAGAACAGCTTTATTTATTTCTGCTGCAAAGAAGGGAGGAAGCAGCTATTTCTTTTGCTGCCACTGCTTCCGTTGCGAGAGTAATAGACTCGGCCTTTACACATAATGACCCAGTAGATCCCAAACCATGGCTTATATTACTGGCAGGATTTATAGTTGGGATAATTCTTCCTATATTGATAATATTTGTTAAAAACTTTTTAGACACTAAAGTTCATCACAAGGGTGACTTGGCTTCCTTGATGAAGGTTGTTCCTTTCATTGGAGAAATTCCAAGAATAGGTGCAGAGCAACAGGATATTATTCATGTTAATGACAGATCACCACTTGCCGAATCTTTTCGGATTTTAAGAACCAATCTGGCTTATCTGATTCAGAATAAAGATAAAAATATAGGCGACGTTATTTTTGTGACTTCAACAATTAAGGGAGAAGGCAAAACCTTTATCTCCTATAACTTATCCCGTACGCTGGCCAGTACAAATAAAAAAGTTTTGTTGATAGGGGGAGATATTCGAAATCCTAAACTGCATCGCTATACAGCAAATACAGAAGGTGCACAGGAAAAGGGGCTTTCTGATTATTTATATGATTATGAGGTAACTCCAAGTGACATTATTTCAAAAACCAATGATGATGGTATTACTGTGGATGTGATACTTTCAGGGCCCATACCTCCAAATCCTGCCGAACTTCTTATGAACGACAGAATGGAAATACTTTTAGATGGTGCAAAGAAGGAATATGATTATATTATTGTTGATACAGCACCAACCATGATAGTTACTGATACTTTGTTAATTAGTCAGTTAGCCGATTATACTCTGTATGTTACAAGGGCCGATTTCACAGAAAAGAATCTTCTTGAATTTCCAAAAGATCTTAAAAAGCAGGGTAAACTCAAAGGCGTGGCTGTAATACTAAATGATGTGGATTATTCTAAATTCTCTTATGGTGCCCAGTATGGTTACTCTTATGGCTATGGCTATGGATATGGAGTAGATAAGGAGAGTAGATGGAAAAGATTAAAAAGGAGGCTTTTTAGTTAACCTTTCTAATTCTCAGTTGAGAATAGAAGCTTATTGTTATCTATTAATATTTTCACCTTATCATGATATTTTTTAGGTATTTTGATCTTTTTAATTTTATCAATATGGTCTATTCGATGTACATCACTGCAAATAAAATCCAGTAAATCTTCTTCCAGTAATTTAAATGAAGTTTTCTGAATAGATTCACCATAATGTCCGGATAGAGATAGCATATTTAATTGGAATTTACAGCCTCTTGATTTCAAGTCCTTATATTTCTCCAGTGATTTAGAATGCAAATAGCCATATCTTTCAGGATGAGCTAAAATAGGTAGGAAGGAGTTGTTTTGGAGTTTGAACAATATTTCATTTAAATTTATAGGCGGCTGAAAATAGGACATCTCCACAAGTACATTTTTATCTGAGACCGTAAGAATATCTTGGTTATCGATGATTTCAAGAAAATGCTGATCCATTATATATTCTGCAGCCGCTCTGATTTTAATATTCGGTTTCACTTTATCCTGAACCTTTTTATGTGCTGATTGAATTGTTTGAGGAGTGTTTGGGTAATACTCTCCTATTACGTGAGGTGTGGCCACGAATTTTGTAATTCCTATATTTTCGAAAGCTTTGATTAATTCTAAGGATTCATCTAGGGTTTGTGCACCATCATCGATACCTGGCAATATATGGTTATGAAAATCTGTTATACCTTCCAGTAGATTTACTAAGAATGCTCTTTTTTTAAATATCGAAAACATTAATTCTATTTTTCACTCCAAAATTACATAATTTAAATTCTTATTAGTAATATTTGCATCGTTCCTAGATCGGTTACATGAGAAAATACTCCTTAGCAATCTTTTTTTGTTTCCTGGTATTTGAGCTTTCAGCTCAGAATATTGATTATGGAGTTGATTTAGAAGGAATCGGACAGTTATACTCTGGAGAAACATCACCGTTTTGGCTACATACAAATAATAGAGGTAGACTTGATGAAAAAACTCACATATCCACGCTTTTATCCGGTACGGGAAATATTCAGATAAGTGATTCCACTTATTTTAGGTTGGGGGTTGGAGCTTTATATAAAGATGGTTTTGAGAACGGAGTTAGACTGGATGAAGTTTATTTTGAATACAAATCAAGAAAAATTGGTGTAGTTCTAGGTAAAAAACATAAAGAAGATTTATTCCAGGGGCTTAGTGCGAGTAACGAAAATATTCTATGGTCTTTAAATTCGCCCTCTATCCCTGGGATAAGGATTTTTACAACAACTCCCATTTTTTTGCGAGAAAACCATGGAATCGGTTTTATGGCTGGACTTGAGGAATATCTGCTTAATGATGACAGGTATGTTAGGGATTCACGTTTACACCATAAAAGTTTTCATTTTGTATTTAAAAATCAACGGGATTTACAGATTGCACTTGGAGTACAGCATTTCGTACAATGGGCGGGTATTTCGCCAGATTATGGAAAACTACCAAACTCATTTGAAGATTATATTAAAGTGTTTACCGGTACTTCTGGAGATCCCGTGGGAGGAGAAGAGGTTAATGCTCTGGGGAATCAAATAGGCTCTTATGAAATAAGATTGAACACCAAAATAAAAGATTTGGATTTCCAGTTTTTATATAATCACATTTTCGAAGATGCTTCCGGGATGAAAATGGGTAATTTTCCCGATGGGCGATATGCTATATATGTGGAAGATAACCGTGATGAGTTTTGGGGATCCCCATGGCTAAAGGCATTTATGTATGAATTCTATTATACCAAGAACCAGAGCCGGGACAGGATGAGTTCGGCGATAGATGGTGCCGATAATTATTTCAATAATAACCTGTATCGCTCGGGTTGGACCTATAAAAATCAGGTAATAGGAGTGCCTTTTATTTTGTTGAATGACAATCGCTTCAGAATTGGAACCAATATAGTTGCGGTTCATCATATAGGTCTAAAAGGAAAAGTATTGGATGAATTCCCATACCGTCTTTTATTAAGCTATAGGCAGAATTATGGTGTGAAAGGTTCCTATTTCCCTCAGAAAAAAGAAATATTATCAAGCCTCCTGGAACTGCAATTAATCGATTCTGAGTATAACCTAAAGGCTCAATTCGGTGCTGATATTAATTCCCATCAGGATTCCAATTTTGGATTCGGGATCAACTTCAGCAAAACCATCTTTTAAATAAGGGGTAAATAAATTTTTTGTATTTTAACTCCCAGCCCAATCACTTAACCTAAGCTTTACACCTTGAACCGGAAGACCGAAACTTCTAATTTTAATGGTCAGTTTTTTATTAGTCTGAATAAGGATTTCAGAGTGCTGGCCTTTAATAAAAGTTCAGAAATCCTGTTTTTAAATTTCCTTGGCAGTTCAATTCAAAAAGGAACTTATTTCCCTGAGTTGTTCAATGATAAGCAATCACCCGATATCCTGGAGAAGCTCCAAAGTTCAATAGGGGGCTGCATTGAAACTTGTGATATTCTAAATAATTCCGGCATTGGTGGTTATCGAATTTTGTTTACCCCGGTAATGGATGAGAATGCCGAATTTTCCATGCTGTCCATTTCCATCACCCCATCAACAGAAGCGGAAGATTTTGCAACCCGTGAGGGACGTATGCTTCGGGCCATTATAGATAATATCCCCGATTATATTTTTGTAAAGGATAGAGAACATAGATCAGTCCTTTTTAATAAGAAGTTCTCTGAAAATATTCTGAAAAAGAATAAGAGAAACCTGTATAGAGGTCAAACTCCTTTAGACTATTTCGAAGAAGAAAAGGGAAAGGAAATTATTGCTGATAATGAGGAGGTAATGAGAACCGGAAATCCTGTTATTAACAGACCGGATGTAGTTATAACCACAAGTGGAAATGAGGAAAGAGTACTCCTTACTAAAGTCCCGCTAAAAAATGAAGATGATAAGATATCCGGCCTGGTTGGTATTGCAAGGGATGTCACCTCTAATTATAAACAGGAAAAAAAGCGGGAGCTTATTTTAAATATTATTAAGTCCTTCGGTGATTATTCTACGCTTAAAGAGGCAATGGCAGAGAGCCTTGGTCTATTATGCAAAGAACTTGGATATGATTATGGAGAGGCCTATAAAGTAAGCATGGATAAGAATAATCTTATAAGAACTGCATTTTGGCCACCAGATCAGGATCTTTCAGATAAAGATGATTATTGTACTTATGAAATGGGCGAAGGCCTTCCCGGGTTGGTATGGGAGTCTAAAATACTTAAGGTACTTAAGCTGGAATCAGGCCTGCTTAAAAATATGCTAGTTGATGGTAAAGAACCATTAAAATCGGCAGTTGGTTTTCCTATAATGTTTGGGAACAGGATAGTTTCAATTATATGTCTTGGATCGATTGAAGAAGATAAGAAAATTGAAACGGAGTATCTCAAAGAAGTATCCATCCAGATCGCTTCTGTTATAGAAGGTAAAAAAAGTCAGGATCAGCTGAGTGATTTTTTCCATTATTCATTGAATCTAATAGCGGTTATAGGCCTGGATGGTTTTGTGAAAACTATGAATCCTTCTTTCCAGTATAAATTTGGTTATACGCAAAATGAAATACTGAGTCAGCCTTTTATGGATTTCATTCATCCCAATGATCTGGAAAAAGTCTTGCAGGCCATTAGCGAGTTGTCGGTGCCTGATTCAAAGTTTGAGATAAGGTGCAAAAAAAAGGATGGGGATTATCTCTGGATCTCATGGCGCTTTTCGCGCTTCTTCGAAGATGAAAATGTTGTTTACGTATTTGGTACAGATATCACACCTCTTAAAAATGCTTATCATGAATTATCTACTCAAATCCTTGAGCGACAAAAAATACAGAATCAATTACAATTATCTGAAGAGAAGTACAGAAGCCTTTTTAATGTAAATCCATTGCCAATGTGGGTTTTAGATAGGGAGCAACTTAAGTTTCTAAGTGTTAATCAAGCTGCTATCGATTTGTATGGATATACGAAGGAAGAATTCTTGAATATGAAAGTACAGGATCTTTGGGCTCCCAATCAGGAAAAAAGGATTAAAAAAGTCGTGAATGATAATCATGACGACTTCTTCAAGGTAAAAGTAAAACATGTAACTAAAAATGGTGATTTTCTCTATGTTATAGTGAAGAGCAATCCTTTGATCTTTGACGGGGTGAAGGCCAGGGTCTCCCTGGTCAACGATATAACAGCGATGGTCAAGGCCGAAGAGAAACTGGTTAATAGTGAAAAGAGGTTTAAAGCCTTGGTTCAGGAGGGATCAGATCTTATCTCTATAGTAGATTGCAATCATAATTATATATACAATAGTCCGGCTTCGCGATGTGTTTTTGGTTTGGATCCAGATCATCTAAAAGGGACCAATTTCAGAGATTATATCCACAAAGAAGATATTGCAGTGGTTGATGCAAATATGACAAAATTAAAGACCCAGAAAAGAATTCAACTACCTGCTTACAGGATAAGAAATACGAATGACCAATGGCGCTGGATAGAAACCATTGTTACTAATTTAAAAAATGAGCAGGCTGTGGGAGGTATCATAATGAATTCCAGGGACATTACTGAATTTGTAGAACAGAAGAAAAAACTTACAGATAGTCTTCAACGTTACGACATCGTCTCTAAAGCTACAAGTGATATTATTACCGATTATGATATTGATAAGGATGAGGTAACAGTAAATGAGGCTGCCTCAGAGATGCTTGGTTTCCTGCCTGAAGAAATTGGCAGGAATGGTGCCTGGTGGGACGATAAGATCCATCCTGATGATTATGAAAGTGTAAAAAAGATTTTCCGAAAAATGAAAACAAGGAGAATAAAAAACCTTACTGCCGAATATCGTTTTCAATGCAGGGATGGTTCTTATAAACATATACTTGATAGAAGCTACCTTCTTACGGATGAAAATAATATCGCTAAAAGAATAATTGGTTCCATGCAGGATATCACGGAACGTAAACAACATCTTATTGAGATAGAGAACCATAATAAAAGGTTGAAAGAGATTGCCTGGACACAGTCTCACGTAGTTAGAGCACCTTTAGCGAAGGTTATGGGACTGGTAGACCTGCTTTTGAATTATAAAAATGATCTCGATAATGTGGATGAATTACTTCAGAATATTTTAAATTCAGCATATGAGCTAGATAAGATAATAAGGCAGATTGCCGTCCAGACAGAAGAACACTTATAAAAAAGACCTAAATGACCCTACAAACCCTACAAACAATTATTATTGATGACGACTCTATAGTTACTTTCCTGCAAAGTAAAATAGTTAGCAAGACTGGCCTGGATAAAGTTCCTGTTATTTTTAAAGATCCGCTGGAAGCCATTGATTTTCTGAAGGAAAACTTAACTAAGGATCCCGGTCATTATTTGATAATGCTTGACATCAATATGCCGGCAATGACCGGTTGGGAATTTCTGGATCGTCTAAAAGAGATTCCCAATAATGAACATTGCCATGTTGTAATGGTAACTTCATCAATAGATCGTAAGGATAAGAGGAATGCGGCAAACGATCCCCATGTGATAGACTTCATTGAAAAGCCTGTTTCAGCCAAACACTGTAATAAGTTAAAAGGTGTATCTACGTTATCGCCTTTTTTTGAGGAAAACTGAGATCGATCTTTTGTTGTAGAGGGTCGGCATTCTGAATTTTTTCTTCGGCCCATTCTTCTTCTTCGCGTTCAGCCTTCTCTGTGTCTTCATTGATCAATTCTGCGGTAGGTTCGTAATTCAACTTAATGTACATCGGGAAATGGTCTGAACCTATATTTCTTTCCCTGGCAATATCTATTAATGTGAAATCCTTTGTATGGAATACGTGATCCAAAGGCCACCTAAGCAAAAAATAATCAGCATGGAAGGTGTTAAAAAAGCCACGGCCTATCCTGGGATCCATCATGCCACTCATTTTCAAAAATAATTTGGTAGTGCGCGACCAGGCTACATCATTTAGGTCACCAATTACCAAAGTTGTTTGTGTATCTGCATCCACATCTCTTCCCAGCATCAATAATTCTGCATCACGATTGGTAGAGGTTTCACTTTCAGTTGGGCTGGGTGGCATAGGGTGCAGACAATGAAGCTTCACCTTTTTACCACTTCTAAGGACCACAAAAGCATGAATGCTGGGTATATCCTTCTGAACTATATTGCGCACCTTTACATCTTCCAGTTTTAATTTAGAATATAAATGCATCCCATATAAGTTATCCTGCGGGATCTTAACGGTATATTTATATTCATCTTCCAGGACCGATAGCTCCTTTTCCCATCTTTTATCACTTTCAAGTGTTAAAAGAATATCGGGCTGGCGCTCTCTCACCAGGGTAATAAGTTTATCACATCGTTTATTGGGAGTAAGCACGTTGCTCACAAGAATTGATATGGTAGCATTTGGATCACTTCCTTTAAATTTGAGTACCTGCTTTTTAGATATATAAGAATATGGATAGATCTTTACTAATTGATATACCAGGCTTAATGCCAGAATTATGACTGCAATAAGATGCCAGGATTCTGAAAAATCATAATAGATGACTGAAGCTATAATTACAACAGTGATTAAAAAACTTATTTGTATACGTGGGAAATCAAAACCCCGGATCCACCATTGGTCAAACCTTGTTATGGAAGCAATTGTAGGAATGCATGTTAAAACCGAGAAGAATAAGATTATTATTTCTCCTATATCCATATGTTACCAATTTAAAAGGAATAGATCATTGCGATATTTTTTCAAATCTCTTTTTTTCTGAAGAAAATTGAAGAGTAATTAAGAAAAGAATAACAATAGCGCTTTTTCGTTTTGGAGATTTCAATTAACAAAAGTTTAGTGAGTGTTTACAAGACATGTTTTCACTTTCTGTATAAAATGGTTTATTTTTAAAGATATGAAAAGGAATGCAGATAAAGAGATTAGAGGTTTCATTTTCAACAAGTATGATGAGCCGGAAAAATCTCCTTTTGATAAACTATTTGAGATCTTCAAGGAGATCATTACACATACTTCGGGTGATCTGGATGAGGCTCTGGACTGGATGAAACAGCTGGATGAGGAATATCAGCTTACCGATGATGACTATACCCTGGATGATTTTGTAGAGGACCTAAAGAAGAAAGGATATATCAGGGAGGAGATAGATCAAAACGGGGGTGGTAAAATGGCCATAACCGCAAAAACTGAAAGAGCCATAAGACAGCAGGCCCTTGAGCAGATCTTCGGAAAACTGAAGAAAGGTTCATCCGGTAATCACAGGACAAGCTATATTGGTGAGGGTGATGAGCATACTGGAGATTTTAGAGATTATCACTTTGGTGATTCCCTGTCCAGAATTTCAATGACCGAAAGTCTCAGAAATGCTCAGATAAATCATGGAATCGGAGACTTCAAGATGTCAGAAGATGATCTTGTGGTGGAAGAAACTCATTATAAATCTCAAATGAGTACTGTGCTAATGATAGATATAAGCCATAGTATGATACTTTATGGTGAAGACAGGATCACTCCGGCTAAAAAAGTGGCTATGGCACTTTCCGAACTTATCACAACCCGCTATCCCAAGGACACACTTGATATTCTGGTTTTTGGGAATGATGCCTGGCCTATTTCAATTTCAGAACTGCCTTACCTCAAGGTTGGTCCTTATCATACAAATACTGTGGATGGTCTCCAACTGGCTATGGATTTGCTTCGCCGGAAAAGAAATACCAATAAGCAGATCTTTATGATCACTGATGGAAAGCCAAGCTGCGTAAGGGAAAGAGATGGCAGTTATTACAAGAATAGTATGGGCCTGGACCCTTATATTGTGGATAAGTGCTATAATATGGCAAGACAGGCAAGGAAACTTCATATCCCAATCACTACTTTTATGATCGCCCAGGATCCTTATCTAACCCGCTTTGTTCAGGAATTCACCATAGCTAATCAGGGCAAGGCTTTCTATACTGGCTTGAAGGGCTTAGGCGAAATGATATTTGAGGATTATGAAATAAACCGAAAAAAAAGAATTAGAGGCTAAGAAAAGGAATATATGGAAACAAAAAATATCAGGACACTGGGGGCTTTAAAAAAGGCCGGATACCAGAGTAAGAGTATAAAAGAAGAACTTAGGGAAAACCTCAAGGAAAAGATCAGGAATAATGAGAATGCCTTTGAAGGCATTCATGGTTACGATTACAGTGTAATCCCCGAACTGGAAAGAGCAATTCTTTCCAGGCATAATATTAACTTCCTTGGACTCCGGGGTCAGGCCAAGACAAGACTTGCACGCCTCATGGTTAACCTTCTTGATGAATGGATCCCGGTTGTGGAAGGTTCAGAGATCAATGATGATCCGCTAAAGCCTATAAGCCGCTATGCAAAAGACCTTATCAATACTAAAGGAGATGAAACACCTGTAGCCTGGATCCACAGAGAAGAAAGGTTCTTTGAGAAACTGGCAACGCCTGATGTTACCGTGGCCGATCTTATTGGGGATGTGGATCCCATCAAAGCAGCCAATTTACGATTGAGCTATGCCGATGAACGCGTCATACATTTCGGGATGATCCCGCGTGCGAATCGCAGTATTTTTGTGATCAATGAGTTGCCCGATCTTCAGGCGAGGATACAGGTAGCTCTTTTTAATATTCTTCAGGAAGGCGATGTTCAGATACGCGGGTTTAAACTAAGACTTCCACTGGATATGCAGTTTGTATTTACAGCCAATCCTGAAGATTATACCAATCGGGGAAGTATAGTTACCCCTCTTAAAGACCGGATTGGTTCCCAGATACTCACCCATTATCCTGAAAGTATAGAGGTGGCTAAGATCATAACGACCCAGGAAGCCCAGCTGGATGACCGTCAAAAAGAACTGGTATATGTACCGGAGATGGCAAAGGATTTACTGGAGCAAATAAGTTTCGAAGCCAGGGATAGTGAATTCATTGATCATAAGAGTGGTGTAAGTGCGAGAATGAGCATTACCGCTTTTGAAAATCTTTTAAGTACGGCTGAAAGAAGAGCAATTAAGAACCGAGAGGAACAAACCATGTTGAGGTTTGGTGATTTTCTGGGAGTTGTCCCTTCGATCACGGGAAAGGTGGAACTCGTTTATGAAGGAGAGCAGGAGGGAGCCGCCTTTGTTGCACTTCAATTGATAGGAGAGGCGGTGAAAAGTCTTTTTCCTGATTATTTTCCAAAGATAGAAAA
The DNA here is from genome assembly GCF_022410465.1 of Christiangramia crocea. GTDB lineage: Bacteria > Bacteroidota > Bacteroidia > Flavobacteriales > Flavobacteriaceae > Christiangramia > Christiangramia crocea. The sequence goes on along the minus strand of NZ_JAJSON010000007.1, from coordinate 91,990 downwards.
ATTGAAAAGACCGGATGAGACAACTCCTTATGACGATCTGGTAGAATGGTTCTTTGAAGGATCCGGTTTTGAACTGCCCGATGATCTGCCTGAATCTGAATACAAGGAAAAACTGGATTCCATCGATCCGCTTAATAAATTGATAGAAAAGTATCAACCTGAGATTGATGATCAGGATAAATATTTTATGAAAGAGTTTTTGCTCTGGGCATTGGTGGAATATAAAAAATTAAGTAAACACAGGTTTTCAAAAGGCCTTCAGTTCAAAGATCTATATGGAAGTTATATCAGCGGACTCTAAATTTAGATTTTCAAATTATTAATAAACAGCCCGATATATTTTATTATCGGGTTTTTTATTCGGAAAAATTATTAATGTGATAATTCTTAAAAGGATATAAATAAAAAGTTTTGCCGCTAAATTTATTTGAATACCTTTATTCAAGTTTACAAGCAAAAGCTGTGAAAAATCTTCTAAAAAATATCGATATGAATGCTGGAAATATTCCTTTCCGAATGCGTATTATTGGTATTATCATGATTACAGGTATTACCCCTTTTGGGGTTCTTATTATATAATTTTCGTTCGTACCTGTATATTTTAATTTCTTATTAACCTTATTAATTTTTAAACGGTTTCAGTTATGCATATCCTGAAATTTGGAGGGACGTCCCTCGCTTCGCCAGAAAGAATAAAACTGGTATCCAAAACTATTCAGCAACATCTTGAAGAAGACTCTGTGATTACGGTGGTCTCAGCTTTTGGCGGTGTAACTAATGATCTTTTGCTCATGGCTGAATTGGCCGCAAGAGAGGATCTTAGTTACAAAGAAATCCTTGAAAAGAATGAAAAACGGCACCTGGAGGCAGTAAGGGAGTTGATTCCGGTGACAGCCCAAAGTGGTATCCTGAGCCAGGTAAAAAATCAGTTTAATCGACTAGAAACTCTTTATGAAGGAGTTTTTTTATTGAATGAACTTTCAGATAAAACCCGTCATGTTATTTCCGGTTTTGGAGAAATTCTAAGTTCCCTGATTATTTCAGAATATTTTAAAAGCCTTAAAATAAAAAGTTTGTTTACCGATTCCCGGGAACTTATCGTTTGTAAAAATCAGAATGAAAAGGTTCAGGTGAATTATGAAAAGACAAACAGTAACATCACTGAATATTTCAAGAAGAACGAAGCTGATCTTTATATAGTTCCCGGTTTTGTTGCCAAAAATGATCTTGGTGTGCCAAGTACCCTGGGTCGTGGAGGATCAGATTTTACTGCCGCCATTATAGGTGGAGCACTCAATCTTGACAAGGTAATTATTTATACCGATGTAAACGGGATGTTCACTGCAAACCCTAACCTGGTTCCCCAGGCTTATTCCTTGAAGGAAATCTCTTATGAAGAAGCAATGGAACTTTCACATTTTGGTGCCAAGGTTTTATATCCGCCAACATTACAGCCACTGCTCGATAAAAATATCCAAATTCATATAAAAAACACCTTTGAGCCCGATAATCCGGGCACCCTTATTTCGAGGTCCAGCAAAAAGAATTTTCGCTGGGTAACGGGAATTACACATATAGATTCAATAAAACTTCTGAATATTGAGGGTAGTGGTATGGTTGGAATCCCCGGTTTTTCCAAGCGTTTGTTCGAGGTTCTTTTTCAGGAGAACATAAACGTGGTGCTTATTACTCAGGCTTCCTCTGAACACAGTATTTGTATCGCCGTGAAAGCTGATGAAGCTGACCAGGCCAAAGAGGCTATAGACGAGGCCTTTGAAGTTGAGATAGACTATAAAAAAATTAAACCTGTGGAGATCGAGGATGATGTGGCAATTATCGCCCTTGTCGGAGACAGGATGAGAAGCCATCATGGTCTTAGCGGGAAAATGTTCAGCGCCCTTGGGAATAACAACATAAATATCAGGGCTATTGCCCAGGGATCTTCTGAGAGAAATATTTCAGCAGTGATCGCAAAGAAAGATGTGGTAAAGGCATTGAACACCCTGCATGAACAGTTCTTTGAGGTACCTTCAAAAGAGATGAACCTCTTCATTACAGGAGTTGGAAATGTTGGTAGTAAACTTATTAATCAGCTTAAGAAACAGGAAAAATACCTGCTTGAAAAGTTAAGATTAAAGGTTAGGGTGCTGGGCCTTTCCAATTCGCGAAAGATGCTCTTTAACGAAGATGGAATAGATCTGAATAATTGGCAAGAAGAATTGGAGAATGCTGAAAATGCTGATAGAAAAGAATTCTTCAACAGGGTGAAGGAATTTAACCTTAGAAACAGTGTTTTTGTGGATAATACGGCCAGTCCGGAAATATCTGACTGGTATAAGCACTATCTTGCAAATTCCATTTCAGTAGTCACCTGTAACAAGATCGCATGTGCCGATGACTTTGAGAATTATGAGAACCTTCAGAACCTGGCAAGGGAATATGGAGCTTCATTCCTTTATGAGACCAATGTAGGCGCCGGACTTCCAATAATTGACACTTTACAGAATCTTGTGGCTTCCGGAGACAGGATAACCAAGATCCAGGCAGTTCTTTCCGGCAGCCTTAATTTTGTATTTAATAACTATGATGCTTCAGAACCCTTCTATAAGGTGGTTGAAAAAGCCATGAAGGAAGGTTATACTGAACCCGATCCGAAGATAGATCTTAGCGGGGTAGATGTTGCAAGAAAAATACTCATCCTTGCCCGTGAGAGCGGACATCAACTGGAGCTGGAGGATATAGAAAGGGATGATTTCCTTTCACAGGAAAGTCTTAATTCAGAATCGAATGAAAGATTCTTTGAATTGCTTGAACATGATGAACCTGAATTTAAGAAGATGTACAATCATGCTGTAGAAAATAATGCCGAACTGAAATATGTGGCTCAGCTTGAAGATGGAAAGGCAAAAGTAGGACTTCAGGAAGTAGGTGCCGATCATCCTTTTGCCGGACTTAGCGGAAGTGATAATATTGTATTATTTTTTACTGAAAGATATCCCGAACAACCATTAATCGTGAAAGGAGCCGGGGCTGGAGCTGAAGTGACCGCGTCGGGAATATTTGCAGATATAATCAGGGTAGGAAAGAAATAGGTATGAAGGAATTAAAAGTTTTTGCGCCGGCAACTGTTGCCAACCTTTCCTGTGGCTTTGATGTTCTGGGTTGTTGCCTCGATTCTGTGGGTGATGAGATGGTAGTGAGAAAAAATGACCTGAATGAAATCAGGATTACTAAAGTCACCGGACAGGAACTTCCAATGGAAGCCGATAAGAATGTTGCAGGGGTAGCTGTTAAGGCCTTATTGAAGGACCTGGAATCTGATCAGGGATTCGATATAGAGATAACCAAAAGGATCAAACCAGGAAGTGGGATCGGCAGTAGTGCTGCAAGTTCTGCCGGAGCGGTTTTCGCCGTGAATAAACTGCTGGGAGAACCTTACAGTTCTAACCAGCTGATACCTTTCGCAATGCAGGGAGAGCTTATAGCAAGTGGGAATGAGCATGCAGATAATGTTGCACCGGCACTGCTTGGGGGCTTTAGCCTTGTAAGAAGCTACTGTCCCTTGGAAGTCCTTAGTTTGCCCGTTCCTTCAGAATTGAGAATGGTGGTGTTACACCCTTTAATTGAGATAAAGACTAAAGATTCCCGTTCCATTATCAAGCAGAATATAAGTCTTAAATCAGCCATAAATCAGTGGGGAAACCTTGGAGCATTAATAAGTGCTCTTTATACTGATGATTATGATCTTTTGGGGAGGAGCCTTGAAGATGAGATCGTGGAACCTATACGTTCCATCCTTATTCCTTATTTCCAGGAACTGGATGAACTATCAGTGGCCAATGGGGCTTTAGGTTTTGGTATCTCAGGGTCGGGACCTTCAGTATATGCCCTTTGCAAAGGAGATGAAAATGCGGAAAAGGTAAAGCAGGCAATCAAGAAATTTTATGAGAAGAAAGGGATCGACTTTGATCTTCATCTTTCAGCAATTAATAAACAGGGAGTAAAAATACTATGAAATATTTCAGTTTAAATAACAGGGAACACAGAAGCAATTTTGAAAATGCCGTTATTCGTGGTCTGGCTCCTGATAAGGGGCTTTATTTTCCTGAGGAAATAGTGAAACTTCCTGAATCGTTCTTTAAGAAACTTCCTGAATTGAGTAAAACTGAAATTGGATTTCAGGTCATTAAGGATTATGTAGGAGGTGAAATTCCAGATAACGAATTAGAAAACATCATTAGTAAGACTCTGGATTTTGATTTTCCCGTAGTGGATGTAAAAAAGGGGATAGGTAGCCTGGAGCTTTTTCATGGACCAACACTTGCTTTTAAGGATGTTGGGGCCCGGTTTATGGCGGGTAGTCTGGGTTACTTTATAAAAAAGGGTAATATTGGAAATGTAACTGTTCTGGTGGCAACTTCGGGAGATACGGGTGGTGCCGTGGCCAATGGATTTTTAGGGGTTGATGGTATAGACGTTGTAATTCTCTATCCTAAGGGAAAGGTAAGTGAGATCCAGGAAAAGCAACTTACTACTTTGGGGCAGAATATCACTGCTCTAGAAGTTGACGGAGCCTTTGATGAATGCCAGGCCATGGTAAAACAGGCTTTTCTGGATGAGGACATCTCTGCGAAACGAAAACTTACTTCTGCAAATTCTATCAACCTAGCAAGGTGGTTACCACAGATGTTCTATTATTTCCTTGCGTATAAGCAGTTAGAGGAGAAGGATGAAAAGCTGGTATTTTCAGTTCCCAGTGGGAATTTCGGAAATATTTGCGCCGGAATGCTTGCCAGGGAAATGGGATTACCAATCGATCAATTTGTAGCCTCAAATAACGCGAATGATACTGTCACGAGTTATCTGGAAACCGAAATTTACAAACCAAAACCAAGTGTCCAGACCATCTCGAACGCTATGGATGTGGGAGATCCCAGTAACTTTGTGCGTATTCTTCAGCTTTTTGATAATGAATACCATTCACTAAAAAAGAATTTAACTGCCTATAGTTTTGATGATGAAGAAACGAAGAAGGCAATTAAGGAGGTCTTTGAGGAGACCGGTTATGTCATGGATCCACATGGGGCTGTGGGATATTTAGGACTTCAGGAGTTTCTGAAGGACAAAAATGGTTATTACGGTACTTTTCTGGAAACCGCTCATCCAGTTAAGTTTTTAGAGACTGTTGAAGAGGTGATAGGAAAGAAGGTGGCAATTCCGGATTCAATAGCCAGAATTGTTGATAAAGAAAAAAAATCCCTCCAGATCAGCAATTATGAAGACCTGAAGGGATATTTGATGAGTTAAATATTAATATTTTGCGGGTTCGCCTTCTCCTGGTAAGGTGTTCAGGATAAATTCTCTCAGATCATCATTAGCCTTTTCAAGGTCCTCGCTTCTTAAATACATCATATGGCCGCTTCGGTATCCCTTAAAGCTGAGGCGGTCTTTCATTTTGCCGCTTGGGTCAAGTTGCCACATGGAGTATTTCGCATTGAAGTAAGTGGTAGCACCATCAAAATAGCCAGACTGAATCATCACATCCAGATTCGGATTTTGAGCCATGGCCTGTCTTAAATTCTCACCGGTATTATTCCCGCTTCGATCCCATGGATGAACCGGCCCGAACATAAAATATTTAAGATCTGTCTTGAAGTTCAGTTCTTCGCGTAGATAATAGTTTATCGCCGGAGTGAAAGAGTGCAACCAGGAAGTTAGTTCTGAATTATAATCGGGATCGTCTCCTGATTCCTTGGCGTCCAGTCCCCGATATCTTGAATCAAGTCGGCCAACCGTGTATCCTTCTTTTTCGCGCAGAAGCTCCTTCCAGAAATACCTGAAGGGTACTTCAAGGTTATTCTGAAGGATTACTTTTTCTGAAATTCCTGAATAGTAGGCCATTTTTTGGGCCACTTCCTGTTTTTTTGAGGCTTCAGTAAATCCTCCTTTCACCAAAACAGGTAATAATTCGTTTATAGCATAGTTTTCAACTTCGGGCAGTAAATCATCCAGGTCCTTACTCTGAAGTTCCTGAGGTAAAGCTTCATGGTACCATGCTGCCGCGGCAAAATATGGGAGACGGTTAGCAATCTCAACCGGCCCTTCCCGGTCCAGTCCTATTTCTGTAGGAGAAACCAGGATCACTCCGTTAAGGTACATCCACTGGCTGTTCTGTAATTCGAGTGCAAGACCGGAAACCCGAGTGGTCCCGTAACTTTCTCCAATCAGATATTTTGGTGACAACCATCGGTTCTTTCGGGTTACGAAAGTATTCAGCCATTCGGCAAGATATTCAATATCGGCCTGAACTCCGAAGAATTTTTCCCGGTCTACCTTTCCTTCTTTATTGGGGATAGGGCGTGAGTAACCGGTGTTCACAGGGTTAACATATACGATATCAGCCACATCCAGAATTGAATGCGGATTTTCCTTTATTCCATAGGGTTGAACAGGAAAACCCTCTTCATCTATTTTTAGTACACGTGGGCCTGTGTAGGCTATGTGCATCCAAACAGAGGCCGAACCCGGGCCGCCATTAAAAGAAACTACCAGTGGCCGGTTTTCTGTATTTTTAATTCCACTTCGAGTATAATAAGTATAGAATAAACTCGCGATTGGTTCCCTGTCTTCGTTCCACAGAGGAATAGTACCGGTCTCAGCGGTATAATCAATCGATTTTCCATTGATGTTCACAGAATGCCGGGTCACCACAGAAGTGTCCAGGGGAATTTCTATTTGCTGGGCATAAGTGGCGAAAATTGAAAAAAGGCTTAAGCCAATTAAAAATGAAAATTTTCTCATGTTAATTTTAGAATTCTAAAGTTCAAAAGTTAATTTTTATTATTGAGGTTCTCGTCTCTGAAGACTATAACATAGCTTAGTACGATGGCTCCTACTGCTGCCAGAATAAAGAATAACATGGCCAGGCCAGGATAACCAAAAATGGTAAAATCTGATGGTATTTGCATGAGCATGGAGGCACCGATGATCATGGCTGCTATAATGAGACCCAGAGTGATACGGTTTGCTACTTTTTGAAAACCATCAGTCACGCGTTTTTCGTCTATGGCGTCTATCTTGATCTTCATCTCGTTGTTAGCCAGGTTTTCAGAGATCCGGTTCATTCTTTCAGGCATTTTCTCCAGAAAGTGTTTTGATTCTATGAGAGTGCTAAAGAAATTCTCAGGTTTCAGTTCACTGAGCATCTTTTTTCGCATGATCTCATGCACATTTCGCTGGATAGCAGCTCTCAGGTCAAATTCCGGATTTAAAATTGCTACGATCTGGTCAAGGTTAAGAAGTATCTTCCCAAGAATATTGATCTCCACCGGTAGTTTTATATGCGTATTAAGTGCAAGCCGGTTTAGTTGAATTAATATGCGGCCTGTTTGCAGGTCTTTAGCCCTGCTGTTCTCGCTTTCCATGATCACATCGCTAACAGTCTTCGCAAAGGCTTTGGGTTGCGACTCCTCACTCATTTCACTCATCTTGAGCAGAATGTGAGCAGTTTTCTCCCCGTTACTCTGACTTATGGCCAGAAGTAATTCAATGAGATTTTCCTGAAGTTGGGGAGTGAAGCGTGCTACCATTCCCAGGTCTATAAGTGCGATCCGGTTATCATCGGTGAATTTTATATTCCCTGGATGTGGATCGGCATGCGCAAAACCGTCGTTTATGATCTGCTGTAAATAGGCTTCAACAAGCTCTTCCACTAGTTCAGAAAAGTCATTTTCCATCTGCCTCAAAGGGGAAAGAGAAGTGATCTTTTTTCCGCTAACAAACTCCATGGTTAGTACCCTGGAAGAACTATAATCATCCACGGGTGCCGGAATAATGAGATGTTCATATCTCTGGAGGTTTTGCTTTAGGGTCTTCAGGTTCTGTGCTTCCTTAAAATAGTCGAGTTCATTTATTAAAATACGCCTTAACTCCGCAAATACTTCATCTATGGCATAGGTCTTGGCCTTTTCGAGATGTTTTACGGCCAGTTGCGTCATTTCATCCAGTGTTTCAAGGTCCTGCATGAATTGCTTTCTAATTCCAGGCCGCTGGACCTTAACCGCGACAGGTTTCCCGGAATGAAGTTCAGCGTGATGCACCTGACCTATAGAAGCACTTGCTATGGGCTTTTCATCAAAAAGATTGAAAGCTTTAGAGATTTTTGTTCCCAGTTCTTCCTCAATGATATTTTTTACTTCCTCAAAAGGAACAGGAGAAACATTATCCTGCAGATTGGCCAGTGCCTTTAAGTATTCGTCCGGTAACAGATCTGGTCTTGTAGAAAGAAGCTGCCCTAATTTAATGTAAGTAGGCCCCATGGCTTTAAGATCCTCGACCAGTTCTTCGGGAGTCTGATCGAAGTGATGTTCATCATCTTCTTCAGCAAGGCCTTCATCAATAGCTGCTGAGGTGGTTTGCCGGAACAGGTCACTATTCCAGTATTTCAGCATAAAATGAATGAATTTGTAATATCTCTTGATCTTATCTGGCGTGTTGCTCATTGGTCATTTAAATTGTTAGGGTTCTAAATTTATAAAATAAACCAGTATCAGAAAGAAAGCATATTGTTTATATGGTTAATATTATTGGGATGTCCAAAAAGATACAGCAGGTCACCCTGGTGTATTGTCGTCTCTGGTGATATCTCGGTGAGATAACGTTTATCCCGCTGTATGGCCAGAATTGTTACCCGGTAGTTCTTCCCAATCCCTGATTCTTCAATGCTCTTACCCACTATCTTATGGTTGTCCCTCTGTACCTTTAGGGTAACTATTTCTTTATTAGGTATGTTGAGGTGTTGCAGGGCAGGAGAGTGCGGACTTTTCTTCATAGAAGTAAGCATCTCATAATCTGAAGAACGGATCTGGTTTATAAATTCCTGAATTTCATCAAACGGTACCAGGTATTTTTTTAAGACCCTTGTAAATATCTCGATGGAGGTCTCAAATTCTTCAGGTACCACTTCATCTGCGCCCAGCCTTATCGCATCTTTGATCTCCCTTACATATTTCGTTCTTACTATAACCGTGGCAGTTTGGGTAAACTGCCTTATATTGGTAAGAATTTTTCTGGTGGCCCCGGGATCGGAAATTGCGATCACTATAACCCGGGCTTCCTGGACATGAGCGTGTTTAAGGATAGAATTATTTGTAGCATCACCAAAAATTATGGGTTCCTTTTTTGCTTTGGCCTTTTCAAAAGTATCAGGGTTGGTGTCCAGGATCACATAAGGGATCTCAGCCTTTCTGGCGGCTTTTGAAATGTTTTCTCCATTAATCCCGTAACCGATTATCACAAGATGGTCATGAAGATTTTCTTCGGAAAACTCTTCTTCGGCCTTGCTGCTTCTTTTAATGTTTTCAAGACGTTTTCGTACTGCTGAAGGGATGGGGGCCTTCAGAAGGGCATAGGTGATGCGCGGAGCTTTTTCAATGAGAAACGGTGTGATGCCCATCGTAATGATTGAAATAGCCAGGAAATACTGGTAAATATTTTCGGGAATTAATTCGCTTTCTTTGCCAACACCCGATAGGAGCAGGGAAAATTCACCCACCTGGAAAAGGCTGAACAATGCAAGGAAAATAGTCCTGACAGGGTATTTTAAAATAAGCACAGTAAGTCCGACTACCAGCATTTTTAAAAGGATCACTCCAATCACCAGAAGCAGGATATTGATGATATTGTTAAAAAAGAAATCAAGGTTGAGCAGTGTTCCTACCGAAATAAAGAAGAAGCTAATAAAGATCTCCCGGAAGGGAAGTACGTTTGCTGTTGCCTGATGGCTATAATCCGATTCAGAAATGATGAGCCCTGCGAAAAATGCACCCAGAGCCAGGGAAAGACCCACCGTAGACGTGAGCCACGCGACACCAAAACAAAATACCACCACAGTGAGCACGAAAAGTTCCTGATTCCTAGTTTTTACTACCCATCCAAATATTTTTGGAGCCACATACCTGGCAAGAATATAAACAAGGATAAGAACGATCAATATCTTTAAGGCCATGATAGAAATAGTATAAAGAATATTTGGTGTCTCACCAGCAAGCAGCGGAGTGAAAAGCATCATGGGAACTACGATGATGTCCTGGAAAATAAGTATTCCCAAACCGATTTTTCCATGAGGAGATCCAATTTCCCCTTTTTCCTGCAATAGCTTGAGTACGATAGCAGTACTGCTCAAACTAAAAAGGAAACCAAGGAATATTGATGTATTCCAGGGTAAGCCTATAAAATGTGAGATAGCCGCCGTGATAAGGATGGTACCGCCAACCTGTAAGCCACCTCCCAGGAATATGATCCTCTTGATAGAGGCCAGACCTTTCAGTGACAGTTCGATACCGATCACGAAAAGCAGAAAGATGATCCCGATCTCGGAGAGCAGTTCTACTTCGTGTTGTGAACTTATTAAATTAAAGGCATGGGGCCCGGCAATGATCCCTGCTATAAGAAACCCAAGAATGGCGGGGAGTTTCAACCGTTGAAAAATAAGAATTATCAAAATTGATAACCCCAGTATAATGACTATATCCTGAAGAATAGGAATTTCCATAGGTTGGTTTAATTGAATTTTAAATATAAGAAGATAAAGGGCTTGGACTCTATTTTAAACAAAAAAAAGCGGTAGGATGTTGGGGTTAAGTCCATTTTCCTGCCGCTGTCTATTCTGATAAAACCTATTAGCCTTTTAACCAGGCATTACGAAGTTCCATTTGTTCGCCATCAGCATTCTGTATCTCTACAAGCCTTTTATCCATGTCCATAGGTTTTGTAATTTCACCTTCAAGTGTAATTTCTTCCCCATCCCTTTCAACAGTCATGCTAATTCGGTTTCCTTCTTCCCAGCTTTGAGTCGCATTGATTAGATCATACACATTCTGAATCGTATATTCTTTTCCATTGATAGATTTGATGGTATCTCCTCCCTGAACACCAAGATCTTTTAAAAATGTGTTCAGTTCAATATCATTCCTGAAAACGAGCTCCATGGTTTGCTGATTTGCGGTAATGTATGGTACCTGGCCTCTTAAGAAATATCCCACTTCGGTCATGATTTCTTTTTCTTCCAGACCTGCCTTTTCAAAAAACTCATAATAAGGAATGGGAGTAGTACCACTTACATAGGTATCAAAAAAGTCCTGAATCTCAGGATAGGTAAGTTTCACGATTTCCGAGATCAATTCATCATCATTAAAGGGTTTGTTTTTTCCGTATTTCTCACTCAGTTTTTTCATAAGGTCAAGTATGCCCATGCGGCCACCACTTAATTCCCGTAAACGTATGTCCAGAGCCATACCTATTAAGGCACCTTTCATATATACATTATAGTAACTGTCTTTATAATCATCTTCCAGTATATTCTTACTCATTACCGTAAAAGGCATGGTGTCATCAAAATTCTTAGCAATGTTGATCTTCTCAACCATTCGGTTATAGAATTCCTGATTACTAATAAGCCCCTGGTTAACCTGGAAAAGATTAGCGAAATATTCGGTTACGCCTTCATACATCCATAGATGCTGAGACATTTTAGGATCGTTGTAATCAAAATAATGTATCTCTTTGGAGTGAACATTCAGTGGAGTGAGTATATGAAAGAATTCGTGGGATACTATATCGATCATTGAATTTTCCAGTGAAGAAAGCGAGGAGTCTTCAGACAGTACGACCACCGTAGAGGTATGGTGTTCCAGGGCTCCAAAATTGCCGGCATCGGGTTTATCATTTTCGGCAAGATATAAAAGGATGGCATACTTCCCGGTATTATCGATATCTCCAAGGAATTTTTTTTGTGCATTAATCATCTTTTGCATGGATGGCTTGATATCCTGTGCCGAATATTTATCGTTAGGCGAATAAACATTCAGCAGTACTTCCATTCCCTGAACCTTTATCCTGGCGGTATCAGGTTCAGCGTACATGATAGGATTGTCTATCACCTCAAAATAGCGGCTCAAATTGAAAATATCGGTCTTAGAACTGCCATTTTCAGAATTCATAGTTCTGTCTACAGTAAGTGAAGTTCCGGGAATAAGACCTGCCGGACGCTCAATCTGAAGTCGGTATTCTTCCTCTTTCATATCCTTGAAATAACCCACAAATCCATGAAGGTTTAAAAGGAAGTTTTTGTCTTTGAGAATGTTTGTTCCCGCCATGGAATAAACGCCTCCTTCGTTTTCCCAGTCGAAAGAGTCATTCACCTGGTAAACCACTTTATCAAGATCTTCTGCATTGGCAATACTCCAGCTATTGTCGTCAAGTTTTACCACGTCCATTTCCCTACCCTTATAATCCAGAGCCTTGAAATTTTCTGAAAATTTGCCGTAGTTATCTGTAGAATAGGTTCCCGGTACTGTTTTGGGAATATAGAAAGTTGTGGTTTCTGAAGTAAACCTATCCGGATCTACGCTAACCCACACTTTGTCATTTTCAACATTTACAAGATCTATGGTAGCCAAAATAGGCTGTTCTTCCTGGGGTACATTCGGGGTCTTACAGGCAAATAAAACCGAGGCTGCTGCAATCCCCATTATAAATTTCTTCATAAATAAATTGTCTTTACTTTATAAGACATAAAGTAAGTGAAAATGTTACAAAAAAATAAAGGCACCAACCGGTGCCTTTATACAAATTTGAATATCAATATTATACCCTAACATGACCTTCTCCCAGAACATAATATTTGTTGGTAACCAACTGTTTTAGTCCAAGAGGTCCTCTATGGTGTAATTTATCGGTAGAGATCGCAAGTTCAGCACCTACACCCATTTGTCCACCATCAGTGAATCGGGTAGAGGCATTATGATAAACTGCGGCGCTGTCTACCTGTTCCATAAAGGTGAGAGCCTCATTTTTATCTGTAGTGATGATTGAAGCCGAGTGACCACCGGAATAATGATTTATCTTCTCGATGGCTGCATCCAGCCCATCAATGGCTCCTATAACAATTTTCATCGCCAGGAATTCTTCATACCAGGTATCTTCTGAAGGTACCTTTTCTTCATCGGTAAGTACTTTAGAAACTTCATCATCAACCAGGATATTCACCTTGTTGTCTTTGAATAGCTTCTGAAGTTCTTTCAGTTTCCCTTCAAAATCTTCAATATTCTTATCTACAAGTACCTTATCTAAAGCATTACATCCTGAGATCTTATCAATCTTGGCATTCAGCATCACTTTTTTAGCAACTTCAAAATCAGCATTTTTTGAAACATAAAGGAAATTATTTCCTCTACCACTAACCAGTACCGCACCGGTAGCATGTTCCTTAACAAATGCGATAAGTCGTTCACCGCCTCGAGGTACTATAAGGTCTAATTGTTCTGGCGGGTTTTTCAGGAATTCCTGGGTTTCAGTTCTGCTCATATGCAGCAACTTGATCCAGTCTTTTTCAAGGCCGTTTTCCTCAAGGGCTTCATGCCAGCATTCTTCGAGGATCTTGTTACTGTTAATCGCCTCTTTTCCTCCTTTAAGATAGATCTTGTTATTAGCTTTGAAAGCTAAAACTGCTGCCTCAATGGTTACATCGGGTCTTGATTCATATATAATCATGATATTTCCGAAAGGAGCTGTTTTATTAGTAATATCAAGACCTGTATCAAGGGTACGGTGTTCAATCACCTTGCCTACCGGATCATCCTGTTCCATTACTTCTTTAACAGACTGGATCATCCCGTCCACCTTCTTATCATCTACGATCAATCGGTCGTACATGGCCTGATCGTCTTTAGTGAAGGCCTCAAGATCTTTTTTATTGGCTTCAATAATTTCTTTACGTCTTTTATCCAGAATCTTCATCATGGATTTAAGCACGTTATTTTTGGTTTCTGATTTTATCAACTTCATTTTTTCGTTTCTTTAGTTTAGTTATGTTAATCTAATTCTTTTATGAGGTAAACTTGGTACCTACCGGTTTTCCTGCCATAATATCAAGAATCACATCTTCACGTTTTCCATTGGCAATGTAAGTTGTGATATTCTTGGCTGCAGTACCCTTCGCTATCTTTATCTTGGATTCCATACCTCCACGGCCTTCGCCTTCACCCTTATCAGATTGCTGAACATATTTTTCAACATTCTCGTCTACCTGGACCTTATTCAGCTTTTCAGATTCGTCATCTTCAGGATGACCGGTATAAAGTCCTTCGGTATCACTAAGAATAATTAGTTTTTCAGCACCGATAAGTTCGGCTACCAGACTCGCGAGCTCATCATTATCAGAGAACATAGACATGGTGACCGAAACGGCATCATCTTCATTTGCAATAGGGATGATACCTTCTGAAAGCAGGGACTCGTAGCAGTTTATCATATTTTCTCTATGGATCCCGGGACTAAAATCACGCTTGGTGGCCAATACCTGTGCACATCTCATTCCGTAATCATGGAAAATGCTATAATAGTGGCGCATCATACGTGGCTGCCCTACTGAGGAGTATACCTGCCTTCTTTTACTTTCATCTTTGATGTTTATTTCACCAAGGATCTCTTTACCTGCGATGGCAGAACCTGAGGAAACAAGTACAACAAGAATATCTTCTTCATATAAGGTAGCTATTTGCCTTACCAGGCTTTTTAATACAGGGCCTAAAATCCTATTGTCTTTATTGGTCATTACATTAGTACCAACCTTTACAACAATTCTTCTTTTATTGTCCATTTTAGTTTATTTATAAGCTAAATTAAGTTTAGAATTATTTGTCTTCTCCCAGTTCTACGGCACGGTCAAAAGCAGCATATGCCGCTTCTTTGATGAGCTCCTTTACATTATTATCGTCCATGGAATCAAGTGCAGCTCTGGTTGTTCCGCCCTTAGAAGCCACTCTTTCCATCCAGGTATCAGGGGAAAGGTCATTACGATTAAAGAGTTCTACGGCACCCTCAAAGGTTTGGCTAACAAGAACTTTGGAGTCGTGCTTTGAGAATCCCATTTTAAGTGCTGCTTCAAGCATAGACTGCATGAAGTAGAATACATAAGCCGGCCCACTACCAGAAATACCGGTGGAGGCATCTATAAAATTCTCATTTTTAACATGTATGGATTCTCCGGTAGTATCCAGAAGATTGCGTACCATAAGCAATTCTACACGGGAGACTTCCTTAGATTCGGTATATGAGGTAACACCTTTTCCAACCTGTGCCGGAAGGTTAGGCATAGATCTCACTACTTTCTTTACTCCCAGACCCGCCTGGATCTTTGCTATAGTTACACCAGCCATAAGGGAAACAAAGATCTGCTCTTCGTTTACCATTGGTTTCATTTCTTCAAAAAGGGTATCACAGTGATAAGGTTTTACCGCAACAAATACCATATCTGCCTGTGGCAGGCAATCCTCAAGCTTTTCATAAACATCGAAATGGTCAAGTTCTCTAAGTCTTGCAATAACATCGGCAGACTTATCAAATACCATTAAATTTCTACGATTAAGCATGGCAGATTTAGCCATACCCTCAGCGTAGGTTAATCCCATATTACCTGCTCCAATTACTAATGTTTTCATTTTTTATTTTTTGGTTCTAAGTTTTTTAAAAAGGCTTTTGCCATATGTTTCGCCCCATTTGGTTCAAAGACCATGCGATAAAGTTTATTTTAAATGCCCAACCGGCAGTTTGAAGCAATAATTTAGTTTGATTTTATGGAAGCGTGCACTAATAAAAACATAAAATCTGGTAAAATATCTTAAAATCATCAACGGTATAATTGTCGATTAATCAATTATTGAGGATTGATATTAAGAATAAGTGTGTAGAAATTCCTCTATTTTATTAATATGAAAATCACAGAATTGAAATAGAAAAAGCCGAATATGAACCCATTCTTAAAATAATGTTATTTATTTCTGATTTAAATTTTAAAGAAATTTTATTTGCATATTTGACAAAATCATGTAATTCTGTCAGGTATTTGAGGTTTGAAGTGGAAACCTTAGAACTCTAATGAAAATTTTTGGCATGGATTTTTCTCTAATGGGGGTAATTGAGGCAAAACAGTAATAAACACTAAGCATTTGACTCAATAAATATGTGATATGGAATAAAACTTTTTGGAAAAATTATCTATTATTACCGATTTCAAAAGTATTCTATATTGAATATAAAAACCTACTAGTCTAATTGAATGAAAAACTTTAAAGAGAGGCCTCAGGCTGATACTAAAAAAGAAAAATTGGCTGAACAGACCAGGATTATCGCCGTTGGAGCGAGTGCAGGAGGATTGGAAGCCCTTAAGAAATTCTTTAAGAACATTTCAGCAGATGATGAGAATGCCTATGTAGTTATTCAACATTTATCTCCCGATTATAAAAGTATGATGGGAGAACTCCTTAAAAAGAATACGAACCTTCCTATTATACAGATCACTAATCAGATGAAGGTGAAGCCAGGACACATCTATTTGATACCTCCGGCTAACAACCTTATTCTCGAGGATGATATCCTTTTACTTCAGGAGAAACCTAAAACCCAGATATTAAACCTTCCCATAGATTTGTTTTTTGAATCAATGGCCAGGCAAAGAAAGGAGAGGGCCATTGGTGTTATTTTAAGTGGAACAGGGAGTGATGGAACAAGAGGAGTTCGCGCCATAAAGGAGAATGATGGAATGGTCATGGTGCAGGAACCAGACGAGGCTAAATTTGATGGCATGCCTAACAGTGCCATCAATACAGGACTGGTAGATTATATACTTCCCGTTTCTGAAATGGGACCGGAGCTAAAGGATTTTATTTCAACTCCGCCAATTTTCCATTTTAAGGATGGCGATGTTCAGTATGACGAAAAGGAACTTAATAAGATCCTTAATTATATTGATGAAAAGGCTGGGCTGGATTTCAGGGAATATAAATATGCCACCCTTGCCCGAAGAGTAGCAAGAAGGGTAAATATCTGCAAATGCAAGAACCTGTCTGAATACTACAATTTTCTTACAAGTCAGGAGGAAGAGGTAGAGATCCTTTACAGAGAATTCCTTATTGGGGTAACCAAGTTCTTTAGGGATGAAAAGGTTTGGGAAGTGCTTAAAACCGAGGTATTCCCTAAAATGATTTCCGAAAAGAATGATGGTGACACTTTAAAAGTATGGGATGTTGGGTGCAGTACCGGGGAAGAAGCTTATTCTTTTGCCATGTGCCTGCATGAGGAGATGGAAAAGCAGGGTAAAGACCTTGAAATAAAAATTTTTGCAACAGATATTTCTCAGCCACATCTTGATATAGGCAGTAAAGGTATTTATCCGGAAAGTATTGTGGCCGATGTGTCAAAGGAATTTCTGCTTAAATATTTTTTAAGCAAGTCCAACGGCTACCAGATTATTGAGAAAATCAGGAGAATGGTGATATTCTCACAACATAATATCATCAAGAATCCACCTTTCAGCAATATGGATATGGTGGTATGCCGAAACCTTCTTATCTATTTCCAGAACAGTATTCAGAAAAAAGCATTGAACATGCTCCATTATGCATTAAGGAAACATGGAGTACTGGTTCTAGGGACCAGCGAGAGTGTGCATGGCCTTAAGGATAATTTCTCGGAAATTGACCGCAGATGGAAGATCTACAAAAATGTAGAACCTAGTAAAAGGCTTAAGAATGGTATTAGCCATGCCTCTGCCATTGGGGCCAAGACTACTAGATTACTGGAAAATAAATCAACTTCCGAAAGGAAAAATTTCAGATCACAGTCTAATCCTATAAGACAGAAACTTCAGAATGAGCTGAACGAGACCATTTTGGAACAGTTTGGTGGTGCCTCACTTTTTGTTGATTCAGAATATAACATATTACAGGCCGTTGGTGAATTCAGAAAATATGCAAACCTGCCGGTTAGTGGATTTTCAATCAACCTTCTGGATATGCTGGATGGAGATCTTAAGATTGTTGTGCAGTCTACTTTCAATAAAGCATATAAGGATAAGGAGAAAGTGGTTTATCGCGATGCAGTTATAACCCAGAAAGATAAAAAGATAGGTGCCGATATCATTGTCAAACCATTCACAAATCATAGTATAGAAGGTGAGACAAACTACGTGATCTCTTTTATTGAAAAGGAACTCAACCTTGAGGAGGTAAAAAAAATGGACAAGGTAAGTCCTTCTAACCAAACCAAGGAATATGTAGCCAGTCTTGAAGAAGAGTTAAAGAAGACCAAGGAAGATCTGCAAACCTCTCTTGAGGAAATTGAAACGAGTAACGAGGAATTGCAGGCTGCTAACGAGGAGCTTCTGGCTTCTAATGAGGAACTTCAAAGTACGAACGAAGAACTTCAAAGTGTTAATGAGGAGATCAATACGGTGAATGCTGAGAATATTCAGAAGATGGATGATCTGGCAGCACTTAATGCCGATATGAACAACCTTCTTAAGAGTACAGATATCGGTGTTATATTTTTGGATTCCAATTTAAAGATCAGAAAATTCACCCCGGCGATTAAAAAGCATTTTAGCTTGATAAACGGCGATATTGGACGACCTATAGACAACTTTACCAATAGTTTTGGTTTAAGCAGGAAGCAGAGTTTCCTGGATCGTTGTGAAAAGGTGCTCAATACCGGAAAAGTATTTGAAAAACCTATAGTTTCAAGAGAAGGGAAGAATTATCTGCAACGTATTTCCCCCTATATGGATTCAGATAACAATATTGATGGAGTTGTGATCGCCTTCATTGATATTGAAACTATCCAGAAGTCTAAGGAGAAATTAATGGCGAGTGAAAAGCGTTTCAAGTCATTCTATGAGGACGATCCTGTATTACATATTAGTGTAGATCCAAAATCTTCTGAGATCGTACATTGCAATAAAAAGGCGGTTCAGAAACTTGGGTATGAAACCAAGGAAGACCTTATTGGAAAACCTATTTATGAACTTTTTGATGAGGACTCCAAACTTTCTGCCTTAAAGATGGAGAACAGTATTAAAAAGTCAGGTGAGCTGGTGAATCTCGAGCAGAATATGCTCACAAAGAAGAAAAGGGTTTTACCTGTTATTCTTAATGCTACTGCAGAAAAGGATGAAAAGAACAATCTGAAAACCATTCGCTATACCTGTGTGGATATCTCTGCTCTTAAAAAGGCCCAGGAGCAACTCCGTGAGCAGAAAAGCGACCTGGAAACAGCCAACCGCGACCTTGAGCAATTTGTATCGATATGTTCACATGACCTTCAGGAGCCTCTTGCAACAATTAAGTTCGGTAGTGATGTGCTCGGGAAGATGTATGCAAGTAAACTGGATGAGAAGGGAGAGAATTATATAAAGTATATTAAGAACGCTTCAGACAGGCTTTCAGCACAGATTCGTGCACTGCTTGAACATTCCAGAATTGGTAGGAATGGTAAGAAAACCATTGTAGATACCAAGGAAATTGTTGAAGTAGTGAAGTACGATCTGGGGAAGAGTATAAGGGATACCGGAGCCAGAATTCATACCGGAGCCCTTCCTAAACTTAAAGGCTATGAGGTGGAGTTAAGGTTATTATTTCAAAATTTAATTAGTAATGCTATAAAATATGTACCAAAGGAAAGAGAACCGGAAATCCGTATCTCAGCCTATAAGGAAGATAAATACTGGGTCTTTTCAATAGTGGATAACGGTATGGGCATCTCCACAGAAGATCAGCGTAATATTTTTACCATTTTCAACCGCGTTCCCGGTAATGAAGATATGGATGGTACTGGTGTTGGCCTGGCACATGTGGAGAAGATCGTTCTTTTACATGAGGGTACTATCTGGTTAGATTCTCAGGAAGGAGTGGGGAGCACCTTTTATTTCAAATTAAAAGCCAACTAAATTTATGCCCCAAATCAGTTATCCTGAAAAAGTGGATATGACCAATTGTGATAAGGAACCCATTCACATTATTGGCAAATCCCAGTCCCATGGCGTAATTGTAGCCTGTGATAAGGTTAGTCTTAATATTACTCAAATAGGAAGGAACTCTGAAGACTTCTTTGGAACCCCTTCTAAAGAACTGCTTTCTAAACCTTTAAGTTTTTTGATAGGAGAGGAAAGGACCAGCGAGCTTAAGCTTTTGAAAAATGAAGAAGAAAGGCCAGTAGTAAGGGAAGTGAAAATCAATGATAAGGAGTTTGTCATGATCCCTCATATTTCCGGCGACAGCCTTATTATTGATTTTGAACCTGCCCGAAGTGACTATAATCCTTATGAATACCAAAGACAGCTTACCAGTATCCTGAATATACTTGGTTCTTCGGAAACCCCAGAAGATCTGTGTGCAGATGCAGCTAAGATTACCAGGGATATCTTTGGCTACGATCGTGTAATGGTATATAAGTTTGATGAAGAATGGAATGGAGAGGTGATAGCCGAAGAAAAGGAAGAACATTTAGAAAGCTGGCTGGGATTGCATTACCCGGCTAGTGATATCCCGAGGCAATCCCGTGAGTTATTCATGAAGCACCGGGTTCGTATCATTTCCAATGTTAACTACGATCCCATACCCATAGAACCTGAAATTTCTCCGGTAAATGGGGAACCGCTGGATCTTTCAAAATCTGAACTACGTGGCGTTTCGCCAATACATATAGAATATCTTAAAAACATGAAGGTTGGGGCTTCGCTTACTGCAGCCTTAATAAGTAAGGGTAAGTTATGGGGACTGCTTGCCTGCCATCATTATTCTGCAAAATATATTAATTACTATCATCGGCAAACCTGTGAGTTCCTCACCCAGATATTTTCAAATGAACTTACTCTCAAGGAAACCAACAGGTATATTGGGAAACTTGAAGATTGGGAATCTATTAGAGGAGATCTGGTGACACAGATAGAGTCTGAAGGCAAGATTAAAAAGGGACTGGCAGAACAGAAGGTTCTTTTTACCGATTTGATGGATTGTAAAGGAGGAGCAATTATTCTCGATGGAAAAATGCGGTTGGTGGGAAATACTCCCTCAAAAAAACAGGTTAGGAAACTGGCTGAAAGCTTTCTTTCCAGGCAAGATGAATCAGTATACTTTACCAAGAACCTGGCTAAATTTTACGAGCCCGCCAGGGATTTTCTGGCTTCGGCCTCAGGAATTTTAAGTGTGAAACTGGGTAGGAGTAATAAAGACTTCCTTATGTGGTTCAGGCCAGAAGTGGTTCAGAATGTGAGCTGGGGAGGAAATCCAGATAAAAAAGCGAGTTTTGATGAAGAAAAACAACGGATGACACCGCGAAAGTCCTTTGAAAAATGGACTCAAAAGCTAACCGGTGTATCCGATCCCTGGTTAGATTATCAGATTAGCGCGGCCAAAGCCATAAGGGAGAGTTTGAGTAATATCATTCTTGAAAAACAAAAGCTGAAGATAGACAGGCTTAATAAACAGTTACTAGAAGCACATGATGAGCTTGAGCTTTTTAGTCAGGGACTGTCGCATGATCTTAAGGCTCCGTTAAGAGGAATAGACGGGTATGCCCATATTCTTAAGGAAGATCATTACGATAGCCTGGATAAGCCCGGACAACAAGCCGTGGATACTATCCTTAGTTCTGCAAAAGAAATGCAGGAGCTCATAGATAATATCCTTTCTTTTGCCGGTGTTTCCGGGCAAACAATGAATAGAGGCATCTTTTCTGTGAACCATTTGGTAGAAGACATCCTTCAGTCATTCAATATCAAAACAAATTATCCCAATACACGTATCATTATGGATAAAGAGATACCCAGAATGATGGCTGATAAAAGAATGATCATGCAGGTTTGGTCAAATCTTATTACGAATGCCCTTAAATATTCTGAAAAGGAAGAGAATCCAAAGATTGAAATTGGTGCAAAGGGTATAGAGGGTAGGACAACCTATTACGTTAAGGATAATGGAATAGGCTTTGATCCAAAACATAAAGAAGACATTTTTAACCTTTTTTCCAGGTTTTCAGGAGATGGGTATAAAGGAACCGGAATTGGTCTGGCTATAGTGAAAAAGATAATCGAAAAGCATAATGGTAGGATCTGGGCAGAAAGTGAACCCGGAGTAAGCACTACATTTTACTTTCATGTTTAACAGAACAAAATTGCCAGAAATTAGCCTTTGTAATATTTTCGTATTCCCGATTTCTGAATTAATTATCTAATGATCAAAACTTCCCTTCGCATATTATTAGTAGAAGATCTTGAAACAGATGTAAATCTAATTAAACGGCAGATCCGGAAGATAGTAGAAGACCCAGTTATAGAGGTTACCGATAATCTGGAGGATTGCCGGAAGCACCTTGTAAATTTTGCCCCGGATGTGGTGCTTTCAGATTATAATCTACCTAACTGTACTGGACTTGATGTGATGGAGCTGGTCAAGGATTTTGATAGTAACATTGAATTTATTTTTATAACTGGAACTATTCAAGATGAAGAACTTGCTGCAAATACCATTCTTAATGGCGCTTCCGGCTATATTCTGAAAAAACATATGAATAATCTGGCAGAAAAGCTTGAACCTTTTTTAAAAAAGGTGGTTGTAAATATGGTCGCCAGGGACGAATTAAGAGAGCGTATTAGAAATAATAAGATCACTGTGAACCAGATCTACGAGTATCTTGACCAGATAAATGCTGATAATGCAGAGCAGGTAGATAATATTAGAAAGATCAAGGAGGCCATGAACAGGTTTAAAATAGAGGATGATGCTGAATAGATTAAGAGAGGCTACGGCCGAATTGCATAAAAAACTGGAAGGTGAAAATCTTGCCAATAAAATCATGGACCATTCTATAAGTCCTGAAGAATATAAGTTATTGCTTTACCAGAACTTTATAGCCTATTCTGCGGTAGAAAGAAATCTTATTGAATTTATTCCCGGCCAGACCAGGGATAAATCTAATAGATTAAAGCAGGATCTGTCCAAAATGGGTGTGAACGATCTGGATGAATCCATATTTAAATTCAGGTGCGAGAATGAAGCCGAAGCGATTGGCGCAGCCTATGTTATTGAGGGTTCTGCCATGGGTGGAATGATCATAGGTAAAGAGGTGGAAAATTGCAGTTCCTTAAAACACTTGCCCCGGCAAACTTTCTTTACTGGCACCCGCGAGAGTATGAAAGGCTGGAATGAATTTCTTAAGTTTCTGCGATCCAGAGAATTCAGCGAAACTGAAAAGGAGCTGGCAGCTAACAAAGCCCGGGAAACATTTAAACTTTTTGAAAAGGCTTTTAATGTAGAATTTTCTAATTGTTAGAATTCTTTTTCCGCCTGATAATAAAACAAATTGGTTAAGTTTAGCTCCTAAATTTTTATTTATGCTCCTTTATCCAAGGCTTGTATTCTCCTTTTTTCTAGTCCTATCAGTTAACTTTCCCATTATCGCTCAGGGCGGCCGTATTCCGGTTCGTGCTGAAAATGCAATGGTATCAAGTAGTCATTATCTTGCTTCTGAAGCAGGGCGGGATATAATGGCGCGTGGAGGTTCTGCTGTGGATGCTTCTGTCACTACCGCTTTCGTTTTGGCGGTAACCTTGCCTTCCGCAGGTAATATTGGTGGAGGAGGTTTCCTGGTTTATCAGAGCGCTAACGGGGAATCGACCACTTTTAATTTCCGGGAGAAAGCCCCATTGGCTGCTACAAAGACTATGTATCTTGATGAGGAAGGGAAAATAAAGGATAATTCCAATCATGAAGGGATACTGGCAGTGGGGGTTCCGGGTACGGTAGCAGGTTTATACAAAGCTCATCAGAAGTATGGCAAGCTGAAATGGGCCGACCTTGTACAACCGGCAATTGAGATTGCTGAAAAAGGATTCCCCATAAGTCCTGAAATAGAAGGTTTTTCAACATGGTTGCTCCAAAATAAGGAAGTTTACCCTTCAACAGCCAGAATCTTTCTTAAGGATGAACAAACTGCTTTAAGATCAGGCGATACCTTAGTTCAGCAAGACCTGGCGGAAACGCTTAAGCGTATCAGGGATAAAGGATCTGATGGGTTCTATAAAGGAAAAACGGCTGGATTACTGACCGATTTCATGAAAGCTGAAGGAGGAATTATTACCCGGGAGGATCTTCGTAATTATGAAGCACAGGAACTGGATCCGATAAAGGGTTCTTACCGCGGCTATGAAATTATTAGTATGCCTCCACCAAGCTCCGGAGGCACGGTATTAATTGAAATGCTCAATATTCTTGAAGGTTTTGACCTGAGTAAAAAGGGGCATAATTCAGCGGAAAGCCTTCACCTTTTAACAGAAGCGATGAGAAGGGCCTATGCAGACCGAGCCTTGTTCCTGGGCGATCCTGATTTTAATGAGGCTATGCCCTTGGAAAAGTTGACTTCAAAAGAATATGCGGCAGATCTTCGCCAATCCATTGAACCACACAGAGCTTCAGTAAGTGATTCAGCAAATTTTTCAGAAGCTCATTTAATATATGAAAGTCCCCAAACCACGCATTTCTCAATAGTAGATCCTGAAGGGAATGCAGTTTCACTTACCTACACTCTGGAACAGTCCTATGGTTCTAAAATTGTTGTTGAAGGTGCAGGCTTTTTACTTAACAATGAAATGGGAGATTTTAATCCTATTCCGGGACATACCGATACCAGGGGATTGATAGGGACAGAACCTAATCAGATAGAGCCGGAAAAAAGAATGCTTTCCAGTATGAGCCCGACTATCGTTGCAAAAGAAGGAAGACCTGTTATGATCATTGGGTCTCCGGGAGGACGTACCATTATAAATACAGTGTTACAGGTTATTGTGAATGTTATAGATTATAATCTGAATATAGCTGAGGCCATAGAGTCACCTAGAATTCATCACCAGTGGTTACCCGATGTAACCCGGTTTGAGGATTGGGGATTTTCACCGGATACTAAAAGGATCTATCAGGAAATGGGACATGAAATTGAGCTGAGGTCTGTTCAGGGACAGGCGATGGGCATCTATATCGATAAGGAATCCGGGATGATATTTGGGGCTGCCGATAGTAGAAGCTATGATGGAAAGGCTGCCGGATACTAAAGCTTCACTTCTCTAAGTTCCCTCACTTCACCTGAATTCATATCGTCAAGTTTTTCATTGGCGATACGTACCCTTACGAGCCTTAGAGTAGGGAATCCCACAGCCGCCGTCATTTTCTTTACCTGGCGGAATTTACCTTCGGTTAGGGTGACACTAATCCAGGTTGTAGGCCCGTGCCTCTCGTCTCTAACCTTTTTTGTTCTTTCGGGAAAATCGGGGATATTAAAGAGCTTTTCAACCGTACATGGAAGGGTATGATAGATTTTGCCGTTGATGCTTATATCAACCCCCTCCTCAAGTTTCCTGATTGCTTCTTCAGTGATCTCTCCGTCCACCTGAACATAGTATTCCTTTTCTGAATCCCCCGCTGTGATCATAGTGCTAAGTTTTCCGTTGGTAGTTAACAGTAACAGGCCTTCTGAATCTTTGTCAAGTCTTCCTACAGCCATGGTGCCTTCCGGGAAATCGTACAGTTCTCCCAAAAGTTTATGTTTTCCGGGTTTCTTCTGATTGGTAATGAACTGGCTGAGGTAGCCGTAAGGTTTATATATCTTGAAATGTCTGTGCATAGCCCGAAAATAGAAAAAAAGAGGCTGTGTAAAAAGTTCTTTTCATCAGTCACCGCGAGGAACGAAGCAATCTTTGCATAATTGTATTCAAAAAACAGATTACTTCACTTCATTCGTAATGACACCTCGATTTGCTTTTTAAACAGTCTCTCTATTCAAAAGATCATTTAATCCATTCCGGGTTGAGTGATCTCAAAATTCTGCTCTTCCTTTTCCTTTGCCACCATCTCTTCAACTTCTTTTAGCAGTGCTTTTGAATCATAGATGATCCCGTCCTTAATGGTGTACTTAACTCCACCTACGCGAACCACCTTATTATCTTCAGTGAGTTTTATGGCCCCGGTCCCGTATAGTACCTTTAGATTCTGAAGCGGGTTTTCTTCCACGATCACAAAATCTGCCAGTTTACCGGGTTCAACAGTACCTAATTCATCATCCATTCCCAAAGCCTCTGCACCATTAAATGTAGCAGCTCTTATCACTTCAAGGGGATGAAAACCGGCCTCCCGGAGTAATTCGAGTTCTCTTATGTAGGCAAAACCGTAGAGCTGGAATATAAATCCGGAATCAGAGCCCGTTGTGACCCTTCCGCCACGGTTCTTATATTCGTTGACGAACTGCATCCAGATCCTGAAATTTTCCTTCCAGGCCACTTCTTCCTCAGTTCCCCAGTAATGCCAGTAGGAACCGTGGGATATTTTACTGGGTTGATAGAACTCCCATAAAGAGGGGAGGGTATAGGTCTCATGCCATTCGGCTCTTCGTGCCCGCATCAGATCCCGACTGGCTTCATAAATATTGAAAGTAGGGTCCAGGGTGAAATCAAGGGCCAGTAATGTATCCATGGTTTGCTTCCAGTGTTCCGAGTCCGGACCAGCGGCCTGAGCCCAGAGTTTCCCTGCTTCGGCAAACCTGTGCTGTTCATTAAGATAATTATAATCCAGCGGGTAGTCCTGTACGGTACGATCATCGAAAAGAGCTTCCGGGAGTCCGTACCAGTGTTCCATTGAAGTGAGGCCGGCTTTGGCAGAGTTAAGTACATTCCATCGTCCCACGCTCAACTGTGCATGGTGCATGGCCGAACCTTTGCCAAGCTTTGTGTTTTCATCCAGAGCGGCTTTCATTACAGCAGGTGAAGCTCCGAAGAATTTTATCCCATCGGCACCATTTTCAGCATTTTTTCTAACCCATTCCCGGGCTTCCTCAGTAGTGGTGATAGGTTCCTCTTCTCCTGAGCCAAAAACAGAGTAACTAATGATCCTGGGACCTGCCAGTTCCTTAGCCTTAATTTTTTTCTTCAGGTCGAGGGTCCAGTCAATACCAGGACCTCCCACTTCGCGAACAGTGGTAACTCCGTGAGCCAGCCAGAGATTGAAAACATATTCCGGGGTTGCTCCCTGTGCCTTTCCCCCAATATGAGTATGCATATCGATAAAACCGGGTAGGAGGTACATTCCGCTGGCATCAAGTTCTCGTCCGCCTTTTTTCAGCTTTGGTCTCTTAGATTGGTCTATTTTCACTCCTGGATACCCCACATTATGGATGCCTGTGATCTTATTGTTCTCCACGGTAATATCTACGGGACCCATTGGCGGAGCACCATTTCCGTTAATAAGTGTGACACCTCGTATGATGAGGTGGGGAAAGGGCCCTTCTCCTTTATTCTGACCAAATGATGCAGGTATATAAAATAAAAGAAGGGGAAGGAGAAAGTATATCTTTTTCATTTTGAGTATTAATTTATAATTAAACACCCCGAAATTTTTCGGGGTGAATATTGATTAATTATTTTCTGGCACCGGAAAACCACGATCCCTCATTAAAGCGTCTATCTTAGCATCCCTTCCACGGAATTTTTTATAGGCTTCTGCAGGATCCATCGCGTTTCTTGGCGCAAAAAGATATTTCACCAGTTTATGAGCCAGTTCCTTATCATAGAAACCACCCGGGGCATCTGCAAATGCCTCGGCAGCATCAGATGTAAGCACGTCTGCCCATAGATAACCATAATAGCCGGCAGCATATCCCTCCCCCGAGAATACATGCCCAAAGTGTGGTGTGCGGTGGCGCATCACGATCTCTTCCGGCATATTCAGTTCTTTCAGGGTTTCCTTTTCAAACTTATCAGGATCTATATTCTCCGGATCGGTGGTGTGATATTTCATATCCATGATAGCTGACGCCAGGAACTCTGTGGTAGCAAAGCCCTGGTTAAAGGTAGATGCTTTCTTAATCTTTTTTACCAGTGCATCAGGAATTACTTCATTCGTTTCATGATGTCTGAGGAACTGATTGATCACTTGATCTGTATATAACCATCTTTCCAGCAATTGTGACTGGAATTCAGTATAATCCCTAACTCCTCCATTCAGCGTTGGATATTTCACATTGGCAGAAAGGAAGTGGAGGGCGTGCCCGAATTCATGAAAGAAAGTCTCAGCATCGTCCCAGGAAACCAGAACGGGCTCACCTGGGGCTGGTTCTATAAAATTGGAGTTGTTTGAAGCCAGTACAGGTTTCTCTCCTTCCAGTTTTGTGTATGCACGATAGGTGGTAGCCCATGCTCCGGATCTTTTACCCTGTCTGGCATATGGGTCAAGATACCATAAGCCGATGATCTCTCCGGAATCCTTATCGGTCACCTCCCAGACTTTTACATCCTCATGGAATACCGGTACAGTCCCTTCTTCAACAGGGGTGAAATTGAAATTGAATAATTCTCCCGCTGTAAAGAATAAGGCCTGTGTGAGATTTCCCAATTCCAGGTATTGTTTTACCTCTTCACTGTCCAGATCATATTTTTCTTTCCTTACTTTTTCAGCATAGAAGCGATAATCCCAGGGTTTGATCGTGATATTGGCACCCTCAGCATCGGCAATCTTTTGCATATCGGCCACTTCTTCTTCCACTCTGGCAAGGGCAGCAGGCCAGACCTTCATCATAAGATCCATTGCATTTTCAGGATTTTTAGCCATCCTGTTCTGGAGTCTCCATTGGGCATAATTATCATAACCTAAAAGCTCTACGCGTTCATCCCGTAATTTAAGGATCTTTGAAATGATCTCGTTATTGTCAAATTCATCATTATTATCGCCACGGGAGTAATAATTTTTCCAAACTTTTTCACGGAGATCCCTTTCTGTAGAATAGGTTAGGAAAGGATCCATGGAAGACCTGGTATTGGTAACCGCATACTTTCCATCCTTCCCCCGGTCGGCAGCTGCTTTGGCAGCAGATTTTATATAGGATTCGGGAAGACCACCAAGCTGATCCTCTTCGAGATAGATCACATAGTTTTCTTCATCGGCAAGTACATTATTGGAAAACCTGGTATATAGTTCTGACAGTTCCTTATTTATTGCAGCATAGCGCTCCTTATCCTCTTCATTCAGGTTAGCGCCCTGCATGGCAAATTCTTCATAAATAAGCTCTATGGTTCGTTGCTCTGGTGCCGGTAGCGAATCTTCCTGAGCGTTCTCATAAACCGTTTTGATACGTTTAAAAAGTTCTGTATTCTGGCTGATCTTTGAATAGAACTCTGAGATCTCGGGGGCTAGTTCCTTTTGAACTTCCCTAAATTCAGGACTTGAAATATTACTGCTGTAAATACCATAGTAAACAAAGGCTCGTTCCAGTTCTTTTCCTGCTTCTTCCATCGGGACAATGGTATTCTCAAAACTTGGTTCCTCAGGGTTGCCGGCTATTTTATCTATTTCGGCAAGATGTAATTCCATGCCTTTCCTGATTGCAGGCTTCACAAGCTCTACTTTCATTTCGTCGAATGCGGGTACACCTTCATAAGGGCCGCTCCATTCTGATAATAAGGGATTACTCATTGATTCATTTTCATTTACAGTTTCGGGGCTGTTGTTACAGCCAAAAATAGAGACCAGTAATATAATACCCAGGTCTTTTCTTATTTGTATGTTCATTTTGTGATAGTGTTAAAGGTGGCCTGAATATACGAACATTTAGAATTTTGGAATCTGCTTTTTATTTGAAACCAGATATTAAATCAATAAAAAAGTACCCTGAGGTGATGAACCCGGGTACTTTCGTTAAAAAAGATACAGATGTGATGATTGATTGTTGAGATGTGATGATTGATGTTTGTTATCTAATGAAAATCCGGCACTCGGCTTTGACTAATTCAATCTGAGGTTTTTACTGTCCGGGTCTGGAAAGAACGTCTTTCAAGTTAAAAATCTGATTGATGAATGATTTCCCCGTCTTGCTCCTCAGTTTTAAATGCCGGATTTTCACCTGATAATCACTGTTTCTGCCAGCCTTCTAAGGATTAAACCGTAATACATACCCCTTGGCCGTTGTTTGATGTTAACTTTGATATGCGATTTCATGACTGATGAATTTTGATGATTGATGAATGATGATTTTTAATGAAATTAAATTCCGAATTTTCTCCGGTTATACCAGCAACTTCTTCCGTTTCCAGACCGTTGATTTAAAAAGGTTCTGTGATGAGTGAGGTTTCCGTCGTTTAAAGAACTAAAGTTTTCGATGATTTTTGAAAAAGCTGTCATGATGAAAAAAATTTGATTGATGAATGATGATTTTTAATGAAATTAGATTCCGAATTTTCTCCGGTTGTACCAGCAACTTCTTCCGTTTCCAGACCGTTGATTTAAAAAGGCTCTGTGATGAGTGAGATTGCCGTCGTTTAAAGAACTAAAGTTTTCGATGATTTTTGAAAAAGCTGTCATGATGAAAAATTTTGATTGATGAATGATGATTTATATATGGGGGTTTTATATTTCCAGGTTTTATATCCGGAACTAAATTTTTAATATTTTATGGGGGGATAAAAAGGGAGGTGAATTTCTGATACTAAAGTACTGGAAAGATGCTTGCTTGGAAAGGGGAATAATCCCCTTTTTGTCATATTAATAATAATAGTTTTTCCTCTTTAAATTTTACTTACCAGATTGAGTAGCAAGAATTTGTCTGGGAGAAATGCCATATTTAGCCTTAAATATTTTGGAAAAGTAACTACGGCTGGAAAGGCCTAATTCATAAACCACTTCACTTACATTCTTGTCGCCGGTAGTTAGAATGTTCAGAGCTTTTGTTAAACGAATGTCCCTTAGGTATTCATTTACGGTTTTGCCATAGATAACCTGAAAGGATTCCTGTAATTTATTAGAATTTATTCCTGCGATTTTAGCCAGATCATTTACCGTTCCCACCTTAGCTATATTGCAATTTATATATTCTACAACTCTTTCAACCGCCTGTATGTCACTTTCCCTTAGTGTTTTATTCTTAAATATTTGCTTTTCTCTTTTAAACCTGGAGAGCATATAGCTTAGTATCTCCAGAGATTTAGCACCTATAAAGTTGACCCTTGGAAACCCGTCTATTTCACAGTTTTTAATCTCCTTGATGGTTTCAGCAGTTTTTAGGCTAAAACTACCGGTTTTAGAGATCCTGTTCTTCCCTTTAGTATCACTAAAGATCTTATAAAACACGGGTTCTAATTGATTAAGATCGAATGAGAAATACCTCTGGAATTTGAGCCGGTCAATTTCCAGGTAGCACAAAGCGATTTCAGTATTCTTTTTAAAAACAAGGTTATGGGTTTCACCATCTTTTGGAGCTGCAATCAGAAACTGGTGATTTTCAATGGTTGTAAAGTCTTCATTATTATTAAAGTAGCTATCTACAGCACCTTCTATGCAGTAAAGAAACCTGATAGGTTTAATTGCAGGCAGGGAAACTTTAAATCTTAGATTTTCATAGAATTTGCAGTGATACGTATAGAGTCCCAATCCGTTGGGGAAATTAATGCCTCTTATTTCACCTTCTCCATTTTTATTAGGAACCTTTAATGTGTATTCTCCCAGGTGTTCACTGTGCTTGATCCCCAATTCATTAGCTAATTCAGGGATGAAATCATCAACATCATTTAAATCTAAATGATAGGTTTTCATTTCTTAGTTGCTTATATGTAGAAGTTAAAGCTGTTTAAATTTAAGACTTGATTAATGGTTTGGCATATAAGTATCAGTTAAACTTATACTAAATCATGTCGGATAAAAGTATAAAAACTGTAAATCAGTCAATTAGGGTGTTTTTCCCCTTTTCCTGTTTAATCTTAAAATCTACATTGAAGCTATAATTTTTATCCCCAAACGTTTGAATTTTCCTGAGAATTTTAACCAATCAAAATTTCAAGGTATGTGTTCTTTAATATTTTTTCTTAGATCGAGCCAGGTTTTTCTTAATTCCTTAATTGTATACATTTCTTTACTTGCGATTTTATCATGTAGTACTGATTCGGAAATGCAGATAACAGCCGATACAACTGCCGACCTTAATCTTAAAAAAACTGACAGTGAAAGTTTTATTATAATACTTTCAGATAAACCAGCAGCTGAAAATTCCAGAGCCAAGGAAGTTCTGGAAAACCTTGAAAATGAATTAGGTATACCAGAGAAATCTGTAGTCTATAAATATCAAAAAGTCTTGACAGGATTTTCAGCTAATTTAAGTAAACAAAAAGCTGAGGCACTAAGAAATAATCCTAATGTATCTCATGTGGTAAAAGATAAGGAGCTTAAGAATTTTTCCATCGAGAGTTCTCAGCAGGATTATCCTGTCTGGGGTTTGGACCGGATAGACCAGCGCGAGCCACAGCTGGACTATGTTTATAGCTATAATTCAACAGGAAAGGGGGTAACAGTTTATATAGTAGATACAGGCATTAACTATTCCCATGAAGAATTTGAGGGAAGGGCTAGCCTGGGTTATGATTTTGTCAAGGATAACGAATGGTTTAATAATGATCCCAGTCTTGAACCTGGGGGTGATTGTCATTGGCATGGAACACATGTCGCAGCTACAGTAGGAGGTAAGACAGTTGGAGTAGCTAAAGATGTAAACCTGGTATCTGTAAAGGTATTTGGTTGTGAGAATGGTACTCAAAACTCCGTATTATTAGCTGCAGTAGAATGGATAACCCTTAATGCCAAGAAGCCTGCAGTTGTAAATTTGAGCCTCGGGGATTACTATGAACCAGACATGGATCCAACCGAAGTTGCCATCAAAAATTCAATCGCTACAGGAATCCATTATGTGATCGCAGCTGGGAATAGTGCCTCGGACGCCTGTGAAATAAGTCCTGCCCGGATAGAACAGGCAATAACAGTAGCTGCTAGTGATATTAACAACGAAATGGCCTCTTTTTCAAGCTTTGGCAGTTGTGTAGACCTTTTTGCACCCGGAGTAGATATTTGGTCTGCCTATCATTTGAATGACAGTTCATTTCATCTGGGGCGTGGTACTTCAATGGCCGCACCGCATGTAGCAGGAATTGCTTCTTTGCTTTTGGAAGCTAACCCTAATTTAAAACCTAGCGAGACTCATGAAGCTATAGTTATGAATTCCACGGAGAATGCTATTAAGAATGTGCCAGAAGGTCCTAATCGTCTGGCTTACAGTCTTAATGAGGAGCCTGTGATTTTACCAGCTTCTCTTGACTTGGAAGTATTTGGTTACAAGGATAAGGGGAATTTGAGGTTTGGTCTTCCTTGAATTCATCTTTAGAAGCATATCTGGGAAAAGTACATATTTATATTGATGGAAAGTTAAGCTTTGAGACTGCAAATAATGGTAAATGGTTTTATAATCCAGGAGGAAAAATACCTGATTCTTTTCAGATATGTTTGACTGGAATTAATGATTGTTCGAACCAGGTTACTCCTATAATGGTAGATGACCCTATGCAGCTTCCTAACGAAGAACCATTTGCTAATTTTTCTAAGGACCAAAATGGACTGGAAGTCATATTCACCGATACAAGTAGGGATGAAGATGGCGAAATTGTAGCTTGGGAATGGAGTTTTAATGATGGAAATACATCTTACCTTCAAAATCCCGGTCATATTTTCCCAAATGAAGGCTGGTATTATGTTTCCTTGAAAGTAACAGACAATAGAGGGGGGACTGCCACAAAGGGGAGACACCTTTTAATTGAACAATTGCCTGATCCGGAACCAGTTAATCTTGAGCTCACTGTCCGAACCGTTAAACGGAGAGGTAATACAAGAGCGATTCTTTCATGGACCCCATCCGGGACTTCTGAGAGTATCGAGATATATAATAATAATGAAATGTCACTATCCTTAAATGATGGATCCCAGGAAATAAATCTGGGAAAAGGAGGCGGGATAGCATCATTTAAGGTTTGTATTACTGAAACCTCATATTGTTCTAATGAAGTAATTGTGGAGTTTTAAGTCATTTTTTATAGTAAATTCGGATCTTACCTGGTTTGGAACAATTGATATAATTCCTGAAAGCCAAAAGTAGAAACCGCATATTCCACATCATAATTGATAAGAAGTTGAACATATAATTCTTAATTATCCCGGTTACTAATCTAACCGGGATTATCCATTTACGGCATTTCTCCCCTGTTTTTATACTTGAAATATCCCTTTTTAAGGGACTAATGCTGGGTTTAATATCCGCACTGCTTGTCAGGGGTTTAATTAAGCCATTTATTTTCAGAAGCTATTGGCAAGTCGATTATTTTTCTTTTTTGGTAAATGAATTTATGAACATCAGTCTTTATTGAACAGGTCATTCTTTTTTCAAATTAAAGAATAGCTTCAACTTGAAGAACGGGGTTATTTGCATATTGGATCTCCGTGACCAATTTAGTGTGATTTGAATGCCATGTTTAACTCTACTTCCTTAAATTTGCCGGTTCATAATTAAAAGAACTACACTATTGTTTTCTTTATAAAATCAACTTATGAACCATAAGATTTTCTGGCTTTTAATAATTTTTATTTCCGGCAACTGCTATTCACAAAATAATTTTAATGCACGTATTATAGATGGAGAAACGAATACTCCTCTCCAGGGGGCTAATGCTGTGGTTAAAGGCAGCAATCTTGGTGATACCGCCAATGATGAAGGTTTGATTGAAATCAACGGTATTGCAGATGGAGAAAAGACTATAATTTTCAGCTATATAGGTTTTGAAACTCTTGAAACCAGTTATAATTTCCCACTTTCAGATGAAGATATTAAAACTATCTATTTGTATCCGGCTGGTGAACAAATGGATGCGGTCTTTATCTCTTCCACACGTTCCCGACGCACCATTGCAGATCTTCCAACAAGAGTGGAAGTGATTTCGGGTGAAGAACTGGGGGAAAAAGGAAATATGAAGCCCGGTGATATCCGGATGCTCCTGAATGAGACCACAGGGATCCAGACCCAGCAAACATCAGCCACTTCGTATAATTCGAGCATTAGAATACAGGGACTTGACGGGAAATATACTCAGTTATTAAAAGACGGGTATCCCTTATATTCCGGGTTTTCAGGCGGCCTCAGTCTTCTTCAGATCGTACCTTTGGACCTAAGGCAGGTGGAAGTGATAAAAGGTGCTTCTTCAACATTATATGGAGGCGGAGCCATCGCCGGACTTGTTAACCTTGTTTCGAAGACGCCTACAGACGAGGAAGAACTTAACCTGTTATTGAACGGGACCTCTGCTCTTGGTCTTGATGCAAGTGCCTTTTACTCCAACAAATTTGGAAAACTGGGCACCACGGTTTTTGCTTCTTATAATATTGGAACCCCTTATGACCCCGCCGATATTGGTCTAACAGCCATTCCGGAGTTTGACAGGTATACTTTGAATCCCAGGTTTTTCTATTATCCCAGTGAGAATGCTACTCTGGATCTGGGGGTAAATGCCGTGATAGAAGAACGAACAGGAGGAAATATCGAATTCATTGAAAATGATGGGGGAGTAGAGGATCCTTATTTTGAAAAGAACAATACCCAGAGAATTACAACCCGTGCTGGCTATGAGCAGCATTTTGAGAATGGCGCCAGTCTGAATATAAAAAACAGTTTTAGCTTTTTTGAGAGAAAGATCCGCATTCCGGATTTTGTATTTTCCGGAGATCAGTTCGCCTCTTTTAACGAAATCACCTATGCTTTTGGAGACAGGGAGTCAGAATGGATTGCAGGAGCCAATCTTTGGGTAGATAGCTTTAACGAAGATGAGAATCCTGAATCCCGGGGAGTAGATTATAACCATCTTACCTATGGAGCCTTTTTACAGAATAACTGGAAGGTTTCAGAACTTTTGAGCCTGGAAACCGGATTAAGACTGGATCACCAGAACGATTATGGTACTTTTTTACTACCCAGATTATCGGCAATGTTTAGTATTTCTGAAAGCTTTACTGCAAGACTTGGAGGGGGGCTTGGCTATAAAACGCCTTCCATCTTTACGGAAGATGCCGAAAGAATCCAGTTTCAGAATGTACTCCCTGTAGATGTTTCAGAAACTGAAGCGGAGCGTTCCTACGGAGCTAATTTCGATATGAATTATCGAACTGAACTGTTTGAAACCATTGATTTCAGCCTTAACACACTTTTCTTCTACACCCGTGTAGACGACCCCCTTATTCTTACAAATACCATGGGAGAGAATTTTGAATATTTACAGCCTGAAGGATATCTGGACACTAAGGGAGTTGAAACAAATGTGAGATTATCTTACAAGAATTTTAAATTATTTGTTGGACATACACTGGCTGATGTAAATCAACATTATGGAGATGAAACTTCAGAAATGCCCCTGGTAGCCCAAAACAGGCTGAACAATGTTCTGGTCTATGAGATAGAAGATAAACTCGTGATCGGTCTGGAGGGGTACTATTTTGGTCCTCAGAAGCTTGGGGATGGTACAACTGGTGATAATTACTGGATCTTCGGGTTGATGAGCGAGATGAAATGGGAAAGATTCTCATTATTCCTGAATTTCGAGAATTTTACAGATACACGCCAAACCAGGTTTGACTCAATCTATACTGGTTCGATTTCCAACCCTCAGTTTAAAGATATATACGCTCCGGTTGACGGATTTGTTATTAATGGTGGAATTAAGCTACAGGTTTTATAAATGATGGGTTTTTTCACCAAATTTGCGACTTCAATTTTGATCTATGTGGAAAGCTGCAATTGAAGCTATACAGAATAACGATAAAGACTGGATAAATAATAACCACCTGGCTTTCCGAAGTTTTTTCAGGGAAGAAAATACACTGGAAAAAGGAAAGCTCGGGAAAAAAGCTTTGGATCTGCATTACAAGGAAAGGCTTTTCAAGATGTTCATTGAAAATTCACTGGGCGGACTTGAACTTGATCTTAAAACAGGTGCAAAGTGGATAGAAAACGCTTCCCATCTTGATGGTAACTGGGGCTGGCTGCTGGCAATAGGAGTAGGGGGAGGATATTTTACCCATTATCTTGAAGAAGATTTAAGGGAGTCCTTTTTTAAACCTGAAAACGCATTGATCGCGGGTAGCGGAAAACCTGTAGGCAAGGCTGAAAAAGAAAAAGACCTGTGGAAGGTGAATGGTAGCTGGGATTATTGCAGCGGGAGTGAACAGGCTTCTCTTTTTACTGCTGTCACCCAGAAAGATGGCCGTATTACAGCCATGGTATTACCTAAGGACCAGGTGAAAATTGAAAGGAACTGGAATGCCATAGGACTCAAACTTACCTGTAGTCATAGGATAATTGCTGAAAACGTTCAGATCACGGAAGATCATTTTTTTGATCTTTCTCAGTCGCCGGCCAGTTCGGAATATCCTTTAAGCAGTTACCCTTTTGATCTTTTCGCACGTGTATGTTTTGTTCCTGTGGTCCTTGGAATTAGTAAAAGCCTTTGGCTGGAGGTTCAGAAAATAGTTGACCGTAAGATGAATATCTGGAAACAATATCAGCCGGAAAAGTATCATAAAATCCAGCATTTGATATCTGAGTTTGAAAAGGAGCTGGATAAATTGTCCAATGCTTTCTATGCAGCTGTTGAAAGAAGCTGGAAGGGCCATTTAAATAAACGGGATGCTCATATAAGTGCGGTACAAAAATACAGTCTGGAATTGAGCCATTTCTGTTATAATAAGACTTCCAGGATCGTTCCGCTACTGGGAATGGAAGTGATGGAGCTGGATCACCCCGTTCAGGTCTGCTGGCAGGATCTTCAAACTGCCTACCAGCATATGGTTTTCAGGGATTATTAATCTCAGGTAAGCTCTTTTCTTAGAACTACAAGCGGCGGACTTTTAATTACGCTTATACTGTTACCGAGACCTATTGCCATTACGAGCAGTGTAATTCCCGGAAATAAGACAAGGAAGGGTATCCACGATGGAACAAATGAAGTCTCAAATACTAGCCATCCCAGTAACTGACTACTTATAAGGGATAAAAGTATTCCTGAAAGTCCGCCTAAAATTCCCAGGTATAAATATTCCAGAGCCAGGATCTTAAGTATCTGGTCACTTCTGGCTCCGATGGTCCTTAACAAAACACTCTCCTTAATACGCTGATATTTGCTCGTTCTTACGGCACCAATAAGTACAATGATCCCTGTAAGTATACTAAAGAAAGCCATGAAATTAATAAGCCATGAGATCCTGGTAAGTATCTTTTCTATAAGGCTTAAGACCTGTCTAAGGTCTATGATGGTAACATTTGGAAAATTGGCCACCAGTGCCTGCTGCAGGGAGGCTGAACTTGCTTCATCAGGAACTTTAGTGGTGAGTACCCTGAATTGTGGTGCATCCTCCAGCACTTCTGTTGGAAATACTATAGAAAAATTCAGTTGCATCCGGCTCCAGTCTACTGTTCGAATGCTTCCTACAATGGTTTTTAGGATCACTCCCTGTACATTGAAGCTTACTTCGTCGCCTACACTCACCTTTGCGTCTTCAGCGAAATTGTCGCTTACCGAAATCGGAACCAGCCCGTTTTCGGGCCTTTTTCCTATCCATTCTCCCTGTTCCAGAACTTCCGAAGAAATAAGTGTATCTCTGTAAGTGGTTCGGAACTCGTGGTTAAGTACCCAGCCATTTACTCTGGAAGTTGTATCATTTCTTATCTCGTTTACCGATTTTCCCTGTATACTTTGAACCCTCATGGTTACAATGGGAATGTTTTCAAGCACCGATAGTTCCTGACTATTTATAGTCTCCTCAACATTTTCACTTTGCTCAGACTGTACATCCAGCAGGATCATATTCGGACTATTGGACTGATCTTCCAGAGAAGCCTGGGCCAGTAGCAGGTCTTTTGTGAAATAAAGCGTGCTTATTAAGAATGTTCCAATTCCAATTGCAAGAACAAGTATCAGGGTTTGATTCTGTGGCCTGAAAAGATTTAAAAGGCTTTGCCGGGGAACAAATCCCCAGCTGGATGGGAAATATTTCTTTATCATTTTCATGAAAAGATTGGCTACGCCGGCCAATAGGGAAAATGATACTATGATACCAATAACGAATGAAATGGAATACTCCCAGTCTTCCAGTAACCAGTAGGAGAACAGAAATATAAATAGGAAAATACCCGAGAGCACAAGCAAACCAGCCTTTTTAGATCTTGCCGGACTGGCATCCTGCACCCTTAAAGTATGAAGTGGAGAAACATACAGTGTTCCTATCAAAGGGTACATGGCGAACAGAACAGACATAAAAATCCCCAGCAATATCCCCATGAAAATTACCCTGGGAGCGAATGAGATCTCCACATCTACGGGTATAAAGTCTTGTAAGATCAGCGGAAATAGCTGCTGGAGAATCAATCCCAGGCCTGTTCCAATGATACCTCCCAAAAGACCGATCATCGAGATCTGTAGAAGATAGATCAGAAAGGTTTGTCGCTTTGTGGCTCCAATACACTTTAATACAGCTATGGATTTCAGTTTCTCCTTAATATAGATATGGATGGCACTGGCAATTCCAACGCAGCCAAGCAAAAGGGCTATAAAGGCTACAAGATTAAGGAATTTACCGAAATTCTCATACCGCCGTCCCATTCTTTCACTGGTGGAAGTATGGGTATCCAGGTCTGCATCATTCGCATCCAGCATGGGATCCAGTTGCTCATCAAATTTTTCCATATCCAGTTTAGGATCGGCCAGGAAATAATATTTATAGGTGATGCGGCTACCCGTTTGCACCAGACCGGTTTTTTCAATGAATTTATATGGAATAAGGACCGGGGGAGCTACAGAACTGAAGACAGCCGAACTTCCGGGAACCGATTTCAAAGCGCCGATTACCGGCAAGCTGATATCTCCGATTTTAATTTTATCACCTGGGGCAATTCCCAGCTGAAGCATTACGGTGGCGTCCAGAAGAGCGCCTTCTTTTTCCTGATATTCTGAAGCAGCGCTTACCGGTTGCGTCTCAAGTTCTCCATAGAAAGGGAAATCACCCTCAATTCCACGAACCTGTACCAGTTTTGTCCCATCTTTTCCCGGGAATGCAGCCATAGATGCAAAGCTGATCTCTTTTCCTTCTGGACCTCCCAGAGAATCTATTATAAAGGACACCCTCTCATTCGGTGTTTTGTCACTGTCAATAATATAATCAGCCCCCATCAGGGCTTTAGACTGAAGGGAGATGTTCTTTTTAAGATTATTGCTAAATGACTGAATGGAAACCACTGCTGCGATTCCAAGAACTATGGAAGCCATAAAAAGGATCAGTTTCCTGCTGCTGGCCTTTCCATCCCGCAATGCCATTTTCATGAGCCAGGAAAACCCTGCTTTATTTGAACTATTGTGATCCTCCATTTTATTTATACTTTCCGGGTTTCAAGTATTCTTCCTCCTTTGAGCCTGAGTATTCGCTGGGTTTTTTGAGCCAGTTCCAGGTCATGGGTTACGATCACCAGAGTGGTACCCGATTCTTTATTAAGTTCGATGAGCAGGTCAACTACTTTTTTTCCTGTCTCTTCATCCAGATTTCCCGTGGGCTCATCAGCAAAAAGGATTTCCGGCTTATTGCAAAATGCTCTTGCCAGGGCGACTCTTTGCTGTTCTCCTCCAGACAGTTGCGAAGGGTAGTGGTCAAAACGATCTCCAAGCCCAACTTTTACCAAAAGTTCCTTTCCTATTTTCACAGCGTCTTTATCTCCACGTAACTCCAGCGGAACTGCAACGTTTTCCAGGGCTGTTAAAGTGGGGATCAGTTGAAAATCCTGGAATACAAAACCAACTTTTCTGTTTCTTAATAGTGCTCGCTGATCTTCATTAAGATCATTGAGCCGGGTGCCACAAAGTTCAATGTCCCCGGAGTCGGCCTCATCCAGGCCTGCGCATAACCCCAGTAAAGTGGTTTTTCCACTTCCTGAAGGGCCAACTATGGCAAAGGTTTCCTTTTCATCAATATCAAAATTGATATCCTGTAGTACAGTTAACTTTTTTGAACCGCTGGAATAGCTTTTCTTTAAGTTTTGTACGTTTAATATCTTTGCCATCTTTCGTTTTTGTTTTTTTTTCTTTTTTTACTGGAACAAAATAATGAAATGATTTTGATTTAATTACCTGTGTTATGAGAAGCTTATTAGTTGTTTGGTCTTTACTGTTTATTTTTCTTTCCTCATGTGGAAATAATGAGAAAAAGAAAGGAGAGGAAGAGAGTAGTGATAAGGAGGTCGTTAAGCAGGAAGAAAAACAACAGGATAAAGGAGTTATTCTTTTTTTTGGGAATAGTCTTACCGCAGGATATGGACTCGAACCAAATGAAGCCTTTCCGGCTCTTATTCAGAAGAGGATAGATTCTCTTGGATTGTCATACGAAGTGGTTAATGCGGGGCTTAGTGGTGAAACTACGGCAAGTGGAAAGAACAGGGTAGAATGGGTGTTGAATCAGGATGTTGATGTTTTTGTTCTTGAACTGGGAGCCAATGATGGTCTCAGGGGAATTCCTCTTGACGAAACAAGAAAAAACCTTCAGGAGATAATCGATATTGTAAGGGAAAAGAATCCAGGGGCCGAGATCGTACTTGCAGGAATGCAGATCCCTCCGAATATGGGTCCGGAATACACTTCAGAATTTCGTAATATCTTTCCAGAACTGGCAGAAAAGAATGAAATTTCGCTTATTCCTTTTTTGCTCGAAGATGTGGCGGGCATTCCTGAACTCAATCAGGGAGACGGCATTCATCCAACGGTAGAAGGACAGGAGATAGTGGCAAACAATGTTTGGGAGGTTTTAAAAGCTATTTTAGAAGATCCCAAATCTTAGGCTGTTTTTGCTATAACCTTATTATTTATCATATTTTTTTATCTGATTTTCACACGCCAGAGAATAAATGCTCTATTGCTGAAATTTAGAGAGTTCTTTGGCTGTTTTTTGCAGTTATTTTGAATGAAATTATCTTATTGTGGCGTTTTTCTTCTTAAGACGGCTCATTTATATGTAACATTTCATATAAACCCCTACTTATAATATAATTCGGAAAATCCGATGAATTTTTCTTATTTTAGGAAACTACTATTTACACCTTATTAATCATCGAAATCAATTTTTAATTGCAAATGAATTTCACTTCGTAATTCATCTTTTGAAAAACGATTCGCAAACTTAAACTTTTATGCAAAGAAGAGAATTTGTTCAGCTCGCAGGATTAGGTGCCGGAGCATTGATTTTACCCATGAGTATGATGGGGAATGAAATTCCGGTGGAAGCACTTCTGGATCCAGGTATGGACGTAGCCATGAAGAAAAAACTCGCCGATGTTGCTTTAAATACAGCGAAGTCCCTTGGGGCCAGTTATGCCGATGCAAGAATTGGTAGATATCTAAATCAATATGTTTTTACAAGGGAAGATAAAGTCCAGAATACTGTAAATACCGAATCCTTTGGGATAGGAATCAGAGTAATTGCCGATGGAACCTGGGGATTTGCTTCTACCAATGAGGTAAATGAAGAGGGTATCAAGAAAGCCACCCAACAGGCTGTGGCGATTGCCAGGGCTAATTCTAGTATTCAAAAAGAGCCGGTTGTTCTTGCTCCGGTTAAATCTCATGGTGAAGTCTCATGGAAAACACCCATTAAGAAGGATTTTAAGGAGGTTCCTGTTTCTGAAAAAGTAGATCTTTTGTTGAGCGCGAATGCGGCAGCAATGGACAATGGTGCCAACTTTGTAAATTCCGCTCTGTTCATGGTAAATGAACAAAAGTATTTCGCTTCAACTGAAGGTTCTTATATAGATCAGGATGTACACCGAATTTGGCCAACATTTGGAGTAACTGCAATTGACAGAGAAGCTGGAAAATTCAAATCCAGGGATGCCTTAAGCGCTCCAATGGGAATGGGTTATGAATATATGGACGGACTTGCTTCGGAAAAAGTTGAAGGGCCTAATGGTCTAATTCTTTACCGTAACAGTTATGACATGATTGAAGATGCTAAAAATGCGGCGCTTCAGGCCAAAGAGAAATTAACGGCGAAATCTGTTGACCCGGGGAAATATGATCTTGCTTTAGAGCCAAATCATTTAGGACTTACTATTCATGAGTCTGTTGGACATCCACTGGAACTGGACAGGGTACTGGGTTATGAAGCAAACTACGCCGGAACCAGTTTTGCAACTTTGGATAAATGGAAATCCGGCGACTTTAAATATGGTAGTGATATTGTAAATCTCGTTGCAGATAAAACCCAGCCTCATAGTTTAGGTGCCGTTGGTTATGACGATGAAGGGGTTAAGACAAAAAAATGGGATCTGGTACGAAACGGAGTGCTTACTAACTATCAGGCAATTCGCGATCAGGTCCATATAATCGATCAGAATGAATCTCATGGGTGCTGTTATTCTGAAAGCTGGAACGATGTACAGTTCCAGAGAATGCCTAATGTTTCCCTGGAACCGGGAAAAGAGAAATATTCAATTCATGATATGGTAAAGGATATTGAAAAAGGAATCTACATAGCCGGTAGAGGCTCCTATTCAATCGATCAGCAACGATATAATTTCCAGTTTGGAGGAACTCTATTCTACGAAATTAAGGATGGAGAGATTGCAGGTATGCTTGATGATGTAGCATATCAGTCCAATACTCAGGAATTCTGGAATTCCTGTACAAAGATTTGCGATAAGGATGATTACAGGATGTTTGGATCCTTCTTTGATGGAAAGGGGCAGCCTCCACAGGTTAGTGCCGTTTCACATGGTTGTTCTACAGCTAGGTTTGATGATGTAAATGTTATTAACACAGGTAGAACGGTTTAAAAATTTAATTTAAGAATATAATCATGGCAATATATACAAGAGAAGAAGCACGGCAATTAATGGAAAAGGCCCTGGCATTTTCTAAAGCAGATAATTGTGTTATCAACCTTAGCGGAAGTGAAAGCGGGAATATTAGATATGCCCGGAATACGGTTTCTACGTCTGGCCATAGATCCAATCAATCTATGGTAGTGGAATCTAGTTTTGGTAAAAAATCAGGAACAGCAACCATCGATGAATTTGACGATGCTTCCCTGGAAAAAGTAGTTAGAAGATCTGAAGAACTGGCCCAACTCTCTCCTGAGAATCCTGAATTTATGGAACCATTAGGGCCACAACAATATGATGAGTCAAAAAGTTATGTGGAAGCTACTGCTAACATAAGCCCGGAAGACCGGGCAAAAGTGGCCGGGACAAGTATTGAGGCTGCAGCAGCCAAAGATGTTACGGCAGCGGGATTTTTAAATGATTCTGAAGGTTTTAGTGCGCTAATGAACTCCAAAGGACTTTTTGCATATTCTCAGAACACCAACATAGATTTTACGGTTACCATGCGATCTAATGATGGAACTGGCTCTGGTTGGGTGTCCCGGGATTTTAACGACGTGAATAAGTTTGATGCTGCAGAAGCATCTAAAGTTGCGATAGATAAAGCAGTAATGTCCAGGAATGCCCGTGCGATTGAACCTGGAAAATATACCGTGATCCTTGAGCCTGCAGCTGCTGACGGACTTTTAAGCGGTCTGGGCAGAGCGGTAAGCGCCCGTACGGCAGATGAAGGCAGAAGTTTTATGTCTAAAGGTGATGGCACCAAATTAGGTGAAAAAGTAGTGGATGAACGCGTAACAATTTATAGTGATCCATTAGATCCAAGAGTTCCTACTGCTACCTGGAATAGTGAAGGCACACCACTAAAGAAAACCATGTGGATTGAAGACGGAGTGGTGAAAAATCTTGCTTACAGTCGTTTCTGGGCAGATAAAAAGGGAGCTGAACTAGTTCCGTTTCCTTCTAATTTTATTATGGAGGGCGGTAATGCCACCAGAGATGAACTGATAAAAAGTACCAAAC
This sequence comes from Christiangramia crocea, assembly GCF_022410465.1. Lineage (GTDB taxonomy): Bacteria > Bacteroidota > Bacteroidia > Flavobacteriales > Flavobacteriaceae > Christiangramia > Christiangramia crocea. The sequence continues at coordinate 47,335 of NZ_JAJSON010000007.1, read as the reverse complement.
GAGGTATTCTGGTTACCAGGCTATGGTATATTAGAAGCGTTGATCCCCAGACCTTATTATATACAGGGCTTACCAGGGATGGAACTTTCTATATTGAAGATGGAGAAATCAAGTACCCGGTAAAGAATTTCAGATTTAATGAGAGCCCGATTATTATGCTGAATAATCTTGAAGAACTTGGGGAACAGGTGAGGATAGACGGAAGCCTGATTCCGTATATGAAAATTCGGGATTTCACCTTTACCAGTTTATCAGACGCGGTTTAATTGAATTTAATTAATGGAAACTGGTTGTTTTGAGAATTATCTTGGCAACCAGTTTTTTTGTTTGGAGAATTTTTAGGAGCAGAGATTAGTGAGAAACGAATTTTTCTTTACAAGATTGCAGTATGAGTCCGGGGATTGGGATGTGGATCAGCGTATGCCTTCCAATGTACTGAACTCCCTGGTAGAATACACGACTTTGAAGATCGATACCAGAGAGAATATTGTCCCGCTTTCCAGCGACGAAATTTTTGAATGTCCATTCTGTTATATCTCCGGGCATAAGCTCGTTCAGTTTACCAGGAAGGAAAGAGAAAATTTTGAGAAATATGTAAAAAACGGAGGATTCGTTTTTGCTGATGACTGCAATCATGATATCGACGGACTTTTTGCGAAATCATTTGAAAGGCAGATGGAAGAAATATTTGGAGCTCAAAGCCTCAAAAAAATTCCTGATAACCATGAGATCTATTCTTCATTTTTCCAATTTGATGATGGTCCGCCAACCACTTCACAGGAACTAAATGGCTGGGGAGACGATCTGGTACACGATTACCTTAAAGCTATTGAGATCAACAATAAGATAGGAGTTCTGTACAGTAATAAGGATTACGGCTGTGAATGGGATTATGACTTCAGAAATAAAAGATGGAATAAAATTGACAATACTAAATTTGCTGTGAATATTGTGATGTACGCCATGACGGTTTAATAATAACTATGGAGAACAAATTAAAAGAACTGGAAGATGAGGTTAATGTACTCACTTCAAAATTATCAGATTTAAAAGCAGAGATTGCTAAAGTTATCATTGGTCAGGAGAAAACCATAGACCAGCTTCTTATAACTTTCCTGGCTGGAGGTCATGCTTTGCTGGAAGGTGTTCCCGGGCTGGCAAAAACCTTGATGATTCGAACCTTATCAGACGGGATTGATCTTCTGTTCAGAAGAATTCAGTTTACACCAGATCTGATGCCTTCGGATATCATCGGTACTGAAGTCCTGGAAGAGGATCATTCCACAGGAAAGAAATTTTTTCAGTTCAACAAAGGTCCCATTTTCGCTAATATTATCCTGGCTGATGAGATTAACCGAACGCCTCCAAAAACCCAGGCAGCTTTACTGGAGGCGATGCAGGAATTTGAAGTTACTTACTCCGGGAAGACCTATGATCTGGATAGGCCGTTTTTTATTCTTGCGACCCAGAATCCAATTGAACAATCAGGGACCTTTCCGCTCCCGGAAGCGCAACTGGACCGGTTTTTACTGTATATCAAGATTGGATACCCTGAAGCTGTTGACGAATTCAATATATTAAAGAGCACTACAGGAAAAAGGTCCGGAAAGGTGAAGCCCGTAATCGATGGTTCTGAAATTATAAGGCTTCAGGAGCTCGTTAGGGAGATCCCTATCAGCGATGAATTAATTGAGAAGGTAAATAATATAATCCGTGCAACAAGACCATTGGATAGTGAGGTTGATTATGTGAAAAAATGGGTGAGCTGGGGTGCCGGGCCAAGAGCGGGACAGGCTATGATTCTAACTGCGAAGGCCAGAGCACTTTTAAAGGGAAGACTTTCTGTAATACCCGAGGATCTTGTGACGATAGCAAAACCGGTACTCCGACACAGAATTATACCTAATTTCAGGGCCCAGGCAGAAGGAATTACTTCCGATGAGGTGACAGAACAGATCATAAAAATAATTGGAATCTGAATTTAAATGCACAGCGACTATAAAGATCTTTTAAAACCTGAGGTTATTAATACCATTTCTGGTCTGGAACTTATAGCCAGACTGGTGGTCGACAATTTTCTTTCAGGTTTAAATCACAGCAGGCGGGTGGGATCTGGAATGGAATTTAGCCAGTATCGCGCCTATGAGCCTGGTGATGATCTTAGATTGCTGGACTGGAAAATGCTAGCCAGGTCCGGGAGGTATTATGTGAAGCAGGCCGAAATCGAAACCAATGTTTCGATTAAATTTATTCTTGATTCCAGTGATTCTATGGCTTATGAGGAAAATGGCCTGTCCAAACTGGCATTTTCAAAAGTGATTGCCGCCTCTCTTGGTTTTTTGTCACATAGGCAGGGAGACGCTTTAGGATTATTTGCTTTGAACGATAAGAGTCTGTTTCATCTTCAGCCGGAGGTAAGAAAACAGCATTACCATCGTTTTCTTCAGAAATTATCCCAGATCCAGAACGAAGGAAAATGGCCAAAAAATCCAGCAGCACTGGAAAAATTCCATGATCACAGTCAAAGGGAAATGATCTTATTTATCACGGATTTTTATGAATATGATACGGAGATTTCCAGTTTGATAAATAGTCTGAAAAGCCCGAGAAATGAAATTATAGTTATTCATTTAATGGGTAAAAAAGAACTGGAATTTGACTATTCCGGTACTGTTATTCTTGAAGACCTCGAAACAAAACAGAGGATAAAAGTAAACGCCTCTGAAGCCCGGAAAAATTATGTTTCTCAGTTTAACCAGCATCTTAAAAATTTGAAAGAAGACTTTTTGGCTTCGAATATTCATTACCATCTCTTTAATATGGAAGATGATCTCAATGAGACGCTGCAGTTTTTCCTCAAAAACAGAACTCAAATTTTATAATGTATTTTGCCAATCCAACATATTTATGGGGTCTCCTGGGGCTGCTGGTTCCCATATTCATCCATTTATGGAGTAATAGAGACTCCCGGGTGATAAAAGTTGGAAGTATAAAAATGTTCACGGAAGGGGAATCCAGGAATAGCAGAAGTTTCAGGCTAAATGAAATATGGCTGCTGTTACTTAGAGGGCTCATAATAGCTGTTCTTGTTTTAATAATGGCAGAATTAAGGGTTCAAAAAGATAACCGCACACAGGAAATTGCCTATTACTTTGAGGAAAGTATTCTGAATAAGGCTAGTGTTTTGGAACTGGCCGATAGTTTGTCTGCTCACAAGCCCGTTTTTTTATTTAAGGAAGGCTTGCCGGTTTTCGAAAAAGAAGGGAATAAAACCAGACAAAATATTATTCCCGATTACTGGAAGCTGGCCAAAAGTCTCGAAAAAGAAGATTTTGACAGTGCGGTAGTTTTCTCATCGGGCTATTTAAATGGATTAAAAGGTAAAAGGCCGATTATATCTAAAAATATTAACTGGATAACCGTTGATCTGAATGATTCTACCAGGAAGCCACTGGTTCTAAGGAATGTTAAGGATTCCCTCCAGATTGTTTACGGGATTGGGAATTCGCAACGTCTATTCTATGAAAAGGAATTGATTGCTTCCAATTATAAGGGGACGGAAGACCTGGATTCAATACCTGAGATTTGGATAAAACCTTTCGAAATTCAAATTTTTTACGATGACAGTTTAAGGGCCCAGGCAAAGTATTTTCGATCGGCAATCAATGCCATTCAAAATTATACAGGGCGACAGATTGAATTTGATTCCATTTCCCAGGAAGAAATAAAGCAGGAAAAAGATTTACTCATCTGGCTTTCAAATTCCGAAGTTCCAGATCTTGAAAATAAGGTTTTACAGTTGCGAGAAAATGAATTTGCTGACAAGCTCATAGTGGAAGGAAATGTTGAAAATAAATTCTTCCTTACACAGAATATTTCCGCGGAAAATATTCTCGATCACAGGCTTAGTGAAGAGCTACTGAAATTGATCATTCCTTCTGAAGAAATTTATGATCGTAGCAGCGGGATCGATAAAAGAAAGATCTCTGAAGGTTTTTTGGAAACTGGATATTCGGAAATCGAAGACAAAGAATTGCGAATTTATTATTGGGACCTTTCCAGGTATTTATGGATACTTCTGTTTGTGTTGCTAATAGGCGAACGAATACTGGCAAAAATAAGAAGACAATGAGCGGAATGGCAGCCTTAAAATATTTCCGTAGAAAATGGCAATTATTACTGTTGCTGGAAGCAGTTATTGTGGGGATTGGTCCCGCGATTCTTGGGTTGGTTATTGGTTTAAACATTTTCTGGATTATCGCAGTATTCTTATTAAGCACAGCAACTTATTTTATACTCCAAAAACCCTGGAACTTAAATTTGTCAAAAATTACCGGTTTTATTGATTCCAGATTTTCTGCCGCCGAATATAGTTCAGGCTTACTCACAATTCCGGACAGGAACCTAACTTCCCTTGCACGACTTCAAAAACGAAAAACTGAAAAGCTTCTTGAGGGAAATATAAAGAACATCAAACCACAGGTTAATTTTGAAAGAGCTTTTAGTTTCCTGCTCGTATTTTCAATCCTTACGGCGCTTATATTTTTTTCTGGTCCCTCTGCTGGAAACGATTCTAACCGGATTGATGAAAAAACCAGAATAACTTTCACTCCTTTAGATTCTTTGGATCAGTCTTTTGAGGCACCTGAAATTCTAGAGCAGCAGGTGTTTGTAAAATATCCGGCCTATACCAATCTTGGAACAGTTTCATCCGAAGAAATGAATATTAAAACGCTCAGAAATTCCAGGATCACCTGGGTTTTAAGATTTACTCAGCCTGTGAAAGAAGTGTTTTTTGATACTAAAAATGACCGATTTGCTTTTAAATTACAGGGAAGTGAATATAGATATGGAACCACTGCAACTGAATCGGGATTTTATAATTTCCGTTTTAAGGACAGCACGGGTAATAGTTATGTCTCAAAAGTTTATTACCTGGAAGTAGAAGAGGATCAAAAACCGGAAGTGATAATAAAAAACCTTCCGTTATTTTCCGGTTTTGAAGCCGAAGACGAAAAAATACTGAGTTTTGAGACCCAGATAAGCGATGATTATGGGATCAATAATGCGTATATCATCGCCACAGTAAGTAAGGGTAGTGGGGAGGCGGTAAAGTTCAGGGAAGAAAAGATAAATTTTGAAAAGGTAATTTCGGGTAACCCGAAATCGGTTGTTCTAAAAAAATCGATCAATCTTGATGATCTTAAAATGGAACCTGGTGAACAGCTTTATTTTTATGTAGAAGCCATAGATCATCTTAAACCTGTTCCCAATGTGGCGAGGAGCGAAACCTATTTTGCCGAAATTCGGGACACTACAGAGGCCGCGACTGCGGTATCGGGTTCCATGGGGGTGGATTTGATGCCTGATTATTTTAGAAGTCAGCGGCAGCTTATTATTGATACTGAAAAACTGATAGCTGAAAAGGATCAGATCTCAGAAAAGGAATTTAATAGCCGGAGTAATGAACTTGGATTCGATCAAAAAGCACTGCGGTTAAAATACGGTGAGTTTATGGGGGACGAGTCTGAATCTGGAATCGCAGCTCAAAACCATTCTGAAGAGCCGGCAGCGGAAACCGATGAAGATGATGAAGATCCTTTGGAGGATTATACTCACGATCATGATTCTGAAAACGAACATAATCTGGTTCCTGCAGAAAATGACAAAGAGGAAGACCCACTTCATGAGTATCTTCATAATCATGATGATCCGGAAGAATCAACGCTTTTTACGCAATCATTAAAATCCATGCTTAGAGAGGCTATGAATCAAATGTGGGATTCTGAACTACACCTCAGGCTGTATGAACCACAAAACTCTTTACCTTATCAATATCGTTCCCTCAATTTGCTTCAGGAAATTAAAAATAGCGCACGTATTTACGTTCACAGGATCGGGTTTGATCCGCCTCCAATTAAGGAAAGTACCAGATTGAGTGGTGATCTGGATGAAGTCCGGAGTTTTTCAGAGAATACGAACAAGGCCAACGAAAATCAGTTTCAAGCTATTAGAAAGTCAGTTTCCAGATTGGAAATTATAATACAAAATGACCTGCAGCTTACAGAGTCAGATGAAAATTTATTCCAAAGGGCGGCGGAAGAACTTTCCTCCCTGGCAATTGAAGATCCCTTAAAGTTCATTGAAATTCTTAGTGATCTAAAACTTATTGCGGAAGGAAAAAAACTGACTACCGATAGATTAAAGCAACTTCAGAAAGGCTTGTTGTTAGCAATTCCAAACAATGATTCACGTCCCGGGATTGAAAAAGCATATAAGGACGAACTACAGGAAATGTTTTTAAAAGAACTGCAGAATGTGGAGTGATATTGAATTTTTGAACAGCGACTGGATGGCCTATATAATTCCGGGCAGCATCATTCTATTAGTGATTTTTATCTGGAAGGAGTGGAAAACTAATTCAGGAACAAGACTGTTTTTGTTAATTGGGCTGACCGTAATAAGCATCGGTTCTCTCATTATGCTCGCTTTAAAGCCGGCCGTACCCCATTTGATCTCAGGAGATACAGTAATAATTCTTACGAAAAACTATCAGCAGGCAAAATTAGATAGTCTTATGGCTATTTATCCAAAAGCTGAAAAGATAAATTATTATGAAACCGGGGATTTAACTGATAGCGAGGCCGCAGGAGAAGTTTTTATCCTTGGGAATGGATTAAAACCCTACGATTTTCATAAAATCGAAGCCGAGAACAATCCCAATTTTATACCTGGTGAAATGCCAGAGGGAATTGTTCAACTGAAGTTCAGTCAGGATGTAAGCATTGGAGATAGTATTAAAATCAAGGGATTATATAAAAAACCGGTTCCTGGAACCCGACTGGTTCTGGAAGATTTTACCGGTAATTCGCTCGATTCGGTTAAATTTTCAGAAACAAATTCAGAAAAGTTTCAGTTAAATGCAAAGACCACTGTGGGAGGAAATTATCTATATAATTTAACCTTAAAGGATTCCGCTGAGTCCATTCTGAGATCCGATGTTTTACCGATAACAATAACCGATCGCAGTGCTCTAAAAATTTTAATTCTTAATAGCTACCCGCTTTTTGAAACAAAATATCTCAAAGAGTTTCTGGGGCGTGAGGCTAATGAAGTTAGTCTTAAAACAAGAATTTCCAAAGGCAGATATAAATATGAGTTTGTGAATACTGAAAGTCGCACTCTGGGTAAACTTACTGCCGAATTCCTGAAAGATTACAACCTGCTGATAATAGATTCTGATTATCTCGATTTGTTAAGAACCGGCGAGACAAATGCCATAACTGAGGCAATGAATACTGGGGGGCTGGGGGTCTTTATTCAGCCCGGTGAGGACTTTTTTAACGGAAGGCAGGAAATAATTCAATTTAACTTTGTTAATGATCAAAATGCTGTACGCTTAAATTTTGAAGCTTCCGAAAAACTTGTGAAACACGACTACCTCTTCTCTTCGCAGGAAACGCTTATTCCCATTATTGAAAATAAGGGAAGAATATATGCCGCTTATAAATTAAGAGGATCGGGCAAAATTGGAAGCTGGGTTCTTGATCGTATGTATCAATTGGTTCTTAATGGAGATATTCAGACCTATGAATATTTGTGGAGCCGGGTAATAAATACACTGTCAGGTAAAAAAAGCATTGCCGTAGAATGGAAGATTGAAAATTTCCCTGTCTATAAAAATGAACCAGTATCATTTACCCTAAGGACAAATTTTTCAAAACCCAGGGTCCAAACAGGATATAATGTTCCAGTACCCTTATCAATGGACACAGAAATCCCTAATTTGTGGAGTGGCCTGGTTTATCCATCTAAAACGGGGTGGAATCATTTAGCTTTTACCAATGATTCATTGAGTGCTACCGATTATTACGTTTTTGAGGATAGCAGCTGGGAGGCCTTAAATAATTCCAGGATCCGTGAAGCCAACCTAAAACGTTTTTCAAATAGATCGAAAGAGAATTTCCCTGTTGAAAGGTTAAAGCCTATTAATCAGCTTTGGTTTTTTATCATATTTCTTATTTCCGTTTTCTTCCTTTGGCTCATTCCAAAGCTATAACAGATGTAGCCTAATTTGAAAAATTATTGTTTGCTGGAAGCAAAACGCATTCAATAGGAATGTCTGGGAGGTCTAAAGCCTTTATTGTAAACAAAAGCTTTCTCTTAAAATTCCATCAAAGTGGGGGCGGGCTTAAGACCTGGACCTTTGACCATTGGTTCAGGTTCGGTTTTTACACATCTTTTAAATGATAGTAAAACAACTGATGTTTATGCTGGCCTTTCCATTCCTTTTTATAAGAAAAAAAATAAGGAAACGGAGGGATAATTTTTTGAATTATTTAGAATGTTAGCCGTTCTTCGTCAATCACGTGGGACATTTAATCTTTTATATGGGAGTATATTTCTCAAGAATTATTAAAAAATAGAGATCCTGCACAGTTATTTTTTAGGAGTTGGAATATCCGGTTAAAAATGGATATTTTACCGATATATCGGAACTTTTAGGGATGCATACACATCCGTGCTTTTTGTCCTGTCTGAAAATAAATTGGAGAGAATAGATCCGGATCCCACCGTTAGGGGTCCAAATCTGAATCCTGTACCCGCGGTAAGCACTTCATATTGCCTTACACTCAGGGGTAAATAAAAACTGAATAATTTAGTCTCAAATCTGGGCATTGCCGTCACGGTATTAATTACCCTATTAGCAAATCTTCTGGTGCCTGAGATCATAGAAAGGGAGCCGTTAAGACTCAAATAAAAATTCTGTTTGATATTATAATCTACTAAAATGTGAAAAGCAGTAGGCAGATTAATTTTGCTTGTGAAAACATTTCCTTCACCAGAGTAATTTTCATCAAGGATTTCTTCTATGCTTTTATTTTCAAAATTATCTGTGTCTACACTATTGTTCATGTTATAATTCGTTATTTCAGAATTCTTATAGGATATTCTTCCAATATCTGTTACTGAAAGCCCGACTTTAATTTTATAAGAGCTCCATTTGTTAATCTGTGGGTCAGCAGTTTCTGAATTTCTGTATTCGTAAGTAAAACCTAAATCCCCACCCAGACCGGAAGAAGTATTTTCTATTTCAATATAATCGCTATCAAATCCCGGCGTACTTCCATAATCAAGGGTACCCGATGTGCTAAGCATCCTGTCAAACATATTATACCTTCCAGTTAACTCCGGGGAATTACTAAAAATACTCCCTGCACCCATTAAATATTTTAAACTTAAACCACCCTTAAAAAAATGTTGATCTGCCTGCATTAACACTCGCCCATAGGTAATGCCTATTTCACCCCATAAATGTGCAGTTTCCGAAAATTCATATATTCCAAAACTATAGGTTTCCTCAGAGGAAAAATCCTCGATAAAATCTTCGACCAAATTACCGCTGATATTGTTGAAATTGATAAAAGATCTCAGTCTACTCGTAATAGCAAGGCTTTGGATAGGAGATATTTTATACATTAATGACGGCCCCAAAATATCAACATTAGCAAAGATTTGATTATCATTTCTGGAATACTCTTTACCATTAACATTCAATTCCAGATCATCTATGTAGTCCAGTACTTCATCCTTATCCAGTGATAAGTAATCGCTGCCAGCGAAACCGCTCACCGAGATTATATTAATATCCATCTTCATTGGAGAGTCGGCCACCGCAGAAGGATTTAATATAACTCCATGAATTCCGCTGTAGTTACCCAGACCATGACCAATATAAGACTGTGAATTTGTAGTAGTAACCAATAAGAAAATTAAATACAGGAAAGGAATGAATTTTTTCATTAAGATTTGGGTTGGTTAGCACTAATATTCAAAGATTATTCGTTAATCATGCTTTTATAATATGCTAAATACAGGGTAGCTGGGGGCGGTGTAACTAACTGTTAGAGTTAAAAATAGGTAAAAAAAAATTATAAAAAGGAATTTTTTAAGTTAAAGACGGTTAGGAATAAATTTTTGGATCCTGAGCTTAAATAAAATATACGAAGAGTAATGAAGTGCTGATCGATCGATGTTAATTTTTTTTGAGAGCATGGACCGCATATAAAGAAATAGCAGCAGTTGTACCCAGACTTCCTCCGAAACCTTCAAAAAAAGAGCCTGTAGCTAAATAAATCCCAGAAAATAAAATTCCGGCAATAAAGATAATCCTGATTCGGGGAATCACCTTAACGGAAGCCATTCCAATAAAAGAGGCTCCCATAATTACAAAAGGCAGATTTCGGGTAAGCTGCGGATTCAGTAATTCCGGAAAAAAATGGAACCAAAGCCCTGCAAGAACCGATATGCCTGCCGAAGCGGTTACGGCTCCGAGTTTCAAGTGGTTATTCAGGATAAAGGTGATCAGGGCACTTAAAAATCCTGCAAGTATAAAAATAGCTATATCCATATCAAGTAAACAGATAAAGAATGGAATAGACTATTGAAACTCCTCCAAAGGCGATAGAGCCCAGTTTCCCTCCATAACCATTCAGTATGTTCTTAGCCATTACATATAATATTCCCGTAGCCAGGCCGGCGAAGAAAATAAACAGGTAACCGTTGGCCACGAAAGGCGCCGTCATCCCCGCAAAGGCGCCGCAATATAGTGCTGGAGGTATAAGCTTCAGAATTTCAGAATTTTTATTTAGAAGAGGAATAATAGATCCCAGTAAGCCGATGATCCCGGCGGCGAGAACCACACCTATATTTAACTTTAGATTAAAAAAGTAGGTTAAAAGGGCTCCGTAAGTGGATACTGAAATTGATATTAGGTCTCTTTTTTTAAAGATCTTCTCATATGAGTTCCGGATGTTTAAATAGAAGAATACCAATAGTACACTAACGGGAAGCAGGATTAAATATAAATTAAGGTTTTCCCTGTTATCCATAAATACAGCCACGAGAAAGCTGAAATGGAAAACGATAATTAACAGGAAGGTTATCTTTTGAAGAGTTTTTTGCAATGAACCGGCTTTCAGAGAATTCGTTGCAAAAATCAGAAAAAAGTTTCGAACTGAAAATTTATTTCTGCTTAAGAAAGAGACCGTTTATATATTCTGTATTCTGTCAGGCTGAAGCAGGTCCGGTTTTTATTCAATTCTGATTTTTCAATTAGTTAGAAACCTGAAATATTCCAATCTCTACCGCAATAGCACAGCACCTTTTAACCTCCTTGATTCACTTTCGGAAAATATATTCTGAAAGTCGTACCCTTATTAAGCTCACTGCAAACTTCTATCCTCGAATCGTGTTCCTCCAGGATACTTTTTACGGAATTCAGGCCAACTCCCACCCCTGTTTTTTTTGTAGTGTAAAATGCATCGAAAAGTCTCTCTTTTTGTTCTTTTTCCAGACCATGACCATTATCTGATATACACAATAAAATATCTTTATCCTGGTCATTAATATCGATGCTTATAATACCCTCGTCCGGCACCACGGCTTCACTAGCGTTCACTATGATATTAAGAAGTGCGATTTCAAGCTTTTCTCTGTCGGCAAGTACATAATACGGGCCTTTATAATTTTTATTCACTTCAATCCCTGCGAGGTAAATACGATCAGAAGCCTTTTCCAGAATATTTTCTATTATTTCTGCAAGGTCCTGTCTTACCAGAACGGTCTTGTTGTAATTAGAAGAATTCAGGAGATTACTAACCATGTCATTTAATGTTTTAGTGCTGTTTTCCAGTATCCTAAAATATTTCTGACTTGCCTCCTTCTCGCTATCCGGAAGCTTTTTTTCCAACACCTCAGAGGCCATACCTATACTTGTTATGGGGTTTCTAAGCTCATGAGCGAGGGTTCTGGCAACTTCTCCCATAATGGAGAATTTTTCAGCATTTATTAAGGCTTTCTGAGTCTCTTTTTGCTGATTAATGTTCCTGATCAGAAGTACATACTCATCAACCCAGTTGGCATCACGACGGTGGAAAATCTTACCTCTTACGCTGAACCATTCCCAACGATTCCCTTTTAAGCTGAGTCTTATTTCAATATCATGGATATCATCATCATCAGATTTTAATATTTTTCTTTGAAATTCCAGGACCCTTTCCCGGTCTCTGGGATGGATATAGGGAATTATATCAGCAATAGGCGTCCCCAGAATTCTCTCTTTTGTAAGGCCTTCTTCAGGATAGATATCCTTATTGATATAGCGAACATTTTGATCCTTAAGGTTAAGTATAACTATGGTCTCCGGGGATGTGCGCACCAGTTCCTGTTTGAACCGGATGGTTTCTTTTAATTCCTGGTCTTTTAATTTACGTTCGGTAATATCTTCGAGGCTTGCAATAAGCAAATCACCTTGTGATCTTACTGTTATGCGAAACCAGTTGTTATAACCTTTTTTATTAAAATAGATTTCTTCGTCAAAAGCTTTGCCGGTTTTCATCACTTCTTTTAGCTCATCAAAGAGCCCTACTTTAAATCCATGCGTGGAAGTTTCCAGATAGGTCTTTCCAAGAGGATTCTCATCAGAATACATTTCCAGCAGTACCTTATTTACTTTTATATATTTAAAATCCTTTATTTCACCTTCTCTATCATATAACGTCCTGAATACAGCTATTGCCAGGTTCGTAGTATCAAAGACTGTCTGGAGCAGAGCGGTGTTCTCTTCAAGTTGTCTCTGGCGTTTCTTTGCATTCTTTTCCAGCTCGATTTGCGCCAGTTCCATTTTTTCTTTGGCAAGCTTCTGGTCGGTTATATTATGAAACAGTACCGCAACCCGGCGACTGTTATGGTCCCCAAATCGGAAAGCATAAAGATCAAGCCAGGAATTATCAATTTTACCTGCTTTATATTGAAAACGAATGGGTTCGTCTGTTAGCGCTACCTTACCATAGGTCTGAAACCAGTGTTCTTCATGATCTGGAATAAGCTCGCGCATGGTTTTACCCGTAACATCCTTTAGATCTATCTGCTTCTCGAAAGCCGGATTTATCTCCTGGAAGAGATAATCAACAGGCTTTCCGCTTTCATCGTAAATCATTTCAATAATACAAAAGGCCTCATCTAAAGATTGCAGTAAATGCCTGTATTCATTGCTGATCGAATTTTGAGTGGAAGTTTCAGTAGTTTCAAAATCATCTGATAGGGATGCCTGACTTAAAATAAGCTGCTCTCCATCCGGATTCCAGTTATACAACCTGTCTCTAAAACAGAAGGAAGCCCATGAACCACCCCTGGCCTTCAGCCTTATGGAAATATGTTTTTCTTCTTTACCGGAACCTTGGCCCAATGATTTGAGATGTTCTAAATAAATGGAATAATCCTCCGGATGTATAATCTTCTTATAAATGTCTACATTATCACTTAACCAAATACCACTTATCCCGCAATAGTTTTCCAGTGCAGGATTCAGATACCTGATTTTTTTATCAGTTGAATGCACAACTAAAAAAACAGGATGGTGGGGTGGAGGATTAATCTGCGAACCAAATTGATAAGACATATCTGAAGTTTGCAGTGCATCGAACTTATCGTTGGTCATACACCAGAATGTACTAGTTAAATTTAACTCAACAATTTACAAAAAAAAGTTAAATAAGAGTGTTTCACCCGATAAAACGTTAATATAAAGGGGTATTGTGTTAAGAATAATTTCATTTAAAAAGTTTAGCATATTCTGGTACTATTAAACCTTCATAAGCAGATTTTGAAATTAGTCCTTCTTCACAATTCAGGAACTGGCATTAGTTCTTTGTTTATTTCCTCGATGGAAATGGATCAGATAACTTCCGGGCTTGTTAAAAGGATGGAAAGATCCATTATTTCTTTAATTTTTCTATTCAGCGTCTGTTGGTTTAGTATATTTATTAAATCTAAAATCCCTGAATTAAAGAATTGTTATTGATGGAAAAGAAGATCCTGATACCTACGAATTTTTCGAAATACGCCTGGAACGCCCTGATTTATGGTCTGGCTATTTATAAGAATCAGGCCTGTAGTTTTTTTCTGTTCAATTCTTATGCGTCACAGCATTTTCTTGGAGAGAATATTTCTATCTTGAAGGAAAGCGAAGGGCATACGGCAAAGGAAAAATCGGAACATGGTCTTGATAAATTATTGAAAGGCCTGAGTTTTAGAAAGGAGAATCCTAGACATCAATTTGAGACGATTTCTTACAACGGAAGTCTTACCGAAGGATTGCAGGAAGCGGTGGACACTCACGGCATAGACCTGATATTAATGGGGGCGCCTGGTGATAATGCTGCTATTAATTCAGCTTATGATAACAGTATCACAAAGGTCATAGAAAAGATCGAGAACTGTCCGGTTCTGGTTATTCCGGAGCTTATCCAGTTGAGTAAGGATTTCAAAAGGGAAATAGTATTTCCAACTAACTTCAGAAATGGTTTTAAACTGAGGGAACTTAAAGCATTAATAGATATTTCAGATTTTCTGAATGCGGCGGTGAGGGTCTTATATATCGATACCGACAATAAGGGAATGACGGATGAACAAAAGGCTCAAAAAGAAAACCTGGCTTCGCTTTTTTCCGATATTGAATGCAGTTTTCATACACTTACCAAAGCCAATGTAACTACCGCGGTTCATCTCTTTATCGAAAGCAGGGATAGTGATCTGCTGGCCCTGTACAAACGTAAGCAGGGGTTCTTTTCAAAACTTTTCAATCAGACGCTTATAGAAGAGGTTGATTTCCATGCCAGTGTTCCTATTCTTATCCTAAAGGAAATGAATTAAATTAAATTAAATTAAATAGGGGGATTACTCTATGAATCTTTGATGGTCTTTAAGCCATTTGTTTAAAATAATTTTTTTATTCTCTGAAACTTTACGGCCTTCAAAGTCATACCAGTTTTCTTCAGAAACAGGTTTTATAAATTCCTGGACCGTACTGCTGAAAGTAATTCCAAATAATTTAAAAGAGGTCTTTGCCTTAGCTGTATATGCCTCTCCTTTTTTCGATAGATTGATGAGCTTCATGGTCCTTCTTCCCTTTAAAAAATGATGGATTACAAAAGTAAACAAAGTCCTTACTACCGCTAAATATTTATAATGCCTTTAAGATTTTCAGGCTCTTATTTAGGCTATATCCGGTGTGGGGAAATATTCAATAAGGATAAAATTAAAAAACACCCTGAAGAGGGTGTTTTTGTCTTAGCTCTTATCTAAAAGGAAATCTGTCTAATCCTAATTCGATCCCTGATTCGGCTTAATTTGTCCACAGGCTACAGGTAAGGTTATAATATATTGTTCCTCATCTTCTGTAATTACACTCATACCATGCAGGACAATAGCTCTGTTCTGTAGCGGGGTAATATCGCTATCAATCCCATCTGAATATTCGTAAGTCTTTGTAAAATTAAT
Source organism: Christiangramia crocea (assembly GCF_022410465.1). GTDB lineage: Bacteria > Bacteroidota > Bacteroidia > Flavobacteriales > Flavobacteriaceae > Christiangramia > Christiangramia crocea. Next base: position 31,993 of record NZ_JAJSON010000007.1, on the reverse strand, counting down.
ATTACCATTAGCATCAGCCACAGGGAATGAAAGCTCATCTGAGGTATCCATAACTAACGGAAGTTGAATTCCTCCATAAAATGGAGCACCTTCACCTACACTAACCAGTCCATCTCCATTCTTATCGGCAGAGGCAGGCGGACAGGTAGAATTTCCTTTATTTTCAACAAAACCATGAATGTGCTGTGGATGAAGCATCTCTGGTTCCAGGCCGGTAGCCGAAATACTAACGGTTAGCGTACTGCCTTCCAGGCTTAATTCCGCCGTACCCGAGACTCCTGAATTATTCAATGAGCCAAATTCAACAGTATACATTTTTGCTTTAGCACCGTTATTAGCTAATTCATTTGGTTCAATGTGAGCATTTGCCACTGTAGGGTCTTCCATCACCGGTTCCTCTTTTGAGCAACCAGCTGCAAAAATCAAAAATGAGGATAATACTACTGCGTTTAAAATCTTAATAGTTTTCATAATTAAATTTTTTAGTTCACAAATACTTACGCAGCTTATTACATCATGGTTTTTTGTAATGTGTTAATATTCAGTTAAATAAGGGTGACAGGGTATTTGCAGTGAAAACTTATGAATGTACGGGTGCCTGAATTTGTTCATTCCCGGGAATTAAATCCCAAAATTTGTGAATATCTAATGGGCGGATCACCCCTTGTCTTTTTTTCAAAAATATATATTTGCGGCCCTAAAAAACTGAAATATGAGTGTTACCTGGTATGAATGCAAAGTAAAATACAGAAAAACCCATGAAACCGGTGAGTCTAAAGTTACTACGGAAACTTACCTGCTGGATGCAGTTTCCTATACGGAAGCCGAGACCAGAATTACCGAAGAGATGAAGGCTTACACAAGTGAGGAGTTTTTGATCAAGAATATTAAACTGGCCAATCTGGCCGAAGTCCATCCTTTTGAAAATTCAGATCGCTGGTTCAAGGCTAAGATCTCACTGATCGCCTATGATGATGAAAGCGGTAAGGAAAAGAAGTCCAATATGTATCTGCTTATTCAGGCGAACGATGTAAAAGAAGCTTTTGAAAATACCACCCAGGCCATGCAGAATACCATGGGCGAATATACCATCCCGGCTATTACCGAATCTACCATTGTGGATGTCTTCCCTTATTTTGATGGAGAAGAAAATGATGCCGTAAACAATGTGGAAGAAACGGAAAATGAGAAAGTGGACGAAAGTGAACTGGTTTGAATCTAACTGGTTGAAGAATTTTACAATCATTAAGAACCACCTGCATAGATTTGTTAGGTGGTTTTTTTATTGATGGATTATTGATCCCGGTTCTGGAATTCTAACTCCGTGAGATTAATTCTGCAATCTATATTCATTCGGCGTGCAGCCCGTATTCTTCTTGAACATCCTGTTGAAGTGCTGCGGATATTTGAATCCTAATTCGTAAGCTATCTGACTGATGGACTTTTCGGTGTCAAAGATCCGGTCTTTTGCCACATCTATTAATTTCAGGTGGATATGATCTATTGCCGATTTACCGGTTTCTTTTTTGATAAGATCTCCAAAGTAGTTAGGAGAAAGGTTCAGGGCTTCAGCAAAATAGCTGACGGAAGGAAGTCCTATTTTCTGTGGATTTTCAGACTGGAAATAATCGTTCAGTAATCTTTCAAATTTAGATACTATCCCCTGGTTTAAATTTTCACGGGTAATGAATTGCCGGTCATAAAAACGATCGCAATAGTTCAGCAGCAATTCGATATTATTTGCAATGATGGTTTTGCTATGTTTATCTATATTCTGATCCAGCTCATAATCTATTTTTGAAAACAGCTCTTTAATGATCTGTTGTTCCTTTTCAGATATATGCAGGGCTTCATTCAGTTCATAAGAGAAGAAGGAATAGGTATGCATTTTTTCAGCCAGGGAGGTTCCTTTGATGAAATCGGGGTGAAAAAGTAATGCATTTCCTTTGGGATTATAATCCTTCGCGCTTTTAATGCCAACCACCTGTCCCGGCCCCATAAAAACTAAAGTGCCTTCCTCATAATCATAGGAACTCCTTCCATATTTCAATTCGCCACAGTTCACACCTTTTAAAAAGATGGCGTAAAATTCAAATCTATACTTTCCACTCGATAAGGGTTTAGCCGTAGAGCTGTCAAACGAAGTAATTAGCGGGTGCCTCGTTGCGATTTCCTTTAATGCATTGTACTGGGAAATGCTTTCTACCTTTAGTATCTCTTCCATAAGAAAAAGTCAAAATTCATTAACAAATATACCAATCAGATTATTAGTAAATTAGATACTCGCGGTATATCAGTGAAAATGGTTAGGATATCAGTATTCTATATACTAAATATGCCCTTATAATGAAGGATATTTGATTTATGAGAAATCCAGGGGCAAATAGCGAAAATCAAGACTATAGATGACTTATAAAAAATACCGCAAATTAGAAATTTTCCTTTCGGATGAAAATGAGTATGTGCAGTTTTGACCCCTTAGAAGACGGGGGTTTTAATCCTGCTAATCAAAGCACTGCCGGGCAAACACTGCATGGCGACCACGCTTTTGTATTTTATCAGAAGCCTGCAAATGCACGAAAGCTTCCTTTGGTGTTCTGGTATGGGGGGTACGGTTAATAAATATGGAGGGGACGTTACCCTTGTTCCTCTCCCCGCAATCGGACTTAATGGGGGATACTCTTTTTCCAATGTCAGACCTGAACAATAAGCAGGTCGCGGAACATTTATTTGAATGGCTAAAACAGAAAGAGCTGGATTAAAAAAGCAACTAAATTCTAAAATTTATATCATGAAGAACATAAAGACTTTCTATTTAATTCTTGTAATCGGGTTACTTATACCTGGCTGTATGATGGCTCAGGACAGTATTTTCCCAAAAGGCAAATTAGCCCCAAATGTTCATCATACCGGGGATGTTTGGTTGAGCCATGTGTTTGATGCAGATGAAACATTTGATTTTAATATAGCCCAGGCTGTATCTGCAGAAGGTTCCAAACTGAATTGGCATTTGCATCCCAAAGGCCAATTATTATTAATAACTCATGGTGTTGGTTTTTATCAGGAAAAAGGAAAGGAAGTTCAGGTAGCCCGTGCAGGAGATGTTATCAAATGTCTTCCCGATGTGGAACACTGGCACGGAGCGGCACCAAATAGCCCTGTTACATATATAGCAATTAGTGGAAACGCGGCTACAAAATGGACAGATACCCTTACCGCTGAGACTTATAATAGTTTTAAAGTTCCTGAGTTAGCCAGGAAAGATACAGAACAGGAGATCATTGAACTATCTAAAGAGAAATGGCAATGGATGGCCGATAAGGAGGCTGATAAACTTGCGGATTTATTCCATGATGAATCTGAATTTGTGCACATGGGCGGAAGCTGGGGAAAAGAGCGTGAAGTTGCAATAATCAGAAGTGGAGGTATCTATTATAAAAAAGCTGATATACATAAGGTCTCGGCCGATGTAATGGGCAACACGGCCATCGTTTTAAACGAGATCACCCTGCTCGCGGTAGTTGGAGGAAATGAGGTTACAAATCCATTCATTGTCACCGAAGTTTACGTAAAGGAAAACGGAAGCTGGAAATTAGCCAATTTGTCGTTTGTAAAACAACTTTCCGGCTCTCCGAAAGAATAAGAAAGGGATGATTTTGAAACCGACACTGATAATCTTTTGCCTATTGCTTTCGGTTTGCAGTAATACAAAACCTGAAAGTATACTGATCGTTTATCTATCCCGAACCAATAACACAAAAGTGGTAGCAGAGATCATTCAGAGAAATGTCGGTGGGAAACTGGTAGCTCTGGAAAAGAAAAACCCTTACCCCGAAAATTATCAGAAAATAGTAGCCCAGGTAGACCGGGAAAATGAGAAAGGATATCTGCCTCCTTTAAAAACCAATATTAAGGATCTTGAAAAGTATGATATTGTATTTATCGGATTTCCCACCTGGGATATGCAGATGCCCCCGCCGGTGAAGACCTTTCTTAAGGAAAACGACCTTCGGGGGAAAACGGTAATCCCATTTAACACTAATGCCGGCTATGGCGTAGGGCAGGGGTTTGACCAACTGAGGGAGTTATGTTCCGATAGTAAGATTCTCAAAGGCTTTTCAGTAGAAGGTGGATATGAAAAGAAAGGTGTATTTCTTGCGATCAAAGGGGAACGTGAAGCGGTGGTTGAAGATCAGGTTATCGCATGGTTAGAAGAAATCAGATTAAAATGAAAAAAATAATCACATTTCTGTACGGTATAATCGCTTATATGCTCTTTTTGATTACCTTTTTGTACGCCATAGCATTTTTTGGAAACCTTTTGGTGCCAAAACGCAATCGATACTGGAGCTGAGGTCGGGTTTTGGGATGCCCTGGGAATTAATGTAGTGTTGCTTAGCATTTTTTGCCCTGCAGAATAGTATTATGGCCAGGCCGGGATTTAAAAGATGGTGGACGAAGATAATCCCGAAATCTATAGAACGCAGTACTTATCTTTATTTACAGAGAAATAAACGGAAAAGGTTGAACCTTTCCCCGGTTTGCTTTCCACCTTAATACTTCCGCCGTTATTTTCCAGCATTCGTTTGATGATATAAAGCCCCATACCTGTGCCTTCAATATTGTGGGAAACCCTGGTGGATTTATGGAAGATAGCCTCCTGATGCTCCTCGGCAATTCCAATGCCGTTGTCCTTTACCTGTAAGACTACGTAATCATCCTGTTTAACTGTAGAAATGTTGATCTTTAATGGTTCCCCGGCCTTCTTATATTTAATTGAGTTTCGCAGCAGGTTATATAAGATACTTCTTAAATTATTTTTTGAGAAGATAATTTCTGAAGTTTGAAAATCAGCAGCTATTGAAATACTTTTATTAAAGATTTCCGACTTTAAAGAAACAATCACGTCCTGCGCGATGTTCTCAATATTTACCCTAACCGGTTCTCCATCAAGTTCAGGTTGATCTTCACTTACGGCTATAAAATCTTTTAGCAGATCTCTCATGGCATTGGAGCTGGCCTTTAGAGTAGCTATATATTTTTCGAACTGAGGTGTATTTTGTTTGTTATAAGCATTCAATAAAGTATCAGAAAGCAGTACTATAGCCGAAAGCGGTTGTCGTATATCGTGGGAAAGAGCGTCTATTAGTGTGTGATATTCAGAATTTAACTTCTCAAGTTCTCCTATGGCTCTAATTCTTTTAGTGATATCTACAAAAGTAATAATTACCCCATCGTTCCTGTTCTCCTCAAAAACTCTGTAGGGAAGAATATTCATTTGGTACCATTTCCCATCTGTTGTTTGTACTTCCTTCTCAAGAATCTCCCCGGTTTGGATCACTTCTTCAATATTTTCAATAAGAGTGGGAAAACGAAAATTTTCTTTCACGTCATGAATATCTCTGTTTATATCCTCATCTGTAAGAGAGAAATGCCTCATCGCAGGAGGGGTGAATTTCTTCAGGATAAGATTTCCATCGATGAAAAGCTGCGGAATTATTGTATTGGCGAAGTAATTCTCAAGATCCTGATTTTTCTTATATTCATTTTCTGATTTATTTTCATCAATTACTTGAGGCATGCTGGAAAATATCATTTTTTATGAATTTTTTAAAGGTAAGCATTAATTAAGGGAACATCTTACTATTGAAGCCTTATTAAATCTTAGTAAGTTCCTGCACAAGAGTCTTTTCTTCTGCCGATCAAAATCTTAGACAGGTATTTATTTTTCCTGCTTTATGGTCTTATTTTCTATAGAGGTGATTCTTTTAAGTATGGTAGAAAGGATCAAACTAAAGAGTACGAAAACAATGAAAATAATAAAACCGGGTTGTAAAGAGGTTTTGTTGGTGGAAATACTCACGAGGGAATCAGTATCTCGATTAACAAGTGCCAGCTGGTTATCAAGTATTCCCTGGAAACCTATATAAGCCATAAAGATCGCAATGACATAAACATCTGCCATACTCCATTTTCCTGATTTAAAAGCGAAGAAGTTCAGGATCCCGTTCTTTCTTGTCTTATCATTTCCGGCCAGGTAGATTTGTGTAGCCAGTAATTTTGCAACAGGAAAAATGATACTGAAGACAAGAATAAGAATCCCTACCAGGTATGAGTCTATCTTTCCGTTATTGAAGAGAATTCCTATTACGTCCAGGATGCTCTTGCTTCGAAAGAAGATTACCTGGTCATTAAATGTGATACTTTCCCCTATCAGTAGAAAATTAATCTGTTGAAAACGGGCATCTATTTCAATCATTGGTGCAGTAAGACCTGAAAACAGCACCACCATAGAAACCAGGACCGAAATAATGAAAAGTGGTGTGTGTACAGCTTTTTGATTTCTCAACAACCACCACAAGAGAAGAAACACAACAATGATTCCCAATAAAATATAGGTGTGAAAATAGGTCTCATCCTCCAGGGAATATATTTTCTCCGGAATTTTCTCATTGAATCCGGCAAGATCTTCGACCTTATATTTATCAAAAAGAGCTTTTATTTTCAGTGTTTCTACCTGGGAATCATCATAGGTGAGGTCGCTGTATTCCTGTAACTTGCTTTTAATGACATATTTCAATGCCTCTTTATTTTCCGGTTTTTGAATTTCATTGACGATGGTCTGGGCGAACATGGGGACAAGAGCCCTTATTTTATCTTCAGGAACCAGTGTCTTTACCGCAAATTTTTGAAGTTTAGCTTTAAGTCCTTTCTGTTTTTGATCCAGAATATCTGCTCCCTTGTCAATGCCCGCCGTTAGTATATTTTCAACCTGGTGAACCAGGGTATCCTCCTGGGCCTCTGTAAACTCGAATTCATCGATCCGGTTTAGAACCATTGTGGTAAGATGGTCACGCCAGATGTTAACTGACATTATTCCGTGAGTGATACTGTTTAGCTCGCTGTAATCTTTTTTAATTTCTGCTGCTTCTGAAGAGTACTTAAAAATAGAATAGCTGCTCCATCCAGCGAGTAGCATTAAAGCTCCCGCGAGAAGGATTACAAGGAATTGCTGAAAGGTCCTGGACATGGAAGTTGAAATTTATTAAAGGTAGTCTTTAGGATTGATTACGTAGCTATTGCAACTTACCTATTCCAACAAACCAAATGAGATCGAAGTCTAAGAGATTTATACAGCCTACTATTCTTTCTATCGCTTAACAGAAATACCGGAGAGAAATTTTTTGTTTTATGTTTGCTGGATTACCTCCCCAAAGGAACAATCATAAATGCAAGTGCATTTCAAATGTTCATATTGTTGGAGTGTCCACAATACAAAATAAGTTTTATAGTGTTTATGATACTTTTAAAAAGTAGGTGCCTAGGATTTTTCCTTTGTTTATATAGATTTGTAAACGACCGGACCCAAATAGGTTACAAATTTTTTATTTTTTATTCATGTCGATGGCTCAAATAACCTGCACGATTAGTTATTTATAAAGTTTCAGTCCGAACTTGCATAGATAATATTTTAGGGATTCAACCAATATGTCACTTTGAGGTTTGTTGATCTGTAACTCGTTGCAAATCTATCAGTGAAATAAGAAGAAGTTATTGAGGCCAGAAGATTTTTTGCAGGTGAATTTTTTATCAATGCGTCATTACCTGTCAAAGTAAAATATACATTTCCTATTGCCAATACATTAGTAATTAGTTAATATCAGCTTTCCCTGGCGATGCTTATTTTCTAGTATGAAATGGTCTTTATCATTTTTCCTTTTATCTCAAACAGCTGATCCCGGAATTTTATTTTCACCGGTGAAGCGGCCCCATCCCGGGATTTGATCCGGCATTGATTTCCTGAAAACTCCAGTGACAGCCATACTCCACGATAGTTGATTTCCATGCCAAGAGAAGTGATCTCTTCCGGGAAATATGGATTCAGCCGCAGCACATTATCCCGTACTTCGAGGCCGGTAAAACACCTTTGCAGAATATCTACAGTTCCGGCCATGGAACCCATATGAATGCCTTCAGGTGTGGTGCCGCCCTGCACATCTTCAAAATCGCTTACAATGGCTTCCCTAAAACAGTGCCACGCACATTCACGATCAGACCGGGCTTCAACCCAGGAACGAACAATGCGGCTGAGTGTAGAGCCGTCTGAGGTTCTGGATACATAATATTCAATATTGTCCGGGATCCTTTCGGGATTGAACTGGTATCCCATGTCTTTAAATAATTGAACTAATTCTTCTGCCGAAAACAGGTAGAAAAGCATAAGTACATCTGCCTGCTTGGAGGCTTTGTAACAGTTGACGGAATCTCCTTCCGCGTTTAGTATCCTGTCAAGTCGCTGGATGCTCTGATACTTTTCCCGGTAAGCTTCCCAGTCAAATTCAGGTAGCTGTTCATATCCTTCAAACTGAGCGATGATCCCTTCTTTGATAAAAGGGACATATAACTTCCTGCTTATTTCTTCCCATTTACTAAATTCCCGGTCATCTAACTTCAACTTTTGTTTTAATGCTTCCTGACGGGTAGTGCCAATAAGTTCAAATGCCTTCTTGGCGTGGGAGAAGAGCCAGGAAGTCATTACATTGGTGTAGGCATTGTTGTTAATGCCCGGCTCATCACTTCCAGGATAGGCTGTATGGAATTCATCGGGACCAACCACATTTCTGATCTCATACCGCTGCCTGAATTCGCTCCAGGTAGTGATACTGGCAAAGAAATGTGCTATTTCCAGAAGCATTTCAGCTCCGTAGAACTTCATGAAATTCCTGTCTGCTGTTACCTCATAGTATTGCCAGATGTTATAGGCTATAGCAAGATTCACATGGCGTTGCAAATAAGTGTGGTCTGGCAACCATTTTCCTGACTTCGGGTTCAAATGTATTACCTGGCTTTCCTCGCGGCCACTACTTCCGCTTTGCCATGGAAACATAGCACCCTTCAGTCCTTCTTTTTCAGCCAGTTTCTTTGCTGCACCCAGTCGATAATACCGGTAAAGTAGTAATGAATGGGTGAGATCGGGAAGCCGGTAATTCAACAATGGGAATATGAATAATTCATCCCAGAAAATATGACCTCGGTAGGCCTCCCCGTGCCAGCCACGGGCAGGTATACCCACATCCCGGCCAATTGTATGCATGGAGCTGGTTTGTAAAAGGTGGAAAATGTGAAGCCGAAGTAAAAGTTGTGAGTTCCCAGGAGATTTAAGGGTGATATCGAATTGCTTCCATAATCTGCTCCAGGCTTCGGAATGCCTGGCTTTTAATGCAGAGAAATCAAGCTCATTCCTAAGCGTCTCCAGGGAGCTATTGAGAGGCTCGTTTATCGCCCGGTCTTTGGATGAGGAAACGGAAATAATTTTTTCGATCGTCACTGTTTTTCCCTGTGAAGCCTGAAAAGAAAACCGTTCAGAGATTTTCCCCTCTTCCTCTAAGATTTCCCGATTTGTTCGAAGCTTCTTATTTCCGGAATATACATGACACCGGGCTGCCTGGGCCATATATATTCTGGACTGATTGGTTTGAACAAGAAGATAAATGATATCATTTGTTTTGCCCTGTTCAATTATTTTCAGGTGTTTGCTGCTCAGAGCTTTGTATCGTTTTACACCTTCATTTTTTACAGAGCCGTCCAGTGCAGAACGCATCATGACCGGCCCAGACCAGTTCACCGGCGTAAATTCCCACTTAATGCAAGCCAGGTGAGGGTTGGCCATACTTACCAGTCTTGTGCTGGTTATCTTTGTTTCCCTGTGTTTTTTATCCTTGAAGTGCATCTCTCTCCTAAGGATACCTTCTGAAAAGTCCAGTTCCTGGCGATAGTCCAGCACCTGCTTTTCTTCCAAACGAAACCAGTTTTTATCACCATCTAATCTGAAGCTCAGCTGCAACCAGTTGGGCCAGTTAACGAGGTCTTCATTTTCCAGGGTCTTTCCGGCCACTTCAGATTTAAGTCGGTTATAACTCCCCGCCAGGTAAGTGCCGGGGTAATGTACATCATCTGCTTCTGCTTCTTCTGCCGCACCCCTCGTGGCAAAGTAGCCATTGCCAAGGGTACAGAGAGCCTCACGGAGCCCTTCCTGCTCTTTATTCAAACCGGAATATTTTAATTTCCAGCCAGACATTGCTTTAATGCTTTTGTTTGACCTACTGGAATATCAAGGCTTCGAGCCTTCTGATAACTTCTGATGGCTCTAAAACAAGATTTGGCATCAAGGTATTCCGGCTTAAATGTGGTAGTGACAAATTCCTGGCAGGTTTCTTTCGGGACCTTCCAAAACCCGGCATGGACTTGGACTGTTTTGATCAGTACTCCATGCAGGCCCAGGAGATGCTTCTTTATTCTTTTTTTCATATTCAGTGATTTATGCTCCTGAATAAGCGAATGCTAAGTTCAGGTTACCGCTCTTTTTCTATAAGTATGGCGGATGATTACTCTACCTGTTTGCTTTGGAGGAGCTTTTCTTGAATTAATTCCGTTCAACCTGTTTAAGAAACTAAATTTCCAGTGATCAACATTATTTATTTTTATTGTTCTCCTCATTGCACGCATTCGTTTTTCCTGTTCAGCTTCATCCTGTTCCACGGCTTCTTTAATAGCCTGTGCCATTGCGTTTTCGTCAAAGGGGTTGACTTTTATTGCAGCATTTAACTCATATGCTGCTCCTGCAAATTTACTCAGGATCAACACACCTTTACCTTTTCCTTTAGTGGCCACATATTCTTTAGCAACGAGGTTCATGCCGTCTCTAAGCGGTGTAACCAGGGCAATGTCTGCAGCTTTGTATAAACCGACCAATTCGTTAAAAGGTAGGGAGCGATAAAAATAATGAATAGGTATATTTCCAAAATGACTGAACCGGCCATTGATCCGCCCAAGTTCACCCTCCAAATGGTTTTTCAGTTCCCGGTAATTACCAACATTTGTGCGGGAAGGGACCACAAGCATCACCAATTTAACGTTTCCAACATATTTCGGGTTTTGTTCCAGGAAACGCTCAAAAGCATAGAGACGATGGAGAATTCCTTTGGTATAATCCAGTCTGTCAACAGAAAGAATAATCTTCTGGTCTTTAAATCTCATCCTGTATTTCCTTTCTATTGCCTTGATCTCAGGACTTTTACTTGTTTTGTTGAATTTGTCAAAATTGATACTCATAGGAAATACACCCGTATTCCGGGGAGTGGAAATATTATCACCCGATTTCCTTATTTTCTCCTGGCATTCATGAAAGTATTTTCTATAAGCTTCAGTATGGAAACCTATAAGGTCTGCAGATGAAATGCCATCCAATATCTGGCTGGCCCAGGGCAGCATCCGGAATATTTCGTAGGAGGGGAAGGGGATATGCAGGAAGAAACCAACCTTCAGGGAAGGCTTTTTCTTTTTTAGCAATGCCGGCAGCAACATTAAATGATAATCATGTACCCATACGGTATCGTTATCTTCTGCAATTTTCAGGACCTCCATACAAAACTGGTCATTCACTTTCTGGTAGCTTTCCCATTCAACATCATCAAAATGAGTGTAACAGGGGAAGTAATGAAAGAGGGGCCATATTGTGCAATTACTAAAGCCTTCATAATAGTTCTTTTTGTCTTTTTCTGAAAGGAAAACAGGATGAAGGTGGAGTTGTTCCAATTGTTTGTTAAGCTCATCTTTTACTGGCTGCTCGCGATTGGAGATCCCGGGCCAACCTATCCAGCATTCCTCTGAATCTGAACCTGAAGAACTTTTTAATCCTGTGCTTAAGCCTCCTTCAGTGGGTACGAGATGGAAACTGTTTCCCCTGGGAATTGCTTTTACCGGAAGCCTGTTTGAGACGATGATTAACTTATTCATTATTATTTATCTTTTTTGTTGATGTAGAAATTTTTTATTTACTATTCCCGGTTCTTCAAGAGGAATGAATGCCGGAATCCTCTTTTTATAATCTGGGAACCGGTATCCAAATCTTTCAGACAGCTTCCTTTCCGCATTAAAGGGCAATAATAAGTAATCATCAAAGTAAGCTTCTATAGGATTACTATAGGGGGAACTGAAGAAGCAGGCATATAGAAACAAACCTTTATTCTTTGATCTTACTTTTAACGCTGACCTTTATAGTTGAAACTATTCATTTTTATTCTCATTATCCATGTTGTTCATATCATCATTATTTTTCATCATACCATTTTGCATATCCATGCCCTCCATTTTTTTCATAGAAGACTGCATGCAATCTGAACTCATCATGCCTTTCTGATGCATCATTTTCATCATGTTTCTCATCATACCTCTGTGACCAGCCATCATATTCATTATGTTGATCTGAGCAGAAGTGTCTGATTGCATCATATTCTGCATCATTTCATCTCGCATTTCAGGGTTTTCCTGCATCATATTCCTCATCATTTTGCGGTTGCCCATCATCATACGCATCATTTCCGTGTTTTCCGACATCATCATTTTGCCATGCTCACTATTCATCATGGCCTGGTTCATTTCCATCATCAGGTCATGATCTTCAGCAATGGCTTCCATGATCTCCTGACGCTGCTCCTCATTTTCGAGCACCTCTTCAGTGCTGATTTGCTCGTTACAACCTGAAAAGAGTAAGGCGGCTGTTACTGAGAGCATTACGATTGTCTTTTTCATTATTATTGATTTTAGAGTTAATATTTACTGGGTTCAACTTTCGGCAATGTTTTTTAGACAACAAGTAATATCCAGTCGTTTTAATTTGAACTATCGCTATCAGGATCTGTGATGCTGTAACCGGTTTTACCCTGCTTTTGCAGATCAATCAATCAGCTTTTACTCTATGTATTATCCAAACCTCAGGCATCTGCCTAACAAGACAGGTGTGCCTGGTTTTTCGGCCTTAAAGGCTGGTCATGTCTCTTTTTTTACTTTGTCTTATTCTTACTTTTATTATTGCTTATTTAAATAATTGATTCTTTTCCTGAACTGATGATGCGCCTGTAGATTTTGGGCTTATCTGGTTGTTGTTTATCATCAGGTAGATGGAGGGCCGGTTCAAACCTGGAAGCATACGGATATGCTTCCAGGTTGAAGAAATCTTTGCTGGGCACCATATAAGAAACCTGTGCTTTGTTATGCTCTTTTTCAGGTATACATTGCCTGTAATTCATCTTAGTGCAATGATCAGAGCAGAATTTTATAAAAATTGTTTTGGGAAAAAAGGATCCATCACAGTGCGGGCAAGTTTTCTCTATTCCATTATTACTACTCATTTTTCCTGAAGTCGTTAGCTGTTGCCTGGTATAGCTGCCTGATGCATGCTATCCGATAAAATCTGTTGCCCTGAAGAGAAGGCAACAATAATGGACAACTACTGTGCTTTAAAGATAGCCAAAAAATAGGAGTTAGGCATACATATGAGAAGTGGTTTTTATCTTACATCCGGTAATAACACGAATAAAGAGAAAAGCAAAAAAACAATTACTTTCCAATACAGAAATTCGCAAAGATATTCCCTAATAGATCATCGTTTGTGATTTCTCCGGTGATCTCACCAAAATGATGCAGCGCCTGGCGTATATCAATTGCCAGCAGATCTCCCGAAAGATCGGCATTCAAACCATCTTCTACCTTGTTGATCTCTTCCAGGGCTTTTAGAAGCGCCGCATAATGCCTTGAGTTGGTAACGATAGTATCACTGTTACGCAAAGCTCCGGTATTCACATATTCCAGAAGCTTTTGTTTTAATTCTTCTACTCCGGCGCCCGTCCTGGCAGAAAGTAACTGTAAAGAGGTATGTGATATGTTACCAAGATCAGACTTAAGGTCTTCTATTTCTTTCTCTGAAAGCTGGTCGATTTTATTTGCAATGATTATCAGTGGTTTTTGTGGAAATTTATTCTTGATCTTTTCAACCTCAATAAGAACTTCCTTCAGTCGTTGCGCATCATTTTCTATTCTGGAACTGTCTACCAGATATGCAACCACCTGCGCCTGACTTATCTTTTCAAAGGTCTTTTTGATCCCGATGCTTTCCACAACATCCTTGGTTTCCCTGATTCCGGCAGTATCAATAAATCTGAAACCTATTCCGCCGATACTCATTTCGTCTTCAATGGTATCCCGGGTAGTTCCTGCAATTTCCGAAACAATGGCGCGTTCCTCATTTAGGAGTGCATTGAGCAAAGTGGATTTTCCAACATTTGGTTCCCCGACAATGGCGACGGGAATTCCGTTTTTCAAAACATTTCCTGTGGCAAAGGAGTCTATAAGTCGTTTTAGTACTTTTTGAATTCTCGATACCAGATCTCTGAACTGATCCCTGTTTGCAAACTCCACATCTTCTTCGGCAAAGTCCAGTTCAAGCTCTATAAGTGAAGCAAAGTTCAGCAGTTCTTCTCTGAGCCTTTGAATTTCTTGTGAGAATCCCCCGCGCATCTGCTGCATCGCCATCTGGTGGGAAGCGGCATTTTCAGAATTAATAAGATCGGCAACGGCTTCGGCCTGGCTAAGATCCATTTTAGCATTCAGGAAAGCACGAAGCGTAAATTCACCGGCTTCCGCAGCCCGGCAACCTTTCCGTATCAATAACTGAATGATCTCCTGCTGGATGTATGGGCTTCCATGGCAGGATATCTCCACGGTTTCTTCCCCGGTATATGATTTTGGAGCCCTAAATACTGATACCAGCACTTCATCCAGCGTTCTTTCTCCATCTACAATGTTTCCAAGATGAAGGGTATGGCTAGGTTGTTTGGCAAGATCCTTTCGGTTTTTTGCTTTAAAAAGTGGCGACACAATATTCAATGCATCGGGTCCGGATACCCTTATAATAGCAATGGCTCCGGCACCCGATGGTGTTGCAAGCGCGACAATGGTATCATTCATTTTCATGCCTGCAAAGATAATAATTAAGAAAGGCCTTTACTAATACTGTTTATTTTCTATAATCTAATGCTGGTTCCCGATCACCGATTAGCGGCTCATAGATAAAATCATCACCCCTGCGATTATTGAACTCAAGTTTTACCTCTTCAATTAATTCCGGAGATTTAAAGAGGTCTATTGCACTTACCGCAAGTGTTTTGGCAGCCAGAAGCATTCCTTTTTCTCCTATGCTCATTCCTCCTGAAGCTACCGCCTGCCAGCTATGTGCCGGTGTTCCGGGAACCCATGTTGCAGTTCTTAAGCCCCCTGTGGGTACGGCAAAACTCACATCTCCAACATCAGTAGATCCAAAACCGGAAGATGGGATCTCTTCTGAAAAAGGTTCTATTTCTTCAGCATCACTATATTTTACTGATTTTAAATCCAAGGTGGGAGCTATGGCTTCTGCAAATTCTTTTTCTTTTGCTGTGTATTCAAAACCTCCTATTTCAGTCATGTTCTCATGGATTAGTTTTTGGAGAGTAAGGTTTGGCAATAATTCATGCGTTCCTCCAATAATTTCATATTTCATAGTGGTCCCGGTTCCAATAGCAGCTCCTTCAGCAGCTTTAACCATTCGGTCAAAGATCTTTTTTACTTCTTCCCTGTTGGGATGGCGGGAATAGTAATATACTTCTGCATAGTCTGGAATTACGTTAGGAGCTTTTCCTCCACTGGTAATCACATAATGTATACGTGAAGTCGCAGGAACATGCTCTCTCATCATATTAACCATATAATTCATGGCTTCTACAGCGTCTAAAGCAGATCTTCCCTGTTCGGGCGCACTCGCGGCATGAGCAGATTTCCCATAAAATCTGAATTTAGCCGATTTATTGGCCAGGGCTATTCCTGGATTTGCCGCATTTTTTGAAGAGGGGTGCCAGTTTAAAACAACATCCACATCATCAAATAATCCGGCCCTTACCATATATACCTTGCCAGACCCACCTTCTTCGGCGGGACAACCATAGAAACGAATTATTCCTTCCTGATTATTTTTTTCCAACCACTTTTTTACTTCAATAGCTGCGGCGGTAGAGGCAGTCCCGAATAAATGATGACCGCAGGCATGTCCTGCTTCCCCGTTTCCGGGAGCCTTTTCCGGAACCGCTTTTTGAGAAAGTCCGGGAAGGGCATCATATTCTCCAAGAATTGCAATTACCGGCCCTTTGTTACCATATTCTGCAATAAATGCCGTGGGTATGCCTGCAACTCCCTTTTCTATTTTAAAGCCTTCATCCTCTAAGGTTTTTTGAAGAAGGGCAGAGCTTTTTTCCTCCTGATAACCCATTTCGGCATATTCCCAGATGGTATGTGCTATTTCGCTATATTTTTCTTTTTGTGATTCTAAATTTGAAACCGCTTCTGACTGGGCAAACAGACTTGCCTGAAACATAAGGAATAGTAAAAATAATTTTTTCATAAATAGGGTATTTAAAAATCAATTTAAAAGTTATTAGTTTTCTTATTTGGGAAAAACGAATTCAATTTACATTGAAAATCTGTAACAAAGCACCTTCCTTAGCGTCTTTTATATAGATGCTTTTCATTAAAGCCTCATCTTAACCATCAAACAATCATTATGAGAGAAGACAACCAAATGTTAGTTATGACCCACCTGAGTCAGTTACTTGACCTGGTGACTGGTATAGGGGGATTTATAGTTCCGCTAATCTTATGGCTGACTCAAAAAGATAAAGTAGCAGGAATGGATATGCATGGAAAGATGATCCTCAATTTTCAGATAAGTCTTTTTATTTATTCCATCATCAGTATTCCTCTGATCATTTTATTTGGACTTGGAATATTGATGCTGATCATTATAGGACTTATAGCGCTGATCGTACCGATAATGAATGCGATAAAAGTGAGCAATGGAGAGATGCCTTATTATCCCTTAACGATTGAATTCTTAAAATAGAAATTTACCAGTGGTTTTTTTAAATAGTTAGAAGTAAAAAGCCCGTTCAGATTAATGAACGGGCTTTTTTATTTTTGAAAAAATGTATTTTTCTATTGCTTACTGAGACTGCGAACAGCAAACTAATTATTTAGCATTACCGGCATTACAAGCATGGTGATCTTTTCACCTTCATCCAATCCATCAACCGGTGTAAGAATTCCGGCTCTATTGGGCAAACTCATTTCCAGCATTACATCATCTGAAGTGAGGTTCCCAAGCATTTCAGTAAGGAATCTTGAATTGAAACCTATCTGCATATCATCACCCTGATAAGAACAGGTTAAACGCTCCTCAGCTTTATTGCTGTAGTCCACATCTTCCGCTGAAATATTAAGTTCAGCGCCAGCAATTTTAAGTCTTACCTGGTGAGTGGTTTTGTTAGAGAAAATAGAAACCCTTCTGACCGAGCTTAAGAACTGATTTCTTTCTATAGTAAGTTTATTTGGATTCTCTTTAGGGATCACCGCTTCATAATTCGGATACTTTCCGTCGATGAGTCTGCAAATAAGTTCGGTATCATCAAAAGTGAATTTAGCATTTGAATCGTTGTATTCTATCTTTACTTCAGATTCACTGCCAGCAAGGATACCTTTAAGAAGATTCAAAGGCTTTTTAGGCATGATGAATTCAGCCGCCTGTTTGGCATGGATATCTTCTCTTGAATATTTTACCAGTTTATGAGCATCTGTAGCGACAAAAGTTAGCCCGTCTTCTTTGAACTGGAAGAAAACACCGCTCATGACCGGCCTAAGATCATCGTTGCCTGATGCGAAAATAGTTTTTGAAATTGCAGTTGCCAGCACATCAGCCTCTACTACAGTACTACTGGGGTCTTCCAGCTCTACCGGATTTGGAAACTCTTCACCATCGGCATAAGCAAGTGCATACTTACCATGATTGGAACTTAATTCTATAGTGTTGTTATCTTCCACCACGAAGGTAAGCGGCTGCTCAGGGAAAGTCTTTAACGTATCTAATAATAGTTTAGCAGGCACAGCGATCTTTCCTTCAGAATCTGACTCCACCTGAAGCTTTGCAGACATAGTAGTTTCAAGGTCTGAAGCTGATACGGTTAGCTCGTCGTTTTTAAGATCAAAAAGAAAGTTGTCCAGAATAGGTAAGGTGTTTGAACTGTTGATTACCCCTCCAAGTATTTGTAGCTGTTTCAGCAGATAATTGCTGGATACAATAAATTTCATCGGCTTTTGTTGATTTATTTTGAATCAATTACAAATATATTTTAATAAGTCAAAAATCAGGGGCTGTTTGGGGAGTTTTTATTAACAGGCTTATAGAGCTTAAAAGAGGTATTTAGCTGTAAATCAAACTACTGAAAAACATTAATCAATCAAAATTGTTAATATGTACCTGTTAAAACAACAGGCTGGCTTTTTCCCGGTCTTTTACTTTACATATTTATGTTTTCGGTAATACCTGAAGCCAAGACCGAAAATGAACAGAACCAGTAAAGGTCCTAGAAGATTTATAATCTGCCATTTTTCCCTCTGGGCTGCGACTTTTTCCTTATCCAGAAAGGAAAGGCTTATATCCTTGGAGCGTATATTGATAAGGCCCGTATCATCCAGTAGATAATTCACCGCGTTAAGAAGAAATTCTTTATTTCCATAAGTGTTGCCGGTATACCTCTGAAAACCCAGTTCCAGTGGTTGGCCTCCCTGAAGGTCATTTTTTATAACATCACCATCCGAGACCACCAGCATTTTTGTTGGGACGCTTTCTTCAATGGAATTCTCCAGTTCAAAAGGCTTAATACGGTTCTTATAGACTGATTTGAAATTACCTTCAAGAAGAACTGCCAGTGGTTGTTCCCCGGCATTATACGTTTCCAGATCTGGTTTTTGATTCACCATATCCAGACTTATTTCTGCCGGAACGCCTTCCAGTTTACTCCGTGGTGAACTGGTTAGCAGGATTGTTTTATTAACATTATTTGCCAGAGTATCTATAGGGTTGGCATATTCAAATTTTACCGCCTCAATATTATTGATGACAGGATGATCATTTGGCGAACTGGTAAGCGGACTGTAGAACCAGGGGAAAGGATTGAATCTTGTGTTATTCCCCGAACCGCTGGCAAGAATGATAGGTGCCGAATAAAGATCGTTTACAATTGCCGGGTTTATCCTTAGGCCGTATGAAAAGAAATAATCTCCCAGGTTGAGGTTTCTGGGAAT
Organism: Christiangramia crocea; assembly: GCF_022410465.1. Taxonomy (GTDB): domain Bacteria; phylum Bacteroidota; class Bacteroidia; order Flavobacteriales; family Flavobacteriaceae; genus Christiangramia; species Christiangramia crocea. Next base: position 12,988 of record NZ_JAJSON010000007.1, on the reverse strand, counting down.
CGCGATGGCTGAACCTCTTTCGTTAAAAAGACTGTCGGTTTCCATATTTGTCACTTCAGCGAGCCAAAGCATTTTTCCTCCATTCATAAGGTACTGGTCAAGTACATATTTTTCCTTCTCGTTAAAAGCCTGGGTAGGTTTTGGATCGATTACCAGATCGTATTTATTAAGGTCTTCCAGGGTTTTCTGAGGGTTAGCTACAACAGAATCAAGCGTAAAAGGCGCCATAAAATAGTATTCCTGGATGGTTTTGATAAAATCGGCTATCCTGGCGTCGGGCAATTCTCCGTTCCCGCGCATTACCGCGATCTTCTTCTCCCTGGGATAAATGAGTTTACTTAAACCATTGGCCAATGCATATTCCAGTTGCTGTACAGATGAGGTTACCCGTTCTTCATCTGTAGCTCCTATCTGGTTTTTAAGGAGTGGGATCTTTACTGTTTTGTTGCCATGGTTAGCAATGGCCCAGGGAAAAATGATGCTTTCACTATTTCTTCCATTCTCCTGAACATTCAGTCGTGCAGGGGTCATTCCCATTTTATAGAACTCCTCGGCTATGGCATTGGCATCGTCATCTTCGGCCAGCGGATCTATAAAATTGAATTTTATATTCCTGTTATAGGCCGAAAACTCCTCCAGCATTTGCCTAGTCTCATTTCGTAATCTTCTGAATTCCGAAGGAAAATTACCTTCCAGAAAAACATCAAAAACCACGGGCTGTTCAACATCTGAAACTATCTCCTTTGCAGCGGGAGAAAGGCTGTACCGTTTGTCCTGAGTAAGGTCAAACCGCATGAAGAATTCAGAAGCCAGGAAATTCACGACTACCAGAATAACAAGTAGAATAAGCAAAGATCTTATTTTGTTAAGTATCTGCACTATCTCCGGTTTTTTGTGGCTGAAAGGTTGATTTCTGTTAGCTTAAGGAACAGTAAGATCAAACTGAAAAAATAGATCAGATCCCTGGTGTCTATCACCCCCCGGCTAATGCTTTGATAATGGAAACTGATCCCGAATGACTCCAGGAAATAACTTGAAATTCCAAAGATCCCGGTTTCGCTAATCCCTTCAAAGGCAAAATAGCAAAGGAAACAAAGAAATACGCCTAACAGGAAAGAGATGATTTGATTGGATGATAAACTTGAAGCAAACACTCCAATTGAGGCATAACAGCCTCCAAGAAAAAGCAGTCCGAGGTAGGATCCTAAGGTAGCTCCCATATCAAAGTTTCCAGCAGGTCTGCCCAGTTCGCTTATGGTTAGCACATATAAAAGAGTAGGAGCAATGGCCAGGATAATGAGGAGTAACACACCTAGATATTTCCCAATTATGAGTTTTTTAAGGCTTACAGGTTTTGTTAGCAGGATTTCCAGTGTGCCCATACGTTTTTCGTCAGCAAAAGTCCTCATGCTTATAGCCGGAATCAAAAAAATAAAAATCCACGGCGCAATATTAAAGAAGCCTTTAAGATCGGCGAAACCACTATCCAGGATATTATAGCTGCCATTGAAAACAAAAAGAAAAAGTCCGCAGGCAATAAGAAAAAGTCCAATCACCAGATATCCGGTAAGAGAGGAAAAAAAGGATTGTATTTCTTTATTCAGTATCGCGAACATACCTTCAATTATCAATTATCAGCTGTTTGTCAGGTTTTTGAATTAATTCATTTCCACCAACGGGAGAAATCTCATTTCTAATTTCCCACATCTCAATACTCCTTATTCCATACTCACTACTTTATCAACACTCCAGGCGTCCGGTTTTTCTTTGAACAGGATTTTGGTTTGTGCCCAGACATTTTTAAAAAGTTCAGAATGCCGGTAATTCTCCAGAGCATCTTCATCTTTCCAGTAACTATACGTAAAAAAGCGGTTTGTATTGTGTTTGTCGCGGTAGAGTTCCAGGAATTCACAACCTTCAAAACCTCTTATTTTTGATTTGTTTTCCTCAAAATTGGCAAGAAACTCATCTATCTTATCTTCCTTAAAACCCATTTTTACAATTCGTACGAACATCTATTCAAAATTTATGGTGACAGAATCCAGGTACTCTAGTCCGAATAAGGTGGAAGCACTACCTACGGTACTTGGATTGCTTTTATAAATGGCCAGTTCTATATAACCGGCAGAATTGAATACTGCCAGTTTTTTCCCGTCTTCTTCTTTCCTCTTTTCTTTTTCTACATTGAAGTTGATGGCATGACTGTAAGTTTCATGGATTTCAGAAAAATTGACCCTTCTGGCCCTGATTGTGAAATCCCTTCCTTTGCCTACAGTTTCAAATAGCTTACGTGAGATATTCGTGATCACATTTCCGTAGTTGTCTATATAGATCACATGGCCCAGGATCTGATTTTTTTCCGAATTAATGATAGGCTCAAACTGCTTAAGATATTTGATGGTACTAACGCTTTTACCTATTACTTCCAGGGTGCCCCCACGGGCCAGATGGCAGGCTACTTTTACGAATACATCCAGAACCGGAAAATTGGTCTCAACCTTATCGTGGATATTTATTTCCACAACCTTTTCGGGTTTTATTTCAGAAGCAAGCAAAGACAGGATTCCATTGTTGGCACATATGAAATAATGCTCATCCAGTTTTACTGCCAGGTGTTTGTTTTCCGGAGTCAGTTCCGAATCGATTCCGATTATATGAATACTTCCCTTTGGAAAACTTTTATAGGCATTTTTGATGATATATGCTGCCTCATTTATATGAAATGGAGAAACCGAATGTGAAATATCAACAATCCTAACATCACTAAGTTCGCTATAGATAGCCCCTTTAACCGCGCCAGCGAAATAATCCTTTTCCCCGAAATCGGTTGTTAAAGTAATGATTGCCATAGGCGATTGTTAATATTTTTTTAATCTGAGACTGGTTATTTTCCTTAAGTTTGTATAGAAGGCGAATATAATTTTAATTTTAGTGATTCGCTCAGCCAGAAAGGTAAAAAATACCATAAATCTGATCCAAAATTAGGATATTGAAAACGAAGGACAAATTAAAATAGTCTGAAAAAAACCTGTAATGCTTCACCAAAAAAATATAGCTTTTGAACGAACTTCTTATTGAACTCTCAGAAATTAGCCCTCGCGAATTCTTCGGGCAACAAAATGAACATATTGAACTTTTAAAAAAGTACTTTCCTAAACTGAAAATTGTTGCCAGAGGTAGCAAAATACGTGTTTTTGGTGATGAGGAAATGCTGGAAGAGTTTGATAAGCGTTTTACCATGCTGATGGATCATTTTGGAAAATATAATAAGCTGGATGAGAATACCATAGAAAGAGTCCTTACCAGTGAGAGTGAAGAAGATTATAAAACTTCCCAGGAAAGTGGGGAAACCATAGTTCACGGGATTAGCGGAAAGGTTGTGAAGGCTCAAACGGCCAATCAGCGCAGGCTCGTAGAACTGTCCAAGAAGAACGACCTGGTATTTGCCATTGGGCCAGCAGGGACCGGAAAAACCTATACAGGTGTGGCACTTGCCGTAAAAGCACTGAAAGAGAAGCAGGTTAAAAGAATTATCCTTACAAGACCGGCGGTGGAAGCAGGGGAGAACCTTGGGTTTTTACCGGGTGATCTCAAGGAAAAGCTGGATCCCTATATGCAACCACTTTATGATGCATTAAGGGATATGATTCCGCACGAAAAACTCGAAATATTTATTGAGAAAGGAGTTATCCAGATCGCGCCACTGGCTTTTATGAGGGGTAGAACACTGGATAATGCCTTTGTGATCCTTGACGAAGCTCAAAATACTACCCATGCCCAGATGAAGATGTTTCTTACACGTATGGGAAAGAATGCAAAATTCATTATCACAGGCGATCCCGGCCAGATAGATCTGCCACGCAGGGTAATCTCCGGACTAAAGGAAGCACTTCTGATCCTTAAAGATGTTAAGGGAGTAGGGATGGTTTACCTTGATGATAAGGATGTGATTCGTCACCGACTCGTGAAAAAGATCATTGCGGCATATAAAACCATTGAACATAACGAATAATAAAAATTAAAGTTTTCACTCTTTATGAGTAATACAATTATTAGAACAGATTTTAACTTTCCCGGCCAGAAGTCGGTTTATAAAGGCAAGGTACGTGACGTTTATTCACTTGAAAATGATAAACTGGTAATGATTGCGACAGACAGGCTTTCAGCTTTTGACGTGGTAATGCCTAAGGGAATCCCGTATAAGGGCCAGATTTTGAATCAGATCGCAACCAAGATGATGGAAAAGACCAGCGACATAGTTCCCAACTGGCTGGAAGCAACGCCCGACCCGAATGTGGCAGTTGGCTATAAATGTGAGCCCTTTAAGGTTGAAATGGTGATCAGAGGATACCTGTCGGGCCATGCGGCAAGAGAGTATAAAGCAGGAAAAAGAGAACTATGCGGTGTTGCCATGCCTGAAGGTATGAAAGAGAATGATAAATTTCCAGAACCTATAATAACACCGGCCACTAAAGCTGAACAGGGCGATCATGACGAGGATATTTCCCGGGAAGAGCTCTTGAGAAGAAATATTGTTTCTGAATCCGATTATACGAAACTTGAGGATTATACAAGAAAACTCTTTCAAAGAGGTACCGAAATCGCTGCAAAACAGGACCTGATTTTGGTGGACACCAAATATGAATTCGGGAAGACTCCAGATGGAACCATTGTACTGATCGATGAAATACATACACCTGATTCTTCAAGGTATTTCTATAAGAAATGCTATGAGGAAAGACAGGAAAAAGGTGAGGCTCAAAAACAGCTTTCCAAGGAGTTCGTTAGGCAGTGGCTTATCTCAAATGGATTTCAGGGAAAAGAAGGACAAAAGGTGCCGGAAATGAGTGATGAGTATATCACATCAGTTTCAGATAGATATATTGAGCTCTATGAGAATATCACCGGTGAGAAATTCGAGAAGGCCGATGTTTCCAATATTGAAAAACGTATTGAGAAAAATGTGGTGAATTTTCTTAAATAAGATTAATAAACCCCTAAATTTAAAGCTGGATTTTAATTCCGGCTTTTTTTATGCTCTATACTTAATCGAAAATTTATATATTTAAACTTTACTTTTATTAAAAATTAACTAAATGAAATTTTCTTACAATTTTTTAAATTGCAGGAAATGAGAAGGAAGTCAAACATAACCACATTAACTTGAATTATGAGTAATTATCACATTAAGAATCTTGAAGAATATTTCCAGGTATATAGGAAATCTGTAAGGGAGCCAGAAAACTTCTGGCAGGAAGTAGCCGAGGAGCACTTCGTTTGGAGAAAAAAATGGGATAATGTGCTTAGTTGGGATTTTTCAAAACCCGAGGTGAAGTGGTTTGAAAATGCAAAACTCAATATTACTGAAAACTGTATAGACCGTCATTTGCTTACCAATGGTGAAAAGACCGCTATTATCTGGGAACCCAACGACCCTGAAGCGGAAGCGATTCACCTGTCTTTTAATGAGCTTAATAAGAAGGTAAATAAGTTTGCGAACATCCTGAAAGATAATGGGATTGAAAAAGGGGACAGGGTATGTATCTATTTACCTATGATCCCGGAACTGGCCTTTGCGGTTCTGGCCTGTGCCAGGATAGGAGCGATCCATTCAGTGGTTTTTGCAGGATTCTCTTCTTCGGCACTCGCTACTAGAACCCTGGATGCCGATTGTAAAATGATGATAACATCAGATGGTTCTTTCAGAGGAGCAAAGACTATCGATCTAAAAGGAATTGTAGACAGGGCTTTGGAGGAATGTCCCGATGTAAAAACGGTCCTGGTAGCTAAAAGGACGGGGGCAGAGGTAAATATGAAAGAAGGTCGTGACAAGTGGCTTGAACCTTTAATGGAGGAAGCATCAGATGTATGTGCGCCTGAAATCATGGATGCGGAAGATCCTCTTTTTATCCTGTATACTTCTGGGTCTACAGGAAAGCCTAAAGGTATGCTTCATACCACGGCAGGTTATATGGTTTACTCAGCTTATACTTTCAAGAATATTTTTAAGTATGAAAATGAAGATGTTTACTGGTGTACTGCTGATATTGGATGGATTACAGGGCATTCTTACATAATTTACGGGCCTTTACTTAATGGAGCGACCACGGTGATGTTTGAAGGGGTACCTTCTTATCCTGACTTTGGTAGATTTTGGGAAATTGTTGAAAAGCATAAAGTAAATCAGTTCTACACGGCTCCAACAGCTATAAGAGCTTTAGCCAAAAAAAGCGTTGACCTGGTGGATAAATATGATCTTTCTTCCATTAAAGTTCTTGGAACGGTGGGAGAGCCAATTAATGAGGAAGCCTGGCACTGGTATAACGATAATATCGGGAAAGGAAAAAGTCCTATTGTTGATACCTGGTGGCAGACTGAGACCGGTGGAATTTTAATTTCGCCAATTCCGTTTGCAACTCCTACAAAACCAACCTTTGCAACCCTGCCATTTCCGGGGATCCAGCCCGTTTTAATGGATGAAAATGGAGAGGAGATCAAAGGTAATCAGGTAGATGGACGACTTTGTATCAAGTTTCCGTGGCCCTCAATAGCCCGTACTATCTGGGGGGATCATGATCGTTATCGCGATACTTACTTTTCGGCATTTAAAGGTAAATACTTTACCGGCGATGGCGCGTTAAGAGATGAGGTAGGTTATTATAGAATAACAGGTAGGGTAGATGATGTGATCATTGTTTCCGGACATAATTTAGGAACTGCCCCTATAGAGGATGCAATTGATGAACATCCGGCAGTTGCAGAATCTGCAGTAGTTGGCTTCCCGCATGAAGTGAAAGGAAATGCCCTTTATGGATTTGTTATTCTGAAGGAATCTGGAGAGTACCGAAACCAGGATAACCTTCGTAAAGAAATCAATCAGCAAATCTCTGATAAGATTGGACCTATAGCCAAACCTGATAAGATACAGTTTGTGGAAGGCCTGCCTAAAACCCGTAGCGGAAAGATCATGAGGCGTATCTTGCGTAAAATCGCATCTAAGGATACTTCCGATCTTGGGGATACTTCAACACTACTTAATCCGGAAGTTGTTGAAGCGATTATTAGCGGATCAGAAGACCTATAGTTAAAAACGGTAGAGCTTCCTCAGACTTGAAATTTTTTCGCTGCCCAGGCGGCTTAGGACCTTTATGAAAACTATGGCGGTTATATAGGCATCACCGGAAGCTGTGTGCCTGTCAGTCATATCTATATTGTAGGCTTCTGCAATTTCATCCAGAGAATAGACCCTGTCCCGGTCTATAAGATTGGTGCTTATACGGGTTTTTTTATAAAGTACCGAGGTGTCTAATACCTTATTTTTCAGTTTTGGCAATCCATGCCTGGAGAGAGCCTTGTTGACCATTTTTACATCAAAACGGGCGTGATGAGCTACCAAAACGGAATTTTCTATGTACTGCAGGAACTTTTGTAGAGCTTCCATTTCAGAAAGCTTATCAAACTTTTCATTCTGGATTATACCATGAATTTTCACGGTTTCTGGATTGAACTTCTCCTGGTCTAAATAAACTTCAAAATTATCTTTGACCTCAATGCTTTTGTTCCTTACAACAACAGCACCAATACTCAATATCCGGTCTTTTTCAAAATCGAATCCGGTGGTTTCAGTATCAAAGACTACAAACCGGATATCACCGGTGTCTTCCGGAAGTTTTTCCTCAAAGCTGTTTTCATATTCCTGCCAGAAACCCGGAAAATCCTCCAGATTATGCTTCTTCTTGAACCAGTTGAATATCATATATAATAGGTTACTTCAAATCTTAATTTAATAAGCTCCTGGATCTCTTTGATCGTTTTAAAACAACGCTTTAGTTTTACCTTATCTTCTTTGCCGAGATCTTCAAGATTTATGAACCGGCCACTATCCTTATTTTTCAATCCCTGTTTGGTCCTGAATTTTATAAGGGCCTTGGAAGAATAGGCACAGGCAAGGTATAATTCTTTGTTTTTAGGCTCCAGCTGAGCCAATTTTTCGAATCTTTCAGCGGTATTACTGATGTTTTTTACTCGATATTCAAGTATGAGTAAACGCCCTGCATCTGTTAAAGGCATGATCCCTCTTTTTTTGATATCGAAAAGATCTTTTTTCTCTCCGTCCTGTTCAACAAGGAACTGCCTGAAGAAGCCTAAGGGGGAAGGGTTTCTCAGGGCCTGAGCTGCAAGGCTGTTCAGGAAGTGTCGGTTTCCTTTTAGAATTTCAAAAACATGGTCTGAAATTGAATTGGTAAGCTTCACATCACCATAGGAAATATCAAAATCAAAGAATATCTGGCAGAGTAATATCTCTTCACTTCCCGAGGTTGTGACCCATCTTGAAAACTGGTCTTTCCATTCAGAAAGACTGAGGCAGTATTTTGGGTTTCTGGCCATCATTTCAGCTGGACAAAATTCATAACCTATAATATTCAGTCTTTTGGTGACCTTTGTTGCGAGTTTTAAATAATATGCACGTGTTTCTTCAAGTTTTTCTTCAGGTACATCTGCAAATACAAGTGCGTTGTCCTGGTCTGTATGTAATAATTGCTCTTTTCTTCCCTGGCTACCCAGAGACATCCAGGCAAAATTCACTGGTGGAGGGCCCTCCATCTTATCCACACATCTCTTGATGGTTCGCTTAATGGTCGCGTCATTGAGCTCGAACATTATTTTAGAGATATGAGTAAGCGGAATGTTGTTTTTTAAATATCCCTGTAAAAGAAATAATATCTTGCTTCTTATTTTTTTAAGTTTCTTGGTGCTACGGGCTCTTTTAATAGCTTTCATGAGCACTGAAGGGTTATTCCCCTGCGAAACCATTAGGTCATGTTCAGAAACAATTCCTTTTACCTTTGTATTGGGAGTGCCGTCTTTGGTGATGCAGATATGGTTAATATCATGTTTCATCATTGTGAGCTGGGCCTGGGCAATGGTGATGCCCTTTGAGTAGCATATCACCGGCGAGTTCATAATTTTATTTACAGCACAGTCTATAGAAAGTTTTCCTGTGCCTATGAATTCCCTGAAGTCCAGGTCGGTTAAAATGCCCACTGGCTTATCATCTTCTACAACTATTACAGATCCCACTCGTTTCTCGCTCATTAGCGTGGCAGCTTCCTGAATACTGGTTTCCGGAGATACGGTCACCATTTTCTTAACCATGGGAATGGGCTGGAGGTCGAATAAAGCTTCTTGTTTAAAACTAATTTCTTCGTCTTCTGTAAAAAGTTTACCACGATGTTCAGTGGAATAAGGGTTTCTGGTATTTGAAGCGAAACTTTCCATCAGGAAATTGCCTACCTGGGAATTGCTAATGGCCAAGGGCTTGAATTCCTTAAGCGGAATTGCATATATAATGCTTTCTTCATCGGTAATGGCATTGATCTGGTAATTCTCCTTTGCGAACAGGGGTCTTAGACCAAAAACATCTCCTTCGTCACATTTATCGATAGTCTCCGGTTCTTCTTTCTCATTGACCTTTTGAAGGTCTACAGCTCCCTTATGAACAATATAGAAATACTCATGTACTTTTTCACCCTTTAGAAAAATGGCTTTTCCCTGTTCATAATAATTTACCCTTACCTCTGCGGCAATGCTATATAGTTGCTTTTTCTCAAGCAAAGAAAAAGGTGGATAATCGCTTAAAAAATCTGCAATTCTGGCGGCAATAGTATTAGTCATATTCCAAATTTATCCGAAATATGGGAAAGAAGACAATGCTCCACTAGATTTATTCCTCATCGATCTCAATTTTATAATCCTGAATAAGCTTATAAATAGCTTTTTCAGTCTCTGAAAGCTGAATATAATCCGGGGATTTATCTTCCTTTACTCTTTTGAAATAAGGGACAATTTCACCATTTTCATAGGTTTCCACTACTTTTGGGTGTACATAATAAGTTCTGCATATGGCCCGGGTGTTTCCCAATCCCTCGGCAGCGGAGTCGAATGCTTCCAGGGTCTTCTTTTTGTTTTCTTTCTCATCTTCACTATAGCCTAGTTCGCGCAGGGTTTCGAAGAAGATTTTAGTTGCAGACCAGGTCCTGAAATCCTTGGCAGAAAATATATCCCCGCTAATTTCATGTATATATTCATTGATCATCCCGCTGTCTACGCTTTGTTTCTGGCCATTCTCATCATAAAATTTGAAAAGTTCCCAGCCCGGTATCTCTTCACACTGATTAATAAGGTCTACAAGTTTTCTGTTTTCGACAGTGATTGAATGTTCCTTTCCCTTCTTCCCTATGAATTCGAATTTTAAACCATTCTTGAATGTCTTTACATGTTTGGTTCTGAAAGTGGAAAGTCCGTAGGTTTTATTATTCTTTGCGTAATACTGGTTACCGATACGAATATGGGTTTCTTCCATCAATCTTATAACAAGGGCCAGAACCTTCCTTTGAGGCATTCCCTTAAGCTCCATATCTTGGCTTACCTGCTTCCTTATTTTTGGAAGGACTTTTCCAAAAGCTGTCATTTTGAAGAACTTGGTCTGATTCCTTATTTTAGACCAGACGGGGTGGTACATATATTGTTTTCTGTCTTTATCATCACGTCCCACTACCTGGATATGTCCGTTTTTAAGATGGGCTATTTTAACATCTTTCCATGCCGGTGGAATCACTAGATTCTTGATTCTGTCGATCGTCTTTTGATCTGATATTTTCTCTTCTTTTTTGTAGTAAGCGAACCCCCGACCTACTTTTTTTCTTTTTATGGAAAGATGGTTTTCTGAAACATATACCAAATTGGCCATTCTTACAGCTTCCTGCGGATCATTAATAATTGCATTGATATCGTCCTGGGATAGGGTCATGGCTTTTTCCCTAAAGATAACTGGAATGCTATTCGTATTTAATTAAAGAATTGTGAAATATTCTGTAATAAAAACAAAACTCCCGGTGTGCCGGGAGTTTTAAAGTTGCCATTTATACAGTGAAGCTGATTAGTCGAAATAGCTAAAAGTATCTCCGTCCTTTATTTTTAGAATTGATTCATAAATAAGGTTAATCACGTTTTCCACATCATCACGGTGTACCATTTCTACAGTGGTATGCATATACCTTAAAGGAAGTGAGATCAGGGCTGAAGGTACCCCGCCATTACTGTAAGCGAATGCATCAGTATCGGTTCCTGTAAACCTTGAAGAAGCATGTCTCTGGAATGGGATCTTCTTTTCTTCGGCCGTGTCTATGATCAATTCTCTAAGCTTATTCTGAACAGCCGGGGCATATGAGATAACAGGTCCATCACCAATTTTATTCAGACCATTGGTCTTTTTTTCTATCATTGGAGTAGTGGTGTCGTGGGTCACATCGGTCACAATGGCTACATTTGGCTGTATCCTGTGAGTAATCATTTCAGCTCCGCGTAATCCAATTTCTTCCTGTACCGAGTTTGTTACATACAGCCCGAAAGGTAATTTTTTCTTGTTCTCTTTTAAAAGCCTGGCTACCTGAGCTATCATGAATCCGCCAATACGGTTATCAAGGGCACGGCAAACAAACTTGTTTTTATTCAGAACAAAGAACTCATCAGGATAAGTGATAACACAACCAACATGTACACCAAGTTCTTCAACTTCTTCTTTACTGGTACAGCCAACATCTATACAGATATTGTCCATTTTTGGTGCCTGTTCCTTTTCTTTATCTCTTGTATGAATGGCAGGCCAGCCAAATACACCTTTAACTATTCCCTTTTTGGTATGGATATTCACCCTTTTTGAAGCGGCTATCTGATGGTCGCTACCTCCATTTCTTACCACATATATAAGACCTTCATCTGTGATATAATTTACATACCATGAAATTTCGTCAGCATGCCCTTCAATTACTACTTTATATTTTGCTTCCGGATTTATCACGCCAACTGCAGTACCATAAGTGTCGGTGAAGAATTCATCAACATATGGTTTCAGGTATTCCATCCATAATTTCTGCCCTTCAGATTCGTAACCAGTAGGTGCAGCATTATTCAGATAGTTCTCCAGGAACTTTAGCGATTTTTCATCTAGTATTTCGGTTTTCTTCATAATTCATAAATTTTAGCGAAATTAAAAAGATTTGGGTGGAAGGCAACCGGCGAATGATTAATTTTGGAATGATTTTGGTTAAAAGTCTTGTTGAAAGTTGAAAGTTGATGAGCAAATATATTTCCATATTAATATTTTTACTGGGTTTTGCCGGGTTTAGCCAGAAAAGCATTTCTCAAATGGAAATGGATACTCTTGATAGTGATACTCTACAAAAACGGTATATGATCATTGCAGGTGATTCGGTTCCTCGTGAGACTATTGACCTGGAAGAAGTGGTATTACTTCGCCGGCTTAAGTTTGATGATATTAATGCCAGGAGGCGTTACCTTATACTAAGGAAGAAAACCCGGAAAGTTTACCCTTATGCTAAGCTGGCTTCGGAAAGGTTAGTAGAGCTTAATTCTAGACTTGATAAGATCAAATCCAGGAGGGATAGAAAAAGGTACACTAAAATTGTACAGAATTATATTGAAGAAGAATTTTCGGCAGAGCTGAAAAAGTTAACCCGCACGGAGGGTCAGATACTTGTAAAACTAATCCACCGGCAAACCGGTACTACTACCTTTGATCTTGTAAAGAATCTAAAAAGCGGATGGCGGGCTTTCTGGTACAATACCACGGCTAGCATGTTCGATATTTCCCTGAAGGAAGAATACGACCCGGAATCTAACCAGGAAGATTTCCTTATTGAGGATATCCTACAAAGGTCATTTCGGGATAACATTTTAGAAAGGCAGGCCAGTGCTCTGGATTTTGAATACCTCGATTTAAGCGATAAATGGAGTAATTCTGGTTTCTCAAAAAATAGAAGTCGTTAAATCATCTTTATTTGTGTCTGGTGTTCAGAGGCTTAACGAGAGCTCTTAAAATTATCTAAAAATACTTCACGAAAAGTTTTGCCAAAAGAAAAGATCGGGTGTATATTTGCAGCCGCTTTCACGGGGAGCGTATGTTCAC
>NZ_JAJSON010000006.1 GCF_022410465.1 Christiangramia crocea | reverse complement strand
GTTATTTTTATTCAAATAGATTTGGTAACCAAAGGCTGATGGCCGGAATAAAGGTCACCAATAGTAATACTATTGCCATCACAATATACAAAGGGATCAAAGGTTTAATAACTTTTTGAATGGTGGTCTTGGCCACTCCTACGCCAATAAAGAGGACTGAACCTACCGGAGGGGTACAGAGTCCCACACATAGGTTCATCACCATAATGATCCCGAAATGCACCGGGTCTACGCCCAGGTTCTGCATCACCGGTAAAAATATGGGGGTGAATATCAGTACCGCTGGCGTCATGTCCATAAATGTTCCAACAAAAAGCAATAGCAGGTTTATGATAAGTAAAATCACATATTTATTATCGCTCAGTGCCAACAATGCTTCACTTACAGTTTGCGGAATATTTTCATAAGACATTACCCAGGACATACTCATAGAGGTAGCGATAAGAAGCATTACGATAGCCGTGGTTCCTACCGAACTCAAAAACACATTATAGAGCGTCTTACTATCCAGTTCCCTGTAAATAAAAGAAAGCACCAGGCAGTATAGAACAGCAATCCCCGAGGCTTCCGTGGCAGTGAATATTCCGGAGACAATCCCGCCAATTACCACTACAAGCAATAATAAACTTGGAAGGGCCTTTAAAAAGGTAGAGACCAGTAGTCCCAAACTGGTAGAATTACCAGCTGGATACTTCTTTTTCTTGATCCAGACTGCCGCGACCAGCATCAGGGCGAGGCCCATCAGAATTCCCGGGAGATAACCCGCCAGGAAAAGCGAGGCAATAGAAACCCCTCCACTAGCCAGGGAATATACGATCAGTACATTAGAAGGGGGAATAACAAGTCCAGTGGTAGATGCCGTTACATTAATAGCGGCACCGAATTCCCTGGAATAATTCTCTTTTTCCATGGGTGGCCCCAGGATCCCACCTATGGCAGATGCCGCGGCTACGGCAGAACCTGAAATAGCCCCGAACAACATAGCTGCGATCACATTTACATATACGAGTCCACCGGGCAGCGAACCAATAAGCGCCTTGGCAAAGTTAATGAGCCGATTGGCAATCCCTCCCTGGTTCATGATCTGTCCCGCCAGTATAAAGAAAGGAATAGCCAGCAGTGAAAAACTATCCAGCCCTGTGGCCATTCGCTGGGAAACAGTGGTAAATGCCGCCAGTGAATCTATGCTGGCAAGCATGGTAAAAAGACAGGATAAACCAATGGACCAAGCCACCGGAACCCCAATAGAGAGTAGAACCACAAAAGAAATGACCAGGATTAAAACTTCAGATATCATACCAGGTATTTTTCAGGGTTCATAATTTCATTTACTTTATAAATGGTAATAAGAAATCCGCTCAAGGGCACTACCATGTAAACTATATACAAGGGAATTTCCAGGGCAGCAGAACTCTGTCCCAGGTCATAATTAACATACACCAGGTTTCCTCCTCCTATTATCAGTACGGTAACACAGAAAAAAATGATCAAAACATCGATCCCTATCCTGAGCCTCTTTTGGTTTTTCTTATTAAGCTTTTCCTCCAGCAGGTTAATGGCAAGATGCTCCTGCTGCCCGGCAGCGTATGCAGCCCCCAGGATCCCGATCCAAATAAGAAGGTATCTCGCCAGTTCTTCGGTAACAGAACTGGGCGATTGCATTACATATCTTGAAAATACCTGCCATAAAACAGCCACTACCATAACAGTCATCAAGGCTACCAAAACGGCTCCTAAGAATTTATCTAAGCGCTTTTTCATACTATTCTACTGCTTGTATATCTTGTATTATTTGTTTCATTTCAGGGTCTTTGCTGAATTCATCGTACATAGGCTGTACTTTCTCTCTAAATTTTTCTTTTTCGGCTTGAATCACCGTAACCCCGGCTGCCTTAATTTCCTCCAAAGCTTTTAATTCGGCTTCACGCCATAATTTTTTTTGATATTCGGAAGATTCCATCGCTGCTTCCTTGAGCCATGTTTGTTGCTCTCCAGAGAGCTTGTTCCATACCGGCGTTCCAATCACCAGTTCATCGGGAAGTGCCGTATGCTCGTCAACCAGGTAATATTTACAAACTTCATAGTGCCTGGAAAGGTGAAAACTGGGCAGGTTATTCTCTGCACCATCGACGATTCCCTGTTGAAGGGCCGTATATAATTCTCCCCAGGCGATAGGGGTTGGTGAACCTCCCAGGTTCTTTACCATATTGATGGCAGTTTGACTTTCCATCACACGTATCTTCAAACCCTCAAGGTCCTTTGGGGTTTCAATAGGCTTTTTGGTATAGAAACTACGACTGCCGGCATCATAAAAGGTTAAACCTTTTAAACGTTTATCGATACTGGAATTAAGAAAATCCTCACCTATTTCACTTTCCAGAACATTGAACCTGTGTTCACGGTCCCTGAATAAGAACGGAAGTCCAAAAACCTTTAAACTTGTAGCAAAATTCTCCATAACCCCCGTAGAGACCTTGGTCATTCCAAGACTTCCTATCTGCAATAGCTCCAGACATTCACGCTCTGAACCCAGCTGTTGATTGGGGTATATATCAATGCGCATGGTGCCTCCCGATTTTTCTGCCAGTCGCTCCCCCATAAAAACCATCGCCTTATGTACAGGATGACTGGTATCAAGACCATGTCCCAATTTTATTATTCTGGTTTTTGATTTTTCTGCACAACCCACGAAAATCATAACCGCCATGGCACAAAGCAAAAAAGATCGGATCCTAATTCTCATGGTTTTCTTTTTTACTGATCAAAAGGCTGAAGACAGTTAATAATCCGGAAGCCTTTTTATTCAGGGAAATTCTATGTTCAATTCTTTTTATCATTTCTGTTTTAACTAATTATCTCTTAATTCTTCCACTAACATTGCCACTTACCACTTCCAGTACTTCCTCCACACTTACCAGGTTGGCATCTCCAACATGCGTATGTTTTAAAGCACAGGCCGCGTTGGCAAAATTCAGGACCTCTTGGTCGTCAAAATGCTGCAATCCATATAAGACTCCGGCGGCATAAGCATCCCCGGTTCCAATCCTGTCAACAACATCTCTTATTTCCAGTTCCTCGCTGGTTAAATAATTCTTACCGTTCCAGGCCCGGCCAGATATCTTTTGCCAGGAAGAACTTACACTGGTGCGAACCTTATCGAAAATCTTTTCTATAGAAGGATGAGCTTGAAGCAGTGCCTTGCTGCCTTCAATAAAACCCTCTTCTTCAAAAGGATAATCAGATCCTAGTATCTCATTAATTTCATTCACCCCCCCGATGAAGATCGAGGATAGATCTACCAGCTCTGCCAGTACTTCCTGGCTCTTTCTTCCGTATTTCCATAGATTGCTTCTGTAGGCAGGATCGGCAGTCACAACGATCTTCTTTTCTCTGGCTATTTCTAATCCTTTTTTCAGAGTTTGATAAGCGCCCTCTGAGATTGCAGGTGATATTCCAGCCCAGTGCAGGTAATCTGCATCTTCAAGAATTTCCTCCCAATCCACACTTTCCGGAGTAATATTCGCAAACGCACTATGGAGCCTGTTATAGGCTATCTGGCTGGAACGCATGGCGGAGCCTACTTCAAGAAAGTAGATCCCAAGTGGATGATCTACCTTTTTTACCTGTGAAACTTCAATTCCGAATTTACGCAAGGTGGCTATAGCTGCATCCCCTACAATATCGTTGGAGACATTCGTAATATGCTGCACCGGAACACCGAAATAGGCCAGGGAGGCTGCTACATTCATTTCAGTACCTCCGAAAAAAAAATCAAGATGCGTCGCCTGCTGCAACTTGCGATTCTCGGCAGGCGAGAGTCGCATCAGCACTTCGCCGAAAGTGACCACTTTTCTTTTATTTTTCGGTTCTGCCTCCATGAATTGTTTAATCCTTCAAGCATATTATCAAACCGGCAATGAACCTGTTCATTGCCGATACTTTATTAGGCGAAAATTCTTCTTCTCACCCAGGGGCTATTTTTTCAGCCGCTGGATAAGTGATAAAGTTTCCGCTACGGTATTTTGCAACTTATCAAAATCTTTAGTTGCCAGAATCTCTTTTGAGATGAGTTTGGAACCCATTCCCACGCAGGTTACCCCTGCATTAAACCATCCCTTAAGGTTTTCTTCATCCGGAGAAACACCTCCGGTAGGCATAATGCTGGTCCAGGGTTGTGGCCCTTTTACCCCTTTTACAAACTGCGGTCCGTAAATATCGCCGGGGAATAATTTCACGATTTCACATCCCAGTTCTTCGGCACGGGCAATCTCCGTAAGAGAACCACAACCCGGGGACCAAAGCACCTTACGGCGGTTACAAACCACAGCGATGTCTTCCCTAAGCACGGGAGTAACAATGAAATTGGCTCCTAACTGCATATAAAGCGATGCAGCAGCAGCGTCTGTTACAGAACCGACTCCCAGGATCATTCCCGGTAGTTCCTTCAAAGCGTACTTATTGAGTTCACCAAATACTTCAAATGCGAAATCTCCACGGCTGGTAAATTCCAGCAAACGGGCACCCCCGTCGTAGCAAGCTTTCAGCACCTGCTTTCCCAGTTCCACATCGGAATGAAAGAACAAAGGAACCATCCCTACTTCTTTCATCACCGAAGCTACTTCTAATCTTGTATATTGAGCCATATCTTTAATCTTT
>NZ_JAJSON010000005.1 GCF_022410465.1 Christiangramia crocea | reverse complement strand
GCTCGTTCTAAGACGGTCACTTCCGCCACCAGTGAAGCTCAAATCACCTGCCGTGAAATCTGGCAGGGTATGACCGCTAGTTCCTGGAGTGATCGATTCATCATACCATGAATTGATAACTTCTACGGATAATTGATTGTCATACTGGGATTCGTCCAGCTGAGTGGCTCCAAAGTCCCAGACATCTGGAAGATCTGTGGATTCCTGAGAATACCCCATTAAGCCCCCAATTATGAGGAAGAGGTATAGTAAGTGTAATCGTTTCATCATTCAATAAAAGATTTAAGTTTAAAATGTTTCCTATCCTGGTTTCTGAATTGTTTTAAATTTTAAACAAATTGTAATTATTCGGCCCAAAAGCCCCAGGTCATAATCCAGATTGAATTATGGTAAGTTTCTGATGCTGGTTGATCACAGAAATAAAAAAGGGTATGCATCGTGAAGACGCATACCCCTTTTATATTTAAAATTCACCTAGCATAATTTTATCTCCATCGTGGATCTCCCACGTTGTTATCAATTAGAGTTTGATTTGTTAGCGTAAAATCTCCATTTGCAGGATCAACATAACCAGGATCCTGAGTGAATGGATTGCTGCTATCAAAAATATATTGAGAATCATTGGTGAATCCAGGTGCGTTCCAGTAATTGTTATTACTGAAAGTTGGGGATTCATCAATTCCCTCCCTGTCGGCATAACCTTCAGACTCTGTATTCGAAATTATTGTATTACGTACGGTCACGTCATTCGACACAAATCGAACATAGAGTATCCTTCTGCTATCAGAATTGGAACAGGCATTTATGGTAAGACCATCTAAAAGGATATTAGCCGTTACACCTGAATCATTTGAGGTACCGCTTGCATCCATCCTGATAAAGTCCCTTCCTGGGGCACAATTATAGAACGTACTGTTCATTAGGGTAACATTCAGTACATCTGAATTCCTGAAATCGATGAAATCACCACCACTTGTAAAGACGTCGTATACAATAGAGTTCTCTACGGTCAAATTTTGAAGGATGGCATCTGTCTCATTTCCTGCAATGAAGGAACGTGAATAATTATGTATTTCAGATCCTCTAATCAATAGAGAATTGTAATTACCGGGTCCAGTATACCTTACCACATCTGATAGATCTTCTGAACCTTCCCCAAGACCCTGTAAATTAAGGTCGATCAATTCAACGTCCTCAGCACCAGCAACAAGTTCGAAGTTGACTTGCAATAGAGGTTTATCAAAACTTCTTAATCCCTGAATGGTAATAGATTTATCGAGGGTTATGGTACCGGTCTGGCTTGTATAATCCCCCGGTTCCAATACGAATACGTCTCCTGAAACTCCATCGGCAATCATTTGCAATAGATCATCCTCTGGAGTAACCAGTTTCCCGCCTCCTATGTCGATTCCAGTTGTAAAGGTCTTCACGCCTCTAATAGTATTTCCGTTAAGAAGGGTAGCAGTATATTCTGTTTCCGATTCGAGACCCGAAATTGTCGCTACTCCGCTAGCTATGTCTTCAGCTGTAATAGTGTAGCTAATATCTCCCGGGCTCAAAGTGATTTCGGTAACCTCACTATCTGGCACCCACCTTAATGTAGCCTCTTTTGCCAGAATATCTCCATCCTGGATTTCAAGAAACAGTTGCTCGGTCAGGGTTCTGGCTGTGGTTACCGCCCATGAGGAATCGTCCAGACCTCGGTCACTAATCGCTTTTACCCTGATTGAATACAGGGTTTCACTGTCTAGCGGAACCAGAACAGGCAGTTCATCGGGATTCACCTCCACAGTTTTTACAATATTATTGAACTGCAAAGAATCGGCAGCGAATTCTACTATATAACTATTAGCATTCTCGTTCACTGTCCAGTTCAGTTCTACATTCACCTGATTTCGAACAAAGGCGGATAAATTAACAGGGGCGAATTCTCTTTCTACTGGCAATTCCTCTATGAGCTCTTTATCATAATCACAAGCGGCAACTGTAGCCCCAATTGTGATGACTATCAGTAAATTTTTTAAAATATCTCTAACTTTCATAATTATAAATTAAGTCTGTTTTTCACTTCTAGTATCCGTAATCGTTTACTAACTGCCCATTGCTGGCGTCAATAAAGACCTGCCAGATTGGCCAGAATTGCCTGTTATCTGGATCAACTCCCGGTTTGTACAAGGTATTTATAATTTCATCTAACGGCTGATTCCAGTTGAAAGCGGAATATTCAGGACCCGGATTTCCAGTTTCTCCTCTTTCCAATCCATAGATATCCAGCGTATAACCATCATCTTCATATTTGTAATATAAGGTGGTTGGTACATTAGCATAATCACCGGTCCTATTGTTAAGATCTGACAGTTCCTGTTTTTCCTCATCCAGTTTTTCACTCAGCAGATTCCAGCGAATAAGGTCCATTTTCCTGTCCATTTCACCTGTAAACTCATATTTATATTCCTCTACGATTGCTCTAAACATTTCTTCTTTAGAGCCCAATGCGTTTACGTAAGCTTCTACTTTCTCGGCGTGAACATCCTCCGGAAATGCTCTTCGTCGAATTTCTTTTAAATAAGGTGCCGCTGCACCAGGTCCCTGAAGTTCATTGGCCGCTTCAGCAGCTGTTAATAGCACTTCAGCATATCGCATATAGATCAAATTCAATCCATCATCATTGGTAGAAGTTACATACCTGTTCATCCATTCGTAACGATATTTACCGAAATACCAGAGGTCGATGCCAGTAAGTTCCTGCTGCGCGATTCCATCTACAGCAGTTCCCCATTGGTAAGGAACAGCTGTTACATCACGCCTTGTATCATCTTCGTCAAAATCGTAGTAAACTGTTGGGGTTGGACCAGCAGTACCTCCCCTTGGCTGACCGGTGAATTGGTCTACGCTACGATGTCTAATTCCAAATGAGAAGAGAACACGACCACGACCGTCGGCAAAAGGAATTTCCCATAAGGATTCTCCACCTGCGGTTGTATTTTCCTCATTATATCTTCGCCAAAATCCCTCAAATGACGGATTTAGAGAAGCTCTTCCGCTATTAATAACATCCGTAGCTTCATCCAGCGCTAACTGATACATGTTTTGAACTGAAAGTTCAGGATCATTGCTTCGTCTTACTCCATCAGGATATTGCTGGTAACCACTTGCAACCATCGCCAATCTAGCTCTAAATGCCTTTACAAAGGCTTTATTAATTCGCTCTACTGAAGATGTTGAAGGTGTTTCATTTGGCCAGGCTACAAGTTCAGCAGCTTCCCCAAGATCTGCTATCAGCCTTTTATAAATGGTATCACGACTAGTTTTTGGAAGATATAATGTCTCGGAAGTAATTGGTTCAAAACGTGCTGGCACATCTCCCCAGGCTTTCATAAGATCAGCATAATAAACCGCCCTGTAAGTAAGCGCTGCTCCTAAAAGTTGGCCAAACTCATTTCCAGGTTCTGGGTTACCGAAGTTTCTAAGTCCTCGAATAACAATATTTGCCCTTTCTATACCCTGATACATCATTGCCCACGCATTGTTATCAGTATTCATCCTGGAGTTAGTAGGCTTGGCATCGTAGTAAACCAGATCGGCATCTGATCCTTCATCTCCAGCACTATAGTTATATTCTACATCGGTATTAAATCCGTAGTAAGGGATAAACCGTCCGCGATAGGAGTTTGTTTGTCCCATAGGTTCAAGAATACCATCTACAGCACCTTTGGCGAGGTCAACGGTGGAGAAAATAGTAGATTCATCCAGTGTAGATTTTGCCGGAGCATCTAAAAACTCCCCATCTAACAAATCTTCCTCACAGGATACCATAAGACCTGTCAAAAGGATTATCGAAAAGATTTTTATTATATTCTTCATTATCATCTAAATTTTAAAAATTAAGGTTTAAACCGAATACCACTTGCCTACTTCTAGGGAACGGAGAATAATCCACACCCGGAGTAAGCGGTGTCTTTCTCCTGGTAGAAACTTCAGGGTCCAACCCGGAATAATCGGTTAGAACAAACACATTGTTAGCTGTTGCGTAAAATCTTAGTTTAGTAATATTCGCTTTTGACACCAGAGAATCTGGCAGGGTATAACCTAAGGTAAGAGTATTCAACCTAAGGAATGATCCATCTTCCACAGCCCAGTCACTAAAAACATAATTTCTCATATAAGGCGACCACATCGTAGTGTTTACATTAGCCGCTGCAAGTTGATCAGGATCGGTTATAAGCTCTCCGGTTTCAGGATTAAGGTTGGTCCACCTTCTTCCGTCTGCCATTGCCGTACTTAAGTTTCTGTACTGGCTATTTTCATTGGCTGTGGTATACTGAACCTTATTGGCATTATAAACATCGTTTCCTACGCTAAAATTAAATGCAGCGGAAAGATCAAATCCATATGCATAGCCATCAAGAACAAAACCTCCTGTAAAATCCGGGTTAGCATCTCCAATGATCGAGTTGTCGTTAATATCCACTACTCCGTCCCCGTTGATGTCCTTTAACTTTAATGATCCCGGCATCACTTCACCTATAACATCACTATTATCCACAACATCAGACCTTAAAGTATAAGTGTTTGTTGCAGCATCAAAATCAAAATCTGACACCTCATATCGTCCATCACTCTGATAACCGTACATGGCACCTACTGGCTGACCAACCCACACGGCATAGTCACTTCCTATTTGGGAAGATGCCCACCCAGAATAGTCTTGATAATCTTCCAGAGATCCAAGAGAGTTGATCTTATTTTTGTTTGCCGAAACATTCAGGGAGAAACTTAATCCGTAATCTTGTTCCATAATCGGGTTAAAATTCAGGGATCCTTCCACACCTGTATTCTGAATCTCTCCCAGGTTCCTGTACTGGAATTCATATCCAGAACCCGGGGTTCTAAAGGCAAGTAAAAGGTCTGTAGTTACATTCTTATAGGCCTCAACGCTACCTCTCAAAAATCCGTGGAACATTTCAAAATCCAGACCGGCATTTTGGGTAACCGTGGTTTCCCATTTAAGATCAGGATTAGCTAGAACTCTTGATGCGGACCAGTAAGTTGGAATTTCGTTCAAATAAGTAGTGGTGTTAGACTGAAAGCTTTGTACAGTTTGACCTGCCGGAATATTGTTATTACCAGCTTCACCATAACTTAATCTTAATTTAAGAGCATCCAGCCATTCTGAATCTTTAAGAAAATCCTCCTCTTTTATTTTCCAGGCTATTGCAGCTGAGGGGAAGTAACCCCAACGATTGTCACCTAGAAATTTACTTGAACCATCTGCCCGGTAGGTAGCCGTAAGCAAATACCTGTTCTTAAAATCGTAATTAACACGGCCGAAGAAAGATAAGAGTTTATCATCTGGACGATAGAAATTATCCACAGTTTGAGGAGTACCCTGAGTAGTTAATTTTCTAGTTGTTTCAAAATCGAAATCCTTTGGAAACCCTTGAATTTCAGAAGTTTCTTCATTATCCTGAGTAATGATCATCTCTTCACCTACTAATAGTTTTAAATTATGATCTTCACCAAGTAAATCAGCAAAATCGTAATTTATAGTATTAGCATTTCTGAAGCTTTCGCGCTTCCGGTCACTATAGACCAGCGAAGGAAGTCCCTGGTTTTCTGCAGATGGCCTATTACTTGCGTAATAAGTAGAACGACCATAATACCGATAATCCTGCTCGGTACGGTAATCAAGACCAAAATCTGACTGGAATCTAAGATTATCTATAATATCCCAACCAAAGCTCCCTAACATATTATAGTTTTTTCTTAATTGAAGTCTTTGATTATCTGCCGTAGCAACAAAAGGATTTACTAAATATCCAGTTAAGGCTTCATCGGTATTCGTTGTAGTTAATCCTGAAATTGGAATCGGAGAATACTGAACACTATACTTCAATCTCGAATCTGCTGAAGATATTTCATTTTGTTCATTGGCACCTCCACCATTAATTTCAGTATCTGAATATCTAACTGTAAAGGATAAATCAACCTTCTCTCCTGCCTGACTTTTTAAGGCCAGGGAGAGGTTATCTCTTTTAAAATCTGATCCGACCATAATCGTATTCACATCATAATGTGCATAGTTAAAGTTAAAACTGGCCTTCTCAGAACCTCCTCTAACTGACAGGTCATGGCTTTGTACCTCGCCCATATTTCCATAAATCTGCTTTTGCCAATTATTACCTTCTTTACCTTGGTATAGATCATAATCCTGCCACAATCCAAAATATCGCTCATAGGAATCAAGGTTTTCAGGATCACGAAGCAGGGCATATTCGTACTGCCATTTCACATAATCTTCGGGCTCAAGAACATCAATTGTATTGGCTATTTTCTGAAATCCGTAAAAGGTATTAAGATTTACATTAATCTGTCCAGCGACGCCATCCTTGGTAGTAATAATAATAACTCCGTTAGCACCTCGCGAACCATAAATGGCTGTTGAAGAAGCATCCTTTAATACAGAAATACTGGCAATATCGGTTGGACTTATGTCGCTCATGCTGGCTACCGGAAATCCATCCACAATGATTAAGGGCGAACTATCCTGGGTTAATGAACCATTACCTCGAATTCTGATATTTATTTCAGCATCGGGGGAACCCTCAGTAGAGAGCACCTGTACTCCGGGCAGTCTTCCCGTTAAGGTTTCTGCAACACTAGCTTTCGCCTGCTGATCCAATTCATCACCAGAGATAGAAACGACAGATCCAGTTAGATCAGATTTTCTGGCCGTACCGTAACCCACAACTACAACTTCATCCAGTGCATTTGAATCTACAGGAAGCTGAACATTAATCGTGGATCGTCCACCTGCATTCTCTTCGATGGTTTGAAATCCCACATAACTGAATACCAGTACAGCATTTTCGTTTGAGACGGTAATGGAATACTCTCCATCAAAATTCGTTGCCACTCCATTTGAAGTGCCTTTCTCCAAAACCGTCACTCCGGCCAGAGGCATTTCTGAATCGGCAGCAATTACAGTTCCGGTAACTTCAGTGGTTTGAGCAAAAATCACATTGGCACTAAATAGAATACACAAAAATAAAAGGCCATGTAGTTTGTACCTTAATCGCCTCCCTGGAAACCCTATGAGAAACGATTTTTTTTTCGCAAGAACTTGTTCCATAAAATTAGTTAGTTAAATTATTTTTTAGTGCCATTTTCCCATTTTGTCAACACTAATGATTATTGATTTTTCAATTCAGCTTAATAAAAATGTTAAAATCTAGTAACTACAACGTTTGAAAAATTATCAAAAACACCTGATATTACTGTAAACAATTACCATTTCTTAATATTTTAACAATGCAATCGATTACGTAAATATATTTATTATAAATCAAAAACAAAATTTTTCAGGAATAATTTTGATATTATAGTAATAAATAGTGATTAAAACCGTGGATTTATAATTTATATGACCAGTAAATTTAGAAATTTAGAACTTTGCAGAATATAAAACCCGAAAAAAACCTCTTAAAAAATTAAATTGTAATCGATAACATTAAAAATAGTCGAGGAGGCCAAATACTAAGGGGAAAGTAGACTATCTTTACAAAATTGAATTACGACATGCTTCTCTAAAGGGAAAGGACCATAGAAGTATTTATTCAACAACTCCAAATAATAAAAGGGCAATTACATGAAAAACATATAATTACCCTATTTATTAATTTTAACTTACATAGTTAAAGAGTCGGGATGACAGGATTTGAACCTGCGACCCCACGCCCCCCAGGCGTATACGCTACCAGACTGCGCCACATCCCGATTTAGGACTGCAAATTAAACAGCTTTATTTTAATTATCAAAAGGAAATCGGAATTTAAAATTTTCAAGATTTATTCTGGAAATGTGCCATAAAATGATCGGGGTGAGCTCCGGTACGTGTATCGTTTTCCAGAGAATCTATCAGGTCCACCTCATCTGGAGCCAGTTCAAAATCAAAAACCATGGAGTTCTCGATTATCCTTTCTTTATGTACGCTCTTGGGAATAGTTGCCACTCCTTTTTGAAGGTCCCATCTAAGTACTATCTGGGCAGGGGTTTTGGAATATTTTACGGCAAGATCTTCCAGTATCTCATTGCTAAGTATTTTACCCCGCATCAATGGTGACCAGGCCTGATACCGAATATCGTTCTCCATACAGTAATCCAGCAACACCTGTTGTACCAGTCTTGGATGAAATTCGTTCTGCAAGACCATAGGCTGAGCTCCTCCGGTTTCCTTTATACTTTCCAAGTGATGAACAAGACAATTACTCACTCCTATTGCCTTTACTTTCCCCTCTTCATATAACTCCTGAAGAACCTTCCAGCTATCAAGAAACTTATCAGGTACAGGCCAGTGAATAAGATACATATCAATGTAATCGAAATCAAGCTTACGAAGTGAGGTTTCAAAGGCCCGCCGGGTAGAATTAGCACCCTGATCATCGATCCAGATCTTCGTGGTAACGAATATTTCCTCCCGTGAAATTCCGGAATTTTTTATCGCCTCACCCACTCCCTCTTCGTTCTCATAAAAGGAGGCCGTATCTATCAAACGATATCCGGTATTCAGGGCGTGTTTTACTGAACGAATAACTTCAGCTCCGTCTTTTGCCTTATAAACACCCAACCCAAGGTATGGCATTTCAATTCCATTCTTAAGTTTCATGGTTCCATTAAGGTCACCTATCTGCATTCTCAATTCCTTTTAATTTGCCTTTATCAGTACTTTGTACTCAATTTCAGACCAGTTTTTCGACTTACTTTCAAAATTCTCGAAGTTATAAAATTGATCTCTTCAACTCTATTATTTTCAATGAAAATCAATTAGTTTCAATTATGGATTCTTTTCAAAAAATGACAATGGTCATAAAATAAGCTGAATGTGGTCACTAATTTTGTAACCCGACGAATGAAGAGGCTTCAAAAAGATCAGCCCCTATCTAAGATTTTGATAAATGAAAGAATTTCCTTCTGAAACTCAAGAATTACAGACTCGGGTACAGATACTTAAAAAGAAAAAAAATGCGGTTGTACTTGCCCATTATTATCAGGAACCTGCAATTAAAGAGGTTGCCGATTTTGTGGGAGACAGCCTGGAGTTGGCAAAAAAAGCAGCACAGACCAGTGCCGGGATCATTGTTTTCGCCGGAGTTCATTTTATGGCTGAAACCGCCAAGATCCTCAATCCGGAAAAGAAAGTTCTCCTGCCCGATCTTAATGCCGGATGTTCCCTGGCTGATAGTTGTGAACCGGAAAGTTTCAGGAAATTTATAGAGCAGCACCCAGACCACATAGTGGTAACCTACATAAATTGTTCAGCAGAGATCAAAACGATGAGTGATATAGTGTGTACCTCTTCAAATGCTGAAAGGATCATCAATTCCATTCCGAAGGAAAAAAAGATAATTTTCGCTCCCGATAAAAATCTGGGGGATTATCTCATCAGAAAAACCGGACGTGAAATGCTGCTCTGGGATGGTTCCTGTGTGGTTCATGAGGCTTTTTCAATCGACAAATTACTGGATCTGCATAAAAAATATCCTTCAGCCCGGATCATTGCCCACCCCGAATCGGAAAGTCATATCCTGAGGGCCGCTTCCTATATTGGTTCAACCTCTGGTTTAATTAAATATATCGCAAAAACCGATTGGACCACTTTTATCGTAGCCACCGAAGCCGGTATTCTCTATGATATGCAAAAAAAATTCCCGGAAAAGACCATAATTCCCGCTCCCGCTAAAGAAGATAACAGTTGTGCCTGCAGTGAGTGCGCTTATATGAAGATGAATAGTCTCCAAAAACTTCATTTATGTCTTAAAAATGAAACTCCGGAAATCGAACTCGAAGAGAGAATAATGGAAAAAGCAGCGCTTCCTATTAAACGAATGCTCGAATTATCAATAGAATATGTTGTTCAAAACTGATATTGCGGTTGTAGGCTCAGGTATAGCTGGTCTTTCATTCGCCATAAAATTAGCAGAAGAAAGACCCGATCTGGAGATCTCCATTTTCACTAAAGAAAAATCCGATTCAGGAAACACCAAAAGTGCCCAGGGAGGCATAGCCGTTGTTCTGGATCATAAGCATGATAGCTTTGAATCCCATTTCCAGGATACTATCAATGCAGGAAAGGGCTTCAACGATCCCGAAACTGTAAAGATGGTGGTGGAACAGGCGCCGGAGAGGCTTAACGAACTTTTGGAGTGGGGTAGCAATTTCGACCTCTCTTCTACCGGTGAATTCGACCTGGCCCTGGAGGGTGGGCATTCTTTTAACAGGATACTGCATAAACAGGATTTTACCGGGCTTGAGATCCAGACCAAGCTTCTGGAAAAAGTGGCTTCCTATCCTAATATAAAATTGCATTCCCAGTATTTTGTGACCGATCTGCTTATAAAATACTGGAGAGGAATTCCGCGCTGTATTGGAATTAGAGCCCTGGACCTTAGCAAAAATATACTTACCGAAATCAAAAACAGGGTAACCCTTCTGGCTACTGGAGGAAGTGGTAAACTATTCGCCAATACAACAAATCCATCGGTTGCAACAGCCGATGGTGTGGCAATGGCATTTAATGCCGGGGCTGAGATTAGAGACATGAATTTTGTGCAATTTCATCCTACTGCTTTATATGAAAAAACCCCAGGAGGTCTTTTTCTTATTTCTGAAGCCGTCAGAGGCTATGGAGCCTACCTGGTAAATAAAGACGGCAAAAGATTCCTATTTGACCATGATCGCCGCGGAGAACTGGCTACAAGAGATATTATTTCTGCTGCTATTTTAAAAGAGTTGTCTAATTCAGGTGAAAAATGTGTTTACCTGGATTGCCGGCACCTTGATCAAGGTATGTTTGCCCGGCATTTCCCTACTATTAGTAAAAATTGCTGGAAAAAAGGAATAAATCTTAAGACAGACCTTATCCCTGTTATTCCCGCTGCACATTATCAATGTGGAGGTATAAAGGTGGACAAGAACGGGCAGACTTCCCTAAAGAATCTCTTTGCATCGGGAGAATGTAGTTCCACGGGGCTACACGGTTCAAACCGCCTGGCTTCAAACTCGCTTCTGGAAGCCCTGGTTTTCTCTCATCAGGCAGCCAAATTCCTGGCACCCGGGATAGATGAAATTGACAGCCAAAGAGGTTCTATCTCCATGGAGAGCAGAAGTAAAAATTCCGATCAAAATAAGATAAGCCTCGAATCTTTAAGAAAAAGGCTTAAACATCTAATGACCTACGAACTGGTATACCTTTCTCCTGTCCCGGCAAAGAAATCTGCCCTGGAAGAACTAAAACTTATGAGAAATATGCTGGTCGAAAAATTTGATAATAATTGTTTTCTCCTGGAATATTATGAACTTCGGAATCTTGTTACCGCTGCATATCTTGTCTTGGAACACGCCGTTCAATTTGAACAAAGAAAGCAGCCTGAATGCAGAAAAGCATATTAATTTCTGTAATCTCAACAAGCCTTCAGGTTATATAAACCCGCAGAATTGAAATAACATTTATTTGAACCTGGTTAAATCAATAAGCAGACTTTATGTGCACCAGAAACCAAGAAAAAACTAACTAAAAAGTTGCTCTCTGCGCAAGAAGGCCTTTAGGTCATCAGCCAGCTTATAACAATTACTTACTTTTGGATTATCACTACAATAGCTTTTTTGCAAATCACTGGCTTTACAATTAAAACCTGATAGATCAATTGATTCAAAGTTCTTGTTTATAGACCGGCATTTCGTATATAAACTATCTACTGTCTTACAATCTGAAGGATCAATATTATTATTCAGCAGATATGCCTTGAGAAGGTTCTCTATTGCAAATTGTGAATTTTTACATACCAGGAATGATACAACATCTTCCTCGGGTCTTCCAAGCTCTTCTTTTGCTTCATCCAGCTTTTTAATTGCCTGGTCCAGGATTTTTACGGTATTATTTTCCATAATGTTTAATTTAGAAGATTAAACAAATACGTTTTTAGCCATATCTCTGAATTATCACGTTCTGAACATATAACTAAAAACGTATTTTGAATTGATTAATAGTTGTTGGCAATTACATATCTCTGAAAAGTTCCAGTCTTTCCCATTTAACTTCAACCTCTTCCTGGGCCTGTTTCAGTAAAGCTTCACCCACTTCGGCATTTTCTTTTGCCACCCGGGTAAAGCGGGTCTCATTGTACATAAAGTCTTTGATTGGTATTCTTGGCGGTTTTGAATCCAGCTTGAATCTTTTGCCTTTTGGCTGGGCAGGATTGAATCTGAATAAAGGCCAGTAACCCGATTCTACAGCTCTTTCCTGTTGGGCGGGGCCGTGTTTAAGATCATAACCATGTTCTCCACAGTGCGAATAAGCGATTATTATAGATGGTCCGGGGTAGGCCGTCGCTTCTTCTATCGCCTTGAGGGTTTGCAGATCCTTCGCACCTATCGCAACCTGGGCCACATATACATTCTGATAGGATACTGCCTGTAATGCAAGGCTCTTTTTCGAGGTTCTTTTTCCGGAAACCGCAAATTTAGCACTCGCACCAAGCGGCGTAGCTTTAGACATCTGTCCTCCAGTATTGGAATAAACTTCAGTATCCATCACCAGGATATTGATGTTTTCTCCCGATGCGAGCACATGGTCTACACCACCGTAACCAATATCATAAGCCCAGCCGTCACCACCGAGTATCCAGACAGTTTTTTTGCGCAGATATTCGCTAAGTTCATTAAGCTTTCTGGCTTTATCGCTATCGATAGTCGTTAGAATCGCTTTCAGCTTTTCTATTTGTACTAGCTTTTCTTTTTTCTGAATTTCATTCTCTTCAGGATTGGTTAGAATGGCTTCTACCAGCTCTTTGCCAACCTGTTCTTCAAGAGATTTCAAAAGATCCACGGCGATTTCTTCCTTCTTGGAAAGGGCAAGTCTCATTCCCAGACCAAATTCTGCATTATCTTCAAATAATGAATTGGCCCAGGCAGGTCCCTGTCCTAAAGCGTTCTTTTTATAAGGCGTAGTAGGCAGGTTTCCCCCGTAAATGGAAGAACAGCCGGTAGCATTTGCAATCAGGATCCTGTCACCATATAGTTGGGTAAGCATCTTGATGTATGGGGTTTCCCCACAACCCGAACAGGCTCCCGAAAATTCAAATAATGGCTCAAGAAACTGTGATCCCTTTACATTGGTTATCTGCAGTTCGGTACGATCGTAATAAGGCAGATCTACAAAATAGTCCCAGTTCTTGTTCTCTTCTTCGGCGACATCAAGTTTATTTCTCATATTGATGGCCTTAAAGTTCTCTATCTCCTTGCTTTCGGCAGGACAAACAGCTACACAAAGGTCACAACCGGTACAGTCTTCAGGAGAAACCTGAAGCACATAAGAATCGGTTGCACTGGTAAATGGCCTGCCTTTGGCAGGAACCGCTTTTAGCGATTCCGGTGCATCGGCAAGTTCTTCAGTGGGAACCACTTTCGCCCTTATGGCGGCATGCGGACAAATCGCTACACATTTATTACACTGGGTACACAGATCTTCTCCTTCCCATACGGGAATGAAATCGGCAATACCACGTTTTTCGTACTGGGTTGTTCCGGTCGGGAACGTTCCATCCACCGGAAAGGCACTTACAGGAAGTTCGTCACCATAACCTGAAAGTATCTTACCGAGCACCTCTTTCACGAAAGGATCGGCTTCACCGGTCATCATCGGTTTGAGTGCACGGTCACTGGTTATTGTTTTCGGATAATCTACTTTCTGAAGATATTCCAGAGATTTATCTACAGCGTTAAAGTTCATCTTCACGATCTTTTCCCCCTTGTGAGAGTATGATTTCACAATGGCATCCTTGATCTTCTGAATGGCTTCCTCTTTGGGAAGGACTCCTGAAATCGCAAAGAAACAGGTTTGAAGCACGGTATTGGTTCGTTTACCAAGTTTGGTCTCCTGGGCTACTTTAGTAGCGTCTACCACGTAAAATTCAAGTTCATTTTCCACGATCTCCTCCTGCATTTTCTGCGGAAGCTGATCCCAGATCTCCTCATTTGAAAAAGGCGCATTTAAAAGGAAAGTTCCTCCTTTTTTGATCTTTTTCAGAATATCATATTTCTCAATGAAATTGAACTGATGACAGGCGAGGAAATCGGCTGTATTAATAAGGTAACTGGAATAAATAGGTTGAGGGCCAAAACGAAGGTGGGAAACAGTTTGCGCTCCGGCCTTCTTGGAGTCGTATACAAAATACCCCTGAACATAATTATCGGTCGTCTCCCCAATAATCTTAATAGAGTTCTTATTAGCCCCAACAGTACCATCAGACCCGAGACCATAGAACATACAGTTAAAGGTGGTCTTTTTAGTCTTGAAAACAGGATTGTATAAC
This sequence comes from Christiangramia crocea, assembly GCF_022410465.1. Lineage (GTDB taxonomy): Bacteria > Bacteroidota > Bacteroidia > Flavobacteriales > Flavobacteriaceae > Christiangramia > Christiangramia crocea. The sequence continues at coordinate 88,760 of NZ_JAJSON010000005.1, read as the reverse complement.
AAGCTGGTGTGGCTCACATCATCGTTAATACCAATGGTAAAGTGATTCTTTGGTTGAGGCTTTTCCAGCTCATCAAAAATTCCTTTGACCATTGCCGGATTAAATTCTTTGGAAGATAGACCATAACGGCCTCCAACAATTACCGGAGTTTTCCTTTGGCTTTCGTTAAAAGCGGTAACCACATCAAGATATAAAGGTTCTCCGGTACTTCCAGGCTCTTTAGTACGATCCATGACCGCAATTTTCTTAACGGTTTCCGGAATTGCATCAATAAAGTGTTTAATAGAAAATGGTCTGAACAGGCGTACCTGAAGTACTCCAACTTTTTCATCGTTATTAAGGAGGGTATCTACTGTTTCACTAACAGCTCCTTCCCCGGACCCCATTATAATGATTAGCCTTTCAGCCTCTGGGTGACCTATATAATCAAACAGTTTATACTTGCGACCTGTTTGTTCATAAAATTCATCCATGACCGATTGAACCGTGACTGGCACTTTTTCATAGTGGAGATTTGCTGCCTCCCGTGCCTGGAAGAAAACATCAGGATTCTGAGAAGTACCTCGAATTACCGGAGAATCGGGATCGAGAGAGCGTTTTTTGTGCTCCATAATCTTGTCTTCAGGCATCAATGCACTGATTACCTCATCTGGTATCGCATCAATTTTTGAGATCTCATGAGAGGTTCTGAAACCATCAAAAATGTTCATGAAAGGCACACGTGACTTTAAGGTGGCGACCTGAGAGATCAGCGCAAAATCCTGCGCTTCCTGAACAGAGCCGCCAAACAGCATAGCGAAACCTGTCTGCCTTGCCGCCATTACATCTGAATGATCTCCAAAAATAGACAGCGCATGGGTGGCAATAGTCCTGGCCGCCACATGGATAACAGAAGGCAGTAGCTCTCCTGCTATTTTATACATATTAGGGATCATAAGCAGCAGTCCCTGTGATGCCGTAAATGTAGTAGTAAGAGCTCCAGCCTGGAGTGATCCGTGTACTGCTCCGGCAGCACCCCCCTCACTTTGCATTTCAACAATTCTTGGAACATTGCTCCAGATATTTTTCTTTCCTTTTGAACTAAAAACATCTACGTGTTCACCCATTGGAGACGCCGGTGTTATGGGATAAATCGCGCAGACTTCATTTGTTTTGTGTGCCACTCGCGCTACTGCCTCGTTGGCATCACAAATGAGCTTAGGGAATTCCTTAGTCATGATTCCTTTTTTATATTAATATCTTCTATCTTCAGTTATTCACCATGAAGCCATGCTTTCTTTTCAAGAAGCTCTTCTTCAGATTCAGGATGGTCTTCATCAGGAACACAGCAATCTACAGGACATACAGAAGCGCACTGAGGCTCATCGTGAAAGCCCTTGCACTCGGTACATTTTTCCGGTATAATAAAGTAGAATTCATCAGAAAGCGGTTCATTTTCAGAATCAGCATCGATCTCTTTTCCTTTTGGGGTCGTAACGGTACCGCTTAAATTGGTTTCATCGGAATAAGACCATTCCTGGTCTGGTTCATAAATGGCGTTGTTTGGGCATTCTGAAATGCAGGCATCGCAGTTGATACATTCATCGGTTATAATTAGTGCCATAATCGTAAAATTTTAATTTAAACTTTCGCATAAATTTACCCTGCTCCTACCTGCCTTAATATGACGTTCATCATATTTTGATCAAAACTCTAATTTTTTTAATGTCCTTTATATATGACGAACATCATATTTAATGCTAAATAGTGAATCTAAATTTGGTACAGATATATTAAAAGTATCAGTTGTTAACTGAGCTGTTTAAATAAGCCAAATATGATTACACTAGACAAGAAACCTAACGCAGAAGCCCTGGATGCCGTTGTAATACGATTTGTAGGTGATTCAGGTGATGGAATGCAACTTACCGGTACTCAGTTCTCTGATACCTCTGCAATGTTCGGAAACGATGTAGCAACATTTCCGAATTACCCTTCCGAAATACGTGCTCCCCAGGGAAGTCTATATGGGGTATCGGGATTCCAGGTACATATTGGCAGTGTGGAAGTAAGCACCCCCGGGGATAATGTAGATTTGCTGGTCGCTATGAATCCGGCTGGTTTAAAGACCAATCTTTATGCAGTTAAACCGGGACATACTATTATAGTAGACACCGATTCCTTTACCAAGAAGAATCTTGAAAAGGCACAATATGAAACCAATCCGCTGGAAGATGGAAGTCTTGAGAATTACCGGGTGGTCCAGGTTCAAATGACCTCTCTCACCAAGGAGGCTCTTAAGGACGTGGAAGGTCTGGATAACAAAAGTATTACAAGAAGCAAGAACATGTTTGCCCTTGGAATGGTTTACTGGCTTTACAACCGATCTCCCGAACATACCATCGAATTTTTCAATAAAAAATTCAAAAGCAAACCCCATTTAATAGAGGCCAATACCAAGGTCCTGAATGCGGGTTATTTTTATGCGGAGACCATTGAACTTATTCCTAATTCCTATAGTATCTCTCCAGCCAGGATGGCAAAGGGAACTTACAGGATCATTATGGGAAATACGGCTACCGCCTGGGGATTTCTCGCAGCAGCAGAGAAATCGGGACTGGAACTCTTCTTAGGTTCCTACCCTATCACCCCGGCAACAGACATCCTCCATGAACTGGTGAAACATAAACATTTTGGAGTAAAAGCCTTCCAGGCAGAAGATGAGATAGCAGGAATCACGTCGGCCATTGGTGCATCCTTTGCAGGAGACCTTGCCATTACCACCACTTCAGGGCCGGGACTTGCCTTAAAAGGGGAAGCCCTGGGGCTGGCCATGATGGTGGAATTACCGCTGGTGGTTGTGAACGTCCAGCGAGGTGGCCCTTCCACTGGACTTCCTACAAAAACAGAACAATCTGATCTCCTTCAGGCATTATACGGTCGCAACGGAGAAAGCCCGGTAATAGTGCTTGCCGCAAGTACACCGGCCAACTGTTTTAATTATGCCTATGAAGCTGCAAAGTTAGCATTGGAACATATGACCCCCGTAATTCTTTTAACCGATGGCTATATCGCTAACGGTTCGGCACCATGGAAGGTCAAGAGCATTGAAGAAATGCCCGAGATCAAAAATCATCTTATAAAGGAAGCCAAAGGAGACTGGAATCCCTATGACCGGGATCCAGAAACTTTGGCAAGAACCTGGGCTATTCCCGGAACACCGGGATTTGAACACCGGGTTGGAGGACTTGAAAAAGATAAGGTGACGGGGAATGTTTCCTATGTACCCGAAAACCACGAGGTTATGGTGCAGACGCGTGCAGCAAAGGTAAAAAGAGTACAGAACCATATCCCATCAATAGTACCTGAATTCAGTAATGAAGGGGACCTTCTGGTGATTGGCTGGGGAGGCACATACGGTGCCTTACACTCGGCTGTAAAAGAATTATATGAAGAGGGGCATAGAAATATTGGTTTTGCCCACTTCAACTATATCAATCCACTTCCAAAGAACACCGAAGATATCCTGAGAAGGTTCAAAAAGATTATTGTTTGTGAACTAAACAATGGCCAATTCGTGAATGTATTACGAATGAACTTTAGCAATATTAACTTCTTACAGTATAACAAAGTACAGGGATTGCCTTTTGCCAATTCCGAACTGGTTGAACAATTTAAAAGTCTGATCTAACTATGGAAACACCAACTCTCAATAATAAAAAGTATACCTACAAAGACTTCGGCAACGACCAGGAGGTAAGATGGTGCCCGGGCTGTGATGATTATGTGATCCTTCGCTCGGTTCAAAAGGCCCTGCCAGAAATGGATGTAAAAAAAGAAGATGTGGTCTTCATCTCCGGAATAGGCTGCTCCTCACGTTTTCCCTATTATATGGGAACCTACGGAATGCACGGGATACACGGGCGTGCTCCGGCTATCGCTTCCGGAGTGAAACTGGCCAATCCAGACCTAAGCGTATGGGTGATCACCGGCGACGGTGATAGTATGGCCATTGGAGGAAACCATTTTATTCATGTTCTTAGAAGGAATATCGACCTCAACATCATCCTTTTCAACAATGAGATCTATGGTCTTACCAAAGGGCAATTCTCCCCCACTTCGCTTGTCGGGCAGAAAACAAAATCTTCGCCTTACGGAAATACCCAGCCTCCTTTTTCTCCAGGTGAACTGGCAATAGGAGCTCATGCCAGGTTCTTTGCAAGAATCTCGGGGAACACTCCAAAAGAAATGACCGAAACTTTCGTGGAAGCCCAGAAATTCAAAGGTACCTCTTTGGTAGAAGTAATGCAGAACTGCGTGATCTTTAACGACGGCTGTTACCTTAAATACACAGATAAGAACGTACGTTCAGACAAGCAAGTCTATGTAGAACATGGTAAGCCAATGATCTTCGGAAAAGAGGGAAATAAAGGACTCGTTTTGAATGGTCTCAAATTAGAAGTAGTTACCATCGGTGAGAATGGAATAACCGAAGATGATATCCTGGTACACGATGCCCATGAAAAAGACCCCACACTGCATCAGATGCTAGTACGTTTAGAGTATCCATTAGTGACCGGAATTATTAGAAGTTATAATGATGTAACCCTTGAGGAAAGAGAAAATGCTCTCACCGAAGAGATCAAATCCAAATCCTCTTTCAGGTGTACTGATGATCTATTCTTTTCAGGTGAAACTTATGAAGTAAAATAGCGGGATAACTGACTTTGATCAGTTCCTGCCTGCCTGAATACTGTTAATTTTATTAAGAATTTAACCTGAAAAAAAATGGGTTCAGAAGCTATCATAGTGTTCTTTCTTGCCGGGGTGCTTTTAGTTGCCGGCGCGAACTTCATCTCAAAATTAATCTCCCCTAAATCAGACAATCCACAGAAAAGGGAACCTTACGAAAGCGGGATGACCACTATTGGGCCTACCTGGGTGCAATTCAAAGTTGGTTATTACCTCTTCGCAATCCTGTTTCTTGTCTTTGATGTGGAAGTAGCATTTCTAGTACCCTGGGCTGTAGTCTTTCAGGACGTTGGCGCAGTGGCATTTATTGAAATACTCATCTTCCTTCTCATCCTTGGATTAGGTCTGGCTTACGCGTGGAAAAAAGGAGCTTTAAAATGGGAGTAACAAAAAACAACGTTAATAAGATCCCGAAGGATTTTCCGGGAGAAGTGATCCCTGCCGGGAACGGAGGAAATATTCTTGTCACTTCCCTGGACAAGATCATCAACTGGGGGCGGTCCAATTCGCTTTGGTCCCTGTACTTTGGTACCAGTTGCTGTGCGATAGAAATGATGCAAACGGGAGCTGCCCGTCACGACTATTCCCGCTTTGGGTTTGAAGTCGCTAGGCCTTCCCCAAGACAGGCAGACCTTATCATCATCGCGGGGACCATCACTACAAAGATGGCTCCTGTACTACGAAGATTATATGACCAGATGGCCGAACCTAAATACGTGATCGCAATGGGAGCCTGTGCCATCTCCGGAGGGCCGTTCTTCTATAACTCCTATTCGGTTGTGAAAGGAGCCGATCATGTGATCCCCGTAGATGTATATGTACCTGGCTGCCCTCCGAGGCCTGAAGCACTCCTGGAGGGAATGCTGATGCTTCAGAAAAAAATAAAGACCGAACGCAGGCTGCAAAAGAAGAATCCTGTGGATGGTTTTGATGAAGGACTTTAAAAACTGAAAGTCATGACCAATCAAGAACTCCAAGACCTAATTACTGGCTGGTTTACCGATCCTGCCGCAGTAAAACTGGAATTTACCGAAGAAGGTTCACAATTCCTCAATTTGAGTATACATCCGGATTATCTGCATGAATTGATGTATTACCTGAAATTAAATCGAAATACAAGTTTTGATTACCTCTTTTGCCTCACCGGCATAGACTGGGGAAAAGAACTGGAAGTGGTTTACCATCTGGAGTCTACCGATTACAGGCATATTATGGTAGTCCGTTCAAAAATTGAGGACCGCGAAAATCCCGAGATCGAATCGGTGCAGGACATCTGGGCTACAGCCAATTTTCATGAACGTGAAGCCTTTGATTTATTCGGAATCAGATTTAAAAATCATCCGAATTTGAAACGGCTGTTCCTCTCAGAAGATTTTGAAGGCTATCCGCTCCGGAAGGATTTTGTAGACGAAAAAAACATGGTTGTTAAATAAGAAGTTATGGAAACCGCTACAATAAATAACAACTTTAAATCTGAAGAATACTTCATCAACATGGGGCCACAGCACCCTGCTACTCATGGCGTTCTTCGGCTCCTTTTGACCATTGATGGAGAGATCATCAAAAAGGTAGAACCCGATCTAGGATATATTCACAGGTCTATTGAAAAAATGTGCGAAAATGACAGTTATCAGCAGATAGTACATCTCACAGACCGGATGGACTACCTCTCTTCCCACATTAATAATGAAGCGGTTTGTCTTGCAGTGGAAAATGCCCTCGAACTTGAAGTACCAGACAGAGTAAAGGTAATAAGAACCATTTTAGATGAACTCACAAGGATCTCTTCTCACTGTCTCTGGTGGGGAGTAATGGGAATGGATGTTGGAGCCCTTACCTCCTATTTTTATGGATTCAGGGATCGTGAGATGATCAATGATATATTCGAAGAAACCTGCGGTGCCAGGCTCACCATGAATTATAATATTCCCGGTGGACTCATGCACGACATTCATCCAAACTTCGTAAGAAGAGTCAAAGAATTTATCACCCATTTTAAAACAAAAATACCCGAATATGACCGCCTCTTAACAGGCAATATAATCTTCCAAAAACGTACCAAAGGTGTTGGTATCCTGAACAAAGTAGATGCTATCTCTTTTGGAGCAACCGGTCCTGTGGGGCGGGCTTCGGGTTATTCATGCGATGTGAGAAAATATCACCCCTACAGTGCGCTGGACCGGGTGCATTTTAATGAAGCTTTACATACCGATGGGGACTCTTACGCCCGTTACCTTGTTAGGATCCAGGAAATGTGGGAGTCTATCTCAATCATAGAACAGCTTATAGATTATATTCCCGATGGTGATCACAAAGTGGCTACCAATGCCGTGATCAAACTTCCGAAAGGAGAATATTATCAGAAAGTGGAAACCGCCAGAGGCGAACTTGGGGTATACATTGTAAGCACCGGGACCAAGAACCCTTACCGGGTTAAGTTCCGCTCTCCAGGACTCTCTAATCTTTCACTCCTCAACCATATAACGGTGGGTGGAAAGATAGGCGACCTGGTTGCCACGATGGCGACCATTGATATTGTTGTACCGGATATTGACCGATAAATCTTGACCCATGGATATAATCTTAAGCATACATGACTGGTTTCTGGGCCTACTTCCAGCCCAAATCACCGGATTCACCAAAATGGCTTTGATCGCCCTTACCTATCTTACGCTTTTTGCCGTGCTGGGCCTTTATCTCGTTTTACTGGAAAGAAGGGTTGCCGCATGGTTCCAGTTAAGGATCGGACCAAACCGTGTAGGGTTTCAGGGACTACTGCAAACAATGGCCGATGCTCTTAAACTACTTTCTAAAGAACTAACCGGAACGGTAAAAGCCGATAAATTCCTTTATAATCTTGCTCCTTATTTTGTGATTGTCACCTCTCTGATGGCATTAGGCATCTTTCCCTTCACCCAAAATCTGCAGGCCTATGACATTAACATAGGACTGTTCTTCCTGATTGCCATTTCCTCCATAGGAGTGATCGGGGTTTTACTGGGAGGATGGAGCAGTAATAATAAGTATGCCCTGATTGGGGCTATGCGTAGCGGAGTACAAACCATTAGCTATGAGCTTTCCATAGGACTCTCGCTACTTACAATGGTCCTGATCACAGGAAGCCTTCAGCTTTCAGAGATCATTGAAGTACAAAAAAATGGATGGCTGATCCTTCAGGGGCATATCCCTGCCGTGATCGCCTTTATGATCTATATGATAGCCGGAACCGCGGAAACAAATCGTGCTCCCTTTGATATGGTTGAAGCAGAGTCTGAACTCGGCGCCGGCTTTCACACCGAATATTCGGGAATGAAGTTCGCGTATTTCTTTCTGGCAGAATTCATCAATATGTTCATCATTGCGGCTATTGCCGCTACGGTCTTCTTCGGAGGCTGGTTATCCCCCTTTGGGATCACCGAGTCTATTCCCTGGCTGGGCGTATTCTGGTTCCTGTTAAAAACTTTTATACTGGTATTCCTTATGATGTGGTTCCGCTGGACCTTTCCGAGACTTCGGGTAGACCAGCTGCTCACCCTGGAATGGAAATACCTTCTGCCAATCAATCTGGCTAATATCGTAATAATGGCCCTGATCGTATGGCTGGGTCTAACCCTTCAACTTTAGGATTATGAGTTATTTTTCAGAAATATATAAAGGTATAAAGACCCTCCTCACAGGAATGAAGGTTACCGGAAAATATTTCCTTCATTCAAAAAAAGGAGCTATTACTCAGCAATATCCAGATAACCGTGATAGTCTTCAGATGTTCGAACGTTTTCGGGGAGAAGTAGTGATGCCTCACGACGAGAACAACGAACACAGCTGCACTGGCTGCCAGAAATGTGAGATCGCATGCCCCAATGGAAGTATCGAGATCATCTGGGACCGGGTTATAGACGAAGAGACCGGTAAAAAGAAAAAGATTATAGACAAGCATATCTATCATTTTGGGATGTGCACTCAATGCAGTCTTTGCGTGGATGCCTGCCCCAGTGATGCCATTAAATGGGCGCAGAATTTTGAGAATTCGGTCTATGACAGGACACAACTAACCAGAATATTGAATAAACCCGGTTCTAAAGTGAGAGCCGGTGTAGAAGATTAAGATTATGGAAAGAATCATTTTTTATCTCCTGGCAGCAATAATGGTCATTTTTGCTATCGCTTCAGTAAGTAGCCGCAAAATGTTACGATCGGTGGTTTACCTGCTTTTTGTCCTGATCGGGATCGCAGGGATCTACTTTCTTGCCGACTATAACTTCCTGGCAGCGATACAACTCACGGTCTATGCCGGTGGTGTGGTAGTACTTATCATCTTTTCGGTTTTACTGGTTCATCATATAGAAATGCAGCTGGAAGTGGCAAACCGAAAAAAGCAATTACTCACAGGGCTCCTTTGTTTTGCAGGCCTTGCGGTTTTCCTTACCACCATCTATTCCCATCCCTTTGACGTTGCCGGAAAAACAGTGACTACAACCACGGCCCAGATCGGGGAAAGGCTACTTGATTATGGGCCGGGCGGATTTATCCTTCCTTTTGAAGTGATAAGTGTACTCCTACTGGCGGCAATGATTGGAGCAATCATAATTGCTAAAGGAGAAAAGAAGATCAAAAACAAACAACCACATAAAAGTCCTGAACCGGATGAAGAAGTTAGCCTTGAAACGGAACAGGAGATTCAACTGGACAGGATACTAAATGAAAAATCTACGGTAGAAACAGAATAACAAGAATTTTATAATTATCAAATCTGAAAGATATGATCCCAGGAGTTAGCATAACCGAAATACTCACCCTCACCTCGATCCTTTTCTTTATTGGGATCTACGGGTTCATTACGAGAAAGAACCTTATCTCGATCCTGATCTCTGTAGAGCTGATCCTGAATGCCTCGGTGGTGAATTTTGTGATCATCAACAAATACCTTTTCCCTGATGTGTTACAGGGAGTAGTGTACTCGATTTTCATCATTGCTGTGGCAGCAGCAGAAACTGCTCTGGCCGTGGCGATCATCATCAACCTATACAGGCAGGTGAGTTCTGTGGAAGTAAAAGAAACTGAAGTTATGAAGTACTAAAAACCGGAAATTATGAACCTAAGCTATATACTTTTAATTCCTTTTGTTCCCCTTGCAGTATTTCTGGTACTGGGAATTTTCAACCAGAAGATAAAACCGGCTGTTTCGGGATATGTGGGAGTTGCCGGCCTGGCCATTTCAACACTGCTTTCCTACTATACGGCTTTTCAGTATTTCTTTGTTCATGGTAAAGCAGACGGTGTCTACCAGACCTTTGTAGACAAGTTTATCTGGATGCATTTTACTGAAAGCCTTCATATAGATATGGGATATCTGATAGATCCTATTTCGGTAATGATGATGGTAGTGGTTTCTACGGTTTCCCTTATGGTGAATATTTACAGTCGTGGCTATATGAAAGGAGACGACGGCTATACCCGTTTCTTCGCTTACCTCTCTCTATTCACTTTTTCAATGTTCGGACTGGTACTGGCTACCAATCTTTTCCAGATCTATATTTTCTGGGAACTGGTAGGGGTTTCTTCCTTTTTGCTTATAGGATATTATTATACCAAAACTTCAGCCATTGCGGCTGCTAAAAAAGCCTTTATAGTGACCCGTTTCGCTGATTTCGGCTTTCTGATAGGTATTTTTATAATGGGTTATTACACCGGAACTTTCGATTTCCAGGAACTTACCAATCCTGAAGGAGTTGTTATCCTTAACTGGGCCTCCACTTCCTTTATGGGGCTTTCGGTGATCACCTGGGCACTTATATTAATCTTTATGGGGGGTGCCGGAAAATCAGCAATGTTCCCGTTGCATATATGGCTTCCAGATGCGATGGAAGGTCCAACTCCAGTTTCAGCACTTATCCATGCAGCCACCATGGTAGTCGCAGGTGTTTATCTTGTGGCCCGACTCTTTCCGATGTTTTATCTGGTGGAAGGTGGATTCGCCCTTCAAATAGTAGCTTATGTGGGGGCATTTTCTTCCTTATTTGCTGCCATAATTGCCATAACCCAGACCGATATCAAACGGGTGCTGGCCTTCTCCACCATGTCACAGCTTGGTTATATGATGATGGCCTTAGGTGTTTCGGGATTTGAAGGTCATGAAGGAGTAGGTTACATGGCTTCAATGTTCCACCTCTTTACTCATGCGATGTTCAAAGCCTTATTATTCCTCGGAGCTGGTTCTGTGATCCATGCGGTTCATAGTAATTACCTGAAAGATATGGGCGGATTAAGAAAATATATGCCGGTAACCAATATCACTTTCCTTATTGCCGCACTGGCAATCGCAGGTGTCCCCCCTTTGGCAGGTTTCTGGAGTAAGGACGAGATCTTAGTGGCTGCCTATGAGAATAGCCAGTTTATCTATTATATTGGAGTATTTGTAGCCGGACTTACGGCCTTCTATATGTTCAGGATCTACTTCGGAATATTTTGGGGTAAGGACACAAAATATGAACATACCCCTCACGAATCGCCATCATCGATGACCTTACCCCTGCTTATACTGGCATTCCTGACCTTAATTGCCGGGTTTGTTCCTTTCAGCGAACTCGTTACCGCCGATAAAACTGGATTTGAAGCGCATTTAAACCTTCCGCTTGCGGCTATCGCAGTGGGCGTAGGCCTTATTGGCATCATCCTGGCCTGGATCTTCTATAAAAAGGAAAACGATCTGGCCACAAGATTTGCCAGTGCTTTTGGGGTCTTCTACAAATGGACCAGCCATAAGTTCTATTTTGATGAGATCTACTTCTTTATGGCCCGAAAGGTCTTCTTTAAAAGTGTAGCGGCTCCCATCGCTTTTTTCGATAAGAAATTCGTGGATGGCACTATGGAAGGAATCGGAAATAAAACGGTACTGGTCTCCCGGAAGATCAAAGCTATACAATCGGGAAAAGTACAGGATTATGCCTTCGGTTTTGTTGCCGGAGTAGTGATCATCGCCTTTGTATTCATTTATATATGGACTAACTAATTAGCATTATGGACATTTTATCACTTTTCGTAATAGTTCCCATTCTGGTCATCCTGGCACTGGTCTTTTCAAAAGGACTAAAACAGGCCCGCATCATTGCTATGAGCGGTGGGATCATCCAGCTGGGAATGGCTATCAATCTCATATTTGCCTATATCAGGGAAAGAGCTGTGAACAATTCTATTATGCTCTTCACCAAAGACCTTACCTGGTTTGAGCAAATGAATATTCATTATAGTATTGGAGTCGATGGAATTTCGGTTGCCCTTATCACGCTTACTTCCATTGTAGTTTTGGCCGGAGTGTTCATTTCCTGGAAAATAGAGGATCTTCCCAAAGAATTCTTTGTCTCACTCATCGTACTTTCAACAGGTGTTTACGGGTTCTTTATTTCAATAGACCTGTTCACGATGTTCGTTTTCTATGAGATCGCGGTGATCCCGATGTATCTTCTAATCGGTATCTGGGGTTCCGGGCCCAAGGAATATTCGGCTATGAAACTCACCCTGATGCTGATGGGAGCTTCAGCTGTTCTACTCGTAGGAATTCTGGGCATCTATTTCAACTCCAATGCCGATGGTGGAGCGCTGACCTTCAATATCCTTGAGATTGCCAAAGTGAATATACCTTTCGAGGCACAAAAACTGTTCTTCCCTATGACCTTTATAGGCTTTGCCGTTCTGGGAGCTCTCTTCCCATTCCACACCTGGTCTCCTGACGGGCACGCATCCGCCCCAACCGCGGTATCAATGTTACACGCCGGGGTTTTAATGAAACTTGGTGGATATGGGATATTCAGGGTTGCGATGTACTTGCTTCCGGAAGGCGCCCTGGAATGGTCCTGGTTCTTTATCATACTCTCAGCAATTGGAGTCATCTACGGAGCTTTCGCTGCCTTAAGACAAACCGACCTGAAATATATTAACGCCTACGCCTCGGTAAGCCACCTTGGAATGGTGAGTTTTGCCCTGCTAATGCTGAATAAGACTGCCTGGAATGGCGCGATCCTGCAATCCCTTTCCCATGGGTTTATGACCGCCCTTTTCTTTGCCCTAATAGGGATGATCTACAGTAGAACTCATACCAGAGATATCACAAAACTAGGGGGGTTGCTTAAAGTCATTCCCTTCATATCGGCTATATATGTGATCACGGGACTTGCCCTGTTAGGACTACCTGGTTTTAGCGGATTTGTTGCCGAAATGAACATCTTTATGGGAGCCTTCCTGCATGACGATATGTTCCACCGGGTACTCACGATTGTTTCCATTTCAGCCATAGTGGTGACAGCCGTATATGTTCTTCGCGTAGTGGGAATAATGCTGATGGGACCGGTGAAAAATACCGCATATCTGAAATTACCCAAAGCAACCTGGTATGAAAAAGCTGGAGTAATGCTGCTTCTTATCCCAATTGTTGGTATTGGAGTGGCCCCTTTATGGCTTAGCAATATGATCCTGGAAAGTCTTGAACCTTTTATCCGCGGAGTACTATAACTTTTAAAAAGAATTGTAATGGACCTAAATAATTTTTTTCTAATGCGCCACGAGCTTACCCTTCTCGTCATAATACTGATTCTTTTAATTGCTGAAATATTCATTTCGGAAGCTAAGAAGAGCCGGGTGGTTTCTCTTGCTCTCCTCCTCTTTGGAATACATACCGTTTCCGGGTTCTTTCCTTTAGCGGAAAGCAATCTCTTTGGGGGAATGTTCCGAAGCAATGAGCTGATTCATTTTTTTAAGAATGTTCTCAATCTGGGTGTATTGATCCTTCTGCTACAGTCGGCAGATTGGGTGAAGGAAAAAATGACCAGCAACGATCGTGGTACCGAATTCTTTATCCTCCTATTCGCCTCTTTGTTCGGAATGTACTTTATGATCTCAGCCGGAGATTTCCTGATGTTCTATATTGGGCTGGAACTTTCTACCCTTCCAATAGCCGCTCTTGCTGCTTTTGAAGTGATGAAAAGAAGCTCGAGTGAGGCAGGCATCAAACTGATCCTTTCCGCAGCTCTGGCCTCAGGAGTTTCTCTTTTCGGAATCTCGATGCTGTACGCCACTGCGGGTTCTATTTACTTTGATGAGATCATTTTGAATATCACTGCCGATAATCTGACCCTGCTCGGATTCCTGCTGTTCTTTGCAGGACTGGCCTTTAAGATATCTTTGGTTCCGTTCCATTTCTGGACCGCCGATGTATATGAAGGAGCTCCCATAAGTATTGCATCCTACCTTTCGGTTATTTCTAAAGGAGCCGCAGTCTTTATTTTAATGATATTACTGTTCAGCATTTTAAAACCGCTGATGGAAGTCTGGGAAAAACTTATCTATGTTCTTGCACTGGCAACTATGTTCACAGGGAACCTGTTCGCTTTGCGTCAACAGAATATGAAACGCTTCCTGGCTTTCTCTTCTATTGCCCAGGCAGGATTTATTCTGCTTGGCCTTATTACAGGAACTCAGTTAGGAACAGCAACTGTGGTTTACTTTGTGACTATTTATATCTTCTCTAACCTGGCAGCTTTTGGAGTGGTTCAGGCCATTTCACTCCAAACCGGAAGAGAAAACATGAAAGATTATGAAGGTTTGTACAGGACCAATCCCAATTTAAGCCTGGTGATGATGCTGGCATTGTTCTCACTGGCAGGAATTCCACCGGTAGCCGGATTTTTTGGGAAGTTCTTCCTCTTTACCGCCGCGGCAAGCGAGGGTTATTACCTGCTCGTATTCCTTGCGGTGGTGAACGTTACCATTTCCCTATACTATTATCTCCTGGTGATAAGGGCGATGTTCATAAGAAAAGGAGAAGACCCTATTCCGTTTTTCAGGAATAAAGTCTATATGAGAATAGGTCTGCTGATAACCGTGATCGGGATTCTGGCCCTGGGATTATACAGTCCGCTATATGATTATATTTTTCAGTTAAGTGGGATCTTAAAATAAGAAATTATGGCACTTGAAGGTAAACATACATTTGGCAGCATAAGCGATACCCGCGTAAGCTTTATCGAAAAGAAGATCGATGAAAACCGGAAAGATTTTCTGAAAAAGCTCCTGGAACACAATGGTTTTGAAGTGATCGTGGACGAAGAAAAACGAAAAAGTGAGGAAGAACCTCAGCTTTATACTGTGGGTGTCACCGATATCACCTTTAACCCGGTGGTCGCAGTCTTTGAAAGAAAATTAAAAACCTTCGATGGTCATAAGGTCACCCCGCAATACTGGAATCAGGAAAGCGAGGATACTTCACCACAATACTGGCAAAAGAAATAAAACCCGGCTCTTCGGCAGGAACCTGTTAATTCAGGTTATCAAAGCATGAAGTTGCCGGAGCAAGGCTTTTTTTTAATTATACAGTAAACCGTCATTACACATACATAAGACTGTCTTCAGAAAACTAAAATTTATTAGGAATAAAGTATCAACTCCGGTTTTTAAGAACTCCCGAAGTCGTATAGAGTATTGAGCCCTCCAGATACCTGTCTTTTATTTTTTTTGATTCAATTTAAAAAGTAAATTTGATCCCGAATCGAACCATCTCCTGCTTTATGATTTACAGAATCTTCGTAATAATACTTTTGAACTTTTTCTGTATCTCATCATTCTCCCAAGAAATAAAAGAAATCAATACTGATAGTATCTATTTTAAGGCATTAAGTCTGTATAAGAATAAAGAATACCGGGTTTCATTAAATTATACGGATAGAGGTCTTGAACTCGCTCCGGAATATCATGATATTCGTATTCTAAGAATAAGAAATTATTGGGCTTTAGAAAAGATCGATAAGGCTGGGGATGACCTCCGGTTTTTATTGAAAGAGGCTAAAGATTATCCCTCAGTAAAAGAACTTGCAATACGACAGGCCAACTATCTAAGGGAGCCGGCCACTGCTTTAGCCTATATAAATAATCTGGAACGTTTTTATGAACCTGATGATAAGCTTAAGGTACTAAAAGCCTCACTGTTTTTGAAAAATGGTGAGAGAAAAGAGGCCAGAGAAATAGCGCTCAGTCTTTTTAACCAGGACATAGGCAACGATTTAAGATATACTCTTCAGAATATCCTCAATAGAACGGTGTCTAATGAAATAGGGCTCAATTACCAGTACATTAATTTTAGTGAGGATTATTCACGTAATTCGCCCTGGAATACTGTTAGCGGTGAATTTTTGCATTACTTCAAAAGAACTGCGTTAATTGGAAGAGTAACCTATACCGACCGGTCCTATGATCAGAGTTATTTATATGAAATTGAATCTTACCCGGTCTTCAGCGAAAAGGTTTATGGGTTCTTAAATGCTGGAATATCAGACGGCAGTCTCTTTCCCGATTTCAGAGGTAGTGCTTCAGTTTTTATAAATTTTTTAAAAATCCTTGAGTTAGAAGCCGGTGGTAGATTATTACATTTCAGTGAGCAGGATTACTTCACAGGTATATTAGGATTAACCGCTTACCAGGGCAGGTTCTATCTGAATGCAAGAAGCTTTCTTGGTCCTGAAAGGCTTAATCAGCTTATCCAAAACTATCAGTTCAATATTCGCTATTATTTTTCTGATACCGATAATTATATATTCGGAAGATTAGGAAGTGGTATTTCACCAGATGAACGAACCATATTTACCCAGGTTCAAAACAATCCTGATCTTGAAGCTTATTACTTCACTGCGGGGATCAATAAAACCCTTGGCACTAATCATATATTACAGCTAACTGGGGGCTATCTAGTTGAAGATCTTAGTAATGGCAATAAAGGAAATCAATTTATTGGCAATATTGGATATAGGTTTCGTTTTTAGGATTTTGAAATCTTAAATCCTTTTCTTGTCATGGTTCCCCATCCTGATTTTATATTAAATAATTTCTTATAATATCCTTTCATTTGGCCATATACCAGAACAGGATGATAAAGAAAAGGCTCCAGATATGCTGCAAGAAGTAATTCCACGACCTGCTTTGGTCTGGTATAGTGATCAAAATTCTTTACATACAGAAAGATTGCCGTGGTAGAAAACAAACACCCTATTCCATATATCAAGAAAAAAAGAAGTACCGCCATGGGCCAATTTATCAATCCAAAAATTCCAAAGAATATGATAAGTAAAATACCTAGAAATTCTACAATCGGCGCACCAAATTCAAAAAATAGCCAGTATGGATAATACAGAATGCCCATGTACCTATACCTGGGATTAAAGAATAATTTTTTATGCAAACTCATTGTTTCCCACAAACCTCTGGCCCACCTGTCCCGCTGTTTAATCAAGATATCATAATCCGGAGGACCTTCTGTCCAGCATAAGGTCTCGGGCAAATAGACTACCTTATAAGGGATATTCAAATCTTCCATATGGGTACGGAGACGGATACATAATTCCAGATCTTCCCCAACGGTCCTGGGATTAAATCCCCCCACTTGTATCACCCTTTTGCGCGGGTACATTCCAAAGGCTCCCGACACCAGCATTAAGCCATTAATTTCCCCCCAGGCCATTCGACCTAAAAGGAATGCCCGTATATATTCCACAACCTGAACCATAGGCACAATACTATCCGGCAATTTTAGTTCCTTCAGCACTCCATTTTTAACAACAGAATCATTAGCAATACCTATTCCTCCGCCACAGGCAACTATTTCCTTCTCATTTGCTTCTAAATAAGGACGTACCATTTTTAAAATTGCATCCTGTTCTATAATACAATCGGCATCTGTACAAACCACCAGCTCTGTATTGGCGAAATTGATTCCTGCGTTTAGTGCATCTGCCCGCCCTCCGTTATTTTTATCAATTACGGTTAGGTGGGCATATTTCTTATTCCGGCTTTTATAGATATAATTAACCGAAGCAGTGGGGATAGGCTGTTGAATAAAACTGGCATCATTTCTCTCAAGATCAAATTCCTTTATTAATTTTTCAAGAGAGTCATCTTTACTTCCATCATTTACCAGGATAAATTCATAATACGGGTATTGTATTGATAATAAAGACTTAACGTTTTCTATTATCGTTAAACCCTCATTGTAGGCAGGAGCAATCAGGGTGACAGATGGTATATCAGTAGCGCTTACAATATCGCCAACCTGTAAAAAGGTTGACTTTCTTTTTGTTCTCCTAATTCCCTTTATTGCCAGTAAAACCCCACTAAAATACAGACCGAAGAGTGTTAGTCCATAAATGAAAAAAAAATAATTCGCAGTTGTATAGACGTAAGAACTCCTAATTATATTTTCAATATTATCCAACATTCAATTCCCTTTTTGGATATTGCTGATAATAGAATTCCTGCACTTTTTCCTTGTAACCATTGTTCCAAAGAATTTCAGCTATGCTTAGTTTTAAATCTTCATTGTCACTATATAATTGCTGTAAATAAAAATCTAAATCTATTTCAGAATTTTCAAAAATATAATTCAGTAGTAATCCTTGCTGGTTTACATTCGGAATATCTTCGTAAAGTTCCTTTATATAATTCATCTTATTTAAAGAAACAGCAAAAGTTTGAATACAGTAAATGGCAGTTTCCCTCACTTCATAGTCATAATGGTTTAAATGATCTATGATATAGCCAGTTTCATCATGCAGTTCATATTTCCTAATGATACGCATAAGGAGTTTTTTACCGAAAAGTTTTTCAGTTTCATAGGCCCTGTGCAGCCATTTTAATTCTGGCCTGGGATAAAGATCATATAATTTCTCCACGATCTTAATTTGTTGCCACAGGGTAATATTATGCTTTAGATAGGGTAGAAATCTAAGGCTCTCCCAACCTAAGAATACCACCAGCGCGATCTGGGCTTCCCGCCTGACATAAATATTCTTATCGTTACGATATTTAAAGATCTCATCAAAATACTGAGACTGATTCATCTCATATATCTCCCGTATTCCTCTTGCCTTACTATACCAGCTCCAGCTCGATATCTTCTTAATGGAAACTCCGTAAGGTGGGATTTGTGTATATAGTTTTTGAAGTTTTTTGAAATTATTTCCTAATAAAGTACGCTGAGTACGTATCATCAGGCGTATTAAGAACTGTATATTATTACTGTTCTTGGATTTAATCCCGACATTTCTTAAAGTTCTTGTAATCTCTGCAAGGGTGAGGGGATTCTTGGGATCGTTATATAGATACCGACTTACGATATCAGCGAAAGTTTCCTCAATTAACCTGAGCTGGGAAGTTCTTATTCTGCGGTAAAGAAGGCTGAAAGCAATAAATATCCAGAATATGGCTATTAAAGAAAAAACAATCTCTATGCTTAAAAGTAAGGATTCTTTATTCATTTAATAGGCCTGTATAATAGCTTCTATTTCGTCAAGATCAATGGGTACGGTATAAAAACCCGTAACACCTCGTAGAGCAAAAATTTCCTGTTTTACCTTGTCCTGTCCCATATTGGTAACTATTAGTAAATTTTTATGTAAAATTACCTCCTGTACCTGTGCCACAAATTCCAAGGGGCTAATGCCTTCAAATAATATCCCTGTTATTATAAAGTCAAAGTTAGATTGCTGATCATCAATATTGAGTTCTTCAAGTGATCTGATAGCCTTGCAATCAAAATTATTTATTTTTACAAGTTGTTCAAGAATTTTGAGAATTACAATATCTTCCTGGATCACCAAGATCTTCCTCATTCTAATCAAGTATATTTGCGTGCGAAATATACTAAATATAGCTGAGAACCAATCCTTTTAAAGGATATACAGGTTATTTATCTTAATATTATACTATAGTTAGCAGGAAAAGACTTTCAGTTGTTACGAAGTTTTATTCTCTAAACTCCCTTTTCATGAAGAAAAATTATTTTAACCTGCAAAAATAATTAAATGAGAATTGAAATTCTATAACGACTTAAAAAACCTTTTGATTATTACTTTAAGGACACGAGATCCTCAGGACCATACCAGCTCCACCTTTGTTCTATATCCAAACTCACTTTTATAATAATTACACACCACTGAAAGCACTAAAACCTCCATCAATTTTAATAATTGTTCCTGTAATGAATTTTGAAGCATCACTACAAAGCCATATTACAGTACCTATTATTTCTTCCGGATCTCCAAATCTTTTAAAAGGTGTTTGATTTATTATAGTAGACCCTCTTGGGGTTAAAGACCCATCTTTATTTGTTAACAAAACTCTGTTCTGATCTGTAAGGAAGAAGCCCGGTGCAATTGCATTTACACGGAAAGTATCACCATATTTGGACGCTAATTCAACTGCCAGCCATTTTGTTTAGTTAGCTATTGCAGTTCTGGAAGAAGTAAAACCATTATGTGGATAATAGTACCTCCTGATATTAAAACCACTTTTCCTTTTATGCCAAACACACTACATGTATATTACGGTTTAGAAACTAAAAAAGGGTAACCGAAATATTTAAACCATTTCTCAGTTACCCTTCGCAATTATCGTCTATTTCACCGATAATTACAATGTAAATATAGTTCAAAAAGAGTATGTATATAGTTAACTGATAGCTAATTTTAAGCCAATAAAAACCTAAAATAAAAGGAGTAAAAAAGGGATAAAAGAAATTCGTGATCCAGTTCTGTTGAACCAAACCACGAATCTACATTCTGATTTATACTTTATCCCTGAAGTTTAAAGTATATAATCTGTACTCACAAAATTCGAACTCTTGCTGTCAAGTAACTTTCTTAGGATTTCATTATTGTAGGCCTTATCCTTGCTGGCTACAAAAGTCCTTATGGAGAACGAACGCAAGGCATCATGTACACTTAAGGTACCCACAGCGGAATCCTTTCTTCCGGTGAAAGGAAAAACATCAGGACCTCGCTGGCATGAGCTGTTAAGGTTCACACGACATACCAGGTTCACTAATGTATCTATAAGAGGTGCGATCCTGTCTATTCCGGTTCCGAAGAGGCTTACCTGCTGTCCATAATTTGAATCGGCTATTTCATCAAGAAGTTTTTCAATAGACTTAAATGGTTTGATCGGGATCACAGGACCAAACTGCTCTTCTTTATAAACACGCATATCTTCTGTCACCGGGTAAAGCACTGCAGGGAAGATATAATTTTCGGATGTAGCTCCTCCACGTTCATTGATCACAACGGCTCCTTTCTCTGTGGCATCATCTATAAGCTCCTGTATATACTGCGGCTTATTAGGTTCCGGTAAAGGAGTAAGCATTACATTATCTATCCAGGGATTTCCATATTTAAGCTCATCAACTCTTTGAGAGAACCTCCTGTTGAATTCTTCCCGCACCTCTTCGTGCACATACAAAATCTTTAAAGCCGTACAACGCTGACCATTAAAGGAAAGTGTTCCGGAGATACATTCTTCAACGGCCAGATCAAGATCGGCGTCTGGCAGGATAATTCCCGGGTTTTTGGCTTCGAGGCCCAGTACCAGTCGGAGCCTGTTCTTGTATGGATGCTGGTCCTGTAAGGCAATTGCCGATTTACTGTTTCCTATAAGGGCAAGCACATCAATTCTTCCTGTTTGCATAATGGGTGCAGCTACCTCCCTGCCCCTACCATAAATCACATTCACCACTCCTTTAGGAAATGATTGCTGAAATGCTTCCAATAATGGAGATAGTAGTAAAACTCCGTGTTTGGCTGGTTTGAAAACCACCGTATTCCCCATGATGATTGCGGGGATAAGAAGGGCAAAGGTTTCGTTCAGCGGATAGTTATAGGGCCCAAGGCATAAAACAACTCCAAGCGGACCACGACGTATGTGTGCATAGACTCCGTCCTTCTCCTGGAATTTTGCACTATCGCGATCCAGTTGTTTATAATCTTCTATAGTATCCAGAATATATTCAACGGTACGGTCAAACTCCTTCCTGGAATCTGGCAGGGATTTGCCTATTTCCCACATCAGGTATTTCACCACCTGCTCCCGTTTGGTCTTCATTTGCTCCACAAAATTCTCCATACAGGCAATCCTGTCGGCTACTTTCATGGTAGGCCATTTTCCCTGGCCTTTGGCATAGGCATCACATGCCGAACCTAAAACTTCCAGGGCCGATTCCTTATCCATATGCGGTACGGTGCCCAGCAGAGTTGGTTCATATTCATCTGTCGAAGAGATCGTTGAGTAGACCTCATCTGTCTTTCCGTTCCATTTGATCAGCTCACCACTGGAAAGATAGGTTTCCTGGTGCAACTGTTCGGTTATCCTAAATTCTTCAGGTATATGTATATTCATAATTCAAGTCTTGAACAATTAATAAAAAATATTTAATGTAAAAGGATCAAGGTTATATCTCTATAGACTAACGATTAGTACAATACTCTGAACCTGATGGTTCCCTGTATTCCTTTCAGCTCCTTGATCACTTCATTGTCATATTCCTTATCTATATCAGTGATTACGTAACCTATTGTCTCATTGGTCTTAAGATACTGTCCTACGATATTGATATCATGAGCGGCAAGAATCTTGTTAATGTGCGCAATGATCCCCGGTTTGTTATGGTGAATATGAATAAGCCTGTGAGCGTTCTCAAGAATTGGCAACTGCAGGTTAGGGAAATTCACCGAATTGGTAGTACTACCAGTGTTTATATACTCAATGATCTTTCCGGGTACAAAATTACCTATGTTTTCCTGGGCTTCTTCAGTACTACCTCCAATGTGCGGAGTAAGGATCAGGTTTGGCAGGCCTCTTAAGACAGATTCAAATTCTTCCTGATTAGTCTTAGGTTCTTTAGGGAACACATCAATCCCGGCTCCTTTTATCCTGCCAGATTCCATATGCTTTTTCAGAGCATCCACATCAACTACCTGCCCCCGGGCAAGATTAAGGAAGATAGAGCCTTCTTTCATCCAGCTGAATTCCTTATCCCCAATCATGTTCTTGTTCTGCTTTCTTCCATCCACATGCAGGGTTACTATATCCACCTTTTCGAAGAGCTCCTTAAGGCTGCCACACTTAGTGGCATTCCCCATGGCTAGTTTTTCCACAAGATCATAGTAATATACATCGAAACCAATAGCTTCAGCAACCACCGAAAGCTGAGCCCCGATATTTCCGTAGCCTACGATCCCAAGCTTCTTACCTCTTATCTCATAACTCCCTTTGGCCGACTTATTCCATTCCCCACGATGCATTTCAGCAATACGATCGGGCAAATTTCTCATTAACAATATGATTTCGCCAATGGCTAATTCTACAACAGATCTGGTATTGCTAAATGGCGCATTGAATACTGCCACTCCTTTCTTGAGACAGGCCTCCAGGTCTATCTGGTTGGTTCCTATACAAAATGCGCCCACACCAATAAGCCGGTTGGCGTTTTCAAGAACCTTGGCAGTAAGGTTTGTCTTAGACCGGATTCCCAGGATGGAAACGTCTTTTATCTTTTCTGCTAGCTCATCCTCATCCAACGCACCCGGAATTGTAGTTACATTGTAACCTTCATTTTTCATGATGGCTACGGCATCGGCATGTACATTTTCAAGCAGAAGAACCTTAATACGGTTTTTAGGATAGGATATGGCTTTGTTCATTTTATGAAGGTATAGGAATTCGTCAAGACTGGGAGTTATATGATCGGCTTTTTCAAGAATATTATCGCGTTCAACATTTTCGGTAAAGGCATAAAATTTATTGGCAAGACCGGCTGCCTTTATCTCATAATCGTTATATCCATCACCAATCACATATACATCTCCTTTAAGTTCCAGTTGTTTTAGTAATTCTACCTTACCGTTATTAGAGGAAAGCACATTATCCTTATCAAATCCAATTATATTGCCTTCCTCGTCAAATTCAAAGGTATTGGCATAGACATTTTCTTTCTTCACCCCCATCTTGCTGACAATAGGGACAATTACTTCTTTAAAACCACTGGAAATAATATAGATACGTTCCTTATATTCTTCAAAGAACTCCTCATTCCGCACGAAGGAGACTGAGACTTTTTTCCTCAACATGTCAACCAGTGCCGGGATGGAATCCTTATGCGCCTCAAGAATCTCCAGACGCTTTTCAAGGGATTCCCGGAAGGCCAGTTCCCCTTCCATGGCAAGGTCTGTAAGATCTTTCAGTTCCTTTAGTTTTTGTTCTTTCTTTGGATGATTAGTAAGTGACAGTTCACCGAGTACATCCAGGGCTTCCACCTGAGTGAAAGTACTATCAAAATCTATCACAAAATAGCGTTTGTTTTCCATGCCGAAATATAAAATCCTTTAAAATTGAATGGATAAAACTAAGTCTTTTTGAAGCATTTAAAAACAGGTATTTAAGGGAATAATTAAGCATTTACGGTATCCGCAAAAATTCCTTTATTAATTTTCAAAATCTGGAATTTGAAATTGTTTTTCCCCTTTTTTTTGAATGAAATATAGCTTTTAAAAAAAATATTTTTTCCAGGCATGGAAAAAGCTCAATGTTTCAGTCAGGCACAGGTTCTTTCTTTACACAACCATTAAGCCTTAAACTAAAAGTTATGCAATTATCAATTTATTGTTAAATAATAGTTTTACTATTATTTATAACATTTTTACTATTATCTTTGACAGCAAATGTTTTAAACATGAAATACTTGTTACAGGACCTTAAAATAAGTGTAAATGATAAGGTCTATATAAAGGATCCCGAGTCTACGGCATTAGGAAGGCGCATTGTAGAAAATGGGATATTACTAATTCATGAAATTGGTTTTGAGAATTTCACTTTTAAAAAACTGGGAATAAAAATAAAATCTAATGAAAGTTCAATCTATCGCTACTTTGAGAATAAGCACAAGTTATTGGTTTATCTAACTTCATGGTACTGGGGGTGGAAAGAATATCAGCTGGTTTTCGCAACCAACAGTATTACTGATCCCTCTCAAAAATTATTGAAAGCAATAGAGGTCGTTACTGAGACCGTTAAAAAAGATGATTCATTTGGTCACATCAACGAAGTAGCTCTAAACCAGATCATCATCAATGAATCTTCCAAGTCATTTTTAACCAAAGAGGTTGACGACGAAAACAGGGAAGGTTATTTTCTTGTTTACAAACGACTTGTTCACAGAATACGGGAAATGATCCTCGAAGTGCAATCTTCCTATCCTTATCCGGGAAGCCTGGCAAGTATGATCATAGAAGGAGCCTTGCATCAGCATTTTTTAAAAGACCATTTCACTTCAATAACAGATTGCAATAAAAAGGTAATGCCTCCTGTTTATTTCCGGCACCTTATTATTAGCGTATTAAACATGAAAGATAATGTCTAAGACCACCCTCACAACCTGGCAAAGATTTACAGGGCTTCTAAAGCTTGAAAAGAAAGATTTCATGCAGATCCTCTACTATGCGATCTTTGCAGGAATTGTCAATCTATCTGTGCCCCTTGGAATCCAGGCTATCATTAACCTTATCCAGGGTGCCCGTATTTCAACTTCATGGATAGTGCTTGTAAGCCTGGTTACACTGGGAGTTGGATTTGTAGGGATACTTCAGCTTATGCAAATACGTATCCTTGAAAATGTTCAGCAAAAGATATTCACACGGGCTTCTTTTGAGTTCACTTATCGATTTCCAAAAATCAAGATGTCCCAATTGCATAACTTTTATCCTCCTGAGCTGGCTAACCGTTTTTTTGACGTTTTGAGCATACAAAAGGGAATTTCAAAACTCGTTCTTGATTTCCCTGCTGCAATATTCCAGATCACTTTCGGGCTCATCCTTTTATCATTATATCATCCATTTTTCATAATCTATGGCATTCTACTGGTTCTTCTAATTTTCCTGGTATTTCGCTTTACAGGAAAAGCGGGATTAAATACCAGTATTAAAGAATCCAAAATGAAGTACAGGATTGCTCACTGGATTCAGGAAGTAGCCCGTACCCTCATCAGTTTTAAGATCTCGGGCCGCACCAACCTGGCGATCACAAAAAACGATAAGCTGGTTAGCAAATACCTTGATGCCAGGGAGAACCATTTCCGTATCTTAAGATTACAATTCATACAAATGATCATTTTTAAGGTTCTGGTTACGGCTGGATTATTGATCATCGGGGGATTGCTGGTACTTAACCAACAGATGAATATAGGCCAGTTTGTAGCGGCCGAAATCATTATACTACTCATAATTAGTTCGGTAGAAAAAATGATCATAGGCTTAGAGAACTTTTACGACGTACTTACTTCACTTGAAAAACTTGGTGAGGTGGTAGATAAGGAACTGGAACCTGTTAATGAAGATAAAAGCTTTTCAGAGAATGCTTCCCTTACCATAGAACTTAAAAATATTGGATATGTTACGGCAGATGGTGCAGAGATCCTGAAAGATATAAATCTTAAAATTGAACCCGGAGATAAGATCATACTTGATGGTCCTAATGGATCAGGAAAATCCACTCTGCTTAAAATCATAGCCGGTTTATTAGAACCTACTTCAGGAAAGATTTACATCAATGGAATTTCACTTCAGAATATCAATCTGAACCACTATCGTTCTCTATTAGGACAATCCATTTCAGAGGAAAGCCCCTTTGAAGGTACTTTGCTGGAGAATATCACTTTTGGAGATAAAACCATATCACAAAAGGAAATATCAGAAGTATTAAGAGATACAGGGCTTATCGATTTCGTAAAAGAACAACCAAAAGGACTCGATACCGTAATTTTTCCGGAAGGAAGGCAACTTCCCCATACTATTGCAAAAAAGATAGTACTTGCCAGAAGTATAGTTAGAAAACCGCATTTGCTTATCCTGAACGATCCTCTTAACCAGATAGATGAAACTGAAGTTGAAAGGATCCTAAATTTTCTTTTCAGCCCAAATCAGAACTGGTCTATAATCGTCACTAGCCAGGACAGGATCTGGAGGAAATACGCCAATAAAAAAATCAGTCTGGAAAACGGAGAGATAAAAAACAGTTTATAAAAATGTTAAACATCACCAAAAATACATTGCACGAAAAGGTGGACCTTAGCCAATACGAAGCTGGCAAAAAGGTTTTCCACCAGCGGCATTATAAGTATTTCAATCGCTTTCTGAAATACTTCAGCGCAGCGGGTATCATTATCCTTTTTCTTCCGTGGACTCAAACGATCTCCGGAACAGGCTCAGTCACTACCCTAAACCCGGAACATCGCCCTCAAACCATTCAATCTCCCATCCCGGGACAGATCAACAAGTGGTTTGTAAGAGAAGGGGATTTCGTGGAAAAAGGAGATACTATTCTCCATATTACTGAGATCAAAAATGAATATATGGACCCTGAGCTCGTAAAAAGAACCGGTGATCAGGTGAGGGCCAAATCAAACTCCCTGGTTTCTTATGATGAAAAGATAGAAGCCCTGGAAGACCAGATAATTGCTTTAAACCAGGAAAGGGAACTTAAATTGGAACAGGCCCAGAATAAACTGGAACAGGCCAGATTAAAAATTCTAAGCGATAGTATAGACCTGGAAGCGGCAAAGACCAATCTTAGTATAGCCGAAACACAATATAACCGAACCCGACAATTGCAGGAGGAAGGCCTGAAGGCTGTTACCGATGTTGAAGAAAAAAGGCTGAAACTCCAGGAAAACCAGGCTAAGTTTATTTCACAGCAGAATAAACTGATGGCAAGTAGAAACGAACTTATAAATGCAAAACTGGAAATAAACAGGATCACCGCTGAATATAGTGATAAAATCTCAAAAACAAAGAGCGAAAGATCTACAGCACGGTCAATGAGATTCGATACTGAAGCAGAAGTAAGTAAACTTGAGAATGCCTATGTTAATTATGATCTAAGGGAAGATCTCTATTATGTGAGAGCTCCGCAGGACGGTTACATTAATAAGGCCCTGTTTGGGGGTATAGGTGAAACTTTCAAGGAAGGAGAAAAACTGGTAAATATTATGCCGGCTAATTATGATCTTGCCGTGGAAACCTTTGTAAATCCTTTGGATTTACCCTTGCTTCATGTAGGAGAGAAAGTTCGCGTAAGATTTGACGGCTGGCCTGCAATTGTATTCAGCGGATGGCCAAATGTTTCTTATGGGACCTATGGTGCAGAGGTCGTAGCTATAGAAAATTATATCAGTGAGAATGGAAAATACAGGGTATTACTGGCCCCGGATTCTAAAGATCACGAATGGCCCGATGCCCTTAGAATAGGCTCTGGAGCAAATACACTGGCTCTTTTGGAGGATGTACCAATCTGGTATGAGATATGGCGCCATCTTAATGGTTTCCCTCCAAATTATTATGATCCTGAAAACAAAATTGAACAAAAAAAATGAAGCACACTGGGATTTTCATATTGTTGTTAATTCTGCCTTCCTTACTCAGTTCACAGGAAACAGACAGTCTCTCGCTTGGCTTCAGAGAATATTTAAATATGGTCAAAACCTATCATCCCGTAGTGAAACAGGCCGGGATAATGGTAGACCGGGCTGAAGCTGAAGTAAGAAAATCCAGGGGAAATTTTGACCCTAAAATTGAAGTGGATTATGACCGAAAAGATTTCAAGCAGACTGAATATTATGATATTCTTACTTCCAGTTTTAAGATCCCAACCTGGTATGGTATTGAACTTAAAGCAAAATTTGAAAATAACTCAGGTGAATTTCTGAATCCACAGAATAAGACACCTGAAGACGGCCTATTTTCTGCAGGAATTGCCATCCCTGTAGCCCAGGGACTTCTCATCAATGAAAGAATGGCTTCTCTAAAACAGGCAAGGATCTTTCGGGAGCAGTCAGAACTTGAGCGACAAATCGCTGTAAACAGTATACTGTATGAAGCCTCGCTGGCTTATTTTGACTGGTTGAAAACCTACAGACACTTGTTGCTTTACAGGAACTTCGCCAAAAATGCTGAAACCCGCTTCAAGGGAATTGTAAAAAGTTATGAACTTGGTGACAAACCGGCCATAGATACCCTTGAAGCCAGTCTTACCGTCCAGGACCGTAAATTAAATCTTGAACAGGCAAGACTTGATTACATGAAGGCATCTCTTCACCTATCTAATTTTCTATGGGGACAGGAAAATACGCCACTGGAACTGAAGGAAAATATGTTCCCCGATAGGGAATTACCGGTAAAGTTAGATGAGATCCTTGAGATAAATGAACTTTCTGATCTAGATGATCATCCTAAATTACGGTCTTTGAATTATAAGATTCGGGCATTTGAATTTGATAAAAAATTAAAAGCAAACAAGCTCCTCCCCAAACTTGACCTCGAATACAACTTTCTTAGCAGTGAAATTGAGGGAATTAACAGCCTTAATTATGATGATTATAAATTTGGAATGAATTTCAGCATTCCATTGTTCCTGAGAAAAGAAAGAGGTGAACTGCAACTGGCCAAACTAAAACTTGAGAACGCAGGATTTGATCTTATAAGTCAACGTGTGACCTTACAGAACAAGATCCTCTCACTTAGGACAGAAGTAGGGTCACTCAGTGAGCAGAGTAAAATAATGAACAACCTCATAGACAGCTATGAAAAAATGCTTCGCGCAGAAGAAAGAAAGCTTGAATTGGGAGAAAGTTCAGTTTTCCTTGTGAATTCAAGGGAATCCAGTTTGATAGCGGCCCGTCAAAAGAACATCTTACTGCAGAATAAACTTCTTTACAGCAAAGCAGAACTATTCAGAATAATGGCCAGGATACCAGAAATTTGAGAATTCTTTAAAAGTAACAAAGGGAACAAAAATGAATATTTCACATTAACTGTTCCCTTTGAATGTCATACTCTTTATCTGGCATTATCCAGACAATCTACGGGTGTATTCTCAGCTCAACTTAATGTAGCACCCTGAATGACAGTCATAAAGATACTAAAAATTTGTTCTGATAAATAAATTTAGATATTATTTAACGTCGTTTCCGAAGTCTGATAGTGAGAAAATTTTCAGCCGGTTTTTAAATTTTATATACCCGTTATATTAGTGGAAATCTCATTCGGGAGTAGAGACGAATTTTAAAGAATGGGAAAGGATCCTATAGGAAGGCAGCATTACTGGTTCACAGTTTTTCCAGTAGAACCTGAAGAAGAGGACTCTGATCGATGGGCCATCAAAAACGGCAAAACGAGTATCACCCCTATGATCCTGGACCTTACCGATAAGGCTTACCTTAATGAAAGAAAAATGAAGACTTAGATCAGGAATCCTGATTGTCTATTCTTTATACTTCAGCCTCTTATTTGCTTCCATTCATTTAAGTCTAAAAAGAAATATTGCTCTCTTCTTCTCTATTTTCTGGCTGAAGCCATAAAAAAGTGTTTATTTTAGAAGCATTGAATCAGTAAATAAAATTTCATGAAAAAAAGCCATCATTATCTGTTGACGATCCTAATTTTAGCTTCCACCTCTGCTATTGCTCAAAAAAACTATCCCACCACACCACCCGAAGAATCCCCCATGCCCATGAAACCGGAAATGACGGAGATCTGGGAACCCGAGGTAGAAGTGATCACTCCTGGAGACAAGCCTGGAGAAGCTCCCTCAGACGCTATTAAACTTTTTAATGCTAACGGTCTGGAACACTGGGTGAGCCAGAAAGACACCAGTAAACCGGCACCCTGGGCCATCAAAGATGGGTATTTTGAAGTAGTTCCCGGCACCGGCGGCATTCAGACAAAAATGAAGTTCGGCGATGTACAGTTACACCTTGAATGGAGCGCCCCAGATGAGGTCCAGTATTCGGGACAGGGAAGGGGAAACAGTGGTCTTTTTCTTCAAAACAGGTATGAATTGCAGATACTTGACTCTTACAACAACCGGACCTATAGCAACGGCCAGGCAGGAAGCATATACAAAGATAAGCCGCCCCTGGTAAATGCCATGCGTTCTCCTGACGAATGGAACACCTACGATGTGATCTATACCGCTCCGCGATTTGGGGAAGACGGCAACCTGGAAAGTCCCGCCAGGATCACTGTATTACACAATGGAGTCGTAGTGCAACACAACACCAGTATACAGGGCCTTACCCTTTATATTGGCTTACACAACTATCCTGAAGCCCATGGCGAAGATGTGATCGCTCTCCAGGACCATGGCACCCCGGTGCAGTTCAGGAATATCTGGGTTAGAAAGCTTTAATTAACAATTGAGAAATAATAATTGATTATTATCCTTAGTTCATAATGAACGATGCGAAGAATTTAATCTTATTTTTCTCATCCTGAAGATTCAGAAAGACAGTTCAAACATGGCAAACCTTACCTCCTACTTTCTAATCCTCTGGATTCTGTGGGTATTCTGGGTATCCTTTGCTGTCTATTATAAATGGACCAGACAAAAGAACGGTATATTTTATAGCCTGTACATAGCGTTAATTCTGACTTTCGGAGTTATGGGTTTCATCATTGAAGATTCCCCGGAAAATGTTTTCCCTCATCCAACTATACTCTCTGGACCCACATCTCTTATTCTGCAACATTTACTCATCTCCATATTACTAACTGTATTCCTCCAATTATGTGTTTGTTGGTTTACCAGAAGATGGCATCGAAAATAACTACAAGCATCAGTTGTGAATGTTGACAATATGTTTAGAAGAAAGAAATGAAGTATCTCAATTTTTCTAACGGATCTGCCAGATCTGAAACTGACTTAAAACAAAAAAACCGCAACATCCGTTGCGGTTTTTTCTTTGCGGAGAAAGAGGGATTCGAACCCCCGGAGGTGTGACCCTCAACAGTTTTCAAGACTGCCGCATTCGACCACTCTGCCATTTCTCCTTTAGCGGTTGCAAATATAATAAGCTTTTCTAATTTACAACAACTAATTCCCAAACTTTTTTCAGGCTTTTCCATAGCCGCTTCTATTTCAAGCTTTTTTGATATTTTTACTCTTTTAAAATATATGTTCAACCTATTTAGATCTCTATTCATGCTAAAATATCTGCTTTCTTTCACCTGCTTTCTTCTAATTTTTCTTTCTTTAAACGCACAAAATCAAGATTACCAGGAATTAATGGAACAGGACTGGGCTGAGCTAAAACGCTATCATGACGAAAATCAGGAGATCATAAAGAATTCCCAATGGCCTGCGGTAGTCTTTATGGGCAACTCTATTACCGAAGGCTGGAAAAATATGCATCCTGAATTCTTTAAAAAGAATAATTATGCAGGCAGAGGTATTAGTGGGCAAACCACCCCACAGATGCTTATAAGGTTCACCCCGGATGTACTGGACCTGAATCCCAAAGCCGTGGTGATCCTGGCAGGCACTAACGATATTGCAGGTAATACAGGTTTCTCTTCTGTAAAAATGATTACTGATAATATCAAAGCCATGGCCGTGCTGGCAAAACAAAAAGATATAAAAGTGATATTAAGTGCTGTGCTTCCGGTTTACGATTACCCTTGGCGTCCCGGCCTGGAACCGGTCTCAAAGATCGCCAGAATCAATTCCTGGCTTAAGACTTATGCCGAAGAAAACGGACATATCTATCTTGATTATTTCAGCCATATGGCCAGAGAGGATGGGGGAATGAAAAAGGAATTTTCAGAAGATGGGGTCCATCCTAACGAAAAAGGTTATGATGTGATGGAGCCCCTGGTACAGAAGGCTATAGAAAAGGCTTTGGCAGAGTGAGTGGATTTTTATAGGTTTTTTAGGCTTTCGGTTTCCGCTTTTTCAGGTTAAATCTGCTATATTGCCCGGCATTAAAATAAAATTCAAACTTAAAATGAAAAATATACTTGTATTGGTCATTCCGGCCATCCTTACAGCCTGCAGTGCTCAAAATAAGAAAATTGAGAATGCAGATCCTATGGAATATGCAAATACTATCACTGCAACTGAATTAAAAGAACATCTTTACATTTTTGCAAGTGATGAATTCGAAGGTCGTGAGACTGGAGAGCCCGGACAGAAAAAAGCCGCTGAATATCTTAAAACAGAGTATAAGGAGCTTGAGCTTGTTTCCCCTATTGGAGGGGACGATTATTTCCAGGAGGTTCCCACAAGTTACTTTAAAAGAGGAAATGTAAAACCTACCGAAAATGTGGTGGCTTTCCTTAAAGGTTCAGAAAAACCTGAAGAAGTTCTTGTGATCTCTTCTCACTACGACCACGTGGGTATAGATGAAGACGGTAATATCCATAACGGGGCCGATGATGATGGCTCGGGAACCGTTGGTATCCTGGAGATCGCTGAAGCTTTTGTTGAAGCCAGCAAAGATGGATACACCCCAAAAAGATCCATACTTTTTCTTAACGTTACCGGAGAGGAAAAAGGTCTTATAGGTTCTAAATTCTATACAGATGAACCTATTTTCCCTCTGGAAAATACAGTTGCCAACCTTAACATTGATATGATTGGCCGTATAGATCCACAGCATGAGGGAAATGACAATTATGTATATCTTATTGGAAGCGATAAGCTGAGTACAGAACTTCATCATTTAAGCGAAGCAGTAAATGCCAGGTATATGAACCTTGACCTGGATTACACCTATAATGATGAGAACGATCCTAATCGTTTTTATTACAGAAGTGACCACTACAATTTCGCTAAGAATAACATCCCGATCATTTTCTATTTCAACGGGACTCACGCCGATTATCATAAACCAACCGATACTCCAGATAAGATCGAGTATGAGGTTTTAGCGAAAAGAGCAAAGCTGGTCTTTCTAACCGCCTGGGAAATCGCAAACAGGGATGAAAGACTTGTGGTTGATAAAGCTATTGATACCACCGGAAAATAATTAATTAGAATTTATAAATAAAAAAGCCCCGGATTTCGGGGCTTTTTTTGTTTCCTCCCTGTAAACGCTGAGCCAAGTGAAGAGTCTCATTGTTTGAAACTACCAGCATTGAAATTCTTTATTCTGCTTAGCTTTAGTTCTTATCTCCCAGAAGGGGCACAAACCTGAAGGCTCCATACTCCTTCCTGTCAAATTCCTTGGCAGATTTTCTTATAAAGAGGGTCATGGTTTGCACCTCAGTGCCAACGGGAATCACCATTCTGCCCCCTACCTTAAGTTGTCCAAGCAGTTCTTTTGGAACCTCGGGAGCTCCAGCCGTAACAATGATCTTATCGAAAGGAGCATATTCAGGAAGGCCCTTATATCCATCGCCGAAACTTAGATGCTTTGGCCTGTAGCCTATTTTTGAAAGAAAGCTCTTGGTCTTTTTATACAGTTCCCGCTGGCGTTCTATACTGTATACCTTTGCACCGAGTTCACAGAGCACCGCCGTTTGATAGCCGCTACCCGTACCAATCTCCAGGACCTTCTCTCCTTTTTTTACTTCCAGAAGTTCGGTTTGGAATGCCACGGTATAGGGCTGGGAAATAGTCTGGTCGGCCGCAATGGGGAATGCCTTGTCCTGGTAGGCATGATCTTCAAAACTGCTGTCCATAAAGAGATGGCGCGGGATCTTTCCTATGGCAGCAAGCACCTTTTCATCAGTAATTCCCTTCTTTTTTACGGTCTTTACCAATTGCTGTCTCTTGCCCTGATGTCTATAGGTATCTTTCAACTTGGTTATGCTTTAATCAGGCTATAAAATTAGGGAAACAAGCTGATTTATCCCAAGCAAAAGACTCCCGGGATTTGGCCTTATTTTATAAAGTATTTAATATCAAAATGCTATTTTTGTGAAAAATGCAAAATATGCTGAAAGCGGGAGTCCTGGGCGCAGGCCATCTTGGAAAGATCCATCTGAAACTTTTAAAACAGTCCGAAGAATATGAACTGATCGGATTTTATGATGCCAACAGGCAAAATGCCGAAAAAGTAGCTTCTGAATTCGGCTACAAAATGTTCGAAAATCTGGACGATCTTATCGCCCAATGTGATATGATAGACGTGGTGACTCCCACCCTGTCCCATTTTGAGGTTGCAAAAAAAGTGATCTCTGCGGGAAAGCATCTTTTTATTGAAAAACCCATCACCAATACATTCGAAGAGGCGCAGGAACTGATACAACTGGCCAGAAAGCACAATGTAAAAGGCCAGGTTGGACACGTGGAAAGATTCAATCCTGCTTTCCAGGCAGTGGCCGATCGTATAGAAAACCCAATGTTTATTGAGGCTCACCGTCTGGCTGAATTCAACCCTCGAGGAACCGACGTGCCGGTGGTGCTGGACCTGATGATCCATGATATAGATGCGGTGCTAAGTGTGGTGAAATCTGAAGTTAAAAAAATCAATGCCAGTGGAGTTTCGGTAATCAGCGACACTCCGGATATCGCTAACGCCAGGATAGAATTTGAGAACGGTTGTGTGGCCAATCTTACCGCCAGCCGGATCTCTATGAAGAATATGAGAAAATCGCGATTCTTTCAGAGGGATGCCTATATTTCAGTAGATTTCCTGGATAAGAAATGTGAAGTGGTTAAGATGAAGGATGCTCCTGAAAAACCTGATGATTATGCCATGATACTTCAGAATGCCGAAGGAGTGAAAAAGCAGATATATTTTGATAATCCTGAGGTTTCCCTTAACAATGCCATTCTGGACGAACTCGAGAGTTTTGCTGATGCCATTCAAAATGGTAAAGAGCCGGTGGTTACCATGGAGCAGGGAGCCAGGGCACTGAAAGTGGCAAACCAGGTGATTGCCGGTTTTAATATATAGATAATGAATATGAAGTTTAAATACGTCATCCTGAACTTGTTTAACCCTGTTGAATCTTCGATTTCATGATCTGTTTCAGGTTAATATAGAAGCTGAAACGAGTTCAGCCTGACGGCAACTTTGAAAATTAAAAACCAACAAAATGAAAAACATTGCAGTAATTGGAGCCGGAACCATGGGGAATGGGATTGCTCATACCTTTGCGCAGCACGGCTATAAAGTTCAGTTAATAGATATTTCTGAAGAAAGTCTGAAAAAAGGTATGGACACTATCTCCAGAAATCTGGACCGTATGGTGGCCAAAGAAAAGATCTCTGAAGAACAAAAAACCGAAACCCTGAAAAATATCACTACCTATACGGATATTTCAGAAGGAGTTGGATCTGCAAGTGTGGTAGTAGAGGCAGCCACAGAGAATACCGAGCTAAAGCTCAAGATCTTCAGGCATCTTGATCAGCATACTTCTGAAGACACTATTCTTGCTACTAATACCTCTTCCATTTCTATTACCCAGATCGCTTCGGCGGTATCGAAACCGGAGCGTGTGATAGGAATGCATTTTATGAACCCGGTACCTGTGATGAAACTCGTAGAGATCATACGCGGTTATAATACCAGCGATGAAGTGACCAAAACGGTGATGGAACTGTCAGAAAAACTAAATAAAGTACCTGTAGAAGTAAACGATTATCCGGGCTTTGTGGCCAACAGGATCCTGATGCCAATGATCAACGAGGCTATTGAGACGCTTTACAATGGAGTAGCAGGAGTTTATGAAATAGATACTGTAATGAAACTTGGAATGGCGCATCCTATGGGACCACTTCAGCTGGCCGATTTTATAGGGCTTGATGTATGCCATTCCATACTTGAGGTGATGTATGACGGCTTCAAGAAACCAAAATATGCACCCTGCCCCCTTCTGACCAATATGGTGAGAGCCGGAAAGATTGGTGTTAAATCGGGTGAAGGATTCTATGACTATTCTGAAAGCAAAAAGGCTGAAAAGATTTCTTCTCAGTTTAGCAGATAGTATCTAAGAATGAGATTTCTCGATCGTCTAGATGGACTCCCTCGAAATGAAACCTCTAGATCGTCATTTCGACCGCAGGGAGAATTCTATTATTCACACTCAAAATAAATTAAGAATAATTTGACAAAGATCCTA
This sequence comes from Christiangramia crocea, assembly GCF_022410465.1. GTDB lineage: Bacteria > Bacteroidota > Bacteroidia > Flavobacteriales > Flavobacteriaceae > Christiangramia > Christiangramia crocea. The sequence goes on along the minus strand of NZ_JAJSON010000005.1, from coordinate 52,329 downwards.
CCATTTAAGGCAGTAAGGCCGGCGCCGGCTTATGCGGGCCTGGTTGCTTCACGTTCTTATGAAGATTATAGTGAAGAGGAACTTCGTGCCCAGCTGGAATTCAATCCCTATTCATTCTTACACATCATAAATCCCGGCTATAAATTTCAGCATGAGATTGGCGGAGAGAAACGCTTTGGGATGGTAAGGAACCGCTACCTTGAATTCAAGGAAGAGAATACGCTTATCCAGGATAAAAGTCCCTGTTATTATATCTATCAGATAAAAAGCAGGGAAGCCACATGTTGTGGGATAATTGCTGCTGCCAGCGTTGAAGATTATGAAAAAAATCTTATAAAACGGCACGAAGATACCATTGCTCACCGGGAAGAACTATTCAAGGATTACCTGAAAGTCGTGGGATTCAATACAGAACCGGTTTTACTTACTTATCCTGATAATCCGGTGATTAATGAACTTCTTGAAGAGCGAATGAAATCTAGACCGGAATATGAATTCGCTACCTATAACAGGGAGTTACATTCCTTATGGTTAATAGACAAGCCTGAAAATATAGAGAAGATAAAGGCCGAATTCGACGCCCTGGAAAAGATCTACATCGCAGACGGGCATCATCGCAGTGCCTCTTCTTATTTACTGGCCAAAGAAAGCCGTGAAAATAATCCTGATCATACTGGAGAAGAAACCTATAATTTCTTTATGAGCTACCTGATTTCAGAAAGTAACCTGAGGATCTATGAATTCAGCAGGCTGATCAAAGATCTTAATGGCCATTCCAAAGAAGAGTTCCTCATCCTGCTGGATGAATGGTTCAGAATAGAAGATCGCGGACATGAAATTTATAAACCTTCCAAAAAGCATCATTTCAATATGTACCTGGAAGGGAAATACTATTCGCTCTACCTTCGTAAGACTCAGTATAAGTTCACCGACTCACTAAGCCAGCTGGATTCTTATATCCTATATGAAAAGATTCTGAAACCGATACTCGGAATTGAAGATCTTAGGCATGATAAACGAATCGCATATATACATGGCCGCAATGACCTCATAGAGCTTAAAACAAGAGTTGACAATGGGGAATTTGCAGTCGGTTTTGGTATGCTTCCGGCTGGAATTGAAGAAATTAAGGAAATTGCAGATGAAAATTTGACTATGCCACCAAAAAGTACTTATATTGAACCTAAATTACGTAGCGGTCTTACGATATATGAGTTCTGAACAGGACTCAATACAGGTACTACCACGGCCGCTACAATTTTAATAAATCCTGGTCTTAAAGAATAAAGGATGGACATTTCTGAAAATATCAAACAATATAAAGACGAGCTTTCCGAAGGTGTGAAGCTCGTAGCTATTTCCAAAACCAAGCCTAACGAAGATATTCTCGAAGCTTATCGGGCCGGTCAAAGAATATTTGGCGAGAACAAGATCCAGGAAATGACCGATAAATGGGAAGAACTCCCGCAGGATATCGAGTGGCATATGGTTGGCCATGTGCAAAGGAACAAAGTGAAATATATGGCACCATTTGTGTCACTGATCCATGCCGTGGACAGCCTGAAACTTCTGAAGGAGATCAACAAACGGGCAAAACAGAACGACCGGGTGATTAACTGCCTGCTACAGGTAAAGATTGCCGAAGAAGACTCCAAATTTGGCATTTCTGATGAAGAAGCCAGAGAGATTCTTGCTTCAGAAGCTTATGCGAAAATGGAAAATGTGAAGATCATTGGCCTGATGGGAATGGCCACCTTCACCGATGATGAAGACCAGGTAAAATCAGAATTCCGGTATTTGAAATCGGTTTTTGAAGAATTGAAGATGGACTTTCCCGAGCTTGAAGAACTGTCAATGGGAATGAGCGGCGACTACAAAATTGCTCTGGAATGCGGGACGACTATGGTTCGGATTGGAAGTAGTATATTTGGCGCCCGAAATTATAATTAACGAAGAGAGAAGTATTTGTACGCTATATTAGACATAGAGACCACAGGTGGTAAATACAATGAAGAAGGGATCACCGAAATTGCGATTTATAAGTTTGACGGTCATACCGTAACAGATCAGTTCATTAGCCTCGTGAATCCTGAGCAGGCCATTCAGCCATTCGTGGTGAACCTTACCGGTATCAATAATGAGATGCTTCGCAATGCACCTAAATTTTATGAGGTGGCCAAACGAATTGTTGAGATCACCCAGGATTGTATCCTGGTGGCTCACAATGCTAAATTCGATTACAGAATCCTGAGAACCGAATTCCGCCGGCTTGGCTTCGACTTTGAAAGGAGAAGTTTGTGCACGGTAGAACTATCCAAAAAACTCATCCCGGGACTTCCTTCCTATAGCCTTGGAAAACTGGTTAGGTCACTCGGTATTCCACTAAGCGATCGCCACCGGGCAGCAGGAGATGCCCAGGCAACCATCAAACTTTTTAAAATGCTTCTTGCCAAGGATGTGGAAAAAGATATCCTGAAAGAATATGTTCGCAAGGAACCAAAACGAATGATGGACACCAAACTGGTGTATATCCTGGAAGAGTTACCTTCACTTACCGGGGTTTATTATTTTCATGACGATAATGGAGAGATTATTTACGTAGGTAAATCCCGGAATATTAAAAAAAGAGTGAACCAGCATTTCACCAACGATAATCCAAAATCACAGGAAATGCAGCGCAAAGTGGTTTCGGTTTCCTATGAGCTTACGGGAAATGAACTTATTGCACTCTTAAAGGAGAACCAGGAAATAAAAGAAATAAAACCACGATATAATCGTGCTTTGAAACGGGATATTTTCAGTCATGCTCTTTATCAGTTCACCGACGAGAATGGCTATGTGAACCTTAAAATTGGGAGAGCCAGTAAGAATAAGAAGAATATCACCACTTTCAGCAGCCTGAGATCTGCAAAAAACTCCCTCACCAAATGGGTAGAGGAATTTGAACTCTGTGAAAGGCTCGCAGGCTTACATGGCGGCACTGGCAATTGCTTTGGTTATACTATAAAAAGCTGTTTTGGTGCCTGTGTTGAAGAAGAAAGCCCGCAAGAATATAATGAAAGGGTGATGGAACTTATTGGTCAACATTCCTATGAGAACCAGAATATGCTGTTAATAGGCAGGGGCCGCGAGGTTGATGAGAAGAGTGCTTTACTTATCGAGGATGGTGAATTTAAGGGTGTAGGTTATTTCAACCTCAATCACCAGATAAACAACCTGGATATTATACGTTCCATTATTACACCAATGAATAATAATCGCGACGCCCAGCATATAATTCAGAGCTTTTTGCGTAAAAAGCATAATTTCCGGATCATCCAACTATCTATTCAGGAATAATCTTCCGGAATTTTTTATACTTTTAACCTAACGTGAAAGAAAAGAAACCAATCCCCCACTGGAAATTTAAGCTTCATGAAGTGATTTATGAAGCAGATACGCCAGCGGGTAAGTTTTTTGATATTGCTATTCTCATAGTTATCATTATAAGTGTTGTACTGGTAATGATGGAGAGTATCTCCAGTCTTCTCTACAAGTATGCCTGGCAATTCTATATCGCAGAGTGGATCATCACCGGTATATTCACCATTGAGTATATTGTTAGAATCATCGCGATTAATAAGCCCAAGCGATATATCTTCAGCTTTTACGGGATCGTAGATCTGCTTTCCACACTCCCAAGTTATATAGGTTTCATCTTTGGAGGGACCAACCTTCTTTTCGCTATTAGAGCTCTGCGACTTCTCAGGATTTTCAGGGTTTTGAAGATCACCCGTTATATTGGCGAATCACGAAAACTGATGCTCGCGCTTAGGAACAGTAAAGCAAAAATCCTGGTATTTTTGTTTGCAGTTCTCATCATTTGTATCATAGCCGGAACCCTGATGCACCTGGTAGAAGGCAAAGCTTCCGGTTTTGACAATATTCCCCTCAGTATTTACTGGTGTATAGTGACCCTAACCACCGTCGGATTTGGTGATATTGCTCCGGTTACACCTTTGGGCAGGCTTATCGCTTCGGTAATTATGATCACCGGTTATGGCATTATTGCTGTACCAACAGGAATAGTAAGTGCCGAATTCAGCAAAACTACCGATAAACCCATCACCAATACCCAGGTTTGCCCAAATTGCAATGAGGCCCGCCACCTGGACCATTCCGAATTCTGTCATAACTGCGGATATAAACTAAATGAGTAATTTTCTCATCAATATAATTGGCCCTACTGCCATAGGGAAGACCTCTTTGGCGATAGCAGTGGCAAAACATTTTGATACAGAGATCATTTCGGCCGATTCCAGGCAGTTCTACAAGGAGATGAAGACAGGTACCGCGGTCCCTGAAACTGAAGAATTAGAGGCGGCACCCCATCATTTTATTCAGCATATTTCAGTGGAAGAAAAATATTCTGTGGGTGATTTTGAAAGGGATGCGATCAAAAAACTGGATGAATTATTCCGGAAACGACAGGTTGCTGTTATGGTTGGAGGAAGCGGACTTTATATTAAAGCCGTGACCGAAGGCCTGGATGACTTTCCGGAGGTTGACCCTGAAATAAGAGAAAAGCTCAACAGTCACCTGGAGGAAGACGGGATAGACTGGCTACAGCAAAAGCTCTTCGCCCTGGATCCCGAACATTATAAAAATATAGATGAACAGAATCCTCATCGCCTTATAAGGGCGCTTGAAATATGTATGGCCACGGGAAAGACTTTTTCTTCTTTCCTGAACAAAGAAAAACCCGGGCGTGATTTTAAGACCATTAGTATTGGACTTACTGCTGAGAGAGAGATCATTTACGACAGGATCAATAAAAGGGTGGATATGATGATTGAGAACGGGCTGGTTGAAGAAGCTAAAAAACTTTACCCAAAACGTGAGCTGAATGCCCTGAATACAGTAGGCTATAAAGAGCTTTTTCAATATTTTGACGGGAACACTGATCTGGAGACAGCAATCTCGGAGATCAAAAAGAATACGCGGCGCTTTGCCAAAAGACAACTCACCTGGTTTAGAAAAGATCCTGAGATAAAATGGTTTGAGTTTGATGAAGACCGCCAGAAAATCTTCAACTACCTGGAAGAACAGATCAACGCTTAAAGATCATTCTCTTTATATAAATCCCTTCATTGGTTACCAGCTTCAGTATGTAAACAGCTTCCTGTAAAGGAACCAGGTGCATGGCATATTCGGTATCGGTGGTTGCATAATTCCTCGCCGTTATGAACCTGCCCCTTTTATCGAAAACCTCGATACGCTGAATGGTTACATCTCCGGGTGTCGCTACCTTAAAACTTCCGGAATTCGGGTTAGGATAGATAAATATATATTCCGGGCCGGGAAGCGGATCGGTACAAATCTCTTTTTCAGCAAAAACCCTTACGATAGCTGAAGCAGTTGCAGTATTCCCGCTTTCATCTTCTGCAGTTACCTGAATGATATTCTCTCCCAGATCCTTGCAGCTAAAAACCATCTTGCTCAATGTATAGGTCACATCCACATCACATTCATCATAAGATCCATTATTGATATCCTCAAAACTGATAGTGGCAACCCCCTGCAGGTTAAGATCTATACTAATATCCCTGAGCTGCAGAACCGGTGGAGCGTCATCCACCACCATTACCGGGATCTCACAGGTTCCATCCAGCCTTCCGGTATAGGTAAGGGTCACCGTGTTTTCCCCTATATCATCACAGTCAAATAAAAGCTGATCGGCACTTAATACGATACCTTCCGCATTTCCATGATAAAGCAGCCCTATATCCAGGCTGGCTTCCCCTTCGGTCCCAAGCCCCAGAACCACCTGTGAAGTACATCCAAACTCGCCGCTGCTATCCACCACGTTGATAGACACAAAAATGGTATTCGAATCATACTCTCCGTCATTGGCCTTGTAAGTGAAAAAATCCTGACCAACAAAGTCAGTATCTGGTGTATAAGTAAAGGAACCATCAGCATTCAGCTGAAGTGTTCCGTTTTCCACATCCGTATCCAGGACTGCTGTAAGCTCATCATTCTCAGGATCGGTATCGTTTACGAGGACTCCATTAGAAGCGGGAACATTCAAGCTTGTATTGATCTCCGTGGTGTATTCCTCGTCATAAGCCACCGGCGGCTGGTTAACATCTATGTTAGTGACAGTCACCTGAACGGTAGCTTCACAGCTTGACACATTTCCAGCCTCATCGGTGACAGTAAGGGTCACCGTATTGGCTCCTTCATCGGCTGAAGTGAATTCTGTTTTATCTAGGCTCAGGTTTACCGCGCTGCAACTATCTGTAGAACCATCGTCTATCTGGGAAGGAGCAAGAGTCACCGTCTCCCCTTCATTAAGGCTTATCTCATAATTTTCGACGCAGATTGCCTCGGGAGCTGTATCATCCACAACTGTCACAAGGAAACTGCATTCAGCAAACTCCCCATTCTTTTCTACTCTTAGTGTCACCTCGTATTCTGAACCATTTATCACGCTACCTGGTGAAGGATTCTGGGTTACTTCCGCTCCGTCACCGTTTACTACCTCTGCCTCATCTGTATAATCGGGAACTGAGTATGGACAGGCCTCATGAGATACTATTTTATCCGGAGGACAGCCTATGGCCAGCGCTCCTTCGGTTATCAGGTTAAGCTGAAAACTACAGGTATCCATATTCCCCGCCTGATCGGTCACCGTAAATGCCACTTCGGTATCCTGGGTGATTTCAGTGCCGGCTGCCGGGTCCTGAACTACCTGGTAATTCTTGCAATTATCACTTACCTGCAGCTGAGACCTGTAATCGGGTAAGGTATAGGTTTCACCTTCGTTGATAGTGACAGTCTGGTCTGCAATACAGTTAATACTCGGATCAATTTCATCTTTTAATAGTAGGTAGATATCGCAACTCTCCACTTGATCTTCATAGGTTGCCGTAATAGTGATAAAAGGATCGGCATTTGTGATGGTCGTGCTGCCGGGTTCTATGGACTGTTCGATGGTTGCTCCTGGCGGTGAGACCTGGACGATGTCTGAAAAATCGGGAACAAAATACTGGCAATTCTCATCGGCAAATACTTCGTAGTCGCCGGGGCAGTTTAATGACAGGGAGTTGGCCCGGGATAAACTATATACAACCGTACAGGTTTCCTCATTACCATAGGGATCTGTTGCGCTAACATCAATACTATAGTCACCTTCCTCGGTAAATTCGGTTCCAGCCGGCGGATCCTGTACAATTACAAGGTCTTCATCTGGAGAGCAGTTGTCTGCAATTCCGCCAAGACCTACCACCTCGGGTAATACAAAAACTCCACTGGATGCTATTTCTCTGTATTGAGCCTCTGCCGGACACACAATCAAAGGTCTTCCCTTATCTACCACATTTACATCTACGGTACAGCTGGCGGTTTCCCCGGTTTCAGTTTTAGTGGCATTGATAATTATACTTTTTTCACCAATATCTGCACAGGAGAATTGCTGGATTTCAATATCGAATTCTATTCCGGAAGTATCTCCAACTATCATATCAGCTGTTGGTATCTCGACGGTATTAATATTATATCCCAACTCTGCGGTGTAATTTTCAACACATTGAATGCTAAATTCTTCCACCCGTTCTATAATAATATCGAAAGAGCACTGTGATTCTAATCCCGCATCATCGGTGACGGTGATCATTACCGCAGTTGTTTCAGAGATTTCAGTATCTGGAGAAGGTATTTGAGAATATGTAAGCTCTGAATCGCAGTTGTCAACATAGTTTAACTGAGTACTATAATCCGGGACTGTATAAGTCTCTCCTTCATTTAAACTAATAGTAGTATTGCTGGCTGGACAATCTGTAAATACCGGGGCTGTAGAATCTATAACGGTTATCGTTGAAGTACAAGTGTCTGTAAGTCCAGTATTCGGATCTGTAACGGTAAGCTGAACTGAATTCTCACCAAGATTAGAACAATTAAAACTATCCCTATCAATATCTAGCTGTAAATCTTCATTGTCTCCGGAATACACCTGTTCGGCTGTTAGGTTTGCATTTCCGTTTTCATCCAGCACAATTTCAAAGTCATTGCATTCTGCAACAGGTGGTTGCTGTCTTTCTATAGTAATCTGAAAAGTACACTCATCAAAAAGGCCAGAGTCGTCTGTGACCCTAATTGTAACCGGTGTGGATTCATTTATTTCATTACCGGCAGCAGGAACTTGAGAATAAGAAAGCCCTGTATAACAATTATCCGAGAAAGTAGCTTCAGATTTAAAATTAGGCACTACATAGGTTTCACCTTCCACGAGAGGAATAGTTCTGTCGTCAGGGCAATTCGAAATTATAGGTTCTGCTACATCTTTCACTGTTATAGCAACCACACAGGAATCGGTTGCACCGGTTTCATCATCAGTTGCATTAACACTGATATTTTGAGTTCCAATATCTGAGCAGTTAAATTCAAAACTTGCAGGACTAAATGATAAACCAGAAGTGTCACTATTAACAAGGTCCTCTGCGAAGACAGTGACCGGTTGGTCATCTATAAGCTGTATTTCTTTATTTTCTAAACAGGCAATATCCAGGGTAGGTTCTTCTCCCCCTGTAACCGTAATCTGTACCGGACAGGTATCTTGATTCCCTGCATTATCAGTAACCGTCATTATTATATCATAGACACCGGTTTCTGTAAAAGTCGTTTGAGAAAGATTAATATTTGCTATCCCGCAGTTATCACTAGAACCATTATTTATATCAGGTACACTGATCGATGCTGAACCGTCTACAAGTACCAAGTCAAAATTACCCACACATTGGGCGATAGGTTCAACATTATCATTACTGGGAGACCTTTTATAAATCTCCAAATCAAAATCCAGATTTGCATTCATATCAGCATAAAATAACCATGCTGTCCCTTTTGTTCCTGACAAAATAAAGTTATTCACATAAAATGAATCGCATGAATCTAATGCCAGATCAATTGCCAGGTCAATTTCTTCAGTAATTGAAAATTTATAAGTTCTATCCGGAGCAAATACATCAATATCGAACTTATTTTGTTGGATACCGTTTTTGATAATATCAAATGCATCGACAAGCTGAGATGGATCATCCGCCGCACCCAGAATCGCTGTAAGATTGATATCATTACCAAAATCTGCAACGTGAACATAACCATTAGAATCTACTACAATATCACCCGGAGAACCTAAGTTAGAACTAGAAATTATTCCTTCTGAATAGGGCATATAAGGGTCACTATTCTTATCTATTCCAATTACCTGTAATCTACCATTACCAGATCCTAGATCCGCTAGATAAATTTTTCCCTGATTATCAGCAGCAATCCGATAGGGAAAATTAATTGCTGCTCCTTCCACATTATCAAATTCAACAAAATTACCATCAGTATAGTATATTTTAACGTGGCTTTTATCAGTGGCTTCCTCATTATCTCCCGTATAATGATCTGCCACATAAAGGTTGTCCTCAGAATCAAAAGCTACACTCATCGGCCCTTTGAATCTGTCCGGACCTATTCCATACTCTCCGTTTCCAATTGTTTTACCCGGTAGATAAACCCCAGTACTGGAATAAACTATAATCTGTCTTTCCAATGGAGCATTATTAGCGACATAAAATTCTCCTTGACTATTAATAGAAAAATCCATGGGTGCAGTAAGGCGATCTCCACTAATAAAGTCTTCAATATTACCATTTGAATCGATATGCTTAATCCCATTTCCATAAGTGAGAAAATACACCTCCCCCGCCGGATTTGTTTCAATTGCAATAATTAACCTGTCACTCTTGGCTTCAAAATTCAAAAGATCAGAAAACCTAACATTTATAAATTCCAGATCAGTACCATCCGCCCAGGTGTAAGAAGGCTGCTGGGAAAAAGATAATGTAACGGTAAAAAAAAGAAATAGAAAAGCGCAAGCCTTCCGTAGCGGAAAGCCCTTGGAATAACATATCTCGGCTGCACTTATCAAATCCGGGCTTATTTGGTGAACGCCATAAAGATAAGTATTGTAGGAAAACCGTTCTTAAAATTATGCTAAGATTGGATTTTTTGGTCTTTAACAGACCGGAAAGAAAAATAACCGGGAAAATCACCTGCTTTAAAAGCATATAGCGAAAGCTATACTGCATCACGTTCTGTCCCGCGATGCAGTATCTCTCCCGGAAACTGAAATAAACTTTTAAGCCTGGGTCTCCTCCTTGTTCTTAACAACAAGTCTGAAACCTTCTCCGTGGATATTCAGTATCTCCACATTCTCGTCTTTTTTCAGGTATTTTCTAAGCTTGGCGATATACACATCCATACTTCTGGAAGTAAAATAGTTATCATCTCTCCAGATCTTGGTAAGTGCCAGTTCCCTTGGCATAAGATCGTTCTCATGTAATGCCAGTAATCTTAACAGTTCATTCTCTTTTGGAGAAAGCTTTTGTGGTTCCTCATCCCTGAAGGTAAGGAATCTCAGTTTTGAGTTCAGGTGGAAATCACCGATCTCGAATTCGAATTGTTTGCTGTCGGCAACACTATCAGTCGCTTTACGCTGCATGATAGCTTTTATTTTCATGAGAAGCACTTCGCTGTCAAAAGGTTTGTTCAGGTAGTCGTCTGCCCCTACTTTATATCCTTTCAGCACATCTTCTTTCATCGCCTTGGCGGTAAGAAAGATGATAGGTATTTCTTCATTCTTATCACGTATTTCCTTTGCCAGGGTAAAGCCATCCTTATAAGGCATCATCACATCCAGGATACAAAGGTCAAAATCGTCTTTTTTGAACTTTTCAAATCCTTCCATTCCATTTTTGGCGTGAGTCACCTCATAATCGTTCATTGCGAGGTAGTCTTTAAGAACTGTTCCGAAATTCGGATCGTCCTCTACTAACAGAATTTTCTTGTTTTCAGTTTCCATGTATTTAAGATATTAGTGGTAGTTTAATAATAAAAGTACTTCCTTTTCCTTTTTCGCTATTCACGGTGATCTGCCCGTGATGGTCTTCCACTATCTGCCTTGCATATGCAAGACCGAGTCCGTGACCTTTCACATTATGGATATCACCGGTGTGTTCACGATAGAATTTTTCAAATATTTTTTTCTGAACCAGTTTGCTCATTCCAACTCCCTGATCCCTGATTTCACAATAGATATAGTTCTTAACGTTGGCCGTATAAATATCGATCTTTGGAGCGCCTTCTGAATACTTAATGGCGTTATCCAGAATATTGACGATCACATTGGTAAAATGATCCTGGTTAGCCAGGACCGAGGAGCGTAGAGCTCCAAAATGAGTCTGTATATAGCCACCACGATCATCAACGATGAGTTCAACATGACTTATAGCATCCAGAATTAGATCGTGTAACTGATGTCTTTCCTTTTTAAGGTCGAGTTCATTCTTCTCCAGCTTGGAGATACGCAACACATTCTCTACCTGTGCATGCATTCTCCTGTTCTCATCCTTTATCATCTGCAGATACCTTGAGACCTTAGACTTATCGTCCATGATCTTAGGGTTCTTGATCGCATCCAGAGCAAGATTGATTGTTGCAATAGGCGTTTTGAACTCGTGGGTCATATTATTTATAAAGTCTGTCTTTATCTGTGATATCTGTCTTTGTTTGATCAATTGCGAAAGTGCACTTGAATATGCGATCACGATGATCAGTGTAAATATAATCGAGAGACAGGCCATCAGGATTACTGATGACAATACCGCTTCTTTCTTATTAGTAAAGTTAACCAATAATTGATAACTACCGCTGCTTACACTATCCATAAATAATGGCACAGCATAGGTTGCAGGATGATTAAGGCTAAAATTATCTGAATGCAGATTGGTTTCTATGGAATTATTATAGACTCCATATTCAAAATCACTCTTTAAATCTCTGCCTTCCAGTTCATCTTTCAGTAACTCTCTAATAGTTTCGTTAGAAACCCTTTTATGTACAGGCAGTCTTGCCACAAGTTCAGAAATAGCGGAACGAAGAATATCCTTTTCCACCTCTTCCATCCGTGAAATACGTTCTATATGTTCAATTCGCTGCCTTGCGCTTAGATTATCCCCATCCAGCCGATTAGTGTTCACGATATCAGTCATCCTCTTATTGATCATTTTGGTGAACTGTATACTGTCCTGGGCAAATTGCAAAAAACCAGAGGTGACTTTATAATCTTCTTCTAATATGGTTTCAGAATTAAAATAGGTCTCGTTTGGGTTAATTCCTTTACGGGAATAAAAATATTCCGTTAATGTCTTGTCACTAAGTTTACTGTTAGTGCTGTCAGGATTTTTGAATTGAAAATAATAATTTTCGATTTCCCTGTTCTGGATCTCTTCCGAAACACTTAATAAAACCTGTTTTGCATTATAAGAAAACTGCTGCTCCCGGTCATCTATCGTGCTTTTAATCCAATATCCCTGAACAAAAATGATACCGATTAGGGACAAACTCATCAGGGCAACGAGAAGGACAAAAAGCTTCTTATTCATGCGTTCAAAAGTAGTATTTTAACATTTAGACATTAAAGTGTTTAACCAAATGTTAACAGAACTTCTGGCAATTTTTGCCTCCTTTTAAGATTTCCCCGTGAATATGTTCAACCTGATGTCTGGTATGCTGTAATTCCTCGTTTTCTATTATGAAATCGGCAAGTCCCCTCTTCTTTTCATCACTCCACTGGTTGTCCATTCTTTGCTGAATTTCTTCTTTAGAGCTATGATCCCTTTTCTGAAGTCGGTCTATTCTTAACTTTCGTGGAGCGGTCACCAAAATATTGAGATCGCATTTTTTATAACTGCCTGTCTCAAATAAAATGGCGGCTTCATAGATCACATAATCTGCAGACTGTTCCTGGACCCATTTTTTAAAGTCGGCCTCCACGGCCGGGTGTATGATATTATTGAGTTTTTCTAAAAGCGCAGTATTTCCAAAAACGCGGGAAGCTATAAGTTTACGGTTAGGGCTATTTCCATTGTAGGATTCCTCCCCGAAAAGCGAAATAATGCTTTCACGGATCTGTGAAGAATTATTCATCAATCTTTTTCCGGCTTCATCGGCGATATAAACAGGAATATTCAGGTCTCTGAAAAAACCGGCCACCGTGGTTTTTCCACTTCCAATTCCGCCGGTAAGACCTACTATTTTCATCTTTTGATAACAAATTGTATCCTGCGTTCATTAAGCCTCAGGTTATTGATAAACCCGGGTTTTTCCACTATCTGGGCCATCATGTAATCATCCCCTTCAGAGACACTCTCATAATCACAGACCACCCTGAAATCTGCAGCGCTTACATTATCAAACTCTTTCAGGTTAACCTGGTAATATACTATCACGGTTTTAGGAAAATAGGCAAGATTCAAACCTTCAGGAACGTTGATGACATCCACCGGAATTTCGGCACTACCCTCAGTAAATTTACTAACCTCTTGGTAATAATTCACCGTATTCTCATAAAAGCTCAGCATTCCGAGATCTGAAGTATCGATCTCCACAGTCCCGTTAAGGTCCTGGTTCACTCTGTTAAGTTTTATAGTTCTAGTGGGAACTGTAATGATGCTGTCTATGATCTTCCTGGGTCCACTCACCTTAACGGAATCGGGCTCAAGTCTAACCGGCTCGCTGGCTGAATATCCCACCGCATAGTTCACCTCAATATTGGGAAGCACTTTCACCATCTTCTCTTTTTTAAACTGAAAAGGTATCAGAATCTCCTCCTGAATGATCCTGGATTTTTCAAAATCTATCTTCAGCTGTTCTTCTATCTCCGAAAGATGATTTTCGAGACGGTAAACTAGGTTATCTTCGGTTTCCCTGGCTTTTGAAAGGTCTACGGTAAGCCCGGGATTGAATATCTTATAATAATAGATGCTAAAACCATTGTCCTGTAACTGCAGATCCACATGGTCTGGTTTTTCATCAGAAATACTCTTATCCAGCGGTGCATTTATATAATTAAGAGGCACTTCTATCAATTGAGTATAGGTCTTTGAAAACTGAACCAGTACCCATACAACAGCTGCAAACCCCAGAAAAAAACTGAAGGTCTTCAAACTTGATCTTTTAAAAGTTCGTCTCTTAAGCACCTGTACTTTTTTTAAAAAATAACTGGGGAAACTCCTTTTCAGGCTGTTTTTTCATAATCCCTGTTTTAATGGTAGACTTTAAAAAACCTACACCATATCCCGAAAATTGAACGATCACAGCCCTTATAGCGAGTAGCCCAATATAAATACTTTTATATTTTATCGCAGCATCCATGCCAATAATTAGGAAATAAATAAGATAAAGACCAATATAGAAAACTTCTCCTAAAGCTGCCATAGCAGTAGCAAAGAGTAAACCTAAAATAAATACAGTAGGGAACCAGTAGGTGATCTTTGCCGAACCGGGATGCCATTTATTCAATATAGGCCTCACGAGGCCGAATTTCTTCACCTGAATATAGAACTTATTCCAGTCTATCCTTCGTTTGTGAAATACTTTTGCATCGGCTATAAGACAAATGCTAAAGCCATCTTTCTTTAGTCTCAGGCTTAGATCGGGGTCCTCGCCGGGATGTATCTGGCCAAAACCTCCGCTGCTTTCAAAAGCTTCCCGGCTAATACCCATATTGAAACTACGTGGCTGAAATTCGTTCACTCCCTTCCTGCCACCCCTTATACCACCGGTGGTAAAAAAAGAGGTCATACTGTAATCTATGGCCTTCTGAACATTGCTGAAAGAAGGATGCGCCGCATCAGGACCTCCAAAACAGTCACACGAATTAGCAGAAAGGAACTCATGTACATTCTGCAAATAATCTTCGGGGAGGATAACATCAGAATCAAGGATAAGGAAATAGTCTGCTTCAGCCATTTTCATCCCGTAGTTACGGGAATCACCGGGACCCGAATTTGCCTTGAAGTAATAAGAAATATTCAACTGGTTTGAATACTCTTTTACTACTTCTTCTGAACTAAGATCGGAGCCGTCTTCGATGATCACTACTTCAAAAGCAACTGTAGCAGGAAGTTTTCGCATGCTTTCCAGCAGTTCCCTTATCTCCTCGGGACGATTATAAACCGGAATGATGAATGAGTATTCGGGCTGCATGAAAGCAAGTTATAAAAAAACCAGCTGAAGAATTATCCTGTCTTGCTTCCAGACTCTGCTCGAAGTGACAAAGGATTTTTTTCAGCTGGTTCTGGTAATTTATTCTTCGTCTTTTATAAAGGCCTCCATCACCTCCTGGCTTACTCCGGTATTAGAGAAACCACCATCATGAAACAGGTTTTGTAAAGTCACTTTTTTAGTATAGTCAGAGAACATAGTCACGGTATATTCGGCACATTCCTGGGCAGTTGCATTCCCCAGCGGAGACATCTTTTCTGCAAATGAAATGAATCCGTCAAAACCTTTAACCCCCTGCCCTGCAGTAGTTGGTGTTGGTGATTGGGAAATGGTATTTACCCTTACTTTTTTATCCTTTCCGAAGAAATATCCGAAGCTTCGTGCAATAGATTCCAGGTATGCCTTATTATCTGCCATATCATTATAATCAGGGAATACCCTCTGGGCTGCCATATAACTCAGGGCTACGATGCTACCCCATTCGTTCATGGCATCTTTCTTATAAAGCACCTGCATGGTCTTATGGAAAGAAACGGCAGAAACATCCCATCCCTTGGTAGTGAAATCATAATTCATATTGGTATAATGATTTCCCTTTCTAACGTTCACAGACATTCCAATGGAATGAAGAACAAAATCTATCTTCCCGCCAAGGACCTCTGTAGCCTTGTCCACCAGGTTCTCAAGGTCTTCAACATTCGTCGCATCGGCCGGAATGATCTCAGAGCCTGTCTTTTCGGCAAGTTCCTTTATGCTTCCCATTCTCATTGCGATAGGCGCATTGGTTAACACAAATTTTCCACCTTCAGCGTGTACTGTTTCGGCAGTTTTCCAGGCGATTGAATTTTCATCCAGGGCTCCAAAAATGATTCCTCTTTTACCTTTAAGCAGGTTATATGACATGTGATTTATATTTTGTGGTTGTAGGCTGTAAATATAGCAAAGTTGTTTGAAATGGCTTCTTGCAGTTATCAGTTATCAGAAAATGAAACTGATCAAAAAACTTCACTAATAAGTTTTTATAACTAAGAGTCATTGCGAGCGGAGTGTGACGGAGCGAAACAAGGCAATCTCAGATACTTATTCTTAAAATTGAAAGGCTGTGCCGGGTTAACATCTCATTTGTGATATCCCAATACTAATTTAGCAACGCCTTTGCGTGTGCTCTGGCCGAATCGCTTTTGGTATTACCGCCCAGCATGAGAGCAAGCTCTTCTATTCTATCTTTTTCTTCCAGCCTGATGATCTTGGTTTGTGTAACCTGCTCGTTATCTTCCTTGAAGATCTTGAAATGAGTAGCTCCTTTTCCTGCTATTTGCGGGAGATGAGTGATCGCGACCACCTGCATATTATTACCCATCTTCTGAAGGATCTCTCCCATTTTCTGGGCGATCTCTCCCGAAACACCGGTGTCTATCTCGTCAAAAATGATAGTAGGCAGGTTGCTTTGAGCAGCGAGGATACTTTTCACAGCGAGCATGATACGAGAAAGTTCCCCTCCTGAAGCTGCCTTTTTTATTTCTTTAAAACTTCCTCCCTTGTTAGCTGCAAGGTACCATTCCAGCCTGTCCCGTCCATTGGAAAGGAAATCCTTTCCCTGTTCCAGTTCAATGTTAAGCCTCGCGTTTGGCATCCCGAGATCTTTAAGTATCTGCTCGGTCTGTTCAATAAAGGCAGGAACAATCTTTTCCCTTTTCTGATGTAGTTCGTCCGCAGTTCTGGAAAGTACAGATTCCTGTTCCCCAATGGCGGCCTGAACCTCATCAAGGAGTGCCTCGGCGTTTTCGGTTACCGACACCTTTTCACGAAGTTCATTCATGATATTGATGAGTTCGTCCACATCCTCCGCATTATGCTTCTTTTGGAGATTATAGATAAGCTGAAGTTTCTGATTCACCACCTCGAGTTCTTCGGGATTAGCCTCTATTCTTTCCAGTGCACTGGTCATCTCGGCCTCGAGGTCATCGAGTTCTATGATCACACTCTGTATACGTTCATAGAAATTTTCATAATTGGAAGAAAACTGAGCGATCCTGGATAGATTAGTCCTTACAGACTTTAAACTCTCCAGACTACCTATCTCTTCCTGCTGCAAATAATTAATGGCTGAACTGAGGTTTTCGGTAAGTTCCTCTACATTGTTGAGCTCCTCGTACCTTTCTTCCAGCTCCTCCTGCATTCCTGACTTAAGACCAGCTTCTTCAAGTTCGTTAAGAAGGAAGAGATTATAATCATATTCCTTAGCAGCCTGGGATTGCTCCTCTTTCAATTCTTCACAACGGGCAAGCAAGGCTTTGTATTCCTTTAACTCCTTCTTATACTGGATGATAAGAGCCTCACTTTTAGCGATGGTATCTATTACCTCGAACTGATAATCTGAATTCCCCAGACTCAGGGTTTCATGCTGGCTGTGTATATCTATAAGATAGCCACCCAGTTTTTGAAGTGCCGTGATCTTAACCGGAGTATCATTAATAAAAGCTCTTGATTTTCCGGAAGGTAATATTTCCCGCCTGATGATGCTAACGGGCTCATAATCCAGATCTTCCTTTTTAAAAAAATTCTCCAGTTTATAATTAGAAATGCTGAAATTCCCTTCTATCACGCATTTCTTTTCTGAATTCCTGATAGAACTAAAATCGGCCCGGTCTCCCAGCAACAAGCCCAAAGCACCAAGCATAATTGATTTTCCCGCCCCCGTCTCTCCTGTTATTATGGTAAATCCGGACTGAAGATCTATATTGATATCTTCAATTAGCGCATAGTTCTTTATAGAAAGGGATGTAAGCAAATCGGTTAAAATTTGTGCTAAATATACGGGAGAAAAAAATTGAAATCAACCAAAAAGGCTACTGAATATTTCTCCAGTTTTTGGAATACCTTGGGGCAATATTGTTGAGTGTTTGCAGGAGCTCATCACTATTAATGGCCGGTCCTCCCGAATATACCTGGGAGATCTCATCAGCCTTGGCATCAAAAAAGACACGCAGCAACAGGGAGTTATTCCTTCTACGGTTCATCACTTCAAGCTTTTTCAAGGCTTCGGCGATGCCTTCCTTTCCCGCAAGCACATCTTCATGCATTACATCTAGTCCTAACCGGTGATATTCGTAAAGGGCATCGCGGTATTCGGCATAGGTATTGGCAAGTAGATCTGCGTTGAGTCTGTATCTGGACCTTTGCCCATCAGCTCCACGCCAGCCCTGCGAATTACCCTGCTGGGCAGTAGTGACAATCCTGTTTGCCTCCTCAAAGTAAGGGGTTCCTCCTTCAGGCGCGAAGGTATCTGCATCGAGCCCGAGTATAGTATAAACGTAAAATGAAATTACCGAAACAAGATTTGAAGTATAAGTATTCTGACTGTAGTTTAATGGCTGGTATTCCCTGTAGTTAAAACTTAACTGCTCATCATTAAAATTAAAAACGGGAGTGATCATCGAGGTTCCGTAAACCGGCCTGGAAGACTGCACCTGGATACTACCGTTAAAACTCTCGCCTTCAAAACTGGAGATGGTTATGAACATGCTGCAGTTAATACGCTCATGACTCTGAAAATCCTGTTCTGTCCAACTGGTTTGATTTACGAACTCATTCAAAGCCCTTTGAAGGGTTTTGAATACTGAAAGATTTGTTTGGCCTGTTTGTTCGGCATTGATGATCACCTCACAATTAAGCTGCTGGGCATTACTAAACTGCAATCCCACAAAAACAAATATGATACTTAAAATCTTACGCATTCAGCAATTCTATGATCTCGTTTAAAATATCCCGGGCAACTTCTTTCTTGGGTTTAAGTTCAAAATCCTTTTTTCTGTCAGGATAAATAATACTTACTTTATTGGTGTCTGTCCTAAACCCGGCACCTTCATCATTCAGTGAATTTAATACAATAAAATCAAGATTCTTTCTTTTCAGCTTATTTCTTGCATTTTCAACTTCATTGGTCGTTTCCAGCGCAAAGCCAATTAATTTTTGATGCTTTTTCCTTTCTCCCATACTGGCCAGGATATCCTCCGTCTTTGTGAGCTCAAGGCTAAGCGAATCATCTGTCTTTTTTATTTTCTCATTTGCCACTGTTTTAGGTCTGTAATCGGCGACAGCGGCCGAAGCGATGAAAACATCGGCATTATTGAAATTTGCACCTACGGCTTCGTACATATCATGGGTACTGGTTACCCTTACCAAATTGATCTTTTCCTCATCTATGGTCAAATGAGTGGGGCCCGAGACAAGTGTAACCTCCGCACCAAGTCTATGAGCTGTTTCAGCAAGCTCATATCCCATTTTTCCGGTAGAATGATTTCCTATAAAACGTACAGGATCTATAGCTTCGTATGTAGGACCTGCTGTGATAAGCACCTTTTTACCTTTTAGTGGCAGATTTTCAGAAAAATGATCTTCCAGGAATTTCAGGATTTCTTCAGGCTCGGCCATTCTGCCTTCACCATGTAAACCGCTGGCCAGCTCTCCTTCTCCCGCCGGGATCATGATATTACCATATTCCTGCAGGATCCTAAAACTATTTTTGGTAGATGGATGTTTATACATGTCCAGGTCCATCGCCGGAGCGAAGAACACGGGACATTTAGCCGAAAGGTAGGTGGCCAGTAGAAAATTATCGCTATTTCCAGAGGCCATTTTAGACAGTGTATTTGCTGTAGCAGGGGCTATAAGCATGAAATCGGCCCATAGGCCGAGTTCAACATGATTATTCCATTTCGCATTTTCGTCTTCCTCATCGGTAAATGATGTATAAACCTCATTTTTTGAGAGTGTAGACAGGGTAAGCGGAGTGATAAATTCTTTAGCGGCCGTGGTCATAACTACTCTAACCTCAGCTCCGGATTTGATAAACAGACGTACTAATGCGGCAGTCTTAAAAGCGGCAATACCTCCGGTAATGCCTAACAAAACTTTTTTGCCCTTAAGTACAGACATGTTCGAGCCCGATTCTATTCTTCGGTATCTTTAGTATTACGCCAGTAGATCTTGTCTTCAAGCCATTCCTGGATCGCAAGAGCCTGTGGTTTTGGAAGTCTTTCGTAGAACTTGGAAACTTCAATCTGCTCCTTATTCTCAAAGATCTCGTCTAAAGAATCATTATAAGTTGCAAATTCATCAAGTTTTTCCAATAATTCCTTCTTGATCTCCCCATTGATCTGGGTAGCTCTTTTCGCAACTATCGAGATCGCTTCATAAATATTACCGGTTGGCTCATCTACTTTATTTCTATCGATAGTAGTAGTGTTTACCGGTGCGTCAATTTTCTTAAAATCCATCATTCCTAAAATTAAAAATTTTGTAACCTTTTGTCAATATCTGATAAGGATTCTTCCAGTTGCGGAATATACTCCCCTTCAGGATAGTATTTTTTATATGAATTATAAAATTCTCTTGCTTCTTTTAACCGATCTTCCATCAAAACCTGAAAACTGTTGATCGCCAGTTTATAGGCCGAATCGAACCTGTAGTAGTATGCTGCCTCTCTAAAAGGAGATCCGGGATAATCAGCGATAAAATTATTGAAGGATGCGATTGCCGCCTTGTAATATTCGGTATGGTGATATTGTTTGGCGATCTCGTATGCCTTCTTCTCCAGCTTGATCCTGAGCTCGGTAGCCATTTCATTGGCAGGCGCTACAAATTCCCCATCAGGATATTTATTCAGGTAGACCTGTAATTCTTCAATTGCTTTATGGGTATCTGTCTGGTCAAGATTATATCTTGGAGATCGGTAATAGAAACTGGCTGCTCTTTTATAAACCGCTTCTTCAGCCTTTTCGCTATCGGGATACAGCTGAAGGAATCTTTCAAACTGAAAAGGAGACAGGTAATAATCCCCAAGAAGGTAATACGTATCTGCCAGCAGGAAAACTATTCTCTGGCCCTGAGGCTTCCCACGGAATTGAGGCTCAATCTGTTCCAGCAATCTTAAAGACTTTCTCAGCTTCTTATTACTGTCTTCTTCCTTGCCTTCGTTATATAATTCCTCTGCCGTGCTATATTTCGCAGCGGTCTCATCACTCTTAAGTAATTTCTGATACTCACCGCAGGACAGCGTTAGCATTAGCAAACTTAAAACGAGAATTCCTTTTTTCATGATACGTAAAAACATCTGGCAAAAATACATTTTTTGTTACTATAAAAAAAACTTTCCTGAACTAGCCAAATAACCCTGTTTTTAAGGGTTTATTGTAGTCCGGGAGGTCCTTTTCTGAAAAATTCTGATCCCTGAGCTATCAGAATTTATCCACAAATGCATTTATTCTTGATTGTAAAGACTCACTGGCCTCTACCAGCGGAAGTCTCAGAACATTGCTTATCATTCCCTTTTTTGATAATAAAGCCTTGATCCCTGCCGGATTCCCTTCAGCAAAAATAAGCTCTATGGAAGGAGCTATCCTATAGTGAAGTTCATAGGCTTCTTTCACCCTGCCTTCCAGCCCTGCTCTCACCATATCTGAAAATTCTCCTGGAAGTCCCTGGCCTATCACAGATATCACACCTTGTCCCCCTGCAAGAGTCATGGGGAGGGTGATCATATCGTCTCCGGAGATCACTTTAAAATCTTCAGGCACCAGGCTAATAAGTTTCATGGCCTGTACAATATCACCAGCCGCCTCTTTTACTCCTATCACGTTATCCAGCTCCCGGGCAATACGGTTAATGGTTTCGGGTAAAACATTAGAAGAGGTTCTGCCCGGAACATTATAAAGGATAATCGGCAGTGGCGACGCTTCTGAAACTGCTTTGAAATGACGAAAAATGCCTTCCTGAGTGGGTTTGTTATAATATGGAGAAACCGATAGTATGGCATCAAAACCAGCCAGGTCTGCAGACTTTATCTCGTCTACCACCCCAGCCGTATTGTTTCCTCCAATACCCAATACCAAAGGAAGTTTACCATCATTCGCCTTTTTCACTTCAGATTTTATCAGCTCCTTTTCTTCTGAAGTAAGGGTAGCGCTTTCAGCCGTAGTTCCAAGCACCACAAGATAGTCGATACCATTTTTGATCTGGTCTTTGACAAGAGCGGCCAAAGCTTCAGTATCCACACTTAAATCCTCTTTAAATGGAGTGATAAGAGCCACTCCAGTTCCAACAAAGGCTTCCATCAGTTATTCTTTTTTAAGATTTTTAAATATTTCAATGCTTCCTGCTGAAAAACTTCAATATCTCCCGAATCTATTTCCACATCATAGATACCATATTCATCGGGGGTATTACCAATTTTCACGCCAGCTATTGCTACAGCCGAAAGCAAAGCGGTAGCCGAAGTGTTCTTTGAAAAATGACAGATGATAAAATCAAATTTATTTTCAGCAAAACTTCTTATCCCTTCAGATTTGAACTCTCCCATCGCCGAGATCTCTTTAGGATCCAGAATCGCTGCATCCAGATCTTCAGGCAAACTTTCCCGGGAACCACAAACAGCAATACTAAAGTTCTCTTTTTTAAGCTGAAGCAACTTGTAAAATTCTGCCAATTTCCAGTTCTCGTCAAAATTTTCAGCATCAATTATCAAACCGGCTTTTCCTGAATATTCCCCAAAAGATATTCTCTTTGCTGTCAAAGCACGGTGTATCTTTTTTGAACAGAAATAACTTTTCAGCTTACCGGAGATCATCTATTAATTTTAGTGGCGCAAATGTAAATAATTTATCACAACAAGAAAGAGGTTTGAGATCTGTGAACATAGGTTACCATTGGAATTTAACAGCTTTGTACATTTTGTGAAATGCCGGTATCATACCAGATTGATCAACCTAAGCTTCTTTTCTTCGGTCGCATAGAACTGAAAAGCCAGGATTACACCGGTAAACCTTAGAATACTCTCTATAATAAGGACACTGGTATCACGAAGATAGAAAGCTGCCATATCCCTGAGAACATCAGAAACTACCACTGCCATTACCAGACTGATAAAAAATACCGACTTCCTGGAATAGGAGTTCAGATAATAAATGAGGGCTACAATGGCAAGAACCAGCAGGTTTATATAGTAGGCCGAATAAAAGCCCACCTCAATTACTCCAGCTAAATGCATCTCCATTTGCCGCAAATGCTGGAAAAGGAAGTAGATGTTTACGGCTACCAGAATAAAAAAGAAAAACAGCATGAACTTATTGGCCGTTTCTCTTTGAGTATATCTAACCGCCTCCCTGATCAGAAAAAAATAGGACGTCATGCTGAAGAACATCGCTATAAAATAGATCGGTCTCGCTTCATGGAAAAAATTGAAGATTGCTGCTACCAGGCTTAGGCCCAGAAAAGCGATAATATTGAAATTGGCAAAATCCAGTCGTTTGTAAAAACCAACGAATAGCGGAAAATAAACCAGAAATTCGGTAGTGTTCACCATCCATTCAATATCATAGGCCACAGAGAACAGATTAACTGCCAAAATAGGCAGGCAGGCCAATATAAAGATCCGGCTATATTTCATATTTCAATGCAGGGCGTTTTGGGGGCGAAATATCTTCAAATATTACCAATATATCAAACAAACCATATTTTTTTGTTAATAAAAATAGTATATGGAGTAAAAAATTGAGATTTTCTCAAATTCCGTAGATTCATTTTCGAAAAGAACCGGAATTATTTTACAGGGAAATCGAAGTAAGTATCAGGGTAAGGTTCAGGAGTAAAAGTATAATGCCACCACTCTTCGGAATAAGATCGAAAACCGTACTTTCTCATTATGCTTTTCAGCAATTCCCGGTTCTTTCTTTGTTCTTCTGTAATCTGGCTGGTATTATGATGGGAGATCTCTCCAAAAAAATCATAGCTACTTCCCATATCTACCTCTTCGCAGTTTTCAACATGGATAATTGTGAGATCAACGGTACTCCCCCGGGAATGTCCCGATCTAGAAGCTATATAGCCAAATTCAAAGAGGTCTTTTTTTGCAACCTTCGGATAGAATTTCGATTTCATAAGAGTATCGTTCCTGTCCCGTGCCCATTCTATAAAATGGTTGACCGCAGTTTGTGGCCGGTAGGCATCAAAGATCTTCAGCATATAATCTTTTCTGATGAACTCTTGCTGAACCCTGGCCAGAGCCCGAGCAGCGGGCTCGCTTAAAATAGCCTGTGCTGCTTTATAGCCTCTAACCGGTTTTCCAATGAAATTATTACTGCCTGCATAACGAATTTCATATACCACTCCAGGGATTTTCGCATCGATATAAACAAAACCATCCGGTAACGGGTTAGCCTGTGAAAAAGATATCCCGATACCTATAAATAAATAAAGAAGAACAAGTTTAAACTTCAAACCCAGATTCAATTAAGCATTTCAAGAAAGTCGTCCTCGCTAATAATATTGGTTCCAAGCTTTTCAGCTTTGGCCAGCTTACTTGGTCCCATATTATCTCCGGCCACAAGGTAATTGGTCTTTGAAGAAATTGAACTCGAAACCTTACCTCCGTTATCTTCTATAAGCTTCTTCAGCTCATTTCGGGAAACTTTTTCAAAAACCCCTGAAATTACAAAAGTATTACCTTCAAGTTTGTTGGTCTGGTTTGCAAGTTTCTCTGCCGATATCTCAAGTTGTATACCATATTCTTTTAACCTTTCAACATTTTCCCTGTTTTCCTCATTTTTAAAGAAATCCACCACACTCCAGGCGATTCGTTCTCCAATCTCATCAAGATTGATCAGCTCTTCCTCTGATGCCGCCATAAGGGCATCAATATTTTTAAAATGTTTAGCCAGTTTTTTGGCTACTGTCTCCCCCACATATCTGATTCCCAGCGCAAACAATACTCTTTCAAAAGGAACTTCTTTGGACTTCTCGATTCCGGAAATAAGGTTTTCTGCAGACTTTTCGGCCATTCTTTCCAGAGGTAGCACATCCTCTTTTTTTAAGGTATAAAGGTCGGCATAGTTTCCAATGAGCTCATTATTTACAAGAAGTGCTACAGTTTCACCACCCAAACCTTCAATATCCATCGCTTTTCTGGAGATATAATGCTGAATACGACCGGTGATCTGCGGAGGGCATCCATTTGTATTGGGGCAGTAATGCTGGGCTTCTCCTTTATTACGAACCAGCTGGGCTCCACATTCCGGACAATGGGTAATATATTGAGTTGGTTCGGAATCCTGATCTCGTTTTGTGAAATCCACTCCCACAATCTTCGGGATAATCTCACCTCCCTTTTCTACAAATACCGTATCACCTTCCCTCACATCAAGTTTTTCTATCTGGTCGGCATTATGCAGGGATGCCCGCTTTACGATGGTTCCTGCCAGCTGTACTGGTTCCAGGTTGGCCACAGGCGTTATAGCACCGGTACGGCCCACCTGAAAGGTGATCTTTTTCAGTTTGGTACTTTCCTGCTCTGCCTTGAACTTATATGCCATTGCCCATCTTGGAGATTTCGCGGTATGCCCGAGTTCTTCCTGCTGATGAATGTTATTTACCTTGACTACCACCCCATCGGTTTCATAAGGCATATCGTGACGATGCTCATCCCAGTAGTTGATATACTGAAGCACCTCTTCTATGGAATCCTTGAGCTCCGATTCTTCAGGCACCTTGAAACCCCATTCCCTGGCTTTTTCAAGCACCTCAAATTGAGTAGTGATCCCGGTATCATTTCCTGCAATACTATAAAGGAGACATTCCAGAGGCCTCTTTGCAACCTCAGCACTATCCTGAAGTTTCAAACTGCCGGATGCAGTATTCCTTGGATTCGCATATGGCTCTTCGCCGAGATCCACGCGCTCTGCATTCATTTTAGCAAAGCCCTCATAAGGCAGAATGATCTCTCCCCGGATATCGAATTTTGCAGGATAATCACCTTTCAGTTTTAAAGGAACAGAGCGAATGGTCCTTATATTATTGGTGACATCATCTCCCTGAAATCCGTCTCCACGAGTCAGGGCTCTCTTCAGCCTTCCGTTCTCGTATGTAAGGCTTATGGAGGCTCCGTCATATTTCAATTCACAAACATACTGTACCTTCCCTTCAACGATCTTCCTAATCCTCTTTTCCCAGTCTTTAAGCTCTTCCTTAGAATAGGAATTAGAAAGCGAATACATTCTGTGTTCATGGACCACGGTCTCGAAATTCTTGGTAATCGCCCCGCCAACTCTCTGAGTCGGAGAATTCTCATCATAAAACTCAGGATGTTTCTCTTCAAGTTCCTTAAGCTCCTGAAGTTTCATATCGAACTCATAATCACTTATCTGAGGTCTATCAAGTACATAATAATTATAGTTATGCTGTTGCAGTTCTTCTCGTAGACTCTGAATTTTCTTTTCGACGTCCATGTATAATCAGTTGGTATTATTTTTTGGATATTTCCAGTTGGTTATCATTAAAATTAAGATCGAAATAATCGCCTTCATGTTCGAATTCCAGTTTAAAGTCAGACACGCAGGCTTTATCACCGGTAGGGAACCAGTTCTTTAGATCATTATTGATCGTAATGATCAGGCCTGAGGGGTCTCCAATTGCACAAAAACGTTCATAATCACCATCAAATTTATGCAGTCCGCATTCCAGGTTGAGTTCTTTAAATTTTTCCCTCACATTATGGGTCACCAAGCCTATTTCGGCTATGCCAACTATACTGGAAGGCATAAAGATCGCAGACTCCGGTTTACTGAAATCCCTGCGGGAAATGAACTCCATTATATTCTTATCCTTATCATAGAAATAAACTGACATTGCCTGCCAGTTACTGAAATCGATGATCTTTTCCCTGTTATTCTGAAGAGCGACCATTTTATTCTCTACCCAGGCCAGGGCTTCTTCCTCCTGCCTGTCTGGAATATGAAGGGCAATATGGTATGGAGTCGCATTTTCCTTAAATTCAAACCTTAAAACTGAATATCCCGCGACCAGCTCGAAGCTTTTCTCGGAGTAATTCTTCGCCTTAAAGTTCAACTCATCACGATAGAATTTAAGTTGGGATTTTATATTACTGCTGTAGACCGTAAGCTTTTTTATTTTCATGATCAGGTCTGATTCTTATTCATCCATTTAGGGACCGGCTTCGGTTCGAATTTCCTCATCAACTCCAGAAGCTTTTCAAAATCATCTGAAACCAGGAGTATATCAAGATTATCCTCTTTCAACAGTCCTTTTGAAGTCATTTTTTGGAACATACTTACCAGATCATCATAAAAACCTCCTATGTTTAGTAATCCAATCGGCTTCCTGTGCAGACCAAGCTGTGCCCAGGTAACGATCTCAAAGAGCTCTTCAAAAGTACCGAAGCCACCCGGGAGAGCAACAAATGCGTCGCTAAGTTCGTTCATGGAAAGCTTTCGCTCATGCATATCATTGGTGGTAATAAGCCTGTCCAGTCCTGGGTGTACCACTTCCTTCGTCTTTAAAAAATCAGGGATTACCCCCGTCACTTTTCCATTATAATCCATCACTCCTTTGGCCACCTGCCCCATTAAGCCAAGTTTACTTCCACCATACACGAGCCTGATATTATTTTGAGCAATCACTTTTCCAACATTGTAAGCGGTTCTGTAGATCTCTGGATCGTTGCCATCACTACTGGCACAGAATACGGCCAGATTATGGAGATTATTGAATGTATTACTCATTTTCTCTATTTCTTAATACCCTTAAGCATTCGGAAGTTTCCAAAAATATCCTTTTTCAGCCCGGTTTCAAAACCAAAATTTTCCACCAGCTCTTTTGTTTCTTCAGCGAGGTACTGGTTTATCTCAAAATATAAACATCCGCCGGGCTCCAGAAAGTCCATGGCCAGGCCGGCGATCTTTTTATAGAATATCAGAGGGTTTTCATCTTTTACATACAGCGCCTTCTCAGGTTCATGGCCAAGGACGTTCTTATCCATTTCCTTCTTTTCGAGTTCTCTAACGTACGGAGGATTGGAAACGATGATATCGAATTTTCCGGCAAGGCTCTCTGTTACGAGAATATCCATTTTCTGAAAGTTCACCATAACCTTATTCTCCGCTGCATTGGCTTTTGCCAGTTCCAAAGCTTCCTCTGAAACATCAAAGGCAGTGACCTCAGCATTCTTCAGCGCCTTTGCCAGGCTTATGGCGATACAGCCGCTACCAGTCCCGATGTCGAGTACCCTTATTTTCTTCTCTTCTTTTTCAAAGTCAGCTACTATCCACTCCACCAGCTCTTCGGTTTCCGGCCGGGGAATAAGCACATGTTTACTCACCCTGAAATTCATCCCGAAGAATTCTTCTTTTCCGGTGATATGCTGAATGGGCTCATGATCTTTCAACCGAAGCAGAGCATGTTCAAACCAGGCTTTCTGTTCTTCCGATACTTCAAAATCTCTGTCTAACGCAGCTTCCAGCCGGGTCATTCCTAAATATTCCTCGGTGAGAATATAGAAAAACGATTCTATTTCGGTGGCGGGATAATCGTCCTTTAACCGTTCAATGAACTGGATTCTTAAATGAGATAGAAGCATTTTTAAAGCTGATTATTTTAAGTTAAAAGTTTAGAGTCCTTGCTTTAGGCTTATTGTTCTAAGCTCAGAGTTCTTTTGTCATAAAAACCGTGCAATTATAATGACCGGTATCACCAAGCGGTTTATCAATTACCTCAAAGCCGTTCTTATCGTATAAACGACGGGCGTTTTCCATATAAGGCAGGGTCTCGATATAACACTTTCTGAAACCTTTATTCCTTCCAAAATCAAGACACTGGGTGATCATCTTCATCCCTATCCCCCTTCCCCGGGCTTCAGGAAGAAAATACATTTTTTGAAGTTCGCAAACTTTTTCCTCCAACCCTGTTAAAGGTGCGATCCCGGCTCCGCCGATAATTTTTGTATCCTCTTCAACCACAAAGTAGGCACTTCTTTCATCATTATACGTCTGGGTCATGTCATCCAGCGCCTTATCTTCGTAAGCAGTACCAACCTTTGGAACACCCATTTCAACAAGCACACTTCTAATAAGGTCTTTAACCTGCTGATTGTCTTCTGGTTTTATCTGTCGGATTTTCCATGTATTCATTCTGGCTAATTATTCTATTTTTGTGAGGTGAATATAAGCGAAAAATACATAAAACGCTGCATAGAACTTGCCCGAAACGGCCTTGGAACTACCTATCCAAATCCAATGGTGGGAAGTGTAATTGTTCATGAAGAAAAGATCATTGGAGAAGGCTGGCATAAAAAGGCCGGAGAGCCCCATGCCGAGGTGAACGCCATCAATTCAGTGAAGAATGAGGCCCTGCTTAAACATGCAACGATTTATGTTAACCTGGAACCCTGCAGTCATTATGGAAAAACACCTCCCTGCAGTGACCTGATTATTGAAAAAGGAATCAAAAAAGTGGTCATCGGCACTATGGATCCCTTTGCCAAGGTGGCAGGTCGTGGAATCAAAAAACTGATGGATTCAGGTTGTAAGGTAAAAGTTGGAGTGCTGGAAGAAGAATGCCTGGAACTGAATAAACGATTTTTCACTTTTCATAACAAAAAGCGGCCTTATATAATACTGAAATGGGCACAGACGCAGGATGGTTTTATTGCTCCGGAAACAAAGGCAGAAAAGAAACCTGTTTGGATCACCAATAAATATTCGGGCACCCTGGTTCATAAATGGCGTAGTGAAGAGGCAGCCATTCTTGTAGGCACCAGTACTGTACTTGAAGACAATCCAAACCTGAATGTAAGAAAATGGACGGGTGAAGACCCAGTGAGGATCATTATAGATAAGTCCCTCAAGATCCCAAAAGATGCTTCGATATATAATGACCAACAAAAAACCATTATCATTTGCGGGCAAAACAACCAAACCTCAAAAGAAGATAATCTGATCTTTGAAGAGATAGTTTTTTCAGAAAATATAGCGCAGGATATCTGCAGAATTCTTTATAAGCATGAGCTGCAGTCGGTGATCATAGAAGGCGGAACCAATACCCTAAAACAGTTTATAGAAACCGGCCTCTGGGATGAAGCCAGAATTTTTACCGGAAAGTCACGTTTTAAAAAGGGGCTGAAGGCTCCTTTGCTAACTGGAAAACTGGAAAAAGAGTTGATGATCGCAAACGATAATTTAAAAATTTACAGAAATGATCAAGGCAATAATTTTTGATTTTGGAGACGTATTTATCAATCTGGATAAAGATGCAACCAGCAAAAGGCTGAAGGAAATGGATATCGATAAACTGCCGGAATCAATAATGGCGAAAAACAAAGAGTATGAACAGGGTTTTATTACTTCTGATGAGATCTCTGAACATTATCGTGCACATTTTCCGCAGTTGCAAACTAATGATTTCCTGAACTCCTGGAATGCAATGATCCTTGAGTTTCCGGAATATCGTTTCAGATTCATTCAGAAGCTTGCCGAAGAAAAGGACTATAAACTTATCCTTTTAAGCAACACCAACGAAAACCACATAGAACATATAAAGAGCAATGTTACTTTTTTTGAAGATTTCAGGAATTGTTTTGACGCCTTCTATTTATCCCATGAAATAGGATTACGCAAGCCGGATCCTGAGATCTTTGAATTCATCCTGGATCAACATGAACTTCAACCGGAAAACTGCCTTTTTATTGACGACACCGCTGAGCATACCGAATCGGCCGCCAGCCTTGGGTTTAACACCTGGAATATTGAGCCCACCAGGGAAGACGTAATAGACCTGTTTACCACTAAAAGTGATTTATTTTGATCTACCTGCTTCTGAGTGTATTATCATCTACCATAATTTTTGTGGTATTCAGGCTTTACACAAGATTTAACGTAAATACACTCCAGGCGATTATAGTTAATTATTTTATTGCCTGTACGGTTGGTTTCTTCGGTTATATAGAGGGTTCAGATTTTAGCCATGTCCCTTCAGAAAACTGGTTTCCCGGTGCCCTGATGCTTGGTGTTCTTTTCATTACCGTCTTCAATCTTGCAGCGATCACCACACAAAAAAGCGGACTTTCGGTGGTCGCGGTAGCTACAAAGATGTCGGTTGCCATCCCGGTTCTATTCGGAATCTTCCTGTACAAAGAGAGTACAGGAGCCCTGAAACTAACAGGCATTGTACTGGCTTTGGCAGCAGTTTACCTCACCTCCATAAAAACCAGGGAAGGTTTAACTATAAAGAGTAAAAATCTAATTTTTCCACTGCTCGTATTTTTAGGAAGTGGGATCATAGACACCAGTCTAAAATACCTTGAAACCAGTTATGTTGCTGAAGAAGATGTAGGTCTCTTCTCCTCTACCATTTTTGCCACGGCCGGAGCCCTGGGAGTTCTGATTCTGATAGTACAGGCATTCTTAGGAAAACTAAAAATCAGCTTTCGGAATATTCTTGGCGGAATCGCCCTTGGAATCCCAAACTATTATTCCATTTATTTCCTGGTAATGGCCCTGAGGAGCAATGGATTTGAAAGCTCCACTATTTTCACCATAAACCATGTAGCCATTGTGACTCTTTCTACCCTCACTGGCATCCTTCTGTTCCGGGAAAAGCTCTTAAAGAAGAACTGGATTGGGCTCGCAATAGCTGTAATAAGTATAATCCTGGTTGCAAATTCTGCGATATGAAAGACACTTATCAAAGCATCACCAAACCTTCTCCCGAGGTGCTCTTCAAGGACAGAAATTCAAAGTTCTTTGGATATGCTTTCCCTATAAAGTCTGAAGAAGAGGCCAATGAACATATTGATGAACTAAAAGCAAAACACCATAAGGCCCGTCACTGGTGTTATGCCTGGCAACTGGGAAAAGAAGAGGAAAACTTCCGTTATCGCGCCAATGATGACGGGGAGCCATCCAATTCGGCAGGAATGCCAATTTATGGTCAGATACAGTCTTTTAATTTAACCAATATACTTATAGTTGTTGTTAGGTATTTTGGCGGAGTGAAGCTGGGAGTTGGCGGACTCATAAACGCTTATAAAACTTCGGCACAAATGGCTCTGGAAGAATCGGATATCATAAAAAGGACGATCGATGAAGTTTTCGTTGTGAAATTTGATTATCCTGAAATGAATAAGGTGATGCAGGTGATAAAACAGAATAATCTGAATGTAATAGACCAAAAACTTGAAATAGACTGTAAGGTTTTTATTTCGGTAAGAAAAAAAGATGCAGAAAAGATCTATTCAAAATTTGACAATACTTATAAAGTAGAAATAACAAAACTCAGAGATTAGTCCTTCAGTTTTTCTAATATATATTCAGGGCAGCGAATAGGTTTCCTTGTTTTCGCATCCATGAAAACCAAAACTGAAGTAGCTGAAGTCACCAATTCACCATTTGAGTTAAAGACGGAGTAGTCAAATATAATTTTAACATTTGGCATTTCCTTCAAACGGGTTTCTACCTTAAGGTTTTCATGAAAAGTGACGGGTTTGTGATATTTCAATTTTAATTCGAATACCGGCAACATTATCCCTTCTTCTTCCATACTTTTGTACGAGATCCCAAGAGACTCTAACCAGTCTATCCGGGCTATTTCAAGGTACTGAGGATAATTGCCATGATGCACCACACCCATCTGATCGGTTTCGGCATATCGGACTTTAACAAAAGTTTCGTGTGATTTCATGTAAAAAAAATAGCCTTTTTAAGAAAGGTTTTTTATCTTCAGACTCGGAAGTAAGTATGCGCAAATTTTTCTTAAAATTCAACCCCAAAATGGTTTTTTTTTTACATTTTTTGTTCACATATTTGTTCCGCTCGAGTCAGCAAATTTCAATTAGCTGGCTTCCAAAGAACTTACTACTAACCTAAATTAAGTTTAACTAATAATGTCAAAAACTGCGCAATCGGTTTGGAATAACTGTCTTTCATTTATTCAGGATAACATTACCCCTCAAGCTTACAAAACATGGTTTGAACCTATCCAAGCAGTGAAACTTACAGATTGTGCCTTAAGCATCCAGGTACCTTCGAAATTTTTCTACGAGTGGCTGGAAGAACATTATGTTAAGCTGTTAAAGGTTTCTCTCACACGTGAACTTGGTGAAAAGGCCAAACTGGTTTATGTGATAAAGATGGAGAACACTTATGGTAACAAGCTTCCATTTACCGAAAAGATCCCAAGTACTCAACGATCTCAAATGGCTTCACAGGAAGTTGATGTTCCTATTAAAAATAAAAGTCCCGAGCTGAAGAACCCTTTTATCATTCCCGGAATAAGGAATGTGAAGATTGAATCTCAGCTTAACCCCAACTATAATTTTGAAAATTTCCTTGAAGGTGAATCTAACAGGCTGGCCAGATCTGCTGGTTTAGCAGTAGCTAACAAGCCTGGAGGCACCTCTTTTAACCCACTTTTAATATTCGGAGGCGTTGGACTTGGAAAGACTCATCTTGCTCATGCTATTGGAGTTGAGATCAAGGATAAGTATCCGGAAAAAACCGTCCTGTATATATCTGCTGAAAAATTTACCCAGCAGTATATCGAATCTGTAAAGAAGAACAATCGTAATGATTTTATTCATTTCTACCAGATAATAGATGTACTTGTAGTGGATGACATCCAGTTACTCTCTGGCAAAGCAGGGACCCAGGATGTTTTCTTCCATATATTCAATCATTTACATCAAAATGGAAAGCAGGTTATCTTAACCAGTGATAAAGCTCCGGTTGATATGCAGGATATTGAACAGCGTTTGCTTTCAAGATTCAAATGGGGACTTTCGGCTGAACTTCAGCATCCCGATTTTGAGACCCGCGTTTCTATCATAAAGAGCAAGCTTTATCGCGATGGTGTGGAAATGCCGGAAGATATTGTAGAATTCCTGGCTAACAACATCAAGACTAATATCAGGGAACTTGAAGGTGCGATCATTTCACTTATCGCCCACTCTTCTTTCAATAAGAAGGATATCACACTGGAACTGGCAAAGAAGATTGTTGACAACTACGTGAAGAACACAAAACGTGAAGTGTCAATAGACTATATCCAGAAGGTGGTTAGCGATTACTTCCAGATGGATGTAGATACGTTGCAGTCCAAAACCAGAAAGAGACATATAGTACAGGCAAGACAACTTGCAATGTTCTTTGCGAAGAAATTCACAAAAGCATCGCTGGCGAGTATCGGTTCCCAGATAGGAAGCCGGGATCATGCCACCGTACTGCACGCATGTAAAACGGTAGACAACCTTGCTTCTACCGATAAGCAATTCAAGAAATTTGTTGAAGACCTCAACAAGAAGCTCACATTATAAAATACATTTTATGAAAACCAGGGTATTGATGGTGTGCCTCGGCAATATTTGCAGATCACCCCTGGCCGAAGGTATACTTAAATCTAAAGTAGATCAAAGCAAAGTATTTGTAGATTCTGCAGGTACGGGAAGCTGGCATATAGGCTCAGAACCCGATAGAAGATCCATAGCTACAGCCAGAAGATACGATCTTGATATTACCAGTCAGCGCGGAAGACAATTTTCAGAAAAGGATTTTGACCATTTTGATCATATCTTCGTGATGGACAATTCCAACTTCAGGGACGTTATCTCCATGGCACGAAATGACGAAGACCGTCAAAAAGTACGTTTAATTCTGGAAGAGATATTCCCATCTGAAAATGTTGATGTACCAGATCCGTATCATGGAGGCGAGCAGGGCTTCGAAAATGTATATCAAATGCTGAATGAAGCCTGTGAAGAAATTGCCGAAAAACTGAACAATGGCGAACTATGAGTCAGGCCGATAAAAATTACGGCAAACTTTATCTGATTCCCGTAGGGCTTGGAGATTCAAACCCGGAAAAAGTATTCCCACCGGTAAACAAAAATATCATTGAAGGTATTGATGATTTTATTGTAGAGAATGAGAAATCAGCCCGGCGTTTTATAAAACAGATCCTACCGGAAAAACCTCAGCAAAAACTCAGATTAAAAGGACTCAATAAATTTACTGATCCTGCTGAGATCCCAAATTTTCTGGATGCTGCCAAAGAAGGCAGGAATATAGGACTGCTTAGTGAAGCAGGCTGTCCCGGAGTAGCCGATCCCGGTGCTGAGATAGTAAAACTTGCGCACAGATATAACATTCAGGTTGTTCCATTAGTTGGCCCCTCTTCTATCCTGCTGGCCATGATGGCAAGCGGGATGAATGGTCAAAGTTTTACTTTTCACGGTTATCTGCCTATTGATAAAAAGGAAAGAAAGCATGAGATTAAGCAGCTTGAAAGACTTTCAGTAGAAAAGAATCAGGCGCAGATCTTTATAGAGACTCCATACAGAAACATGAAATTCCTGGAAGACCTCGTTCAGAACCTTCACCCTGCCACAAGAATCTGTGTGGCATCTGATCTGACTTTAGAGTCAGAATTCATTAAGACCGCTACTGCATCAGAATGGAAAAATATAAAAACCGACCTTCATAAAAGACCGGCTATATTTATCATTCAAAAAGATCTTTAGGCTGAAATTCTATCGAAATCTACCCTGGCGTTTTTTTCAGTCTTCACAAATGAAACATCATATCCGCCAAAACGCTTCATATAGGTTTTAATGGTGGTTCCAAATGCATCACTGAATGCCTGCGCACCCCAGCTTCTAAGATATTTCTTTACACTTCCGGGTCCGGCAAGGTGAGCCGCCGCCAGAATACCAGATTCGGTTACTTCTACTCCATTGATGGTCTTGCCAACAAACCTTTTGATATCCCTTTGTAATATCCATTTATTCCGGGAAGCATTGGCATAGAATGCTGCTTCCTGTAATGCTGGAGAGTTAAGGAATCCAACGGTGTCGTAAATCCCAACAAGTTTCAGGGTGCCTTTTCCAAATTGATACTTTCCCAGATATCCATATTCGTTAATGGTCTTGTAGTCCCCTCTTGACTCTTTAAAGGCAAGCGCTTCTTTAAAACCAACATAGGATTTCCCGAGAATGGGAGCGGTGTGTGAAATTTCAAAATCCGGTGTGACTTCCTCCTTTAGATCTTCTACTGTATACTCGAGGTCGAGATCATAGGTAGAATAATTTTCCAGATTTAATTTAGCAGCATCCTTAGTTGAAAAACTAAAAAAAATTGAGCCCGCTGCAAGAGGCAAGATTGAAAATTTTGCAATTTTCTTTCTCATTGCTTTCGTTTTTGAAAGGTTAATGGCATCCTAAAAAATTTAGACTGTGCCCCTTTCATATTAGCCCGGCAAATGTATAACAATTTTCAATAATCTGAACTACAGCCTGTTAATCCTTTTTTAAAGTTATTGTGTTTTTAACTAAAGAATAACTTACTGAGGTTCAAATACTTAAAAAACCTTAAAGAAAAAGGGATCTATCTTTTTATTCCCTGCTTATTGATCCAGCGTACATATTCCTGCTTATTTCGGTTATGCTGGGCCAGGGTTTTGGCAAATTTATGATAGCCGAAATTATTCACATCTGCCACAAAATAGTAGAAACCATGATCCTCATAATTCAACACTGCGTCTATGGAAGAAATATCCGGCATATGGATTGGACCGGGAGGAAGCTGACGATATTTGTAGGTATTATACGGAGAATCCAGCTCCAGGTCTTTGTAAAGCACCCTTTTTATGATGGTATCAAAATTTCCGGTTTTCTCCTTAATGGCATAGATCACGGTAGGATCGGCATCCAGTTTCCATCCATTCTTATAACGGTTCATATAGACTCCGGCTACCCTGGGTCTTTCGTCTACCTTTGCTGTCTCCTTCTGAACTATCGAAGCCAGGGTAATAACCTCATAAGGCGTTAGACCTATCTCTTCGGCCTTTTTAAGTCTGCTTTCATTCCAGAAACGCTCATACTCCTTTATCATGCGCTCCCGGAATTCCTCAGCCGAAGTATTCCAGTAGAACTCATACTGGTTAGGGATATACATTCCCAGAGCATTTCTTTCTGTGAATTTGTTCTTCTTCAGAAAAGAAGAGTCCTTAAAGGAGTTTAGCAAAGCAGTACT
Source organism: Christiangramia crocea (assembly GCF_022410465.1). Lineage (GTDB taxonomy): Bacteria > Bacteroidota > Bacteroidia > Flavobacteriales > Flavobacteriaceae > Christiangramia > Christiangramia crocea. The sequence continues at coordinate 15,364 of NZ_JAJSON010000005.1, read as the reverse complement.
GTCAGCTTCTATCTGATCTGATATTCTGCCCGCCAGGTTTTCCAGCCTTTCCTGATTATTGAAAATAACCTTTACCGGCTTATTCCCACTGCGTAATTCATTGACCAGCTCATTATTGTTCATTCCTTTTCTCAGGATATACCTGCCAGGTCTTACATTACTGGCATACCCTTTCTTTTGAGCCACAAGGCTGAACGACTCCATATCCTTCAGCAAAGGCCGGAGGGAATCTCTTAAGGTTTGAAAAGTAGCGCCGGTTGGGATATAAACCGTTTCCTGTTTGACATCGAAAGCAGTATTTGAAGAAAATATACTGTTATAAATGTAATAACTGAATATTCCAAGGGCTATCAAACCGAGAATGGCGATAGCAACAAGTATTTTTTTAATGTACATTATTTAATAATTGATAAAGCCATTCATCTTTGAATTTTCCGTTGAAAAGTGTCCAGTCTTTTTTCAGGCCTACTTTTCTAAAACCATTACTTTCAAAAACCCGCATACTCTCCCTGTTACTGGCTGTAACATTGGCATACACCTGATGAAGGCCCAAATGCGTAAAACAGTAGTCGCACAACAGTGACAAACTTTCAGAACCATAACCTTTTTTACGATCTTTTTTACTGGCGATCAAAATACCTATGGCTGCCCGCCGATCTTTGGGATCCAGGTCATACACATCAATAAGACCTACCCGTCTGTTTCTTTTAGTACAGATGACCAGCCTTAACTGCTTGATATCGTAGATATCCCTGTGTGCATTTTCTATATACTGTCTTATCAGGAACTTTGAATACGGCGACTGCGTAGAACTGATCTCCCAGAAATCCTCATCATTCTCGATCTTATGAACAAAATCCAGATCTTCGGGTTCCAGGGCTCTCAGGTATACTTTTTGGCCTTTTAATGTTAGCATATAATCTCCCCTTTAAAGACCTGTTCCGCAGGTCCTGACAACCAAATATCGGAAAAACCATCTTCAGTTTTTTTGAAGTCAACAAAAAGTTCACCTCCCTGGGTAACCAATTTTACCCTTTCAGAGTTAGTCTTCCCTGAAGAATAAGCCGCCAGGGCAACCGCTGTAACTCCAGTGCCACAGGAAAGCGTTTCATCTTCCACTCCCCTTTCATAGGTTCTTACTGAAAAGGAATCCTCAGAAATACCTTCTACAAAATTAACGTTCGTGCCTTCATCTTTGTATCTATCAGAATACCTGATATCCGCTCCTTCTCTTTTAATGTCCTTTGTGGCAATATTCTCAGTAAAAATGACATGGTGAGGAGATCCTGTATCCAGAAACAGGAAGTCTTTATTTTGAGAAACATCCTTTACATCCTGCATTTTCAGGCTTACTATCCCATCTTTCACTGTAGCATCGTGTGGGCCATCTATAGCCGTAAATCTGGCTTTATTCTCAACTATACCTAAAAACCTGGCAAAAGCTACCAGACAGCGACCTCCATTCCCGCACATACTGCTTTCATTTCCATCGGCATTGAAATAGACCATTTTAAAATCGTCCTGAGGATCTTCTGAATTCTCCAGAAGAATAAGGCCATCAGCCCCTATGCCAAATTTGCGGTTACAAAGCCTGCGTACCAATTTGGTATCATTTTTGGATATTTTAAGATCCCGATTATCGATCATTACAAAGTCGTTGCCCGTACCCTGATATTTATAGAATGTCAGTTTCATAAATCTTTTTCAAAAGTGGCACAAATATACAATTTTGAAGAGGAATTAAGGGCTGTTAAATGGTCGTTAAATTATACGCTTCGTATAATAATGAGTTAACAGAAAAGGTTTATTAATTAAATAACATCCGAAAATGAAAAAAATAGCAAGTCTAATTCTGGTTTCAGTCTTGGGAGGTATAATAACATTAGGAAGTTATAAGCTATTCTTAGAAGATGAAACCACCAATTTTCTTCCTGAAAATAATGTAACTCAGGAGTCTTTCATACCCGTAAATAATTCTAATCGTATTTATGGTACCAACGCCGATTTTACAGAGGCAGCCGAAAAGACCGTACATGCTGTAGTTCACGTGAAAAATGTGGCTGTTTTTAAAGGTCCCAGAAACATCTGGGAATACTACCAGTATGGAAATAGCGGAGGTCGTGCCTTACAGGGTGCCGGCTCTGGGGTGATTATTACTCCTGACGGCTATATAGTCACCAATAATCATGTGATTGAAGGTGCGAGTGAAATTGAGGTGACCTTAAACAACAATGAAACCTATAAAGCAGAGGTTATTGGAAGTGATCCGATTTCTGATATCGCTCTCATAAAAGTGGATGCCGAAGATCTGGAATACATTCCTTTCGGTAATTCTGATAATGTAAAGCTGGGAGAATGGGTACTTGCAGTAGGTAATCCATTTAATTTGAAATCTACTGTCACAGCAGGAATCATTAGTGCCAAGGCCCGGGACCTGAACGCACGTGATAATTCGCCACAGTCTTTTATTCAGACAGATGCCGCTATAAACCCTGGAAACAGTGGTGGTGCACTGGTAAATATTAATGGCGAACTTATTGGGATCAATACCGCAATCAGCTCCCCTAGCGGAAGCTATATTGGTTACGCATTTGCCGTTCCATCCAACAATGCAAGAAAAATTGTTGAGGATATTATGGAGTATGGTGATGTCCAGCAGGGCATACTCGGCATTAGAGGAGGAAGTATTACTCCGGCTGCAATCCAGGAGCTTGAGCTTAGCGAATCACAGGGAGTTTTCGTAAGTGATGTAACACCGGGTAGTGGTGCTGCTAAGGCAGGCATCAGGGAAAAAGATATCATCAAAAAAATAGACAATATTAGGATCACAAAATTCTCCGATCTTACCGGATATATCAATTCGAAAAGACCCGGTGATAAAGTTCTTGTGAAGATCGTTCGCGACGGTGAAGAAAAAGAATTGAATGTGGAACTTACCAAACTGGAAACTTACAGCATCGCTGCCATAGGTCTTGAAGTGGCTAATGTAACTGAAGAAGAGTTAAAAGCCCTCAATGCTCCTAATGGAGTTAAGATAAACCGTACCCTGGCCGAAAATCTGCCTTCAGCAGATCTTGTAGGTGGAATCATTTCAGAAATAAATAACCAAAAGGTGAACTCCATAAGAGATGTAAGAGAAGTTATCCAGGAAAGACGGACTTCAGATCCAATCGTGATCACCTATTATGATCATAATGGGGAAAAACAAAGAATGGCCTGGAGATAAATATTCTTTTAAAAAGAATAAAAACCCTTCAAAATCTGAAGGGTTTTTTTATGCATAAAAGTTTTTACGAAAACGTTTGAAATATATACTTTTGCCGGAAATTTATAACAACACATCTTAAACATGGACTTTAATAAAGTTTACGAAAAAGAACTTTCTTTCCAGGCAGACCGCCGCAAAGCCACTGTAGAATTCATTAATATCGTAAGTGACCTTTGGTATGACAAATCAATCGAACTGGTGCTTTTCAGGAATCAGTTGATCAACAGGAATGTTAGCGATATACTTGATCTGCATGAATATGCCGGTGAGTTTGTAGGGAAGCCCATTTCTATCTTTGATTCTGTAGAGATCGCCAAAGCGATCCAGGATCTCAAGCTTCCTCCTGCAAAACTTGATATTGGTAAGTTAACTTACGAATATCACCTGGAAGACCAGAACTACAGCAATGCGATGGCTTTTGTTTCGAATAAACTAAGCAATGCCAAGAAAACAGAAGCCGTAACCCCGAAAGATGTGGTACTTTATGGTTTTGGCAGGATTGGCAGGCTGGTTGCCCGGGAATTGATGACCAGAACCGGCAAAGGAAATCAACTAAGACTCCGTGCAGTGGTTACAAGAGGAAAAGTAGATCGCAGCGTTCTTGAAAAGAGAGCCTCCCTTCTTAAAAGCGATTCGGTTCACGGTCCTTTCAGCGGCACTGTAAATATCGATGAAGAGAATTCAGCCCTTATTATCAACGGCACTACCGTTCATATAATCTCTGCTAATCAGCCAGAAGATATAGATTACACTAAATATGGGATTAATGACGCTCTTATAATAGATAATACAGGAGCCTTTAGAGATAAAGAAGCACTTAGCAGGCATCTTGCTTCAAAAGGTGCGGCCAAAGTTTTACTTACCGCCCCCGGGAAAGGAGTTCCTAATATAGTACACGGTGTGAACCAAAAGGAATACAGCCCTGAAGAGATTGATATTTTTTCAGCTGCTTCCTGCACCACCAATGCCATTACCCCTGTTCTAAAAGCAATTGAGGATTCTCTGGGAGTCGTTCATGGACATCTGGAAACTATACATGCATATACCAACGACCAGAATCTGGTTGATAACATGCACAACAAATACAGAAGAGGTCGTGCTGCAGGACTTAACATGGTCATCACCGAAACAGGTGCCGGAAAAGCAGTTTCAAAAGCGCTTCCTGTCTTTGAAGGAAAACTGACTTCTAATGCCATTCGGGTTCCGGTTCCCAACGGGTCACTGGCTATACTGAACCTGGAAGTTGAAAAAGAAACCAACCTGGATAATGTGAATTCTATACTGAAAAAATATGCGCTTGAAGGAGACTTGGTTGAACAAATTCAGTATTCAGTTGATAATGAACTGGTTTCCTCAGACATTATAGGTTCCTCTGCTCCGGCTATCTATGATAGTAATGCAACAATAGTATCTGCAGACGGAAAAAATGTGATACTTTATATATGGTACGATAATGAATATGGTTACAGCCACCAGGTAATAAGACTGGCAAAGTATATAGCAAAAGTTAGAAGGTATACGTATTACTAGTTAATAATAATTCCATTAAACCAAAACCCCAATGCTAATCACATTGGGGTTTTTTATAATTATTTAAAGATGTAATTTCTAATTTTAATCTGCCCAGAATTAAAATTATGCCGGGTAAGAAAAAAGCTATAATATCCATGCTTTTATGGGCAAACAAGATCATAATATAGAATTTGAGGATGCCAAAAGAGAGCAGGATAAAAAAGGTGACTAACCATCTTTATTAGATAAATTTGTTATGAATTCAACCAAGAAAGCATAGAAAAACCTGTAGATATCAACAGGTTTTTTTATTTTTGCGCCACTTTTAAGACATTAAAAAACTGATTTAAAACAAATTAAAAAACCTACAAAAGGCGAATTTCATCCCGAAAATCTGAAATACTAACTTATACATTCGCTCGTTGTTGTTTATGAAACCAAACAAATTCAAAGCCCAGAAAATGAGTAAGAAAAATTACATTTTTGCTGTTTTTATTCTTGTTAGTGTATTTCAGATGAATGCCCAGACAGACAGTCTTAAGACCGATACCCCGGTACAGGACGAATTCACCAAACTTATTGAAGAATCCAATAATTACCAGGGATATAAGGTGGTAGATTACGACAAGCTTATAGAGCTTAGAAATACTACCAGGAGTTACGTCACTGAACTAAAGGAGGAAATCATAGTTCAACAAAATACAGTAGATCAACAAAATGACGAGATCGAACAACTGAAAACCCAGTTGCAATCCACCCAGGAAGACCTGAAAAGAGTAAGCGAAGAAAAAGATGCACTGATGTTCCTTGGAATGCCTTTCAGCAAAGGAGGTTATAAAGCGATGATGTGGGGAATAGTAGCAGTACTGGTTGTAATACTTCTTATACTTTTTTTCCGGTACAAGAGCTCACATGCTGCCACTCGTGATGCAAAGCAAAAACTCAAGGAAACAGAAAAAGAATTCGATGCTTACCGTACCAAAGCCCTCGAAAAAGAACAGCGTCTTGGGAGAATGCTTCAGGATGAACGCAACAAGTCGGGCGGAAACTCCTAATTCCTTTACCTGAAATCAAGTTGTGAACCCTTAACTTATCCAGATGCGTATCGATATAATTACTGTTGTGCCTGATATCCTTAAAAGTCCGTTTGAAGCTTCTATTCTCCAAAGGGCCATTAAAAAGGGGCTGGTTGAAGTGCATTTGCACAATCTTAGAGATTACACTACAGATAATTATAAGCAGGTAGATGATTATCAGTTTGGAGGTGGTGCCGGAATGGTGATGATGATCGAACCTATAGATAAATGCATTTCAAAATTGAAATCTGAGAGAGACTATCAGGAGATTATTTATATGACACCTGATGGGGAAAGGCTTAATCAGAAAATGGCAAACAGGCTATCCCTTCACGAAAACATCATTATTCTGTGCGGTCACTATAAAGGTGTTGATCAAAGGGTCCGGGACCAGTTCATCACAAAAGAGATCTCCATAGGAGATTATGTGCTTTCTGGAGGAGAACTTGGAGCGGCAGTTCTTAGTGATGCTATTATAAGGTTACTTCCCGGGGTATTAGGCAATGAAACCTCGGCATTAACCGATTCATTTCAGGACAATCTGCTGGCGCCGCCGGTTTATACCAGGCCTGCTGAATATAAAGGCTGGAAAGTTCCAGAAGTACTTACATCGGGGAATTTTCCAAAAATCGAAACATGGCGTGAGGAACAAGCTTATGAGAGAACCAAAAAACTGAGACCTGACCTTTTAGAAGATGAATAATTTTTTCAAAAACAGGCTTGTACAGTAATATAAATTCATTAATTTTGCACTCATTCTAAAATAACCTCTGGCGATAACCGTGAATGTTGTTTTGGATTTTACATTAAACTTTCAAACATGGAATCGTTAGTAAAATACGTTCAGGACGAATTCGTAAACAAAAAGGACCTACCTCAGTTTTCAGCTGGTGACACTATCACAGTTTATTACGAGATCAAGGAAGGTCAGAAAACCAGAACTCAGTTCTTTAGAGGTACAGTTATCCAGAAAAGAGGAACTGGTGCTTCTCAAACTTTTACCATCAGAAAAATGAGTGGTACTGTTGGGGTAGAAAGAATTTTCCCAATTAACCTGCCAGCTATTCAAAAGATCGAAGTGAACAAGCGCGGTAAAGTTAGAAGAAAAAGAATATTCTACTTTAGAGGGCTTACTGGTAAGAAAGCACGTATTCAGGAAGCGAAAAGATAATTTTCACAACTGTTATAAAACAAAGCTCTGCGAGATTCGCGGAGCTTTTTTTATGGACTAATATAGCCCCCGGTTGAAAATTCCTTAAAAACTTAAACGTTAAATTCCTGACAGGACCGTACAGTTTTTATTATATTTATCAGTGGAATTCGGTAAGTTAAAGAATGACAAAAGGATTTCTTGATAGACCTGTTTTTCCTGTAGAGCAAGTTCTTTACATACGGTTTTTATCTTCTATATAACACCTTATATTTTGCAACGTCAAAATCAGTTTGAAAGATAAAAACCCACTTTGATTCTTTTTTAATACCTTTAAAACTGAATCATACGAAGCAGCATACACCGGAAAGTTTTCATTACTTTCTACCATCAGAGTGATAACATGCTGTTTCAGTAGAAGCCATTTCATTTTAGCTATTAAAATGAAATGGCTTTTTTATTTATTAATTTATGATTTCTTAACAGCTTAGACTCTCTTCAAACCTAGGATAAAAGACCCAAAAACTGTATATTGCGCGGGTGATAACGCGCCCTGGTGATTCCGGGGCTTTCTTTAAATATATTGCAACCAAAAACATAAATAATGTCACAAAAAGAAAAAATTATCTATACCAAGACCGATGAGGCTCCAATGCTTGCCACATTTTCATTCCTTCCAATAATTGAAGCTTTTACCAAAGCTGCTGGCGTTAGTCTCGAAACACGTGATATTTCGTTGGCTGGCAGGATACTTTCTCAGTTTCCGGATTATCTTAATGACGATCAAAAGGTTTCAGACGACCTTGCGGAACTGGGGGATCTGGCAAAAAAACCTGAAGCCAACATCATTAAATTACCTAATATTAGCGCCTCTATTCCTCAGCTTAAAAATGCAATTGCAGAGCTACAGGAAAAGGGTTATGCTCTTCCTACTTATCCGGATGAGCCTGCAAACGATAAAGAAAATGAGATCAAATCCCGCTACGATAAAATAAAGGGAAGTGCGGTGAACCCTGTTCTTAGAGAAGGAAATTCAGACAGACGTGCACCTAAAGCGGTAAAGAATTTCGCCAAGAAGAACCCTCATCCAATGGGAGAATGGAGTTCCGATTCTAAAACCCATGTAGCAACCATGAGCAGCGGGGATTTCAGGTCCAATGAAAAATCTATTACACTGCAGAAGGACGATATTCTTAAAATTGAGTACACTTCAGATAATGGTGAAAAGCAAATTCTCAAAGATAATTTGAAAGTATTGAATGGAGAGGTCGTTGATGCCAGTGTTATGAGCAAAAAGGCTTTACTATCATTCCTTCGTGAACAGGTAAAGGATGCCAAAGAAAAAGATGTTCTTTTCTCTCTTCATATGAAAGCGACAATGATGAAGGTTTCAGACCCTATCATTTTTGGACACGCTGTAAGAGTATTCTTTGAAGATGTATTTGAAAAATATGGAGAGGAGCTTGAAAAAGCTGGTGCAGATGCCAACAGCGGACTTGGAGATGTTCTAAATGCAATAGAAAGTCTTCCAGCGGAAAAAAGAAATGAGATCCAGTCGGCCATTTCAAAGGACCTTAAAGATGGACCGGATATCGCTATGGTTAATTCAGATCAGGGTATTACTAATCTTCATGTACCGAGTGACATTATTATCGATGCCTCTATGCCAGCGATGATCAGAACTTCCGGACAAATGTGGAATGCTGAAGGCAAAACCCAGGATACAAAGGCGGTGATCCCTGACAGTAGTTATGCGGGACTTTACCAGGCGACTATCGATTTCTGTAAAGAACATGGAGCCTTTGACCCGACCACAATGGGAACTGTTCCAAACGTGGGGCTTATGGCACAGAAAGCTGAAGAATATGGATCTCATGATAAGACCTTCGAAATTCCAGGAAATGGAGTTGTAAAGGTTATCAATTCTAACGGAGACACGGTTTTAGAACACAAAGTTGAACAGGGAGACATCTGGAGAATGTGCCAGGTAAAAGACGCACCTATCCAGGACTGGATCAAACTTGCGATTACACGTGCTCAGGCTACCGGTATGCCGGCAGTATTCTGGCTTGATGAGAACAGAGCCCACGATGCTGAGTTGATTAAGAAGGTGAACAAATACCTTCCTGACCATGATACCAAAGGATTAGAGATCAAAATCATGGCTCCTACTGAAGCAACAAAATACACCTTAGAACGTGTTAAAGCTGGTAAAGACACCATTTCTGTGACAGGTAACGTATTGAGAGATTACCTGACTGATCTTTTTCCAATCCTGGAATTAGGGACCAGTGCAAAAATGCTTTCCATAGTACCATTGATGAATGGTGGCGGTCTTTTTGAAACCGGTGCAGGCGGATCGGCTCCAAAACATGTTCAGCAATTCCTGAAGGAAGGACATTTAAGATGGGATTCGCTAGGTGAATTCCTTGCCCTGGCTGTTTCTCTGGAGCATCTGGGAAATAAATATGACAATGAAAAGGCTCTTACTCTTTCAGAATCTCTTGATGAAGCAACTGAAAGGTTCCTTAATGAAGGAAGGTCTCCATCAAGAAAAGTGAATGAACTTGATAACCGTGGCAGCCACTTCTACCTGGCACTTTACTGGGCAGAAGCTCTATCTACGCAAAAGCGTAATACAGACCTGAATATCTACTTTGAAAGGATTGCTAAAATGATGGAAGACAATCAGGAGAAAATACTTCAGGACCTGCTGGACGCGCAAGGCTCACCTGTAGACATTGGTGGATATTATTTCCCTGATGAAGAGCTTACAAAAAAAGCTATGCGACCAAGTGAGAAGTTCAATGGTATTTTAAATACATCTGCTTAAACTTAACAGACATATTAATGGAAAAGCCCTGCTTATTGCGGGGCTTTTTATTTTATCAGCACTAAATCGAAATAGTTTAATCTTTCGTTAAACACTCAGGGAAATTAGAACAGGATATTCTGTTTGGTGAAATTTGCAAAATGAATCGGATTTCCGGAGAAAGAAATAAAAAACAGGAAAATATCATTTTGCTGGTTCTGGGAACTCTTATTGCTCTGGGACCATTTTCCATAGATGCTTATCTGCCCGGTTTTGCAAGCATAGCTGTAGAATTCAACACTTCCATAAGCCAGATCGGGCTTACCCTGACAAGTTATTTTATTGGTATTTCCATAGGACAGCTTGCTTACGGCCCAATAATGGACAAATTTGGAAGGAAAAGGCCTTTACTTATAGGTTTAGGAATTTATTTTTTGTCTGCAATCAGTTGCATGTATTCCCCTAATCTGGAATGGCTCATAGTTTCCCGGTTCTTTCTGGCTATTGGAGCAGCCGCTGGTATGGTGGCCGCCAAAGCCATGGTAAGGGATATATTTCCGGTTAATGAAGTAGCCGGGGCAATTTCAGTTCTAATGCTCATCATGGGAGGTGCACCCATCATCGCTCCTACCGTGGGAAGTTTTATTATCGATGCCTTTGGCTGGGAAATGATATTCCTCTTTCTTGCAGGCTTTAGCCTTCTCATGATAATCAGTGTTACCAGATTCCTGCCGGAAAGCATAGTGCCAGATAAAGAGGTAGACCTAAAACCAAAACAGGTAGCCATTAAATATTTTGGAATTCTTACCCATTCCAAGTTCTGGAGTTTTGCTTTCGCCGGTAGTTTTGCTATAGGAGCCATGTTTGCCTATATCTCGGGTGCTCCGAAACTGTTTATGGGAAATTTCGATCTTAGTCAGAAGGAATTCGGACTGTTGTTTGGTTTAAATGCGGGGGGATTGATATTGGGAAGCCAGATAAACCGATTTTTTTTAAGAAAATTCAGTGCTTTGCAGATTACGCTTTTCAACAGTGTAGTACTTGTTATCCTGTCATTTCTTTTCCTGATCAATTCTATAGTGGAAATGGGATTCATTCCCACAGCCGTTCTTATTTTTCTGATGCTTTTCCTACTTGGATTCCAGAACCCGAACACCACGGCTTTATCGCTGGAACCATTTGAGAAAAAAGCCGGAAGAGCCTCTGCTCTGATAGGAAGCCTGAAGATGATCCTGGGCGCATTTACTTCGTTTCTGATAAGTCTTTTTCATTCAAATAGCTCAGTACCACTGGCACTGATCCTGCTTTCATGCCTCCTTATAAGCTTCATGCTTCTTTTTCGTTTCAACCGGAAGGAAAAGAAAAGTATTAGGCTTACTGAAACATAAACTTTTATATTACAGGACTTAATTCTATTTTTGAATAAAAAATTGAAATTCCGCTTTTTTGCTTTCCTCCTATTTCTGTTATGTCTTCCTGCCGGTCTTATTGCACAGGAACTTTTCACGCTTAACGGATTGATCACCGATGCGTCCAGCAACGAAATGCTTATCGGGGTGAATCTTATAATTCCTGAAGCAAATACAGGTGTTATTTCCAATGATTATGGTTACTACTCGATAAAGCTCCCCAAAGGCGAGTATAACTTACAGATCTCATACCTGGGATACCAAAATATACAAACGACAATAAATCTTGATGCTGATAAGAAAATGGATTTTCAGCTGAGTCGTTCATCGGAAGATCTGGAGGAAGTGGTTATAACAAGCCAAAACAAAGGTCTGAATATTAGAAAACCTGAAATGAGCCTGAACAGGCTATCTATAAACACTATTCAAAGAATGCCCGTGGTTTTTGGAGAGGTTGATGTAGTGAAATCGCTCCTCCTACTTCCCGGGGTCTCGAATGCCGGCGAAGGATCATCAGGATTCAATGTTCGGGGCGGTGCCGTAGATCAGAATCTCATTTTGCTGGATGAAGCTACCATTTTTAATTCCTCCCATTTATTCGGACTGTTCTCAGTTTTTAATCCGGATGCAATCAAGGACCTGAAATTATATAAAGGAGGAATCCCGGCGGAATATGGAGGAAGGGTTTCCTCGGTGCTGGATATATATCAGCGGGATGGTAATAGTAAAGAATTCAAAATGCAGGGTGGTATTGGAGCGATCTCAAGCAGGTTACTTGCCGAAGGTCCAATAGTAAAAGACAAAGGCTCTTTTCTTATTGGAGGCAGAAGTTCTTACGCACACCTTTTCTTAAAACTTACAGATAATACCAACTCTGCATATTTCTATGATCTGAATACGAAACTTAGTTATAAAATCAACAGCAGCAATAAGCTTCTCTTATCCGGATATTTTGGCCGTGATGTTTTCAGAATCAGTCAGAACTTTGATAACACCTATGGAAATGCCGTTTTAAACCTCAGGTGGAACCATATTTTTTCTGATAATATTTTTACTAACCTTTCAGCCATATACAGTGACTATTATTATGGATTAACCTTAAATTTTGTGGGCTTCAACTGGGATAGCGGAATTAAAAACCTGAATTTAAAATATGATTTTAATCATTATATCAATGATGCCCTTCAACTGAAATATGGGATTCAGAATACATATTATGAATTCAATCCTGGAGAAATTGAACCTATAAATGAAGAGTCTGGTATTAATTATTTCAAACTGATAAATAAATATGCCTTTGAAAATGCTTTTTATATTTCTGCCGAACATGATTTGAGTGAAAGGTTCTCCGCGGAATATGGCCTAAGATTGAGTAATTTCTTCCGGCTTGGCCAGAAGGAGCTGAACATCTATGAAAATGATATACCTGTGGAATATAATGAGGATACCGGAATCTACAGGGAAGCGGAAATAATGGATACCCGAAGTTATTCCAGGAGCGACATACTTAAATCCTTCACCAATCTTGAACCAAGGGTCGCTCTGGCCTATACGCTGAATGAAAGGCAATCAGTCAAAGCGAGTTATAATCGTATGACACAATATTTGCATCTTATATCTAACACCAGTTCACCCACTCCTCTGGATGTATGGACTCCCAGCGGCCCATTTATTGAGCCGCAAGTGCTGGATCAGTATGCTTTAGGTTATTTCCAAAATTTTAAGGAGAATACTTATTCACTTGAATTGGAGACTTTCTATAAGCAAATTGACAACAGGATAGATTACATAAATGGCGCTAACCTTATCGCCAATAATGCCATAGAGCGAGTGGTACTCAACGGAGAGTCCCGGGCTTTTGGCCTGGAAATATTATTCAGAAAAAATACGGGCAGGCTTACTGGATGGCTGGGATATACCCTTTCAAGATCTGAACAACGTACCCCGGGCAGGACAGAATTTGAAACCGGTATTAATAACGGAGACTGGTATAATTCCAATTATGATAAAACCCATGATCTAAGTCTAACAGGAAGTTATGATATCAATGATAAATGGCAGATAAATACCAATTTTATATTTCAAACCGGACTGGCAACAACCTATCCTACCGCTCAGTATGAATATGAAGGTGTAACCATACCGGTTTATGGAGAAAGAAATGGAGACCGCCTGCCGTCATATCACCGTCTGGACATTTCGGCTACCTTCGAACCAAAAAGGAATAAAAGCAGGGATTTCAGGTCATATTGGAATTTCGGGATCTACAATGTCTATAACAGGAAAAACGCCTATTCTATTAGTTTTAGGGAAAATGCCGATACCAATAAAAATGAGGCGGTACGATTATCACTATTTGGAATCATCCCGTCGGTCACCTATAATTTCAAATTTTAGATGAAAGAACTTTTGAAGTATACCAGTTTAATTGCCATAATTCTTCTTACATCTTGTGAGGACATAGTTGAAGTAGATCTGGAGAAGAGTAACCCAAGGCTGGTAATTGAGGCATCCATTATCTGGGAAAAAGGGACTACAGGAGCAAATCAAAATATCCGTATATCAGAAACAACGGCCTTCTACGAAGAAGAGACAGAAGGTATTGAAGATGCCCAGGTTACGATAACCTCTGATGATGGAGAAATGTTCACTTTTATTCATGTTGAAAACGGTATTTATGCCAATAATCAATTTAAACCTGAATTGAATATGGGATATAATCTCCAGGTAGTACATAATAATGAGATCTATACCGCTTCAGAAAGCCTTATTCCTGTTACAGACATTGATTATGTAGAACAGGCAGAGACAGGAGGTTTTTCAGGCGAAGATATTGAGGTCAAAGCTTATTATACTGATCCTGCAGATGAAGAGAACTATTATTTATTCAAATTTCGCAATGGAAACCTAAGCCTTGAATTCTATGAAGATGAGTTCACGAATGGCAACCAGATCTTTGGATATTATTCTACTGAAGACATTGAGCCTGGTGATCTCATTGAAATTGAGTTACAGGGAATTTCTAAAAGTTATTATGAATATCTTTTTATCTTGCGATCACAAATTGGAACAAATGAGGGAGGCCCCTTTGAAACCATGCCTGCTACCGTAAAAGGAAATATTATCAACCAGTCTGATCGTGATAATTATCCTTTTGGTTATTTCAGGTTATCTGAAATGGATTTTACAACCTATACAGTGGAATAATAATGAAGCATACAAACAAAAAAGTACTTTCAAAAGGGATCAAATATCTGGCCGGAGCGCTACCTCTGGCAATGATTGGTCCGTCGATTCTTTTCAGTGCATTCAATAATCAGGATAAACCACTCTATATTGCAGTGCTGATTCTTGGTATTCTCGCCTCAGGTGCCGCTGTTTTTCTAATGTTCAAAGGCATACTTACTGTGGTAAAGTCAATGTTCGATTAAATATTAATCAGTAATTAATCTAAACCTTCCATCTGTAATCCTCCGGATACTATTATCCTCAAAGTTCTGACCGGCAAAATTGAAAAGGCCCTGGACTATCTTTCCATCATCACTAATAATTTCCACATAGTTTTTTTCCACTTGGTTTGGACCGGGATGGTTACAAAACCAGTGTCCATAAGGTTCAGCAGTTTCGTATTCAATAATGTTTGGAAGCATAGGATTATCCCCTATCATATACAAATTTTGCCCTGAATACTTTGGTATGATAAAACTCAGGCGCTGACCATCAGCTGTAACCGCTTCCACTTTTAATTTTAAAATACCGGCCGGTCCGATGATACGGGTTGCTGTAAGTATAGATGATTTAGAATCCATGCGATAGTCTATTCCATCTATCTTTGCACTCATAAAGATTTCATTCGAAAAGTCTTGATTATCATCATCGCTACATCCTATTAAAAGGAATAAAGCGAAGAGACAGTAAACGGTGGTTTTTGTAAAGTAATTCATGATGCATATTTTTTTGATTGATAAGTTGTCAATTTACCTCAAAAAAGAATACAGCACCATGGGGAAAAATACCCTAATTATTTGATTTACAATTTAGTATGTCTATATTTTATTCTCAAGTTACCCCAATAAAAAACCCCTTCAGGATTACTGAAGGGGTTTTCAAGAAGAAGGCGGCGACATACTCTCCCAC
>NZ_JAJSON010000004.1 GCF_022410465.1 Christiangramia crocea | reverse complement strand
GGAATCGAACCCCTGTTACCAGGATGAAAACCTGGCGTCCTAACCCCTAGACGAACGGACCATTTTTGTTTCAAATGCGGATGCAAAAATACAACTATTTTTTAATGCCGCAAATGTTGATCAAAATTTTTTAAAATTTTTAATAGGCCTTGGCAAATAACACTCTCCCTTCGGAAGGTTTCCCAGTTAATACGCACTCTCCCACCTCATTCTTCCTGTTAAAAGGAATACATCTTATGGTAGCTTTCGTAAGTGCTTTGATCTTATTTTCAGTCTCCGGAGTACCATCCCAATGCGCTGAAATAAAACCTCCTTTTTGCTTTAGCACTTTTTTGAATTCATCAAAAGAATCAACTTCAGTTATATGTTCATCCCTGAAAGATTTTGCCTTCTCAAAAAGCGCATCCTGAATTTCAGTCATTAAAGACCTTACTTTTTCCACAACTTTATCTTGGTCTACGAATTCTTTGGTAAGAGTATCCCTTCTTGCAAGCTCAACCGTTCCTTTTTCAAGATCCTTGGGTCCTATTGCCAGCCTGACCGGCACTCCCTGCAACTCATACTGGGCAAATTTCCATCCCGGCTTCTGCGTGTCTCTATCATCGTATTTTACTGATACGCCCAAAGCCCTCAGGTCTTTCACCAGTTTATTAGCCACTTCAGATATCTGTTCTAACTGTTCCTCTCCTTTATAAATTGGCACGATCACCACCTGGATAGGCGCAAGATTAGGAGGAAGCACCAGACCATTATCATCACTATGGGTCATAATAAGAGCACCTATCAACCTTGTTGAAACTCCCCATGAAGTCGCCCAAACATACTCCAGACCTCCCTCTTTAGTGGCAAATTTCACATCAAAGGCTTTGGCAAAATTCTGACCTAGAAAATGAGAAGTTCCGGCCTGTAATGCTTTCCCATCCTGCATTAAAGCCTCAATACAGTATGTTTCAAGAGCCCCGGCAAACCTTTCATTTTCGGTCTTACTTCCCTTAACTACCGGAATAGCCATAAAATTCTCGGCGAATTCAGCATAAATATCATTCATCAGTTCAGTTTCCTGAAGTGCCTCTTCTTTTGTTTCGTGGGCAGTATGGCCTTCCTGCCAGAGGAATTCAGATGTTCTAAGGAAAAGCCTTGTTCTCATCTCCCATCTAACCACATTAGCCCATTGGTTCACCTTTATTGGCAGATCCCTGTATGACTGAATCCAGTTCTTATAAGTATTCCAGATAACCGCTTCAGAGGTCGGTCTTACCACCAGCTCTTCCTCCAGTTTAGCCTCAGGATCCACCTTAAGTTTACCGGGATTGTCCGGATCATTCTTCAAACGATAATGAGTAACCACAGCACACTCCTTTGCAAAACCTTCGGCATTCTTTTCCTCGGCCTCAAAAAGGCTCTTGGGAACGAATAGGGGAAAATAGGCATTCTGATGCCCCGTCTCCTTGAACATCCGGTCCAATTCGGCCTGCATTTTCTCCCATATCGCAAAGCCATATGGCTTGATCACCATACAGCCTCGCACAGCAGAGTTTTCAGCCATATCAGCCTTTACAACCAGTTCGTTATACCACCTGGAATAGTCTTCGCTTCGCTTTGTTAGATTCTTACCCATTTCTTGTTATTTGGCATAAAACTTGTATCTTTTAATACGTAATCGTACTAACCGTTCGGGCAAAACTAACTATTTTTAGCATGCCCAACAATAAAAAGAATTACCAATGAAACTTTATTACATAATACAGAATAAATTGAACCTCCTGTTCATTCCGGTGGTTCTGTTCGCTATGGTTTCATGCGGCTCATATCAGTATTCCGGTTATGAGGCTGATGGAATCTATGGTGAGTCCCGACCTGGAATCTGGGAACAGGAAGAGCCACAAACTACAGAGGTTAAGCCGAATAACAACAGTAACTATTATAAGAATCTTTTCGCCCAGCAGTCTGAAATGGTTGGAGAAGTCCTTGAAAGTGATGTTTTTACCGATGTCGAAAGCTATACTTCTAATGACGGGTATGAAAATTACAATGATGTTGGTGGCGATGTAGCCTATGTAGGCGGAAACGCTCCCTGGGGGGATGATCCGGATAGCTATACCATAAACATTTATAATGATGGCTTTTATTCCCCATGGAGATATGGATGGGCTTATCAACACTTTCCTTTTTATTATGGAGGATTTTATGACCCATGGTATAACCCATATTGGTATGGACCATACTGGCGACATAGTTACTGGGGTGGTCCGATAGCCTATGGTTACGGATCTTACTGGAACATAGGCTTTGGATTTGGATTTGGTCACTATTATGGTGGTTATTATAATCCTTATTATGGTAATTACTACGGATACCACCATCCATACCGCTATAATGATCGTATTGCATATAACCAGGGAAGAAGAAATTCAACCGTTTATTATTCTGACGGCGAAAACCGCAGAAGCGTTTCTTCTCGAAATTCTTCTTACTCCAGAAGTATAAGAGCAATAAGAAATTCGAGGTCATCAGATGGAACTTCCCGGGTAAGAAGCAGCGCAAACAATGATAACGATCGAAGAATTTATACCAGAACCAATCGTAGAACCGAATCTTCAAGATCCTACGATTACAACAGAAGCAGAAACAGTTCTCCGGTTTACCAGCGCTCTTCCCAAAACACCAACAGGACATACAGGTCTGCACCATCCAGAAGAAGTAATTCTTCTTCTACCAGATCATCTACTACAAGAAGCTCAAGTAGTTCCAGCAGAAGTTCAGGGACAACAAGAAGCTCTGGCGGAAGATCTTCCAGAGGTGGTCGCGGAGGAATTCAGTAATAAAGAAAAAATTTAAAAAAACCTTACAGGCAGATGCGCTTGTAGGGTTTTTTTTTAATCGAAAATCAAATTATCATGAAAAGAATATTATCTCTATTAGTCTTTTTTACAGTCATAAGCTCAGTTGAGGCACAGGACCTGAATGACGCTTACAGATATTCTTCAAGTGAACTATCAGGAACTGCAAGATTCGTGGGCATGAGCGGAGCTTTTGGCGCATTGGGCGGAGACCTGTCTGCAATTTCATTAAACCCGGCTTCTTCAGCTGTATTTTTATCCAGCAGCGCTTCGGTAAGTTTAGGATACAGAAATTTAGACAATAGCATACTTTATAATAACGGGAGTTCGGTAAGCGAAAATTCTGAATTTGATCTGGGCAACCTTGGCGGTGTTTTTGTATTCAGGAGCACTGGAGACAGTAACTGGAGAAAATTTTCCCTGGGCTTAAATTACAATTCCACCTCTAATTATGAAGAAAATTATGTGGTAAGAGGTACTTCTTCAAATTCCATAGACCAGTATTTTTTGAATTATGCTGACGGTGTGGAGCTGGATCTTCTTCAGCTTAGAGATGATGAAAGCATCTCTGACCTGTATTCTTTTTTGGGTGAAAATTATGGCTTCCCGGTTCAACAGGCGTTCCTGGGGTACCAGGGATATGTAATTGAAGCCGAAATGGACGACCCAGCCAACTCTGATTATTTTTCACTCATCGCACCAGGAAACTTTGACCAGCGTTATAACTATGCCGCAACCGGGCTAAATGGAAAACTTACTTTCAATGCGGCTACCCAGTATAAGGATTTCCTTTACCTTGGATTGAACCTGAATACCCATTTTATCAATTATGAAAATTCAACAGAACTTAGTGAGTTCAATAATAATTCTGGAAGTGAGACCACCGAAGTTTACTTTGGAAACAACCTGAGCACTAATGGAGAGGGATTTTCTTTCCAGCTGGGAGGAATTGCCAAAATCAATGAAAGCCTTAGACTTGGTATCACCTACGATTCCCCAATCTGGTTCGATATAAGAGAAGAGACCACCCAGTATCTTGAAACCAACAGTCTACAGGATGAATTTGTAACCATAGCGCCTAACATTTTAAATGTTTATCCTGAATACCGCCTGCAAATTCCTTCAAAATTAACCGGAAGTATCGCATATCTCTTCGGAAAACAGGGGCTTATAAGCTTTGATTACAGCAGGAAAGATTATTCCAATATGAAATTCAAGCCTGAAACCGATTTAAGCTATCAAAACCTGAATAGGGAAATTTCCGAAAATATGAAGGCAGCATCTACATATAAGTTTGGAGGGGAATACCGAATTTCTGATTTCAGTCTTAGAGCTGGTTACAGATTTGAGGAAAGTCCTTTTAAGAATGATACCCGTGTTGGAGACCTTACCGGCTACACTGGCGGAATAGGTTATAATTTTGGGAGTGTAAATCTTGATCTGGCATACAGCTTCGCAAATTATGAGCAAAATACGCCAATATTAAATACCGGACTTACAGATCCAATAAGGTTTGATCGGGATCTTTCAAAAGTCATATTTTCAGTTAGTTTTGGCTTATAAAAAGAAACCGAAGTAAACAAAGATCCGTCATTGGCTCTTTGTTATCTCTTCAGAGTGAAATTTGACATATATTCCCGATGTTCCCCGGTTTTTTGATCAATAAATTCCACCTTAAACCAATAATCATCGGCTGGTAGATCTCTGCCGTTATAGGTTCCATCCCAGCCTTTAATTCCTCTTGGGTCAAGCTGATGAATAAGTTTGCCGTACCTATCAAAGACGTACAGTCTTTTTATAGTAATGTCATTATTACTTATCAGGTTCCAGGTGTCATTGTAACCATCAGAATTTGGAGTGAAGAAACGGGGATAGCCCACCAAAAAGAAACTTTCACTTGTGGTCTCGCCGCAGCCATTGGTCTCCCGTACACTTACAACATGGTTTCCAGGAGGTACCTGGTTAAAAATATTAGATTCCTGCCAGTTATTGTTATCCAGTCTGTATTCTAAACCGGCATAATCCTCCCCAATAATTTCCTCAGCAGTCGCCGTCACCGTATATCCATCCCCAAAATCGGAACCTGTAATTGAAATCGAAACCGAACCTGGCCTGGATACCGCCACGGGTATTGTACTAAACTCCCTTTCACAGCCCGAGATAGAATGACTTAAATTTAGGTTTATAGTTTCTGTAAGAGGAATATCGTTCAATGTAAGTATAGCATTTGTACTTATAATATTGGTACCGTCACTCCACTCATAAGTGTAATCTGCTCCCAGATCGACACCTAAAGTGACTGCGCTCACGGGAGTATTACCGGCATTTACACAAAAAATAGTGATTTCCGGCAACTGATAATCCGGGAAATCAAACGTAGCCAATTCAAACTGTTCAGTCTCAGAAAGACAGCCGCTTTCTATATGTTCGACCCTGGCATAGATAACAAGTCCGGATTGAAAAGCGAACGAACCAGGTTGCGTAATCGGTTCATTATTTTCAACGGCTTCAGTACTTTCATAATAAACAACTCTGAAATCATTTTGATTTACATTAGGCGCTATAAGCTCGGGAGCAGTTTGAGTAAGATCTATAAAATTATCAGATTCTGCACAGGTTGAAAGATTTAAAACCTCGCCGATCTCCGGACTTTCATAAAAAGTGACCGTTACATCATCCTGATCGCTACTTGCTCCCACCAGGTCTTTTACCACCAGCCTGTAATCTCCGGACTGGGTCACAGTTAAAGTTGGACCGTCTTCTCCCAGAATCTGCTCATATTCCGAGGTATTATCATTATAAACATACCATTCATAAATTTCAGCTTCATCGGTAGTTCCGTCCAGAATATATTCATCATCATCACATACTACAATATTATCGCCGAGATCACTGTCCAATATAGAGCAATCTGTGGAACCTCCGCTGGCATTTGTCTGCTCCAGCGATATGAATCCAGGAAGTTGCTGAAAGTTCGTGATCACGACCACATAGACTTCATTCGCCATTGCGCCAGGAATCGTCATCGTTTCGACGGCATCGGGGAGATAGCTACAATCAATAAGATTTGCCTCATTCAGAGCCGATGCATTACAATACTCTTCCCCCCTGTCAAAAGGTCCCCAAACTACAAAATCGACATCAAGGGGAGCACCACTACCATCTTCATTTTCATATTGAGAGATACTAAAACGGAGATCTCCCGGCTCTTCTACTTGCAAAAAGAACCAGGCAGGATAGGGCTGCTCTTCCAGACAGCCATAGTATGGCCCGGCCTCCCCGTTTATCTGAGAACTGTTAGTACTATTGGAATTTGGAAAAGTAAGCCTTTCACTGCCCGCACAAAAAGGTTCAATATCTGAACAAAAAGCTCCCTGCCCATACATTGTATTTATGGAAAATCCACTTAAAAGCAGAGTTATTATTAGCGTGTGAAATACCTTCATTAAGACTTTCCAATATAAGTCTATGCAAATTATGAAATATAAAGCACATCTGTCTTATAGCCTAATTGATTTTGAATACTGCTAAAAGCTTATAAATATGTATCTTTGCAAGCCAATACGGTTTAAACCGACTATTATTGCAAAAAAGCATGAAAGTAGATAAGATATTGAATGAAATCGAAGAAATGGGTGACGCCCATGCGGCAAGCAGTGCTAATACACCGCTAAGAGAAGATGCGTTCGACCTGAGCGATAATGAAAAAATCGATCTTATTAGGGAAGACGTAAGGCATATCATGGAGACGTTGGGTCTGGACCTAACCGATGACAGCCTGAAAGGAACTCCCTTAAGAGTGGCTAAGATGTTCGTAAGCGAAGTATTTTCTGGCCTGCATCCAAAGAGAAAACCAAAGGCTTCTACCTTTGAAAACAAATACAAATACGGTGAAATGCTGGTAGAGAAAAATATCACTGTTTATTCTACCTGCGAGCATCACCTTCTGCCAATTGTGGGAAAAGCCCATGTGGCATATATCTCTAATGGGACTGTTGTTGGGCTTTCAAAAATGAACAGGATCGTTGACTATTTTGCAAAACGACCTCAGGTTCAGGAGAGAATGACAATGCAAATTGTCCATGAACTTCAAAATGTGCTAGGCACACCAGATGTTGCCTGCGTTATTGATGCGAAGCATTTGTGCGTAAACAGCAGGGGAATCAGGGATATTGAAAGCAGTACTGTGACCAGTGAGTTTGGAGGAGCTTTCAAAAAAAATGAAATAAGAAGAGAATTTCTGGATTATATTAAATTAGACACCTCGTTCTAATCATTCAAAACATTTTTACTACATGGCGCTCTACCAGGAACAAAGCCTGAAACTTTACAATTCCATGACGGGAGAAAAAGAGGTTTTTACTCCCATCAACGAAGGACATATAGGAATGTATGTATGCGGACCCACCGTATACAGTAATGTGCACTTAGGAAACTGCAGAACATTCATTTCTTTTGACCTGGTCTTCAGGTATCTTAAACACTTAGGTTATAAAGTTCGTTATGTAAGAAATATTACCGATGCCGGGCATCTTGAAAATGACGCTGATAGCGGTGAGGATAGAATTGCCAAAAAAGCAAGACTGGAGCAGATTGAGCCAATGGAAGTTGTACAGAAATATACCGTTGATTTTCACAACATCCTTCAGAAATTCAACAATCTTCCTCCTAGCATCGAACCAACCGCCACCGGGCATATTGTTGAACAAATTGAGATCATCAAAACCATACTCGAAAATGGCTATGCATACGAAGCCAATGGATCGGTTTATTTTGATGTACTAAAGTTCAATAAAGACCATGCCTATGGAAAATTAAGCGGAAGGGCTATAGAAGACATGATCGCAAACACCAGGGAACTGACTGCCCAGAGTGATAAAAGAAATCCACAGGACTTCGCATTATGGAAAAAGGCCGAGCCACAGCATATTATGCGCTGGCCCTCACCATGGAGTGATGGCTTCCCTGGCTGGCACTTGGAATGTACCGTTATGAGCACAAAATATCTGGGCGAAGAATTTGACATTCATGGTGGTGGAATGGATCTTAAATTCCCTCATCATGAATGTGAAATAGCACAGGGAGAGGCTGCAACAGGAAAATCTCCTGTAAATTACTGGCTTCATGCCAATATGCTTACCCTGAATGGAAAGAAAATGGCCAAAAGTACCGGGAATTTTATACTCCCGGAACAGATATTTACCGGAAACAATGATATATTAACAAAGGCCTTTTCTCCGAATGTGGTAAGGTTCTTCATACTTCAGGCTCATTATCGAAGTATTCTTGACTTTTCGAGTGATGCGCTGCTGGGCAGTGAAAAAGGTTTTAACCGTCTTATGGAAGCCTATCATTCAATAGTTGAACTTCCTGTTTCTGAGAAAACCGGCTTTAACCTTGCAGAATGGAAACAGTCCTGCTATGACGCGATGAATGATGACTTCAACAGCCCCATCCTTATTGCAAAGCTTTTCGATGCAGTTAAAACGATCAATAATATCAGGGAAGGCTCACTTCAAATCACCGAAAAGGATAAAAAAGAACTTAAGGAAAGTATGAGCTCCTTTATGTTCGACATCCTTGGACTTGTGGACGTCGCTTCTGAGAATGAAAACGACGAAAACAAACTTGCCGGAACCATAGACCTACTCATACAACTGAGAACTGAAGCCAGAAATAATAAAAATTTCGCCTTAAGTGATCAGATAAGAGACCAGTTACAGGACCTTGGGATTCAACTTAAAGACGGGAAAGAGGGCACTACATTCTCTGTAAAATAAAATGTTCATCATGCTGGACCGAGGCTTGAGTAAAATATTGACCGGTACTGTTCAGTTCTATAAGAAGTTTATTTCACCTCTTACCCCGGCTACATGCCGTTATGAGCCAACCTGTTCCACCTATATGATAGAAGCCATCAGGAAACACGGGCCTTTTAAGGGAACATGGCTGGGAATTAAAAGAATAGCCAGGTGCAACCCCTGGGGAGGCTGCGGTTATGATCCAGTTCCGGGAAAATCAGACTCCAAATCTGCCTAAAGAAACGGCAAATATGTATATTTACGCCTAATCAAAAAATTTACCATGCTTATAAATGCTATTCGCTGGAATCCGTCAGAAGGATTGGATCTGGGAATTCTCACCATACACTATTACAGCCTCATGTTCTTAATTGCCTTTGGTCTTGGCTGGTATATCATGAAAAGTATCTACACCCGTGAAGGCATAGAGATAGAAAAGCTGGACTCTTTATTTATTTATACTGTTATCGCCACTCTTTTAGGCGCCCGACTTGGACATGTGATCTTTTATGACTGGGACTACTTTCAAAATCACCTCCTTGAAATATTTTTACCCGTTAGGTTTGAACCGGAATTCGAATTTACCGGCTTCAGAGGACTCGCCAGTCATGGAGCTGCCATTGGGATTATCGTAGCCATGTACCTATACGCTAAACGCATACTGAAAAAACCTGTTCTCTGGATATTAGACCGCATAGTAATACCCGTTGCCAGTGGTGCCATTTTTGTACGGATAGGGAATTTTATAAATTCTGAAATCGTAGGGAAACCCACCAATTCAGATTACGGAGTGATATTTGAAAAACTTGGAGAGGATTTCGCCAGACATCCCGCTCAATTGTATGAATCGGGCTGTTACCTGATAATATTTATAATTTTATGGTTCATGTACTGGAAAACTGAAAAACGATTCAAACTAGGCTATATATTCGGTCTTTTCCTTGTCCTGCTCTGGACCGTGAGATTCTTTATAGAATTCATTAAGGAGCCGCAGGTTGAGGAAAGAGCGACCTGGTTATTAAATACCGGCCAGTGGTTAAGCGTTCCCTTCGTTCTGGCAGGACTTTATTTCATGTACAGGCCTACCAAAAGAAGAACGGTATGAGAATGCGAATTATAAGTCTCGCTTCACTTTCACTTTTCCTGAGCCTTTCTGTCTTATCCTGTAATGAAGATAAAAAAGAAAAGGCTATTGAACCAGATCCTATTTCCTTTCAGAAGGAAGCAGAACTCTATTTGATAAAATCATCGGGGGATACTGTTCAAAAGCTGGATATAGAACTTGCTGAAAGCGATTATGAGCATCAAACCGGGCTTATGTATCGTGAGGGTATGAAGAACTCACAGGGCATGCTCTTCATCTATAATGAGGAACAGGTACGGAATTACTACATGAAGAATACCTATTTCCCTTTAGATATTATTTATTACGATGCTGATAGCAGCCTTGTAAGTATCCAGAAGAACGCTGCTCCCCGTAATGAAACTCCCCTTCCCTCAGAAGGCCCTTCTCAATTTGTACTTGAAGTGAACGCCGGACTTTCTGATGAATGGAAAATCGAGAAAGGAGATAAATTCAGTTTTTACAGAACTACTTTGGAAGAATAGAATCATTTTATTAATGATTGAAAACAAAAAAGGGCTTCCAAATTGGAAGCCCTTTTTTTTCGTTATATAATTAACCTGAATTTATGCTGTTGCAGCTTCTTCAGTGTGAGGTTTCTTTTTCTTTTCGATAGAAGACTTATTCTTCACGCTATCTACCATTACCGGTGTTGCGATGAATAATGAAGAGTAAGTACCAACAATAACACCAACTATAAGAGCGAACATAAATCCTCTGATGCTTTCACCTCCAAAGATGAAGATGGCAAGTAATACAACCAGGGTTGTTAGCGAGGTGTTCAATGTTCTACTAATAGTACTGTTCAATGCAACATTAACTATCTTACCAAACTCCCATGAGGAATGTTCATTAACATATTCTCTAATACGGTCAAACACAACCACAGTATCATTCAGGGAGTAACCAATTACAGTTAGGATCGCTGCGATAAAGGCCTGATCAATTTCCATATTAAAAGGCATCACTTTATAAAGCAGCGAGAAGATCCCCAATACCACAAGAACATCATGGAATACCGCTGCAACTGCTCCAAGACTGAACTGCCATTTACGGAAACGCAACAAGATATAAAGGAATACAACTATAAGCGAACCTAAAACGGCCCAGAAAGATGCATTCTTAATATCATCGGCGATGGTAGCTCCTACTTTCATCGATTGCATAATTCCAACCGTCTTAGCATCAGAACCATCAACAAACTCATCATAAGTAAAGTCTGCAGGCAGATAAGGTGTAAGAGCGTCGAATAGTGACTGCTGAATTTCTTCATCTACTTCAGCACCCTCTTCATCTACCTTATATTTAGTAGTTATCTTCAACTGGTTATCCGGACCGAATGTTTTTGCTTCGGCACTTCCGAATGTAGCTACAAGGTCACTTTGAACTTCAGTAGGATTAACATCATCTGCAAATCTTACCGTATAGGTTCTACCCCCTACAAAATCAACACCTTCATTTAGACCCTGTAAAAATAAAGAGCCAATACTAATCACGATGAACAATCCTGAAATGATATAGGCAACTTTCCTCTTTTTAAGGAAATCTATGTTCATGTTAGTGAACAGGTTCTTTGTAAGGGAAGTGGCAAAATCAAGTGATTTTTCCTTTTTACCATAGCTGTCAATAAGCAATCTGGTAATAAAGATAGCAGTGAATAAAGAAGTTGCGATACCAATTAGTAAGGTTGTTGCAAATCCTTTAATAGGACCGGTTCCCAGTACGAATAGAATAAGACCGGTAAGACCTGTCGTGATGTTCGCATCAAGAATAGACGACAAGGCATTGTTGAAACCATCCCTAATGGCATCTCTCTGTATTTTACCTTTAGCAAGCTCTTCCTTAATCCTTTCAAAGATAAGTACGTTGGCATCAACCGACATACCTATGGTCAATACGATACCCGCAATCCCGGGCAGTGTAAGCACCGCTCCAAGACCTGCAAGGATTCCAAAAATAAAAAGGATGTTTACAACAAGTGCAATATCTGCAAAGGCTCCAGCTTTACCATAATAAAATATCATCCATAGCAGAACAAGGATAAGAGCGATAACGAAGGAATTTATACCACTGTCGATAGCCTCCTGACCCAATGAAGGTCCTACTACCTCACTTTGAATAATATCTGCAGAAGCCGGCAGTTTACCAGCCCGAAGCACGTTGGCTAAATCCTGACCTTCAGTAATGCTGAAATCACCGGTAATCTCACTCCTGCCACCCGAAATAGGTCCGGAAGAAACACCTGGTGCAGAATAAACAATATTATCAAGAACGATAGCGATCTGGCTTTGGTTATTATATGCCGTTTCGGTCATATCTTCCCAGATCTTCGCTCCAGTACCATCCATTTGCATGCTTACCGCTATGCGACCTAATTGATCATAAGTCTGCTGTGCATCGGTAATCACGCTTCCACTTAATGGAGGCTCCATATTACGATTACCTTTCAGAGCGTATAATGCTGAAGTTTGAGTCTCATCATCTGGCACACCCCAAACAAATTTTGCATAACGTAGTTCCGAGGGAAGTAGTGAACGTATTTGCGGTCTGGTAATGTAATCCATCACCTTTGCAGTATCCTGAACTTTAAAAGTAGCTAGCACAGGTCCTCCCTGGTATCCCGGAGAAACAATAAGATCGAAAATTGGATTACTTCCGGTCTCTACCTGGGTAGTATCTTCAGCATCGGCTAAAAGCTCATCAATTTCGCTATCTCCTGAAGTTTCTGTAGTATCTGCCTCCTCTACGGTTTCAGCTTCTTCTGAACGCTTCATTTCAGCCAGCCTATTATTAGCCTGAACAAGGAAATTTCCCAGCTCATTATTTTTATATACATGCCAGAACTCTAATTGAGCTGTACTTTGAAGAAGATTCTTAACCCTGCTAATATCTTTTGCTCCCGGTAGCTCAACAAGTATTCTTCCTGAATTTCCTAAACGCTGAATGTTTGGCTGGGTAACACCAAACTTATCGATACGCTTTCTTAATACTTCAAACGCCGAAGTAATAGACTCATCAATCTTTCTTCTAATGATAGGTTCAACTTCCTCATTTGTCATATTGAAGTTAACCTCATCACTTAAAGTTTTATTTGCAAAAATATCCGGAGATGCCAGTTTAGCATTGGGTATATTATTGAATGCTTCAAAGAAAAGATCTATATAGTTCTCCTGGCTATCTGTCTGCGCTGCGTCAGCTTCTGCCAAGGCCTTTCTAAAAGCAGGATCCTTAGAGTCATTGGCAAGGCCACTTAAGATATCTTTTACTGAGATCTGAAGAATCACATTGATACCCCCCTTAAGATCAAGACCTTTGTTAAGCTCTTTATCTTTTGCGTCATTATAGGTTATACCAGCGATCACATCTTCATTTCCGATCGAATCCAGATATCTGGCCTCGGCCTCATCACGAAGTCGCGAATAATCCTCTACATCTTCGCCAATTCTCTGAACCGCAAACTCTTCAGCCTCATCTTCAACACCATTTGTTATAAATGTAAAAGACAGCTGATAAAGGCATACCAGCCCAAATAAAATTGCAAAAACTTTAATCAGTCCTTTATTCTGCATTATTCCTCAAATTATTGATTATAGGTCTATTTTAAAAACGGACAAATATAGGACTTCATAATTCAAATCCCAATATTTTTTTTTGGATAATTTTAACTTTTAAATCCATTAAAAAAGCCACAAAAACTGTGGCTTTCCAATGTATTCTGTTTGAATTTTTCTGAAAAACTAAACGTCAAGAAGACCATTGGTTTTTTTCACACCTTCGGCACTCTCTTTCATTTTGGCTATCTCAGCTTCATCCAGTTGCAATTCCACAATTTTCTCCAGGCCGTCTTTTCCAAGAATAGCCGGCACACCGATACAAAGATCACTCAATCCATATTCACCATCCAATAATGCTGAACACGGGAACATTTTTTTCTGGTCACAAGCTATAGCCTGAACCAGTCCGGAAACAGCAGCACCTGGCGCATACCATGCACTGGTTCCTAATAATTTGGTAAGAGTCGCTCCTCCTACTTTAGTATCTTCCGCCACCTGGTTCAGTCTATCCTCAGAAAGGAAAGCAGTTACAGGAACACTATTTCTAGTAGCTAATCTGGTAAGCGGCACCATTCCGGTATCGCTATGCCCTCCTATAACCATACCGTCAACATCTGAAGGCGGACATTCCAGGGCCTCACTTAATCTATACTTGAATCTTGCGCTATCCAGAGCACCACCCATTCCTATGATTTTATTTTTAGGAAGTCCGGTAGTTTTATGAACCAGATATGTCATCGTATCCATAGGATTACTCACAACGATAAGTGTAACATCCGGAGAATGCTTAATAAGATTCGAGGAAACCTCTTTCACGATCCCCGCATTGATCCCAATAAGTTCTTCTCTTGTCATTCCAGGTTTACGCGGAATACCACTTGTAATTACAGCGATATCACTATTTGCGGTTTTGGAATAATCGTTAGTACTTCCGGTTATTTTTGTATCGAAGCCATTAAGGGTTGCAGTTTGCATCAGGTCCATTGCTTTACCTTCAGCGTAACCTTCTTTAATATCCAGTAAAACTACTTCAGAAGCAAAATTTTTGATGGCAACATATTCGGCACAGCTGGCACCAACGGCACCTGCTCCTACTATGGTAACTTTCATGTTATATGATATTATTTAATTTCTATTAATACTGATTACGAAATTACAAATAATGAGGCAGTAATAATAATAAGGATTGATTAAATCAGGTAATATTTATAAAATGAAATGCAGGCCAATATTCACATTTACAAATTTACCCGCGGTGGCCATAGTACTGATCTTAAATTTATTGAAATAAAGATTAAAACCTATATCCCCTTTGAATTGAGCCTGTTTATCGTTTAAGGTAGCCAATTGAGAATTAACAAAAGGTAAGGCAACTCCGGTGCCTCCAAACTCATATTCAAAATCTGACTGAGCGACTCCTAAAGCACCGAAAATTTCAAAATTCTCATATTTCTTCGATGCCATAACTTCAGCCATCCATACCCCGGCACTCACATCGATAAGATTCAGGTTCACA
Organism: Christiangramia crocea; assembly: GCF_022410465.1. Taxonomy (GTDB): domain Bacteria; phylum Bacteroidota; class Bacteroidia; order Flavobacteriales; family Flavobacteriaceae; genus Christiangramia; species Christiangramia crocea. The sequence continues at coordinate 152,253 of NZ_JAJSON010000004.1, read as the reverse complement.
AGATCTGGAACACTGATCTGCTCAAACTCATATTTAACATCAAATATATTATAAGAAATTATACCAGCTAACTGAAGATCTTCTTCGTCATTAAATCTAAAATACTGGCTAAAATTATGCTTTAAACCTATTCCATAGGTACTGAAGTTAGATCCATCAACCTCCAATTCAGGCAAAAACCGGACACCCACCTCAGTATTAAAAGGCAGTCCTACAGAAACCTGAGCAAACGGATATATTAAAGCTCCTTTGTCAACACCCTGAAAAGCTTCAAAAGAAAACTCATTTCCCTGAAAACTTCCATTAAACATTACTTCTGATTTACCCCCAAAAGCAGTTGGTATTACAGCAGAATTGACACCATCATTTATTTTAAGATTAGTCAATGCGGTCCGGTTAATAGTAAATTCCTTTTTACTGGAAGGCACAAAAAGACCATTGCCATGAATTGAAACATCTACTTTCCATTCATCCAAAGCCCTGGCAGATGTAAACCAGCCTGCAGTACCCTGATAGGCCGTACTTTCGGATGCCGGAGTTGCAAAGCCATCTGCAATATGCAATAAATCATTAACTATATCCTGCCCCTCCTGAGGTAACTGGCCAAACATGGTTGAAACAAAAAACAAAAAAGCAGGCAATACAAATAACTTGGAATTTTTCACGGTGATTTAGGTTTAGGTGTGGTAAAAATAATAATTTAAAAGATCCATTTACTTAACAAAACGCAAAAAACCCACACTTATTAAGCGTGGGCCTTTTTTAAAATTTTATGTCAGCTATTAATTAAGCGTCAATATTCGCATATTTAGCATTCTTCTCAATGAATTCCCTTCTTGGCGGAACCTCATCTCCCATCAACATCGAGAAGATCCTGTCTGCTTCTCCCCCGTTGTCAATATTCACCTGCCTTAATTTACGATATCCAGGATCCATAGTGGTATCCCATAATTGCTCGGCGTTCATCTCTCCAAGACCTTTATATCGTTGAATCTGAACACCTCCACTATAGCTATCAGCGATCTCATCCCTTTCCTTCTCATTCCAGGCATAGCGTTTTTTACTTCCTTTCTTAACAAGATAAAGAGGCGGAGTTGCAATATAAACATGTCCACCTTCTATCAACTCCCTCATATAACGGAAAAAGAAAGTAAGAATAAGGGTTTCAATGTGACTACCATCCACATCGGCATCACACATGATCACGATCTTGTGATATCTTAGCTTTGACAGGTTCAGGGCCTTACTATCCTCTTCAGTACCTATTGTAACTCCAAGAGCCGTATAGATGTTCTTGATCTCTTCATTATCAAAAACCTTATGAGACATCGCCTTTTCAACATTCAGGATCTTACCCCTTAAAGGCAGAATCGCCTGAAATTTACGGTCTCGCCCCTGCTTGGCTGTTCCACCTGCCGAATCTCCCTCAACAAGGAAAACTTCACATTGTGCCGGATCCTGCTCGGAACAGTCGGATAATTTCCCAGGCAAACCACCAACACTCATGGCGGTTTTACGCTGAACCATTTCACGGGCTTTTTTCGCAGCATTTCTCGCCTGCGCAGCTAGTATAACTTTTTGAACGATGGTTTTGGCATCATTCGGATTTTCTTCCAGATAATTCTCAAGCATTTCAGAAACAGCCTGAGAAACTGCAGAGGTCACCTCCCTGTTACCAAGTTTTGTTTTGGTCTGACCTTCAAATTGAGGCTCAGCAACTTTTACTGAAATAATGGCTGTTAGGCCTTCACGGAAATCATCACCGGTTATTTCAAATTTAACTTTATCAAGTAAACCTGAAGCATCAGCATATTTCTTAAGTGTAGTGGTTAGACCTCTTCTAAAACCTGAAAGATGTGTACCCCCTTCGTGCGTATTAATATTATTTACATAGGAATGCAGATTCTCATTGAAAGAGGTATTATAAACCATTGCAACCTCAACAGGGATATCATTCTTCTCTCCTTCCATGGAGATCACATCGCTTATAATCGCCTCTCTGTTTCCATCAAGAAAACGAATGAATTCTTTCAGACCATCTTCTGAATAGAACTTTTCCTGAACAAATTCTCCATCATCCTCTGTTCTTCTTTTGTCGGTAAGAATTATGGTTATGCCCCTATTCAGGAAAGCAAGTTCGCGCATCCTGCTGGCAAGAGTATCGTAATTATATTCAAGGGTCTGTTGAAAGATGCTTGGATCTGGTTTAAAAGTAACCACTGTCCCACTAAGATCGGTTTCTCCAACAGGCTTAACAGGATAAAGAGGCTTACCAATCTCATATTCCTGTTCCCAGATTTGATTATCCCTATAAACAGTAGCCTTCAGATGTGTAGAAAGAGCGTTCACACAGCTCACCCCTACCCCGTGAAGACCTCCTGAAACCTTATAGGAGTCTTTATCAAATTTACCTCCCGCACCAATCTTTGTCATTACAACTTCAAGTGCAGAAACTCCTTCTTTTTTATGAAGGTCTATAGGAATTCCCCTACCATTATCTTCAACGGTAATGGAATTATCTTCATTTATGGCAACTTTAATAGAATCACAGTGTCCCGCAAGGGCCTCATCGATAGAGTTATCAACAACTTCATATACCAGGTGATGCAAACCTCTAACGCCCGTATCACCAATATACATAGAGGGTCGCATTCGTACATGCTCCATCCCCTCCAGCGCTTGAATACTATCGGCTGAATAATTATGTTTCTTGGCTTCTTCGCTCATATAATATGCTAATTAATTTCGTCTCTTTTGGATAACGAACAAATATAATAATTCGCATATTTTTAACAGGTTGAGGCAACCTTATAAGCCCTGAAGTTATCAACAAATTATGTGGAAAAACCCGAACCGTATCAGATTTCCTGAACGGTTCGGGCTGGCTATATAAATAGTGAAGAAAATTACATTTTCAATAACTCCTTTTTTAGACCGGGAGCAACATGAGTTTCATTAGCTCTCCCGCTAGGATCAAGATCTTTTTGCCATTTCGGAATCCATCTTTTTACCGTCTTGGCTGCGGAATCCTGCGGGAAATGCTTATGGAACAATTCCCTGTAAAAATAAGCTTCTTTGGTAGCCGGAGTATTTACAGGATATTTAGACTCTGCCATGGCCATCTGAGTATCGGTCACCTGCTGAGCAGCGTATTCAATAAGCTGATCTATCCAGTTATAACCAACACCATCGCTAAACTGCTCTTTTTGTCTCCATAATACCTCATCCGGTAAAAATGGCTGCTCTGGTGTATCAAAAGCTTTTCTAAGAACATATTTTTCCACACCATCATAAGTTACAGGCATCTTTGATTCAGGCACCATCTCCATGGCGGTTTTCAGGAAAGCTTTATCAAGGAATGGCACCCTTGCTTCCAACCCATGTGCCATAGTAGATTTATCGGCTCTTAAACAATCTGCCGTTGCCAGTCTCTGAACCCTTCTGATCGTCTCTTTCTGAAACTCAGCAGGCGAAGGAGCATTCTTGAAGTAAAGATATCCTCCGAAAATTTCGTCTGAACCTTCTCCTGAAAGCACTACTTTTATGCCTTTATCGGCAATCGCCTTTGAAAGGAAATACATTGGAGTACTTGCCCTGATCGAAGTCACGTCGTAGGTCTCAAGATGCCATACCAACTGACTCAATATTTCAATTCCTTCTTCTACAGTAAAGTGAACCTCTGTATGCTCAGTCCCAAGAAACTCAGCTACTTTTCTCGCTGCAATAAGATCGGGTGCTTCAGGATCAAGACCTATTGAGAACGAATGTAGTTTCTGTCCGCTATCCTTTATTAAACGGGCAGCGATAGAGGAAGTTAGTGAAGAATCAAGCCCGCCACTTAGAAGCACTCCTAAAGGCACATCTGCCATCAGCCTCTTTCGTGTAGCTTCAATAAGACTTTCTCTTAGTTTTGTAAGATCGGCAGGTTGAACTGCTTTTTCAGATTCAAACCAGTCTGGTTTGTAATATCTGACAAATCCAGTTTCAGGTGTATAGTAATGTCCCGGAGGAAAAGCCGCAAATTCCGTACAATGATCGGCCAGGGCTTTCATTTCACTGGCAAACCACAAGGCTCCGCTTTCATCAGTACCATAGTAAAGAGGCTTAACTCCAATTGGATCCCTTCCTGCAATGAAATCGTCACCATCAACGACAACAAACGAGAATACGCCATCTAACATATCTACAAAATCATACCCAAATTCTTCATAAAGATGAACGATCACTTCTGAGTCTCCAGTAGTCCTGAAAGTATGATGTTTTAATTCATTATTTCTTAAATCCATATGGTTATAGATCTCACCGTTGTGAACCATCCATGCTGAGCTGGTTCCCTGGATTGGCTGAATCCCGGTAGTAAGATCTACAATTGAAAGGCGTTCGTGCGCTAGCACATACCCTTTTTCAGTAATTTTTAATCCGCTTTCATCGGGTCCTCTATGGGACATCCTTTTAGAAAGGCTTCTAATTTTTGCCTTTTCAAGATCTTTTCCGATAACTGCTAAAATTCCACACATGACATTTAATTTATAATTACAAGGCAAATATGCGCTTATACATAATATAAGGAAAGTATAATATGAATATTGGTTTCATTTAAAAACAAATTTTGTTTAATTAAACATTTAAGAAAACTGATGCATGTGAAATTTCGGCATAATTCTTTCATATATAAAGACAGATAAAATTTAACAGCTTGTAAGCACTTTTTTAACAATTAAGCCACAACGCTTCAGCTATCTTTAAACAATCATTACTAATTCAAAAACAAACTACAATGAAAAGACTATTTCTAGGAGTATTCAGTATCATCTGCATGTTAGTCGCAAACCCTATTAATGCCCAGGATAAAGACACTCCCAATTTTGCAAAACTGGACGCCAGCCCAATGGACCTTGTATTATACAGAAACCAAAATGATGAAGCCATAGCACGGGTGATTTATAGCCGGCCACAAAAAAGAGATAGGGATATCTTCGGCAAACTGGTGCCTTATGGAGAGGTATGGAGAACGGGCGCGAATGAAGCTACAGAACTTACTTTTTATAAGGACATGCAGGTGGCAGATGTAACGGTTGAGGCCGGAACCTATACTTTATATACTATTCCAAATGAAAAGGAATGGACGATCATACTTAATAAAAACACTAATACCTGGGGGGCCTATGAATATACTGATGAAGATGACATGGTAAGAATAAATGTCCCGGTGAGGCAATCACCTAACACGATAGAAGCATTATCAATGGCTTTTGAAGGAACTCCAGACGGCACAAATCTTCTTATTGGATGGGACGATGAGTATGTAAAAGTACCATTCAAAAACGTGAAATAGGAAATTCTTAATAAAATTGAAAAACACCCTTAGAGGGTGTTTTTTTATGGGATATTAAGGTACTTATGAGTTTGAAGGGAAACCTTCCATTTAGGGTTTTGCATCACATAATCAACTATAAGAGGTATCATTTTTTCACGATTGCTCCATTCCGGTTGCAAATAAAGTATACAGTCTTCTCCAACCTGGGCGGCCTGCTCTTCTGCAAACTTAAAATCATGTTTATTGAATATGATAACTTTTAGTTCGTTTGCAAGAGGATATATTTCTGGCTTCGGAAGTTTTATCTTTTTAGGAGAAAGACATATCCAGTCCCAGGTTCCGGTAAGGTCGTAAGCTCCTGAAGTCTCGATATGAATACTGCAGCCTTTCTTCTTAAGCCCTTCAGTCAATTCAGTCATATCCCAGGTAAGCGGTTCTCCTCCGGTCACCACAATAGTCTTACTGTATTTTATGGCATTTTCAATTATCTGCCCGATCCGGGTAGGCGGATGAACTTCAGCATCCCAGCTTTCCTTCACGTCACACCAGTGGCAACCAACATCACATCCACCAATTCTTATAAAATATGCAGCCGTTCCCTTATGGAACCCTTCACCCTGAATTGTATAGAATTCCTCCATCAAAGGGAGCATAATCCCTTTATCCACCAACTGCTTTGTCTCTTCTGAAATCATAGCCTGCAAAGATACAGAATATCTTACTTTTAAAACCTTTTGACTCTAACAGATTAACAAGGGCCGAATCAGTCCAAAATAAGAGAGTTACACAGCTTTTCGGATACCTCTTCAGGCTTTACCAGAAAACCATTTATCACAGCGTATTCTATTTTTCCGTCTTTTTTTAGAAAGAAAGTCGCATTTCTTCCCGGCCATAAGTTGGTATTTATTTGAAAGTCTTCAGATACCAGGTTTACAGGATAATTAGAATACTGAATGTCTTCCGGTAAATTTTTCAGTTTTACATATCCTACCCCTTCCTTAAGGAGTGTCGTGAAATCAAGCTTTTTTAAAGCAGAAGTATCCTGAAGGTTTACAGAATAGATCTTACCAAAATCAAGAACGTAGCCAGAAGCATCAAAACTTTCATAGCCGTAACTGGTAGACAGATCCCCCTGGTCAACAATCTGCGAAGAATAATAGAATTCTGTATTATCCTTTAGATCATTTTCATTCCTGTTAATACCAAGATCCAGGGTATAATTATTTCCCTCAAGCTCATATGTCACTTCCTTCAATTTGAGATCGAAAAGCATTCGGTCGTTATTAGGAATATTTTCATAGTCATCTATTATCTCATCCTGATAACTTTTTATTGCTATCGAATGTAATGCAGAAAGAATCGCAACAAAATTGAGTCTCCTGATCTCCTGTTTTTCACGGTCTTCAGGATAACCTCCAGATTCTATAAGCACCGTACTTGTCCCCCATTTTTGGATATTATCTCCAAAAGCCCTTGGCTCAAAATCGTCGTTATATCTGCCTACCTGTCCCGGAGCAATCTCCTGCAGAACCTCATTCATTACCACGATAAGCTTCATGGCTCGAGAACGCACCTCATTGATATCCTTTTCATAATTAAAGGCTGGAGCCAGAAAAGAAATGGTGGCCGGCTTAGATGTTCTCTCTGCATTATAATAGCGGCTCTGATCGTGGAGATTGAAGCCGAAATCAGCATCCAGACTATCCCTGATCCTTTTAAGAGTGCGACTCTCGGATGATTGTAGCCGCAGTGCATCCCTGTTGACATCAATCCCCAGAGCATTCCTCCTGGTAAATAACTCAGCTCCGTCGGGATTCAACATGGGCAGAAAATGGATTTTCAAATTCTCAAGCATCAATGTCCTTTCCTGCTCAAATTCTTCAGATTCAAAAAAGTTGAGAATATCCAGAATCGCCATGGTGGCTGTGGATTCGTCTCCGTGCATCTGGGACCAGAGAAAAACATCGGTATCTCCTTCACCCAGGCTAATAAGATTCAGGCTTCTTCCCTCAATTGATTCCCCAACTTTATTAATCTCGAAAACGGGATTATCCCTGTACTTTTCAATCAAAGGAAAAAGATCTGAATGCTTAAAACGGCGGGTATCTATCCTATTATTCCTAAACTGGTCATAATCCTGGGCAAGATCCATGGCAAAATCAGAAGTCTGGGCTTTGACCGGACCAAATAAAAAAATAAAGAAAAGCGCGGAAAGTGGAATTATTATGGTTTTTTTCATATTTATCAATATTGAGGAACAGGTTTAAAATTAAGGTTTTTTATGGCTTTTTGCTTTGCACTGAACAGTAATATATCTCTGAAGATGTATAATACTAAAGTTATTTTTGAATGAAATTATCAATAAACTAAGTATGTTTATAGAAACTTTATTAAACCATGCTTTTTTCTAACCCTAAAGCACTTTCCTTAAAAATATTCATATGTATTTTTGCGATAGGTATACTCTCCTCCTGTTCAGCACTTAAAAAGACGAATAAAGAAATTGAGAGCGTCTTTAGATCATCACAGGTTTTTAAAAAAAGTTTTGCAGGGCTGGCTGTTTATGACCCGGAGAAAAATAAGATGCTATATGAGTATAATTCAGATAAATATTTTACCCCGGCATCGAATATCAAATTATTCACTTTCTATACTGGCCTCAAAATTCTGGGAGACTCAGTACCGGCCTTAAGGTATTTAAAAAAGAATGATTCTTTGATATTTAAAGGAACAGGAGATCCATCTCTTCTGAACCCCGAACTACCAAAATCCAAGGTTCTGGAATTCCTGAGCAATTCTGATGAAGAGCTTTACTATTATTCACCGGTCTTTACCGAAAAATATTTCGGTCCCGGCTGGTCATGGGACGATTATAACCATGCTTATTCCGTGGAAAGATCGGTAATGCCTATTTATGGTAATCGCGTTGTATTCGAATTCAGAAAAAAGAACAAACCACAGGTTAGCCCGGCATTTTTTAAAGATTCATTGTTTGTTTATAATAAAGAGGAAAAGAGTTCAGCAGTAATAAGAGACATTTCCAGCAATTCCTTTAAGGCATATCCGGGAAAGGAGGAGTTCACAAAAGAAGTCCCATTTAAATATTCCGATCAAACAATGCTGGAACTTCTAAAGGATACTCTGGATAAAGAAATCCGGATGATCAGCGAACTTCCTGAAAACGTTAAATTCAATAAGACCCTGTACAGTATCCCAACAGACAGTATCTACAAACGTATGCTGCAAGAGAGTGATAATTTTATAGCCGAACAAATCCTGCTCATGGCCGCCGATGAAGTTTCTGACACCCTGAAGTCCCGGATCGCTATAGATCATATGAAGAAAAACTATCTGAACGACCTGCCAGACGAGCCGGTATGGGTGGATGGCTCAGGACTGTCCCGCTATAATCTTTTCACACCGAGAACAATGGTGAAATTACTGGAAAAGATAGGTCAGGAAGTGCCCAAGGAAAAGTTATTCGGCATGCTTGCAACTGGAGGCAAATCGGGTACACTAAAAAATTATTATAAGGCAGCCACTCCTTATATATTTGCCAAAACCGGTACTTTAAGCAACAATCACAGTTTAAGCGGATTTCTAAAAACCCGGTCAGGAAAAATTCTAATCTTCAGCTTTATGAATAGTAATTATACCATTCCCAGCTCCAAGCTGAAGGAGGGAATGGAAGTGATCCTCAAAAATATCAGGGATAATTACTAATTTTCAAACTCATAACACCAAAGAAATGCAAAGAAGAAAATTCATTCAAAATATGGGGGCTGGCAGTCTTGTCTTCCCTTTAAGCTCATTCGGCACTGAATACAATATCCTCAGCAATAATAATCCTGATTCAGATCTTCTCATTCCTCAGTCTTTAAAAGAAGGAGATACTATTGCCATAGTAAGTCCGGCCAGTGCCATCTTTGAAACAGAACCTTACGACATAGCAAAGGAAACATTTGAAGCGATGGGGCTAAAGGTTAAATTCGGCAATTACACCTATAATCGCTATGGCCATCTTGCCGGAACAGATGAAGAGCGTGCCGGGGAACTCAACGAAATGTTTAAAGATAAAGACATCAAGGCAATTATTGCGCTTCGCGGTGGCTCCGGCTCGGCAAGGATACTGGACAAACTTGATTACGAAGCTATAAGCAAAAATCCTAAGATCTTCGCTGGTTATAGTGATATCACCGCCCTTCATCTTGCCATTTTTAAAAAAACAGGTCTTGTCACTTTCCACAGTCCGGTAGCAGTTTCAACCTGGAATTCCTTTAGCTATGATTATTTCAAAAAATTGCTTTTTGAAAGGGAGGCAATTACCTATAAAAACCCCGATTCAAAAGGAGACCAACTGGCACAGACCGAAAACAGGATACGAACAATCACACCAGGAACTGCAAAAGGAAATCTTTTGGGTGGAAATCTCTCCGTATTAACCGGGATTATGGGTTCTGAATATTTCCCCAAGAACTGGAAAGGAAAGATCTTATACCTGGAAGATGTAGGTGAAAAGATATATGCAGTAGACAGAATGATGTCCCAGCTTTATCTTGCCGGTGTCTTTGAGCAGATAAGCGGATTCGTTTTTGGAAAGTGCACAGAATGTGATCCTGGGGGCAGTGGCTATGGTTCTCTAACCCTGGAAGAAGTGATAGATCATTACATTAAACCACTGGATATTCCTGCATATTCAGGAGCCATGATCGGCCATATTGATGATAATGTTACAATCCCGAACGGGATCGAAGCAGAAATGGATGCCATTAAAGGAAGCATACGTCTTCTTACTCCTGCCACAAAATAATTTCAGATCAGGTGTTGCTATGATTCAAATTCAATTTTATGAATTATTCTTTTCCTGTGGCTCCTTTCTTTTACCAATTTTATGATAAATTAGCTTTTAATGGAAAAGAAGCAGAAATTCATCACATCCATTCGGCAGGGTTATAATCCAAAAGGAGACAGCATCTATCTCGGTGCCGGAATGTATGTAGGTGAAGTGCTTTCTGAAGCAGCAGTAAAGCTCCCCTTAAAAACCATGAACAGACATGGCCTGATCGCCGGGGCCACTGGTACCGGAAAATCAAAAACCCTTCAGATCATTGCCGAAAACCTTTCGGAAAAAGGGGTGCCCGTATTGCTCATGGATGTAAAAGGCGATCTTAGCGGAATAGCAAAACCTTCAGATGGTGCCGAATTCATCAATGAAAGACACAAACTACTGGATTTCCCGTTCAAGCCTAAAGGTTCTCCGGTTGAGATCCTTAGCATTTCCGATCAACAGGGAATACGTTTAAGAGCTACGGTAAGTGAATTTGGCCCTGTACTCTTATCAAGGATCCTCGATCTTTCTTCCGCTCAAACTGGAATACTTGCCATTATATTCAAATATTGTGATGATAAACATCTGCCTCTGCTGGACCTTAAAGATCTGAAAAAGATCATCCGGTATTCCACAGAAGAAGGCAAAGATGAGTTTGAAAAGGATTATGGAAGGATCTCAAAGGCTTCTACAGGAGCGATCTTAAGAAAGATCGTATCCCTGGAACAACAGGGTGCTGATCTTTTTTTTGGAGAGCGCTCATTTGAAGTGAACGATCTTCTTAGAAAAGACCACGATGGTTACGGTTATGTGAATGTACTGAGACTTACCGATATTCAGGACCGGCCAAAATTATTTTCCACCTTCATGCTTAGCCTGCTCGCAGAAGTCTACACTACCTTTCCTGAAAAGGGAGATGCGGATAAACCGGAACTTGTGATGTTCATTGATGAAGCACACCTCATTTTTGAAGAGGCTTCAGATGCATTGCTGGATCAGATTGAAAGCATTATTAAACTTATAAGATCAAAAGGGGTGGGAATTTATTTCGTAACCCAGAATCCGGCCGATATTCCGGAAGAAGTTTTGGGACAGCTTGGATTAAAGATCCAGCATGCCCTCAGAGCGTTTACCGCAAAAGACAGAAAGGCCATTAAACTTGCCGCGGAAAATTATCCTCTTTCAGAATTTTATGATACCAAAAATATACTGACGGCGTTAGGTATAGGTGAAGCGATGATTTCGGCCCTGGATGAAAAAGGACGTCCTTCACCTCTTGTTGCCACTATGCTTAGGGCGCCTATGAGCCGGATGGATATACTTTCAGAAATTGAATTGGAAAAGCTGATCACCCAATCTGAAATTCTGCCAAAATACAATGAAAAGGTAGACAGGGAAAGTGCTCATGAAATCCTGACGAAGAAAATCGAAATTGCGGAAAAGAAAGAAGCAAAAGAGAAGGCAGAAAAAGAGAGAAAAAAAATAAACAAAACAAGCTCCCGAAAGTCGAATATGGAAAGTGCGGTTCTAAAAGTCCTTACAAGCGCCACCTTTATTCGCGGGGCATTAGGAATATTGAACAAATTATTAAAATAAATCTATCATATCTAAAATGTATAAAAGAGCTTTATTAATCCTTGGTTTATGTGTTACTGTTTCATCCTGTACAACAGACGAGGAAAATCCTTTCCTTATCACTCCCACCCAGGTCGGACCGCTTAAAAAAGAAGTAAAGATCAATCAACTCGATTCAATATTTGCAGGAGACAGTATTGTAAGACAGACCACTGGACCGGAGCAATTAAGATCTACTGATGAGATAAAAATATTCGATAAAGATGGCAATGCCCTGATGAGCCTGGAACCACTTCAGGAATTTGATTCAACAAGTACTATTGGATATATAAGAATCCTGGACTCCCGTTATGAGACCAAACATGGCGTAAATGTTAAGAGTACTTTCAAAGACATAGTGGAGAATTATAATATTTCAAGAATAGAAAATACTATAAACTCCGCCGTTGTGTTCCTGGATGAAATAAATGCCTATGTCACCATAGATAAAAATCAGCTACCCACAAGTCTAAGGTACGATACCGACAGTAAGATAAGAGCTTCCCAAATTCCTGATGATGCAAAGATCAAGTACTTTATGATCTATTGGAATTAAATAAAAAACTGCTAAGGCTAATAGTTTTAGCTGCTACAGGCTGTAAGGACTCTCTGGACTACCTCCATGCCGACCTAAAATCTGCAAGCGGATATTCGCGGAAGTCCCAGGAATTCAGGCGGAAACCAGTTCCAAGATCGGGTATGATAAAACCGGCAGAAAATTCAGGCTTTCTCTTAGAAACGGAAAACAGTGGACCATAGATTTCCTGACATTCCAGGCGAATTATGATAAGGAAATCCTCTCCATGGAGGGGGAAAATTATGAAGATTTCGTTAAAAAATACGAGCCCGCAAAAAAGATACTTGAGACCTTATAATACTGCGGACACCGGAGCTATCCCGGGAGGGGAAGATGAAAAGGAAGTTCTTCAGAAATTAAAAGGCTCAGGCTTAAATTGTAAAATTTGTTAATATTCATCTCACTTTAAATACTTTAAGTAATTTTAATTAATAACCAATAATTTATGTTATGATTAAAATACTAGCACTTATAATGACAATTGGTGGAGCCATTGCTTTAGTTATGGGCGTATTGGGTATTTTTGGTAGTGTAGCCCTTATGCTCAGCCCATGGGCTCTTACCATCCTTGGCTTTGTGTTTTTCGTAGCCGGGATAAGTATGTTGAAGTATAGAAAAGACACTGATGAAGTTCAGGCTCAAAGCCAGAATTAATTCTAGTTCTTTTAGAAATAAAAAAGGTGCCTAATGGCACCTTTTTTTGGCTAGGTTGAAATTAATCTACATTATCATGTAGATAAGAATTGTTCTTTCTAAAGTGAAGGTCGTTGTTCTCGTCCTGCTCTATGCTGGTACGGGATAGTTTTCCTTCTCCAGGCTTATTATTATCCAGTTCAATGCCGGCTCTCTTATATGCGGGTTGCTTTTCTATCTCATCGATCTGTGCAGAACCTGTTCTGAACTTATAATTGAATTCCTTCATCTTCGCCTTTCTTTCCGCGGTTCTTTGTCTTACCACTTCGGAAGATATCGGGTTATCAAAAGGATTGTCCCCGTTAGAACCTTTATCGGTCTCTGGTTTTGGAGCTACGGTCTTCTTTTCAAAAGCCACCGTTTCATCTTTTTCATCCTGTTTTTTCTGAGGCTTGGAATTCTGAAGCTTCTCTTCCATCTCCATATAATCGTCCAGGCTGTATCGCTTTATTCCCTGGGTCGAACTTTCGGTTACCGGAATAATCTCAATAGCCTCATTCACCTTAATATTCCTTGTATCTTCTTCCTCTTCATGGAGTTCATGCCTTTTTACTTCTTCGGTCTTAGGCTGCTCCTTTGAAGTTGGTTTCCCCTTTTTATTTTCATTTGCAGGCATATCAAAGGTGAACATAAATTGTTCGTCACTCTCCACCTTAACCTCTTCCGGGTCGTTCACATCCATATTATTCACCTCATCGCTGGTATCGTTGATGATGAACTCATCAGGATCCACTTCCTCATAAGTAACTTCCAGTTTACGGGCAAAATCAGGTGTTTTGAGTGTATCATCCACCTTTCTATGAATATTGCCAACCTCGTCTACTTCTTCCTGAGTTTCATCGAGGGTATGGACTATCTTCCTATCTTTTTCAGGTTCGTCAAACTGCAATTTGTTCTCCACGGGAGTATTGGTCACTTGTGAAATTGGTGCCGACTTCTTAGACATGAGCTCATGCTCTGCCTTTTGTTCGTCTTCAAGAGTATGAATAATCTTCTTGGTCTCAGTATTTGTGATCTCGTTCTGCTGTTCCACATCAAAACCCGTAGCAATAATGGTAACTGCAATGGCATCTTCAAGGGATTCATCCTCACCAACACCCATGATGATGTTAGCACTATGACCGGCTTCAGCCTGAATATGATCATTTATTTCTCCAATTTCATCAATAGTGATCTCCTCATTACCAGATACAATTAGCAGTAAAACATTTTTGGCACCGGTGATCTTATTATCATTTAACAACGGAGAGTCCAGTGCTTTGGTGATGGCATCTGTAGCCCTACTGGCTCCTGAGGCATGAGCAGACCCCATGATAGCAGTACCGCTATTACTTAAAACAGTCTTCGCATCACGCAAGTCAATGTTTTGAGTATAGTGATGCGTTATAACTTCTGCAATACCCCGCGATGCGGTTGCAAGAACTTCATCAGCTTTAGAGAAGCCAGCCTTAAAACCAAGATTTCCATAAACCTCACGGAGCTTGTTATTATTTATCACAATGAGTGAATCAACATGCTTACGAAGTCTTTCCACACCAATCTGGGCCTGTTCATTACGGTTTCGACCTTCGAACTGAAAAGGAATCGTTACTATCCCCACCGTAAGTATATCAAGCTCCTTGGCCTGTTTGGCAATGATAGGTGCTGCTCCGGTTCCCGTACCACCTCCCATTCCGGCAGTAATGAATACCATTTTGGTATTGGAATCCAGCATTTGTTTGATTTCCTCAAAACTCTCTACTGCTGCTTTTTCCCCAATCTCAGGGTTCGCTCCTGCTCCTAGTCCTTCGGTCAAGGTCACACCCAATTGAATCTTGTTAGGAACCGAACTGTTTTCCAGTGCCTGGGAATCGGTGTTACAAACCACAAAATCAACCCCTTTTATTCCTAACTGGAACATGTGGTTGATAGCATTGCTTCCTCCTCCGCCAACTCCAATCACTTTGATGACGTTCGATTGATTCTTCGGTAAATCGAATGAGATGTCTCCAAATTCTGTACTGCTCATAAACTCTGTTTTACTGGTTGTATCTTTATTACTCTGCGTTATCTAAAAAATCTTTGAATTTCTCCGCCCACTTATCAAAAATACTCTTACGGGCTACTTTTTTGGAGGTTTGTTCCTCCTGTTCGGTGTCGCCGGTTAGCTCACCGGTTTCTTCTCTCTTTTCTCCTCCTTCAACCGGACTTTTATCAGATAGAACCGCTTCTTCCTGATAACGAGTCTTGCTTTTTTCAAGGCTATTCATCACCAGACCCACCGCTGTTGCATAAACCGGGCTCGTTGTTTCGGTGTCGTTGGTACCTGCCAGATGTTCATTAGGGTATCCAATTCTGGTATCCATTCCGGTGATATACTCGGCCAGTTGTTTCAAATGCTTCAACTGTGCACCTCCACCTGTAAGTACCAATCCTGCGATAAGCTTTTTCTTCTGCTCATCGTGGCCATAATTCTTGATCTCCAGGTAAACCTGCTCGATGATCTCCACTACACGCGCATGGATGATCTTTGAAAGGTTCTTAAGCGTGATTTCCTTGGGTTCTCTCCCTCTTAGACCAGGAATGGAAACTATCTCGTTATCCTTATTCTCTCCCGGCCATGCAGAACCGAATTTTATCTTAAGCAACTCGGCCTGTTTTTCTATGATCGAGCAGCCTTCCTTGATATCTTCGGTAATTACATTTCCTCCGAAAGGAATCACGGCTGTATGTCGAATAATGCCATCTTTGAAAATGGCAAGATCTGTGGTTCCACCACCGATGTCGATCAGGGCTACTCCCGCCTCTTTTTCTTCCTGACTCAGTACAGCATTTGCAGAAGCAAGCGGTTCCAATGTGACGGCTGATAGTTCGAGTCCGGCACTTTTTACACATCGTCCAATATTTCTGATTGAAGAAACCTGCCCAACCACAACGTGGAAGTTAGCTTCCAGTCTTCCTCCATACATTCCGATGGGCTCTTTTATCTCTGCCTGCCCATCCACCTTGAATTCCTGGGGCAGAACATGTATTATTTCCTCTCCCGGAAGCATAACCAGTTTGTGAACCTGGTTACAAAGCGTATAAATATCATCGGCATCTATCACCTCTTCCGGATTCGGACGGGTGATATAATCACTATGCTGAAGGCTTCTTATGTGCTGCCCGGCAATTCCCACTACCACTTCACTAATCTTAAGACCACTGTCGGCCTCTGCTTCCTGTATTGCCTGCTGGATAGACTGGATGGTCTGGGTGATATTATTCACCACTCCCCTGTGTACGCCAAGAGATTTCGATTTACCAATCCCGATAATCTCAACCTTACCATACTCATTCTTGCGGCCTATCATAGCCACAATCTTTGTTGTTCCAATATCTAATCCTACTGCAATATCATTTTGTTCCATAAACTATTTTTTAGTGCAAACAACCTGATCTCCAAATTGTAAGTTCACTTTTTTGTAGGTATCTAATTTTTTGTCTTTCTGTGCTTTTTTATAGAAGGCCTTGAAATTGTTGAATTTTAAAGCCACATTACTTGAATCCCCGAAATAGACATTAAAGTCAAGTTCCCTGAGTTCAAGTTCATATTTATCGCCTTTAAGTCTGTTGATCCCTGTAATATGCCTTGTCAAAAACTCATCATTCCTTATATGTTTCACTATTGGATAGACTTTTGAAATATTGGCCTCATTAAAACCTAACATTAGTGGCACCCTGGCCGAATAAAATGGGGAAAGCGGCATCACTTTTCCCTTTCTGTCAAGATAAAATGATGAACTTCCTATGACCCTTCCTATAGGTTTTCTCTGACTTACTTCTGCCCTGAGTTTCCCATCCAAGGTGAGATAAACTTCTGCATTTTCGATCATATCATGTTTATTTAAAAGGGACTCAACCCTATTCAAATCTAAAGTTTCTTTATCTATGCCCGAGACAGAGGCTTTATTTTGTATTAACAATTTATTAACCACTTCCTCAGTCACATAGAGGTTTTCATTATCGGTAAATCTTACCTTCACTTCACTAATTCCCCGGCTCTTATGACGCTTTTCAGCAAAGCCATATAAAAAGCAAATTACTGCCACCAGAACAAAAGCTTTTATGTAACCTAAACTACGCTTCATGCTGGAGAGCTTTTTTTATTTTTTCAACTTCCACTCCAATATCTCCAGCACCCATCATTACTATCACTTCAGGTTTTGAAGAGCTTATCTTTTCACTCAGTTCCTCTTTGGTAACCAGCTGTTTTCTGGGATTAGAGATCTTATCCAGCAACCAGGCTGAAGAAATGCCTCTTATTGGGGTTTCTCGTGCAGGATAAATATCCAGCAGGAACACCTTATCAAAATCTGAAAGGCTGGATGCAAAATCTTCAGCAAAGTCGCGGGTACGGCTAAACAGGTGGGGCTGAAAAACCGCAAGAATTTGTTTGTTGGGGTACATTTCACGAACTGCTTGGTGTACCGCCGATATCTCGGTGGGATGATGCGCATAGTCATCTATCAACACCAGGTTTTCTGTTTTGATCTTATAGCTAAATCTCCGTTTCACACCCTTAAAACTATATAATGCCCTGGCAAGATCATCGTTGTCGGTTGGGGAGCCGTATTCGATCGCCATTGCCAGGGCAGTTATAGCATTGAGCAAATTATGCTGACCGGGTAGATTAAATTTTAAATTTTCAATAATTTCAGATGGAGTTTTCATATCGAAAACATAATTCCCCTCTTCAATTTTTATATTTCTGGCCGAATAATCGGCATTATCTTCCAAACCAAGTGTCACGCCTTTAATAGGCAAACCATTCTTCACAAAAAGCTTCCCATTTTCAGGAATTTTAGCCGCAAATTCTCTGAAGGATCTTTCTAATTCTGATTTATCACCATAGATGTCCAAATGATCTGCATCCATGGACGTGATAGCAGCAAGATTTGGAGAAAGGTTCAAAAAAGACCTATCAAACTCATCTGCTTCAACTACCACTAAATCATCACCCTGCATGATAAGATTGGACTGAATATCTTCACTAATCCCTCCAAGGAAGGCTGTCACTTTCACACCAGTTTCTTTAAGCAAATGTCCAAGGATGGCTGTGGTAGTAGTTTTACCATGAGTACCTGCAACCGCCAGGGTGTATTTTTTGTCGGTCACCATGCCAAGCAACTTTGCTCTTTTGGTGATCTCAAAACTTTCAGCTTTTAGCAGGTTGAACTGTTTATGATCTTTCGGAATTGCGGGAGTATATACTACCAGGCTATTTTCCTTATTATTAAGTATCTGATCAGGAATCAATTCTTCCCTGTCCTCGTAATTTATTTCAATACCTTCTGCTTCCAGTTCCCTTGTAAGATCAGAAGAGGTACGGTCGTACCCGGCCACATACATACCTTTCGCCCGGAAATACCTGGCGAGTGCACTCATCCCCATTCCACCTATACCGATGAAATAAAAGTTTTGTATGTAGTTAAGGTCTTTCACTTAATTCTTTTTCTTTCTATTAACTTCTCCACTTCATCTACAATGGCCGAAGTTGCATTTGGTAAAGCAAGGTTCCTGATATTCACTGCAAAACGCTCCATGCTTCTTTCATCCGATAAAAGGCTGAAAAAGGATGGTTCGAATCTTTCGGTCAGCTCGTCTTCTTCTATCATTAAAGCCGCATCATGTTCAGTAACCGCCTTGGCATTTTTTGCCTGATGATTTTCAGCAACATTTGGAGACGGAATGAATAATACGGGCTTTCCTACGATGCATAATTCTGAAACGCTTCCAGCACCCGCCCTGGATATAATTACATCTGCCGCGGCATAGGCCAAATCCATCCTGTTAATGAACTCCCTGGTCCTGACATTTGCAGATTCATATTTTTTATAATCTTCAAAATAAAGCTTACCTATCTGCCAGATAAGCTGAATATTTTCCTGCTGAAATTTCTTCAAATAGGTTTCAATAAGTTTATTTATCCTTTTGGCTCCCAGACTTCCGCCCAGCACGAGAACCGTTTTCTTTTCCTTTGAAAGCTTAAAATATCGAATTCCCTCCTCTCTTAGTTCATTTACATTCAGCAGATCCTGCCTCACCGGATTTCCGGTAATTTTTGTTCTTTCAGGAGGAAAAACCTCTTTTACTTTTTCATAAGCCGCACAGATGGTATCGGCATATTTTGCCAGGATACGGTTTGTGATCCCGGGCAGGGAATTCTGTTCCTGAATTAGTGTAGGAATCCCTTTAGACATAGCCACCCGTAAAAGCGGACCGCTGGCAAAACCTCCGGTCCCGATAACCACATCCGGTTTAAATTTTTTTATGATCTTTCTGGATTTTGAAAGACTGCTCATCAACTTGAACGGAAAAATGAAATTTTTCAGGCTGAAAGACCTGTCAACACCACTAATCCAAAGCCCTTCTATCTCATAACCAGCCTGCGGCACCTTCTCCATTTCCATGCGGTCTTTGGCACCTACAAAGAGGATCTCTGCCGTAGGATATCTTCTTTTTATCTCATCGGCAATAGCAATGGCAGGATAGATGTGGCCTCCTGTTCCTCCACCAGATAATATTACACGCAGACCTTCTTTCATATAGCTTCAGTTAAGATGTCCAGAGGATTTTCCTCTTCGCCTTCAAGTTCTTTATTTTCAGATTCTTTAATCTCTTCTCTTTTCGCACTTACACTCAGAATGATCCCAAGTGCAATGCAGGTCATCCAGATGGATGTTCCACCGCTACTTACCAGCGGAAGCGTTTGTCCCGTTACCGGGAATAATTCCACTGCTACTCCCATATTGATGAGCGCCTGAAAAACAACAGGCAGACCCACACCCATTACAACGAGTTTACCGAAGATCGTATTGGCCTTGGTGGCGACAATTACAATCCTGAATAGTAACAACAGGTATGCAAGCATTACTCCAAAAGCTCCAATCAAGCCCATTTCTTCGACTATTATCGCATAGATAAAATCTGAAGAAGATTGCGGTAAAAAATTTCTCTGAACGCTTTTTCCAATTCCGGTTCCTGTTATTCCTCCCTGCGCTATTGCGATCTTGGCTTTTTCTACCTGGTACTGCTCCTGACCTTCTTCATCATCAAAAAAGGTCTCTATCCTGCTGCTCCAGGTATCCACCCTATTGGGCATTAAACCGGGAAATGCTTTCGCGGTTAATACGAACAGGCTGAGCAATATCAGGCCAGCACCAACTATCGCAGCGAGATATTTTATGGGATACCCACCCAAAAACATCAGGACCAGCGTCATAGCAAAAATGATGGCTGTAGTGGAAAAATTGGCCGGCAAAATTAATACTAAAACTGTGAAAACAGGCAGCCAAAGCGGAAGAATTGTTTCCTTAAATGTGACCGTTTTTTCAGTGATCTTAGATAAGTATCTGGCTACGTACACCATAAGCACAACAGCCGCCAGGGTAGATGACTGAAAGGAAACATTCAATACCGGGATTTGTATCCATCTACTTGCATAAGCCCCGTCTATTGTAGTTCCCTGAGCAATCGTAAAGACCAGCAAAACGATGACTACAGGTAACAGCAATATCGAAATTCCACGGAAATAATGATAGGGTATCTTATGTACCGCAAAGAGCACGCAAAATCCTAAAAGAAGATGAAAGAAATGCACAACCAGATAACCGGAAGTACTTCCATCTCCATGAAGATAAGCAAGGTTACTACTGGCACTGTAAACCGGCAAAAAAGAAAATATCGCCAACAGCCCGGCTACCGCCCAGATCACCTTGTCTCCTTTAAGATTGTTAAAAATATTGCTCATATATTTTATTCAATTTTCCCGGCCCTCACAGGTTTTCAGAACTTTGAGACCTGAAATACTACTTATAAATTTCTTACAGCTTCTTTGAACTGCCTTCCCCTGTCTTCATAATTCTCAAAAAGATCAAAACTTGCACAGGCCGGAGACAACAATACGTTATCACCTTTATCTGCCAGTCTGTATGCAATTTGCACGGCATCTTTCATAGATGTGGTCTCCACCATGGTTTCCACAATATTTCCAAAGGCATTCACGATCTTATCATTATCAACCCCAAGGCAGATAATTGCTTTAACCTTTTCATTCACCAGCGGAAGGAGATCGTCATAGACATTACCTTTATCAACACCACCCACTATCCAGACAGTTTCAGATTCCATGCTCTCCAGGGCATAGAAAGTGGCATTCACATTGGTCGCTTTGGAATCGTTGATATAAAGTACATTATTGATCTTCAGCACTTTTTCAAGGCGGTGTTCAACTCCCTGGAAATTAGCCATACTCTCTCGTATGGTCTGCTTCCTGATACGGAGCAGTTGGGCTACCGTGGCGGCAGCCATTGCATTTTTTGCATTATGTTTACCTTGAAGGGCAAGTTCTGATGTTGGCATAGTAAATTTGGTATTATTAATTTTTACAATAATGTTTTCGTTTTCCAGATAAGCTCCATTTTCAAGTTTCTTTTCTATTGAAAATGGCAGCTCTTGAGATCTAACAGGATGCTTCGCAAGCCAGTCTGTAATATTCTTATCATCTGCATCATAGATGAAATAATCTTCTTCTGTCTGATTCTTCGTTATTCTGAATTTTGATTCTATATAATTCTCCAGTTTATAATCATATCTATCCAGATGATCTGGGGTGATATTGGTTAGAATTGCAATATGTGGCCTGAACTTATCTATTCCATCCAACTGAAAACTGCTCAGTTCCAGCACAAACCAATCGTGAATTTCTTCTGCCACCAGTTTTGCATAAGAGTTTCCAACATTTCCACCCATTCCTGAATCAACTCCACCTTCTTTTAATAAATACTGAACAAGATTGGTTACCGTGGTCTTACCGTTACTCCCGGTAATTCCTATTACCGGAACTTCAGAAAACCATGAGGCAAATTCAATTTCAGAAACTACCGGAATTCCTTTTTTTCTCAGTTCCACGATCATAGCAACTGTATCTGGAATCCCCGGACTCTTCATCACCACATCGGCATCGAAAATTTTCGAGTCGGTATGCTGCTCATCTTCCCATTCGATCTCAATATGTTTAAGAACTTCCTTGTACTTATCTTTTATCTTTCCCTTATCAGAAAGAAAAACTTCATAACCATTCTTCTTTGCCAGAATAGCCGTTCCTATTCCGCTTTCTCCACCTCCCAGTATGGCAATTTTCTTTCCCAAGTTTTCAGTTTATCTAACTTTCAATGTAACTATGGTGAGGATCGCGAGTATAATCCCGACTATCCAGAACCTCACTACGATCTTACTCTCATGCTTTCCTTTCTTCTGATAATGGTGATGGAGTGGAGACATCAGGAAAATCCTTCTGCCTTCACCAAACTTCTTTCTGGTATACTTAAACCAGCCAACCTGCATTACTACAGAAAGGTTCTCTATCAGAAAGATTCCGCATAAAAGCGGGATCAGTAATTCTTTTCTTGTCGCAATGGCCAGCACGGCAATAATCCCCCCAATGGTCAAACTACCGGTATCCCCCATAAATACCTGGGCCGGAAAGGTATTGTACCAAAGAAATCCAACCAGTGCTCCTGCAAACGCGGTAATGAAAATGGTCATTTCACCCGACCTTGGGATATACATGATATTGAGGTAATCAGAGAAAATGATGTTCCCCGAAACCCACGCGAAGAGTCCCAGCGTAAGCACAATTATAGCGGAAGAACCTGCTGCGAGTCCATCTATTCCATCTGTCAGATTAGCTCCATTGGAAACGGCAGTCACAATAAATATCACTATAGGGATAAAGATGATCCAGGCATAATCGGCCAGCGACGGGTGTATCCAGCTTATAAGTTTGGAATAATCAAATTCATTGTTTTTTACAAAAGGAATTGTTGTTGTAGTATTCTTCTCCTCAGGCCCCATATCAACTACTTCGGCCCGGGCTATCACATTCTCGGTTGGACTGGTCTCCGTGACCACCTCTTTTGTAGTGATCTGAGGATGAAAATACATGGTTCCTCCAACGATAAGTCCAAGCCCTATCTGACCTATCACCTTGAAAATGCCTTTAAGACCTTCCTTGTCCTTTTTAAATGTTTTAATATAGTCATCAAGAAATCCAATGGCTCCCATCCACAGGGTAGTCACGATCAACAAAATGACATAAATATTCTCCAGCCTGGCGAATAAAAGCACAGGAATAAGCGTAGCAATGATGATGATCACTCCTCCCATCGTTGGTGTTCCGGCCTTTTCTGTCTGCCCTTCCAAACCAAGATCGCGTACACTTTCGCCAATTTGCTTTCTTCTCAGATAATTAATGATTCTCCTACCATAAATAGTAGAAATGGCCAGCGAAAGGATGATCGCCATGGCCGATCTGAACGACAGGAACTCAAATAGCTGGGCTCCAGGCAACTGATACTGTTCTTCTAAAAATTGAAATAAGTAATACAGCATTATTTATCCAGTTGTTTTAGAAATTCGTTCACGATCTTGAAATCATCAAAATCGAATCTTTCTCCATTTACTTCCTGATAGGTCTCATGCCCTTTCCCGGCAATAAGAATTATATCATTCTCACCAGCAATCTGGCAGGCTGTCTTTATAGCCTGCTTCCTGTTGGTGACACTCATTGTCTTTTTGAAATTCTGTGGCTCTACTCCTGCCTCCACCTCTTCTATGATCTTATCAGGATCCTCAGTTCGAGGGTTATCACTTGTAAAGATCACCTTACTGCTAAGAGCCGAGGCGATATGTCCCATCTTAGGCCTTTTGGTCTTATCACGATCTCCACCACAACCAATAACAGTAATCAGTTTTTCATTTCTGGTACGGATGCTATTGATGGTTTCAAGTACATTCTTAAGTGCGTCGGGAGTATGGGCATAATCCACGATAGCTGTAATCTTCTCCTTTTGTGAAACCACGTACTGAAACCTCCCACTAACCGAATTAAGCTCACTGATGATCCTCAGAATTTCAATAGTCTTTAATCCCAGAAGATCGGCAGCAGAATAGATGGCCAGGACATTATAAGCATTGAAATTACCTATAAGCCTCGTCCATAATTCCTGATCGTCAATTTTCAGCAACAATCCTGTAAACTGATTTTCCAGTATCTGGGCTTTATAATCAGCATAGGATTTTAATGCATATGTATATTTTTTCGCTTTAGTATTCTGAAGCATCACAAGCCCATTCTTATCATCAATATTTGCAAGCGCAAATGCGGAAGATGGCAACTCATCGAAAAAGCGCTTCTTCACATCCCGGTATTCTGCAAAATCCTTATGATAATCCAGATGATCATGTGAAAGATTGGTGAAAATTCCGCCTTCAAATTTCAGGCCTGTAGTTCTATGCTGATCTATACCATGAGAGCTTACTTCCATAAAGCAGAATTCTACTCCCGCATCGTTCATATCCTTTAAATATGAGTTAATGGTAATAGAATCTGGTGTAGTTCTAATAGCATTATACTCTTCATCACCCACCATAACTTTCACGGTAGATAATAACCCACATTTGAAACCTGCTTTTTTGAAAAGATTATACAAAAGAGTGGCAATGGTAGTCTTTCCATTGGTCCCGGTAACCCCTACAAGTTTCAGTTTTTCTGAAGGATTATCATAGTAGTTCGCTGAGATATAAGCCAGGGCTTTTTTCGTATCTTCAACTTCCACATAGGTTACACCATTTATCTTTTCCTGCGGCAGCTCTTCACATATAATTGCGAGAGCCCCCTGATTTTCCGCATTTTTGATGAAATCGTGACCATCTGAAACAGTGCCTCTAATAGCTACAAAAACATCATTCAGTTTCACCTTTCTGGAATCAAAATGAATTTTATTGATGGTCACACCGGTATCTCCGGTCACCGCCTTCATATTCACCCTATAGAGTATGTCCTTCAATACCTTCATTAACTCAATTCCAGATTTATGGTTTGATTATTTTTCAATTTCTGTCCAGCAGTCACAGACTGCCTTTTCACCACACCATTACCATTTATTCTAACTTCAAGCCCGAGGTTCTCTAGTATCGAGATTGCATCCATAGCCGGCATCCCGGTCACATCTGGCATTAGCAATTTCTCATCCTGGATCTTGGTGTAATATTTTTCAAAATCGGTCTTAACTCTTTTATCCTCTACCTCGAGAGACTCCAGTTCATCCATTACAGGAGTATCCGTATAAATCTTTCTGGCGATATCCTTAAAGACAGGAGCTGCCACTATATTCCCATAATACCCCTTTCTCCTGTTTGGTTTATGGATTACCACTATACAGGAATATTTCGGATTTTCAGCTGGGAAATAACCCGCAAAAGATGCAATATATCTTCCCGGCTCTATCCAGTATTCGGTTTGACAGGTACCTGTTTTTCCAGCCATGGAGAAATTCTCGGTATAGATATTAGAAGCTGTCCCGCGCATGACGGTATTCTTCATCATCTCACGAACTTTCTTAGCTGTTTCCGGAGAACAGACCGAAGGATTGATCACCTCTTTTTCCCTGGTCAGGATTGGCTTATCACGATCTTTAACTTCCTTGATAAACCTGGGTTTTATCATTTCACCATCATTGGCGATGGCGTTATAAAAAGTAAGGGTTTGCAACGGGGTGAGTGACACGCCGTAGCCAAAAGCCATCCAGGGCAGACTTAAGCCATTCCACGATTTGTCTTGAGGGTGAGGAATTCGGGGAGATCCCTCACCCTTAATTTCAAGACCAATCTTCTGGTTAAGTTGCATTGAATATAATCTGTCTACAAATTTTGAAGGATTGTTCTTATAGCCTTCAGTAATCATTTTAGTAAATGCTGTATTAGAGGACACCTCAAATGCCTTCGCTGCCGATATTTTTCCGTAGCCACCATGACGAGAATCCCTTACTGGCCTCCCATAGAATCTAACAACACCCTTTTCCGTATCTACAATCTGGCTGGTATCTACCACCTTATCTTCAAGGGCAGCCACCATAGCCATTAACTTAAAAGTAGAACCCGGCTCATGTGATTCATATACGGCATAATTCCTTTTTTCGAAATAAGTACCTTCTTTGGTTCGCCCAAGATTCGACATCGCCTTGATCTCACCGGTTTCGGTCTCCATTACTACTACGGTACCGTGATCTGCTTCAAAATATTCAAGCTGTCGCAACAAAGAATGATGTGCAATATCCTGGATATTGACATCTATGGTCGAAACCACATCATATCCATCTCTTGGCTCAAGTTCATTGTTATCACTAATCGGCTTCCATTGTCCTTTGGCAATCTTTTGTTTTAACCTTCTTCCGTCTGTTCCGCGCAGATAGTTACTAAAAGCACCTTCCAGACCAACTCTGGTAAAATATCCATTCTCATCCCTTCTTTCGTAACCAACCGTTCTTTCTCCCATCTTACCCAGCGGATGTTCCCGAACTGTACTTTGTTCGGTGATCATGCCTCCTTTATAAGGTCCAAGATTGAACATTGGAAACTGCCTGATCTTCATATAGTCTGAATACCCAAGATTACGGGCGATTAAAACATACCGTTGATTATTAGCCCTTGCTGCTCTTAATTTTTGGGAATAATATGAAGAAGAATTTCCCAGCATTTTTGCCAGCTTTTCTGAAAGCGGACCTATGTTCTCTTCGAAGTTTTTATCAGAAACTGTGACCGCATCAAAACGGATATCATATTTAGGCACAGAAGTAGCCAGAAGATTCCCGTTTATATCATACAGATTACCTCGGTTGGCGGGGATTTTAAAATTCTTGAAGGTTCGTTCCTCGGCAAGCTCCTTATAGTAGTCACCATGAACAAACTGAATATTGACCAATTTGACTCCCACAGCTACCGCGAATAAAAAGAGACAGGCAGCCACCAAATACATTCGATTCAGGATGCTTTTTTCGGTTGTCGCCATTTCAGGTTAGTCTTTTATTATCACTCTTATCTTATTGGGCGGGGTGTCTGAAGGCCCTATCCCTTTTTCTACCATCTTTTGAGTAATGGTAGACTCCATCTTTATCTTCATGAGATCTGAACGCCGCTCCACGAATTCGCTTCGCAACTCCCTAACCTCATCATTCAACCTTGCAATTTGATGTACTTTCTTCTCTGCACTGTGAGAACTGGCGATCATAATAATGGCCAGTACCGTACAAAAAACTATAAATCGCCAGTTTTTATAAGCATCTTCACTTATCAGAAAATTCGCCTTCAATATGTTATAAAACCCCTTCTTCATGAATTTCTATAGCTTTTTGGCTATTCTTAATTTTGCGCTTCTAGCTCTGTTGTTTTTCTCAATCTCTTCTTTAGTGGGAACTACCAGACCTCCCACTTTCTTAAAAGGAACCGAAACATTTCCATACATATCCTTTTCCGGCTCACCTTCAAACAAACCGCTCCTTATATATCTTTTCACCAGTCGATCCTCAAGGGAGTGGTATGAAATAAGACTTAATCTTCCTCCCGGCTTCAAAATCTCTTCGGTTTGCATCAAAAACTCTTTAAGAACTTCTATTTCCTGGTTTACCTCTATCCTTATTGCCTGATAGATCTGGGCCAGGATCTTATTTTCTTTACCTTTAAAAAGCAGTGGCTTCAAAAGATCGTTGAGCTGCTCACTGGTTTCGATCGGATTATTTTTCCTCTCTGTGACTATCGTCCTTGCCAGTTTGGGCGCGTTCTTAAGATCTGCATACTCATAAAACAGTTTCTTTAACCGCTCTTCGTCATATTCATTGATCACCTCATATGCGCTGAGACCACTTCCCTGATTCATCCTCATATCAAGTTTCGCATCAAACCTTGTAGAGAAACCTCTTTCCGCTTCATTGAACTGATGAGATGAAACCCCAAAATCTCCAAGAATCCCATCCACCTGCTTCACCCCATAAAATCTCAGAAAGCGCTTAACAAACCTGAAGTTTTCATTGATAAGAGTAAAACGCTTATCGTCAATCTTATTTTCAAGAGCATCCTTATCCTGGTCAAAAGCAAAAAGTTTTCCGTCAGGCCCAAGTCTTTTCAATATTTCCCTGGAGTGACCACCACCTCCAAAAGTGACATCCACATAAATTCCGTCAGGTTTTACATCTAGACCATCAACCGATTCTTTTAACAGAACAGGGTTATGATATTCCATCCATTTCGTCATTTCCCATCACCTCTTCTGCCAGGTCAGCAAAATCTCCCGAAGAAGCTTCGATGGTGTTCTCATATTTATCTTTATCCCAGATCTCAATAATATTTATCGCCGAAGAAAGCACAATCTCTTTCTCTATTCCAGCGAAGGCAGTAAGATCTTTTGGAATGAGCAGCCTGCCGTTAGAATCGACCTCCACCATCTTCACCCCGGCAGTAAACCTTCTTATAAAATCGTTGTTCTTTTTTCTGAACCTGTTAAGCCCGTTCATTTTGTTCATAAGAACATTCCATTCGCTCATCGGGTAAAGCTCCAGGCAATCCTGAAAAACTGCACGTTTTATCACGAAGCCTTCCTGCAACATAGGAGCCAGTTGCTTCTTCAACGCTGAAGGCACCATTAACCGGCCCTTCGCATCGACTTTGCATTCGTATGTTCCTATGAGGTTTACCACTATATAACTTTATAGAGCCAAATATATTGAAAATATTACCACAATTTACCACTTTTTCCCACAATGTTGATAAGTTTTGCCACTGTATGTATTTGAAAACCTTTGAAATAGCCCTATCCACTTAGGATTCAGTATTTTGAAATTCAGTGGTGAAATGTGGAAAATAATCGACAGAAAACATTTTAAAACCAAATTTTCCACTTCATAGAAAAGCCTTTGCAGTTGCTCAAAAATGATTATACTTGTATCGAAATCGCTATATTTGCGATTGCTAACCGCAAAGGCTATTAATGAAAGATCACTTAAGGCAAGAGGGAAAATTCACATATCTTGAAAAAGGGGAAGGAACTCCAATTGTTATCCTGCATGGACTTATGGGAGGCCTCAGTAATTTTGACGGCGTGATTAATTATTTTCCGGAAAAAGGCTACAAAGTGCTTATTCCGGAACTTCCATTATACTCCATGTCACTTCTAAAAACCAGTGTAGGTACTTTTGCCAGATATCTCAAAGAATTCATTGATTTTAAAGGGTATGAGAATGTGATACTTCTGGGGAATTCCCTGGGAGGACATATTGCCCTCCTGGCTACCAAAATGTTTCCCGAGGTTGTGAAAGGCCTTGTTATTACAGGAAGTTCAGGCCTTTATGAAAATGCTATGGGCGAAAGCTACCCGAGACGTGGTGATTATGATTTCATCAAGAAGAAAGCTGAAGCAGTTTTTTATGATCCTGCGGTAGCCACCAAGGAGATCGTAGATGAAGTTTACGAAACGGTGAGTGACCGTAATAAACTGGTAAAAACACTGGCCATCGCTAAAAGTGCGATTCGTCATAATATGGCTAAAGATCTTCCAAAGATGCAAACGCCAACCTGCATCATCTGGGGAAAGAACGACAATGTAACACCCCCCGAAGTAGCTGAAGATTTTAAGCGACTTTTACCCAATGCCGACCTTTACTGGATAGATAAATGCGGCCATGCAGCCATGATGGAACATCCGGAAGAGTTCAACGAACTTCT
Organism: Christiangramia crocea; assembly: GCF_022410465.1. Taxonomy (GTDB): domain Bacteria; phylum Bacteroidota; class Bacteroidia; order Flavobacteriales; family Flavobacteriaceae; genus Christiangramia; species Christiangramia crocea. Next base: position 122,649 of record NZ_JAJSON010000004.1, on the reverse strand, counting down.
TCACGAATGGCTCAACGAGCGAAATATATAAAAACAGATCCTATGAAGATCAAGTCGGCTGAATTTGTAGTGAGCAACTCCAAGGTTGATCTGTGCCCCAATAGCGCTTTACCGGAATATGCATTTATTGGCCGTAGCAATGTGGGAAAATCTTCCCTTATCAATATGCTCACAGGCAGAAAGGCACTTGCAAAGACTTCTGCGAAACCAGGAAAGACGCAGTTAATTAACCATTTCCTGATCAATAAGAACTGGCATCTGGTAGATCTTCCCGGATACGGATATGCCCAGGTCTCAAAATCGACCAAAAAGGTATTTCAAAAATTCATCACCACCTATTTCGAAAAGCGGACTCAGATGGTTTGTGCTTTTGTACTGATAGATTCGCGGCATAAACCCCAGGCCATAGATATGGAATTCATGCAATGGCTTGGAGAGCATGCCATTCCCTTCAGCATCATTTTCACCAAGGCCGATAAACTTAAGCCAAAGGCTCTTCAAAAGAATATAGAAAATTACAAAACTGAAATGCTTGAGTTCTGGGAGGAAATGCCTGAATACTTTATCTCTTCAGCGGCTACGGGCACAGGAAAAGATGAAGTTCTGGACTATATTGAAAATATCAACCAGCAACTTAGAACTTCTTAAGCAGTCTTTAGTCTATCGCTGATCACTTCCATTAATTCTTCCAGAGAATCAATTCCGGAAAATTCATCTTTTGAAAGGAAAATTTCCAGGCCTCTGCTATTCTGAATAAGGATCAAAGGAAATTCAAACTTATACCCAAATTTTGAGGCATAGAGTTTTTGAAACTCATTTTTATGAAAAAATTCGGTTTCCAGTTCCAGACTTTCCCTGAATTTTTTCCAGCTTCTTTTTTCATCAAAAACACCATAGGTAAGCCGGCATAATTTACAGGAATAGCTGGATGGCTTTACAGTCTTATGAAGAGACCCCAATAAATTATTCAGCTTACCCGAATCTGCATTATATACAAAAATAAGTTTCTCCAATTATTGCTTTTTGATTTCGGTCTTTTCGGCAAAATAATCACAGAAATCCTTCATTGTATCGCGCATTTTATCATCCTGGGTCGCACGAAAGTATGTATCGCTCATTGAAACAAGCGTTTGATGAAAGAATTTCTTCATCTCATCAACTGGCATTTCTTTAGTCCAAAGGTCTATACGGAGTGTTTCCTGGTCTTTGCTATCCCATACCGAAAGCATTAAAGCCTTCGCATCTTCCTTATAAACATTTCCATCTTCTGCACTCCAGGTAATATTTTCAGGAACGTGATTCTCATCAGTAACCACTTCTATATTTATTTCAGACTTCTTGTATTGAGACATTATTTCTTAGGTTTATAGTTTGCTTTGTTAAAAATTTCTTCGGCCGGAGTGTTCAGCATTTTCTTTATGGAAACATCATTCTTTTCCATATAGGACCTTATAATATTTCGCCCAATATACTGGCCGAGCCTTGCAGGAGATTCAGCGTCAAGCTGCAGATAAAACTTTGAGAAAGGAGCAGGATACAGAAATCTGGTGTACAGCTGGGAATCTGTATCAAAAATCAGTTCATTTTCAATGAAATATCTCCATATCTGGTCCTCATTAGCATCAGCCCAGTCAAGTTCTTCCTGAGTATAACCGATTTTTTCAGCATCGCTTTTAAACGGAATAAAAAGATCTTTCAGATAGAGAATCTTTCCATAGTAAAGCATATGAGAAAGAAAGGTTCTGGACTCCGGTTTAGGAACATAATTTTCGGCAATCTCGGCAGCAGCATCGGCAACAATCTGTTCTTTTCTGAAATTCTTCTTCAGATATTCCTGGATACCAATATAGAATTTATGATCCTCTCCAAGATAAGTATCGAGTGACACAAAAAGATAATCTCCAGTATAAATAATCTTGTTCTTATAATCTACTTCTGAAGTAACCGTGATAACATCGGGCACCTGAAAATCAGGAAAATAATATTTTACATGCTGAAAAAGGCTGTGTAATTCATCAGTTTCCCGGGAAAGTTCAGGGAAGGAATTCTCAACCTCAGTCTCTATCTCCTGCTGAATGCTATCGGTGAGTTTATTTACCCAAACACTGTCAGGATATTGCTCTGGGAAAAGATAGGGATATTTAGCCTTTAATTGAGGTAGACTTGCTTCGGTGGCCTCAGCGAATTCCTCATCAAATCTTATCAGCTCAAAGTCAGCATTCACCTTTTCTATCTTCGCCTCGGTGTCCGATTCTCTATCGCAGGAAAAAAGACCAATAATCAGTATCAAAAACCAGATTTTCTTCAGCATAGCTTTGGATTATGAAGGCTTTAACGCCGGCACCTTTTAAAAATTGGGTTTAAGTGTTAGATTTGTGGCGCAAAGGTATCACTTACAAACTTAATCACCCAAAATTATGCAGACCGAAAAAGTAGCTGACCACATCATTAACTGGCTAAAAGAATATGCCACCAAAGCCAATATGAATGGATTTGTAATAGGGGTAAGCGGCGGAATCGATTCTGCGGTCACATCAACACTTTGCGCAAAAACGGGATTGCCCACATTATGTCTGGAAATGCCAATACACCAGCACAAAAATCAGATAAGCAGGGCTCGTAAGCATATTGAGGAACTGTCTCACAATTTTGCGAATGTGAGCAGTCTGGAGGTAAATCTTACTCCGGTTTTTGAAGAATTTAGAAAAATAATGCCTCAAGACAGGGAAACAACATCGCTTGATCTCGCTCTCGCAAATTCCAGGGCCAGATTAAGAATGACCACACTCTATTATTTTGCAGGGCTGCATAAATACCTGGTCGCAGGCACAGGAAATAAAGTTGAGGATTTTGGAGTAGGCTTCTATACCAAATATGGAGATGGCGGAGTTGACCTGAGCCCTATTGCAGATCTTATGAAAAGTGACGTTTATGAATTGGGCGAATATTTGAATATTATTGATGAAATTATGAACGCATCTCCTACTGATGGACTTTTTGGGGATAGCAGAAGTGATGAAGACCAATTAGGAGCTTCTTACGATGAACTTGAATGGGCAATGAAAAATGCCGAGGAAGGTAAATCGGCCGAGGATTTTGAAGGCAGACAAAGAGAAGTCTTTAACATTTACCAGCGTCTGAACTCCAGTAACAGGCACAAAATGCTCCCCATTCCGGTATGTGAAATACCCATTCATCTTAAGAAATAGACCACTTATCGAATATGTTAACAAGTTTTATATTATAAATCCTCAAAGCATTATTTTAGGTTAACAAAACCAAACTCAACGAGTTACCCCCGGACTTGTTTTTTTAATTTAAAATCATGTATCGAGTACTTATTGCAGACCACCACCCCATAATTTTAGAAGGTGTAAAATGTGTCTTACAGAACAATCCGGCCTTACAAGTAACAGGAAGAGTAGGAAGCGGAACCCAGCTTTTTAATCAGCTTGAGAAAGATGCACCAGACGTGCTTATCATTGAACTTGATCTCCCTCAAATTAATGGAATCAACGCTATCAGAAGGATCAAGCAGGAATATCCAGAGGTAAAAACCCTAATATTCAGCTCACATCCGGAAGAAATGTATGCCCTGAGCGCCATAAAAGCAGGTGCCGCCGGCTACATCTCCAAGAACACTGATAATGAAACCCTTGAAAAAGCAATCTACCAGGTTGCACGTGGAGGAATCTATCTAAATCGCAAGATTACAGAGAAATTAAACTCTGGAATATCCAGAGGTAAGAGTTTAATTACAAAATTCAAAAAGCTTTCTACGAGGGAGTCAGAAGTGTTAAATCTTCTTTCATCAGGCAAAAGAAATAAAGATATAGCGGAAGCTCTTGACATTAATGAAAAAACGGTTAGCACCTACAAGACCAGGCTGCTAAAGAAACTTAAGGTAGATAATGTAGCTGACCTTATCACACAATCAAGACTACTTCAGCTGAATACTACATAACCCTCCCAAGCCTTTCGGCAAGGAGAGTGCGTAGTTTGTTAAAGCCTACCACTTCATTTTTAATATCTGTCCTTTCATCTTCTGTCTGGGCCACCCTTATATTTTCCAAAAGTTCGTTTAGCTTACAATCAATAAGGTGTCGTCTAAGACTTAAGATGGTCTGACTAACAAATTGCTTGATGGTTTGCTCCTTTTCCTTTACCGGAATATCATGCCGATCCCAGCTATGCAGTTCGTACTGTTCTTCCTGCATTAAAATATCAGTGATCTCCTTAGCCTGGGAAGCCTCCAGTTCGTTAATGATATTACCAACCACAAATTCTTCCTGGCTGTTCAACTTATTGATGAGGATATTATAAAGGTGTCTAAAGTCTTCGTTGGAGAATGCGATCTCATCTTCCTGAAGGTCAAGATATATCTTCTCGAATACCTTCGCTTCCTGAGTTTCGGGTTCCAGAACCAATTCCCCGGTTTCCTCATTTTGTTTAAGTAAAAGATCTTCAAACTTCTCCTCTTTATTACCGTAAAGAATAAGGATCTTAATAATATTCCTTTCCAGCACATACAGGTGATCTACCTTAGGCCTGGGAGCTGATTCCTCCTTCACCACTTCCATATTCCTCTTCCTGGGCTTCCCTGTTTGTTTTTCGTCCTTACTCTGGATCTGTGCCAGAGTAGCGTATAAAACATCTTCAGAAATATCCATGATCCGGGAACATTCCTGTAGGTATACTTCCTGCTGGATATTATCAGGAATCTTAGAGATACTGTTCACCATATCACGAATAAGGCCTGCCTTTTTCACAGGGTCGTTCTTGGCCTCATCCATCAATAGAGACGCCTTATAGGTAATAAAATCATAAGAGTTCTCTTCAAGGAACTCCCGAAGGTCATCTTCAGAATTTGCCCTTGCAAAACTATCGGGGTCCTCTCCTTCCGGGAATGGACAAACCTTTACATTCATACCCTGCTCCAGGATCAGGTCTATACCCCTTAGAGAAGCCCTCGTTCCTGCAGCATCCCCATCAAAAAGAACGGTAATATTCTTTGTAAGCCTGTTGATGAGTCTTATCTGCTCCGGCGTGAGAGCCGTTCCTGAAGAAGACACTGTATTTTCTATTCCACTTTGATGGAACTGGATCACATCGGTATAACCCTCAACCAGATAACAATTATCCTCCCGGGCAATTGCCTGTTTGGCATAATAGATCCCGTAGAGCACCTTGCTTTTATGGTAAATATCGCTCTCGGGAGAATTGAGATATTTGGCTGCTTTTTTAGTATTAGATAAAATCCGGCCACCAAAACCAAGTATACGGCCAGACATTGAATGTATAGGAAACATTACGCGGCCTTTGAATCTGTCAAATTTCTTGTCCTCTTTTACAATGGTAAGACCCGTTTTTTCCAGATATTCCAGTTTATATCCTTCCTCAAGAGCACTTCTGGTCAAAGCTTCCCAATCATCCGGTGAATATCCAAGATCGAATTTCTTAATGGTTTCAGGCGAAAATCCTCTTTCCTTGAAATAACTCAGACCAATGGCCTTGCCTTCATCGGTCTCATGCATTGATTTCTGAAAGAACTTATTAGCATATTCAGAGACAAGATACATACTCTCTTTTTCATTTGCCTGTTCTTTCTGTTCATCACTCTGCTGGGTCTCCTCTATCTCTATACCATATTTTTTAGCGAGATATTTGATAGCTTCGGGATAGGTAAAATGCTCATGCTCCATCAAAAAAGCCACTACATTCCCGCCTTTTCCGCTACTGAAATCCTTCCAGATCTGCTTCACCGGAGAAACCATGAAGCTGGGAGTTCGCTCGTCTGTAAACGGGCTGAGCCCCTTTAAATTACTTCCTGATTTTTTCAACTGAACAAAATCACCGATCACTTCCTCAACCCGTGCGGTTTCAAATACATTATCAATAGTAGATTTTGAGATCAATTGAAATAGGTTTCTTTAAGATTTCCTGAAATTAATAAAAAAAGACAAGGCTTTAAAAATAGGAATTTCTCCTCTTTTAAAGCCTTGCAAAACTACAAATTTATACTGGCTAATCCACGTCAAATCTCAGTCCTACCGAAATATTATGAAGCTCCACATTTGGTTCCTGAAAAATAGGGTTAAGGTCGTATTTGGCATAAAGAGTTGCCCATCCCCAACCAAGATAACCGCTTAGCCCGTATACAAAATCATTAGTATTATAATCTCCCTTCATTTTATCTTTCTGTTTATCTCCATCAAGTTCATATTTCAACTTCTGGCGTTCACCTATATTGAAACCTGCATAACCACCAAGACCCACTTTGAATTTTCCCCGGGTTGAATACCTCACATAATTTTTAGTTTCATTCTTGGAAGAAGGTCCAAATTCAAAATGAACAGGTACTACCAGGTTATCCATCCTGAACTTTGATTTATCCAGATTTAGATCATATTCCTCAAGAAAGGTATCATCTCCTTCGGTCACAAAATAGCGGTTATCTGTTGGCTTAAGTCCGTTAAACTGAAAAGAAACACCATATTTAAGGCGTAGCCAGTTAGATTTATCAAAAACCCTGGTTTTCCAAGCCCAGCCAATTTCAAAGAAACGGCTTCCCCCTATCTTAAAATCAGAATCATTAAGGGACTGGCCATCTTCAAGAGCATTATTGAAACCTGCCGCGATAACCAGGTCACTTGTCGTCCTTTTGTCATATTGTTTCTCGCGATTTTCATTTATTTCAATAGTAATAACCTTGCCATCATCCCCAAGAGCAATATATGTTTTCGACTCTCTGTTCCTTTCTTCCAACTCCATTTTGTTTTCCATAATCGCAATTCGATTCTCAATATTTTTCGCGTGAAGTTCAGCAGCCTCCTTCTTGAGAATTTCAGCTTGTTCAGAAGTGATTTCTCCATCTTCCAGTCTTTCATTAATATCTTCAACCTTCCATTTCAATTTTTCCTTTTCACTTTTAATGATCTCCTCCCTTTTTGATTCCAGGAAATCTTCCTCAGTTTTCTGATCATCTTCCTGACAGTATACAAACTGGGTGGTAAAAGTGAACAATGCCAGGGCGAAATAGATAATAATAGTTTTCATGTTTAAATTGTTTTTAGTCTTCTTCAAATTCAGACAAATGTCTTCCTTATCAGAAATTGATTGATGAATGACCCTTTCGGGATTATTGATTAAATTGATTTGATTCTTATTACTCGTTTCTAGTTACGATTGCAGTTCTGGCTTTCAAAAGACCTTCCTTCAGAACCTCAAAAACCTCCTGCCTGAAAGACTGGTCCATTTCAAATTCCACATCTGCCAGAAGTTCCTCTGCATTCACTTTAGCTTCTGAATATTTTTCTGAGTTGCTTATTTTACTAGCCGCTTCCCCGAGAAGCTTATTTATCTCTGCTTCCGAAATATCCCCGCTTTGTTTTTCCTGCATAGTAACTTTTGCCAGCAATTCATTTATTTGGTCAGAAAACTTTTCCGGTTTTTCTGTCACCGTTCCGGGAGGTTCTATGGATATTGGTTCAATAAAAATCCTTTTTGTGGATGTTGAATTCTGAGCTATCTCTCCAGCCTCTAATTCTGCCTCCTTATACTGGGAATTTGCTTCATTTTTCAATGGTGATTCAACCTCATTAACCTTCTGACCCTGCACATGATCCTGTTCTTCTGAAGCTACCTGGACCGGCTCTTCAAAATTTTCAGATTTTTGAGACCCGCTTTCCTCAATTTTAGAGGGACTTTCTACTATTGGGGTGGCAGTTTCATTCTGCTGGTCAATAAAGATCAGACTTGCAATAGCCAGAATGGCCACAGCGGCAGCGACAGAAAGCCACCATTTTCCTTTAGGCCTCTTTTCAGCTTTATCCAGCCTTGAGCTGAGTTTATCCCAACTTTCAGCTGAAGGCCTTATCTCCCTTTTATCAAGCTGTTGCCTTACGTGCTCTTCAAATTTAATTGGTGCCATAGCCTGTTGAGTTAATTGTTTCTAATTTTTCCTGAAGCATTTTTCGTGCTTTAAATAACTGGGATTTTGAAGTCCCTTCACTTATATCAAGCATTTTTGCTATTTCAGCATGCCTGTAACCTTCCACCGCATACAGCACAAACACCATTTTATAACCTTCCGGTAAGCTGTCTATCAAATTCTGTATATCGTTCACATCCATTTCAGAATTTATATTGTTGAAGACCTCCGTTGACTCATATCCCAAATCCTCCTGAAACTCCAATTTCTTATACTGCCTTAAAAAGGAAATCGATTCTCTGATCATAATCCGCCTTACCCATCCTTCAAAACTGCCTTCTGCCTTAAAATCCTTTAAATGCGTAAAGACCTTAAAGAATCCATTCAGCATCACTTCTTCAGCATGTTGCAGATCTTTGACATACTGCCTGCAAACACTTAACATTTTTGGCGAATGCATCTCATACAACTTTTGCTGCGCATCACGCTTTCCAGCGGCTGCTTTTCCGATCAAAGAAGATTCATTCTTAAAAAGCTGTATGACTTTTACCATTTTCAAAAGGCCTTCTATTTATATAGACGCAAGAAAGTTACAAAAGGTTGCCTGAGCTTTTTAAAATTTTATTTTTTTTCGTTCTCCCCTCCCGAAATCTTATCTTGTATCTTTGTGAGACAATTAGTTTTATGGCAGAAGAAGTTAGAATAAATAAGTATTTAAGCCAGTTAGGGTACTGCTCCAGAAGGGAAGCCGATAAATTAATAGACCAGGGCCGGATCACAATTAATGACGAAGTCCCTGAAATGGGAACCAAGGTTAGCCCCGGCGATATTGTAAAAGTTGATGGTAAGCCGGTTTCAAAAGCTGAATTAAAGGAACCCAACGTCTATCTTGCCTTTAATAAACCTGTAGGGATTGTTTGCACTACAGACACCCGCGTTGAAAAGGACAATATCATAGATTATATAAATTACCCGAAAAGAATATTCCCTATCGGCCGGCTTGACAAGCCCAGTGAAGGGCTTATTTTCCTGACTAATGACGGTGATATTGTAAATAAGATACTTCGGGCAAGGAACAATCACGAAAAGGAATATGTGGTAGCGGTAAACAAACCCATCACTTCAGATTTTATAAAACGGATGGCAAACGGAGTTCCGATTCTTGATACCGTAACCCGAAAATGCGAGGTGGAGAAACTGGGAAAACACACTTTCAGAATTGTGCTTACCCAGGGATTGAACCGGCAGATACGAAGGATGTGTGAATTTTTAGGCTATGAAGTTACTTCACTGAAGAGAATTCGAATTATGAATGTTGAACTGGATATACCTGTGGGAAAATGGCGTGATCTAACCCGGGAAGAACTCAAAACCATAAATGAACTCCTTGGAGAATCCACCAAAACCGAGGAAGGCTCGGTGATAGAAACTTCCGGCAACCAGAAGCCACGAAAGTCAAAAAGGCCAAGAAAGCATAAATCTTAACAGATTATTAGCGATAGAGCTTGTTGTTTTGTATTCAGTTCTTTTTATTTTTAAACCGGCTCGTTTTGCCAGTAATTATTATTACATTCAGGCTAGACCAGCTTTAACAATATACTTATGAAGATACAACCATTTCATCTGGCCATCCCGGTTTCCGATCTTGAAAAATGCAGAAAATTTTATAAAGAGACCCTCGGTTGCGGTGAGGGCAGGAGTAGTGATCAGTGGGTAGATTTCAATTTTTTTGGACACCAGCTTGTGATCCATTATCAGGATCCCCAGGAAACTAAAGCTTCAACCTCCAATCCCGTTGATGGAAAAGAAGTTCCTATTCCGCATTTTGGAGTGGTACTGCAGTGGGACGTATTTCATGAGTTTGCCAAGCTATTAAAAAGCAAGAACATAGAATTTGTAATAGAGCCTTATATTAGATTTGAAGGAAAACCAGGTGAGCAGGCTACCATGTTCTTTAGAGATCCGTGTGGAAATGCTTTGGAATTCAAGGCTTTTAAAAATATAGATCAGCTTTTTGCAACATAATAGTAATAACCAACCCCGTAATATGGATAGACTTAAACCGTCTTTAGTACGCCAGATATTTGTTCTGGTGCTAATACTCTTCTTAACGGTTTTAATTTTTAAAGAGATCCTGCCTTATCTTTCTGGGGTTCTAGGTGCTGTTACTTTATATGTGATATTAAAACACTGGATGAAAGCCCTTCTTAACAGAGGCTGGAAACCACCTTTAGCTGCCACCCTTCTAATGACCCTTTCTTTTGTCGGCATATTAATTCCTGTTTCTATCATTGCCTTCATGCTTACTTCAAAAATTGGAAAGGCAGCGGCAAATTCAGAACGCGTGCTAAGCGCGCTTAAGGCACAGATGAATAATTTTGAAGAATACCTGGGCTATAATATCAGTTCTAGCATAGATACCTCAGCAGTAACTAACTGGGTATCTGCTAACCTGCAAAGCCTGGCTGGAGGAACCTTCAATGCCTTCATAGCGATCGGGATCATGTATTTCATGCTATACTACATGCTTACCAACCGGCATTCCATGAGGGAATCGATGATAGAATACATCCCATTGGGGAAGGACAATCTCAGAATAATTGGGGAAGAAAGTAACCAATTGGTGAAATCGAATGCCTTAGGAATACCATTGGTCGCTATTGTCCAGGGAGTAATAGCCCTTATTGGCTTTTTAATTTTTGGCGTTCCAGACCCTTTTTTCTGGTTCGTTATTACTGCCATTGGTTCAATGATTCCTTTTATAGGAACTGCCATAGGTGTTCTCCCCGCCTCCATCCTTCTTTTCGCCCAGGGAAATGACTGGCAGGCTGTAGCACTGCTAATCTATGGCTTTGTCGTGGTTGGTTCAACAGACAATATTATAAGGCTTTATGTCCTTGAAAGACTGGCCAGCGTACACCCTCTTATCACTCTTTTTGGCGTGATCGTAGGAGTACCGCTGTTTGGTTTTATCGGATTGATATTCGGGCCCTTGCTAATTTCACTTTTTCTTCTTATTCTGAAGATATACAAGAAAGAATACGGCAACGCTCATCACAGATTATAATAATTTAAACAAAGGGAGATATGTTCGGAAAAAAGAAAAAAGAAATAGATGAAGATTTTGTAAAGACCGAAATCACTAAAATTGATGATGACGATGTGGATGTGGTAATGAGAAATCAGGAAGAAATTGCCGATAAGATCATTAATTCCAACATGCTTAAAAAATATACCGAATTAGGAAAAGTGATGTACGGAATGCTTAAAGACTATAGAAAAGGTATTTACACCCAGGTTCCATGGTTTACCATCGCTACTATAGCTTTTGCTTTTCTTTATATCCTAAACCCTTTCGATATTGTTCCGGATTTTATTCCCGGCCTAGGTTATATTGATGATTTTGCTGTACTCACCTTCGGTCTAAGATTCATTGAATCTGACCTGCATAATTATCTGGACTGGAAACTCGAACATGCAGAAGCGGAAGAAGCTACTTAAAGAAAGAGGTCTAAAAAGTTTATTTAACCTATCATTGCCAGGAACGAAGCAATCTCCACATTACAGGTAATCAAAAGGCAGATTACTTCACTTTGTTCGTAATGACCGGCATCCCGTACTTTTAGACCTCTTTTTTATTTTCTCTGAGCCTCCAGGGCTCTTTTTTTATGTCTTTCCCTTGCGAGGAGAGTATTCTTCAGAAGCATAGAAACAGTCATAGGGCCTACTCCACCAGGCACTGGTGTAATATAAGAGGCTCGTTTACTAACATTATCAAAATCAACATCCCCCTTTATAACATAACCCCTTTCGGCATTCTCATCTGGCACCCTGGTGATCCCTACATCAATGATCACCGCATCATCCTTTATCATTTCCCCTTTCAGGAAATCAGGGATTCCTACGGCAATAATGATAATATCGGCCTGTGAAGTGACCTGGGTGATATTCTTAGTGAATTCGTGAGTAAGAGTTACAGTTGAGTTTCCGGGAAATCCACTTCGGCCCATAAGTATACTCATTGGCCTTCCTACTATATAGCTTCGACCAATTACTACTGTATGCTTCCCTTTTGTGGGAATATCATAACGTTCAAGCAGTTCTAGAATTCCAAATGGAGTCGCCGGGATAAAGGTGGTCATATCCAGAGCCATCTTTCCGAAGTTCGTAGGATGGAATCCATCCACATCCTTATCGGGGTCAACGGCATTTAATACTTTCTGGGTATCTATCTGCGGTGGCAATGGCAGCTGCACGATAAAACCATCAATATTATCATTCTTATTCAGCTCTTCGATCTTGTCAAGTAATTCGAGTTCACTTACCGTATTAGGCAGGCGGTAAAGCGATGATTCAAAACCTACTCTTTCACAGGCTTTCACCTTACTGTTTACGTAGGTTAAACTCGCGCCATCCTTTCCAACAATAATTGCAGCAAGATGTGGAACTTTCTCACCACGTTCTTTCATTTTGGTAACCTCAGCAGCAATTTCATCCTTGATATCATTACTGACCTTTTTACCGTCGAGAATTGTCATTTATTAGTTTTGTTAATGTTGAGTATTAAATCAAAAAAAGGGAATTACTTCATCCCCTTCATCATTTGCATCATTTTTCGGCCTCCGCCACCCTGCATCATCTTCATCATTTTGCCCATCTGGTTGAATTGCTTGATCAACTGATTTACCTCCTGAACAGAAGTTCCTGAACCTTTCGCGATTCTTTTCTTTCTACTCGCGTTAATGATCTTCGGCTCACTTCTTTCGTCCGGGGTCATCGAATGGATTATGGCTTCAATTCCCTTAAAGGCATCATCATCAATATCTACATCCTTCAGCATCTTTCCTGCACCAGGTATCATTCCCATAAGATCTTTCATAGACCCCATCTTTTTGATCTGCTGAAGCTGAGTCAGGAAATCATCAAAACCGAATTTATTTTTGGCGATCTTTTTCTGAAGCTTTCGTGCTTCTTCTTCATCATACTGCTCTTGGGCACGTTCCACAAGGGAAACAACATCCCCCATTCCCAGGATCCTGTCGGCCATACGGGAAGGATAAAAGATGTCAATCGCATCCATTTTCTCACCGGTACCGATGAATTTTATTGGTTTATTAACTACAGATTTAATAGAAATTGCCGCTCCACCACGAGTATCACCATCCAGTTTTGTAAGGATTACTCCATCAAAATCCAGACGATCATTAAATGCCTTGGCTGTGTTCACCGCATCCTGACCGGTCATCGAATCAACCACAAATAATGTTTCATTAGGCTCTATCGCCTGATGAATATTCGAGATCTCGGTCATCATCGCCTCATCTACAGCAAGTCGCCCAGCGGTATCGATGATCACTACATTATGGCCATTTTCTTTAGCGTGAGCAATAGCATTTTTGGAAATAGCTACAGGGTCCTGATTTCCTTCTTCAGAATACACCTCTACACCAACCTGCTCTCCAACAACATGAAGCTGATTTATCGCCGCAGGACGGTATACATCACAGGCAACAAGAAGAGGTTTTTTTGATTTTTTGTTTTTAAGGAAATTAGCAAGTTTTCCGGAGAAAGTAGTTTTACCACTACCCTGAAGACCAGACATCAGGATCACTGAAGGATCTCCGGAAAGGTCGATACCTTCCGCTTCTCCACCCATCAATTCGGTAAGCTCGTCTTTTACCAGCTTCACCATCATCTGCCCCGGCTTCAATGCCGTAAGAACATTCTGGCCAAGCGCTTTTTCTTTTACCGTACTGGTAAATTCTTTAGCAATTTTATAGTTAACATCGGCATCTACAAGTGCACGCCTAACCTCTTTAAGGGTTTCAGCTACATTAACTTCGGTGATCTGGCCATGCCCTTTTAATACGTGTAAGGCATTATCTAACTTATCGCTTAAATTATCAAACATATTCTTTCCTGTGATTTTAATCTGTCGCTGCCAGGCAGCGAGTTGCAAATTTAATGATTTGAAGCTGAAGTGAAAAAGTTTATTTCAAAATGCTGTCTAATAAAACACTCACTCCCGGGATATTTTCAATCTTTCCTGTAATGAAGGAGACTTATATGATAAATATCATTTTTTAGGTTTCACAAATACTTCATCTTGCCTGCTTAAAATTTTTGCAATGAAAGACCAATCTCCTCATACATTTCATATTCCTGTAATGGGAATTGCCTATACCATAGACACTCCAATTAAAGTAGCAGGTTTCGGCATTAACTCAGCCCTATCTATTGTTGAAGACAATCTCATTGAGGTTATGAGAAGAGTCTACTACAAACAGAACAACGAGACTTATGTTCCTATCACTACTCGCGAAAAAGATTACAGGGCGAAAAGAATTACCGATTACCTGAACCTCATAAATAAAAATGTAAAGAAGCGCCTGGAAGAACTACGAGACTCTTCTTTTGAGGCTGGCTCAGATCTGGTGAAATACTTCGAAATGTTACCTGATGGAAGTTCCCTGAAGAAAAAATTCCTTCAATTTAAGACTACAGAACTGCCAGAAAAGAAAAAGTTGATAGAAAGAGAGCTAAGAAAAGAAGTAAAGGCCGGGTCTATAGAAGTAAATATAATGACAAAGGTAGACAGAGAGGTCTCAGATAAAAATGGAAGCCCCATTCCTGATCACTCCGATGCTTTAACCGCCCTTAAAGGCTACGCCAAAAGCGATCTTGAAAATTCCACAGTCATATTCTCTGCAGGCATGAATCCCAGGTTATTTAATTATCTGGGGAGCTTCAGGGAATTCGATGCTCATGCGCTAGGAGAGTTCAGGAAGAAGATCGCCATTAAGGTCAGTGATTTCCGATCTGCTTTAATTCAGGGAAAATATCTCGCAAAGAAAGGCATTTGGGTAAGCGAATTCAGAATAGAATCTGGCCTGAACTGCGGAGGTCATGCTTTCGCTACTCAGGGAGCACTGATGGGCCCTATTCTGGAAGAGTTTAAAAACAGGAAAAACGAACTGCAGGAAAGCCTGTTCGAAATCTATAATAAATCCGTCTCGGCTCTGGGCCTTAATGAATTCAAAAAGCCTCATCCCATAAAGATCACAGCACAGGGAGGAATCGGCACTTATGAAGAAGATCAGTTTCTGCAGAAATATTACCAGGTTGACAGTACCGGATGGGGTACTCCTTTTTTACTTTGCCCGGAAGCAACCACTGTAGAGGATGACACTTTAAAGGTTCTTCAGAAATCAAAAGATAAAGATGTGGTTCTGAGTGAGAGCAGTCCGTTAGGCGTAAGTTTTAATTATCTAAAAGGGACAAGCGCTGAAAAAGAGAGGTTAAAAAGAATAGCTCAGGAGAGTCCGGGTAGCAGCTGTCCTGAAAAATATCTGGTTTCAAATACCGAATTCACAAAAAAACCTATTTGTACTGCTTCAAAAAAATATCAGACTTTAAAACTCGAACAATTGAAAGCTTCACAGTTACCCGAAGCAGATTATGAAAAACGTAAAAGTGAAGTTCTGGCGAAAGAATGTCTTTGTGTTGGCCTTAGCAATTCAGCCGTAATACAATACAAAGAGAAATTCGTTAAAAATCTAAAAGAGGTAACTATTTGCCCCGGCCCTAATATTGCCAATTTTACAAAGAAGGTCAGTCTGCAGGAAATAATAGGTCATATTTACGGCTGGAAGAATATCATGGACCGAAAAGACCGGCCTAATATGTTTGCCAAAGAATTGCAGCTATATGTGGATTATATTAAAAAACAGGTATTACAACATATTTCTCCTGATCCGAAAGCTGTCAAAACATATGAAAGATTTTGTGATAATCTTCTAGAAGGGATTAAATACTACAGGGGTCTCCTGGCAGAGAATTATCTCTCCAATTCAGAACAATTCCGAAATATACTTTTGGATTCTGAGGGAGAAATCTCCCAGTTAAAAAAGCAATTAATTTAAAAAAGTTCTTTCCCTTATCTGGCATATTCTATACAGATAAGGGGAAGTTTACATCCTTTCAGGAACCTCAATTCCAAGGAGCTTAAATCCTGATTTTATAATATTCGCTACTAGTCTGGATAACTGAACCCTAAAAACTTTTTCATCTTCATCTTCAATTCCCAGAATTGGAACATTCTGGTAAAATGAGTTGAAAGATTTTACCAGTTCATATATATAATTTGCAATCAGGGCCGGAGACAGATTTTCCGCTGCCAGTCCAACGGTTTCAGGAAATAACTGCACCTGTTTGATCAGTTCCTTCTCTTTTTCATGGAATTGAAATTCCTTAGGCAATTCTGCAGATGTATCAAATTCAGCCTTTCTTAAGATAGACTGGATACGTGCATAGGTGTACTGAATAAACGGTCCTGTATTCCCCTGAAAATCTACCGATTCTTCAGGATTGAAGAGGATTCTCTTTCGGGGATCTACTTTAAGTATATAATATTTAAGAGCACCAAGCCCTATAATGCGATATAATTCCTCTTTTTCAGATTCCGTATAGCCATCCAGTTTTCCTAGTTCCTCGGAAATATCTTTCGCGGTAGCCGCCATTTCTTTAATCAGATCATCGGCATCTACAACGGTCCCTTCCCTACTTTTCATTTTTCCGGATGGAAGATCCACCATTCCATAGCTCAGATGGTAAAGGGAATCAGCCCAGTCATACCCCAGTTTTTTCAGAATAAGGAACAGCACCTTGAAGTGATAATCCTGTTCATTCCCAACCGTATAAACCATCTGGTTGATATCAAAATCCTTAAAGCGCTGAATGGCAGTGCCGATATCCTGCGTCATGTAAACAGCGGTACCATCACTTCTAAGAACGATCTTTTCATCGAGCCCTTCATCACTAAGATCTATCCATACACTGCCGTCTTCCTTTTTAAAGAAAACCCCATCCTCAAGACCTTTTTTCACATTATCTTTTCCTAAAAGATACGTCTGGCTCTCATAGTAATTCTTGTCGAAATCTACGCCCAGGGCATCGTAAGTCTTATCGAAGCCATCATAAACCCACTGGTTCATAGTCTCCCAAAGCTTTACCACTTCAGGGTCGTTGGCCTCCCATTTTCTAAGCATATCCTGAGCCTCAACAAAAATAGGGGCTCCCGCTTTTGCTTCATCCTCAGATTTCCCTTCTTCCTGAAGTTGTGCTATTTCCTTTTTATATTCCTGATCGAATTTTACGTAATAGTTGCCGACCAGCTTATCTCCTTTTAAGCCCGCAGATTCCGGAGTTTCTCCATTTCCGAATTTTTGCCAGGCCACCATGGATTTACAGATATGTATACCACGATCGTTGATCACCTGAACTTTATAAACCTTGTTGCCCGCAGCTTTAAGTATTTCAGAAACCGAATACCCCAGGAGGTTATTTCTAATATGACCTAAATGCAGGGGTTTGTTAGTATTTGGCGAAGAATACTCCACCATGATCCCGCTTGCATCGCTCTGTGGCAAAAGAATACCGAAATCTTTTCTATCCTTTACCTCATTGAAGAAATTGATATAATACTTATCACTTATAACGATATTCAGAAAACCCTGTATCACATTAAACCCGGCTACCTCTTCTACTTCATCTTCAAGATATTTACCAATATTTTCAGCTAATTGGGCTGGATTTGTCTTAACCTGCTTGAGCATAGGGAAGACCACCAAAGTTATATCACCTTCAAAATCCTTACGCGTAGGCTGAAATTCGATATTTTCAGGTTCTACCTCGTAATTTTTTCTGACGGCTTCTTTGACCTTTGATGCAAGAATTTGTTCAATATTCATTTTCCTATGCTTTTTAGGGTATTTCTTGTTATTAAGTGCGCAAAGATAAAAAGAAATGAAGTTTCAGGAGTCAGGCTTTGTGCTCAAATCCTTATATTTAAAAAAAAAGAAATGCTACTGAATATTTCCTACAACCGGCCGGCCATTTCAGAAAAAATAAATAAAGAGGTTGGAAAGCCTTTCACACTTTTTGAAAGGGTGAAACTCAAGGGTACCGGCTCGCCAAAATTACAGATCACTTCGGCAAGTATTGATATCTATAATCTTCTAATCCTGGATAATAATGCCAATGTTTGTAATGTTGAGATGAGGAATAACGGAATTGTAGTGATGTTCAGATCATTACTGGAAACCTATGCCCTGGTAATCCCCTATTTCAAGCTGAACCTCTATAAGGGAAGAGCAGAAGAATACAGCATTCATAAAGATCACTACTTCATCAAAGTAAAAGCTGATAAACCGGGTATCCATAAATTCTTCAGAAAGATCATTGATTATAGGTCAGATAACGCACCGACGCAAATTGAAGATCTTTAAACTGTTTGTTTAAAGAATTATCTCTTTCTAAAAGCCAGGCCTCCTACTAAAGAAAGGATCCCAAAAATGATCATAGCGTAAGACTGGGTATTGTCTCCATGTGCTTCAACCTGTAATGGTCCTGCATCTATAGAAAATTCAGGTGTTAAAAGATCATACAGCCCATACCCTACAAGTCCAATCCCAATGATTAGAAGAACGAATTTCAGCACGTTATTCATTTAATAAAGTTTTATTAATCTGAAGTGAAAGTAATAATTAAATTTCTAATTTGAAGTTCAAATCCTTCAAATGCGCATATTACTTACCGGTGCCAATGGTTATATTGGAATGAGACTTCTGCCACAATTACTTGAGCAGGGGCATGAAGTTGTTTGCGCTGTTAGAAACAGGAACAGGTTTACCTCTATTGACGAGCTAAAGGAAAAAGTAGAGATTGTTGAACTGGATTTTCTTAAAGATTCAACGACACCTGAAAAGATCAGGAATATTGATATCGCTTATTACCTGATACACTCCATGACCGGTTCCACCAAAGAATTTGATAAGCAGGAAGCTGAAGCTGCCGAGAATTTCAACAAAATGATGGCTGAAACTTCTGTAAATCAGGTTATTTATCTCAGTGGAATTATCAATGAAGAAAACCTTTCCAAGCATTTAGAGTCAAGAAAAGCAGTTGAAGAGATCCTGTACAAAGGTAATTTTAACCTTACAGTTTTAAGAGCTGCTATAATTGTAGGTTCAGGAAGTTCTTCTTTTGAGATCATTAGGGACCTATGTGAAAAACTGCCGGTTATGGTCACCCCGAAATGGGTAAAAACAAAATCTCAACCAATTGCAGTTAGAAATATTATTCAATATCTCACCGGAGTGATTTGCAGGGAGGAATGTTATAATGAATCCTTTGATGTTGGAGGTCCCGATATTTTAACCTATCAGGAAATGATGGAACAATATGCCGAGGTCCGTGGATTAAAGCTCTGGATCATAGGTGTACCTTTTTTGTCGCCAAAACTAAGTTCTTACTGGCTATACTTTGTCACTTCAACATCCTACAGGCTTGCCCAGAATCTGGTAGACAGTATGTCGGTAGAAGTAATCACGAAAGATACCAGACTTCAGGAAATGTTGAACATCCAGCCTATTCATTATAAGGAAGCTATCAAACTGGCCTTCTATAAGATCGAACAAAATGAAGTGATCTCCAGCTGGAAGGATTCCCTAAGCAGCGGAAGGTTTAAAAAGGAGCTGAACAAATACATTCAGATTCCAAAATATGGATGTTTGCAGGATAAAAAGTCCATAGAAATCGAAGATCCTGAAGAAGGTCTGGACAGGATCTGGGCTATTGGAGGGAATACCGGCTGGTATTATGGAAACTGGCTCTGGAGAGTGAGAGGCTATCTGGACAAACTGGTAGGAGGCGTTGGCCTGAGGCGCGGAAGAACCCATCCCAATAAGATCAATGCCGGGGATTCGCTTGATTTCTGGAGAGTCCTGATGGCAGACAGAGAGGAGAAAAGGCTTTTATTATTTGCCGAAATGAAAGTTCCCGGCGAAGCCTGGCTGGAATTCAAAATTGATGAAAATAATGTGCTTCATCAAAACGCGACTTTTAGACCAAAAGGTTTACTTGGACGGGCTTACTGGTATTCTATGTATCCTTTCCATTATTTCATTTTTGAAGGTATGATCAACAGAATTGCGAAGGGCATTAAAAAAGATTAGTTTTATAAGATCAGAACTACTCCTTTGAAGCCAGCTTTCAATACTTTAATTAAGAACAAGGTTTTTTCGATCTCCGCGATCATCCTGCTTCTTAGTTCTATTCTCATATTTTTATTTACTGCTGAATTCTATAACAGCATAGAAGAGATCTCCCTTCTGGTAAGAGAATATTTTGGAACCCTTTACTTATGGCTGGGATTAGGCTGTGTACTTTTTCTATTGATCATTGCATTATCCAAATTCGGACGAATTCGATTAGGAAATACTCCTCCTGAATTTGACCGATGGTCCTGGATAGCCATGCTATATTCTGCAGGAATGGGTGCGGGTATACTTTTAAGAGCGGTTCAGGAACCGGTTTACATGCTATTGAATCCCCCCATACAAACCGGTGAATCTGCCGAAATTATTTCTCTGGAATATACCTTCTATCAATGGGGATTTACGGCCTGGGCATTCTACGCGCTTTTCGCACTGGTGATAGGTTATTCAATTTTTGTTGAAAAAGCAGATGTTAGATTGAGTTCAGGCTTTTCAGCTTTTAAAAAGAATCGTTTTTTCAGCTCTTCTGTAGACGTATTAACCATTCTTACTACAGTAATAGGCCTTGTAGCAGCCATTGGTCTTGGAACCACACAAATTGAAGGAGGCTTAAGTCATATGGAATCAAGAAAACCAGGATCCTTACTACAAAATATGGGGCTGGTTTTTCTTATTTGCTCTCTCGCATTTATGTCAGCCTGGGCCGGAGTGCATAAAGGAATCAAACGAATCTCCAACTGGAACATCTATATCGCACTGATCCTGATGATCTTTGTCTTCTTGACCGGGGACGTTTCTGGCATCCTGAGTAACTTCTTTAATTCATTATATCACTATATCATAGATTTTATTCCACTCAGTCTTGCAACTGGAAAATTCGATCCAGGGGTTAAATTTTTAACTGACTGGACTTATTATTACTGGGCCTTCTGGCTGGCATGGGCTCCGTTTACCGGGATTTTCATTGCACGAATCTCCAAAGGTCGTAGCTTAAGGGAAATGATACTGGGCGTATTACTTATTCCGTCTATTGGAAGCTTTTTCTGGTTCAGCGTCTTTGGAACTTCAGCTTTTGAGCTTATTGAAACCTGGAATAGCTATAATGGAGAATTCGGAAATGTGTTTACCTCTATGTTCGTATTTTTCGAATCCTACCCTCTTTCAATTTTCACGAGTTTTACAGTTATAATACTGTTGGTGAGTTTTCTTGTGACTTCAGTAGATTCAGCGATCTTCGTACTGAGTATGTTCACAGATAACGGGAGACAGGAACCTCAAAAAAAATACCGCCTGGCATGGGCGGTACTTATTTTTATCTTTTGTGAAGCCATAATTGTGCTTGGCCAGGTAAAACCAGATTCAAATGTATTAACTGCGATGCAGAAATTCCTTATTATCACCTCTCTTCCATTCGCATTCTTAAGCCTGATAATAATACTGCTCTTCAGCCTTAAGCTTATTAGAAAACTCCATTAGGCCTTTGGCAGGAATACCTCGGCCATCATGCATCTGGCACTTCCTCCACCACAGGTTTCTATGGTCTGAATCTCAGAACTAAGAATCTCACAATGTTGTTCTATTCTTCTTATCTGGTCATCGGTCAGGCTTCGGTGTGCCCGGGCGCTCATCACGAGATATTTCTTTCCAGCCATTCCCTGTACCTGCAGCATATTTCCGGCAAACTCATGCATCTGTTCTTCGGTAATGGAAATTATCTCCTTTCCATCCTGCTTCAAATGCTTAACAACATTCTTTTGTTCCTTCTTATCATCAATAGTATCAAGACAAATCACGGCAAACTCCTCACCCAGGCACATCATCACATTTGTATGATAAATTGGCAAACGTTTATCTTCAACTTTCTGATAAGCATTAAAAATAACCGGAGTGTATTCAAAATCCTCACAGAATTCTATCAGCAGATCTTCGTCTGCTCTAGGGGAAATAGCACAATATGCCTTCTGGTTCACTCGATCCAGGATAAGACTGCCTGTACCTTCCAGGAAAATATCATCTTCTTCAGCCGATGTATAATCAACGATATCTGTTATTTTAAATCCTGCCTCTTCCAGCCTGGCAAAATATTCCAAACGGCGCTCTTTCCTTCTGTTTTCAGCAAACATTGGATACAAAGCTATTTTCCCGTCCTGATGGAAAGAGACCCAGTTATTAGGAAAAATTGAATCGGGAGTATTGTCTTCCAGAACATCATCCACTACGATCACATTCACTCCTACAGACTTAAGTTTATCAACAAACTCATCAAATTCTTTCGCAGCCAGCGAATTAATATCATCACCTTCCAGCTCTTTCTGAAAATAATTGTTCACCGCAGTCTCTTCATTCATTCTGAACGCCACGGGTCTAACCATCAATATTGTATCTGTAATTTGCTTCATTTTCTTCCTTTTAATCTCTTATTAAGGGTAAAGTTGAACATCTCAACAAACCTTCCTGCTTGGAAATTTCTGCATAAGGAACCTCTTCCACCGTAATTCCCTGTTCTCTTAACCAGGCATTCAGTCTCGTAAAATTCTTTTCTGAAATTACCACATCTTCAGAAATAGAAAAAATATTTGAATTCATATCATACATTTCATCACGTGTAATATGATATACATTATCCTTTCCGAAAAAATTAACAAGCCATTCGTATTCCTCTTCTATAAGGAAGCCGTCCTTATAGATGATCGCCTTATCCTTCCCAACAGGCTGAAAACAGCAATCCAGATGGAGGGCATTGTCTTTAGCTATGGTGTTGGATTTTTTAAGACTGAAAGAAACCACTTTCTTCTCCGGAAATATATTCTGAAGGGCCTCTACTGCCTGAATATTAGTTCTAGCTGTTATAAAATCTTTATAATCCTTTCCCTTGTATGTTCCCACAAAAATGTAATCACCCATTGGCATCACATCCCCGCCTTCTATATGAGCCTCTTCAGGAAGCGTAATGATCTTGTCCGGATCAATTTGCTCTAAAACCTCACGGATAGCCTCAATTTCTTGATCCCGGTCCGGCAGAATATTGGATTTAATAAACTTATCTTCGATCACGAAAGCTATATCCCGGGTAAAGATCTGGTTATAATCTTCAATTACCTCTGGCCTGAATACCTTTACGTTATACTTCTTCAACACTTCTGCAACCGCCTCAATCTCCGCTCTCATATCCTCTTCCCTCGGATAGGTACCCCCCTTAATATGTTCTATAGACTTGGGATCATAAGCCTCTTCCAGTCCAGGAACAGGACCGTTACTTTCAGCGGTTCCCAGCACCACAGCCCTTAATCTGGAAGTCTCATTGTTGATATGCAATTTCATTGCTTAAAAATTATTTCGCAAATATAGAAAAAGCTTCATACGAGGATGAAGCTTTTTCTTTAGTTAATTTTGAAGGAAATCCAGAAATTTATCTACTCCCTAACGGTTTAAAATCCCTAAGGTTCTCACCAATATATATTTGACGTGGACGACCAATTGGTTCTTTTCTGAGCCTCATTTCTCTCCACTGAGCTATCCATCCCGGAAGTCTACCTAATGCGAACATTACAGTAAACATCTCAACCGGAATCCCCAGTGCACGGTAAATGATACCAGAATAGAAGTCCACGTTAGGATAAAGCTTTCTTTTTACAAAGTAATCGTCTTCCAATGCTTCTTTTTCGAGACCTTTTGCAATATCCAGTACAGGATCTTCCACTCCCAGTTGTCCGAGTACTTCATCAGCTGATTTTTTGATGATCTTCGCCCTTGGGTCAAAATTCTTATATACACGGTGACCGAAGCCCATCAAACGGAACGGATCTTCCTTATCTTTGGCTTTCTGCATAAATTTATGAGTATCACCACCATCTTCCTTAATTCTTTCCAGCATTTCGATCACCGCCTGGTTAGCTCCACCGTGAAGTGGTCCCCATAGCGCTGAGATACCTGCAGAAATTGAAGCAAATAAACCAGCATGTGAAGATCCTACCATTCTTACCGTGGAAGTTGAACAGTTCTGTTCATGATCTGCATGAAGAATCAG
Organism: Christiangramia crocea; assembly: GCF_022410465.1. Lineage (GTDB taxonomy): Bacteria > Bacteroidota > Bacteroidia > Flavobacteriales > Flavobacteriaceae > Christiangramia > Christiangramia crocea. The sequence goes on along the minus strand of NZ_JAJSON010000004.1, from coordinate 98,636 downwards.
GAGTTTATCCAATGCATCTATAACAGCCTTATCTACACTATAGGATTTGTTTGGTTTTTCAAACATCATTTTATGAAGATTCTCTACATACCCTAAATCTTCATCCCCATAATTTAAAGGAAGACTGTTCTTCTTTCTTAACGTCCAAGCCGCAAGAACCGGGAATTTACCAAGGATCTTTACGATGGCCTTATACATTTCCTCTTCTGAAGAAACATCTACCGAGGAAGGGTTAAATGCTATCAAAGCACTTGTAAGTGAAGAAAGAACACCCATTGGATGGGCTGATTTTGGGAATCCATCCAGTATCTTCTTCATCTCCTCATCTACGTGAGACTGCTCCTTAATGTCTTTAGTGAACTTTTCAAGCTGCTCTTTAATAGGAAGCTCTCCAAAGATCAAAAGATATGCTACTTCCAGAAAATCTGCTTTTTCAGCAAGATCTTCTATAGCATAGCCTCTGTATCTTAGAACACCTTTTTCTCCGTCTAAAAATGTGATAGCACTCTCACAGCTTCCAGTATTCTTATATCCGGGATCTAGCGTTATAAGCCCTGCCTCTCCACGCAGTTTTTTAATATCAATCCCAATTTCTTGCTCGGTTCCCTCTGTAACTGGAAACTCATATTTCTTTCCGTTAAATTCGAGTGTTGCTGTTTTAGACATATTATATTTTCTTCTGTTTTGGATTAATTTTATAGGTATCGCTAAATTACGAAATTTGCTGTTAAAAAAATTTCATGTACAGTAACGAAATTTCAGAAATAGCCGCATTTTTTTCCGTTTTTATGAATCCCAACTTTGATTAAACAAAAAAACAAGGGAGTTTTAATAATAAAGGTTTGAATATGTCAAAAATCTCCTAAAACCATTTAGATTAGCTTATGAAAGACAAGGGGAAAAGCCCTTTTTTTTGCATACTTAATCGGGTTGATCTAACCCATACAGTTCCTTATAATACTGATCGACAGATTTCTCCCAGGTAAATCTTTGTTTTTTGGCATTAGCGCATATTTTTTTCCAGGTTTTATGATCGGTAAAGAACAGATCTACCACTTCGCCAAATACCTTAGTGAAATCCACCTCCTTCTCCTCAATAGTTTTACCATCAAAGCTAAAACCGGTCTTCATATGAATAACCGTATCCTTTAATCCTCCGGTGTTATGTACCAGACAGGGCTGACCATTCCTCATTGCCAGCATCTGGCTTATTCCGCAGGGCTCAAACTGACTTGGCATCAGGTAAAGATCAGACTCCTGGTAAAGCATATCGATAATGCTTTCAGACTGGGCATTAATAAAAATAAGGTTCTTATACCTGTAGCTGGCTTCTCGGAATATGATTTCATATTCGGGCGCACCGGTTCCAAGGAGAATATATACCCCATTTACCTCTGCCAGTTTCTCCATCAGATTTGGTAAGAGTTCCGGATTATGCTTAAAAAAATAGAATTTCTGCTCTGTCAACCTGGCAACACTGGAGCAGATGAAATCAGGCTTATTTTCCTGAAACCTGGTAAGCTTCTCACCGGTATGCGCAAGATAATGGGCTTTATAATCTTTTTTCTCCTCCTGAAGCCACCTGAACAATCTTCTTATACACTGACGGAAGAGAATTCCTTTTTCAACCGTATTGACATTGGCATAATTGGCTCCATTCAGGATTCCGAATAGTCGCTTTTCCTTATTGGCAGTTTTAAGATCATCTTCCAGTCCTTCCCCACCAATAAAATGTGGTGGATCACTCGGCTTCTGAATATCTTCTTTATAGGAAGGAGAGACGGTATGTACGGCATCGGCAAGTCGTATCCCCACAGCCATAAGATTGATGCAATCAGGATATCTGTGATCATACAACTTCTCCCTGTCATATTCCACATCAGGGAAGAATGCCCGGAGGGAAGAATAATTATTTTCAAATGGTCGTATTCCCTGAATAGCCAGATTGTGGATAGAATAGACGAAACGTATATCTTTCAACGCCTCAAACCTTGGGTGAAATTCTCTGAGGAATAACATCATACTGGTGTGCCAGTCATGTAGGTGGATAATATCAATCTTTTCAAAGATATTCTCCCTGACCGAAGCTGCCACTGCCGTACAAAAAAGCGAAAAAACGTTCGCATCTGTAAAAAAGGGCTGATCTGGATCATTGAAATAGATATGCGCAATATCTCCGGCCTTAATATCCGGATGATGAATCACATAATGGCTGATGCCTTCTATTTCTTTTTTCCCTGGTACTTCATAAACCTCAGCCGTTTGAGGCGTTCCACGAAAGACAAAATGAACATCTGCAATTTTATTTCCCGATGCATGTAACCTGGAATAAGAAGGCGTGATCACCGAAACACGATCACCTTTAGCGGCAATCTGTCTGGGGACATCGCGTACCACATCACCCATACCCCCGGCTTTGCAACGGGGGATAGCATCATTTTCGGCAGCAACAAATAGAAAGTTAGTTTTCAAAAAGTAAAGGTTGGTTGTTATCAGGAATTTAAGGATTAAGCCTTATCCCTCCCATTTTATTTCATTAAATGATTGTTAATATAACATATACAGAAATAAATAGTAAACAAAAAAGCCCCTTCTTTCGAAGAGGCTTTCATAATAATAAAGTGAAAATATTATTTTATCTTGAATGCCTTATCCTGCGGATAATAGGCAACATCTCCTAATTCTTCCTCAATTCTTATCAACTGATTGTACTTAGCCATACGATCACTACGGGATGCTGAACCCGTTTTGATCTGCCCTGTATTCAGAGCTACGGCAAGATCAGCTATCGTATTGTCTTCAGTTTCTCCAGAACGGTGGGACATTACCGAAGTATAACCTGCGTTATGCGCCATATTAACGGCAGCAATAGTTTCGGTTAAAGTACCTATCTGGTTCACTTTGATTAAAATTGAATTGGCGATATTCTCATTAATACCTCTTCCTAAACGTTCAACGTTCGTAACAAAAAGGTCATCACCCACCAACTGAACTTTATCCCCAACTTTCTCAGTTAAGGCCTTCCAGCCTTCCCAGTCATTCTCATCCATTCCATCTTCAATCGAGATAATTGGATATTTAGAGGCCAATTCAGCAAGATATTCAGCCTGTTCCTGGCTTGATCTTACTTTTCCTTTATCTCCTTCAAATTTAGTATAGTCGTATTTTCCATCTACAAAGAATTCAGCAGCAGCACAATCAAGTGCGATCTTAACCTGCTCTCCCGGAGTGTATCCGGCTTTTTCAATGGCTTTTAAAATCGTATCCAGAGCATCTTCGGTTCCATCTAGAGTAGGCGCAAATCCACCTTCATCTCCCACCGCGGTGCTAAGACCACGATCATGAAGCACTTTTTTAAGATTATGGAAAATTTCGGTTCCCATTTTTAGTGCATGAGAGAAACTTTCAGCCATAACAGGCATGATCATAAATTCCTGAAATGCTATAGGCGCATCACTATGAGACCCTCCGTTGATAATATTCATCATCGGTACGGGAAGCGTATTAGCGCTCACTCCACCTACATATCTGTAAAGAGGCATATTCAATTCATTTGCAGCGGCCTTGGCAACTGCAAGCGAAACACCAAGAATAGCATTAGCACCAAGTTTAGATTTGTTAGGAGTTCCATCAAGATCTCGCATCGTCTGATCTATCAGGTTTTGTTCAAAAACCGAATATCCCAGTAATTTTTGTGCAATTTCACCATTCACATTTTCAACCGCCTTAGCGACTCCTTTTCCCATAAAATCATCACCCCCATCACGAAGTTCAACTGCTTCATGTTCTCCTGTGGAAGCTCCTGATGGAACTGCCGCACGTCCCATAATTCCATTTTCCGTAATTACATCAACCTCTACAGTTGGGTTTCCTCTTGAGTCAAAAATCTGACGGGCATGAATATCTAAAATAGCACTCATAATCTTTTTTTTGTTAGTTAATTGAATAAGCTGCAAGATACAAAGTCACCATTTAAAAAGCGAGCAAACACAGTAGTTTTAAAGCAATTATAACAGGAATTCCATTTCAAACGTTTTCGCTTTGATAGAAATGCAGTTTTTTTTGAAAAGGGAAATTAAATCTGCGAAAACCTGAATTACGGGCACAAGTTGGAAGGACTTCCCCGTTAGATCTGATTCCATATTCAAAAAAAGTTAGGGAGCTTACAACATTCTCAGTGTACAGCAAACTATATTTAAGAAGCAGGGAAAACCGAAAATCATCCGTTACCCTGAAAATCGTCTTCAAAGCTTACATCCCTGAATTAGTCGGAGCCTCCGAAGAGCGAGGGAAGACCGGAAGGAGACCAAAGAAAAATCCAAAGATTTACTGTGCGACCAACCACCCTAACTGCAGTCCGAATAAAGGAGTGAAATATGTCTGCGTTTCATTGAAACCCAGACCAAGGCCAAGATTAAAATTTAATTTAAATCCGCTGTAATAAACTCTTTGCAAACCCCAGACCGGTCCAACCAGTACCCCATAATCACTGGCGTACCTAAGGTCACCAATAATGGGATCCCCTCCTGTAATGGAAGCCGTTGCCGCAAAGTAATTCGCACTGTTTTCTGAAGTTTTATTCCCTTTATCGCTACGCTTTCCGAAATTATAATAATATCGATATTGGCCTTCAAAGCCGGGATAAAACCCATAGGCTTCGCCAGTATAATTAGATTTATGATAGGCAAAACCAACTCCCAGATCCATATCTATAGTGGATCTATCAGAAATAGAAAGTTCATATTCCACAGAAGGAGCAAGAAGATTCAGGGAAAACTGACTATTGGTAGAAATATTTTGAGAAATGCTGGTGAATGATAAGAAAAATATAAGAATTACCGAAAGGCTGTATTTCATGGAGCTGAGATTATTGTCTCAAATCTATTCTTTTCGCATTGAACGCACAAATTTTTTACAAGCCTAACAGTAACAAAAAACCCGGAATATCTCTTCCGGGTTGTCATTATATATTTTAGAAATTCTATGCCTTTGCTGATTTTATTCTGTCAATAAATTCATCAAATAAATAACTGGCGTCATGTGGACCAGGACTAGCTTCAGGATGATACTGAACAGAGAACACATTTTTATGCTTCATTGCCAATCCACCTATAGTTCCATCATTTAAACATATATGTGTTACTTCAACGTCCGGATGGGCTTCAGTTTGTTCCTTATCAACCGAGAATCCATGATTTTGAGAGGTTATCTCTCCTTTTCCACTTACCATATTTTTAACAGGGTGATTAATTCCCCTGTGACCATGGTGCATCTTATAGGTTTTAATTCCATTTGCAATCGCAATGATCTGATGTCCCAAACAGATACCGAATAAAGGATGATCGTTCTCAATAATTGTTTTGGTAACGCTTATGGCGCTTTCCAATGGTTGTGGATCTCCAGGTCCATTCGAGAGGAAATATCCATCAGGATTCCATTCCTTCATTTCTTCATAGGTAGCATCATAAGGGAAAACTTTAATATAAGCATCTCTTTTAGCCAGATTACGAAGAATATTCGTTTTGATACCAACGTCCAGGGCCGCAATCTTATATGTAGCATTTTCATTACCGAAATAATAAGGCTCCTTTACAGAAACTTTTGATGCCAGCTCCAGACCCTTCATATCAGGGACCTTTGCCAGTTGCTCCTTCAATCCGTCAATATTATTGACATCTGTAGAAATTATGGCGTTCATCGCCCCATTTTCCCTGATGTAGGTCACCAGTGCGCGTGTATCGACATCAGAAATCGCGAAAATATTACTGTCTTCCAAAAACTCTTCGAGGGACTTATCGGCAGCAGGTCGGGACATTGTATAACTGAAGTTTTTACAAATTAGCCCGGCAATCTTCGCCTTATCCGATTCATTCTCCTCCTTATTCGTTCCATAATTACCAATATGAGCATTGGTGGTCACCATTAGCTGACCATAATAGGAAGGATCTGTAAATATCTCCTGATACCCGGTCATTCCGGTATTAAAACAAACCTCACCGGCTGCATTACCTTCTTTGTTGCCAACCGCTTTTCCGTAGAAGATAGTTCCATCTTCAAGTAAAATTATCGCTTTCCGTTTAGCCTGATATTTCATAGTTGTGTTATAATTACTTGGCTGTAAAATTAATTATCAATGGGATATAAAAAAAGGATAAACTATTAAAGCTTATCCTTTTAAAATTTAGATCGTAAAAAGAATCATTTCTACTCTTCTTTTTTATCATCTTTTTTCTCTTCTGCCTTTGGCTCTTCAGCTTTAGGCTCTTCTTTCTTAGTTTCTTTTTCAGATGCTTCTTTTGGCTGAGCAGTAGAAGCCGTATCATCAGACTTCTTTTTACCAGCTCGACGGGTAGATTTTTTCTTCTTAGGCTTATCAACACCATAAGTTTCATTATAATCTACAAGTTCAATCATCGCCATTTCAGCAGCATCTCCAAGACGACTACCAAGCTTAATTACTCTGGTATATCCTCCCGGACGATCTCCTACTTTAGGAGCAACTTCTCTGAAAAGTTCGCTTACTGCTTCTTTACTACGCAGTCTGCTAAATACGATACGTCTGTTGTGAGTAGTATCTTCTTTAGATTTTGTTACCAAAGGCTCAACAAAAACCTTAAGAGCTTTAGCTTTGGCTACTGTAGTATTGATACGTTTATGTTCAATTAGGGAGCAAGCCATATTTGCAAGCATAGCCCTGCGATGTGCAGTCTTTCTACCTAAGTGATTTCCTTTCTTTCCGTGTCTCATGACATTTTTTATTTCGTCATCTTGCTACGACCCACTTTGAGGAGCAAATTATGACGGGATTTATATTATTTTGACTAACAGCGTGAATTATTCACTGCAAGTTTAGTCTTTATCTAGTTTATATTTTGACAGATCCATACCAAAGTTAAGACCTTTGTTGCTTACAAGCTCTTCAAGCTCAGTAAGTGATTTTTTACCAAAGTTTCTGAACTTCATAAGATCATTCTTGTTATAAGAAACAAGATCTCCAAGAGTATCAACTTCAGCCGCCTTCAAACAGTTAAGAGCTCTTACTGAAAGATCAAGATCTACCAGTTTAGTCTTAAGCAACTGTCTCATATGAAGTGACTCTTCATCGTAAGTCTCAGTTTGAGCGATCTCATCTGCCTCAAGAGTAATTCTCTCATCAGAGAATAACATGAAGTGATGAATAAGAGTCTTCGCAGCCTCGGTCAAAGCATCTTTTGGATGAATAGACCCGTCACTTATAATTTCGAATACAAGTTTTTCATAGTCAGTCTTCTGCTCCACACGATAGTTTTCAATACTATACTTCACATTTTTGATGGGAGTATAGATAGAATCTGTAAAAATCGTACCTAAAGGAGCATTGGCTTTCTTGTTTTCTTCCGCCGGAACGTAACCCCTACCTTTTTCAATGGTAATTTCCATATTCAGGCTCACTTTCTTATCCATATTACAGATCACCTGATCTGGATTAAGAATTTGAAATCCTGAGATAAATTTCTGGAAGTGACCGGCAGTTAATTGTTCTTCTCCGGATACTGAAATAGTAACCGATTCATTATCGATCTCATCGATTTGTCTCTTGAACCTTATTTGTTTCAGGTTAAGAATGATCTCAGTTACGTCTTCCACCACACCTGCAATGGTAGAGAATTCGTGATCTACACCTTCGATGCGTACCGAAGTGATCGCGAAACCTTCCAAAGAAGATAAAAGCACTCGTCTTAAAGCGTTACCAACGGTTAATCCATACCCGGGTTCCAAAGGACGAAATTCGAATTTCCCTTCGAAATCGGTTGAATCAATCATTATAACTTTATCGGGCTTCTGAAAATTTAGTATTGCCATATTTCGACTTCTGTGTGAATTATTATTTCGAATATAATTCGACTATAAATTGTTCGTTAATATTTTCAGGAATCTGAACTCTTCCAGGCACAGAAACGAAAGTTCCTTCTTTCTTTTCTGAATTCCATGAAATCCATTCGTAAACACTGCTGCTATTTGATAATGATTCCTGAATCACAGCAAGTGATTTTGATTTTTCTCTAACTCCAACAACATCACCAGCTTTTAGGTGGTAAGAAGGGATATTTACTCGTTCCCCGTTTACTGTAATATGACGGTGTCCAACTAACTGACGGGCTGCTCTCCTTGAAGGGGCAATACCCATACGGTACACAACGTTATCTAAACGGGATTCGCATAACTGAAGAAGCACCTCACCGGTAATACCCTGAGCACGGGTAGCTTTTTCGAACATGTTGCGGAATTGACGCTCAAGGATACCATAAGTATACTTGGCTTTTTGCTTCTCCATCAACTGGATAGCGTATTCTGATTTTTTTCCACGACGACGGTTATTACCGTGTTGTCCTGGAGGATAGTTTCTTTTTTCGAAAGATTTGTCTTCTCCAAAAATAGCCTCACCAAACTTACGTGCTATTTTAGTTTTTGGACCTGTATATCTTGCCATTATTATTGTTGTTTTAGAAAGGGATTATGAATTAAGGCATTAGTCCTTCGATAATCTAATTCCTCTCCTAATTATTAAATCTTATTAAACTCTACGTCTCTTAGGTGGACGACAACCGTTGTGTGGAAGTGGAGTAATATCGATGATCTCTGTTACTTCTATACCACTGTTGTGGATAGATCTGATCGCCGATTCTCTTCCGTTCCCCGGACCTTTCACGTACACCTTAACTTTACGCATACCAGCCTCATGAGCTACTTTCGAAGCATCTTCAGCAGCAAGCTGTGCAGCATAAGGAGTATTTTTCTTAGATCCTCTAAAGCCCATCTTTCCTGCAGATGACCATGCTACAACATCTCCCTTTTTATTGGTAAGGGAAATAATGATGTTGTTGAAAGAAGCAGTCACGTGAGCTTCCCCGTTGGATTCAACGGCTACTTTACGCTTTTTCTGAGTTTTAGCTTTTGGATTTGCTTTCTTTGCCATACTACTTACTATTTAGTTGCTTTTTTCTTGTTAGCAACTGTTTTTCTTCTTCCTTTTCTGGTTCTGGAGTTGTTTTTGGTTCTTTGACCTCTTAAAGGAAGTCCACTTCTGTGACGTATTCCTCTGTAGCATCCGATATCCATCAAACGCTTAATACTAATCTGAACCTCAGTACGTAATTCTCCTTCGATTGTATATTGACCTACCGCTTCACGAATGCGACCAATTTCATCATCGTCCCAGTCTGAAACTTTTTTACTCTCATCAACTTTGGCCTGCGCAAGTATTTCCTGAGCCCTGCTTTTGCCAATTCCGAAGATATAGGTCAATGCTATAACTCCTCGCTTTTGTTTAGGTATATCAACCCCTGCAATTCTTGCCATAATTAGCCTTGTCTTTGTTTAAATCTAGGATTCTTTTTGTTAATTACGTAAAGGCGCCCTTTTCTGCGTACAATCTTGCAGTCGGCACTTCTCTTTTTTATTGATGCTCTTACTTTCATCTTATCTGTTTTTTATTCACAGGCAGGTAAATACCATTCTGTGAAATTCTAAGCCATCATAAATTTTTCAGAGTGCAAAAGTATAAAAAATTTATAAAAGGCTGAAAATTACTTTTTAGTATCTGTAAGTTATTCGAGCCTTAGTTAAATCGTAAGGACTCATTTCCAGTTTCACCTTATCACCAGGAAGCAGTTTTATATAGTGCATACGCATCTTCCCGGAGATATGGGCAGTCACTACGTGACCATTCTCCAATTCCACACGAAACATCGCATTAGACAATGCTTCAATGATAGTTCCGTCTTGTTCAATTGGTGGTTGTTTTGCCATAATTAAGCTACTGCTTTTCTGTTTTTACCTGTTTTCATTAATCCGTCATAATGTCTATTCAACAGGTAAGAATTCACCTGCTGCATAGTATCTATTGCAACTCCAACCATAATTAAAAGCGAGGTGCCTCCAAAGAATAACGCCCAGTTCTGTTGTACACCCAACAGTTGAACCACGATCGCAGGGAACACTGCAATGATGGCCAGGAATATAGATCCTGGAAGCGTGATCTGGGACATAATGCGATCCAGATATTCAGCAGTTTCAGTTCCCGGACGAATACCAGGAATAAATCCACCACTTCTCTTAAGATCGTCAGCCATTTTATTTGTTGGAACCGTGATCGCAGTATAGAAATATGTAAACACAATAATCAATAATGCGAACACCAGATTATACCAAAATCCGAATATATTCTGAAATGCAGCCGTTACTCCCTGAGCCGTATCAGAATCAGAAAGCCCCGCAAGAGCTACCGGTATGAACATGATCGCCTGGGCGAAAATGATTGGCATTACTCCTGATGCATTCAGTTTTAACGGAATATATTGTCTTGATCCGAAAACATTCTTTTCATATCCGCCTGAGGCAGATCTTCTGGCATATTGAACCGGGATTTGACGAACCGCCATTACCAGCATAACCGAAGCCATAATGATAGCAAACCAGATTACTAATTCAATAAGTATCATTACAAGACCACCATTCGATTCAAATACTCTTGAAGCGAATTCCTGAATAAAGGCTTGCGGCAATGTAGCTATGATACCTACCATAATCAACAATGAAATACCGTTACCAATACCTTTATCTGTGATCTTTTCACCTAACCACATTGCGAAAATAGTACCCGTTGTAAGGATAATTACCGATGAAACCACAAATGTAAGGTTATCCCCTAACATAAAAGCTTCTCCCGGTAAGGTTGCGAACAGGTTATAAATATAACCAGGCCCCTGTACTAGAGTAATTGCAATTGTCAACCAACGAGTGATCTGATTTATCTTCTTACGTCCGCTTTCACCCTCCTTCTGTAATTTCTGAAGGTAAGGGATCGCAATTCCCATTAACTGCACCACAATAGATGCAGAGATATAAGGCATGATCCCAAGTGCAAAAACTGATGCGTTAGAAAACGCTCCTCCTGTAAAGGCATTAAGCAGCCCTAACAGACCACTATCAGTTTGAGATGCCAGGTTTGAAAGCTGAGCGGCATCGATTCCCGGCAGCACTACCTGCGCACCGAAACGATATACCAAAAGCAAACCGAGGGTAACTAAAATTCGGTTTTTCAGCTCCTCGATTTTCCAAATATTTTTAATCGTATTGATGAATTTCATTTGATTATCTATTATAAAGTAACAACTTCACCTCCGGCAGCTTCGATAGCTTCTTTCGCTGAGGCCGTAAATTTATGAACAGATACTTTCAACTTTGCCTTTAATTCACCTCTACCTAATATCTTAACAAGCTCGTTTTTTCCGGCCAGGCCGTTCTCAACCAAAACATCTAAATCAACGGTATCCTTAATTCTTCCTTCGTCAACAAGAGACTGAAGAGTATCAAGGTTGATTCCCTGATAAACTTTACGGTTTCTGTTTGTGAATCCAAATTTAGGAACCCTTCTTTGAAGTGGCATCTGCCCACCTTCAAAACCGATCTTTTTGGAATATCCAGAACGTGACTTGGCACCTTTATGTCCTCTGGTCGCAGTTCCTCCTTTTCCGGAACCTTCCCCGCGTCCTATACGCTTGCTATTTTTCTTAACTGAACCTTCTGCAGGTTTTAAGTTACTTAAATCCATGAGAGACTATTATTTTGTTTCTTCTACAGAAACCAAGTGATTAACTTTATTTACCATACCAAGGATGTTTGGCGTATCGTCATGCTCAACCGTCTGCCCGATTCTTTTAAGCCCTAAAGACTCAAGAATACGTTTTTGATTCTGAGTGCGGTTGATCGCACTTTTTACTTTTGTGACTTTTATCTTTCCCATCTTATTCCTTGATTTATCCTTTAAAAACCTTTTCCAATGAAACACCTCTCTGTTTTGCAACAGTCTCGGCACTTCTCAATTGTAATAAGGCATCAAAAGTAGCTTTTACAACGTTGTGAGGGTTCGAAGATCCCTGGTTCTTAGAAAGTACATCATGCACTCCTACAGATTCCAATACCGCACGAATCGCACCACCAGCAATAATACCGGTACCGGCAGCAGCTGGAAGCAACATTACTCTTGCTCCACCATACTTACCTTTTTGTTCGTGAGGTAAGGTTCCCTTATGTAAAGGAATGCGTACCAGATTTTTCTTAGCGTCTTCTACCGCCTTAGAGATAGCGTCTGCAACTTCCTTGGATTTTCCAAGTCCCTGTCCAACTACGCCATTCTCATCTCCAACTACAACAATAGCAGAGAATCCAAAGGCTCTACCACCTTTTGTAACCTTAGTAACACGTTGTACTCCAACCAAACGATCCTTTAATTCAAGACCTCCTGGTTTTACATGTTCTACGTTTTTATAATCTTGATACATATTTTCTAGAATTTTAGTCCGCCTTCGCGAGCACCCTCTGCTAATGATTTAACTCTTCCGTGATACAGATAACCACCTCTATCAAAAGAAATAGTATCTATTCCGGCTTTCTTCGCTTTTTCTGCAATGGCTTTTCCTACCATAACAGCCTGCTCTTTCTTATCTTTAGAAGCAGAAGCGATGTCCTTATCTCTTGAAGAAGCTGATGCTAAGGTTTTACCTTCCACGTCATCGATGATCTGAGCATAGATTTCTTTATTGCTTCTAAAAACAGATAATCTAGGACGGCTTGTTGTTCCAACGATATCCTTTCGGATACGCTTTCTGATTTTATTTCTTCTATCTTGTTTTGACACTGCCATAACTAAACTTTATTAAGCTGATTTACCTGCTTTTCTTCTCAATTGCTCTCCTACAAACTTAATACCTTTTCCTTTGTAAGGTTCAGGCGCTCTGAATGAACGGATTTTCGCTGCAACCTGTCCAACAAGTTGCTTATCGTGAGAAGTAAGCTTTACGATAGGGTTCTTACCTTTTTCTGATATTGTCTCCACTTTAATTTCCGGAGCCAAATCTAGTACAATATTATGGGAATAACCAACAGCTAGATCCAACTTATTGCCCTGGTTAGTTGCACGGTAACCTACACCCACTAATTCAAGTGATTTAGTATATCCGTTTGTAACTCCCTCAATCATATTGTTAACTAATGCACGATATAAACCATGTTTAGCCTTCTGATCACTTTTTTCTGAAGAACGTTCAAAAGTAATAACATTATCTTCGATTTTAACATCGATGTCTTTTACTTCCTGCTTAAGTTCTCCCAATTTTCCTTTTACCGTTACAACACCATCTTTGTGCTCTACTGTCACACCTTCTGGAATTGTAACCGGGCTTTTACCTATTCTTGACATTTCTTTAGTCTTTTAAGTATTAGTAAACGTAGCACAATACCTCACCACCAACTTTCTCTGCTTTCGCTTGCTTTCCTGTCATCACTCCGTGAGAAGTTGAAACAATAGCAACTCCAAGACCATTAAGGATTCTTGGGATTTCAGTTGATCCGGCGTATTTACGTAAACCAGGTTTACTTATTCTTTGAATTTTCTTAATTACCGGCTCTTTAGTAAGTTTATCATACTTAAGAGCGATCTTGATAGTTCCCTGAGCGGTATTATCCTCAAATTTGTAACTAAGAATATATCCCTGATCGAATAATATCTTGGTGATCTCTTTTTTAACATTGGAAGCAGGAATTTCCACTACTCTGTGGTTTGCAGCATTTGCATTCCTGATTCTTGTTAAGTAATCTGCAATAGGATCTGTATTCATCTATTTTTATTTGCGGATGTGGTTTTCATGTTAATGAACCTTCATCCAATTTATAATTTTACCAGCTTGCTTTCTTAACTCCTGGGATAAGACCCTGATTAGCCATTTCTCTGAACATTACACGAGAAAGACCAAATTGTCTCATGTACCCTTTAGGTCTACCGGTTAATTTACATCTGTTGTGTAAACGAACTGGAGAAGAGTTCTTTGGTAGTTTTTGTAGTGCTTCCCAATCACCTGCTTCTTTAAGAGCAGCGCGCTTTTCAGCATACTTCTTTACCAATTTCTGTCTTTTTACCTCACGGGCTTTCATTGATTCTTTAGCCATAATTAGTTCTTTTTAAAAGGTAATCCTAGTTCTGTTAACAATGCTTTAGCTTCCTTATCGGTTTCAGCAGTAGTAACGAATGTGATATCCATACCAGCGATTCTGTTCACTGCATCAATATCGATCTCAGGGAAGATGATCTGCTCTGTCACCCCAAGGTTGTAATTACCTCTACCATCAAATCCATTAGATTTGATACCGTTAAAATCACGTACACGCGGTAAAGCGGTAGTAATAAGTCTATCTAAGAATTCATACATCTTATATCCACGCAAAGTAACTTTAGCACCAATTGGCATTCCTTTACGCAGCTTAAACGATGCAACATCCTTTTTCGAAATTGTAGAAACCGCTTTCTGACCACTAATCGCAGTTAGTTCATCGATAGCATGATCGATAAGTTTCTTATCGGCCACTGCGCCACCAACTCCACGGCTAATTACTATTTTCGTAAGTTTTGGCACCTCCATTACATTGGAGTAGCTGAATTCTTCCTTAAGAGCATTTTTCACTCTCTCGTTATATTCCTGTCTAAGTCTTGGTACGTATGCCATAACTAAATTACTTCATTGGATTTTTTAGAAAATCTTACTTTCTTCCCATCCTCTTCTCTGTAACCAACTCTGGTTGTCTCACCGTTCTTGTCGATAAGCGCCAGGTTAGAAACATGGATAGGAGCTTCCTTCTCTTTTATACCACCCTGTGGATTAGAAGCGCTAGGCTTCTCATGTTTAGAGATCATATTAACCCCTTCCACGATGGCTTTATTCTTTTCACGAAGTACTTTCTGCACTTTACCTTCCTGACCTTTGTGGTCTCCGGCAATTACACGAACAGTATCTCCTGATTTAATTTTAAGCTTTGTCATTTTCTTAATGTATTAAAGCACTTCAGGTGCCAATGATACAATTTTCATGAATTGCTTATCACGAAGTTCACGAGCTACAGGACCAAATACACGAGTACCGCGCATCTCTCCCTGAGGACCTAATAATACACATGCATTATCATCAAAACGAATATAAGATCCGTCAGGTCTGCGAACTTCTTTCTTGGTACGAACAACAACTGCTGTTGAAACTGCACCCTTCTTGATATTTCCGTTAGGTGTAGCTTCTTTTACACTGACAACTATCTTGTCTCCAACAGATGCGTATCTTTTCTTTGTACCTCCTAATACACGAATAGCTAAAACTTCTTTAGCTCCGGTATTATCTGCTACTTTTAGTCTGGACTCTTGTTGTACCATGATTATTTAGCTCTTTCAATTATTTCTACTAGTCTCCAAGTCTTGGATTTACTTAAAGGTCTTGTTTCCATGATCTTTACAGTATCACCTTCGTTGCAGTCGTTATTTTCGTCGTGTGCTACGTACTTTTTCGTTTTTAAAACGAATTTTCCATACATAGGGTGTTTTACTTTTTTCACTTCAGAAACCACGATAGATTTCTGCATTTTGTTACTTGTAACAACACCGATACGCTCTTTTCTTAAATTTCTTTTTTCCATCTTTCAGCAGAATAACAATTATTGTTGTTCTCTTTTAGTTAACTCTGTAGCCAGTCTTGCGGTATTCCTTCTCACAGCTCTTAACTGTATAGGGTTTTCAAGAGGCGAAACAGCGTGAGCCATTTTTAAATCTGAATAAGCTTTTCGAGACTTATCAAGCTCTTCTTGCAATTCTGCAACAGACAATTCTTTTACTTCTGATTGTTTCATAATTCAAAAATTATTCTTGATAATCTCTAGCTACAACAAATTTGGTTCTCACAGGAAGTTTCTGAGCTGCAAGGCGAAGCGCCTCTTTAGCCACATCCATTGGTACACCACCAATTTCAAACATTATTCTTCCTGGCTTTACTACGGCTGCCCAATATTCCACGGCACCTTTACCTTTACCCATACGAACCTCAAGAGGTTTCTTAGTGATAGGCTTATCCGGGAAAATCTTGATCCAGATAGAACCTTCTCTTTTCATATAACGGGTAGCGGCAATACGCGCTGCTTCAATCTGGCGTGCGGTAACGAAGCTGGAATCCATAGATTTGATTCCGAAAGTACCGTTAGAAAGCCTATGTCCTCTTTGAGACATTCCTTTCATACGGCCTTTTTGTTGCTTACGATATTTTGTTCTTTTAGGTTGTAACATTTTTCTTTACTTTAAAAAATTACTTTCTACGACGGGATTTGTTTCCACGTCCGGCACCGGATTTTTTTCCTTGGTTCTTCGCAAGGCCAACTAGAGGCGAAAGCTCTCTTTTTCCGTATACCTCACCTTTCATGATCCATACTTTAACTCCCAGTCTACCATAAGTAGTGTGAGCTTCAATTAAAGCATAATCAATATCAGCCCTAAAAGTTGACAAAGGTATTCTACCATCTTTGTATGATTCTGAACGCGCCATTTCAGCACCGTTTAGACGACCTGAGATCTCAATTTTGATCCCTTCGGCGTTCATTCTCATTGCAGCCGCGATAGCCATTTTGATTGCTCGACGGTAAGAGATACGATTCTCTATCTGTCTGGCAACGCTTGCCGCTACAAGGTGAGCGTCAAGTTCTGGCCTCTTAATCTCAAAGATGTTAATTTGAACCTCCTTGTCGGTAATCTTTTTAAGCTCTTCCTTAAGCTTGTCTACCTCCTGACCGCCTTTCCCAATAATGATACCAGGTCTTGCAGTGGTGATAGTAACGGTTACAAGCTTAAGCGTGCGCTCGATGATTACACGCGATACACTCGCTTTAGAAAGACGAGCATGGATATATTTTCTAATCTTATCGTCTTCGGCTAATTTGTCGCCGTAGTCATTACCTCCGTACCAGTTGGATTCCCAACCTCTAATGATACCAAGGCGATTCCCGATTGGATTTGTTTTTTGTCCCATACTATCTCTTAGCTTTGTGTATTATTGTTTGCTCCAAGCACTAATGTAACGTGGTTGGATCTTTTTCTAATTCTGTGTGCACGACCCTGTGGTGCAGGACGAAGTCTTTTCAACATACTTCCTCCATCTACACGGATCTCTTTCACAAATAATTCAGCATCTTCAATACTTGCATCTTCATTTTTAGCCTGCCAGTTAGCGATAGCTGATAGCAATAGCTTTTCCAAACGATTTGATGATTCTTTCTTGCTGAATTTCAAAATATGAAGCGCTTTTTCTACTTTTTCACCTCTTACTAGATCTGCCATAAGGCGCATCTTTCTTGGCGAAGTAGGGCAGTTATTCAACTTAGCAAAAGCTACCTGCTGTTTGGCTTCTTTTATTTGCTCTGCTCTTTCTCTTTTACGAACTCCCATAGCTTCAATTATTTTCTACCTTTATTTTTAGCACCTGCATGCCCTCTGAAAGAACGTGTTGGTGAAAATTCTCCTAGTTTATGACCCACCATGTTTTCAGTAACATACACAGGAACAAATTGTTTCCCGTTGTGAACCGCGATGGTCTGTCCCACAAAATCTGGAGTAATCATAGAAGCTCTAGACCAGGTTTTGATCACGGCTTTCTTTCCAGACTCAACATTCTGAGCCACTTTTTGCTCCAGCTTATAGTGAACGAAAGGTCCTTTTTTTAATGAACGTGCCATATCTTATTTTTTCTTTCTAGTCTTTCTTCGTTCTACAATATATTTATTACTCGCTTTAGTTCTTGAGCGGGTCTTGAATCCTTTAGCAGGAAGACCTTTTCTAGAACGTGGGTGACCTCCAGAAGCTCTACCTTCACCACCACCCATTGGGTGATCGATTGGGTTCATCGCTACTGGTCTGGTTCTTGGCCTGATACCTAACCAGCGTTTTCTACCGGCTTTACCGGAAATCAATAGCTGGTGGTCACTGTTAGAAACAGCTCCGATAGTAGCCATACAGGTAGAAAGAATTCTTCTGATCTCCCCTGAAGGCAATTTAACGGTCGCATATTTTCCTTCTCTTGCCAGTAACTGAGCAAAGGCACCGGCACTACGGGCCATTACAGCTCCCTGTCCAGCTCTAAGCTCAATACAAGAGATAATAGTACCAAGAGGAATGTTTGCCAATGGCATTGCATTTCCAATTTCAGGTGCTACAACTTCGTGATTTGAAACCACGTTCTGACCTACCTGAAGCCCATTCTGAGCAATAATATACCTTTTCTCACCATCCTGATAATTCAATAAAGCGATAAAGGCCGTTCTGTTTGGATCGTATTCTATGCTAGCAACAGTAGCAGGGATCCCCTGCTTGTCACGCTTAAAATCGATAATTCGGTAACGTCTCTTATGACCACCACCTTTATAGCGAATGGTCATTTTTCCCTGACTGTTTCTACCACCTGATTTTTTTATCGGCGCCAATAGGCTTTTCTCCGGCTTATCAGTAGTAACGGCGTCATACCCGTTAACTACTCTAAAACGCTGACCAGGTGTGATTGGTTTTAATTTTCTAACTGACATTGTTTAATCTTAAAGATTACTGTATAAATCAATTGTTTCACCTTCCGCCACCTGTACTACTGCTTTTTTGTAAGCACTAGTTTTACCAGTGATCATTCCAGACTTAGTATATTTAGTCTTTCGATCCGGACGGACATTTATAGTTCGAACTTTAGTAACAGACACGCCATAAGCCGATTCGATCGCGTCTTTGATCTGAATCTTATTTGCCTTGTTACTAACCACAAAAGTGAAGCGATTGTTCATCTCACTATCTGCGGTAGCTTTTTCTGTAATAACAGGTTTAATCAAGATGCTCATAACGGTTTATTAACTTAATTTCGACTCAATTCCTTCTAAAGACCCCTCTAAAAAGACAATATTTTTAGCATTCAGAATCTTGTAAGTACTTAATTCTGAGCTATTTATGACTTCAGAGGCTTTTAAATTGCGCGACGACAAATATACGTTTTTATTTGAGTCACCCAATACTATTAAAGATTTTTTACTTTCAACTCCCAGTGCCTTAAGGACTTCAATGAAATTCTTGGTCTTTGGGGTATCGAAAGAAAAATCTTCAACTACCATAATGGCCTTATCATTTGCTTTCATAGAAAGCGCTGATTTTCTTGCAAGACGCTTAAGGTTCTTATTTAATTTGAAACCATAATTTCTTGGTCTTGGTCCAAAAACACGCCCACCACCTTTAAAGATAGGAGACTTAATACTACCTGCTCTTGCAGTACCAGTACCTTTTTGTTTCTTGATCTTACGGGTACTTCCCGAGATCTCAGCTCTTTCTTTCGCCTTATGAGTTCCCTGACGCTGATTAGCGAGGTATTGCTTTACATCTAAGTAAACGGCATGCTCATTAGGTTCTATAGCAAAAACAGAATCAGAAAGCTTCGCTTTTCTACCTGTTTCTTTTCCTTTAATATCTAAAACTGCTACTTCCATTACTTGCTAATGATTACGTAAGAGTTCTTGTGTCCTGGCACACATCCTTTTACCACTAAAAGGTTCTTTTCTGCCACTATCTTTAAAACTCTAAGGTTTTCAACTTTTACTCTTTCACCACCCATTCTACCGGCCATCTTCATTCCTTTGAAAACTCTCGCAGGATAAGACGCTGCACCAATAGAACCAGGAGCTCTTAATCTGTTGTGCTGGCCGTGAGTGGCCTGTCCAACACCTCCAAAACCGTGTCTCTTAACAACACCCTGGAAACCTTTTCCTTTAGATGTACCTGCGATATCCACAAATTCACCTTCTTTAAAATGCTCCACGGTAACAGAGTCACCTAATTTGTAATCTTCATTATAACCCTGGAATTCAATGACTTTTCGTTTTGCAACGGTTCCCGCTTTTTTGGCGTGCCCTTCAGCAGCTTTATTTGCAGTCTTTACGTCATCGAAACCAAGTTGAAGTGCTTCATACCCGTCAACCTCTTTGGTTCTGACTTGGGTAACCACGCATGGTCCAGCTTCAATAACGGTACATGGGATATTCTTCCCATTCTCGTCAAAAATGCTGGTCATGCCGATCTTTTTTCCTATTAACCCAGACATATTTAATTAATTATTAATTGTTTACTATTTAAAAAACTTAGAGCTGAAAAACACATTTCAGCCCTGAATTGTATTTTTCACCGTTTTTCCTTCGCGAAACGCTCCGGACATGTTAACCGTGCACCGAAGTGCACGGAAGTTTTTTTATCACACTTTGATCTCTACTTCAACCCCACTTGGCAATTCAAGCTTCATCAACGCATCGATCGTTTTTGAAGAAGAGCTATAAATATCCAGAAGTCTCTTGTAAGAGCTTAACTGGAACTGCTCTCTGGATTTCTTGTTCACGTGAGGCGAACGAAGAACAGTAAAGATTTTCTTATTTGTTGGTAACGGAATTGGACCGGTAACAACAGCTCCCGTAGTCTTTACGGTTTTTACGATCTTCTCAGCAGATTTATCTACCAGGTTATGATCGTAAGATTTTAGTTTTATTCTGATTTTTTGACTCATTTCCTTAAGATTATTCGTTAGCTGCTCCTTTCGCTGCTGCGATCACTTCTTCAGAAATATTAGAAGGAGTTTCAGCATAGTGAGAGAATTCCATAGTTGAAGTTGCTCTACCAGATGAAAGTGTTCTTAACGTAGTTACATAACCGAACATTTCAGAAAGTGGCACTTCAGCTTTGATTACTTTCGCTCCAGATCTGTCTGACATGTTGTTTACCTGACCTCTTCTTCTGTTAAGGTCACCAACGATATCACCCATATTCTCTTCCGGAGTTACAACCTCTACCTTCATGATTGGCTCAAGGATTACAGCGCCTGCCGATTTAGCAGCAGATTTATATCCCATTTTTGCAGCCAGTTCGAAAGAAAGTTGATCGGAATCCACAGGGTGGAAAGATCCATCCTTAAGAACAACCTTCAGGCTATCCATTGTAAACCCGGCAAGAGGACCATTCTTCATAGCCTCTTTAAATCCTTTCTCTACAGAAGGAACAAATTCTTTAGGAATACGTCCACCTTTGATTTCATCAACAAATTGAAGACCATCTCCTTCAAAATCCTCATCTACAGGCCCCATTTCGAAAATGATATCTGCGAACTTACCACGACCCCCAGATTGTTTCTTATAAACCTCTCTGTGATTCGCAGTCTTTTTTACAGCCTCTTTGTACTCTACTTGCGGCTCACCAACATTAACCTCTACTTTGAACTCACGCTTCATACGATCGATAATGATCTCCAGGTGAAGTTCTCCCATACCTGAGATGATCGTTTGACCTGAATTCTCATCAGTTTTAACAGTAAAAGTTGGATCCTCTTCAGCAAGTTTACCTAGAGCCATTCCCATTTTCTCAACATCAGCCTTTGTTTTAGGCTCAACTGCAATACCTATTACAGGCGCAGGGAAAGACATTGATTCAAGAACGATAGGATGATTCAAATCAGTAAGTGTATCTCCTGTTTTGATATCTTTAAATCCTACTGCCGCTCCAATATCTCCGGCTTCGATCTTATCGATAGGCTCCTGTTTGTTAGAGTGCATCTGGTAAATTCTTGAAATACGCTCCTTCTTACCTGAACGAACGTTCAATACGTAGGAACCAGCTTCAAGAGTACCCGAATATGTACGGAAAAACGCCAAGCGACCTACGAAAGGATCGGTAGCGATCTTAAACGCAAGTGCAGAAAATGGAGAATCCACATTTGGTTTACGGCTCTCTTCTTCACCAGTTTCCGGATTTTGACCCTTAATAGCATCAACATCAACAGGAGAAGGAAGGTAACGCATCACTGCGTCCAGCATAGCCTGCACACCTTTATTTTTAAATGCAGAACCACACATCATCGGTATGATAGACATATCGATGGTAGCAGCACGTAGCGCAGCGATGATTTCATCTTCGGTAATAGAATTTTCATCTTCGAAGAATTTCTCCATCAATGCCTCATCATATTCAGCTACCGCTTCAACTAATTCTGCACGGTATTTATTTACATCAGCTTCCAGTTCAGCAGGAATATCGATAGTATCATAGGTCATCCCATGATCTTCATCATTCCAGATAATTGCTTTCTTGGAAATAAGATCCACCACACCTTTAAAATCAGCTTCATCACCAATTGGAACCTGAAGCGGAACAGGATTACCTCCAAGCATTTCCTTTACCTGACGGCAAACGTTGAAGAAATCAGCTCCCTGACGGTCCATCTTGTTCACAAAACCAAGACGTGGTACTCTATATTTATCAGCCTGTCTCCATACAGTTTCTGACTGAGGCTCCACCCCGTCTACTGCAGAAAACAATGCAACAACACCATCCAGCACACGTAACGAACGCTCAACCTCTACGGTAAAGTCAACGTGACCAGGGGTGTCTATAATATTAACAATGTATTCGTGATCTCTATAAGGCCAGGTACAGTGAGTAGCCGCAGAGGTAATTGTAATACCACGCTCCTGCTCCTGCTCCATCCAGTCCATGGTTGCAGCACCATCATGCACCTCACCAATCTTGTGACTGATACCTGTATAATAAAGGATACGCTCCGTTGTTGTGGTTTTTCCCGCATCAATATGAGCTGCAATCCCTATATTTCTAGTAAATTTTAAATCTCTTTGTGCCATGTTATTTTTTTAGAATCTAAAGTGAGAGAATGCTTTATTAGCTTCAGCCATTTTATGAGTATCTACTCTCTTCTTAACAGCAGCACCTTCTTCTTTCGCGGCAGCAAGAACCTCAGCAGCAAGTTTAGCCGCCATAGACTTCTCATTTCTCTTACGCGCGAAGCTAATTAACCACTTCATAGCAGTAGACACTTTACGATCTGGTCTTATCTGCATTGGAATTTGAAAAGTAGCACCTCCAACACGCCTGCTTCTCACTTCCACGTGAGGCATAACGTTAGAAAGAGCATCTTTCCAGATCTCTAATCCAGATTTCTCTTCGTCCTGTTTCTTTTCTTCTACAATCGCGATAGCGTCATAGAAAATTTTAAAGGCAACCGATTTTTTACCATCCCACATCATCATGTTCACAAAACGTGTCACAAGCTGATCATTAAATTTTGGATCTGGTAAAAGAGGTCTTTTTTTCGCCTGTCTTTTTCTCATTTCTTTACATTAAAAGTTTTTAATTACTTTTTAGGGCGTTTTGCTCCATACTTAGATCTACGCTGAGTCCTACCTTCAACACCGGCAGTATCAAGCGCACCACGAACAATGTGGTATCTAACACCAGGCAAATCCTTCACCCTTCCACCTCTAACCAATACTATCGAGTGCTCCTGGAGGTTGTGTCCTTCTCCCGGAATGTAGGCGTTAACCTCTTTTCCGTTAGTCAACCTAACCCTTGCTACTTTTCTCATAGCCGAGTTTGGTTTCTTAGGAGTGGTAGTGTACACACGTGTACAAACCCCTCTCCTTTGAGGGCACGAATCCAAAGCAGCCGATTTACTCTTCTTGGTTATTTTGGCTCTTCCTTTTCGTACTAATTGTGAAATTGTTGGCATAATTTCCTATACACTAATTATTAATAAAATTTACTCCCCTATTTTTAAGGGTCTGCAAAGGTAGAAATAAAAAAATATTATTCAAATATAGATGCACTTATTTTCAGAAAATTAGCATGAAGCTAACAGATAGGTAAGATGCAGGAATGGAAATACACTGATCTTAAATAAAAAATAATTACTTTTTAACTTAAAAAATGAAAGAAATATCTTGCATTAATTTACGGTTAACAATACAAATTAATCAATCATCAATTTTTTAAGTTTTACATCCAACCGTACCGGTATTTTTTCGCTAAAAGTTAAAATATTCTATATGTCTTCTTCTTTTTCAGAGTAGTAAAATGTTAAGGCTTTCTGCCGCCTCTGATATCCTTGGATTAAAGCCCAAATCTACTGACTTTTGGCGCTGGCTAATTCAAACAAATTTTAAAATGAAAACAAAGTTTAGTAGTATTTTAACGCTATTACTGGCGTTTGTTGTGCAAATATCCTTTGCACAGGAACAAACGGTAACCGGGACAGTGACAGACGAAGATGGTCTGCCTTTGCCTGGTGTAAATATCGTTGTAAAAGGCACATCCCAGGGTGTGCAAACCGATTTTGACGGTAATTTTTCCATCCAATCTTCCATTGGAGAAACATTGGTATTCTCCTTTGTTGGACTGAAAACTGCCGAGTATGTTGTAAATGACAGTGACCAGCTTGATGTCGTTATGCAGGCTGACGCCGCGAAGTTAGACGAGGTGGTTGTTACCGCTCTTGGTATTTCAAGGGAAAAGAAATCACTGGGGTATGCTACCCAGGAGGTTGATGGTTCAGAGGTCAGCACCGCTAAAGAAGGAAACTTCGTAAACTCTTTATCAGGTAAGATTTCAGGACTTGACATTAAAAAAAGTTCGACCATCGGTGGTTCTTCGAATGTAATTATTCGTGGTTATTCTTCTATTACAGGGAACAATCAAGCGCTGTTTGTTGTAGATGGTGTGCCTATTAACAACAACACTTTCAACACAGACGACCAGGAAACTGGTGGAGACGGTTATGATTATGGTAATGCTGCGTCAGACATCAATCCGGATGACATCAAATCTGTTAACGTTCTTAAAGGTGCAGCCGCTACCGCCCTATACGGCTCAAGGGCTGCCAACGGAGCGATCATAATTACCACTAAAAAAGGTGAAAACCAGAAAGGTATTGGAGTAACAATTAACTCTTCAATTAATGTAGGGAATTATGACCCTGATACTTTTGCGAAATTTCAAAAGGAATACGGAGAAGGATACGGCCCTTACCAAGGATACGGTCCTGGAGGGTACTTCCTTTCTGAAGATGTTGATGGAGACGGAACAGCTGACCTTGTGCCACCTACTGGTGACGACGCTTCTTTTGGCGGCAGGTTTGATCCTAACCTTATGGTATATGGATGGAAGTCTTTTTACCCTGAATTAGATACATACCAGCAGGCTCACCCATGGGTAGCTGCAAAAAATGACCCTTCCTATATTTTTGAAACTGCCTACACTGATATTCAGAACATCGCGGTAACTGCAGGAGGAGATAAAGGTTCTTCAAGAATTTCATATACGCGTTATAATCAAACAGGTATAATGCCTAATAGTGAAATTGGTAGACACACTGTTGACTTTTCCGGAACTCTGAATCTTACAGATAAGCTAAGTGCAAGCGGAAAAGCTGTTTACACTAAAAATTCAGGTTTAGGTCGCTATGGAACTGGTTATGATGCAGAGAACCTTATGACGAATTTCAGACAGTGGTGGGCTAACAATGTAGATCTGCGTGAACAGGAGGAAGTTTATCATCAGACAGGAAAAAACATCACCTGGAATCCTTCCGGGCCTGGAAATACAAGCCCTAAATACTGGGACAACCCATATTTCACAAGATTTGAGAATTACAACTCTGATGAGCGTAACAGAATCTTTGGTTATGCAACTCTTTCTTATGAGTTCACAGACTGGTTCGACGTACAGGGTCGTGCTAGTATAGATAGCTTTAGTGAACTTCGTGAAGAAAGAAACAATGTTGGAGGAATAGACCTTTCAGAATATTCAAGAACTAATATCAACTTCACTGAGTATAACTACGATCTATTCTTAAATTTCGATTATGACATCACAGAAGACCTGGGAATAGTTTCAACTCTGGGAGCCAACTATCGCCAGAATAAACTAGACCAAATCACCTCTACTACAAATGGAGGTCTTGTAATTGAAGGGCTTTACACCCTAAGCAACTCTGTATCTCTTCTTGATTATCCATCAGAGAAAAATTATGATCAGAGAGTATTTGGCGTTTACGGTACAGCAAGCTTTGACTATAAAGACACTTATTACCTGGAAGGTTCTTTAAGAAGGGATACTTTCTCCACCCTTCCGGATGACAATAAAGCCTTTAATTATCCGGCGATCTCTACGAGTGTTATTTTCTCGAACCTGTTTAACAGTTCAGTGATTACCTACGGTAAATTAAGGGCAGGTTATGGTGAAGTTGGTAATGGTGCTCAGCCATATCAATTAGTTAATACTTTTGACGCAGTTGCAGGTTTCAATGGTGTACCATTATATTCAAACCCAACTTCAGCCAAAAACGCCAATCTAACCGAGGAACGAACAAACGAACTTGAGGTTGGTCTTGAAATGAACTTCTGGAACAGAAGATTAGGCTTTGACGCCTCTGTTTACAAGAAAGAAACTGAAAACCAAATCGTTCCTGTAACAGTAACTCCAGCAACCGGATTTACTTCCAGTGTTGTAAATTCAGGAGTTGTGGAAAATGAAGGACTTGAATTCCAACTTTACGGTTCTCCTGTTAGAAACGAGAACTTTGAATGGAGAATAAATACTAACTTCTCTACTTACCAAACAGAAGTTACCAAGCTATATCAGGATTCTAAGAACTTATTAGTGAATTCATTCTTCGGGGTTACACTTAATGCAACCGTAGGAGAAGAATACGGAGTGTTAAAAGGTACTAATTATGAATACGTGAACGGACAGCGACTTGTTGGAGAAGATGGTAACTATGCTAAAACTACTTCAAGACAGGAAGTAATTGGTAATATCAACCCAGATTGGAAAGCCGGTGTTCAGAACTCATTCAGTTATAAAAACTGGGATTTTAGTTTCCTACTCGATATCCAAGAAGGTGGAAGTGTATTCACCGGAGATCTTTACTTTGGTATGGCAACAGGTATCTATCCTGAAACTGCCGGCCTTAATGATCTTGGAAATCCAAAGAGAAACTCTCTGTCTCAAGGTGGAGGAATTGTTCTTCCAGGCGTTCAGGCAGACGGAAGCCCTAACACCGTTAGAGCAGATTTTTCAACTTATGCCAACCCTTATGGTAGATACGGAAATGCTCCTGATGCTCAGTTCGTTTATGATGCTTCATACGTGAAACTGCGGGAAATGGCACTTTCATATAGCTTTCCTTCGAGCATGCTTAAAAATATGCCATTTACAGGCATCAAGCTTTCTGCTACCGGTAGAAATCTTTGGATCATAAGTAAAGACCTTCCATATGCCGATCCAGAATCTGGATTTAGCGCAAGTAATGTACAAGGATTCCAAATTGGTGCTTACCCAGCTACTAGAGAGTATGGATTCAACGTTCAACTACAATTCTAAAAAATTTAAATAATGAAAAAGTTTTTAATATTTAGCATTTTAATCGGTCTTACAGTGGCGAGCTGTACAGATGACATTACCGATTATAATGTTGACCCAAAAAACCCTGCAGAAGTTCCCGCGGAATTCACATTCACGAATGCCGAAAAAGAACTTGCAGATGTAATAAACGATATGTCCGTAGGATCCAATGTTTTCCGCCTTTGGGCCCAGCACTGGACAGAGACTACCTATAACGATGAAGCTAACTACGATGTTATTGGTAGAGATTTAGCTGATGGATACTGGACTATAATTTACTCCAGAGTGCTTAATGATCTGAAATCATCCAGGGAAGCTATTCAGGCTGACGAATTTTTAGATGAAGAAACCAGGGCAAATAAACTTGCCATCATAGACATCCTTGAGGTTTACTCCTATCAGATGCTGGTTGATCTAAGTGGTGATGTACCTTATTCTGAAACATTGAATATAGATAACTTCACTCCTGTATATGACGATGCGGCTACGATCTATGAAGATCTTATTAGAAGGGTTTCCGAAGATCAGGCTACTCTTTCAAATGGCGGGAGTTCTTTTGGAACTGCAGATATCTTCTATAACGGAGATGTGGCAAAATGGAGAAAATTCGCTAATACTCTTAAACTACGTTTAGGAATGAGACTGGCCGATGTAAACGAAAGCCTGGCTTCTAGCACTGTTAGTGAAGCCTATAATGATGGAGTAATGGAATCATCTGATGACAGTGCGATCATTAATTACGAAAGTTCTGCTCCTAATACTAATCCGGTGTATGAACTTTTTGAATTGAACAACAGAGCAGAAGATTATGTAGCAGGAGCTACTTCTGTCAACTATCTTCAGTCTGTAAACGACCCCAGAATCGACGATTTCTTCGACGAGAACATTGAAGATGGCTATTTAGGAGGGCCCATTGGAGCTAACAACTCTTATGCTGCTTATACTCATATAGATCCAGACCTGGTTGCCACTCCAGATGCACCCGGTGCTGTTCTTGAGTATTACGAAGCTCAGTTTTTTCTAGCCGAAGCTGTAGAAAGAGGTTTCATAAGTGGAGATGCTGAACAATTCTATGAAAATGGGGTTACTGCAAGTATCTTAAAATACAATGGGACACAAGAAGAGGCGGAAGCTTACCTTGCTCAATCAGGTGTAGCATACAATTCAGCTAACTGGGAAGAATTAATAGGTACTCAAAAATGGATAGCTCTTTTCAACAGAGGCTTTGAAGCCTGGACTGAATACAGAAGATTAGACGAGCCAGATTTCTTAGTAAACTCTGCACTTTCAGATCTTCCTGTTCCAAACAGAGTATTCTACCCTACCGAAGAACCAGCACTCAATTCAGAAAATTATGAGGCTGCCGTTCAGAACTTAGGAGGAGAAGACGATTTATACACCAAAATCTTCTGGGACGTACAATAAATTAAAGAAAAACAAAAAGATAAGAAATGAAAAATTATTTAAGATACATAAGCCTGAGCATGGTGTTTGCAAGTTTGCTTCTAACCTCATGCGATGAGGATGCTCCCTTTGAGGATCCTACATATATAGGCGGCTATTCATACCTGGCAGATCAAAACATTAGTGTGTTCGATACTAATGAAGATCTCACCATAGATTTTTTCACTGATGAAGGTATAACCATAAATTCTGTTGAGGTAATGTTAGATGGATCCTCTCTAACATCCGCAACTGTATCGGAAGACATGGCCACATTTAATTCCTCGGTTTTTGGCGATTTCCAATTAGATGATGAATTCGATATTATGATCGAATCTCAATTATCAAATGGAAACACTGCAAAAGACCCATTTACAGTAGCTGTAGTGAAAGCAATAGAAGTAGATGACGAAAATCCTGTTGAACTAAGCCTTGACTCTATAAACAATGGAGCTGCAATTGCATATTCAACCTACACCCTATCTGCTCCTATTGACAGCGCAGAACTTTTCTTAAAGAAAAATTCTGATGGAACATATTCAAATAGCGCTGCAGAG
This sequence comes from Christiangramia crocea, assembly GCF_022410465.1. Lineage (GTDB taxonomy): Bacteria > Bacteroidota > Bacteroidia > Flavobacteriales > Flavobacteriaceae > Christiangramia > Christiangramia crocea. Next base: position 69,542 of record NZ_JAJSON010000004.1, on the reverse strand, counting down.
GTATCAACTGAAGGGGGAGAAATCAAATTAATGAATACAAATTATGCTGATTTAAACCTGGCTGTTGACGATACTTTATACTACGAATTCAGAGCTACCAGTGGCAGTATGTCACAGGCAGATGATTCTTATGTTGTTATCATCGAGGACTAAGAATAAAATTCATAGTAAGTTTAATCTAAAAACCACCCTAAATAGGGTGGTTTTTTTATTTCAAAAAGTAAAAAATAGCAGACCCAAATATGATTTGTTTATCAAATAAACAATAAAGGCTTTGATAAATCAATAACCCATAATTATTCACCACTTTTTTTCAATTTAATTTAAACATAGAATGTTTTGAACAAGGTCAGTTAAAAAGTAACAATTTTTTTAACATATTTTTTATTGACAGTTAACATATTTTTGGCATTTTTGGCACTGGCTAATTCAAATAAATTTAAAATGAAAGCAAACTTTACTAGTATTTTAACGCTATTACTGGCGTTTGTAGTGCAGATGTCCTTTGCACAAGATCAAACGATTTCCGGTACGGTGACCGATGAAGCTGGTCTACCGCTACCTGGTGTGAACATCGTTATCAAAGGGACTTCTACCGGTGTTCAAACAGATTTCGATGGAAATTACACCATCCAGGCTACCCAGGGGGATGTTCTGGTTTACTCATTTATCGGTCTTGAAACCGTGGAATTCACTGTTGGAGAAACTGATCGAATAGATGTGGAAATGTCTGCCGATTCGGCACAATTAGAAGAAGTGGTTGTCACCGCTCAGGGTATTAAGAGGGAACAAAAAGCCCTTGGTTATGCCGTAAGTCAAGTGGATTCTGAACAAATTAATCAGAAAACTGAAGGTGATATAGGTAGGATTCTTCAAGGTAAAGCAGCCGGGGTTAATATTACGGCTACCAATGGTGTATCAGGTTCTGGTACAAACTTTATCATTCGAGGGTATTCTTCTATTTCCGGAAGTAACCAGCCTTTATTTGTAGTTGATGGTGTTCCTTTTGATGGAGGAGCAAATGAGCAAACTGCATTTTTCGATGGTGTAACAGAATCAAGTCGTTTTCTTGACCTTGATCCTAACAACATTGAAGATGTTCAGGTTCTAAAAGGTTTGAGTGCAACTGTACTTTATGGAGAAAGAGGTCGAAATGGGGTGGTTTTAATCACCACTAAGAACTCTGCTGAAGGTGTTACCAACAAAAAAATGGAAGTGAGTGTTTCTCAATCCTTGTTTTTCTCTGAACCACATCTTCCAGATTATACCGAGGAATACGCAGGTGGTTTCCACCAAAGTTTCGGATTCTTCTTTAGTAGCTGGGGATCAAGATATGGCCAGGACATAAGCGATAACAGCTTATTCAGAGGGATTGCAGAAGATGGAACTACTTTGATAGCACATCCGTTCTCTAATATTTCAGACCAAAGCCTTGTACAGGGATTTCCTGAGTTAGTAGAATCAGATTACCGTCTTCAACCGTATAATAGTGTTGAAAAATTCTTTAGAACAGGTGTGGCGTCCACAACCTCCGTTAACGTTTCTGGGGGATCAGATAACGCAAATTTCAACATGAACTATGGTTATCTTGATGACCGAGGTTTTACTCCAGGAAACACTTTAAGAAGAAACAACTTTGGTTTCGGTGGTAACGCCCAACTGAGCAACAACTTCAGTGTTAATGGAACTATCAACTATTCCAACACAGATTATTCAACGCCACCAATTGCAGCTTCTGCTGGTAGTGGTACTGTTGGTGATGGTGCCTCTGTATTTGGTGATGTTATGTACACCCCTTCAAGTGTTGACTTAATGGGAATGCCTTTCCAAACACCGGATGGAAGAAGTATTTATTATAGAGCTGGTAATGATATTCAAAACCCAAGGTGGACAGTAGCCAATTCAAAAACTACTCAAAACACAGAAAGGATCTTTGGTTCTGCGAATATCATGTATACTCTAAATGACAATCTTAACCTTTCTTATACTGCCGGTCTTGACACTTATACAGAGTTTAGTTCTTATGGCCAGAATAAAGGTGGTGTGGATGGAAATCCACTTGGAATTTACAGAACAGTCCAGGCGAAAAACAAAATTTTCAATAACAACTTGCAGTTAATAGGTGATTACGATCTTTCTTCAGATTTTGACTTCAATTTCGTTGTGGGAGGAACTACACGTAGAGATACCTTTGAAAGAGATGGAATTGAAAGTACTCAACAACTTGCATTTGGGGTTCTTGAACATTACAACTTCGTTAACGCCTCTTCCGTAAATAGTTTTACTGGAGGTAATATTGCGTTCTATTCCGAAGAAAACCAGTTAGGGGTTTACGGAGATGCAACACTGGGTTACCAGAATTTTGCTTATCTTAACGTAGCTGCCCGTAATGACTGGAGTTCAACCCTAGAAAAAGATAATTATTCTTTATTCTACCCGGCAGCAAGTTTATCATTCATTCCAACCTCAGCTTTTGATGGATTAAGGTCTGATGCTGTTAACTATCTAAAACTTCGAGTTGGATACGGTTCCTCAGCTGGATTCCCTTCTCCTTACGGAACAAGGAATTCACTAGCACTGACTTCAAGGGCATTCGTAGACAGATTTGGTAATGTTATTACTGGAAACTCTGTATCAAACAGACTGGGTAATCCAAATTTGAAACCAGAAACTGTTAGCGAATTTGAAGTAGGTTTGGATTCAAGATTATTCGATAATAGACTTAATTTAAACGTAAGTTTATTCAAGAAAGAGTCTAAAGATCTTATTACCGATCAAAACCTGGATCCTGCAACCGGATTTACTGTAACCAGAATTAATGCTGGTAAGATGGAAAACCAAGGTGTTGAAGTAGATTTGAATATGGCAGTAATAAGAACTGATGATATTAACTGGAATATTGGCGGTAACTTCTATGCAGACGAACCAATTGTAACAGAACTTCCAGAAGGAACCGAGCAAATTGCCCTTACTTCTTCTATTGGAGGAAGACCGGCAAACTATGCTGTTGAAGGTGCACCTTACGGAGTATTAAGAGGTTCGGCTATCGCCAGAGATGAGAACGGTAATCGTATCGTAGGTAGTGATGGATATTATTTAGAAGCTACAGGACTTAAGATTTTGGGCGACCCTAATCCAGATTGGAATGCAACGGGTAACACCAACTTCAGTTACAAAGGAATAAACTTCAGTGCAAGTGTACAATACCGTCACGGAGGAGATATTTTCTCTCAAACTGCCGGTGCCACAGAAGGACGTGGTGTTGCTGCAGTACCTGTAGACAGAGAAGATACATTTATTCTACCTGGTGTCTTAGCAGATGGATCTCCTAACAATGTTCAGATCACTGCAACAGATCTTTATTTTAACAATAAAGGTTTTGGACCTAATGAATTACAGATTTATGACGGTTCTACTCTAAGACTGGCAGAAGTCACTCTAGGCTATAGCTTTCCAAAGAGACTATTGGAAGAAACTCCATTTGGAAGTTTCTCTATTAACTTAACAGGAACAAATCTTTGGTACAGAGCATTTAATTTCCCAGAAGCGATCAATTTCGACACAAATACGCTTAGTACAGGTGTTGGGAATGGACAAGGTATAGATTATATAACCGGACCAAGCGCCCGAAGAATGGGATTCAGTGTTAAAGCTACCTTTTAATTAGAAAAAAATATTACTATGTACAAACAGATTAAAAATTCAGTTATAAAGGTCTTCGCCATGGCTATTGTACTTGTAGGTGCAAATTCCTGCGAAACCACGGAATTGGAGATCCTGGACAACCCCAATGCGCTGGCTCCAGGAAATGCCGATGTAGACTTTTACCTAAATAGCATACAGGTGGATCTTGCGTCTTACTTTGAAGCTATTACAGAAGAAGGTATGGAGGTTACCAGAATGCTACATATGTTCGGACCTATTTATTCGAATGCATATCAGGCAGATCAGTTTAACACTCCTTATTCTATTGCTTATGCAGATATAATTGCAGATGCGAGAGCTTTAAGAGAGCGTGCAGAAGAACAGGAATTGTATACACACCTTGCAATTTCTAAGATCATCGAGGCTTACGTAATGGTTTCCCTTGTGGACTATTTCGGCCCGGTACCTTATTCCGAAGCTCTTGATGGTGTTAACTTCCAAAATCCAAATGTAACTCCTGGAGCAGAGATATATTCTGCTATGGAGGCTTTACTTGATGAAGCCATTGCCGATTTGGAAAAAGAAGAGGCCTTCCTTCCTACAAACGATCTTTACTATGATGGTGATGAGGATAACTGGCTTGCTCTTGCTAATACGTTAAAGTTAAAAATGTACGTTCAAACAAGACTGGTTGACAATAGTGTTGCTTCAAAAATCAATGATATTGTAGCTAGTGGAGATTACATTAATGACACCAGTGAGGATTTCGAATTCAGATATTCAAATGTAGATGCAAATCCAGACAGCCGTCACCCAATATTCGGAAGAAACTTTGATGTGGCAGCTGATGTTACTGATTACATGTCTAACTCTTATATGTATTATATGGCATTCGAGAAATCTGAGCCAGATCCTCGAACCAGATATTACTTCTATCGTCAAACTTTAACAATGACAACGAATGAGCAGGAAGCGGAATGTATTAACGAAGAAGCACCTACTCATTACGACCTAGACCATTATCCATTCTGTTATGCAGCTAATTATGAAGGTACCACAAATCCTACCGCTGGTTATTGGGGTAGAGATCATGGAAACAACGATGGAATTCCACCAGATGGAGGAGACAGAACTACCTGGGGAGTTTATCCTGTAGGAGGTAAATTTGATGACAGTTCTGGACAACCAGTACCTGGAAGAACAATTGGATTACAAGGAGCAGGAATTTCTCCAATAATGTTAGCATCCTATTCAGATTTCATGTTGGCTGAAGCTGCCTTAACAATGGGAGTTACAGGTGATGCAAGGGACTATCTTGAAAATGGTATGAGAACATCTATCGAAAAAGTAATGGATTTTGGTGCTTCCGTAGCAAATGAGGCTCTTGTCCCATCAGATGATGATATCGACGCTTATGTTAACGAGGTGCTGGCAGATTACGATGCAGCCTCCAGCGAGGATGAAAAATTAGATATTATTGTGAAGCAATACTTCATCGCTTTGTTTGGTAATGGAGTGGAAGCATACAATACTTACAGAAGAACCTGTGCACCTATGAACCTGCAGCCTACCCTGATCATTCCTAATGCTGGATTTATCAGATCATTCCTTTATCCGAATGAATTGGTTGAACAGAATATTAATGTTGACCAAAAAGCTGATCATACAGTACCTGTATTCTGGGATACTAGTTCTTGTGCTGAGTAATTTAAAAAAAACAGAAAGATGAAAAAATTACAATATTTATTATTAGCATTTCTTACCATTTCACTGGTAGGCTGCGAAGATGAAGATAAAATTGCTCTTCAGGTTCAAAACGTTGAAACCGGAGCATTTTTGAGGACCCTCGAACTTCGATCAGGAGTATACGACCTCTATAACTTGGGAACAACAGAATTTGCTGTAGTCCTAGAAGAAAGTGATGCTTCAGATGGAGACGAACTTGAATCAATGGACGTCTATGTTGCTTATCGAGATTCAGATGGCGATGATGACGTAAGTGAAGTCTTAGTAAAGAATGTCCCTGCTTCTGAATTTACAGAAGGTGAATCAGGACTTCCTAATTATACGCTTGTAGTGCCAGCACAGGAAGCATTAAGTGCACTAGGAGTATCTGAAGACGAACTGGCTCCTGGAGACCAATTTCAGTTTAGACTGGCTGTAAACACCACAAAAGGACAAACATTCACCAGTACTAATTCTGGTGCAAACCTTAGTGGGCTTTTCTTTAGTTCACCTTTCCGTTACAATGTAACTGTAGGTTGTCCGTTACCGGAAGGAACATTTACCGGTGATTACAAGGTCTCTCTTTTATCAAATGGTCTTGCTTTCGGCCTCCCGTACCTTCAAGACGGAATGACTGTAAGTCTGAATGCAGACAGCCGAACAGTTAGATCATTCGAATTTGCTTGGCTAACTGCGTATGGTGGACAAAATCTTGCTTTTGAATTTGTATGTACAGAAGTAGGTGTTTTAAGAGGTAATACTGGATTAGGATGTGGAGCCGGATCAATAGTCTGGGCCCAAGGATCTGAATCCCCTCAACCTTTTGACATAACCGACGATTCATCCTTTACACTTAAATTTACCGATTTTGTAGAAGGTGGTGGATGTGGAGTTTCTCCATACACTGTAGAACTTCTTTTTGAAAAGCAATAATCAATTAGGTAAAGACTTTTAAACTAACACCTCCTTCGGGAGGTGTTTTTATTTAAAATAAAATGTACTTTTGACCCATGAATGAAACTACCCGAATTTTTGGAATACGTGCCGTAATTGAAGCTATTGAGAGCGGAAAGTCTATTGAAAAAATATTCATCCAGAAAGGATTATCAGGCTCACTATTTCAGGAACTTAATCGTCATCTTAAGGATGGTAGTTATAATGTTTCTTATGTTCCTATAGAAAAGCTTAATAAGCTAAGTAAGGGCAATCATCAGGGCGTTGTGGCAAATATCTCCCCGGTGAGCTTTATAAGCCTTGAAAAGCTGGTAGAAAAAGCTCAAAACGCCTCCACTATCCCGCTTTTCTTATTACTCGACGGACTTACAGATGTGAGAAACTTCGGTGCTATTATAAGAACTGCCGAATGTTGTGGAGTTTCCGGGATCATTATTCAGGAGAAAGGATCAGCCCCTATAAATGCTGATACGGTAAAAACGTCTGCCGGAGCTGTATTCAAGGTGCCTATTTGTAAGGTGAACCATATACTTGATGCAGTTTATCACTTACAAACCTATGATATAAATGTAATCGCCGCCACTGAAAAAACCTATGATGTTATTTACGATTTAAATCTTAACCAGCCCCTGGCGATTGTCATGGGAAATGAAGCTAAAGGAGTCTCAAATTCAATTTTAAAATCGGTAAACAATAAGGCTAAATTACCAATGCTGGGAAGTATCGCATCCCTGAATGTATCGGTTGCTTGCGGCGCATTTTTATATGAGGTGGTAAGGCAAAGACTTTAATCTTTCTTTGGACCTTCTTTATAGATATATCTGTATTCCATTTCATCTTCTTCGGCTTCTTCATCTTCCGGAAGTTTTTCAATAAAATTCCCATCCTTATCGAAATGCCGCATAAAGGGGTCATCATCTTCCGAATAATCCGGTTGTTGCCAAGAATACTTTGGAGGTTCAGTAATATTTTTCCTAAAGATCAGTGCAAGACTCAAACCACTTAACAATCCAGATAAATGGCCTTCCCAGGAGATAGTAGGGTCTATAGGCGTGACATACCATACTAATCCCCCATAGATAAAAACAACTATCAGGGAAAGGGCAACCAGCCTGTAATATTTGGAAAATATTCCTTTGAAGAATAAGAATGAGGCCAGCAGATAGATTATACCGCTGGCTCCTATATGATTTGAAGGCCTGCCAATAAGCCAGGTCAGCACCCCTGTAGAAATAAGCCCAATCAACAAAACTTTCCAGCTAATAGGTCTATAGAAATAGAACAATGCCAGTGATAAAATAAATAATGGTATGGTGTTATTGAACAAATGTTCAATATCTGAATGGATAAAAGGAGAGAAAATTATCCCTCTTAAACCTGTAATTTCACCCGGCCTGACACCAAAGTGGTTAAAACTTACACCAAAGCGTACCTCTACCCAAAATACTATCCATATTAGAAGCACAAATAATAATGGATACCCAATGGTTCCGCTGGTAAAAACAAAAGGTGTGGAAGCTTTCAAATTTTCTTCAATTTTAATTAATATTACAAAAAAGCATCCAAACTCTAATGGATGTAAAACTGTCATTTAAAATACAGCTATGAACCAACCCCTGGCGGAAAGACTTCGACCAAAAACCTTAGACGACTATCTTAGTCAGCAACATCTTATTGGACAAAACGGAGCCTTAAAACAACAGATTAAACAGGGTATGATTCCTTCCATGATCTTTTGGGGTCCTCCGGGGGTGGGCAAAACAACTTTGGCCAATATTATTGCCAATGAATCTGGCAGACCTTTTTATACACTGAGTGCAATAAGCAGTGGCGTGAAAGATGTTAGAGAGGTTATTGAAAAGGCAAAAAAAAGCGAAGGCCTTTTTACCACCAAAAGTCCCATTCTGTTCATTGATGAAATACACCGCTTTAGCAAATCCCAGCAGGATTCATTACTTGGAGCTGTGGAAAAAGGATGGGTAACCCTGATTGGAGCAACCACCGAAAACCCAAGTTTTGAGGTTATTTCGGCATTGCTATCCAGATGTCAGGTTTATATCCTGAAACCATTTTCAAAAGAAGATCTCATCGCATTGTTAGAACGGGCAATGAAAGAGGATAAAATAATTTCGGCCAAGAAGGTCAAACTTAAAGAAACTGAAGCCCTTTTACGATTGAGTGGCGGGGATGCTCGAAAGCTGCTTAATATCTTTGAACTGGTTGTTACTTCTGAAGAGCAAAATACAGAGATCACCAACGAACTGGTTCTCTCCAAAGTGCAGCAAAACACTGTATTATATGACAAGGCGGGCGAGCAACACTACGACATAATTTCAGCATTTATCAAATCCATACGCGGAAGCGATCCTAATGCTGCTGTTTACTGGTTAGCAAGAATGATTGAAGGCGGTGAAGACGTGAAATTCATTGCGAGAAGGCTTCTTATTCTGGCCAGTGAAGATATTGGAAACGCGAATCCTACTGCTTTAGTAATAGCCAACAATTCCTTCCAGGCGGTGAATACTATCGGCTATCCGGAAGCCAGGATCATTCTGAGCCAGTGCGTCACCTACCTGGCAACTTCCCCAAAAAGTAATGCTTCCTATATGGCAATTAATGAAGCTCAGCGTCTGGTTAAAAAAACGGGTAATCTATCGGTGCCTTTAGCCATCAGGAATGCTCCCACTAAACTTATGAAAGACATTGGCTACGGAAAAGATTACAAGTACGCCCATAACCATGAAGGCAATTTTGTTGCAGCTGAATTTATGCCTGAAGAAATAAAGAACACTACACTCTACAACCCTGGCAATAATCAGAGAGAAAATGCCCAAAGGGAATTTCTCAGAAAAAGATGGAAAAAGAAATACGGGTATTAATCAATTCGTTCATATTTGATAATTACCTTCTTATTTTCTGCACGGCTGAAGTATTCCACCACAAGATTATTTTGTGAATCAAAGTAAGCAATGCCCTGATTTGTTAGCGAATTATAGATAAAACTCTTTCCTCCTTCGGTTTCAATCAGGATTGCGATTGGCTCAGAAGCATTTTCCGGAAATAAGCCATATCCCTGTGCGGTTTCCTTTACTGTATAGGTTTTGCCTGCATAGCGATACTCATTTGTCCCTGCATCCTCTTGCGTAGGTTCTTCTTCCTTTTCTTCATTCATCTCTTCTACCATGATTTCCTGAACTTCTTCTTCTACCTCTTCTTCCGGCTGTTCTACCTCATCAACCTCTACAACTTTCGGTAAAGGAACATTAGCTGAGATATTGGCATTAGGCTCATATTGATAATTCAGTTCTTTTATGGATTCAAAGGCACCCCTTAAAGCTTCCTGATAAGAATCTTCAAATTCTTTCTCCCTGCTTCTCCCCTCTTCAGAACTAAAAACCACGTTTCCATAACAATCCTCAAGCTTTAAAACCAATTTTGTAACAAAAAGCCCGGAATTGTTTTCAAGTTTCGTAGTTACTCCCAAACATGGGTTCTGTCTGAGATCGGCCGGTTTTTCTTCGGTCTTCATCAAGGTAATATAGCCTTCCTTTTCGAACAGAAATTTCGTCATAGAGTTCAGTCTGTACTGATCTACCTCTCCGGTGAATTCGAATGTTTCCGGGATCAAAATATATTTATACTGATCTAAACTCTGAGCGGCTGAAATAAAAATTACCCCGAAAGTGAACAGGGCGGTAAGTAAAGTTCTCATAAATCTTTAAAAATAAATTGCATCCCGAATTGCAGGGAGGCACTGTTTGCTTTTGCTAAATTAGTATAACCAATAATATCGTTTGCTGCAAGATAGATATTAAAATTCTTAAATCGAGAGGAAACCATTAATCCTAGTTTGGTAAGACTGAAATCATCAACACCATAAGCCAGCCGAAAGCGTAAGTTATCCGTTACCTTCCGGTCCCAGTATGCTGTCACCCCATAGGTTGGGCCCTTGCTTCTATTCACTCCCGAGACAAGCATCCCAAAAAGGTTCATAAATCTGGGCTTTTTGCTAATCAGGTAGTCGCAGGGAAGGATCGACTTTCCGGTACCGAATTCAAAGGAAGCATTGAACTTAAGTGGACGCCAGGTATTATACTCATTATAAGTAGTCTCTTCCTTTAAATTTGCATCCAATTGCTCTTCAAATACTTCCCAGTAGGGGATAGTTCTTTCATTACCATCAAGTTCAGGAAATAAAGGTTCCAGGCCATTAGTTGAATAGGAACCGAAATAATGATAATTTTCAGTATCATTCTTATGAAACATCAGCCCAAGGTCCTGGATAGATGCATTTACCGCAAACTGTTCTGTTACCCTGTAATTGAATCCAAGATCTATTCCCAGGCCAACATTCTGCCCAAAAAATGACCTACTCAAAAGTTCTGCCACAGCCTGATCTACTGTCATGTTATCCTGTTCCTTTAAAGAGGCATAACCTGAAGTGTTTACAAGCACATCAAGATCATCTAATTCATGCCTGTAGAAATTAGGCCCGCCCGGGGTTTCAACGGTACTAAAAAAACCATCATTCTGAGTACTTTCAGCATTGAAAATTCCCGAATATAATTTGACTCTTCCGCCAACTGAAAGTTTCGGATCAACCTTATAGTTATAACCGGCATGGTATACCGTTAATACCTCTCCAGTAAAATTGGCATCAGAAAAACTGAAACTCTTTCCAATATACTCGGCATTACCTTCAAACGCAAGCAGGGCCGGGTCTTTTGGAAAGTAAGCAAAGATATCTAGTTCCTGATAGACCCCCGCTGAGAAATATCCCCTGCTACCCATTTTCCAGCCAAAAGAAAGTACTTCCAACTGTTCGTTAACTGAAAAATAATCCCCCGAAGTTATTCTATCCATTACATTCTGAACCCGCTGATTCACATTCGAGTTTTCATCACTGAAAATATCATGAGCTGTGACCCCAGTAGAACCGGCAAAAAGATGTATCTGAGAAAAAAAAGGAACTCCAATATGTTTGGTAAAATCTATCCTGGTTCCCGGGTTTTGCAATAAGGCCTGCGGAAGATCATCTACATTATATAGCAGAGGCCTGTTCTGCCCGTAGCAGAGCACCGAAACAAAAGCAAATAAAATGAGGATTCTATTCCGCATATCAAAATTCAAACTTGAACAATCCTTTTGAAGAAAAGTCAAGTCCGCCTTCGATATCTTTTCCTCCTCCTAGCATTTCCAGCTCCACAACCATTTGAATAGATCGTCTCACCCTCACTATTTCGCTTCCAGCCATGGTATGCACGGTATCAACGATGGATGGAGAAGCGACCGAACCTCCAGGAATATCATAATTCACATTAAACTGTTCACGCCCATTATTGTCCAGAAACCGAATTTTACTCTTTATTTTATTGGGAAAGCTATTTTCATGCCGAAACCTGAACTCAGCATACATAAGTCCATCCTGTATATACTCATCATCAAGAAATTCCAGTCTCACCGTATCGCGAATAACCGGGGAATAAGTATTTGTTTCAGAATCGAGAAAGTCATTTTCAGTGAGTTCGTAGAAGAGAAGATCAACCTGTAGATCAGGAGCAAGCTTAATATCCTGAGCCTGTTCAAAATCCACATCCTTAAAACAGGAAGTCAGCATCAGACTAAGCCCGATCATAAAAAATGATATGATACGTGGTTTTAAAGGAAACATGAAGGCTTTCTTTGCCCAACGAAAATACCTATTCTTTATTGTTATAAATAATCAAGAAGCTCTTTTAACTTTTGGATCTGAGGGAACTGATTTTGAGAAACTTGATCTTCAGAACTAAGGTAAATGGCATACAAACCAAACCTGGAAGCCCCAATGATATCAGCCTCCAGATTATCACCTATCATCACCGACTTTTGAGGCAGCGCTTCACTTTTTTGTAAAGCCTTTTCAAAGATCTGAGGATGCGGTTTCTTTACTCCGGCCTCTTCAGAAGTGGTAATTGTTTGAAAAAAATCCAAAATCCCGGAATTCATCATCTTCCGTTGCTGGACTTCTTCAAACCCATTCGTAATTATGTGAAGCTTATAGGTTTTGCTTAAATGGGCCAGAACATCAAGACTACCCTCCAGAAGATGGTTGTTATTTGGCAAATATTCAATATAATCATCTGCTATTAAATTGATCGTTGTATCGCAGGCCTCAAATCGCAATGAGTCAAAACTTTCCTTTAATCTGCCATACCTCAGATCTTCCTTGCTGACCGAATTATTCCGATATAGCTCCCAATACCTGAAATTTATAGGTTTATAGACCTGCAGAAAATCATCTATATCTATTTCTATCTTCTGTTTCCTGAATATTTCCCTGAACGCCAGTGCGGAATTCCGGTCAAAATCCCAAAGGGTATGATCAAGGTCAAAAAACACATGCTCTATATCACTCAACCTCATGAATCTGTTTTAAAAAAGAATAATATAAGTTTTTATCTGAATATCTTGAAAAATCATGGTTCCGAAAAACGCCTCTAAATATACCCCCAACAGCTTTGACCTCCATGAGCATACGACTAAGATCTTCCCGAAGTTTTGTTTTTGACATGGTTTCCACCACCGAAGAATGAAACGCAAAAGGATGAACCTTCAATGGAGTGGTGACTTCCATATTGATATCGTAAAAAAGATAGGGGGTGGAAGTTCCTGCCCGGAACCCAGGCATTTCAGGATAACCCATAGAATGGTCATTATTGATCTCAAGTTCTATCAGATCGTTATAATTATCGGGCAGCCTGAGGTTAAACTTTGAATTCATAGCATGCTCAACCGGACTATGCACAATTTCTTCCATCCTCAGCTTTTCCTTCCTAAGGCTTCTAATTTCCTCCATGGCATAATAGCCCATTAATAAGCCTACCTTAGCGTAATCGGCTACAGATTTGATCACCGCCCTGTGAGGAATACGGTTATGGCTAATATTGCGATCATGAATAGAAAAATCGCTCAACTGGAACATGAACAGCATATAGATCTTATGTTTTTTGATAAGCTCTATCAGATCTTCGAAAATATCGAAAGGATCATCTTTTAACCTTACCCATACCTGAAGCCTGTCTGCCACTTTACCTAAATTCAAACTGAAAAGATCCAGCAACATCCCGATAAAGCTTCTGAGAAAACCTTTATTCTTAAAGATAAAAGTGTGTTCAGAAGTTATAATTGTTCCAGCCTTAAATTGCCGGTTGGCAACCTCAAGTTTAGGAAACCGCTCCAGAAGTATATCCCGGAACTTTATCGCCCAGATATCTACTACCGGTTTATGTAAAAAGCTTTCCTGGGAAGCGAGACTTTCGGCAGCAGGAAAACGACCGGCTTCATCTTTCACATGAGGAAGATATTCTTCATATCGGCTTAAAAGGTAGAAGGAAGCGGCAAAAATATCAAAAGGCAGATCACTGGCTTCAGGCAACGGAAAAAAACAAATTGTGTCATCCCAGGGCTGAACTTTGATCTCAAGTTCCGAAAACCCCTGTTCCATTAAAAGATCTACTTTCTGAATAAAAAATTCATTTCCCAGAGCCTGCCGCCCATAAGATAATTTTGCTCCGTCATGGGCTATAAATTCCTCTATCTTGGAAGTGAATTTAATTGGAATACCAAGCATATGTGTACAAATATGTTTGAACACATATATTATCCTAGGTGTAACTTTTTGGGTGTAGATTAATAACATTCAAAAGCTATCTTAAAGCATACCTTCATCGGCAAAGCTAAGGTAGGACTTTTCAGTTACAATAATATGATCAAGGACTTTGATGTCCAGACTTTCTGCCGCAGTTTTCAATTTTTTGGTTAGCTGCTTATCCGCTTCACTTGCTTTTAAATTTCCTGAAGGGTGGTTGTGTATAAGGATAATCGAAACTGCGCCAAGCTCCAGGGCTTTTCTGAGCGTTATCCTAACGTCAACCAGAGTACCTGTAATCCCACCTTTACTTATCTGAAATTTTTCAATTACCTTATTGCTATTATTGAGATAGATTATCCAGAATTCTTCATGAGGTAATTCACCAATAACGGGAAGCATGATCTCATATACGGAACGGCTGGATGTTATTTTCTTTTGTTCCAGAGCCTCTTCCAGCCTTCGTCTTCTTCCCAGCTCAAGTGCAGCCACAATTGCCACAGCTTTTGCGGGACCCACACCTTTGAATTTACACAGCTGATTGACAGAAAGTTTCCCCAGTTCATTAAGATTATTAAGGGTTGAAGAAAGAATCCTTTTACTTAGTTCTACCGCGCTTTCATTTTTGCTACCTGAACCAAGAAGTATGGCTATCAGTTCAGAATCACTTAGACTGGCCTTTCCTTTTTGGAGAAGTTTTTCCCTGGGCCGGTCAGCTTCGGCCCATTTCTTAATACTGAGGTTTACTTGTTCATCGCTCATCTTATGCTAAAGATAAACAATGGATCGAAATCAGAACAAAAACAATTGTATATCAAAAAGTTAAATGAGTGATTTTAACTCCTCAGGATCTAAACCTCCATAGTTACCACTACTCATCATAAGTAAAACCGAATCCTTAAGCGAAAGATTATTTAACTCCTCTTTGAAACTTTCTGATGTAGTAAAGACCTTAAGCCCTTCTTTATTGAAGGCTTTGCTGATCTGACCTATAGATACCGGCTCCAGCTTCTTAACAGCAATTGCCTCGGGTGAATAAAAAACCAAAGCCTCATCTGCAGGCTCCAGACTATCTTTATATTCCTTTAAAAACTCTGAATTCAGGCTGCTATAGGTGTGTAATTCCAGACAGGCTACAAGCTTTTTATTTGGATATTGTTCCCTGACTGCGGCCGTGCTTGCAGCTACCTTGGAAGGACTATGCGCAAAATCCTTAAAGATGACCGAGGAACCTTTTTCGGCAATTTTCTCAAGTCGTTTGGAAGCTCCGCTGAAAGTAGCAATCGCTTCATAGAAATCATCTTCATCCACTCCCATATGCTGACATATCCACTTAGCTCCTGCAAGATTATTCAAATTATGCTTCCCAAAGATTTCCAAAGGCAATTCTCCTTCCGGAACGTCCAGGATGGTCACATTTCCTTCTGTATGATAATCTGGAGTATGGTACGGATGTTTTCTAATGGGATTTTCAGATTCTTCCGCCAGCCTTTTCACTTCAGGATCTTCCTCGTTATAAACCAGGATTCCGCCATTTACTATGGAATCAATAAAAATTCTGAACTGCTCCACATATTTGTCATAGGTTGGAAACACATTGATATGATCCCAGGCGATCCCGCTCAAGAGAGCAATATTTGGCTGATATAAATGAAATTTTGGTCTTCGGTCTATCGCTGAAGAAAGATATTCATCCCCTTCTATGACTATAAAATCGTTCTCACCTGTTAAATGGAGAGGATTCTCCAGCCCATTCACTGCTGCCCCCACCATATAATCGATCTCCTTTTCGTGATAATTCATCACGTGGAGGATCATAGATGTAATAGTTGTTTTTCCATGAGAACCACCAATAACAACCCGGGTTTTATCCTTAGATTGTTCGTATAGAAACTCCGGATATGAATATATCTTCAAACCGAGGTTCTGAGCTTTAATCAATTCAGGATTATCATCTTTAGCGTGCATCCCGAGAATTACGGCATCAAGCTCTTCAGTAATATATTGTTCATTCCATCCTATTTCCTCCGGAAGTAATCCATATTTAGCCAGTTTTGATCTGGAAGGTTCAAAAATTGCATCATCGCTTCCTGTTACCTCATGACCTTTTTGTTTTAAAACAATTGCCAGACTATGCATGGCACTTCCCCCAATGGAAATAAAATGAATTTTCATGGAAATTTTTTGTGCAAATATAAGATTTTGACAGAGCTGGCAGGACTAATATTAGAGTCTCTGAATTTTTTGTTTTTCTGCCAATGCCTTTTCGAATTCAGGATCTATAGCAAGTGATCTTTCAATATGATCCAGTGCGGCCTGACGGTTGTTCTGCACCCGTTCTATTTGAGCGAGCCGGAGGTATGCCCATGCAGGACTCTTAAGATCCTTATATCCGTAATTTTCAATATACTCTTCCAACAACCTTTTACCTTCTTCCAGATTAATTTCATAGATAGCAGCTGCTTCTCCCAATTCATATTTTAGATAATTCCTGGTAAGTAAATCAGGATTCCTCACAGCTATTCTGATAGCTTCGTTGTATTTATTTTTGGCCAACTCCCGGTACTTTTCAATTTTATAGATGTAAGCGTCAGCTAAAAGCGCATCAACTTCATTTAAGCGATCCAGATCTGAAGCATAGCTTTCAGCAATTGTCTTACTCCCCCCAATAAACCCGGGAATTTGCATATAGAATTCAACCAAGGCTCTTCTTACCTCCGTATGTTTCGGATCAAGTTCAGCAGCCTTATTCAAATGTTTCTTAATATCTCCCAGGAGCAATGCTGCCTCGAATTTAGAACCATAATATGCCTTCATTCCCATTGCTCCTCCCAGTTTGAAATTATACATGGCATTTCCGGGGTCCTTTTCCACCAGATCATCATAATATCCAATGGCTTCATCCCAGTTTTTATTAAAACTGGCGATATCTCCCAAAAACTCTATAGCCTTCGGCTTATTTTCATGTTCCTGAAATATTTCTTTTGCTTCATCGATTTCTCCATTGTTCAGCTTCCTTTCCCCATCAGCCATACTGGTTTGAGCGAATGACATACCTACAAAAAGGTAAAATAAACCGATGAGGTGCTTAAATTTTGTTAACATAGATAAATTTTTCTTAAATTTAGTCCGACCAAGACCCTGTTTACCAATATAATTGGGTTAATATGCTAATAATTGTTAAGATGTTACTTAAAACAACTCGGCATATTAAAAATTATTTTAATATTTGTGCAACTTTTAATGAGTTTTAACCTAATACTAATTGAAATTAACACCTAGCCTATGCAAAATTTTACTTTAAGGGGAAGAAGAATCAAATGGTTCTTTTTTTCCTTTCTATTGTTTGTTGGAACAATCCCCTCTATCTATGGGCAATGTCCAACTGTTACTGATCCAGCGCAAAGTTTTTGTAATGCCCTGTACACAGTTTCAGACCTTCAACCTATGGGTGCCACATGGTACGCAGATGAAACCTCCAGTCAACCACTCCCAGCTGATGAATTATTGATTGACGGGGAGGATTATTATGCTGATTCCCCAGACTGTACAACTCCTAGGAGTGACAGAATGGTCACTGTGACAATTACAGGACCAACTGCAGCTCCCGTGGTTCAGGATGACTTTTTCACACCCTGTAGCGGTGGAGGTCCCTATGATGTAGGAGACCTAAAGGAAGCTATTGATGCTGAACCAGCACCGAGTGGCTATACCTTAGAAGTTTTTCAAACAAGATATACTGCAGAGGAAACCCCTCTAAATGACACCGAACCTATTACTGTAGGCAATTATTATGTTGGCTATAGTGATGGTTCAGGATGTGAAACAAGAAGAAAACCTGTTCGATTCGAACCTGTGGATGCACCTGCGCCAGCAGCAACCTCCCCTCAAACAGTTTGTGAAGGCACTACCGTCAGTGAGCTTGAAGCTGAAGGTGTAAATATGTGGTACCGAACACAAACCTCTGAACCTGCTTTATCTGATGATTATGTTGTCCAGGATGGCGAGACCTACTGGGCTACCCAAATAGTACCAGTTGATGGCCCTCCATGTGAAAGTGAAGAAAGAACAGCTGTACAGGTAACCGTGGTTTCTTTTGATGCCGGAGGACCTGTAAATGGTGAAATTTGCCGGGATGATTTACAAGACCTTATAAATAGTGGCACTTCGGCAGCAACTATCCTATCTAACTTTATAGATCCACCGAGACCAGGATTATTTGAAGACAATACGGTTACTTTTAATCCAACCTTAACCTCAGTTATTAACGACTTTGAAGCTGGAGACAATCTTCTGGAGTTTACAGGAACTTTTACCTCTCCGGAAGAATGTACTGATGATGTTAGTTTTACTATCAATGTAAATCCCTCATACAATGCCGGAGAAAATAACACTGAGGGCAACGTTGTTTGTCGTGCTGAATTCTCTGAAACAGTAACTGAGACGGAAGTTGAAGATTATTTAACATCTCTTCTATCTGGTAATGACCCAGGAGGAGATTTTTCCAATGTTCCTTCAATTACAAATGATATCAATAATGGACTACAAGGTCCGTTCAGTTCAACTTATACCGTTGGGGCCGGCCAACCTTGTGAAGATAGTGCTGATTTGGCGTTTGAAGTTGACGAAGCAGAAGATTTAGGAGTGCAGATTGGAGATGGAATATTTTGTCAATCTGAAATAGATTCAAGACTTGCACAAACAACAATGTATGAAGCTTTGGCAAGAGAAATCTTTCTGGAGCAACTGGATCCTAGTGTTCCTCAGGATGGGGATTTTGAAAACATGACCTTAGGAGAGGTTGTTACTTCATATGGTAATGGAACAAGAGCCTTCTCTACGACCTATTCTATTACAACTGAAAATGGTTGTACATCTTCAGTAGATATTTCGATTGAAATTATTCCAGATTATAATGCTGGTGAAAGTAACACCGAAGGTAACGAAGTTTGCCGTGCTGAGTTTTCAGAAACCGTAACTGAAACAGAGGTAGAAGATTACTTAACTTCTTTGTTAAGTGATGATGCTGATGAGGGAGGGCAATTTTCAAATTTAACCTCTATCACAAATGATATTAATGCAGGCTCCGAAGGACCTTTTAATTCAACCTATACAGTTGGCGAAGGAGAACCCTGCCCAGATACAGCAGAATTTGAATTCACAGTCAATAATGGTGCAGATCTGGATTCATATGCACTAAGTACGGGTGTAACCAATGTCCCTTTATGTAATGATGATATACCGGGACTTGTTAATCAGATTCCTGAAGATGTAATCCAGCTTTATATGGACTTGATTCCTGGTGCTCCTGAAGGAGGAGAATTTGATCCCTCTATTCAAAGCATCATTGAAAGCTATGATGCTGATAACTTTCAAACCTTTGCAACTACCTACTCCGTAACAGTTGATGGATGCCCTGA
This sequence comes from Christiangramia crocea, assembly GCF_022410465.1. Lineage (GTDB taxonomy): Bacteria > Bacteroidota > Bacteroidia > Flavobacteriales > Flavobacteriaceae > Christiangramia > Christiangramia crocea. Next base: position 50,171 of record NZ_JAJSON010000004.1, on the reverse strand, counting down.
TTCTATCTTGTTGAGCTACACAGTAACTCCAGGAGAAGCAGCAGAGGCAGGAAGCTTTGATGATTACCCTACACCTTTATGTACTAGCGATGAACCGTTAGATTTAACTACTTTAACTAATAACGATCCTGATGCGCAGGAAGGTGGAACTTTTACCGGAGAAGGTGTATTGAATAATACTTTTGATCCTTCACAAGTTGATGGTGCCGGAGTTTATACGATCACATATACAGTTAACAGCTCTGTCCCTTGTGTTGATGGAGAAGATTTTGCAGAATTTGAAATCACTGTTGAAGAATCACCAATCTCTGCTAATATTAGCAGAAGCCTATGTGTGACAGAAGCGCAAAGTTTGATTTCAAATCCAAGTGAAGGATATGCATATATCCTAGGTATTCTTGATGAAACTGGAATTGAAACTGTGAATCCGATGCAGTTTGATCCAGATCCAACTCTTGAAGCCCAAAGAATGGCAGACTATATAGAAAATCCAACTTCAGATCCTGAAACTTTTAATTTTACATACGAGACGATTTCCACCAACACCTGTAGTGATGGTGCTATCAATCTTGAGATCACGATAACTCCGACTCAGGATGCTGAAGCCGGTGAAATAACCCCTCGAACCGTTTGCATTGGAGACGGAAATATAGACCTAAACGATTATTTAGTTGGCTCTGGTGCCACTACTGGTGGAACCTTCTCAGGACAAGGTGTAAGTGATAATGAATTCGATCCTTCAATTGGAGTAGATACTTATACCATCACCTATGAAGTAGATGCCTCAGGAGACTGTGTTACTCCAGGAACCAGTGATTCTACAGAATTCCAAATTACTGTAACCGGAAGCAGGGAATTAGGCCCAACTATTACAAGAAGAGTTTGTGTTGATGATTTTCCTGATAATGAAGATGATCTAACAGATTATTTAGCTGGTCTTATAGGATCAAACTATTCTTCAGCTGGAACTTTTGCTCCTTCTGTAGCAGATTTAATGGAAGACTATAACGAAGAAGCTGTTCAAACTTATGAAACTACCTATACTTTAGGTAGTGGAGATTGCGAGGATTCTGTAGCTATCGAGATTGAAGTATTCTCCGAGGAAGCAGCAAATGCCGGAAACATTGACAGCTTTACAGTATGTTCTGATAGTGGGATGGTTATTCTAGCCAACTATCTAAGCGCCGATGCTACACCTGGAGGAACCTTTACAGGAGAAGGCGTTATTGATGGAGAGTTTGATTCCTCCCTCGGCGATAATGGAACTGGCTATAATATTACTTATACAGTTGATGATTCAGCTTCCTGCGTATTAGACGGAACAGAAGACAGCGTTGAATTTACCATAACTGTTGATGATAGCTTTACTATAGAAGCGGATACAGATAGAATTCCGATTTGCGAAAGCAATGTTGACGAATTATTTCCTAATCCTGCTTCAACAGTAAGAGCTTTTTACCTTGATATGTTAGCAGATGATGTTCCTCAGGATGGTCAGTTTGAACCTACTATTCAGGAGTTGATTAATAGGTACAACAACGTTACCAAAACTGGTGATTTCACTACTAGATACACAGTAACTCAAGGAGAATGTTCAGCATTCGTAGATCTTACAGTTGAAATCTTAGAGCTTGAGACTATAGATATAGGCGCAATACCAGATCCAGATCCGGTATGCCAGAATGATTCAGAAGTTGATCTATTCTCGTATCTACCTGATGGAATGGATGCTTCCGGAGCTTTTGAGGGTTATGAAGATGGAACATTAGACCCATCCAGTTTGGATCCGGACACTTATGATATTACCTATACAATTGAAGACGATGCTAATTGTACTGAAGGTTCTTCAACTTTCACTCTTACAATATCAGATGCAGCTAACGCAGGTGAACAAATCACCTCTCCAGAGAATCCATTAACAGTATGTACTACGGATGCAGAAATCAATCTTTTTGAAAATGCAATTTCAGCAGATGCTGATATGGATGGAACATTCACTCTTGACGGGGAAGAAATTGAAGGTGGTATGATGAACCCGGCTGAATTTGATGCTGATACTTATACTATTATTTATACAGTTGCTGCAGTCAACGATTGTGGGGATGATTCAGTAGAAATTACAGTTGTGGTCAATGCAGCTCCGGACGCTCCGGATGTAGCGGATACTGTTCCTTTCTGTGCGATCCAATCGCCAACAGGAGCCGATCTTTTGGGTGATGATGACAGCCTGACTTTCTATACTGATGAAGCACTCTCTATGATGCTTACAGCAGAAGAAGAACTGGTTGCAGGTACTTATTATGTTACTCAAACTAATGATGCCGGATGTGAATCTGATGCAGCTGAAGTTGAAGTGACTATATCAGACCCTGGCACACCAACTACAGATGATACTAATCCTGAATTCTGTGAATATGATGATGCAACAATTGCAGATTTAACAGCTTCTCTAGATCAGACAGCTAATATTACCTGGTATGATTCTGAAGATAGTATGGAGCCATTGAGTACAGGAACTGCCCTGCAGGATGGAGTTACTTATTATGCATCATTGTATGATTCGGAAACAGACTGCGATAGTTCAGATAGACTTGCTGTAACCGTTACTATCGAAGATTGTCCATTACTGTTCCCTGAAGGTATTTCTCCTAATGGAGACGGAATGAACGATATATTCGATATCGAAAATATAGAAAGAGAATATCCTAATTATACTATTGAAATCTACAACCGTTGGGGAGATGTAGTATACAAAGGAAACGCCAACACCCCGGAATGGGATGGCACAGCCGCCACCCAATCAGGTACTTTAGGCGATGACGTATTGCCTGTTGGAGTTTATTTCTATCTCCTCGACTTCAATGATGGAGTTACTGCTCCAAGAAGAGGAAAAGTATACTTAAGTAGATAATAAAAGGATAAACACGAGAAAGTAATGAAAAAAATAATCACAAAATATTTAATATTCGCAGGCATTATCCTTTTCTCCATAAAAGGAATGTCTCAACAGGATCCGCTTTTCACTCAGTACATGTATAACATGAGTGTTATCAACCCGGCTTATGCTACCGATGACCCTGGTATGCTGAACATGGGTGGAATCTATAGAGCTCAGTGGGTAGATGTTGAAGGTGCACCTCGCACCCTAAACTTCTTCGCTCACACTCCAGTAAGTGAGCGTGTGGAATTAGGCCTAACCGTTGTACACGATGAAATTGGAGGCTGGGTTAAGGAGAATAACATAACCGCAGATTTTGCTTATGTTATTCCTGCCGGAGAGACCACTAAATTATCATTTGGTGCTAAAGCTGGTTTAACAACCTGGGATGCTAATCTTGCCGGATTAGACCTTAACAATCCTAACGATCCCGCTTTTGAGAACCAAAATGAGATTTTTCCTGTATTCGGAGTTGGTGCATTTTGGTTTGGAGACAAGCATTATTTGGGTGTTTCTGCTCCTAACCTGTTCACATCAAAACATATCGAAAACAGTTCAGGGCTTCAGGATCTAGGATCTGAAGAAGTGCACTACTTTTTAACTGGGGGATATGTTTTTGGACTCAGTGATAACTTTAAACTCAAGCCATCTTTTATGGCCCGAGGAGTTCAGGGGGCACCTCTTTCAGTAGATGTGAATGCCAATGTTCTTCTTTACGATCGTTTAGAGGCTGGCGTAGGATATAGATTTGATGAGAGCATTACCGGTTTGATAAACTTCAGAATCACTCCTGCATTAAGGATAGGTTATGCTTACGATTATCCAACCTACGATTTAAGTGATGATGGATCACACGAGATCATGCTATTATTTGATCTTGATCTATTTGGACTTAAAAAAGGATATGACAAATCACCGAGATTCTTCTAAAACCCGACTAACATGAAAAAATTATATAGTACACTTTTAATAATTTCTATAAGCATTACTGCCTTCGCTCAGAAGTCGGATATACGGGATGGAAATAAATTTTTCGCCCAGGCAGCCTATATTGATGCCGCCGATGCTTATGAGAACGTAAATGACAAGTCTCAGGAAGTTCTTCAAAATCTAGGAGATTCCTACTTCTATACTAACCAGATGCAAAACGCAGCTGAAGTATATGAGCTATTATTCCTGAGACATTCCGGAAATATTGAACCGGAATATCAGTTCAAATATGCCCACGCCCTTATGGCAGTTGGCAACTATGTAAAAGCTGATGAATACATGAACCAGGTAACTGGTGAAAACTGGAACCATGAAGAATTTGCTGATGAGCTTGACACTCTTGTTCCTCACAAATTCAAATATGACCAGGTAATGAATAACCAGTCTTCTTCAGATTTTGGAATTGCATTCTATGGGGACCGTGTAGCTTTCGCTTCTACAAGAAATCAGGAGCGACCTATCTATCCATGGAACAAACTTCCAACTTTGGACCTGTATAGTGCTGCAATGAACGATGAAGGAGAAATGAGCGATATCGTTCTTTTCTCTGATGCGATCAATACAGATCAACATGAAAGTTCTGCAACTTTTAGTCAGGACGGAAATGTAATGTTCTTTGACAGGACCAATGCAGACAGAGTGAAGAATGAAGAAGATGTTCGTATTGCCCATATTTCCCTTTATCGTGCCGAAAAAGTAGACGGAGAATGGACAAATATCGAGAAACTGCCATTTAGCAGTGAAGAATATTCAGTAGAACATCCTAGCTTAAGCGCTGACGGCAGTAAACTATACTTTGCCAGTGATATGCCAGGTGGTAGTGGATCTTTCGATCTATACGTAGTAGATGTAAATGAGGATGGAACCTATGGTTCTCCTCAAAATCTTGGTCCCGGGGTGAACACTGCTCACAGAGAGCAATTCCCTTTCATTAGTGAAGAAGATATTCTTTATTTCGCTTCTGATGGACACCAGGGATTCGGAAATCTTGATATCTACAGAACTGAAGGTGACTTCTCAGAAACTGAGAACCTTGGAGCCTCTATCAACAGTGGTCATGACGATTTCGCTTTTGTGATTAAGGAAGGTGACGAAGAAGGATTCTTTGCTTCAAACAGAAGAGGCACTGATAACCTTTATCAGTTCGTTAGAGAAGAGAATGAGATCATTGAAGCTCCAACCGTAACTGATGAGACCAGTGGTCAGGATATTATCCCTATCGATGGAAGCAAGATCTACTTTGACTTCGACAAGTCTACCATCAAGCCTGAGTCCGAACCAGTACTTGATTCTGTGGTAACTTACATGAACGACTATCCGAAGATTAAAGTAAAGGTCGAGTCTCATGCAGATGCAAGAGGAACTGACCAGTATAACATGGATCTTTCTGAGAGAAGAGCCGCTTCTACTGTTGACTACCTTGTAGAACACGGTATTGACAGAAGCAGACTAACTTCTGAAGGATTTGGTGAAAGCCGACCAGTAAATGACTGTACGGAGCCAACAGGATGCACAAGCGAACAATACGCTAAAAACCGTAGAAGTACATTTGTAGTTTCCAATAATGGAAACTCTACAAATAGGGATATGGAAGAGAACCCGGAAATGGAGAACGAAGAAGAAAACTAAGTTTTCTAACCGATACTAACTAACCAATCAAAAAGTGAAAATCCCCATGCAATGCATGGGGATTTTTTTTTAGAAGAAAAGTAATATTTTATTTTTCTGGAGGATAACCAGCCAGAGCCTTCTCCACAATTTTATCAAACCTCTCCTGCCTTTCCTGAGGCTCGGCATTAATATTAAAAGGACTTTCCACCACTGCCTGCCAGACAAGAGCATCTTTTTCAACATCAATAAAGTCAAAGCTAAGCTTAAGATAAGTATCCATTTGTCCTACAGGAATTCCTCCGGATACACCAACACCGACATTTCCTCCACCTCCACCGATACCAACTCCAACCCGGCTTCGGTTATCCTGTTCAAAGCGTTCTGTATAAACATTAACATAGATTCCGGGATCTTCAGACTTGGAAAATCCCTTTGCCTGCATTTTATTATGGAGACTTTCTATTAACCGGCTTTCATCTAACTGACTTAATCCGGATTGAAATTCAGGAAATAATGCGTAGGTTGAATACTGGGAAAAGTTAACCTGCTGATCGTAGTCATAAACAGCCTGTGGAGCATTACAGGCCGCTAAAAACAATAAAAAAAGAGAATATTTAAGTAGTCGCATAACTGATTTTTACTAAAATTACGCAAAATCAGTTCCAGACCTAAATGGTTTAACAGGAATTAAACAGCCTCTTTATTAAGCATTTGCCACAATCTGTCCTTTAATTCGATAAGCCCAGTTTGAGCAACCGAGGAAATAAAAATATAAGGCAGCCCAAGATTATCGTCCAGTTCCTTTTCCAGTTCTTCCTTTAGCTCAGCATCCAGAAGGTCACTTTTTGAGATAGCAATAAGTCTATCCTTATCCATTAACTCAGGATTATAACGCCTAAGTTCATCAACAAGAATCTCATATTGTTTCTCTATATCAGGAGCATCTGCAGGAATAAGAAATAACAAAGTTGAATTTCTCTCAATATGCCTAAGAAACCTGTGTCCAAGCCCTTTGCCTTCCGCTGCGCCTTCAATTATCCCGGGAATATCAGCGATCACAAAAGTTTTAAAATCCCGATACTTCACAATCCCAAGGTTGGGTTTTAAAGTTGTGAATTCATAATCGGCTATCTTTGGCTTCGCCGCCGTAATAACCGAAAGCAAGGTCGATTTGCCGGCATTTGGGAATCCTACAAGTCCAACATCTGCCAGAACCTTTAATTCAAGAGTAATATCAATCTGCTTACCATCTATTCCTGGTTGTGCATAACGAGGCGTCTGGTTAGTTGAACTTTTAAAATGCCAGTTTCCTCTACCTCCCATTCCTCCTTCGGCAACGATGAATTCCTGACCATCTTCGGTGATTTCCTTTATAATCTTATTAGTTTCAGAATCTCTTATCACTGTACCCAAAGGCACCTCAACATATTCATCGGAACCATCCGCACCGGTACTTCTTTGTTTTCCGCCGTTTTCCCCATGCTCAGCCTTTACGTGCCTTTTGAATTTTAAATGGAATAAGGTCCAGAGATTTTTGTTCCCTTTTATAATCACATGTCCTCCACGACCGCCATCGCCTCCATCAGGCCCTCCTTTTGTAATGTACTTTTCACGATGGAGATGAGCAGAGCCCTTCCCTCCTTTTCCGGAAAAAACATGCATTTTCACATAGTCAACAAAATTCCCTTCAGTCATTCTATTTTATTTCATTAGCTTATCAATCACAGTACTTAGTCGTTCAGTGATCTCTTCAATACTTCCTACCCCGTCTACGCCAAAATATCTGTCCTGCTTCTGATAATAATTCTTAAGAATAGCAGTTTCGTCGTAATATACCTTTATACGATTTCTAATCACGTCTTCATCAGCATCATCAGGTCTTCCCGAGGTCTTTCCCCTTTCCAGCAAACGCTCTACCAATATATTATCCTCAACTTCCAAAGCTATCATCGCATGCACCATGGTTCCTTTAGATTCAAGGAAATCCTCCAAAGCATCAGCCTGGGTTTCAGTACGCGGAAAACCGTCAAAAATAAAACCATTGGCACCTTCATTCTTCTCTACTTCTGCTTTCAGCATATTAATGGTAACCTCATCGGGAACCAGCTGTCCCTTATCAATATACGATTTGGCGCTAAGACCAAGTTCAGTCTGATTTTTGATGTTATACCTGAACACATCTCCCGTAGATATATGCACAAGATTATACTTATCCTTTAGAATTGTCGCCTGAGTTCCTTTGCCTGCACCCGGAGGGCCAAACAATACAATATTTGTCATTTTATTTTCTTTGCGTTTATATACTTGAGTTAGATTACGGCCAAGACCATCATAATCCAAACCGAAACCAACAATAAATTTATTGGGTATCTCCATTCCGATATAGTCCACCGGAATATTCTTTTTATAGGCTTCCGGTTTATAGAACAGGGTAACCACCTTGTAATCCTCAACCTCAGCCTTTTTTAAAATCTGATCGATCTCAACCAGTGTGTTCCCTGTATCTACAATATCTTCCAGCAAGATTACGCTTCTTCCCTTAAGCTCCTGGTTCAATCCAAGCAGAGTCCTGACCTTCCCTGTGCTTTCGGTTCCTTCATAAGAACCCAGTTTAACGAAGCTGATTTCGCAATCCCCGTGAAATCTTTTTATCACTTCGGAAGCAAACATAAAAGAACCATTCAGAACCCCAATGAAAACAGGCTTTTTATCACCAAAATCCTGATTTAGTTTATCTGAAATCCTCTCTATAGACTTAGTAATTTCCCTTTCTGAAATAAAAGGTTCAAATTCAAGATCATGCAGCTTTATCAAAATTCTCAGATTTTAAGTGGCAAAGATAAGGAATCTCGATAAGCCCAACAGCCCGATTTCTTACCGAATATGCATTGCAGGAATTACGAATAGGTTATTTTTGCGAAAAGGCTATTCATTTTATGGTAAATTATTTTTCATCAGACTTTAAACTGGCAATTCTCGGTGGTGGACAACTCGGGAAAATGGTGTTATATGAAACCCGGAAATATGATATTCAGACACTTGTTCTGGATCCCAGCGCAGAGGCCCCATGTAAAATATCCTGTAATTACTTTGAACAGGGAGATCTTATGGATTATGAAACCGTTCTGAATTTCGGAAGAAAGGCCGATGTTGTCACTTTTGAAATTGAGGGAGTGAACGTAGATGCCCTCAAACAACTGGAATCGGAAGGAATAAAAACTTATCCATCAGCCACTACCTTGGAAAAGATTCAGAATAAAGCCACCCAAAAGAAATTTTACAGGGAGAAAAATATCCCAACTGCGCAATTCGAGGTTTTTGATTCCATCAAGGAATTAAAAGGAGCGATAGAAGATAGAAAAATTAGCATCCCTTTTGTCTGGAAAAGTGCTACAGGAGGTTATGATGGCAAAGGAGTTTCGGTAATCAAAAAACAGGAAGATCTGGAGGTATTATCAGAAGGAGAATGCATTGCTGAAAACTTGATTCCCTTCAAGAATGAACTTGCCGTGATCGTAGCCAGGAATCCTTCAGGGGAGATGAAAACCTATCCGGTAGTGGAAATGGAATTCCATCCGACTGCAAACCAGGTAGAATATGTGATATGTCCGGCGAGGATCGATAAAAAAGTAGCTGAAAAAGCCAGAAAGACTGCAGAAAAGGTTTCTGAAGCATTCCAGCATGTTGGTTTACTTGCTGTAGAAATGTTTCAGACAGAAGATGATGAGATCCTGATAAATGAAGTTGCTCCAAGACCACATAACAGCGGTCATTACAGCATTGAAGCTTCGTACACCAATCAGTTTGAGCAGCATATACGCGCAATCCTCAATTTACCGCTTGGAAATACAGATAGTAAAGTAGGTGGAATTATGGTAAATTTGGTGGGAGCCGAAGGTCATGAAGGAAATGTGGTTTATAAGAACATCGAAGAGATTATGAAAATGGATGGCGTAACTCCTCATATCTATGGTAAGAAAATAACACGCCCTTTCAGAAAAATGGGCCATGTGACCATAGCAAATAAGGACCTGGCAGAAGCCAGAAAGATCGCCGAAAAGGTCAAGAACAGTATAAAAGTAATAAGCGATAATAAATAAAGGAATGGGAAAAGTAGCAGTAATAATGGGCAGCACAAGCGATATGCCTGTAATGCAGGAAGCTATAGATATTTTAAAAGGCTTTGATATTGAAGTGGAAGTAGATATAGTTTCTGCACACCGAACCCCCGAAAAACTTTTTGAATTTAGTAAAACAGCGCATGAAAAGGGTATTCAGGTCATCATTGCAGGAGCAGGAGGCGCCGCACATTTACCAGGGATGGTAGCTTCATTGTCTCCCCTACCCGTAATTGGTGTTCCTGTAAAATCCCGAAACTCCATAGATGGCTGGGATTCTGTACTTTCCATTCTTCAAATGCCAGGCGGGGTTCCCGTTGCCACTGTGGCCCTGGATGGTGCTAAAAATGCAGGTATCCTGGCTGCCCAGATCATAGGTTCTTCAGATAAATGTGTACTGGATAAGATCCTGGTTTACAAAGAAGGACTTAAGACAAAAGTCATAGAAGGTGCAAAATCCCTAAAAAATAAGAAAGACCGCTAAAAGCGGCCTTTCAAGTAGTTTTAATCTGTATTATTATTTATTAACCATTCTAAATATAAAACCAGAACTTTGTAAACTACTATGTGAATTTTAAGTTAAATCTATATTAGTCATAACTAAAATAGATAAAAAATTTAAAATATGGCTTTTACGTTAAAAATATTTATCGATAACGTTAACTCAACATTACTAAATGGATTCTCAGAATATATTACTTACAGAATTTGATTATGCTCCTTTTTCCAAAATAAAGACCGAAGATTATAAGCCGGCTATTTTGGAAGCCGTGGAGCTCGCGAGGAAGGAAATAGATGAAATTGTTAATTCTACAGAGAGCCCGACTTTTGAAAATACCCTGGAAGCCCTGGAGTACTCAGGTCAGAAACTTGACAGGGTCACCAGTATCTTTTTCAATATAAATTCAGCAGAAACCAACGAAGAAATTCAGAAGATCGCACAGGAGTTATCTCCGGTCCTTTCAGAATTCAAGAACGACGTTATATTGAATAAAGGTCTTTTTAAAAGAATAAAAAGCATTTTCGAGAAGAAAGACACGCTGGACCTCAACAAAGAGCAGAACATGCTTTTAGAGAAAAAGTATAAAGCTTTTACCCGGAACGGCGCAAACCTTTCTGAGGACAAACAAACAGTGCTTAGGGAGTTCGATAAGGAGCTTTCCAAACTAAAGCTGAAATTTGGAGAAAATGTTCTGGCAGAAACTAATCGCTATGAACTGCAGGTGACCAATGAGTCAAAATTAGGAGGTCTACCTGAAAGTTTCAAAGATGAAGCAAGATCTGTAGCCAAATCTAAAGATAAGGACGGCTGGATATTCACGCTGGAATATCCAAGTTATATTCCTTTTATGAAATATGCCAACGACAGGGAATTGAGAAAGGAACTGGCACTTGCCTTCGGTTCCCGCGGCTTCCATAATGACGAACTTGATAACCAGGAGAACGTTCTTAGAATTGCCAAATTAAGATACAAAAGAGCTAAACTCCTTGGGTTTGACTCCCATGCTCACTTTGTTTTAGAAGAGCGAATGGCGGAAACCCCGGAAAAGGTTGATTCTTTCCTGAATGAAATGCTGGAAAAAGCAAAACCTGCTGCCGAAAGAGAGTTTAAAGAACTGGAGAATTTCGCAAAAGATCTGGATGGAATAGACGAGCTTCAGAAATGGGACGCTGCCTTCTATGGTGAAAAACTCAAACAGAAACTGTTCAATCTTGACGATGAAAAACTAAAGCCATATTTCAAACTTGAGAATGTAATCAGTGGGGTATTTACCGTAGCACAGAAACTTTACGGACTAAACTTTGAAGAAGTTCACAATATAGATAAATATCATCAGGATGTTAAAACCTTTCAGGTCACAGATGAATCCGGAGAAAATATAGCCCTCTTCTATGCTGATTTTCATCCGCGACCTGGCAAAAGAGATGGTGCATGGATGACTATCTACAAACAACAGTACGTTCAGAATAATGTAAATGAAAGGCCGCATATTTCCATAGTCTGTAATTTCACCAAACCTACAGAAAAGGAACCATCCTTGCTCACTTTTAATGAGGTTACCACCCTGTTCCATGAATTTGGGCATGCCCTGCATGGAATGCTGGCAAATACGACCTACCCAAGCCTCTCAGGGGCAAATGTATACTGGGACTTTGTGGAACTGCCCAGCCAGGTGCTGGAAAACTGGTGTTACGAGAAAGAATCCCTTCAGCTATTTGCTAAACATTACAAGACAGGCGAGGCAATTCCGCAGGAATACATCGATAAGATCAAAGAATCGGCAAACTTCCTGGAAGGAATGGCAACCCTTAGACAATTAAGCTTCGGAATGCTTGATCTTAGCTGGCATGCTGTGGATCCTTCGGGAGTAGTAGACGTAAAGGAACATGAAATCAAGGCTTTTGAGCCAACGAAATTATATCCGGATGTTACTTCAAATTGCATGAGTACGGCATTTTCGCATATATTCCAGGGAGGCTATTCTGCCGGTTATTATTCTTATAAATGGGCCGAAGTCCTGGATGCTGATACTTTTGAGTATTTCACGGAAAATGGCATCTTCAGTAAGGATATTGCAGATAAGTTCAGGGAAAATATACTTTCAAAAGGTGGTACGGAACATCCAATGGAACTCTATAAACGTTTCCGCGGAAAAGAACCAAAACCGGATGCGCTGTTAAGAAGAGCCGGATTGATCTCAAAATAGCTCCTATCTAAGGCTATATCTGTAAATCTTATCGTTTCTATAACTTTTGATAGCCTTTCTTTTGCTATTTTTGAGTAGAACCGAAGAGATCTAGATCATGCCAGCCAACGAACTCGACCCTAATAAATGGGTCGATAAATATTCGGATTACCTGTTCAATTACACGATCGTTCGCGTAAACGATCGTGAGGTAGCTAATGATCTTATTTCTGAAACCTTTCTTGCCGCACTCAAATCAGCCAAATATTTCAAAGGAGAGGCAAGCGAACGTACCTGGCTGATTTCGATTTTAAAAAGAAAAATCATAGATTACTATCGCAAAATAAATTCGCGAAAGGGAAAGGCCGAGGTCAGGGTCAATTATACTGATGATTATAACGAAGGTGAATGGCTGGAAGAACAGGTGCCAGACCAGTTTGACCGCACGGCGGAAGATGAAATGGAAAACAATGAACTGGGGCTGGCCATTCTGGAATGTCTGGACAGTATCAACGAAAAGCATGCGTCCATTTTTAAAAGAAAGACAATTGATGGTGCAGATACCGAAACTATCTGTAATGAATTTAATATCACACCGTCTAACCTTTGGGTTATCATTCACAGAGCCCGCACTGCCCTTGCAGCCTGTTTGGAAAAAAATTGGTTCTAATTATGAGTAGGATGAGAAAACTTTTTTTTATCGATTGTTCCAAAGCGGCCGAGTGCTGTAATAAGTCACAGTACAAGGAAGCAAAGCCACTGGACAAAATGAAGCTCTTTCTCCACCTTACTTTTTGCCAGGCCTGCCGCAAATTTTCCTCTAAAAATTCCAAACTCACCGAAGCCATCAAAAAATCCAAAATTCAATCCTGTTCTGAAGAACAAAAACAGGCCTGGCGTGAACAGATTAAAAAGGAGTTTGCGGAAGATAATGTGTAAATACCCAGTAGAAACCTAAATAAAATACAGGAACCATCTCTACCCAGAACGAACAATAATACTTCTTCTGATCCCTGCCAGCTTTCCAAAGCAATATCCCACTTACCAAAAGAATTATGATAAAGGCCAGAAATTCAGCTGAACTAAATGAGTTTTGAATTATCTCTGAAAAAAAAATCAGAAGGATCAAAAAAAGGCCAAAAACTTTTGACTTAAAAACTCCCAGCCTTTGAGGTATGGTTCCCAGTGCCTCGTCGTCATATTTCAGGTCTCTTATTTCAAACGGAAGAGTTAGAACAATCACCAGGAATAATCTCTGGATAAAGTCCACCAGAATCCCGGTTCCTAAGTATGCTTCGGCATTAATAAGAGGTAGAAGTACCGTAGTGCCAGCCCAAACCACTGCAATAATAAAAATCTTTAATCCGGGAAGGCTTCTTAAATTCTTATCCTTTCCTAAAAACGGTACGGCATAGAATATTGTAAAAAGACCTAAAAACCCGGTTGCAATAAGCACCCTGATTTCCATCTGAAAAGTAAAATAGACCAGCGCTACAAAACTTAAAAAAGAAAATACCTGGATAAAACGCAGATTCCCTGCCAGGCTAAGATGATGAAGTTTTGCTATCCCCGCATATTTCACAAAGTTGTATCCGGTAATGGACGCGAAAAATATAAAGAATAAAAGATCTTTATCAATCTCCTGGTCATATTTAAGAAAGGTGATCAGGGTAAAAGCGACTATAGCCAGCGAAACATGAATGCTACTATTTATGTAGAGTTCAAAAGCATTTTGTAAATACTTCATCCTGCTAAATTACATATTATATCCTTTTGTAGAATGCGACCTAAAAATCTTAACAACTGTATGTCACTAAACAATAAAAAAATAGTCTGAAATTATGTATTTTCGCAGCACAAAAAACACAACTATATTTTAATGAGAACAGATTCTTTCGCATTACGCCACATAGGTCCTAAAGCTGAAAATCTACAGGAAATGCTGGACACTATTGGTGTTGAGACCATAGACCAGTTAATTTACGAGACTATCCCAGATGATATTCGCCTTCACAAACCTCTGGACCTTCCAAAGGCAATGAGCGAAAATCAGTATGCCGAACACATTAAAAAACTTTCTGAAAAGAACAGGGTTTTTAAGACATACATTGGTTTAGGATACCATCAGGCTATTTTACCGGCTGTGATACAGCGTAATATTCTGGAGAATCCGGGTTGGTATACAGCCTATACTCCGTATCAGGCTGAAATAGCTCAGGGTCGCTTAGAAGCTTTACTGAACTTCCAGACTATGGTAAGCGATCTTACCGGAATGGAAATTGCAAACGCCTCATTACTTGATGAATCTACTGCAGCTGCTGAAGCTATGGCGCTGTTGTATGCTGTTCGGGATAGAAAGCAGAAGAAGGCCGATGTAAATAAATTCTTTGTATCGCAACAGGTCCTGCCGCAAACCATCTCCTTAATGGAAACCCGGGCTAACTTCCTTGGAATTGACATGGTAGTAGGTGATCATGAAGATTTTGATTTCTCTGAAGAATATTTTGGTGCTTTAGTTCAGTACCCAGGCAAATTCGGACAGGTTTATGACTACTCAAATTTTGTCGAAAACTGCAAGAAATCTAATATAAAGACGGCGGTTGCAGCAGATATACTCAGCCTTGTAAAACTTCAGGCTCCTGGTGAGCTTGGTGTGGATGTAGTTGTGGGAACTACCCAGAGATTTGGAATTCCATTGGGTTACGGAGGTCCTCACGCGGCTTATTTTGCTACCAAAGAAGAATATAAGCGTAATTTACCGGGAAGGATAATTGGCCTTACCAAAGACCTTGACGGGAATAACGCATTAAGGATGGCTCTACAAACCCGAGAGCAGCATATAAAAAGAGATAAAGCTACCTCAAATATTTGTACTGCCCAGGTTTTGTTGGCAGTAATGGCTGGAATGTACGCGGTGTACCATGGTCCAAAAGGTCTTGAATATATTGCAGATATCGTTCATGCTTCTGCGGTTGGACTGGAAGATAATTTAAAGGATCTTGGATTTGAGCAATTGAACTCTGCCTATTTTGACACCCTTCATGTAAAGGCAGATGCGAAAAAGCTGAAAGAGATCGCAGAGAAAAATGAGATCAATTTCTTCTATCCGGATGCCGAAAGTGCCTGTATTTCTATAAATGAAACCACAACCACCGACGATATCAATGCCATTATCGCTGTTTTTGCTGAATTAGCAGGTAAAGCTAAAAAGGAGATTGCAGAACTTCCTGAAAGAAGTGCGATCCCCCAGAATCTACAGAGAAAAACCAGTTTCCTTACGCATGAAGTATTCAATTTATACCATTCGGAAACCGAGCTGATGCGTTACATCAAGAAACTGGAACGCAAGGATCTTTCTTTGAATCATTCAATGATCTCTCTAGGATCATGCACCATGAAACTGAATGCAGCTTCAGAAATGCTTCCGTTAAGTAATCCGCAATGGGGAAATTTACATCCTTTTGTACCGGTAGACCAGGCTGAAGGTTATCAGGTTGTTCTAAAAGAGCTGGAACATCAGCTAACCGAAATTACCGGCTTTGCGGCAACTTCTCTTCAGCCAAATTCTGGCGCTCAGGGAGAATATGCTGGATTGATGGTTATTAGAGCTTATCATGAAGCAAACGGAGAGGGACACAGAGATGTATGTTTGATCCCTTCTTCAGCACATGGAACCAATCCCGCTTCTGCAGTAATGGCTGGAATGAAAGTAGTTGTCACCAAGGCTACTGAGAATGGAAATATCGATGTGGAAGATCTTAGAGAAAAAGCTTTAAAATACAAAGATAATCTTGCGGCATTGATGGTAACTTACCCTTCAACGCATGGAGTATTTGAATCAGCTATTCGCGAGATCACAAATATCATCCACGAGAACGGAGGTCAGGTCTATATGGACGGAGCTAACATGAATGCCCAGGTTGGATTGACAAATCCAGGTAGAATTGGCGCTGATGTCTGTCATTTGAACCTGCATAAGACCTTCGCTATTCCTCACGGAGGCGGTGGTCCTGGAGTTGGACCAATCTGTGTTGCAGAACAGTTAAAACCATTCCTGCCCGGAAATCCTGTAATCAAGACCGGGGGAGAAAATGCCATCGGCGCTATTTCTTCTGCCCCTTGGGGATCTGCTTTGGTTTGCCTCATTTCCTACGGATACATAAAGATGCTTGGAACAGGAGGACTCCAGAAAGCGACCGAATATGCCATTCTGAACGCTAACTATATTAAAGAAAGACTTAAAGATCACTATAAAACCCTTTATTCGGGGGAAAGAGGCCGTGCAGCTCATGAAATGATCGTAGACTGCCGTCCCTTCAAGGAGAAAGGAATTGAGGTTACAGATATCGCTAAAAGGCTTATCGATTATGGATTTCATGCGCCGACCGTATCCTTCCCGGTAGCAGGAACTATTATGATAGAGCCTACTGAAAGCGAAAGTAAACCGGAACTTGACCGTTTCTGCGACGCGCTTATCTCTATTCGTCATGAGATAGACGAAGTCTCTTCAGATGACGGCAATAATGTTTTGAAAAATGCACCGCATACAATTCACATGTTGACCTCAGATGAATGGAATCTTCCTTATTCACGTGAGAAAGCCGCATACCCGCTAAATCATCTACATGATAACAAATTCTGGCCTAGTGTAAGAAGGGTGGATGAAGCATTTGGTGACAGAAACCTGATGTGTACCTGCCCTCCTACTGAGGAATATGCTGAAGCTTAAGATAGATTACAACAAAAATCAATGACAAGACAGGTTTTTTTATGTTCTAATATTTTAGGGATTTAAAGAGGATTTTACGACTATTTAATTAAATTGTAAACCCAATAAAATAAGAGCGCCATGAACTGCAAAATCACGGGAACAGGAAGTTATATTCCAAATGTAGTGACTACGAATGCCGATTTTGGTCAACATGAATTCTACAATGTAGATGGTACTACATTTCCTCATGATAATGAGACGACTATTAGAAAATTTAAGGCCATCACAGGAATTGAAGAAAGAAGATATCTTGATGAAAATCTTAATACTTCAGATATTGCCGTCATTGCCAGTCAGAAAGCTATTGAGAGTTCAGGTATAGATCCTGAAACCCTTGATTATATCATCGTGGCACATAATTATGGAGACGTTAAGACAGACTCCATCCAGAGTGACACTGTTCCCAGCATGGCTACCAGGGTGAAATCTCATTTAAGGATCAAAAATCCAAAATGTGTAGGATATGATGTACTTTTTGGATGTCCCGGATGGATAGAAGGATTGATCCAGGCGCAGGCATTCATTAAAGCCGGAATGGCGAAAAAATGTCTTGTGATTGGAGCCGAAGCACTTTCCAGAGTGGTCGATAAACATGATCGCGACTCCATGATCTTTTCTGATGGTGCCGGAGCTGTGGTTCTGGAGGCTTCTAATGATCCCGGTGGAATACTTTCTCATGAATCGGCAACCTATTCTTTTCAGGAAGCTGAATACATTTATTTTGGAAAGTCAAATGAATCAACGGCACCCGAAGATATCAGGTACATAAAAATGCACGGGCGAAAGATCTACGAATTTGCCCTAATGAATGTTCCCAAGGCTATGAAAGACTGCCTGGAAAACAGCGGAAAGTCCATCAAAGATCTAAAAAAGGTCTTTATTCACCAGGCTAACGAGAAAATGGATCAGGCTATTATAGACCGTTTTTATAAACTTCACGGGACAACGCCTCCAAAAGACGTTATGCCCATGACCATTCATGAATTAGGCAACAGCAGCGTTGCCACAGTTCCTACCCTGTTCGATCTCGTTTCAAAAGGCAAGATAAAAAACCAGGATTTGAAAAAAGGCGACATCATTATGTTTGCCAGTGTAGGAGCGGGAATGAATATAAATGCGATCACCTATCAGATCTAGAATGTACGAGACAAACTTTCCTGAAAAGCGATATAAAAAAACCTTAGAATTTTTAAAAGAATCAGTTCCTCCACCGGCCAGGGTACTTGATCTTGGAGTTAAAAATCCTTTTACATATATCATGAAGGAAGAAGGCTATCAAGTACAAAACACTACAGGCGAAGACCTGGATGATGATTTCACCGCTGTGCAAAATGAAGAATTTGATCTGGTTACGGCTTTCGAAATATTTGAACATCTGGTTGCTCCATATAATATTTTAAAGGAAATAAGAGCCGATAAACTTATAGCAAGCATACCTTTAAAATTATGGTTTTCCTCTGCATATCGAAGTAAAACAGATAAATGGGACCGGCATTATCATGAATTTGAAGACTGGCAGTTCGATTGGCTTTTAGAAAAAAGCGGCTGGGAAATTAAGCAAAGAATAAAATGGGCTCATCCTGTAAATAAGATTGGAATTCGGCCCGTCCTAAGAAAATTCACTCCCCGCTATTATGCGGTTTATGCTGAAAGAATATAGAGCTTCTACTGGCAAAACTATATCTTAGCACTTCACAAGAATTTCAGTTCCATTGAAGATCTATATTGTAATACCTGCTCATAACGAAGGTGGCTTTATCACGCAAACTCTTGAGTCACTGTCCAGGCAAAGCCTTCTACCGGATAAACTGGTTGTGGTAGATGACGGATCTACCGATAATACTTCAGCCATAGTAGAAGAATATGTAAAGAAATATCCCTTCATTCAACTGGTAAAAAATAACTCTTCTACAGAACACGCACCAGGAAGTAAGGTGGTAAATGCTTTTTATAAAGGATATTATAAATTGGATGAGGACTTTGATGTAATATGTAAATTTGATGCCGATCTTATCTTCCCCGAAAATTACCTTGAAAGGATCGCCTCCTATTTTGAAAATGATTTCCAGGCCGGGATGGTTGGTGGTTTCTGTAGTGTACAAAGAAAAAATAAATGGGTACCCGAAAATCTAACTGGGAAAGACCATATTCGAGGCGCTTTAAAAGCTTACCGAAAACATTGCTTTATTCAAATAGGACAGCTCAAACCGGCCATGGGATGGGATACCGCTGATGAATTACTGGCAAGATTTCATGGTTGGAAGGTGATTACTGATGAGTCGTTACTGGTGAAGCACCTTCGCCCCACCGGGATGAATTATTTTGAACACTCCGGGCGCAAACAGGGAGAAGCTTTTTACAGATTGAGATACGGAAGCCTTCTCAGTATTATTGCTTCAGCCAAGCTAGCCGCAATGAAGATGAACCCTTTTGCTTTTGCTCATTAT
Organism: Christiangramia crocea; assembly: GCF_022410465.1. GTDB lineage: Bacteria > Bacteroidota > Bacteroidia > Flavobacteriales > Flavobacteriaceae > Christiangramia > Christiangramia crocea. Next base: position 30,609 of record NZ_JAJSON010000004.1, on the reverse strand, counting down.
ATGGCAGGCTATTTTAAGGCTAAAAATAAAAAACGGCCTTTTCTAGTATCTGAAGAAGAAGGCCGCTTTATAAGAAAACTTCGCTGGGCGAATATCAGGAAAAAATTCGCCTGAAAGTTATTTTTTAAGTATCTCGGTCAATAATCTACCGGTCGCTGCATTCGGAAAGGATATTCCTAAGAAAGCGGAAACAGTTGGTGCTATATCGGGAATTTCAGATCGCTCATAGGTACTTCCGCTTTTTATCCCCTTTCCATAAAAGATGAGTGGCACATGAGTATCATATAAGAAACCACTCCCGTGAGTAGTTCCTTTTTCAGGATAAACTATATAACCCGGATCCAGTACAAATACTACATCCCCGCTGCGTTTCTGATTATAACCTTTTTGAATAAGATAACCTATCCCATTATTATAATTTCCGGTTTGCAGTTGCTCCCTGGTAAAAACATGGGATATATTCTCTTGCTGTAGGAGATAATGTGCTATTCTATCCTGTACCTCATTAGCATCCAGATCTTCTTCCTTCAGGACATTATAATCAAAAAATACCTGAGTATTGGAGACATTTTGTATAAGATCGTCCACGTCATATTCCTGCTTTACAAATTCTTCAAGCATTTCTTTACTCTTTATATCATCAAAATAGCCGGCAGGAATTTTTTGCGTCCTCAAGTATGAAGGAACATCTACTCCTCCATGGTCGGCAGTAAGAAATACCATGTATTGTCCCTCCCCCACTTCCTGGTCCAGATATTTGAGAAAATCTGCCAGAGCAAGATCAAGCCTTAAATAAGTATCCTGGATCTCTTTGGAGTTAACACCAAATTTATGCCCCACATAATCGGTACTTGAAAAGCTTAAAGTAAGAACATCGGTTATATCATCTTCACCCAGAGATTCTCCCTTAATGGCCGCTTTAGCAAATTCGGCAGTAAGATCGTTTCCATATGGTGTGGATTTAATAATATCAAACTGTCCATTTTTGGAGGCTAATTCCGGCAGATCATATGGGAATCTTGCCTTTTCTTTCCCCCGAAAACCTAATTCAAAATTATTTTCATCTTTACCGCTTTCATTATAGTTCTTAATATCCCTTAAAGTATTCCATGGCTTCAAATAAGATCTGGCTTTTCCTGAGCTGTTAAAATCTTTTACCCATTTAGGCAATTCATCCATATAAAAGCTACTCGTAATCCATTTTGCCTCATCAGTACCGTGAAACCAGTATGCGGCATTGGCTGTATGCCCTGCGGGCAGTATTGCGCCGCGATCCTTCAATGCGATTCCAATGGTCTTTCCTCGCATTTGGGTGTGCAGGCGGTTCTCATCAGCAAAAGTGGTAGACATCATCCTGTGAGGAGACATCTTCCCTGCCGGACTTTCAGTCCCCACAGGCTCTACAGATTCATCCCCGGCGCAATAGACCTCCCGATCTTCAAATTTATTGAACCAGCTATTGCTAATTATTCCATGGGAAGCCGGAGTGGTTCCGCTAAATACTGATGCGTGACCGGGTCCGGTGTAGGTAGGAATATAATTGAAATGATTATTCTTAAAGACATAACCATCATTGACCAGCCGTTTGAAACCCTCATCGCCAAAATCATCCCAAAAACGGGTTAGGTAATCATACCTCATCTGGTCCACTACAATTCCAACAACAAGTTTAGGTTTATTTTCTACGATTTGTGCTTTTGAAGCAAAACTTAAAAGCATTATAAAAGCTAAAAAATACCGTATCATCAATGCAAATTTTATTTAAGACTTCAAAAATACTAAACTTGAAACGCTAAACTTTAATTAGACGTTAAATACTTTCGAATGAAATTTTAGTATTTTAGCCTTTCAAAATTCGATTAATGACCTACCTGCACTCCATTGGGGAATATTTTTTAATGCTTAAAGGAGTTTTTGGCCGGATGACCAAAGGTTCGGTACTTCGGAATCTGATCCTCAAAGAAATCAATGATCTGATCATGGGGTCTATGGGTATTGTTGCATTTCTGTCATTTTTCATTGGAGCAGTAGTAGCAATCCAAACGGCTCTAAACCTGAACAATCCGTTAATCCCCAAATCACTGGTGGCATATGCGGCAAGACAATCTGTGATACTCGAGTTTTCACCTACTTTCATCTCTATTATCATGGCGGGTAAGGTTGGATCTTTTATAACCTCCAGTATTGGTTCCATGCGGGTGACTGAACAGATAGATGCACTGGAAGTCATGGGAATAAATTCGAAGAACTACCTGATCTTCCCTAAGGTAATAGCGATGCTTACCTATCCTTTTGTTATATCCATATCCATGTTCCTGGGAATAGCTGGCGCCTATACAGCGGCTGTTTTAGGAGGCTTTGTTACATCAGACCAGTTTATAACAGGTCTACAGGATGAATTCATTCCTTTTCACTTAACATACGCCTTTTTAAAAACAATTTTATTCGCCTTTATCCTTGCCACGGTTCCCGCATATCATGGTTATTATATGAAGGGAGGAGCACTTGAAGTTGGCCAGGCTGCCACCACCTCTTTTGTCTGGACCAGTGTAGTACTTATCGTAACTAATTATCTTGTTACGCAACTCTTATTAAGCTAAAGCATGATTGAAGTAAAGAATTTATATAAATCTTTTGGCGGGCAGGAAGTGCTTAAGGGTATTGACTATACTTTTGAGAGAGGTAAAACTAATTTAATAATTGGTCAGTCAGGTTCCGGAAAGAGTGTTTTCCTGAAATGCATGCTTGGGCTGTTTAAGCCGGATAAAGGAACCATTGCCTATGACGGAAAGCCCTACTCTTCATTTTCAGATGAAGAACAAAGAGAACTTAGGAAAGAAATTGGAATGTTATTCCAGGGAGGTGCCCTGTTCGATTCCATGACCGTGGAAGAGAATATAATGTTCCCGCTTAAAATGTTCACCAAACAACGAAAAAGCGAGATGCAATCAAGAGTGCGTGAAGTTCTTGAAAGGGTAAACCTTGAAGGAACCGGTGACAAAATGCCTTCTGAGATTAGCGGAGGAATGCAAAAGCGTGTGGCGATCGCAAGAGCCATTGTGAACAAACCAAAATACCTCTTTTGTGATGAACCAAACTCTGGCCTTGACCCTAAAACTGCCACAGTAATCGATAATCTCATCCAGGAACTAACCCATGAAAATGATATTACCACGGTACTCATTACTCACGACATGAATTCCGTTCTTGAGATAGGTGAACGTATAGCGTTTCTTAAAGATGGAGTACTTGCATGGAAAGGCACTAAAGACGAGATTTTCAAAACTACAGATGAGACCGTAACCGACTTTGTATATTCATCTGATCTTTTTCAGAAAGTTAGGGACGCCCAGCAAAAAGAATAATACCTATCTAACATTCTTTATAGCGATCGTATCCAGCTTTAATCGCAACTTCATCCAGTTCTCAAATTTCTGTTGTTGTTCTCTAAGCTCGGCACTTTGTATTTCAGAATTCCAGGTGACGGTAAATGTGGGGATAGTATCCAGTTTTTGAAAATTGGTTGTAATAAGATTAGAGTAGCCTATCTCTTCAATGTTCTCATAGTTGATCTTCGCCTCCTGGCTTAGGTCTGAAAAAGAAAATTGATCCCCGCGATACTTGGCGAGTTCTGTTTCCAGTAATTCAATTCTCTTATCCTTGTTTTCCAGTACTTCCTGATTTTTTACATATAGATCTTCCAGGATTCCGCTCCTAACCTCTGTAGACAACCTATTAATATCCTGGGGTTGATTATTTCCCTGATGCACTATCAACTCTGATTCTTTTAAAGCTTCAATCTCCCCCATACGCTGCTCCCAGGTTTCGATAGTTCCCTGAGGCACCTGGTTTCCTATGAGATAAACCTCAAGCGTCCTGGTCTTATATTCCTTGGTTGCCTTGATGGTTTCTGCACCGGCATATTGCACCGTCTCGTTAAAAAACTCATCAGCCTTGCTCTCATAAACCTGTTGTCTCAGCAAATTGACAAAAAGAATCACACTGGGAATCATGACTATTATCGCAATAGTAGAGGCTACCTGCGCTATTTTTCTGCGTCTTCTGCTGTTAGCATATTTTACCAGAGGAAAACCAAGGAGTTTTGCAACCACAAAAGTCGACAGGGCAATGAACACCGCATTAATCGAAAAAAGATATATCGCCCCAAGAGCAAACTGCCATTTTCCGTTTGCCAGACCGTAACCAACCGTACATAGAGGAGGCATAAGGGCTGTAGCGATAGCAACACCCAGAATAACACTGGCAATAGTTCCTTTTTTTGTCTTGGCCACAATGAGGGCCAAACCACCGAAAATTGCCACTAAAACATCAAGAATTGTAGGATAGGTACGTGCAACGAGCTCGGGCGTTTCATTTTTAACCGGCGAAATGAAAAAGTATACGGTAGCCGTTAAAACACTTAGCCCTACCATAATACCCAGGTTAACAAACGATCTTCTAAGTGTATCCACATCGTTGATGGCAACAGACATGCCCACACCAACAATTGGCCCCATTAAAGGAGAAATAAGCATTGCACCTATCACTACCGCAGTACTGCTTACATTAAGCCCAATGGAAGCGACAAATATTGAAAATATAAGGATCCATGCATTATGACCTTTAAAGGAGATATCTTTCTGGACCGCTTCCATAGTAGATTCCCTGTCGGTATCTGTTCTTATATCGAGTAAACGACTAAAGAAACTTCTTGCACGGTCGCGCATCTGCTTGGCATCTTCAGCCATGATCTCACGATCGGAATTAACTTTTCCGCTATTCTCCTTATTATTCGTATTTGCCATTTTTTAACCTAATTGGTCGCCAAACTCCTTCATCACCTCTTCCCTTAACTTTTTTATTTCCTGCTCTTCAGATTTTGGTACTATCATCAATACGTCTTTATCTTCCACAATAATATAATCTGAAATCCCTTTAAGAACTACGATCTTTTTATTGTAACTCGAAATAATATTATTGCTGGCATCGTGGCTATGAAGCCTTGCATTGATAAGGGTATTTCCTTTTTCATCTGACGGCAGCTCACTTTGAACTGAAGACCAGGCACCCAGATCGCTCCATTTAAAATCCACAGGAATCACATAGACCGAATCTGCTTTCTCCATTATTCCATAGTCAATTGAAATATTACTGGCCCGAGAATAATTCTTTTCAAGAAAATCTTTTTCACTGGCTGTATTCCATAGCTTTTCGCCTTTTTCAAAAATGCCATACATCTCTGGCATATGTTTTTTGAAATTCTCTATTATAAACCTTGCACTCCAAACAAATATTCCAGCATTCCACACATAATTACCCGCCTCCAGAAATTTTTCGGCTTTTTTGAGATTTGGTTTTTCGGTGAATTCCTCTACCTTTTTAAGCGAATTTTTTTCGGATTTATCATATTTAATATACCCATATCCCGTATTGGGAAAAGTTGGTTCAATACCTAAAGTTATCAGCCTATCGTCCTTCTCGACTCCGTCAAATGCCGACTGAATGGTTTCCAGAAAGACAGCTTCATCTTTGATCCAGTGATCGCTTGGAGCTACGATAGTAAGAGCGTCAGGATTCTTAGCAAAGATCTTTAATGCGCCAAGCAATATACTTGGTGCTGTATTCCTCATTTCAGGTTCAGGGACTATTTGCTCATCCTTAATTTGCGGAACCTGATCCTTTATCATCTCCACATACTTTTTATTAGTAAGTATATAGATGTTCTCTGAAGGAATAAGCGTGGAAAGTCTATTGAACGTAGTTTGAAAAAGGGTTTCCCCAACACCAAGAATGTCTATAAACTGCTTGGGATTGGAGGCTTTGCTGGATGGCCAGAACCTGGATCCAACACCTCCAGCCATAACAATCGCATAATAATTATCCTTCTTGGTTCCTAGCATATATTCAAAACTTTAATAAATGTACTTCAGCGTTTGGCTGAAAAAGATAAATTCTCCCCGTATCCACTTCAAGACATTCATAACGCTTTATCTTCCTCTGACCCTTTTTAAAGGTTTTTCCGTTATGTATCTTAAAAATGCTTCCTAATGGGATCTCAAAAATATAGTTTTTATCATTCTCCGGATCAAATGTTTTTAGCGCAACCGATAATTGAGCATCAGTATCACTGCTTGCCCGGGGATTCCTGAAATGACTGGCAATTACCGGGAGTAATGAATTTGGAAATATCTCGGGTCTGATAAAAGGAAGCATCAAACTCCTAAAGCAATGTTTCCACTCAGGGCCATGAGGTTTGATATGCCTTCCATACTTTTCGAATGCGATCAAATGGGCGACCTCGTGTATGGTGGTAATCAGAAACCGGTATTTGTTAAGATTTGCATTAATGGTGATCTGTTGAGATCCATCTGGCATTCGCCGATAATCACCATGGCGAGTCACTCTTTCATTAACGATCTTCAGATGAACCCCATTCATCTTGATAAGCTCAGAAACAGGCTCAACTGAATTTAACGGTAAATATTTCTTAAGGATATCTTTCATGGGTCAGGGAGTGCTATTAGACACCTGCATGATCTTTCCGTTATAATATTTATTTCCTTTTAAACTGAAATCAACAATATATTCAGCCATCTCCTTTGCAGAGACCGGAGCTTTATATCCCGGGAATGCCTCTTCGAGCATTTCGGTTTGAACAGCTCCCAAAGCCAGTGCATTGAAAGAAGGACCACTTTCCTTGTATTCTTCAGCCAGTAATTCGGTAAGCGTAATTAAAGCTCCCTTACTTGAACTATAGGCAGCAAGGCCGGGAAACTTCATACTGCCTTGAATCCCTCCCATACTACTGATATTTAGCACATGAGAATCTTTATTCATAAAGCGAAGAAATTTTCGTGTGATGGTGGCTACCCCAAATACATTTACCTCGAAAATAGCCCTGAAGTCATCTGATCTCGTTTCCTTAAAAGGCTTGTTTAAAAGAGCTCCTGCATTGTTTATAAGAATATCTACCCGTGAATTCCAGTTCTCTTCAATGAAGCTTTCAGCCCTGATATGAGAGTCTTCATCTGTAATATCAAAGGAAAAGCAACTTACATTTTCCAGGTTCTTATTGGCTACAGGTTTCTTATTTCGTGACAAAGCCAGCACATTAAATCCCATTTCTGAAAAAATGGTAACCATTTCAAGGCCTATTCCCCTGCTTGTTCCTGTTATAACAACATTCTTCATTAATCCGTGAGTTTAATTTCCTTTTCTTCGGTATTGGCCATTTTAAGCAGTCCCGGCAAAAGTTTTTCTACCAATGCAGCCATATGCTCATAATCCATAAATTCTGCTTCATCATTAACATGATGATAATATGGATAGTTTGAGAAATCGAATGTACAAATAGTCTGTGCCGGTATTCCAAACTCCTCATGGAAAGGGTAGTTATCGCTTCTCTTAAAAAGACTGAGTTGTTTTGCCTGAGGCAGAAAGCCCAGGATTTCTTCTCCACCGGAATATTCATTGAATTTCTCTGCGAGATTTGAATTCTCATAACCTGTAATGTAGGCAAGGTATTCTTTAGCCTTCATAGGAACACCAATCATCTCTAGGTTTACCATGGCATAAAGATCAAGATCTTCTCCCTTTAGTTTTTCGGCTAAATGCTTAGATCCTTTCAATCCTTTTTCCTCACCTGAGAACAGGACGAACATGAGGCTCCTTTTATTCTCCTTTAATGTCCCAAAGTATTTTGCCAGTTCAATAACTCCAACTGTACCTGAAGCATTGTCATTGGCACCATTGGCGATCTTATCTCCATCAACCGGTTCACCTTCACCAATATGGTCGTAATGCGCACCTATTATTATATATTCATCTTTAAGTTCTTCATCGACCCCCTCGACTATCCCAACTATATTGAAAGCGTGTAGATCGTCTATCATAAAACTATCCCGATATGTTTCAAAATAAGGTTTCAGCCCAGATTCGCTGAATTTATCTTCAATAAATTCAGCAGCCATATCGATCTCCCCGGATCCCGTATTACGGCCCGCCAGTTCATCAGAAGCCAGATACTCCATAGACAGCCTGACCTCATCCGGCAAAATTTCTCCTTCTATATTTTTTAAGGCCTGGGAATGAACCGGGAGGACTATAAGAATCATCAGTAACAACGCCCCCAGGGCTGGTAAAAATCTATATCTTCTCATATCGCTAAAGATAAAAAAATCCCGCGATTAAGCGGGATTCAGAATATTTATTAGAGCTTCAACTTAAGCCAGCATTGTTACCGGACTCTCAAGATAGGTCTTTAAAGTTTGCAAGAAAGCAGCTCCCGTTGCTCCGTCTACCGTACGGTGGTCACAGGCCAGGGTCAGCTTCATGGTATTACCTACAACGATCTCTCCATTTCTCACTACTGGTTTTTCTACAATCGTTCCAACAGAAAGAATGGCTGAATTTGGCTGATTTATAATACTGGTGAATTCAACTATTCCAAACATTCCAAGATTCGACACGGTAAAGGTACTGCCTTCCATATCACTTGGCTGGATCTTTTTGTTACGTGCTTTCCCCGCAAGATCCTTTACATTACTTCCTATTTGGGTCAGAGACATCTGATCTGCAAATTTAAGCACCGGTACCACAAGACCTTCTTCAACCGCCACAGCAACTCCCATATGGATATGCTTGGCAATTTTAGTAGTATCTCCTGTCCATTGACTATTTACCTGCGGATGTTTTCTTAAGGCCATCGCAGATGCTTTGATCACCATATCATTGAAAGAAACCTTAACATCTGGCATCTCATTGATATGCTTACGCGATGCCATCGCATTTGCCATATCAACCTCTATGGTAAGATAGTAATGCGGAGCAGTAAATTTAGATTCACCTAAACGCTTGGCGATAACTTTACGCATTTGCGAATTCTTACGCTCATCAAAGCTCTCCTCTCCTGCAGGCACATAAGGCTGTGCCGCTGCCGTTGTTTCGGCCGCCGTATCTTTCTTCGCTTCTGCAGGTTTTTCAACTCCTTTGAAGTCCTCAATATCTTTCTTTACAATTCTTCCGTTCTCCCCAGAACCCTTGACATCAGAAAGATCTATCCCTTTATCTTCTGCCATTTTCTTAGCAAGAGGAGAAGCAAAAATTCTCTCTCCATCTTTTCCTTGTGACTGAGAACCGGATTTCTTCTCTTCGGCGTCCTCCTTATCGGAATCTTTAGAGGTATCGGTTTGTTTATCCTTTGCTGAATCAGAGGTCTTCTTTTTAGAACCACCACCGGTAGTATCTATTTTGGAAACATCAGTTCCTTCAGGGCCAATAATGGCAAGTAAACTATCTACCTTAGCCGATTCACCTTCCTGGATTCCTATCTTTAAAAGAGTTCCTTCATAGAAAGATTCAAATTCCATGGTAGCCTTATCGGTCTCTATCTCGGCAAGGATATCTCCTTCTTCCACTTTATCACCTTCCTGCTTAAGCCATGAAGCCACAGTACCTTCTTCCATGGTATCACTTAAACGTGGCATTTTTATTATCTCGACTCCTTCCGGGATCTCTCCCCCTTCATCATCACCTTCCTCTTCAGAAGATTCTTCCTTTTTGGATTCCTCTTCTTTTTTATCTTCTTTCTTATCAGCAGAGTCATCACCCCCGCCTTTGATAAGGTCTGAGATGTCTTCATCTTCCTCTCCAATAATGGCCAGAAGCGCATCAACCGGAGCGCCATCACCTTCTTCCACACCTATATGAAGCAAAGTCCCTTCATAAAAGGATTCGAATTCCATGGTTGCCTTATCGGTTTCGATTTCGGCTAAAATATCACCTTCTTCTACCTTGTCTCCTTTTTTCTTAAGCCACTTCGCAACGGTACCTTCTTCCATGGTATCGCTCAAGCGCGGCATTTTGATAACTTCTGCCATAGTCTAATCTAATTTATGTGCTAGGAAAGGATAATCTTCCTGTTCGTAAACCACGTCATACATAACATTTTTATCAGGGAAGTCAGATTCCTCTGCGAACTTCTCGCATTCTGAAACCCTGTCTTTAACGCGTTTATTTATTTCTTTAATTTCCTTTTCTGAAGCGTATTTTTTGTCTTTGATAATATCAAGTACCTGGGTAATAGGATCAAGTTTTTGATATTCAGCCACTTCGTCTTTAGTTCTGTATTTCTGAGCATCACTCATTGAATGACCTCTGTAACGATAAGTTTTTAATTCCAGGAAAGTTGGTCCATCACCTTTTCTTGCTCTTTTGATAGCTTCATCAAAAGCTTCGGCAACTTTTACCGGATTCATGGCATCTACCGGTCCGCATGGCATTTCATAACCATTTCCTAATTTCCAGATCTCGGTGTCCTTAGAAGTACGCGCAACAGAAGTACCCATCGCATATCCGTTATTCTCAACACAGAAGACCACTGGAAGATTCCAGTTTACAGCCATATTAAGGGTTTCATGAAGAGAGCCCTGTCTCACAGCACCATCACCCATAAAAGTTAAGGTAACACTATCCCTTTTGTGATATTTATCTGCAAAAGCAAGTCCGGCTCCGATAGGAATCTGACCTCCTACGATCCCATGACCTCCATAGAATCTATGCTCTTTAGAGAAAATATGCATAGAACCACCAAGCCCCTGGGAGGTTCCTGTTCCCTTTCCATAAAGCTCGGCCATCACTCTTTTAGGGTCTACACCCATCCCAATTGGCTGAACGTGATTACGGTAAGCAGTGATCATACGATCTTTCTCCAAATCCATCGCATGCAGTGCTCCCGCCAAAATGGCTTCCTGCCCGTTATATAAATGTAAAAATCCTCTAACTTTCTGCTGAATGTAAACCTGCGCAAGCTTATCTTCGAATTTGCGCCAGAACAACATCTCCTCGTACCACTTCAGATAGGTGGCTTTTGTTATTTTCTTCATTTAAAATCTATATTTTAAGGCCAGACAGATTGGTTTTGCCAAGCGGGTAACAAAAATACTATTTTCAATAAGAAACGAAAACAGTTTTATGGCAAAAATACGAAAACCTTATAGGCAGGAGTTATCAAAAACCAGCGGCAACAGATCTTTAACCGAATCTGCCTTTACCACCTTACCGGTTTCTCCCATAAAATAAAGCTCAATTGGCTCATCCTGTTTCACTTCGTATTCCACCAGGGCCTGCCTGCAGGCACCACATGGCGGTACCGGCGAAACGACCTGATGCCTTAGGGATCTGGCGGTTATAACTATCTTTAAAATACGTACATCCGGATATCTTGCTCCTGCCGCATAAACCGCAGTTCTTTCAGCACAAAGGCCCGAAGGATAAGAAGCATTTTCCTGATTACTCCCAATAACCACTTTATTATTTTCCAGAATAATTGCAGCACCCACCTTAAACCTCGAATAAGGTGCATAAGCAGATTCCCGGGCTTCAACAGCAGTCTGCATTAGTTCCTGTACATCCTGAGGAAGCTCCTCTGGCGATTCATAAACTTCCAGCCGGGAAGTAATGGTAAGTGGCTTCATAAAATTTTATTGGGAAGACAAGGTAAAAGAAACCTTTGCGGTTTCAAACCCCGATAAGATAGTTTTAAGATTTAAAAAGTGATTAATTATTGAAACTGTCACCAAAATTAAAACTTAAACCAAACCTAAGCGTCCCCTCAAGCGGACTTGGCACCGAAGAGGTGGAAAAAAGATAAGAAGCATCAATAATTACTGATTCATAGGCGAAGCCAGCACCCAGTGAGAAAAATCTTCGAAATCCTTTTTCTTCACTTTCATTGAAGTAACCAGCCCTAAGCGCAAACTTATCCTGGTACCAGTATTCAGCTCCAAGGGCCAGGGTGAATTCTTTAAGTTCTTCGGAAAATCCATCTGGGGCATCCCCGAAAGATTTAAAAATACCCTCAATAGAACCTATATCATTATATTGTTCATCATCTTCCGCATCAATATCACCATCCCCATCAAAGTCCTGTGGAGTAGGAACCAAGAGCTTATTAAATTCGATATAGGTTCCCAAACGATTATCTATATCAAAAATAAAATCAAAGCCTGCTCCAGCCTTCAGATTGGTAGGAATAAAATTCTCCTGTCCGGCATCGTCATATTTCATTTTGGGCCCGATATTGGCAATATTGGCACCTATTCGCCACATTCCGTCAAAACCACTGAAAGTAAGCTGATCACTTTGATAGAAGGCGGCCACATCTACTCCAAAAGTTGATCCGGACGTATCTTCATTTAAATCAACCCGAAGATCTGATCTTAAATATCTCCCTGCCACAGCCATGGAAAAGGTTTCACTGAGCTTCAGGGAATATGATAGATCAAAAGTAAATTCATTCGGGCTAATAATAAGTGGATTTTCTTCAAATGTATTTCGAGTCTCTATATTACCCAGACTGAAATACCTTAAGCTACTCGCTACTGCACTACGGTCATCAATTTTATGATGATAATTAAGACTCCCTAAAAAGATATCGTTTACAATCTCACTCAGGTAAGGAGAATAGGAAATTGAAACGCCATTTTCACGGGTTGCAAATGCATACTTCGCAGGATTCCATTGTTGTGAAAAGACATCAGGAGAAGTTGCTACCCCCTGATCTCCCATCCCGGCAGCCCTGGCATCAGCAGCTACTAACAAAAACGGAACAGCAGTAGTGATAACCCTGTCCCTTTGTCCCTGTGCAAACGTGGAGAAATCGGCAAAAGTTATTGCCACTATCAGAAAGAATGTAATTTTTTTCATTATAGCAGTTAATGATAACAAATATATAGTAATATTCCTGTTAAGAAAGGACCATTTAAAGAAAAAGCATCCTTAAAAAGAATAAACTCAGTAAATTTTTGATTGTAACTATGCTAGGGGTTAATGAAGATAACTCAAAAAAAATGAAATTATTGTAAGCATCTGACAAGAGACCAAAAAAATCGATAAAATCTAAAAAGTGAATACAATTTAAGCTGAATTCCATCGTTAATCAATGCCGGAAAGTCAGAAAACCTAAAAGCCTAATAATTAACCCGATATAAATTTAGCTTAGGTTGTAGCGTATCAGACAGTTATACAATATTTCACTGTTTTAGAATTAACAAAATAATCTTGTACATTTAGCGTTAATTAGTATATTGCAAGGCCTAAATTTCTATCATAAAGAAGGAAATAATATGAAATTGAATGTAGCTTTAAAAGCCGTTATTGCTGTTGTTTGTGGCGTTAGCTTACTAAGCTGTAATAAATCCAACAATTACAAAAACACTTCCCGCGCAACCGGATGGGATATAAATTCGGATGAAGGCGGGTTCCAGTATAATACAGATTATAAGGAACAGGAGGCAGCTCCGGGACTTGTGTTTGTTGAAGGAGGAACTTACACCATGGGACGTGTACAGGACGACCCTATGCATGACTGGAACAACACTCCAACCCAGCAACACGTCCAGTCCTTTTATATGGATGAGACCGAGGTAACCAATAAGATGTACCTCGAGTACCTGGACTGGTTAAGAAGAGTTTTTCCTCCAAGCGAGGAAAATTACAAGAACATTTATAATGGCGCCCTGCCTGATACTCTAGTATGGAGAAACCGTCTTGGCTACAATGAAACAATGGTAACCAACTATCTTCGCCACCCGGCCTATGCAGAATACCCGGTTGTTGGAGTAAGCTGGATCCAGGCAGTGGAATTCAGTAAATGGAGAACAGATCGTGTAAACGAATACCGCCTGGAAGAAGAAGGCTATATTAAGGAAGGTGCTCATATTACAGATGTAAACGCTTCTTCAACATTCAACACCGAAACTTATATTCACACCCCCAGTAAGGCATATGGTGGCAACACCGAAATAAGCCAGGGTGGTGATGAAGCTCAGGACAGGCTTAACGAAACAAATGAAGCCGGAGATCCTGTAAAAAAGGTATATCCCGGTCGTGAAAGTGGACTTATCTATCCTGAATACAGACTACCAACCGAAGCTGAGTGGGAATATGCCGCATTGGGGCTTACCGGAATAAGAAGTTATAACATCTACCGGGGTAGAAAGAAATATCCATGGGACGGACAGTACACCAGAAATGGTGATGTAAAGAAAATGGGAGACCAGCTTGCCAACTTCAAACAGGGAGATGGTGATTACGGTGGAATAGCCGGATGGAGTGATGATGGTGCCGATATCACCGCTGAAGTTAAATCTTATGAGCCTAACGACTTTGGGCTATACGATATGGCAGGAAATGTTGCCGAATGGGTAGCAGATGTTTACCGTCCTATTGTGGATGACGAATTCAACGACTTCAACTATTATCGTGGTAACGTTTATACCAAGCATGCGATCACTGAAGACGGAACGGTGAAGGTTGTTGGTACTGAAGATATCGTATATGATACTTTGAGCAACGGTAAACTTGTAGCGAGAAATCTTCCAGGAGAGATCGCACAGGTGCCCGTTACCGAAGAAGACACTTATATGAGAACCAACTTTACTGAAAGTGACCAGAGGGATTTTCGTGATGGTGACAAGAGTTCAAGCAGATATTATCAGCCTTTCCAGGAAGTAGACGATCCTTCCAAGAGAATGTACAACTCTCCTACTTATGATAATTTTACCTATAGTGACAGCAGTGCAAATGCTACACTGGAGGAAAGAGGTTACGACAAGGAAAAGAGAACTACACTTATTAGTGACGAAGTAAGAGTTTACAAAGGAGGTAGCTGGAGAGACAGAGCATATTGGTTAGACCCTGCACAACGCCGTTACTTCCCTCAGGATATGGCTACCGATTATATAGGATTTAGAAACGCGATGTCCAGAGTAGGTTCAAAATCTTTAGATAAGAATAAAACTGCCCGAAGCAATTAGAAACCGGCATAGTATAAAATAAACTTAAAGCCCTAACTTGTTTAGGGCTTTTTTTATAGTTTTAAATCATGAATTCAGCCCGACTCCATCAGCGTTTTCTTCTTTGTTCAGGTGCAGATACCGACACAAGAAACATTAGAAAAGACAGCATTTTCTTTGCTCTTAAGGGAGATAACTTCAATGGCAACGAATTTGCCGCCGAAGCTCTTGAAAAGGGAGCCCGCTATGCTGTGGTAGATGATAAGCAATATGCCGAAAACAAAGAGCAATATATAGTGGTGAAGGATGTTCTGGAAAGTCTGCAGAATCTTGCCATCTTCCACAGGAATTATCTTGGCCTACCTGTACTGGCTATTACCGGAAGCAATGGCAAGACCACAACCAAAGAACTGGTACACGCAGTATTATCAAAAAAGTTCAGGACAGTAGCCACCAAAGGCAATTTGAACAACCATATTGGAGTTCCACTTACCCTGCTTTCAATGGATAATCAAACGGAATTCGGGATCGTGGAAATGGGAGCTAATCATCTGCTGGAAATAGAATTCCTTTGCAGTATCGCAAATCCTGATTATGGCTATATCACCAATTTCGGAAAAGCACATTTAGAGGGGTTTGGCAGCCTTGAAGGAGTTATACAGGGAAAAACGGAACTTTACAAACATCTACAGCAAAAACACAAGCTTATATTCCTGAACCTGGACGATGAGGTTCAAAGGAAACACCATAATTATAAGCATACTTTTACTTTTGGAGAAAGCAGGCTGGCCGATGTAAAACTGGAATACCAGACGGGCCTTCCTAAGGCTCAGCTCTTATATAATAAAACTCAGTTCAAAAGCAAACTTACAGGGAACTACAATGCTACCAACATGGCTGCAGCATTGTGCATAGGACTCTACTTTAAAGTTGAGTTCGATGAAATCCGGAAAGCGATAGAAGAGTACTCCCCGCAGAACAACCGTTCACAGGTGATTGAAAGCGGAAGCAACCTTATCATTATGGATGCTTACAACGCCAATCCTACAAGTATGCTTGCCGCACTTCAGAATTTTAGAGAACTTAAAACCAGCAAACAAAAAATTGTAATTCTGGGAGATATGTTCGAACTGGGCGCTGCAGCAGCCACGGAACATCAGGTGATAACCAATTTCATAGAGAATAGTGACTTTGCGGAAACTTACCTACTGGGTGAGAATTTCAGGAGCACGAATACCAGCAGTGACTTTATTTTTAAATTCAAAAGCATGGAAAGCCTGAAAGAACACCTTAAAGAAAGTGATTTTCAAAAATGTTATTTCCTTATTAAAGGCTCAAGAGGAATGGCTTTGGAAAGAACCCTGGATTCCATTAGAAAAAATCAATAAGCCCATATAATTAATTTTCACCATTCAAGGATTAGTCTATCTCCGCTCATCCTTACAGTAGTATCAAGTTTTTCTCCTTCCCGACCTAAGACTGCCGCCAGCCATTTCGTCTGAGTTCGGTTAGCGCGATGAAGGCTAAATTTCTTTATTTCCATAGGAATCATACACATGGATTTCAACGCTCCACTTCTGGTATTCAACTCCGGAAAATACATTAAGCTTAGCTCAGGCCGATACTGGTCATGTCCACGAATACCTTCATAATCATTGATGAAATCCCCTGCCCCGTAAATAATCAGTTTTTCATTATAGACTTCCATTCCCAGAGGATGGTGGGATGAATGCCCAAATATCAAATCCACTCCTGCCTCATCGATAAGCTGATGCGCAAAGGTCTTATGATCTTCAGGAATCGCATATCCCCAGTTACCACCCCAATGAATAGATAATACCACTAGGTCACCTTGCCTTTCATAAGTCCGGATATTTTCTTTTATTCTTTCTAGATCTATCTCTCCTAACCCCCTTATATAATTCACTCCTGATTGGTTCTTATCTGCGGCCCAGGCCGAAGGTATCCCACTATTCCCGGCTCCATAGGAGAACACCAGAATCCGGGTACCACTCTTTTGAAGAATCGAGGGTGCACCAGCCTCTACTCCATTTTCGCCCACACCTGAAAATTTAATCCCGGCTTTCTTAAGAGTGAGTATAGTTTGTGTCAAGCCCGGTCGGCTCCAATCCAAAGTATGATTATTAGCCAGGCTGCAATAATCTATCCCGGCGGTTTTCAAAAGTTCTATATTTTGCGGATGCATACGATAATGAATCCCTTTGCGCGGCCAGGGCTCGTAAAATGTAGTAATGCTTGTCTCAAGGTTAATTAATTTGAAATCAGCTTCATTTTCTTTCCAGACCTCAAGGGCATCTCCCCATATATATTCATAAGAAACGGGAGTCTCTATATCTCCGTTTTCCCTTTCAGCTATTTGAAGATACCTGCGGGCATCCTTTACGTAAGATTCATAAAGGGCGGGAGGAACTGAATGCTGCAGGGCCTGATCTATCCCTCTTCCCGTCATTACATCACCGGCCAGAAAAAGCCTTAGCGTATTATCACTTTGAGGGCCGGATGATTTCATCTTTTCATTCGATATTTGAGAAAAAGAAAAGTTGAAGACCAAAAAGAATAATCCACCAATAATTTGAGAAGCACGTCTAATTATCTTCCTTTCCATTCTTTCTATAAATTAAAAAATTACCGGAAGATCCCGAAATAAAAAAAGATGTATTATTCCCGGAGCCTACAGCTTCTAACCATCAGGAAAAGGAATCGGACCCCTACTAATCGATCCCTATAGAATCATAAACCAGCACCTTCTCCCACAATGAGGATGACTCATCAATAAATTTAAGGTGCGCCTCTTCTTGCTGATATTTATTCTGGATCTCCTTAGATGGAAAACTGAGAATCAACGAATACGTATAGGAGTTATCCACTACTTCCCTTGGGGTCTGGGCAGGAACACCAATAAATTTTGTCTGCGCATATTTGCTATTTCTTAGGAATTTTTTCAATGAAGCCTCAAAAGCCTGGCGGTCGTCAATATTTTCCGGATTCTTTAACCAGAAATAAACCACATGGCTGAAGTTTTTATCGAATTCTACCTTTTTCTCCTGACCGAAAACCGACGGTGTACTTGCAAGGAAAAATAAAATAAACAAAGACATCACAAATCTTTTCATAACAGTAAATTTTATGTGGTTAAGTTACAATAAATATTTTCTCCAGGATAGTGAAGAAGTCCGGGTAGACACAACCAAAAAAATGATAAATAAGGCCTTAATAATCGAAAAACCCTACAAACTCAATGCTTGTAGGGCTTCATAAAATATTACCGTGAGTGATACTGGATTCGAACCAGTGACCCCTACCCTGTCAAGGTAATGCTCTGAACCAACTGAGCTAATCACTCCTAATGCAGCAAATATATCAAAAAGCTGGTTTCACAAAAGAAAGAAAGAACTACATATTTAAAATATTTTTATATTGTGAATCAAGAATTTATTTAATTCCACCATCTTATAATATTCCCAACACTCTTCAATCTAATAAGGAAAAGGGAATCGTCTGAATCTAATTATGAAAAAACCCGCTAAACCAGACATCCCTCAGAACCAGAAACAAAAGGAGCAGTTTCGCACACTTAAACCAGACTCGAACCTGTACAGGCAAATGTTTGAGCACTCGGTAATTGCAATCCTTATTCATGATCTTAACATGAATATTATCGATGTCAACGACAAGGCTATTGAACTATTTGGCTATTCCAAAGAGGAACTACTTAAGCAAAAGGTCTATGCACTGCATACAGAATCAGAATTAGAGAATTCTGCAAGTGTACGTGAAAAGATGAAGGAAACAGATAAATTGAGTGTGGAAACAAGCTTTAGAAGAAAAGACGGCTCGATATTTTTTGCAGCAGTAACTCCCACTAAATATATCCTTGATGGAACCCCTATAATCCATGTATACATACAGGATATTACGGAACGCAAAAGAAACGAAGAGAATATCGCACAGGCACTGGAAAAGGCCCGGGAAAGCGATCGTTTAAAATCTGCATTCCTTGCAAATATGAGTCATGAAATCAGAACTCCCATGACTGCAATAATGGGCTTTACCTCATTTCTAAAAACTCCCGGCATCAATGAAGAAAAACTTCATAAATACACCCGAATCATTTCAGATAGCGCCAGTCATCTTCTTTCAATAATCGATAATATCATAGATATAGCAAAAATTGAGGCCGGGCAATTAAAGGTGTCGAATGCCAATATAAATGTAAATTCGCTGATGCAGGATTTATATGAGTTCTTTAAATCCTTTTTGAAAACCAAAAACAAAGAACATATTCAATTAATACTTAAGATTCCTTCTTCAGAATTTTTTATTGTATCTGATGAATCCAGACTTCGGCAGATCCTGAATAACCTCCTTAATAACGCCATTAAATTCACCGAAGAGGGAACTATAGAATTTGGATTTGATCAAGACGGGGAAAACCTTAAATTCTATGTGAAAGATAGTGGTATTGGAATCCCGGAAAAGTATAAAGATATTGTTTTCAATCGGTTTGCACAGGCTACACAAGCTACTGAGATTTATGAAGGAACAGGCCTGGGACTTGCCATAGCTTTAGCCTGCACGAAGCTTCTGGGCGGGGAAATCTGGTTCGAATCTGAAGAAAATAAAGGAAGCACTTTTTTCTTCTCCATACCAGAAAATTCCCAGACAGACCGTGTAATGGAACCAGATAAGGATATAGCTATAGATTATCAATTTAAAGGGGAATTAATACTGGTTGCAGAAGATGACCCTTATAGTTTTGAATATATTGAGAGGCTTTTACATTTGAATAATCTGCAGGTTCTCAATACTATCACCGGCGATGAAACTATTAATAAAACTCTCGAAAACGACAGGATAAAGCTTGTATTAATGGATATACAGATGCCTGGAATTTCCGGAATGGAAGCTGCTAAAAAGATTAAAAAAAACAGACCGCAATTACCCATTCTGGCTCAAACCGCATACACTTCAAAAGAGCTTAAGGAACAAATTATAAGCACAGGATTTGACGGCTACCTCACTAAACCATTTGATAAGGAAAAATTACTGAAGCTCATATATGACAACCTGAAGAAATCAGCCCATTAAATTAATTTGGATTACGGGTAGAACATTAATATCAAAATCTTCTTACAGGAAGTTTGATCTCAGTTATATTAAATTCCTGCTATCGGATTAAGATAATTTGGAAAAATTAAAAGACCACCTTATTCTTAAGATGAATATTTTAAATCTCCTCTGGAAGATCTAAATATAAAAGCATATCCAAAGTCAGATTTTCTACCTCATCTCCAATGAAGACACAAACTATAGACAGATAAATTTTAGATAAAATCTAAATCAGGATATGAGAGAATTAAACCTCTGTAAATTCAGGCAACATTTCATCGGAAATATTCCTTAAAATACTCCCAAGGATAATGGCTATTTCGTTTAGTAGATAGATGCATTCAGATAAAAAACATCATATAAATCCCTGGGAGTTACTTTCTTACTTAAGAGAAAACTAGATTTTGGTAACAGCAACCCATTGATCACTTAATTCTATAATTCCTTTAAAAAATTTTATTTAAAAACCAGTTGAAACACTCATACGTTAAAGCATTAATAGTTAGGTCCAATACAAGCCACTGAAGAGTAATTTTTTACCAAGAACCAGGTCCTAAAATTAGTTTTGGAAAAGTAGGGTTATAAATAACCTTCAAATGATGTCCACAACACGAAGACTTCTTTTGTAAAATTATCAGGTTTCACTAGTCCTTACAATACCCCTTTAATGGTATTTTAGTAGTACTTCGTTAAATAACATGTCAAACTTATAATTAAACTAGATACCTGGAGAGTTTTTAAGTTCATCCAATAAAAAAAGGCTTCCATTTCTGGAAGCCTTTTTTTAATTTCTGTGGGCGCGAAGGGATTCGAACCCCTGACCCCTTGGGTGTAAACCAAGTGCTCTGAACCAACTGAGCTACGCGCCCTTGCGTGATTGCGGATGCAAATATAGACTAGATTTTGAATTACACAAAACAATTAAAGAAAAAAATAAAGTTATTTTTTCCGGGCTCAGAACACATTAAAAAAGAGGCAATCTAAACAACTGAAAATCAAATTAAATTTCAATTTTGGCTAAAACAAATTTAACATTGGAGCAAACATGGAATATTCCACAGCCTCTCCATTCTTGATTTTTTGAAAGTCCTTCAGACTGCCTCCTGAAAACCTAATGGTTTATTTCTGTAATTCAGGAACACTTCGATAAACATAATCGGCATGCTTCCCTGTAAAATTTGATCCTAAATCTTGCATAAATGCTGTTCTCTCTTTCTCATCTGTCCAGGTAGCCTTAATAATATTTTCCTCTTCATCGAAGAAATCTTCAATATCAGCCAGCTTATCAAATACAAATACCTCCGTCATTTCTCGGCCATTGGAGCCCCATAAATGCCTGTGGGTATAATATCCCTTGAGTTTTTTGCTTTTCTTGGTTACCTTTTCAAAATGTTCTTTAAATTTTCCAGGTTTACCATTTCCATTCATTGCAAGATCACTGCTCCTAACATAAAAGATTTTTGATTCCTGAGAATCCTGAGATTCTGGGATCATAAATGGCATTGAAAGGTAGATCTCATCTTTATGATCTGGCCTGTAATAGCTACGCTGCTTTTTAAAAAAAGCCTGTCTGTCTTTCTCGTCTGGCCAGGCTTCTTCTATTAGCTTTTGATTTATTTCATTTGCATTTTCAATATCTGACCAGTTCTCGTATACATTTACCATAACGATTTCAGAATTGTCTGGAGTAAAGTAATGAGTATAAACCCCTGAACTCATAATCAGATCATTCTTTTTGACCACTTTTTCAAAATATTCCTTTTCGGTTTCGAGCCAGTCGGAAAAATCGGTGTCGGGATCATCATTCCAGTGGGTAGTAGTCATTGTGATATACACAGGCTTGAAGTCCTCTGCCTTTTCCTCATTTGATTCCTGGCTTGATACATTCGCACATAAAGCAAATACCAATACGAATGCAAGTAATTTTGCAGTTGTTTTCATTTTTAGTTGGTTTTTTAGTTAATAAAAGACCATAGCTAAAAAAGTTAACGCATGATATAGGTTGGGGAATAGCTAAAGATGAATTAAAATAGAAAATGAAATCTAATTAAACACCTCTCTTACAGAGAATTATAAAGATAAACGAATTTTTGAATTTAGAAAATATTAACAGCTTTTTTCATTCATAAAACCTCAGCGACCGTAAAATTACTCCCTCCGACGAATATTAAATCCTCATCCAGGGCAACTTCTTCGGCAGCTAAAAAGGCTTCATGAACGGAAGAATAAACCCGGCCTTCAAGACCATTCTTTTTGGCTTCCTCCTGTAAAATGCTGGCTTCAAGACCTCGTGGCACGTTAGGTTTGGCAAAGTAGAAAACAGCCTCCTTAGGAAATAGAGGTAATACTTTGGTTAAATCCTTGTCGTTCACCACCCCAATAACCATATGAAGATGTTGATAATGCTCATTTTTCAACTGCTTCATTACCAGCATAATCCCTTCCGCGTTATGTGCGGTATCGCAGATCACCTTTGGTTTTTCTCTTATCACATCCCATCGTCCCTGCAGCCCGGTATGTAGTTTTACGTTACTTAGACCATTCATTATGGCTTCTTCAGAAATATTCCAGCCATTGTCTCTCAGTAACTTTAAAGAAGTAAGAACTGTCCTTAAATTCTTTTTCTGGTAGTCACCTTTCAGATCGGTATAATAGTGTGGAAGTTTATGGTCCTGGGCAAAGAAAAGGCCTGACTTCATTTTTTTTGCAGTTTCCTCAAAAACCGGAGTGGTTTCTTTTCTCCTCTCACCAATCACTACCGGTACCCCTTCTTTGATTATACCAGCCTTTTCATGAGCAATCTCGGCAAGGTTATCTCCAAGATAGGCAGTATGGTCAAGCCCTATATTAGTGATCACCGATAGTTCAGGTTTAATAATATTTGTCGAGTCCAGGCGGCCACCCATGCCCACTTCTATAATTGCAATATCCACTTTTTCCCTGGCGAAATAATCAAATGCCATCCCTACAGTCATTTCGAAAAAGCTCAGCCTGTTAAAAGCGAGGAAATTTTGATTTTCTTCAATAAATGAGACCACTTCCTTCCGGGATATCACCTGGCCATTGATCCTCATCCTTTCCCTGAAATCTATTAAATGTGGTGAAGTATAAAGCCCTGTCTTATATCCGGTTGCCTGAAATACGGAAGCCAGCATATGACTAACTGATCCCTTTCCGTTAGTGCCACCTACGTGAATGCTTTTAAACTTATTCTCGGGATGCCCAAGTTCCTCAGCCAGTTTTATAGTATTGGAAAGGTCTTTTTTAAAAGCATCTTTCCCTATTCGCTGAAACATAGGCAACTGCTGAAACATCCATTCAACAGTTTCTTTATAGGATTTCACTTATTCGGTGAGTTTGAAATTGTAAATAATTGTTCCAACCTGTCTTGATGGGGCATTTTCATCACTATTGAACCTGGTAGCCATAGCAGCTCTTCTGGCCGGATCGGTAAGACATGGAACATTATTGGTAGTGCCTTTTACACCCGGAGTGGCATTTATTACCCTTCCCTCTCTGTTCACTTCGATACGAACAACCACGATCCCAGATTCATTACAATCCTGAACAAATTTCTCCTTGTTCAGGGCTTTTCTTCCTCCAAGCCTGTAATTTCCATCACCGTCAAGGCCGGCTCCCTGCCCGTAATAAGAACTTGCGTTCGGGTCGCCATCAGGACTTCCCTTATCCCCTGCAACGTTATCATTTCCTTCACCTCCGGTAGCAGTTCCCGATTTTTCCGGCCCGTTAAGAATACTACTCAAAGCATCGTTGGTAGACTTATCTGGTTTCGGATCAGGTTTCTTTACCGGCTTAGGCTCCTCTTTTGGAGGTTCTGGTTGTTTAGTTTCAACAGGTGTTGGTTCTTTTTTCTTTTTTTCAATAACCGGAGCCTCCTCAATATCCTGTGTCACCACTTCCTTTTCTATCACCGGCTCTGATTTCACAGGCTGCGCGGTACTTTGTTTGGGAGCAGATTTCACCGGCTCTTTGGGTTGCTCATTTCCTGAACCAACCTCAGAAGTTCCGAAATTGATAGCTATTCCACTCTCCGGGGGTGGATCAAGATAGGTAAGTCCGAAAAAAATCAAAAGAAGTATCAGTATCACATGTATAACTACCGTGATCGTAAAAGATTTCTTCTCATGTTTTGTTTCCAGCATCGACATTTTACTCAGGTTTTACGGCCAGTACGATCTTATACTTGTTTCTGTTTGCAATATCCATCACATTCACCGCTTTTTCAATCGGCACTCCTTCCTCAGCTCTTAGTATAATAGTCGGATTTTCTTCTCCGGCCAAACGGCTTTTTAAAGTACTTTCCAGAGCGCTATTACTTATTCGTTCACTATTGATATATACCTGAAGGTCTTTGGTTATACTTACTGAAAGGGTTTGTTTGGTGGTCGTCTTTCCTTTTGCTTTTGGAAGGATAAGATCCAAAGCCTCTGGAGTGATCACCGGCGAGGTTAGCATGAAAAAGATGAGCAGAAGGAAAACCACATCTGTCATCGAGCTCATGCTAAACTCCGGACTTATTTTATTTCTTCCTCTTAGATTCATATTAAGCAGGTTCGTTTAGAAGGTCAAGGAAATCAACCGCGGTAGCTTCCATTTGATGAACCATTTTATCGGTCTTCACAACCAGGTGATTATAACCAATGTAGGCTATAATACCCACTATCAGACCGGCAACGGTAGTTGTCATCGCAGTATAGATTCCTTCAGCAAGCGCTCCCATTTGAGCCTGACCACTGCTTGTGGCCAGTTCATGGAATGCAAGCACCATACCAATTACGGTTCCGAGGAAACCAATCATAGGCGCAGCACCAGCAATAGTCGCCAGAATACTTACATTCTTTTCCAGTTTATATACTTCAAGACGGCCGGCATTCTCTATGGCGGTATTAATGTCTTCCAAAGGACTTCCAATTCTGGAGATCCCTTTTTCGGTAAGTCTTGCAACGGGAGAATCACTCTGTGCACATCTTATCTTGGCAGATTCGATATTGCCGTTGAGAACACTATCCTTGATCTGGAGCATAAAGTTCTTATCAATCTTACCAGCCGCTTTTATTGCGAAGAGCCTTTCAAAATAGATATAGACTGCGGCAAATAATAAAACAAAAAGGATGATAATAATAATCTGGCCTCCAAGACCGCCGCTAAACATCAGTTCAAATAATGATAGGGTCTTTTCCTCTACGACCGGCTCTGCTGCCTGAGCAACATCAGCCACGTCGTCCTCCTGAAAAAAGTTAAGCATATGATTTAAATAGGTTTTTTAATGTAACGTGCTAATATGATTTTAATTGTAAACCAAATTTAAATAATCAGCAGGACGCTTATAGCAATATTTCAAGAATGTTTACACAAACTTTTAAACAAGTTGTTTAAGAGCGACCTCAAAAGCAGTCTTACTGATGTTCGTTTTGCTGCTATTGTTGTCGAAAGTATTCTGGATGGCATTTTTTATGGTCATGGAAGTATCGTTGAAAATAGCTTCATCTGTCATTTGCACCCTTCGTTCCATGAAGTATGCAAATACCCTTGCCATCCCACAGTTCGAAATAAAGTCGGGAATCAGGCTTACACGTTCATCGGTATATTCCATGATGGACCCAAAGAATATCTCTTTATCGGCAAAAGGAACATTGGCTCCACAGGAAATAACTTCCAGCTCTCGATCTATAAGGCTGGTGATCTGGTCTTGTGAAATAAGACGGGAAGCTGCACAGGGCGCAAATATCTCGGCATCGAGCTTCCATACCTTTTCGTTGATCTCCTCAAATGGAATAAGGTCTTTATGACTCAGAGTATTTCCCTTTTTGTTCAGGAACAATTCTTTTACCTCTTCAAAGCTGAACCCCTGCTCGTTTATGAGTCCGCCATCCCGATCTATGATCCCAACTATTTTCACTCCCATCTGGGCCAGATAATATGCAGCCGACGAACCAACATTACCAAATCCCTGGACTATGGCCCTTTTCCCTTTAATATCGCCTCCATAGATGCTGTAATAATGATGTACAGCCTCGGCTACACCATAACCAGTGATCATATCGGCCACGGTATACTTCCGGGTCACATCAGGAGAATAATTGGTGTTTTCCAGAACTTTTATAACACCCTGTCTTAACTGACCAATTCTATTGATCTTATCTGCTTCGGTTGGCCGGAAATGTCCATTAAAAACCCCTTCCTGAGGATGCCACACCCCACAGTCTTCGGTAATTGGGATCACTTCATTTATTTCATCAACATTCAGATCTCCTCCTGTGCCATAATAACTTTTTAAAAGCGGGGATACAGCTTTATACCAGCGTTCCAGAACTCCTTTTTTACGAGGATCGGCGGGATCAAAGTTAATCCCGGATTTCGCACCTCCAATAGGTGGACCTGAGACCGTAAATTTTACTTCCATAGTCTTGGCCAATGAAAGCACTTCATTTTGATCCAATCCCAGCCTCATTCTGGTTCCGCCGCCGGCGGCACCGCCTCGAAGAGAATTTATAACGGTCCAGCCTTCAGCCTCTGTCTCAGAATCCTTCCAGTTGAAAACAATTTCAGGTTCCTTATTCTCGTATAATTTGAGTAATTCTTTCATTTTTGGAGTATTTTGCAGCAAATATAAAAAACTAGGCAGGCTAAATTCCGAATTTGATAAAATTTTCAAGGCATATAGATTCTCCCTGAAGAATGATCAATTTTAGCCCCGGTAACCGAATGAAGAACGTTCACTTCTCCTCGTAATTTTAATACTCCTAAAAGTGCAAATATCAGCGCCTCTTTAAAATCTATCAGTTCCTTATCGGGAACTATAAAATCACACTTAGACAGAGACCTGAGTTCTTCAATAAGGAAAGAATTAAAAGTACCTCCTCCTGTAAGCAATACCTTTGATTCCGGATCATTATCGAGACATTTCGCGATCTGGCGGGCTACATGCACGGTAAAGGTTCTCAGGATATTAGGAATTTCATGGGTGGTTCTTTCAATGAGAGGGATAATTTCACAATTAACCCATTCAATCCCCAAAGATTTCGGCGGATCTTTTTTATAGAAATTCAAAGAATCAAGTTTCTGTAATAATTCTTCATCAAGCTCTCCTGCCCTGGCGAGTTTACCGTCTTCGTCATAATCTTTTTGAAGTTTCCGCATAAAAAAATTCAAAACCGTATTTACAGGACAAATATCATAAGCTATCCTTTGAGAGTCATGTTCTAAGGAAACGTTGGCAAAACCACCAAGATTTATACAGTATTTATACTCGTTAAAAAGCAATCTGTCTCCTATGGGCACCAAAGGGGCTCCCTGCCCGCCTAGCTCAACATCCTGTACACGGAAGTCACAAACCACAGGAGCATCTATGAGTTTTGCAAGGTTTGGGCGGTTACCTATCTGAAAGGTCACGCCCTGATCGGGCCTGTGTTTTACCGTATGGCCATGGCTGCATACGGCATCAATGAGATCTATATCATATTTCTGAATAAAACGTTTAATAACTTCCGCGAGATACAATGTATAATCGTTATCAAGTTTGTTTAATTCAGCTGCTTCCAGGTTAATAGCTGCTTCCAGCTTTTTCTGCCATTCCCGGGAATAGGGAAAGGTTTCAGAGATAATGATCTTAAAACTGGTTTTATTCAAAAAACTGATCTCTGTGAGTACCAGGTCTATACCATCCAGGGAGGTACCAGACATCACGCCGATCAATCTATAGTCCGTTTTTTTCATATTCGTAAAAATAATCAATATCAATTGAAAAATAGGCATCAAAAGGCTATCTTTGCCATCCAAAAATTAGTTTTTTACAAATTTCTTTTCAGATGGATTTTAAACTTACCGAAGAACATATAATGATACGCGATGCGGCCCGTGATTTTGCCAAAACCGAATTACTGCCAGGTGTTATCGAAAGAGATGAGAAACAGGAATTCCCAAAGGAACTTGTCAAGAAGATGGGTGATCTTGGTTTCCTTGGAATGATGGCCTCTCCGGAATATGGTGGAGGTGGGATGGATACCATATCTTATGTTCTGGCCATGGAAGAGATCTCAAAGATAGACGCATCAGCTTCTGTAATGATATCTGTAAATAATTCCCTGGTTTGCTGGGGACTGGATACTTTCGGAACCGAAGAGCAAAAGAAAAAATATCTTTCCAAACTTACTACAGGTGAAAAACTGGGAGCCTTCTGTCTTTCTGAACCGGAAGCAGGAAGTGATGCCACTTCTCAACGCACCACGGCCATAGACAAGGGAGATCATTACATATTAAACGGAACAAAAAACTGGATCACCAATGGTAATTCTGCAGATTTCTACCTGGTGATCGCACAAACTCATAAGGAGAAAAAACATAAAGGGATTAATGCCTTTATAGTTGAAAAAGACTGGGAAGGTTTTGAGATTGGTCCTAAGGAACAAAAGCTGGGAATTAGAGGAAGTGACACCCACTCTCTTAACTTCAACGATGTAAAAGTTCCAAAAGAGAACCGAATTGGAGAAGACGGATTCGGATTTAAATTTGCAATGAAGACCCTTTCAGGTGGAAGAATTGGTATTGCCGCACAGGCGCTGGGAATTGCTTCCGGAGCTTATGAACTGGCAAAAACTTATTCAAAACAGAGAAAAGCTTTCGGAACCGAAATCTCCAACCACCAGGCGATAGCCTTTAAACTGGCCGATATGCATACACAGATAGAAGCGGCCCGTCATCTGGTAATGAAGGCAGCCTGGGATAAAGACCAGGGACAGAACTATGACCTATCAGGTGCGATGGCAAAACTTCACGCTTCTCAAACAGCGATGGATGTAAGCATTGAGGCTGTTCAGGTTCACGGAGGAAACGGGTATGTAAAAGAATATCATGTAGAAAGATTGATGCGTGATGCCAAGATCACACAGATCTACGAAGGAACTTCTGAAATTCAGAAGATCGTTATTTCGAGAAGTATTCTAAAAGACTAAATATTTCGGAAATATTATAAAGCAAAAGAGCAGCCATCTGGCTGCTCTTTCTTTTTTGGTTGGTTAATAATTAATTTCCTGAAAGGATCTTTGAAGTAAAGATCTCTCTATCTGTAGCCAGTCTAACAATATAAACCTGCCCCGACCTCGTTTTAAAGTCTACATTAAATGTTGAAGTAGACGTCGAGTTCACCAAAGTATCAGTATATGTCCTTAGCAAACGTCCGTTCAAATCATAGATCTGAATAGTCACATTTGAAGTATAGTCGAACATATAATAGAAATTCAGCTCGCTATTAGTAAACGGATTAGGAGCTACATAGAACAATGGGTCTGCAGATTCAACTAATGAAGTTGAACTTGTGATCGTTGTTTTTTGCTGTTTGTCACGGGAACTCGGAGAATAAATCATTGAATTTTTTCTCTCATTGAGTTGAATAGTTATAGGTTCTGCTTCTGTTAATAACCTCTGATTATATTCTTCAGTATTTGTTGTACAAACATCAGCATGTGCTATAACGTAAAATCCTGTCACACCTTCTACACTTATAGGTTCTATAGTTTCTAAATATGTATATTCCCCAGCATTATCCGAATTAAATGGATATTGTCCAGGCGCCACAGTATACTCTCCTTCTTTATTACCCTGCTGTCTCCACATGTATGGTTCTTGCCCTACATATACATGAACACCTCCAAGCCAGTAACCTGGCAGCATATTATATGAAACACTAACTGTTCCTCCCTCTTCATCGCCAGTATAAGTGACATCGACAGATCCTACCAATGTTCCTTTATTAATATCACATTGTCCTGCGGCGGCATAGAGATCCATTGAAAAAGTATAATCATTATCCACAGTAAATTCTGATATACTTATAAAATTGGTCCATCCCCAACGATTGGCATCAAAATCTAACGTCCAGTTAAAGTTAGTTTCATCAGGCCTCTCATCAATAAAACAATATGACCTATTTGGACTGTCTGGTGTATCATTTCTTTTAGCAAAGGCAGTCTCACAAACCATACATTCCGGTACCAGAAGTT
Source organism: Christiangramia crocea (assembly GCF_022410465.1). Taxonomy (GTDB): domain Bacteria; phylum Bacteroidota; class Bacteroidia; order Flavobacteriales; family Flavobacteriaceae; genus Christiangramia; species Christiangramia crocea. The sequence goes on along the minus strand of NZ_JAJSON010000004.1, from coordinate 665 downwards.
CAGTAATAGCTGTACCTGAATTACATCCATTCTTTCCTAAAGCAAATACTCTATAATTTCCAGGTGGAAGATTGGTAAATCCACCCTCTGGATATTCAATACCATCATAACCTTCTAATGGAGGATCCAATGGATCTGCATCATTATCAAAAAGACTGAACAAGTAATCTTCAACATTTACATCAGCTCCACCTAATAAACCAATATGAGTCACTTCAATTCCTCCTAAGTTTGTCGCACAATCTGGCTGAATTGGATTTAAAGTTATATCAAGTGGGTCGGATGGCAACTGGTTTATGGTAACCTGTAAAGGATCTGATTCACATCCATCTATCTCCAATAAGAATTTAAAATCATAAGTTCCTGCAGGAAGACTGATTGGTCCTGGATATAATATTGGTGGATCTGAATAATCTGTCTCTGTTGATTCTTTATAGATATAATAGAAAGAATCAATTCCACTATCTCCAGGATAGGTAAAGGCTACAGAACCTAAATATACAGGATCAGACTGAGGGTCGCTATTATCGTTAATACAATCCGCGGGTTCAACCTGTGGTGTTGGAGTGGGTGGAAGATCGTCTATAGTTATTGTCACCAAGGCATCATCATCATCACATTCTGAATCTTGGTCTGCAGGGGTCACAGTATATTTAAAGATATAT
>NZ_JAJSON010000032.1 GCF_022410465.1 Christiangramia crocea | reverse complement strand
CTTTTTGTTTCTCCCGAGCGAAGTCGAGGGATCCGGCGATGGGAAAAAGAAAAGGAATGGAACAGGGACATACTCCCCAGGTTTTGAAAACACTCTATGGAGATAAATACGTTTTGAGGATAGTTCATTTTTTTGCCTGTCCAAAAAAACGAACCAAAAAAAGGACACTTTTTTGTAGGTGTTTCCAATTTTGCCCCTCCAAAATCGGAACCGTCCTTCCCCGGCTAAATTTTTTCCAGGGCTTCAAAAATTCTTAACGCCTGGGAAGCACTACACTGGCAAAAAAGATATTCTAATAAAGAAAGCTTAAAAGAAAGAAGGCTTTTGAGTTAGTTTATGAAACAAAAAATTCAGATCTTTTTGCGGCGAAGGCAAAAAGAAAAGGGATAGAATAGCGAAAGATCTCTCTCGACTAAAGCCTGTGCTGAGCGAAGCCGAAGTACTGGAGATGACTTTTTAAAGAGCAATAAAATTATAGTTCCTGGTCATTTCGACCACTGGGAGAAATCAAAAAACCCTCTGGATCCGGAAGATAAAAGAGGGTTTTTCGGATAAGAAATTTTTCTATTCCACCTTATCCAGTTCAATAGACTGGATTTTCAGGGGCTGGTGTATTTTTAAAAGATTAGATTCATTTCTCTTAACCAGGTTACTAATAGCAAATTGATTACCATCTGCCATAAAATCAAGCAGAATTTCATCATACTGGTCATTTACCTGAAAAGCTCTGTTTGCTCCCCCGGTATTGAACATAATATGATGGTTTGGATAGCTTCCAGGTTCCAGGCTGATCAATAACCTGTAACGCTGGTTTGCTTCGGGCCGGAATTGAAGGGTCATATACTCCATTCTCGTAAACCCGTTCCTGGTGTCATGAACAAATATGGGATGTATCTCGTAGGAGTTACCAGAATCATAGAGTCCAAAAAGCGATTTCACGTAAAGGTCTTTATCTTTCAGTACCGGCGCGTTCAGATTCCATGATTCATTGGGTTCTAAGATCACCAGTTTACCACGATCAACCTTTGTGATCGGCAAATTGGAAATTTCCTTCGCGTTCATGTTCTTTAGCTGAGCATCGCTGAGTTTAAGATTTTTCAGCTGGGTCGTCTTAATAGCAGTTGGTTTCTTTATCTGAGACAGGCCGGTGTAGCCCAGGCACAGCATAAAGGTAAACAGGATAACATTTTTCATAAGGTATAAGTTTTTGTGATTCAAGGGATTAACAATTTAACGAAAAGAATGAAGGGATACTATTATCCTGGCTGAAAAAAGAAGAATTTCTTCCTGTCACTCATTTCTTCTGAATCACAAAAGCATCAATTAATGGCTCTGCATATAGTAGCCTAACCATCGCTTCTCTATTAGCCCGGGAATATGTTTCATACTGAAAGATCACTGCACTTATGTAGGCCTGAATTCTTATTATGCCCGGACTTTTGAAGATTTACAATAATGTGAATTTTCTTTTTATCTTTAATAGAAATTGACACAGATTGCTGTAATACAGATCATTATATAATTTATGGATCGATTTTAATCAAAGTCTTTGAGGATTTAGGCTTTTAAAAACTATAGGATCAGGGAATATATCTTACCGAAAATAAAATCTTATTAAAATGAAAAATGTTATCCATCTATCCGTTTTAATTATCCTTTTGGGAATTACAGGATGTAAAGTTCCGCCCAGGCTGGGAGAAATGAATTTTCCGGAAGGAAGTGTACAACATGTTGTAAGGGCTGAAAATATACAGTGGAAACCCTGTCCGCCAAACTTACCGGAAGGATGTAAAATTGCTGTTTTTGAAGGAGACCCTAAAAGTTCGGATCTTTTTACGGTGCGTTTTCAGGTAGATGAAGGATTTTTTATGGCTCCGCATTCACATCCAAAAGATGAGCGGGTGACTGTCTTAAAAGGGAAAGTCTCTGTTGCCTTTGGAACTGAAGGGACCCGTGAGAGCGCAAAACAATTTGGTCCCGGGGATTATTATGTGAATGCTCGTGGTGCAATTCATAGCGTTTGGGCAGATAGCAACTCAATAATTCAGATAACCGGGATAGGTCCGTGGGAAGCCGAGTTCCTGGAAAAGTAAGAATTGATTAGGCATACCCTCCTCTATGTGAGGTAAAACCAAAAAAATCTAAAAGGTTGTATTTTTTTATCATTCCGCCACTTTTAATGACTTATTTAAGAGTTGGAAGAAATTCTAATACCCTGAAAAATTTTTGATTTATCCTTCTTTTTCCAGGCTCTTTCTCTGATGCTTAAAGAACCGCCGGGATACAGGGATCAGCATCAGGCCTGCAATGATAAAAATGATAAAAGCAAGTTTCAGATTAAAAATACTGGCGAGGTAGCCAATGAGCGGTGGGCCCAGCAGCATCCCGGTAATGGCATAGGTAGTGATGATAGACACGGCCATTCCGGTAGAATATTTAGGTGATGTCCCCGCCAGGGTAAAGGTCATAGGCATAATGGCGGCCACTCCTATCCCCACCAGGCTGAAGCCGATAAGTGCCGGCCAGAATAAAGGGAAGAGAATAATGGTGATAACCCCTGCGCCGATTAGAGATGCACTGATGAGGTACATTTTTTCCATTCCAATCCTCTCGATAATCTTATCTGAAAAGAAGCGAGAAAGAGCCATAAAGACTATAAACATAAGGTAACCCAGCGTGAAGATCTCTTCGCCTACAACTTCCCGGAAATAAACCCCGCTCCAGTCAAACATTCCCCCTTCGCATAAAGCAGCAAAAAATACCAGAAGTCCGAGGTAGAGAACAAACTTATCCGGTTTCCCGAGTCGCAGTTTATTTCCTGCAGGAGCCTTGTCGTTTTTCAGCAGGAAACTATAGGCGCCGGATGCAGCCATGAGGGTGAACAGGCTTACATAGTAGAAATGTTGAGACATAGACACCTCCAGCTTAAGCATAAGCGTAGAAAAACCCACTCCCAGGAGTCCGCCGGTACTCCATAGCCCGTGAAAGGAGCCGTTGATCTTTCTACCGTAGCTCTTTTGAAGCGTGATGGCCTGGGTATTCATCGAAATGTTCACGATCCTCATACAAAAGGAGAAGCTGGCAATGGCGGCCACCAGAAGAATAAGATTGTTGGCCTCCCCAATCAGGGCCAGGGCGAAGCTAAAGAAAAGTGCAGCCAGCACCAGCGGTCCTCTGCTGTTGAACCTGGAGACGAGCCAGCCAGAAATTGGCAATCCCAGCATACTGCTCACCGGCATCACCAGCAGGAGGTTACCAAGTTCAGCTTCGTTAAGATCAAAAGCCGATTTAATGGTAGGAATCCGCGAAGCCCATGTAGAAAAACAGAACCCCACCAGGAAAAAATAAGCACTCAAAGCAATGCGCTGTTTTCGTTTAGTTTCCATATTACGCCCGAAAAAGTGCAAATATCCGAGCAATTCTACAGACAGAAAAACTTGACAGGAGAATTAGCGAATCTTTAAGTAGAAAAAAAGCGGCGTACGAAGTAGCGTAAAGAATAGAAGCTTTAGAAAAGACACCAATCTCTTAGCCTGTTCAGAAAAACGAACCTATATCCCTTTCTTTTTCCATCGATGGGAAAAAGAAAAAGGATGGAATAGCGAAAGATTTAATTAGTCACAATTTAGTTGGTAAATATCTGTATTCAGTCCCACATACCAATTTTCAGGTATATTATTCAGTTGTGTTTGATTAACTTGAACACAGGTTAAAAATTCATTAGCCGCTTGAAAATAATCTAATACTGTATTCTTACTTACATCTATTGTCGTTAATTCATTTCTATAACAACCGAAATTAGTTAATAATGTATTGTTGGTTATATCTATAGTTTTAATGTGATTATCGCCGCAGTCTAAATCTTTCAAATCCAGATTATTACTCACCTCCAAACTCGTGAGTTCGTTGTAACTACAATTTAAAAGCTTTAATACAGGATTTTTAGTCACATCCAAACTTGTGAGTTGATTGTGACTACAATCTATTTGCTCTAATTCCGTATTATTTGCCACATCTAAACTGGTAAGTTGATTATAACTACAATCCAATAATTTTAAAAAAGGGTTATTACTTATATCTAAATTAGAGATATTATTACCACCATATATATGTGGACTTCCACATATTAAAGAAATCAATTGAATATTCTTACTAACATCTAAACTATCTAAAAGATTATCCTTGCAATTCAAAAATCTCAAATTAACATTTTTACTTATATCCAAGCTTTTTAGGTTACTAGATTCTATAACTAATTCCTTTAAAGCGATATTTATACTTAAATCTAGTGTTGTAATTTCATTTAGATTTGCAATTTCAAGGATCTCCAGATTTTTAAAACCCTCAATTCCAGTAAAATCTTTAATTTCCCTCTCATACAAATTATTAAAAATCCACCCTCCTAACTTTAATTTGGTATAATCAATTAAATTGCTTGTTAAAACATAATCATCTTCTTTGTCATCAAGACCTCTTTTAATTAAAGCACGTTCAAAATAGTCATCTGGAACGTATGTTTTATGTGAATTTTCCAATAACTCATCGGACTCATTCTCAATTGAATTTTTACTACATCCCAAATAAGCAATTATTAATAAAATAATTAACTTTTTCATAATCAAACCTATTCCTGGAGCTTAATAAAAGATACAAAAGAATAAGGGGCTTATCTATTATAAAAATGCAAACTTTATAACCCTTTAAACTAAATTCTTATGCAATCCAGTAAGTTGAAAGAAGGAGTGTATAGAATAAAAGGCTTTAGACTTTGAATATAAAATTCACTTTTTAGTATAAAATGGGGACTAAACAATAGCTATTAAGTGCGATACTTTCCGGAAAAATGATGGCCATAAAAGAATAATATCGAACCATGAAACTGAAAGAAAAGATGAATTACATATAGACCTGGAACACCTTCATTAAAATATTTAAAAATATCATTAACTTCTGAATAAAATTAAATTTTATTCGGTACCGTAAGATATAAACAAATTTTTAAGATATTTTTTCTAATATTGTTATTAAGCGATTCAAATAAACCTCTTCCTATAATATATACTGTGATAACCTAAAAATAAAGATGAAATTTAAGCACAAAACTCTTCCTAAAAACGTTACATACAAATTTTCGAAAACTTCCTACAGTCACTCAAATCATAATTTACCCTTAAACAACTTCTGGACTATAATAATATTTACATTAATTTTTCAACTTATTCCGGGTTGTTCCACTTCGGAGGAGGGCAAAGTTTCACCTCAAATTATAGAATGGGATAAAACAATAGGAACAACAAGTTATGAAGGTGCTAATTTTGCTGTTCCAGTCACAGATGGAGGATTTTTAATAGCTGGTAATTCCTCTGGAAGAGATAAAGATAAATCTGAACCATCTATAGACAATGACTTTTGGATATTAAAGTTGGATAAAAAAGGGGAGATTGAATGGCAAAATACTATTCAAGCAAATGGCCGAGAAATTCTCAAACAAGTAATTAAAACTAATGATGGAGGATATCTAGTAGCCGGACAATCCAATGCTTCAATTGGTTATGATAAACAAAGCAAAGGTTACGGATTATATGATTATTGGATAATAAAGTTAAATCCAAATGGTGAAATCGAATGGGAAAACAGTTATGGATCTGCCAATCATGAAGATTTCGGTGGAATTGTTCAAACGGCAGATGGGAATTATTATGCTGTAGGTTCGTCACCGAGAGGAATAAGTGGGCAAAAAAGTGAAATGGGAGAAGGACTTGACGATAACTGGATTATTAAAATCAGTTCTTCAGGAAGTTTAGTTTGGGAAAGAACGATTGGAGGTTGGGCGCATGATAAGGGTGTGGGTATAATCGCTTCTCCTAACGGCGGAGTTATAGTTTGTAGTAAATCTGGCTCTAATTCTAATAAATTTAAATCCGAGGACAGTATTGGAGATTATGATTTTTGGATCTTAAATCTCAACTCTGAGGGGGATATTCTTTGGGAAAAAACTATAGGAGGTGGAGGAATTGAGCATTCAATGCACATAAGCGCAGGGCATGATGCCTTTTATCTTGCATGTTCCTCCCTATCAAGAGTATCTGGTCATAAATCCGAAGGAATTATCGGATTTTTGGATTTTTGGATAATTAAATTAGATTATTCGGGAGATTTAATATGGGATAAAACCATTGGTAGTGAGAGTGCAGATGCTCTACATGATTTAATTGTTACGAATACCGGAGAACCTGTTATTATAGGTGATACTCATGGAGATTCTGGTCATAAAGATGAAATATCTGAATCTATAGATTATTGGATAGTTAAAATTGACAATTTAGGAAATATTAAAAACCAGGAAACCATAGGGGGGAATGATAAGGAATTTTTCCCAAAGATAACTACTGCTTATGATGGTGGTTTTTTAGTATCTGGGGTTTCAAGTTCTCCCAAATCAGGAGATAAAAGTGATAACCCCTATATCGATGGATACGATTTTTGGATAGTGAAGATTTCTTCTCTCTTTGACTAAAGGTTACAGATGATCTAATCCGTTTACAAAAAAGTTTTTTAGAGGATTTAAAATTAATTCTGTTTAAAGATGATCTCAAATTAATATTATTCAGATAGACCCGGGATTATAGAATAACAATAATTTTATAATGTTGAACAGTTTCAATTAGCGGGCAACTTACATTATGAGAAGTACCTAAATATAGGAGGAGTTCAAGTTTCAGTAGAAATCAAACAATCATGAAAAGGTTGTAGATAATAAATTTCTTACGAAGGGTAAAATAAAAATTGTTAGGAAGATATTTGGAAATTGAAAACAAATAAACTGAAAAAGCCTATTATTACTTGCTAAAGCAGGTGATTAAAATATTCGGAGGTCCCGGACAGCTACCTGAATGAATCCTCATTAAGCGTTTTTCCACGGACTTAAAAATTCACAGTGGGTCCCGTTAATTCTAGTATTTCCTTATGCAGGCAAAAGAAAGCTAAAAAACGCTAAAACCCTTGTAAAAAAAGGTTCATGTGTACTCGGAGCGGATCCCGATCCCGATAGCAATCGGGACTATCGGGATGAAACCGCATTATATTTTTCCACTAATTTCAATCTCATTTCTTAATATTACTAATGTATTTGACTGATTTCATCTTTTTGATATGAATTTCAATTTGTCTTGCCTGAGAATATGAAAGATCTTGAATAAGCAGATATTTCTGCCGATCATGAGCTTTTTTAGTAAATGCAATTTTATATACTCCATTTAAATGTTGAGATAAACGTTTTTCAAAATCCTCGCAACTACCAATATAATAGGAATCAATAGAGGGAGAATAAAGAATATAAACCTCAGCCATTTATACGATTTTTTATTTAAATGTAATTCCTAAAAAACAAAAAACCCTCAAAATCAAAAGATTAAGAGGGTTTCTGTACTCGGAGCGGGACTTGAACCCGCACGACCGTTGCTGGTCATTGGATTTTAAGTCCAACGTGTCTACCAATTCCACCATCCGAGCGTACAATCATTTTCAATATTTTAAGAACTTGCTCGTGTCTACCTACCATCCGAGCGAAAAATAAAACCCCGACAAACCGGGGTTCATTTCTAATATTTCAAGAGCGAAAAACGGGATTCGAACCCGCGACCTCCACCTTGGCAAGGTGGCGCTCTACCAACTGAGCTATTTTCGCGTTTTTTAAGAACTTCCGCTGTGCTTTTATAGCGAATATTGCGGAGGCAAATTTAATACAAATCTAATAATAGCAAAGCATTTTTTGGAGAAAAATTGGCCTTTGGCCAATAGCTTTAAGCTCTAAGCAATAAGCGTAAAGCTTTCTTTCTTGGAATGAAGGGAATAGCTGTATTAAGCTGTAAGTTGAAAGTTACAAGTTTCTACAAGCTACTACCACCTAACCTGAGATTCCTTCTCCGCCTGTGCCGGATCGGAATGACAGATTAAAACTTAAGACTACTAACAATGATCGATAAACTAACATAAGATTTCTTCGCTCCGCTCGGAATGACAACTACACACTCCAGACTACCGACTATGAACTACAAATTAAACAGAGATTTCTTTTCCGCCAGAGGCGGATAACAATGACCTGACAAAAGATAATTAATAGTCAATTTTCAATTATCCATTTTCAATTTTGCTTGCTGTTTCCCAGCATCCTCTTGATCTCGTTAAGCTTCATCAAAGCTTCTACAGGTGTAAGGGTATCTATATCGATGCCGATAAGTTCCTGCTTCAGGTCTTCCAGTAAAGGATCGTCAAGATTAAAGAAACTAAGCTGCATCTCGTCTTCGGCTGATTTTTTAAGGATCTCTCCCGAATCTTCCATGGAATGTGAAGCCTCCAGTTTTTGAAGTATCTTATTGGCGCGGTGCAATACCATTTGTGGCATTCCCGCCATCTTCGCCACATGTATCCCGAAACTGTGCTCGCTGCCTCCAGGCACCAGCTTTCGAAGGAACAGGACATTATCCTTTAATTCCTTTACCGAAACATTGAAATTCTTGATACGATCAAAAGTATCGCACATCTCATTAAGTTCATGGTAATGAGTCGCAAAAAGGGTCTTTGGTCTCGCCGGATGCTCATGCAGGTATTCGCTTATCGCCCAGGCGATGGAGATACCGTCATAAGTACTGGTACCCCGTCCTATCTCATCCAGAAGAACCAGGCTGCGATCTGAAATATTGTTAAGGATACTGGCCGTTTCGTTCATCTCTACCATGAAAGTAGATTCACCCATAGAGATATTATCACTGGCCCCTACCCTGGTAAAGATCTTGTCCACAAGACCTATCTCTGCCGACTTTGCCGGCACAAAACTTCCCATCTGGGCCATGAGCACTATAAGGGCGGTCTGCCTTAAAATGGCCGACTTACCACTCATATTAGGCCCGGTGATCATAATTATCTGCTGTTCTTCCCTGTCCAGGTGAAGATTATTGGTCACATAGACCTCGCCCGGAGGCAATTGCTTTTCGATCACGGGATGCCTGCCCTCTTCGATATCCAGGGCATGGGTATCGGTAATTTGTGGGCGGCAGTAATTTTCAGCCTGGGCCTGTTGCGCAAAGGAACACAGGCAATCAAGCCTTGCGATCAATCTTGCATTCTGCTGAACAGGATCTATATAATCTCCCATCCAGGCGATGAGCTTTCCGAAAAGTTCCTGCTCCAGCTGAAGTATCTTCTCTTCGGCACCCAGGATCTTGGATTCATATTCCTTAAGTTCTTCGGTGATATACCTTTCGGCATTCACAAGGGTCTGCTTACGCGTCCAGCCCTCGGGAACCTTATCTTTATGGGTATTCCTTACCTCGATATAGTAACCATAGACATTGTTATTGCCAATCTTCAGGGAAGAGATGCCCGTCGCCTCGGTCTCGCGTTTGATCATCCCGTCCAGGTAATCCTTTCCGAAGTAAGCTATGTCCCGAAGCTCATCCAGCTCCTTTGAAAATCCTTTGGCGATCACATTCCCCTTCTGTACATTCACCGGCGCCTCCTCGCTGATGCTCTCTTCGATCTTCTTACGAAGCAGCTCACAGGAATGCAGATTATCACCAATAACCTTTAATGCTTCATTATCACATTTTGTAGCAATTTCCTTTACCGGAATAATGGCATTCAGAGAATTCTTAAGCTGGTTGACCTCACGCGGACTAATCCTTTGAGTAGCAACCTTGGAAATAAGCCTCTCCAGATCACTGATCTCCCTTATCTGATCCTGGATATCGCCATGAGTTTCGGGATGTTTTATAAGGTAATCCACCACCTCCAGCCTTTTCTCTATAAGCTCGGCATTCTTAAGCGGCAGGGCCAGCCAGCGCTTTAATAACCGGCCTCCCATGGGTGAGATGGTCTTGTCTATCACATCAAGCAGGGTCACCGCATTGGCAGCCGTTGAATGATACAATTCAAGGTTCCTGATGGTAAACCTGTCCATCCAAACATATTCCTCTTCGGCTATACGGTTGATGGATGTGATATGCTGAAGCCTGTGATGTCGTGTTTCTGCCAAATAATATAGCACCGCTCCCGAAGCGATGATCCCGTCTTCCAGGTGATCTATCCCGAAGCCCTTCAGAGATTTAGTCTGAAAATGTGCATTAAGCGTCTCTTCGGCATAATCGCTTTTAAAGACCCAGTCATCCAGGTAAAAACAGTGAAGGTCCTTCCCGAACTGATCTGAAAATTCCTTTTTATATTTCTTCTGAACCAGGATCTCGCTGGGGCTGAAATTCTGAAGCAGCTTATCTATATATTCCCTGTTTCCCTGGGCGCATAAAAATTCACCTGTAGACACATCCAGAAAGGAAACCCCAAGGTTCTTCTTTCCGAAATGCACCGAACAGAGAAAATTATTGGATTTGCTGTGAAGTATATCATCGTTCATCGCCACCCCGGGTGTCACCAGTTCGGTCACTCCGCGTTTTACGATGGTCTTGGTCATCTTGGGATCTTCCAGCTGATCACAGATCGCCACCCTCTCACCTGCCTTTACCAGTTTTGGAAGATAGGTGTTAAGCGAATGATGCGGGAATCCCGCCAGCTCGGTACGTTCGCTTCCGTTGTTCCGGTTGGTGAGGACTATATTCAGAATACGGGCAGTCTTAACCGCATCTTCACCAAAGGTCTCATAAAAGTCCCCGACTCTGAACAATAATAAGGCATCCGGATATTTCAGCTTGATGCTGTTATATTGTTTCATTAAAGGAGTCACCTTCGGGGATTTTTTCGCTGCCAAAATTTGCGGATTTTAATAAGCGCTAAAATACAGAATCCAAGTTTTCTAAAGGAAAAAGCCTTTCTATTTTATTCACAGGTTTTCAGCTATTCCCCATTATAAGCACAGGCAGATCAAGACGAAAATAAAACTGTAATTTTACTCTTATTGGTGCAGGGGAAACCACAGGTGCTTCCTTCTATTTTAGAAGCTGCTAATCTCACCCCTGGAACCCTTCTCCCCTGGAATAAGACTTAATTCCCTTTCAGGCATGAGGCCTTTTTCCTCCCGGTGCGAAACATAGATAATGGCAGTGTCACTATTCCTGGCAATGCTGTTCACCAGGCCGGTGATCGTTAGAGCGCTTTCATCATTCAGGCCTGTGGTGGGTTCGTCAAGGATAAGCAGCGGCGGATGCTTTATCATTGCCCGCGCTATAAGCACTTCGCGTTGTTCCAGCAAGGGCAGGTCTACAAATATCTTCTTTTGTAAATCTTCCATTTTCAGCAGTTTTAGCCACTCCTCAGCGCATACCACCTGCTGCCTCGACGGCTTCTGATAAAGCCCCACGCTGTCCAGCAGTCCTGAAATAATCATTTCCAGTACCGTATTCCGTCGTGTAAAGAATTCGGTTAGATTCGGAGAAAAATAACCTATTTTTCTTTTGATCTCCCATACCGTTTCACCGCTGCCTTTTCTATTTCCGAAGAGAAAAATATTTTCTCCGTAAGCTTTGGGATTATCCCCGTAGATCATACTCAGCAAGGTGGTTTTCCCGGCACCATTGGGACCGGAGAGCTTCCAGAATTCACCTTTTTTCACCTCCCAGCTGATATTGGATAAAATGGGCCGGTCTTCATATCTTACAGAAACCTGCTCCAGCTTAACCAGAACTTCTGGTTGCTTCTTAAAGCAAACCGGGGGAGGAGGAAGACTTTGAAGCTGAGAAAGATCCACTCTTGAAGTATCTTCAGGATGAAAACCTGCTTTTGAATGCCTTATGGCTTTTCCCGATTTTATCCTGAACACCTCATCAATAAACGGCAAAAGATCTTCCTGCCTGTGATATAGCAGGATAACCTGAATCTCTTTGGAAAGCTTTTCTAACTGAAGCTTCAAATCCTCCACCGACTCCCGATCTAGCGAGTCGAAAGGATTGTCCAGGATCAAAAAATCAGGTTGCTGATCGAGCAGGTAATTAAGTAGTGCCTTTCTCCTCTCCCCGGCCGAAAGGCTGCAAAGTGACCGGCCGGAATTCACCAGTTTTGAACGGCCATGGCGATGGTCGTCTTCCAGGTGCTTTTCCAGCTCAGCATTAGAAAAGACAGCTCCTTGCTTTCCTCTCAGGTCGCTAAGTTCAGCTTCAGGCATAACTTTAAACAGCTGAGCCGGAAGATTCTCAGGATCGGCTATCTCACCGTATATAGCATAATGCTTCAAAGATTCAGTTTTTCATCCATTCTTACTTCAGTCCTTTTCTTCTTCCAGGTTCTTCAGCCAGGTGTAAAATAATTCAGGCCAGGATTGCAGCAACTCATTACCGGTCCCCAGGGAAAAACCATGTCCGCCCTCCGGGTAAATATGCATTTCTACCGGGATATCATTATCCTTCAGAGCTGTATAAAAAGCCAGGCTGTTTTCCACAGGCACCGCTTCGTCATCGGTCGCGTGTATCAAAAAAGTTGGCGGAGTCTTTTCAGAAACCCTTGTTTCATTTGAGAAGCTTTCAACCAGGTCTTCATCAGGACTTTGCCCCAGCAGGGCATTTCGGGAACCCTGGTGGGTAAGTTCATTCTTCATGCTGATCACGGGATAAATCAGTGCCATGAAATCGGGTCTGGAAGCCTGGGAATCTTCATTCTCGAAGTGGGTGCCCAAAGTAGAAGCCAGGTGCCCACCTGCGGAAAAACCAATTACACCCACCTTATCCCTGGCCAGATTCCAGTCTTCGGAATGCGACCGCACCATTCTCATTGCCTTCTGAACATCCTGTAATGGCGCCGCATAACCCACTTTCACCGACGCCGAAGAAGGCAGCCGGTACTTTAACACGATCCCGGCAATCCCTTTAGTATTCAGCCATTTTGCGATCTGGGTTCCTTCCCAGTCGAAGGCCAGGCCCTGGTAACCTCCGCCGGGGCAAATCACCACCGCCTGACCAGTAGAAATATTTTCTGGCGGCAGGAAGACCTGTATCTCGGGCTCCTGCACCTGGGTAATCCAGAGAATACCACCAGCATCGGCTACCTCCTTTTCAGCGGAAGGCTGGCTGTTTGGAACACCTTCAGGCCATAGCGGGAGGCTTGCATGTTGGGAAAAACCTGAATAAAAAACCGAAAAGAAAATGAGCCCCAAGAGTTGTTTTTTCATTATTTAAACTTTTTGTATTTTAATTGTTTATTGATAACCTGCTGCCTGCAAATTAAATAATTCTGCATATAATTTGTCATTGCGCATCAGTTCCTCATGAGTTCCAATTTCCAGGACAGACCCATCTTTTAGAACCATGATCCTGTCAGCTATCCTCACGGTGCTGAAGCGGTGTGAAATTATCACAGCTGTTTTCCCCTTTGTAAGCTGAATAAATCGCTGGAAAGCTTCGGTCTCGGCCCGGGCATCCAAAGCAGAAGTAGGTTCGTCCAGGATGAGCACCTCAGCATCCTTCATATAAGCCCTGGCAATAGCTATCTTTTGCCACTGCCCTCCTGAAAGGTCTTTCCCGTGCTTAAACCTTTTTCCCAGGGGCTGATCGTAACCCAATGGAAGATCGCTCACCACTTCGCGGGCGAGACTTTTCTCTGCCGCACTATCAATTCTTCCCTGATTTTCAATTTCTCCGATCTCTCCCATGGCGATATTTTCTCTCAGGGTCAGTTCAAATTTTACAAAATCCTGAAAGATCACTCCAAAATATTGCCGATACGCAGTCTGGTCATAGTTCTTAACTGGGATATTCTCCAGCAATATTTCCCCTTCTGTTGGTTCATAGAACCGAAGCAGTAATTTTATAAGTGTGGTTTTGCCGGTACCGTTCTCCCCTACAAATGCAAGCTTTTCCCCGGCTCTTAATTCAAAATTAATGTTTCGAACCACCCACTTATCCGATTTTGGGTATTTAAAACCGACATTCCTGAATTCAAAACCTTTTTCGATCTTTTCTGGTATAGGGAGTTTTTCTTCGGAAGAGGTTTCGTCGAAAGTAAGGTCCAGAAATTCAAAGTAATCCTGTAAGTAGAGGGCACTGTCGGTAATTTGAGTAAACCGGGTAAAAAACCCCTGAAGTTTAGACCTTAAGCGATTGAAAGAACCCGAAAGAAAAGTAAGGTCTCCAAGGCTGAAAACTCCTGCAACCGTGCGAAAGACAATAAAGACATAGGCGCCGTAATAAGCCGCCGTACCAATCACATTGAAAAATGAACCCCAGCCAGCACGCTGTTTCGCCAGTCTCTTACTTTGTTGATAATATTTATCTGAAAGTCCTTTAAAACGATCGGCCAGATAATCGGACAATCCGAATAATTTCACCTCCTTGGCGGTGACGTCACTGGCACCCGCGTACCGCAGATAATCCAGTTCACGGCGTTCCTGGGTCCAGCTCCTCGCCAGCGAATAACTGGTACCGCTGAATTTTATCTCATTGATGATTGTGGGAACCACAGAAACAACCAGCAAAATAATCAGCCAGGGCTCAAAGCTCACCACTCCGGCCAAAAGAGACAGGATCACTATAAGGTCTTCACCCTGCGCAAGGATATTAGACATAAGACCTACCCTTCCCGTGGTTTGTCTCCGGGCTCGTTCCAGTTTGTCATAAAATTCGGAGTCTTCGAGTTGATCCAGGTTGAGTTCAGAAGTCTTTTTAATGATCCTTACAGATGTTTCAATGGAATATTGATCGCCTAGCAAAGCATCACTAAGACTTATTCCACGACTCAGCAGATCAGAAAAAACAGCCAGCAGGAATTCAACAGCCACCAGTATCCAGAGACGTTCCATATCTTTGGTTTCTAACCCAATCTGCACCACCACTTCATCAATGATGAGCTTACCCAGCCAAAGCATCACCACAGGCAGTATGGCATTAAGAATACGCCCCGTCACATTAGAGTAAAAAAGTAAAGGATTCACTTTCCTGATCTCCTTAAAAAAGCGGGGAACGAACTTTAAGGAAGCAAAACTTTCCCTGAAGTTTATATTATTGGTCTCGAAAGATCTTTTTTTTCCTGGCAACTGACAGTTATTTTCTGCAATTTAAGAAGGATTCCAAAGCTGATACAGTCTTTCCATATTCAAAATTTCTATGGAACTATAAACATCAGAATACTTCCTAAGCTTCAAAAAGAACCTGAAGCCATCCCGAAAACTCCGTTACAGACTGAGAACTATTTTGGTACAACCTTCAAACTATTAAACCTCAGAATAAACCTTATTCATCATTGGTTTTACGGACCTCCCGGGTATTCTTCCGTATCTTATCCAGATTAGGGCTATGACCAGCGAAACCAGTGGCAGAACGATCCCGAACTCGCCCGCATAATACTCTGTATTGCCATTATCAAGGGTGATCCTTTCAAAAAAGGCCTGGATCACACCATTATGAGTGGCATGGAGCACCACTGCCGGCCAGATGCTGTTGGACCTCAGCCTGATCCAGGCAAATATCACCGAACCGGCCAAGATAAGAAGGCTGAAGCAAAACACCTGGTAGAAAAGAGGAGTTTCGGAAGCACCATAGGAACCTGCTATAATCCCCGGAAGATGCCAACCCAGCCAGACAAGTCCGCTGAGTAAAGCTGTTAGCCAAAAACCGGTAAACCTGGAAAGCTGAGGCACCAGAAATCCGCGCCATCCAAGTTCTTCCCCAAAGGCAAGGACCAGATTAGGAATAAGATTCACGATAGTGATATAGAAAAACGCGGAAGTGATGATAAGGATATCGTTCTCTGAAGACATTCCCATGGTGAATCTTGCCCTTTCAAGAAAGGTGGGGTTGGGTACTTCACCAAGACCGGTAAGCCAGATAAGACCATAAGTAAGAAACCCATATCCTACCGGGATGAGCCACCCGGCTGCGATCCATTTAAAGGAGAAGGACCAGCCTATACTCTTTAAGGAAAGACCTGTAACCAATGCGGTGAGCAGAGCTGCGATTGCCGGGATCCAAATAATGAGCAGCATCTTCAGGTTAGAACCATCAGGAATAAAATAAGAGCCTAGTGAAAGTGCCGCAAGGAAAACGATAAAAATCATCACCCTCTTTTTTGCTGAATTTTCCATGATTTAAAATTGGTTATATCTGCATAGACGCCAAACAAGAAGCGTCGGTTACGGAATCCTTCTTAAATCATATTTAATTTTCAACAAAAAAGAGGCTGTCTAAAAAGCCCCTATTTCGTCAAGCTGAACTTGGTTCAGCTTTTAATTGATATTGATTTTCAATTAGTTAATATCCTGAGATAATTCCGATAGCTATCGGAACAGGATGACGTTTTTGACTTTTTAGACAGCCTCTTTAAATTCAGAAATTCTTAAACTATTCAGGATCCCTGCTTAGTTCTGTATTCAGCTTATACATATATGACCAGATTTCATCTACAGATTCACGGAACCTATTACGTGTAGATTCCGTTTTGGCTTTTCCGTGTTTTTTCTCATAAGCCTGCCATGGTCCATCCCGGTTCTCATCTAAATCTGCAAATTTATTTAAAGGCGCTGCGACCATATAATGTGGAGAGTCAGGACCGCCTCCAACAAAATCATACCAGAAACCACCAGCGTTCTCACTGGATTCCATGAAAGTAGAGCTTACATCCTTTACCACAGATGTAAATTCGGGAGAATTGTTGACCTTAAAGTAAACTACATTAACAAGCTTGGGTCTGTCTCCCTGGCTACGACTAAACTCGGGGATTGTGGTAGCGATATGATGCTCCATTTTCTCCACATAGGGAAAAACATCTGTCTGAAATATGGAGCTGCAGGTCTGCCCGGCTTCATCATTGTCCTCGTCCATCTCTGCCCATTTATCCATATAAAGGGTTACCGCCACCACGTTTCCAACGCCCTGAACCCGGTTCCATACGTTCCAGGAATCAACCCCTTCGTTTTCAAGATAACAGTCTTTCCACTTTTTCATCCCTTCCTGGAACTTCTGTCCCTGGTTAGCCTTGATTGTTAGTTCCCACATATGCATGATACGGCTATCCTCTTCCTGAGAGAACCCCAGGAATGGCATTATTAGTAATAAAACGATCAGTCTTTTCATAATTAGTTGGTTTTTAGTTAATATTTGATCATTAGTATTTCATAATCGATCACCCGGGGCTGGTGAGAAATAGCAAAAGAGATTAGTTAGGCAAACCATCTAACGGGCAGAGCTTATAATTCAAAAAGAGATTGGGAACTTCTGATGGGACAGGTGTCAGAAAGGTTTAATTTATTGAAAATGTACGTCTTATGAAAATATTCAGGATAAACTACCTGAAAATCTGTTATAAAGAGCACGGCCGTTTTCACGAAGGAGTCGCCGGCAGATATTACTAAAGAATTTGTTCATGATTAATCTATCCTGTTATTACTGCACAGGCTGGGTATGAACATTTTTATGAAGCATATTGAATATTTTGTGGATTCCTGCCTTCGCAGGAATGACTAAACATCGTGCCGGAGAAGTCAAAGAATTAGCTAAGGTTTATCACAATATCCATTAATTCAAGGCTAAAGATGGGAGATCTCGCGACCCTGTTTTCACGGAGAAATCACTGCATATTTGGCAAAAGAATTTAAACATAACTACAATGACTTCAACAATGATCTCACTTTATCTTAACTCCCACAGGTTTTCTACCCCCCTCATAGGTTGTTGCGTATAAACAGATACTATCTCCACGCGTGTGGAATCTCAAATAATTATCCCTAGAAAAAACTTGTCCTTGGCATAGGGGAATAAGGGGTGCAATCTTTCTCCCTGGAGATAAAACCTGCCTCCATCTGAGTAAACATCAATTGTATCCCCAGATACGATTTTATATTCCCCTAAAAATCTTTCTTCTAATGCAGAGGCATCATACATCAAGCTCATTTTATTTTTTTCTCCCAGAACCTGATTTATATCCTCATAATTTTCCAATGCAGTTTCCAAGTAACTCGTGGCTCGTCTTATATACTCATTAGTACTTGCATCTAAATACTTCCGCACCATTCCCTTATATCGGATATTATTGAGTAAATAGTCTATTCTATCTTCATTAAGGTAATTAGGTTGGGTACTGGAATACCAATCATAAGTTTTATAGAGATAATCCTTATTGCTTCTTACATCCTCCAATAGAAACTCGTGGGTTCGTTGAAGTACCTTTAAAAGGTCCTCGTATTGATAAATCAGGTTTTCAACTATGGTATCATAATCCTCAGGAATGATGAATTGTGCAGCTCTTAAATTGTCATAACCCACACTTTTCATATTCATAGGTATAAGCTCAAGGGCCAGATAATGAAGTTCATCAAATTCAGGATTTTGATATTCTTCCGGACTCAGGAGGTCATTTAATACCATATAACCTATAGAATCTTTACGAGCATAATAAGGAATGTTGTCCTGGATGATAGCGACGTCGTCCTCAATATCATTTTGAATTTTTCGAAGAAGTTTCCGAACCTTTGCTTCATTTTGCCTTGTTTCATTCCAGTTATTGATTTGAAGGGCAATGAGAATTCCGATCACAACCAGGATGATCTCCCCAATGGCATAAATAAGGTATCGGGTGAACCTGTTTTCACGAAGTAATCGCCGACGGATATGTCTGAAGAATTTGATCATGATTAATGTATCCTGCCATTCCTGCGCAGGCAGGAATCCATTTTTTGGTTTCTATAATTCCAATTCGTGGTTTGGCCATTCCTTTGCCAGATCACTCCAGCGTGGATTTTTTTCCTCAATTAGGTTTATTTTCCATTCGCGTTTCCACTTTTTCATATTTTTCTCTCTTTTGATAGCATCATTTATATATTGAAATGTCTCGAAATAGACCAATCGATTAAGGCCATATTTTTTGTTAAAACCTTCATTAAGTTGATTTGTATGCTCGAACATTCTCCGTTCCAAATTATTGAGAATACTTAATAAAGCATATTGTTCAATATCTTGTCAAGATTTCGTTCCATCATACTGAACTGATGGTCTGAAAAGAAAATTTCACGAATTTCCCTTTTCAGCTTAATGAGTTCCTTATGAGAAAAATCATTTACAGCGATTGCATCTTCAATTTTTTCCAGCCTTTCTTCTTCGGAATCCTTCCAAAATTCGTTGTAGATCTTTTCGAAGCTTTTCTCATCTACATTAGAACTGATAAGCCTGAGTTCCACAGGAGTTTCCACAGAATCGGCATTGGCACAGAGCAGCAGAATGTAAATCTCCAGCTCTGTTCTGGTCCATCGATTTTTTCCCACGTGCATATTTTTATGATTGATTATTACAGATTTTTCTTTTGAGGAATTCGGTAAACCCTGTTTTATTCATCCTTATACTTATCAAACCATGCCAGAATAGCAGCGATCTTGGCAATAAGATTACTCGGTTTGTTCGCTATCCCATGTGAGGCTCCCGGGATCCTCACCATTGCTGTTTCAACCCCTTCAAGTTTAAGTGCCGAATAGAATTGTTCAGATTCGGCGATGGGAGTACGATAATCTTCTTCTCCTGTCAATAACATAGTGGGTGTAGTGACATTCCCCACATAGGTTAGAGGTGATCTTTTCAGATAAGGCTCCGGATCTTCCCATGGTTTGTTAGGAAACCAGTATTTGCTGAAGAAGCCTGGACCATCGGCATATAAAACGAAACTGTACCAGTTAATCACAGGCTTCGCGACCACAGCCGCCTTAAACCTGTCGGTCTTACCCACGATCCATGCGGTAAGCACTCCGCCACCACTTCCACCGGTAACAAAAAGATTTTCTTCATCCACAAAGCCTTTTTCTAGTACGGCATCCACTCCACTCATCAGATCTTCATAATCGTGATTGGGGTAGTCATGGTGTATTAGGTTTCCAAATTCAGCGCCATAACCCGAACTTCCTCTGGGATTGGAGTACAGCACCACATAACCGGCAGCTGCGAAAGCCTGTATCTCGGCTGAATAGACGGAACCATAACTGGCAAAAGGTCCCCCATGAATTTCCAGGATGAACGGATATTTCTTATCCGGATCAAAGTCTGGCGGAGTTACCAGCCAGCCCTGTATCTCCCTATCGTCATACGAAGAATTCCAGGTGATCTCCTCCACTTTTCCTAAATTCCTGAAAGAAAAAAGATCTTCGTTAAGATTTGTGATACGCTTCATCTTTCTGCCATCATGAAAGGCAAGATCGGCAGGGTTCAGCGCGGTACCATAAGTATAGGCCAGGTCTCCACCTTCAGAAACCGAAAAAGTGGCTGCGTTATAGGGTCGGCCGAGGGAAAGTCCGCCTAAATTTTCAGCCACCACCCTGGTCTTTCCATTAAGGTCTATATATGCTATTTTTGTATCACCATGATCATCATACTGGAAAAATAAGCCTTTGCCTTTTCCATCCCACTGGATATTCTGAATATCCCGGTCAAATTCCCCGGAAATCTTCTCAGGCTCGCCGCCTGTGGCATCCATAATATATATATCATTTATCTGATAGCCCTGGAACTCATCATCAAAGCCCAGATAGGCAATAGTGTTTTCGTTTGGAGAGACCACCGGACTATAATCTGGCCCCACCCTGTCGGTAAGAGGCTTAACTTCTCCCGAACTTAGGCTTAGCTCATATATCTCCGAATTCAAAGGCTGAAAATCGGCATCTTCCCTTAGATTGGCCGAAAAGTACAGCTTCTTGTCATCTGCAGACCATACCGGGTTACCGTGATCATATTCTGAAAAAGTAAGCTGCCGGGGCGTACCGCCATCGGTTGAAAGAATAAATATCTGATCATAGCCTGTTTTTAAGTAACCCTGTCCATCGCCGCGGTAATTAAGTTCATCTATAAATTTTGGCGGATCATTCCATTTTGCGCCTTCAGGTTTTGAAGGAAGTTTAATAAACGGATCTGTTTTATCCGGAACGAACATACTAAATGCTAAATATTTGCCATCATTAGACCAGCTAATATTTCCGGGGCTCTGGGGTGTGTTGGTGAGAGGAAACACTTCCCTTGTATCCAGCCACATGAGATACAGCTTCATTTTATCGTCCTCCATATTAGACCTAAAGACCAGTTTTCTTCCGTCGGGCGACCAGCGCGGTGAAAAATCGTTCTGATTACCGGAGGTAAGCGGGCGGTTTTGAGAACCATCGGAATTAACAATCCAGAGATTAGACAGGTTTTTATCTGTCATTATATCCTTAAAATTCCTCACATAAACTATCTTTTTACCATCAGGGGATATCTGCGGATCGGAGACATATTCATAATCAAAAATATCCAGCAGCTGTAATTCAGAGGTGGTTTGTGAAGTAGTTTGGGAATAGGAGAAAGAAAAAATAAAGAGGAATGTTAACAGTAATTTGATATGTTTCATAACAGGATATTTGGTTTACTTAAATCTAATGATTTTTATTAAAAAAACAGATCAGCTCTTTTTAGCTGATCTGTTTTACTAATTATCCCATGTTTTCTATATAAAAACATCATTCCTTTCTGGCTATACTCGTCTCCCAGAGATCAACATAAGTAAAGAATTCATCCATTTTGGACATGGCTTTATCAGGACTACCCGCCAGTTTTGCCATTTCATTCATCCATTTTGCATCATTGGGAGTCATTTCATAATTCAAGGTTTCTATACCTTCTTCCATTTCCCATACTACCAGCATATCATAATCTCCGGTAGCAAAATGATAAACCGTTGGCGCTTCTATCCCGGCATTTTGATCGGCCTTCGCGAAATACTCCTGTATGATACCCATTGCCGGATCCTTTTTCATAGGTTTGAATTTAATATATACCATTTGTACCCAGTTAGGGTTGTCATATTTCTTCGCGCTCATTTCCTGGGCACCGGTGTATTGCATACCAGCCATTAAAAAAATTAGGACTAATAAATACTTTAAACTTCTCATAATTCTGATGGTTTTAGTTATAATTGAATTTGTATTTACAAAGACTTTTAACCATAAGCATCCCTTTGCAGGAAAGACAGAAGTTCTTAAGGGAGAATCGGGGAGAAATATATTAATTCTAATTTAGTAAAATTATTCAAAATATTGACTTTCAGTATTTTAAACTAAAAAGAAAGAAAACCTGCAATTTCCTATTTTTGTGCCATGAACAAGAGGAAACTTAGAAACAGCGAACTTGACCGGAAAAGTGTAGAGGAGTTTAAACAAGCTGAAAAGACCCCGATAATAGTTATTCTTGATAACGTACGAAGCCTTAATAATATAGGTTCCGTATTCCGCACGGCCGACGCATTCCTGATAAAAAAGATCTACCTCTGCGGGATCACAGCAAAACCACCTCACAAAGACATTCAAAAGACCGCTCTTGGAGCCACAGAAACGGTTAGCTGGGAGTATGTGGAAAACACACTGGAACTTATAGAGAAATTGAAACGTGACGGGATAAAGGTCTACTCTGTTGAACAGGCCGAAGGTGCCATCATGCTCAACGATTTTCATCCCAAACCCGGGGAAATATGCGCCATAATTTTCGGAAATGAGGTGAAGGGTGTACAGCAAAAAGTGGTTTCAGCCAGCGATGGGGTAATTGAAATACCTCAGCTTGGCAGTAAACATTCCTTAAATATCTCAGTAAGCACGGGAGTGGTTCTCTGGGACCTGTTTTCTAAGATGAAGACTGCAAGATCCTAGCGAACAGCTTTATCAATTTCAGAAAGCAGCCACAAATAATCTTTTCGATTCGAAACAAAATCAAGCCCGGAAATATCTATCACCTGCACCTTCATATTGCTTTGTGATTTCATGAAGTTCAGATAGCTCTTATTGATCTCAAAGAGGTAATCTGGTTGAATATTCTGTTCGTAATCCCTCCCCCTTTTTTTGATATTCTCCAGCAGCCTGTCAGTATTCTGATACAGGTAGATATATAATTCAGGCTTCACCAGTTCCTTATACATCAGATGAAAAAGCTTGTGATAAAGAGAATATTCATCTTCATGGAGTGTGATCCTCGCAAATATGAGAGATTTAAAGACGTCATAATCTGAGATCACAAAGTCCTTAAAAAGGTCATACTGGGCCAGGTCGTCTGAAAGTTGCTGATAACGGTCGGCCAGGAAAGACATCTCCAGCGGAAATGCATACCTGTCCTTATTTTCATAGAATTTAGGAAGGAACGGATTGTCTTTAAAGCGCTCCAGGACCAGTTTCGCATTGAAATCCTGTGAGATCATCGTGGAAAAACTGGTCTTCCCTGCCCCAATATTTCCTTCTACAGCAATATAATTGCAACCTGGAAATTTATAGTCTATCTGGGGCTTCTCCAGTTTTATCCCGGCAACGGAGATCGGTGAATCATCGGTCGTTTCTTCGAGCAACTGCCCTATCTTCTTATGAAGCACGGGATGCTTTTCTGACGAAGCAATGTCATTAAGTGGTTTTAGAACAAAGGCCCTTTCTGGAATTCCCGGATGCGGAATCTTTAATTCCGGGGTATCCAGAACTTCATCCTCAAAAAGAAGGATATCCAGGTCTATGGTTCTGTTCTGATAATTTTCAGAATCCGATCGTTCCCGTCCCAACTCGGTTTCGACAAGCAAAAGCTTATCAAGTATTTCCTGTGGTTCAAGTCTGGTACCAACCGAAACACAGGCATTCAAAAAGGCATTCCCCTCAAATCCCCAGGCCGGAGTCTCATATACCCTGGAAATATCCCGGATCCAGCCAATATTTTCATGGATCTGCAGAAGGGCTTTTTGCATGTAAGCCTGGCGGTCACCAAGGTTACTTCCCAATGCTAATATTACTGTTTTAGGGGATTTCAAAGCGAATTAAGAAAATTTTAATAGGTAGATTCAAATAATTTCACAGCAAATTAAGCAAAACAAAAGCACATACCCTTAATTTTGTTAATAGACTTTAATAAAAAAATTTGGCCAAATTTTACCTGAAAGACAAGCTTAAGGCCCAGCAGATTTACATGGTCCTTAGCGCCCTATTTATCGCTTCCCTGGTTGCATCAAACCTGATCTTTCAAAAGTTTTTTTACTGGGATTTTTTCGGGGTATATACTTTTGAGATTTCAGTGGGGATCCTGCCATACCCGGTAACCTTCCTTATTACCGATATAATCAGTGAAGTCTATGGTAAGAAAAAAGCAAACCTGGTAGTTACCTCCGGGATCTTTGCATCGTTCTTTTCCTTACTGATAGTATACCTGGCAGAGGCAGCGCCGGCAACGGCCTGGTCACCAATAGACAACAGCCTGTTCCATAAGGTTTTCGGGGCAACAGGCATCGCAGTATTCGCATCTATGGTAGCCTATTTGCTGGCTCAGTATGTAGATATACAGCTTTTTCATTTTTGGAAAAGGCTTACCAAAGGAAGGCATTTATGGCTCAGGAATAACTTTTCAACTTTCCTCTCGCAATTCGTGGACACTTTTTCGGTCCTGTTTTTGCTCTGTTCTTTTGGAAAGATAGACTGGGAGTTGTTTGGAGGCCTGCTATTTAGCGGTTTTTTATTCAAAGTACTGGTCGCAGCTATGGACACCCCGTTTCTGTACGCCGCAGTATACGGACTAAGAAACCTCTTTGATCTGAAACCTGCTGAAGAATTGAAATTAGAAACAAATGTTATAAACCAATGAAAAAAGCATTAAAGATTATCGGATTTATACTGCTCACTATCTTTATTTTACTGTTAGTGTCACCTTTTGTTTTTGAATCTCAATTGAAAGACCTGGTCAAAAAGACCATGAATGAGAATCTGAATGCCCAGGTGGACTTTCAGGATATAGACCTGAGCATGTTCCGTAGTTTTCCGCAGGCCACCCTTGTAATAGAAGATCTCAGCATCATCAATAATGAACCCTTTAAAGGAGATACCCTGGCGATAGCTGAAGAGGTGACCATGGAGATGTCTGTCTGGGAACTCTTCAAAAGCAGCGAAGAATCCAAACATGTTGATGAACTCAAAATGGATAACGCCTTTGTCAACATCAAAGTGGATTCTCTGGGAAATAATAATTACGACATAGCAATAGAAGATACTGCCACGACCTCTTCAAACGGTCAGCCATTCAGCCTTGACCTGAAACATTATGAGATTACCAATACCTGTGTAAAATACCTGGATCAAAAAGGAAAGATCACTCTGGATATTGAAAACCTGAACCATGAAGGTACCGGTGATTTCTCCCTTGATGAATCGGAACTCGACACCTATTCTGAAGCCCTGGTTTCCCTGGATTATGATGGCGTAAACTACCTGAATCAGCATAATGTAAGCCTGGATGCCGTATTCCTCATGAACCTTGAAACGCTGAAATATACTTTTAAGGAAAATGAAGCCAGGATCAATCAGCTACCTTTAACTTTTGATGGCTATGTCCAGGTGAATGAAGAGGATACGGAGATGGATCTTAGCTTTAAAACTCCTTCCTCAGATTTTAAGAATTTCCTTGCCGTGATTCCCGAAACCTATGCGAAGAATATAGAAAATGTCGAAACAAAAGGGAATTTTGTGGTAAACGGAAGGATCTTCGGAAAAGCAGACGATACCTATATTCCAAAAATGGACATAAAGGTCACTTCAGCCGATGCTTCCTTCAAATACCCTGACCTCCCAAAAAGTGTACAGGACATAAGCCTTGATCTGGAAATTTTGAATGATAGCGGACTTGCAGAAGAAACCTATATTAACATCAATAACGCGACCTTCCGCATAGACCAGGACAGGTTCACTACCAAAGGAAAGATCAGCAATATTACAGAGAATATGCTACTTGACCTGGAAGTAGATGGCACCATTAATCTTGCAAATATCAGCAAGGCCTATCCGCTTGAAATGGAGCAGGATATGAACGGAATCCTGACTGCTGATGTGCAGACTTCTTTTGATATGAATTCCATCGAAAAGGAACAGTATGAGAATGTGAAAAGCAGCGGAACGGCTTCTATCAGAAATTTCAGTTATGTATCGCCGGAAATCCCTAATGAAGTAAAGATTTCCAATGCCGATATGAGCTTTAACCAGGGAAATGTACGTATCCCTGAATTAAAACTCACCACCGGGCAAAGCGATCTTACCGCTTCCGGATCTCTGGAAAACCTGATTGGTTTTCTGTTTACAGATCAACAATTAAAGGGGAGTTTTGATGTAAAATCCAATACCTTTTCGATTAACGATTTTAAGGTTGCCGAAACTGAAGAGCTAACGACCAAAAATGAGGATGGTACAGAAAAGACCGTGGCGAAGACAACAGGCAAAGAAGCGGTGAAGATCCCTTCATTCCTGGACGTAGAACTAAAGTTCGATGCCAATACGGTTATTTATGACAATCTTGAATTGAAAAATGCCAAAGGAGTACTTGTCTTAAGGGACGAAACCGCTAAACTGGAGAATATCACGACCAACATTTTCAACGGAAGCATTGGTCTTGATGGAATGGTCTCTACAAAGAATCCAACGCCTGTCTTCGAGATGAATCTTAACCTCAATTCTCTGGATATTGCTTCCTCTTTTAACGGACTTGATCTGATGCAGAACCTGGCACCTCTTGCCAGGGCTCTTGAAGGTAAACTTCAGTCTTCGCTGAATCTGAAAGGTAATCTTAATGAAGACCTTACCCCACAGCTGGCAAGTGTTGCCGGAAATGCTCTTGCAGAGATCCTTACCGCAGAACTGAATCCCGAAAAAGCAGCTTTACTATCTCAACTGGACGGGCAGCTGGGCTTTCTTGATTTCAGCAAACTGGACCTGAGTAAACTTAAGACTTATCTCACCTTTAGAGACGGAATGGTGGAGATAGAACCTTTCGATTTCAATATCAAGGATATCAGGTTTCAGGTTTCAGGAAGTCATGGTTTTGATATGTCTATGGATTATGACCTGGTGCTGGATGTTCCGGCGCGCTATCTGGGGTCGGAAGTTGGCGGAACCCTGGGTAAACTTAGCGGAGAGGACCTGCAGAATATGACGGTAGCCCTGCCGATAGGAATATCCGGTAGTTTCCAGAGTCCTAACGTAAAACTGAACATGCAGCAGGCGGTGAATAATCTCACACAGAAAATAGTGGAAAAACAAAAAAGAAATCTTGAGGACAAAGCTGTTGATGCCATCAATGATATTTTAAGAGGAAAGAGAGATCCCAATAAACCATTTTCGAAAGATTCAACTTCTGTAGATAATAAATCTACAGACTCAACCGGTACTCAGGTTCCCACAAAAAGAGATTCTATAAGCAGGTCTCAGGAAGAGCAGGTGAAGAATGCCGCGAAAGATATCCTGGGCGGGATCCTTAAGAATACAAAGAAGAAAACAGATACTACTAAGAATAATTAACAGAACGCACTTCGACAGGCTCAGTGCGTCACCCTGAACTCGTTTCAGAGTTTGTCACTGCGAGCGTAGCGAAGCAGTTTCTTCTTTAGATGAGATTCCTTCGCTTTGCGAGGAATGACGGGCAATAATAGAGAGTGCCGCCACCCTGAACTTAATTAAAGATCAGTCAATTCAAGCTATTCTTCCAGTCTCTGCGAGCCGCCATTGGCGGAGAAGCAGTCTCTTAACATTGGGAGTTGGTTGTCAATTAGTATCTAGTAGTATCTAGGTCGTTGTTTGTCACTGCGATCCACCAAAGGTGGAGAAGCAGTCTCTTTCTAAAGGCGAGGTTCCTTCGCTACGCGCGGAATGATGACTATTAGACAAGAATTTTTAATTCTACCACAAAGCCTTCATGCCCCCTTACATTAAAGACGGTACCATCTTGGAATAAAAGATATTGTCCTTTAATTCCGGTCAAAACCCCTTCATAAAAAGGAGATTTTCCCAGGTTGAGCGTTTTTATCTTTTTAGGAAATTCCTGCACTGGAAATTTGATCTCTGTTTCCTTATTGCTGGCGATATAATATTCTTTGGCTTCTCCTGGAATATATTCTTTCAGTTTTTCTCTTTCTTCCTCTAAATTGAGATCCACAATATCATTGGTCAACATCTTTCGCCAGTTGGTCTTATCTGAGACGTGCTCTTTTAAAGCAACTTCAGTAATTCCTGCAAGGTACCGGTTTGGCACCTCCACGATCTCTATGGCCTCGTGAGCCCCCTGGTCTATCCAACGCGTAGGGATCTGGGATTTTCTGGTAACCCCAACCTTTACATCGCTGGAATTAGCGAGATACACCACATGTGGCTGGAGCTGTGCTCTTTTTTCAAAATCGAGGTCCCTGTCCTCTTCTCCAAGATGAGCCTTGCTCAATTCGGGATTTATTACCCAGTCGCCGGCTTGTGGTATGGAATTGAAACAATCATAACAAAAGCCCTGGCGAAAGATCTTTTTCTCCAACCCACAATTAAGACACTGAAATTTCAGAAAATTGATACTTATTTTCTTTCCAAGTGCCTGGTTAAGATTTAAAAAGTCATTTTCCCAAACAAGGTAATACTGAACAACATCGGTGATTTCAGTTCTCATTTTGGTTAGAACACCCTCGTATCTCATTTATTTTTTTATTTTAAGACTAATTGAATTTTTTGCAGGCTTCAAAGTTTCGTTTATTTTTAACCAAATAACGTACGCCTTCAGAATATAAGCGTTAAAGATAAGAAGAATAATGCCAATTCCGTTAGTCAACTCCATAGCTTCATGGTTCCTGAAGAAGCGAATTCACCAGATGGAATTATTCATCAAATACCCCCATGATGTTCAGAAAGAGCTGCTTAGGAATCTTCTCACCAAGGCGAAGAACACAGAATTTGGGAAACGTTATAATTTTGAGGAAATAAATTCTTACGAGACTTTTCGCGAAAGAGTACCCATTCAGAAATATGAAGATTATGAAGGGGTAATAGAACGCAGCCGCAAAGGAGAAACCAATATTTTCTGGCCCACTCCCATAAAATGGTTCGCAAAATCCAGTGGAACCACAAATGCCAAAAGCAAATTCATCCCGGTTAGTGAGGACTCGCTGGAAGACTGTCATTATGCCGCAGGAAAAGATCTCTTATGCATCTATCTGAATAACAACCCGCAATCCCAGTTATTCACAGGTAAAAGCCTTCGACTTGGAGGAAGCAAGGAAATTTACCGGGAAAATGGAACCTCATACGGTGACCTTTCAGCCATCCTTATAGACAATATGCCTTTCTGGGCCGAGTTCAGCAGCACCCCCAGTAACGAAGTTTCCCTAATGCACGACTGGGAATATAAAATGCAGGCCATAGTGAACGAAACAATAAAGGAAAAGGTTAGCAGCCTGGCCGGAGTGCCCAGCTGGATGCTTGTTTTGCTGAATAATGTTCTGGAAACCACCGGAAAGGAAGAACTTTTTGAGGTATGGCCTAATCTGGAAGTATATTTTCATGGAGGTGTTAGCTTTCAGCCTTATGCTTCCCAGTATCAAAAGATCCTGCCTAAAGAAGATTTCAGGTATTATGAGATCTACAATGCTTCAGAAGGTTTCTTTGCCTGCCAGGATCATAACGATTCCAAAGATCTGCTCTTGATGCTGGACTACGGTATTTTCTATGAATTCATACCTATGGATGAATACGGAACCGAAAATGAAAAAGCAATCCCCTTAAGCGAAGTGGAGATCGATAAGAACTATGCAGTGGTCATTACAACAAATGCCGGACTGTGGCGCTATAAAATTGGAGATACTGTGAGGTTCACAGACACTAATCCATACCGCATCAAGGTCTCAGGCCGTACCAAACATCACATCAATGTCTTCGGGGAAGAGCTCATAATCGAAAATGCCGAAGCCGCCTTAAAAAAAGTATCCCTGGTGACCAATTGCGAAATTGTCGATTATACGGTTGCTCCCGTATTCATGGAAGGCAAAGAAAAAGGAGCTCACGAATGGATGATTGAGTTCAAGACTCCCCCAAAGGATTTCGATAATTTCAAGTATCAACTGGATCGTGCGCTTCAGGAAGTGAACAGCGATTACGAGGCGAAGCGATATAATAACATGACCTTACGTATGCCTACCGTACATCAGGCGCGTAAGAACCTGTTCTATGACTGGCTCAAAAAACACAATAAAGTAGGCGGACAACATAAAGTCCCACGCCTTTCAAATTCCAGAAATTATCTGGAGGAATTATTTGAACTGAATTCGTTTAGAGTATCTTAAGCACTCTCTTGTATTTACAAAAAAAACCTCACAGGTTTTGGAAACCTGTGAGGTTTAGGCATTTTCAGTAATTAAGTAGCTAATCTTTTGAATTAGGACTAAAACTCTCGGCATACACGTTAAATTGATCAGGAAATTTTTAAATATTTCCCATAAAACAAAAACGCCCTTTCAGAAAGGGCGTTTTTGTTTAATCATGAATGGCTTAGTTTTTTACAAAGAGCTTACTGAATTACTTTGTGTACTTTTATTGGAGGAATCAAGATTGAAGCTTAAGGAGAACTTTACCACCTTATCCTGACTACTCATGATGCTACTGGCCACAGGCAGCTGATAGGCAAAATCGAACATAAAACGATCGTAGCTGATCCCTGCTCCAAGGCTCATATGGTTCTTAAATCCTTTCTCCCTGCTCTGGGTAATATAACCGGTACGAAAAGTGAAGGTATCGTTGAAATTAAACTCCGATCCAAGCGAGAAGATCACCTCTTTCATCTCTTCCGAAAAGCCATCGGGTGCATCCCCAAAAGATGAGAACCAGCCACCGGCTGCACTATCGTCCGGAAGGTTACGCTGATCATCGGTCGCGGGTACCAGAAACTTCAGTGCCTCGCCGTAGAAAGAGAACATATCATTCCTGCCCATCGCAATATGATATCCTCCTCCTACTTTCAGGGAAGTTGGAAGCGGATAATCAAAGCCTTCCTCATCAGCATACTTAAGCTTGGAGCCCAGGTTCTTTAAGTTAAAACCCATAGTCCATTTATTAATGTGCTGATCTAATGAAGCCGAGGTATAGTACCCTGAAACATCAGCCGCCACGGCATTGCCCGTTTGTAGCTGCACATCATCATTGCCCTGATTCGTTGCAATATCTGATCGGATATAACGACCTGTAACCGACATGCCGAAATTCTCGTTCAGCTTAAGGCTGTAAGAAAGGTCTACCGCCATTTCATTAGGCCTGTAGTTTCCCTGGTTGATAATGCTATTACCCATTTCTTCTTCCACCTGTACCTCTCCAAAGCTGAAGTAGGTCAGGGAGCCGCTTAAGGCCGAGCGTTCATTTAGCATTTGATAGTAAGCCGCATTGGCATGGAACATATCATTAGCATAACCTATAAACTGCGGAATATAAGATAAACCGATCCCCTTGGAGCTCTCTCCTGCATACAGGAATTTTGCAGGGTTATGGAACTGGGAGTAGGCATCGGGCAAGGTAGCTACTCCGCTCTCTCCCATCCCGCCTGCCCTGGCGTCCGGGACTATCTGCAGGAAAGGAGCCCCCGTGATCACGGGGCGCACCAGTTCCTGACTCGTTGCTATAAGGCCTGAAAATAAGGTGACCAGACCGAAAAATATATTCTTAGTTTTCATATTCGTTTTCATTACAATGCGATTAATTTCTTAAGATGTACCGTGCCCTTCTCATCCAGGACCCTTACCAGTAAGGTTCCTTTAAATGGAGCAATATCAATCATCATTTCAAAGGACTTATTCCCTTCAAACATCTTGTACTTGTTGGTCTCTGTCTCCAGTACCTCTACCTGCATGATCTTAGATCTGAAAGGCACCACAACCTTGGCCATGGAGCTTTGTTTTAAGATCGTTGGCACTACATGTACGGTGCTGGCATCCACACCATCGATCTCTACGGTTACCGTTGCGGTTTCCTGACCGGTGTTTCCAGCTTCATCGGTAGCAGTTAAGGTCACTTCATAAGTACCCACTTCGTCAAAATAGGTTTGATCCAGGCTTAGTCTTACCTCGCTACAATTATCAAAGCTGCCGTTGTCTATATCCTCGGGAGCAATGCTCACATTGATCTCAGGATCCAGGTAAACCGTAATATCACGGGTGCTTACCTCAGGCACCGTTACATCGCGTACGATCACATTCTGCTGCTGGGTGGTGATATTCCCATTCTCATCATCATAGCTCCAGGTGATAGTATATTCTCCCTGGTCCATATAGGTAAGCGCATCTGAAGCGGTTCCCATGATAGCTCCTCTGCAATTATCAGTGGCCGTTGGTGCAGGAATATCTGAAACCCCGCATTCTACCGCAATGTCTTCCAGGGATGCCACATCCGGTACCGGTGCCGTGGCATCTTCAATGATGATCTCCTGTTGCTGGTAAGTTACATTCCCATTTCCATCGTCATACTTCCAGGTAATGATGGTAGATCCACTGCGGGTCACAGGGAAATAAAGATCAGCAACTCCTTCAATGGACTCATCACAATTATCGACTGCCAGTGGTTTTGTCACATCGCCCGCTTCAACAATACACTCGGCTCTAACCGGAGCCAGAGTTTCCATTACCGGAGTTGGTGCGATTTTGTCTTTAGCTGTCAATACTACCGTGGATTCATCAATATTTCCTGCAGCATCAGTGGCCGTAACTACTACCTCTACAGTCCCGTTATGTTCTAAGGAAACTACTGTTCCCGCAGCTGGTAACTGGACAATACTTACCGTACAATTATCGGTAGCTGTTCCCATAACATTAGGAACAGTGATTGAACAAAACTCATCT
>NZ_JAJSON010000031.1 GCF_022410465.1 Christiangramia crocea | reverse complement strand
TGGGAGAGTATGTCGCCGCCTTCTTCTTGAAAACCCCTTCAGTAATCCTGAAGGGGTTTTTTTTATGGAATAATTTAAAGTTTGCCACAGGTAATTATTCTATTCGATAACCAAATATCCTTCGATTTAAAGAATGAAACGGCTCCTGCCGAACGGTTTTAAACATATGATTCATGTCATGTTTAGTATCTTTTATGGGATACTTAAAAGCCTCATTTTTTAATTAGTTTTATTTTTGCCAAACAATTTAATTACTATGAACAAAGGAATTTATATTGCCACCTTGGAATCCCATAGCGGCAAATCCATGATAAGCCTGGGGCTTATGCGTACTTTACTTGGCAAAATGATGAAAGTAGGGTATTTCAGGCCTATTATAAATGACACTCCACAAGGCATAAAGGATAATCATATAGACACGATTCTAAGCTATTTTAATCTAAAAATCCCTTATGAGGATACTTTTGCATTTACTCGAAGTGAAGTTATTCATGAAAGAAATAAAGGGAAATCAGGAGAGATTATAGATACTATCATTTCCAAGTATAAAAAGCTCGAAGAGGAGTTTGATTTTATCCTTGTAGAGGGTAGTGACTTTTCCGGGGAAGGTAGCGTTTTTGAGTTCGATGTTAATACGGTAATTGCCAAAAATCTGGGAATCCCGGTTATAATTGTGGTTAGTGGTCAAAAGAAGACCTGGGAAGAATTACTGGGAAACCAGCAAATGGCTTATCGGGCTTTTACAGATAAAGAAGTTCAGGTGATTGCTATGGTTAGTAATAAAATTCAGGAAGAAAACCTGGAACTGGCCAAAAAAAATATGCAGGGCTTTTTACCTGAGGAAGTAGGTGTTTTTGCCATTCCATTAATCGACACCCTTAATAATCCCACTTTAAAGGAAATAGTAATTGCCCTTGATGGTAAAGTTCTGTTCGGGCAGGATTTTCTGGATAACCAGACCGGAAACTTTGGAGTTGGAGCAATGCAGTTACGTAACTATCTTACCACACTTAAGGATGAAAGCCTGGTGATTACACCTGGAGACAGGGCAGATATTATTCTTGGTGCTTTACAGGCAAATATTTCCAGTAATTATCCAAGGATTTCAGGGATTATTCTAACCGGTGGTTTAACGCCCGAAGAATCAATTTTGAAGTTGATAGAAGGCTTATCAGATATTGTACCTATAATTTCAGTTCAGGATGGAACCTTTAATGTAACCAATAAGGTAGGGGACATAAAATCTAATATTTACGCTGATAGTATTCAGAAAATACAGACAACCATCAGTACTTTTGAACGTTATGTATCTTTTGATTCTCTGGTTGAAAAACTGACTGATTATGAGCCACAGGGAATAACTCCAAGAATGTTCCAGTATGGATTAGTTCAACGCGCTAGAAAAAGCAAGAAACATATCGTATTACCGGAAGGTAATGATGAGCGTATCCTTACTGCAGCAAAACGGCTTATTGATATGAATCTGGTTGAATTAACCCTACTGGGCGATGCTGACGCAATTAAGAAAACGGTGGCTAAAATTCAGCTGGATCTTGACTTTTCCAAAATAAATATAATAGACCCGGTAAAATCTACTCATTTCCAGGATTATGCTGAAACTTTTTATGCACTGCGAAAGCATAAAGGCGTGAATATGGATATGGCTAAAGACAGAATGAGCGATGTATCTTATTTTGGAACCATGATGATTTATAAGGGGCATGCGGACGGAATGGTGTCTGGTGCTGCCCATACCACACAGCATACCATTTTACCGGCACTTCAGTTTATAAAGACCAAACCGGATGTCTCTGTGGTTTCTTCAATATTTTTCATGTGTCTGGAAGACAGGGTTTCCGTTTTTGGCGATTGCGCGATCAATCCTAATCCTACCGCTGAAGAATTGGCGGAAATAACAATCTCTTCTGCTGAAAGTGCCTCCGCATTCGGCATCGAACCAAAAATAGCTATGCTTTCCTATTCATCGGGTACTTCAGGAAAAGGAGCCGATGTGGATAGAGTAAGAGAAGCTACAGCACTGGTTAAAAAACGACGGCCAGATCTTAAGGTTGAAGGTCCAATTCAGTATGATGCTGCCGTAGATCTGAGTGTTGGCAAAAGTAAATTACCCGATTCGGAAGTAGCAGGACAGGCCAATGTATTGATTTTTCCAGATTTGAATACCGGAAATAATACTTATAAAGCGGTGCAAAGGGAAACCGGTGCTTTAGCAATTGGCCCAATGCTTCAAGGCTTGAATAAACCAGTGAACGATTTAAGCCGTGGATGTACCGTAGCCGATATTTATAACACTGTAATCCTAACAGCCATTCAGGCACAAGGAATTTAATTTAGTATGAAAAATATTTTAATTATAAATTCAGGAAGTTCTTCTTTAAAGTTTCAACTTATACGAATGCCTTCCGAAGAAGTAATGGCTTCGGGAATGGTAGAACGAATTGGACTTGACAATGCCAAGCTTCATTATAAAGTGGGGGATAATTCAATAACAGAAGAACTGGAAGTTAAAGATCATGCGGTTGCGCTAAAAGCGATTACAGATTATTTGATGAATTCTGAAATAGGAGTCATCCGGAATAAAGATGAAATCGCAGCTGTGGGTCACCGCGTGGTACATGGCGGGAATGTTTTCTCCAAAACCATTGCAATAAACGCAGAAGTAAAAGAGAAAATCAGAGAAAATTTTTCACTGGCACCCCTGCATAACCCGCCCAATTTAAAAGGAATTGAGGTTGCCGAGGAACTTTTTCCAAGCTCCCGGCAGGTTGCTGTGTTTGATACTGCATTTCATCAAACCATTCCACAAAAGGCTGCGCAGTATGCTATTCCGACTGAATTTTACGAAAAGAGACATATCCAGCTTTATGGCTTTCACGGTACCAGCCATAAATATGTTTCGAAAAAGGCTATAGAGGAACTTCAGAAAGATAATTCAAAAATCATCAGCATCCATTTAGGAAATGGCTGTAGTATAACCGCCGTAAAAGATGGTAAGAGTGTGGATCATTCTTTGGGTTTTGGACCGGTTAATGGCCTTATTATGGGAACAAGAAGCGGGGACATAGACCAATCGGTTATTTTTTACTTAATAGATGAACTGGGATATACATCACAGGAGGTAAGCGATTTATTACATAAAAAAAGTGGAATGTACGGACTTACCGGTTATAGTGATCTTAGGGATATTGAAGAGCAGGCTGCAAAAGGAAATAAACAGTGCCAACTGGCTATGGATATGAATGCCTATAGGATAAAAAAATATATAGGTGCCTATGCTGCAGTAATGAACGGGGTTGATGCCCTGGTATTCACCGCAGGTATAGGAGAAAATAGTAGTGTTATTCGAAGTCTGGTCTGCAGGGATATGGACTTCTTTGGGATAAAACTGGATGAAGAAAAAAATAAGATTCGCGATAAAAAATTAAGGGCAATTGAAGCTGAAGGATCTAAGGTTAAAATTCTGGTAATCCCTACAAATGAAGAATTGGAA
Source organism: Christiangramia crocea (assembly GCF_022410465.1). Classification (GTDB taxonomy): domain Bacteria; phylum Bacteroidota; class Bacteroidia; order Flavobacteriales; family Flavobacteriaceae; genus Christiangramia; species Christiangramia crocea. Next base: position 9,167 of record NZ_JAJSON010000031.1, on the reverse strand, counting down.
ATTGCGCAACAAAGCTTTGAGCTGATCTCCTAATCAGGAACATCATACAGTAAAGTTAACTTTTAGTTTAATCGTCAGGCTAGTTATGGTCGGAGTGGCTCAGGTTTATTTATAGGCGTACTCACCTGAAATTAACAGGAAATTAAGCAATTTTAAGCTTTCATTAAGGAATGCTGGCAGAACTCTTGCGTTAATATCTTTCCAAATCGAAATCTAGGTCTATTCTGATACTAGCCGCAATCAGATCAATGAATGTTAACCAAAATGCCTTGAAAATATTAGGCGTTTAAAACTATTATTTATGCTATTTAAAAACTTAAGTAGATTAGGATTATTATTAGGATTAATTTTATTTGTTTCCTGTTCTGAAGACGATTCAGTGGAAGAGCCGGAAACCGGCGAGGGAGGGAACTCCACAGCGGTTTATATTACCGATTCTCCAGTTGATGAAGCAAATGTGGAAGCTGTTTTTATTACGGTTTCTGAAGTTAAAGTGAATGGTAAAGCTATAGAAGGCTTTAGTAAAACTACAATCGAAGTAAGCAGTCTTACCAAAGGGAATACCGAACTTTTAGGGGAATTAGACCTGGACGCCGGTACAACCTCAGATATCACATTAATGCTTGCCGATACTGATGCCTCTGGAAATGGCCCTGGAAACTATGTGGTTCTTAGCGGCGGGGCAAAAGAGGAACTATCTGGCGCTGTTGAATTGAACATTAATGACCAGGCTGAGATTGTACAGGATGTGGAAAATGAACTCGTACTAGACTTTGATCTTCGTAAAAGTTTGAAGCATGAAGCTGATGACTATTCATTTGTCTCTGAATCACAGCTTGAAAGCAATATAAGAGCTGTAAACAGTATGAAAGCCGGTATAGTTACAGGAACTGTAGATAATACCAGTGAAGCTGAAGGAGACGTTGTAGTAGCTTATGCGTACAAGAAAGGTAGCTTCAGTGAATCTGAGAGCAATGCAAATGGAGAGGGTGTCACTTTTTCAAATGCCGTTAGCAGCTCAGTAGTTTCTGAATCAAATGGTGAGTTTGAGATCCATTTTCTTGAAGAAGGAGATTACGAATTGCACTTCGCTTCTTATTCTGACGAAGATCAGGATGGCAAACTTGAATTCTCCGGCCGTGTTGAAGCAGATACCGCAAGTAGTATTGACCTAAGCGGTTTTACGGTTGAAGCCAATTCTGAAGTAAATCTTGAGATTTCATTTACTGGCCTTTTAGGATTGTAAGAAAGACAAGACAATAATTAAAAAAACCCCTTCGCTTCTGGCGGAGGGGCTTTTATATTCTAGGAGGGTTAATCTCCCGAGGCTTACCTCGTTAGTAAAGTTAAAACGTGGTCCTCTTTAATCCTCCGTGGACTTGCCCAGGAGGATTTTACTATACTGTGGGTAAATCGCCATTCCCTTTAATGGGTAATTTGGATTTTCCCATGAGGAATTTGTCCACATGATGTGCTGCTTCCCGGCCTTCAGAAATAGCCCAGACAATTAATGACTGGCCGCGCCTCATATCACCGGCCACGAAAACATTTTTCACATTCGTCTGATAATTCTTTCCACCTTTGATATTGGTCCTGGCATCGGTTTCCACACCTAGTTTCTCACTTAATGTTTTTTCCGGTCCGGTGAAACCTAGGGAAAGCAACGCAAGGTCGCATGGCCATTCTTTCTCGGTATTTGGGATCTCCTTTATTTCAGGTCGCTGTCCTGGCTTTCTTTCCCATTCTATCTGTACCGTTTTCAAACCTTTCAGGTTTCCATCAGCATCCTTTACGAATTCTTTGGTTAGAATACTCCAGTTTCTGGTTACACCCTCTTCATGTGAAGAACTAGTCTTCAAAGTGAAGGGCCAGTAAGGCCATGGATTTTCTGAGCTTCTGTGTTCCGGAGGCATAGGCAGTATCTCAAAGTTGGTAACCGATTTGGCTCCATGCCTGTTGGAAGTACCTACACAGTCTGAACCTGTATCTCCACCACCTATCACGATAACGTCTTTGCCTTTAGCACTGAGGTCTTCCTCTAATTCCTTTAATCCATCAACAACTTCATTGTTGTTTTTAAGAAATTTCATTGCCTGCATCACGCCTTTTGCATCGGCTCCAGGAATTGGAAGATCACGTCTGGCGGTTGCTCCGCCACAAAGTACCACGGCATCAAACTCATCCAGTTTTTCTATATCGTAGTTTTTGCCAACTTCTACATTGGTTTCGAACAAGATCCCTTCAGCCTTCATAATTTCCAGCCTACGGTCTATCACTTTCTTTTCCATTTTGAAATCAGGAATTCCGTAACGCAAAAGACCACCTATTTTGGCATCCCTTTCAAAAACCGTCACTGTATGGCCGGCTCTGTTCAACTGCTGTGCTGCAGCTAGTCCGGCAGGCCCTGATCCAATTACCGCTACTTTCTTGCCGGTACGATGGGCAGGTGGTTCAGGATGTATCCATCCTTCCTTAAAACCCCTTTCTACAATGTATTTTTCAATCAACTCTATGCTCACTGGCGGCTCGATGATACCCAGTACACAGGCTGATTCGCAGGGCGCAGGGCATAGCCTTCCTGTAAATTCAGGAAAATTATTGGTGGCATGAAGTATCTTTAAAGCCTTATGCCAGTCATTTCTGTAAACCGCATGATTAAAATCGGGGATAAGATTGCCCAGGGGACACCCGCTATGGCAAAATGGAATTCCACAGTCCATACAGCGTCCACCTTGCTTGTTAAGCTCTTTTGTATCTAGTTCCTTTGTAAATTCATGATAATCCTTAACGCGTTCTTCAACTTTCCTTTTGTCTTCTTCAACGCGTTCATATTCTAAAAATCCTCTTAATTGACCCATTTTTCTTAAGCTGTTTTTAAATCTACCTCTTCACTTAATTCTTTTTCTTCTTCTAATCTCAGTAAAGCCTTTTTGTATTCTACAGGCATCACTTTTATAAATCCTTTGGAACTGTTCTCCCAGTCATCCAGAATGGCTTTGGCCACTTCACTTTCGGTATACTGATAGTGATTTACTATAAGTTCTTCAAGATCCTGAAGGTTTTCATCTGAAGGGGACTCCAGATCTACCATTTCCATATTGAAATTATTCCTGTCAACTTCATGATCAGGATCAAAAATATAAGCCGTTCCTCCGCTCATTCCTGCGGCAAAATTTCGGCCTATCTTTCCAAGGATCACCGCAACACCTCCGGTCATATATTCGCATCCGTGATCACCAATACCTTCAATAACTGCTTTGGCGCCGGAATTTCTTACGCAGAAACGCTCACCTCCAATACCGTTGATATATGCCTCACCGGAAATAGCTCCGTAAAGCGCCACGTTACCAATGATGATATTTTCGTTGGATTTGAAAGTAGCTTCCTTAGGCTTTCTAATTGAAAGTATAGCCCCTGAAAGACCTTTTCCAAAATAATCGTTTGAATTCCCTTCTATGTTCAGGTTAAGACCATGTGCGGAAAAAGCTCCAAAACTTTGTCCTGCTGAACCTTTGAAGTTAAGGGTTAAGGTATTTGTTGGTAAACCTTTTGCACCATGTATCTTAGAGATTTCGTTGCTTATGATAGCCCCTGTAGTTCTGTTCGTATTAGCGATAGGGAAACTCAGGGTTACCGGTTCTTTCCTGTATATAGCCGGATGAGCCTGTCTCAGGATCTCAAAATCAAGTACCCCTTCAAGGTTGTGAAGCTGTTTTTCAGTATTTGATAAAGGTACGCCCTCTTTTATCTTAGGCTTATGAAGGATGCTTGAAAGATCGATTCCCTGGGCCTTGAAATGCGTGATTGCACGATTCATATCCAGTTTCTGGCTCTGACCAACCATCTCGTCCATTTTCCTGAAACCTAGCTGTGCCATGATCTCTCTAAGCTCCTGTGCTATGAAATACATGAAGTTGATCACATTTTCAGGAGTGCCTTTAAAATTCTTTCTTAATTCAGGATCCTGGGTTGCAATACCTACCGGGCACGTGTTCAGGTGACAGGCCCTCATCATGATGCACCCTGTAGCTACCAGTGGTGCTGTGGAGAAACCAAATTCTTCGGCCCCCAGCAAGCAGGCAATAGCTACATCACGACCGGTCTTTAACTGCCCGTCACATTCAACAACTATTCTGCTTCTAAGATTATTTAGTAATAAGGTTTGCTGAGTTTCAGCGATCCCAAGTTCCCAGGGCAGTCCTGCGTGTCTTAGCGAAGTAAGAGGAGAAGCTCCTGTACCTCCGTCATAACCCGAAATAAGGACTACATCGGCTTTGGCCTTTGCAACTCCGGCGGCTATGGTTCCGACTCCAACTTTGGAAACCAGTTTTACATTAATACGGGCCTCCCTGTTTGCATTCTTAAGGTCGAAGATAAGTTGTGCCAAATCTTCGATGGAATAAATGTCGTGGTGCGGTGGCGGTGATATCAAACCTACATAAGGAGTAGAATTTCTTGTTTTGGCGATATCAGGATTCACCTTGGGACCAGGCAGCTGACCACCCTCTCCGGGCTTTGCTCCCTGAGCCATCTTTATCTGAATCTCCTTCGCATTCGAAAGGTAATCTATAGAAACTCCAAAACGTCCTGAAGCTACCTGCTTAATAGCAGAGTTTCTCCAGTTACCATTGATATCTTTTTGGAAGCGATCGGGATCTTCACCGCCTTCCCCGGAATTACTTCTTCCTTTGATCCGGTTCATTGCGATAGCAAGGTTTTCGTGAGCTTCCTTACTAATGGAACCGAAAGACATGGCTCCGGTCTTGAATCTTTTCACGATCTCGGTCCACGGCTCTACCTCTTCGAGAGGTATAGGATTGAGGTCCTTGAATTTGAACATTCCGCGAAGTGTCATGAGCTTCTCATTCTGCTCATTTATTATGTTGGAGTATTCAGTATAGGTTTCATAAGAATTCTGCTTTACAGCCTGCTGCAGTTTTGCAACACTGGCAGGGTTAAAAACGTGACGTTCTCCATTTCTTCTCCAGCGATAATCCCCTCCCATCTCAAGGTCAAGGTCTGTTTCTGTTTCAGGAGGGAAGAAAGCATGCTCATAACGCTTCTGGATCTCTTTTTCGATTTCATAAAGACCAATACCTTCAATTCGGGTAGGTGTATTACAGAAATACTTGCTTACAAACTTTTTGTTTAGGCCAAGGATCTCGAAGATCTGTGAGCCACGATAAGATAATAAGGTGGAAATTCCGATCTTATTCATGATCTTCACAATACCTTTACCAATGGCTACATTAAAATTATTTACGGCTACTTCCGGATCTTTTTCATTGATCTCATTTCTTTCAACCAGGTCATAGATCACCTCATTTACCATATATGGGTTGATGGCACTTGCGCCATACCCGAATAGAGCTGCGAAATGATGTGGTTCTCTTGGCTCAGCCGATTCGATCACGATCCCGAAAGAACTTCTTCGGTTATGATCTTTCACGCGGTGATGCACAAATGAACAGGCCAGAAGGGAAGGTATAGGAGCAAGTTTTGGATCTACATTCCTGTCTGAAAGAATGATGATGTTGCACCCGTCATCCACCGCATCGTTTATTTCAAGGATCATCTCATCAAGACGATCTTCCAGACCGTTCATCCCTTTTTCAGCTTCATAAAGCATTGAAACAGATTTTGCCTTAAAGCCCGGGTAGTCTATATATTTTATCTTGTCCAGATCCTCGTTGGAAATAACAGGATTCTGGATCTTCAGTTTTTTACATTGCTCTGGAATTATTTCAAAGAGGTTGATATCCTCCCCAACGGACAGGCTGATATCTGTCACGATCTCTTCCCTGATACCATCTAGAGGTGGATTGGTGACCTGGGCGAAAAGCTGCTTGAAATAATTGAATAATAATTGTGGTTTATCTGAAAGTACCGCCAGAGGGATATCGGTACCCATAGAACCGATGGCTTCCTTACCATGAGAGGCCATAGGTGCAATAATGGTGCTTATATCCTCATAGGTATAACCGAAGAGTTTTAGTCTTGTAATATAAGGTATATCCTCTACCGGAGTTTTATTACCAGTGTAAGGAACATTAGCAAGAGGTAAAAGGTTCTCATTTAACCATTCCCGGTAGGGGAGTCGGGTTACGATCTTTTCCTTAACCTCTTTATCTTCTATGATGCGTCCCTCTATCATGTCTACAAGGAACATTCTTCCAGGCTCCAGTCTACCGTGACGCAGAACATTTTCCGGCTTTATATCAAGGACTCCGGTTTCAGAAGACATCACCACGTAGCCATCCTTGGTTACCGTGTATCTGGAAGGTCTTAAGCCATTCCTGTCTAATAATGCACCTATGTAATTCCCATCGGTAAAAGGTATGGAAGCTGGGCCGTCCCAGGGTTCCATGATACAGGCGTTATATTCATAAAAAGCTTTTTTCTTATCGTTCATGGAAGGGTTCTTCTCCCAGGCTTCCGGAACCATCATCATAATTGCTTCTGGTAAAGACCTTCCTGTTTGAAGCAATAACTCTAGAGCCATATCCATAGAAGCGGAATCTGATTTTCCTTCCATGGTGATAGGGACAATTTTCTTGATATCTTCACCAAAGATATCACTTTCAAAAAGCTCTTCTCGGGCTCTCATTCTACTTAAGTTTCCTCGCAGGGTATTGATCTCTCCATTGTGACACATATACCGGAAAGGCTGTGCCAGATCCCAGGTGGGGAAAGTATTTGTAGAAAAACGCTGATGCACCAGGGCTAATTTTGTGATTACATCAGGATCGTTAAGATCCTTGTAGTACTCATTAATATCCTGTGGCATTAAAAGCCCTTTATATATTATGGTATTAGTTGAGAGACTGGAAAAGTAGAAATACTCGCTTTGGGCGAGCTCCGATTCTTCCACGCGATGCTCCGCAATTTTGCGGGCCGTATATAGTTTCGCATTGAACTTCTGATCATCCAGTTTTTCCGGTCGACCTACAAAAACCTGCTGAATAGCCGGCTCAACCCTGCTGGCCATTTTACCAAGGCAGGAATGGTTCACCGGAACATTTCTCCATCCCAGGATTTCCAGTTGTTGATTTTCAACTTCTTCTTCAAATATTTTCTTACATAATTCTGCCTGATTCTTATTCTTTGGCAGAAAGAGCATTCCAACAGCATACGACCGGAATTCCGGTAGTTCAAACTCACAGACTTTTTTAAAGTAGTCGTGGGGAACTTCGATCAATATTCCGGCACCATCGCCTGTCTTTCCATCGGCACTAACAGCGCCCCTGTGTTCCAGACGAACCAGGATATCAATCGCCTTATGTATGATTTGGTTGGTTTTTTCACCATTAAGATTACAAATAAAACCTGCGCCGCAGTTATCGCGCTCATTTAGAGGGGAGTAGAGTCCCTGTTCTTTTATTCTCATACCTATTTCCTTCTGAATTATTCTTTTAAAGTTAAATAAAACCGAATGAAACTAACAAAGATCAATAACTTTAAAATCAACTTTTTAGGAATTGATAATTAAAGAAGGTTTTAATGCAAATTCAGTAAAATAAAAGGGGGAAATTGTGAATTTGAGAATGGTTTTTTTGGACTTTTTTCCATCTTAAGTGATAACCCCCGTTTTTGGTTTCAGCGTTTTTTTTAGAGTTTTAATGCTTAGAAATTTGTTAAATTTGAGACACTATTAAAAGTTAAACTTCTATCAAATTTTATGTAAAATCTCATTGCCTTTCCAGTAAAAAGACCTTAAATTTTTTTCCTACAAAAACCCCTGATCTGAATAACCTGACAATTGAAGGTTCTCTTATCTTTTTAAGGTAAGAATGTAATTCCCCAACGAAGTAATATACCAGTTAGGTATTTGTGCTGGTCTTTGGTTAGTCCAGATGGTTTCCCCCCTTTCCTGTTTTTTTAGATTCATTTTCTCTTCCTCTGTTTTATTACAGTCTTGAACCCAGTCTGCTATTGAAGGTTAATCGTGCTATAGTGACTAATCTTTAAAAAAATAATTATGAAAGACTCTACATTAGAAATGCAGATTGGTAATTCCAATTTGCTTCAAAACTCCGTATGTATAAATAAGCTGAAAATCTTCCTGGTAAGCTTCTTTATTTTTCTCTCTCAAACCGGTTTCATCTATTCCCAGCAGCCTGCAGCTAATCTGGACCAGATCAGAAATGGCTCGGCCGATTCACCAAATAATCCGGGAAATTGGGAGAATGGTAACCTGGGTCCCACGCAGGCACATTATTTTGAAGGTTCCTCGGTTGGCTATAGGGCTATTTTGACAAATATGCCGGCTAATACGGTGGTTAATCTTACCCTGGAATATGATGTGAAGCATAGTGGCAAACATGCTCTTGATTATCTTACCCATTATGAAAGATTGGAACCTCATATCCTGGCCTATGGCCATGCGGCTGAAAACATCGATCCAACTATTGGTATTCCGGGATTTACGGAAGGAGGTCCAAAAAGTACTTTTCCAATTCCCACTCCTACGAATTTAAATTCTCCCGTTCCACCGGAACCTCAAAGCAGTTTTGGGAACCTGGGAGCTGGCGGTGCAGTAATGACCCTGTGGGGTGGAACTATTACCAATATTGTAAATGGGGCTGCTGCTGATCTTTCTTTGGATAAAGTGGCGCAACAGGTAATTGTGACTTTTACTACAGGTGGTACCGAAGGACAAACCATGGTGCTGGCCTGGGGTGGTCATATAGCCAGCCGGGCAGACTGGGGATTCATTGATGGCGTGCCCCGTTCAGCAGGAGGAATTAGTGGATCGCCTTATCACATGCGTTTAAAAGACTGGAACCTGAATAATTTAGGAAATCAGGACAGGTCTCTTAAAGCAAGTGCTGTAATACCTCCTCCAGAATGTGATCTTTCAGGAGTAGATTCAGCCTGTGAAGGAACAACAGGCCTGGAATATTCTGTGACCCCGGTAGATGCCGCCCTGAGTCCTCAATATATTTGGACTATCGAAGGAGGCGATGCAAATACCATGTTCAATCCTGCTACCACGCCCTCAAGTACTACTGTGTATGTTGATGCCGGGGCAGCTGATTTTACTGTAAAGCTTATGATCACCTCGCCGTTTGGAAATGTGGAATGTGAATATCCTACTAATATTAATCCTAATCCTACATTACAGGCTGCTGAAGTTTGTCTGGATGGCGGCACTGGTACGGTTCAGA
>NZ_JAJSON010000003.1 GCF_022410465.1 Christiangramia crocea | reverse complement strand
TGTCTGAATCCGGTTTATCTTCGATTTTCAGCCGGTCCACTACAATTTCTATATCGTGGGTCTTATATCTGTCCAGCTTCATTCCCTTTTCGATATCCACCACCTGACCATCAGCTCTTACCTTTATAAAACCCTGTTTCGCGATCTGCTCAAATAATTCCCGGTAGTGCCCTTTTCTACTTCTTACTACAGGGGCCAGAATATTTACCTTTTTTCCTTTAAAGCTTTCCAGAATGAGTTCTTTTATCTGGGAGTCGGTATAACTCACCATTTTTTCCCCGGTATTATAGCTGTATGCATCTGCAGCCCTGGCATAAAGCAGCCGGAGAAAATCATAAATTTCGGTTATGGTACCTACGGTACTCCTTGGATTTTTGCTGGTGGTCTTCTGTTCAATGGCAATAACAGGGGAGAGGCCTTCAATTTTATCTACATCAGGCCTTTCCAGACTTCCAAGGAACTGCCTTGCATAAGCTGAAAACGTCTCTATATAACGGCGCTGGCCTTCCGCATAAATAGTATCAAAAGCCAGAGAAGATTTACCTGAACCGGAAAGTCCGGTGATCACTACCAGTTTCTCCCGGGGAATATTAACATCAATATTTTTTAGGTTATGGACTCGGGCTCCTAATACTTCTATTCTGTCTTCAGATTTTACCATAGATTTTTTCAAGTGCGCAAAGGTACGTATTGGATTATTATTTAGAAAGCTTATGTCAATCTACTGATGTTAAGATAGATGTAATTTTTAGGGATTTTTTCAATCTTCATTTTATGAAAATAACAGGCTGCTTTATAAAAGTTAAGTTAAAGGATTACATTTCAGGTCTTAAAATTGAACTTTGGTCATCTGTTTAAGCATCTGGAAGTCAGTATAATATTACCTGTATTTTTACATAAACTAGGTGAAATCACCTATATTTGATTATCCAATACACTTCCTCCCAAATCTCTTTTTTTAATGATTTTGCAAGCATCCAGAGATGCTTTAGTACTTGCCCCTTTTTTAAAAGAATTTATTGATTAAGTAAATGCTGAGTGAACATGGAAAAAAGACAACTCTTAATTGTAAGCAAGAATCAGGAATTTATAGATAAAATCGCAGAGCGTATAAGCGTGAATTATGAGATAAGTACAGAGAAATCTATTCATGTCGCTTATAATATCGCTCTTACTTTACTTCCCGATGTTATTCTTTTTGATAAAACCTCGTTTGAGAGGACTTCCGATTTTAAAAATCTTAAAAGCTTTAAATCTACCCATTTTCTCACCCGAAGTTATCTTATAGTATATGGAAGACAGGATGATGCTAAAGCACTTAATAAGAGGTATAAAACCATCATGGATGAATTCCTTTCTGATAAAATAAGTTTTGAACTGGTTGCCGACAGGATTCTGAAAAGTAATTATCCCAGAAAGGTAAATTACTGGCATGAGTGTTTTATGGGGCTGTTCAACCTTATGGTGAAACCCATAGTACTTCTTCAGCAAAATAACATCATTGCGATGAATGATGCTTTCAAGAAGACCTTTAGAATTGAAAACACCAACGGGCTTCGGCTTACAGATCTGGTAAACGTTGAAAACAAGGCCAAGGTCAAAACCAGTTTAAGAAACTTTGCCAGGGGAAAGCATATGAAGGCCGTGACCTCTACTTCCCTTCTGGTGCATGAGAATAAACTGCGAAATGCCAAAATCAGTTTTTCCAAGTTAAGCCGGAATATCAGTGATCAGTTTATCATGATAATAGATTTTTCTGGTGAGGAATATTCCATGGATGAGAATATTGGGAGCCATGCCGATCAGGTTGAAAAATGTTTCAAAGAGAATAGTGAGATGGCAGAATTCAGTTTCACTAAACGGGAAAAAGAAATCATTTCATTGCTTTGCAAAGGTTATAAGACCAAAGAAATTTCAGATGCCCTGTTTATCTCCCCCAAGACAATTGAAAAGCATCGATCCAATATTATTAAAAGAACTAATTCTGAAACCATTCTTGAGAGCATCATTTATGCTATTAATCATAATCTGGTAGATCCTCCTGTGTCATAAATTATTGTTAAACAGGTTATTAAATATAAAACCACGGGTTTTCCCCCATGCTTCCCGCCCCAGTAGTTTCTTACATTTACATTGAAATTTGGAAAAGAAAATCCCCCTTTCTTCTTAGTGAACTTGCCCCCAGGAACCCCCCAAATCACAATTTTTTACGAACGATTAAATAATTTCCCTAAGGGAGATCTGTATATAATTTATTAACCATTCGAAATATTATTAACCATTCGAAATATTATTAACCAATACTTAGTAATCTATGAAAACATAAAAGTCACTCCCGCCTGCTTAGGCTCAAACCCAAATATTTATTGATCTATAACAAATCCTCTTTATGATGATGGAAGAGAGGACTGTAGATAATTATTAACCATTCTAAATATAAAATTTTCAATTATGAAAAAACTTAAAATTAGCATGAGCGTTCTTGCAATATTTGCATTGCTTTTAACCTCATGTAGTAAGGAGGAGACTGTCTCTCCCGCAGATGATTCAAATGTTCAATCAGTAGATCTAACTTTTGGAGCGTTGCTTAATGATCTTTCCAATCGCGCGATGTTGACAACTAATAAGGCGTCACATTTTGACCAGGTTCCAACCTGTTCAGATGCCGAGCCTGCAGTCGCACGGATTGGATTTAGTTATGGAGGAAATTCCTATGAAACCGATGTGGAAATTTTATCGGATGAAGATGGATACTTTACTGCTTATACCGAAGATCTAAAGATTCCTGTTCCGAATAACGGATCTGTTGAAGTTACCCTGGATAGTTTTATGGTGTATGACGGTGATCCGGATGGTGGAGGAAATCTTATCTGGATAGCACCGATAGAATCTGAAGAAGGCCAGTTTGATGGATATGTTGATACTGCACTGCCATTCAGTTTTGAGGTTGAGGATGGCACCAAGCCATATATAGATGTAGAGGTACTTTGTTTCGATCGCCGTATGGTGAATGAATATGGATATCCTTTCTTTGATTTAATTCCAGGACAGATATATCCACTATGTTTCTTCGCAAACTTCTGTCCTAGTCCGGATGGACGCCACTATGTAGGTAATTATAGTGTGGATCTTGTTTATAGAGACGGAGAGAATGAATATGTACTCTATGATGGTGAAATACCAGATACTGACGATACTAATAACTCAGCAGATCCTCTATGTTTAGTGGTTCCGGAATCACCATTTGAAGATCCGGCCCAAGACTATCTATTCTACGTGATAACTCCGCTAGACTGGCCTGGAAACTATGGAGATATTGACAATACTCCATTGGTAGAGGTAGGACTTAGCTGGAATGATGTTGAAGGATTGTTGAATGAGGATGGTGAAACAGCTGAATATATCCACATATTTATAGGTTGTGAACCTCCGTTTGGCGATTGCCCAGGAGTTCCAACTCCTTCAGATCCAGATGGAGATTGTGTACCAGATGACCAGTGTCCAGATGAACCTGGAACCATTGATAACTTTGGATGTCCTGATGATGAATGTCCTGGAGACGATCCAGACGGCGATGGACTGTTCGGAGACTGTGATGATTGTCCAAATGAACCAGGAACCTGGGACAATTTTGGATGTCCATTAGATGATTGTGTGGAAGACACCGATGGAGACGGAGTAGTAGATTGTGATGACGATTGTCCAGACACCCAGGGACCAGCAGAGAATGATGGTTGTCCAGAGGAAGAAGAGACCTGTGAAACCGCATTTATGTGGGGAGATACAGCTATTAACACCATAGATGGAGTTAACCGCTGGGGCTGGGTTGAATATTTTGAAGATGGTCAGGATCAAACTGAATTTACTATCTGGGCCGGAGCTGGACAGAACCAGACAAGCAAAGGGGAGGCCGTAGGAACCGTTACAATATCGGTAGATGAAGAGGGAGATGCTCACCTGATGATCTCCATGGATGCCGGTTACAGCCTGGATGAACTCCATGTTAATATTTCAGATGAAAAACCGGGCAGTGAAGCTAAATCTCCAGGCCAGTATAATATGAATGATCATGTAGATGCCGGAACTTTAGAGTATGAATTTGAAGATGTTGGTGATGATTTCTGGATCATAGTTCACACAGTAACCTGTGGAGTAGAAGATGATGATTAGATCATAAATAAAGCCGACCCGGTTTAAAGCCGGTCGGCTTTTATTAACCATTCTAATAAAACGAAAATAGAAATTATGAAAATTATAAATAGATATATAGCATTTGTCGCAGTTCTGGCAATGTTATTCACTTCCTGTAGTAAAGAGGAAGCAACTACTTCTCCTGTAGATGATCCGTCAGTTCAGTCTGTAGATCTCACTTTCGGAGCTATGTTGAATGATCTTTCGAACAGGGCAATGGTACAGAGTCAGAATAAGAGCCATTTTGACCAGGTTCCGGATTGTTCTGATGCAGAACCCGCGATCGCAAGAATCGGATTCAGTTATGGCGGTAATAGCTATGAAACAGATGTAGCCATACTCTCTGATGAATCTGGATATTTTACCGATTACTCAGAAGATCTTAAAATTCCCGTTCCCAATAATGGATCGGTAGAAGTTACTTTAGACAGTTTCATGGTCTATGATGGGGATCCCGATGGGGATGGAACATTAATCTGGATTGCTCCTATAGAGTCTGAAGAAGGGCAATTTGATGGATATGTTGATACTGCACTTCCATTTAGCTTTGATGTTGAAGACGGTACCAAACCGTATATAGATGTAGAAGTTCTATGTTTTGACAGACGTATGGTAAATGAATATGGATATGTATTTTTTGATATACTTCCTGATGTGATTTACCCCTTCTGTTTATTCGTAAACTATTGTGATGAAAATGGAAGACATTATGTAGCTGATTATAGCGTTGATCTTTATTTTGGTACAGACGATACGGGAATTCAGTTATACGATCATACAGAAGAAAGTGCGATGGCCATGACCGGAGATTATGGAAATGGAGCATTTTATGCCGATCCTTTATGTCTGGTAGTTCCTGGTCCTCCAGCAAACCTTCCGGATAATGAGCCTTACTTATATCTTGTAATCTATCCTGAAGACTGGGATGGCACCGGAGATATAGATAATACTCCAACTGAAGGTATTTCAATAACCTGGGAAATGGTTAGCGGTTATCTGAATGATGACGGAACTACAAACGAGTATCATCATGTTTGGATCGGAGAATGTGAAGGCGCTATAGGCAGTGGTGACGGAGGAGGAAACGGAGGTTCTGAATGTAACCCTTCTGATCCTGAGGCTGACTGTGATAATGATGGTATCTTAAATGAATGTGATACCAGTAACGTAAACTGGGCCAGCTTTGACTGTGATAGTGATGGAATTCAAAACGGCCAGGAAAATGAAGGTTGTGTTGAGGATCCTGATCCTAATTGTGGCGAAGCTACGCAGCCAGTGGCATGTGAACTTTCTATTGGCGAACCAACTGAGAATTGCGTTAGAGCTGTTTCACCAGGTGATCAAACCGAAGATTATGCTAATAATGGGGAATTCCTTATAATAAATATGGATGGACCAGTACCTTTAATTGAAGATACCGGTGTAGCATACGGACCTGATGCTGCAGATCTAAGTATAACGCTATCAAATGGAGATGTGACTTTTGGATTTGATACTGGAGGAATTATAGAAGATTTCTTAATTGAGATTTCAGATTCTGAAGGAGGAGATGTTGAATGTACCAATTCAGGTTTAGATTCTAATGATGAATATACGTTCACAGGAAGCTATAGCTATCCTATTTATATAAGAGTAAGAGCTAATATCTGTGAATAATATGATTTGTAAAATATTAACCCGAGTGAATTATTTGACCGGGGGGTGACTAATTTGCGGGTTAATTTACTCATTCTCTTAGGAGAGTGTGGTAAGGCTGTCTGGAAGCTTTTCCGGACAGCTTTTTTTTATGTTAAAATTCAAATACTTGTTTTTTAAATAAAAATATTCATATGTTAGTTACTGTTAATCAGTAATATGCATGTACGGAAGCTCTTACAGAAGTATTGAAAAGCACTATGAAACAAGGGCTCCAAGATGTTCTGAAAATGTAATGTAAAAATTGAGTGAGGATCCCAAATCTAAATTTCTAACTCCAAATCGGATTCTTTGTAAGAATTTGATTGTTAAAAAATTAACTCAATTTTAAGTTAAAAGTTTTGGAACGGACTTTGTAAATCACTGGCGGAAAACAAACAGAATTTTAAAAATTTTTAAAAACAAAAAATTAAAAGACCTACTTATGAGAAAAACGAAGTTGATCTTCTTGTTGCCGGTTTTGGCATTTATGGCATGTAGCGAAGACCCCATTACAGAGCAGACCGAAACCGAAATGCAGCCCCAAACTGCTGGCTTTAAAGACGAGATTACCGAAGTTGCTTTCCCTGAAGATTATGGAAAGGTATCAGATGTTTATTATACAGGAATGAAACTGCCCGTTGAAAACGTGAACGGAAAATTCGTTTACCAGGGAGATATAATTATTCCTATGGATAAAGCCTCGAAAAGCCCAGTTAAACTGGTATATGAAAAAGGTGAAACCCCACAGGAAAAAAGTGTTGGACGTACCTCTCATTACTGGACTGATAATATTGTTTATTACGAGATAGACGGAAGCTTGTCCAATAAAGATCGTGTTTACGACGCGATAAGCCACTGGGAAGCGAATACTAATCTTGAATTCGTTAAACGATCAGGTCAGTCAAATTATATTTATTTCACTCCGGGATCCGGATGTTCTTCCTATGTGGGAATGGTAGGTGGAAAGCAGAATATCACCCTTGCTGATGCCTGCTCTACAGGTAACACCATTCATGAGATCGGGCACGCTGTTGGTCTGTGGCATGAACAGAGTCGTGCAGATAGGGATAACCACATAACCATTCATTTTGATAATATACAAAGCGGAAGGGAATATAATTTCCGAACCTATGAAGAATCAGGTTATGAAGGAAAGGAATTTACCACTAATCTTGATTTTGGATCTATAATGATGTATAGTCCTTATGCTTTTTCAAGTAATGGACAACCGACTATTACAAAAAAGGATGGCTCCACTTATAGTGTTCAGAGGTCGGCTTTATCCAGTGGTGATATCAAAGGAGCTAATTCTATGTATCCATCTGGAGGTGAAACCACATCGACCTCTTATATTAATGGAGAGTACTATACTATTGAAGGCCTAACCGTTTTAAGGTCTTGGGATAGATGGTATTATTATAATGGTAGAAAATGGAGACAAGTAGAATTGATTGATGGTAGATGGCGATATGTTTTTAGTAAGTAATCAATTCTTAGTTATAGCCGTCTAATTAAATTAGTTGTGTAAATAAAACGTTAACAATCACAGTTATGTGGATAATTTGCACAGTTAAAATTTTAACTCAGTATTATTCCGAAAAGATGCTGAATAGATAAAATGTAAAAATAATCGATAAAAAACAATAAAAATTCTGCAGGTTGATATAGAACCCAATCCTATTGAGATCTGCCATGTAAAACTAAAATACCTACTTATGAAAAACCTAAAATTTATTTTAGCATTACCGCTACTTGCCATTTTTGCCTGTAGTGATGAGCCTGTTTCTGAAACCTTAATAGAAGAAAGTGGCAGTGAAACAGCTTTTGTGGATGATTTTACCGAAGTAGCCTTTCCCAATGAATTTGGAAGGGTGGCAGATGTTTACTTCGCAGGAAGAAAACTTCCAGTTGAACAACTGAATGGTAAATATGTTTATCAGGGGGATATTTTTCTTCCGGAACAAAATGTTTCCAAATCACCAGTAAATTTAATTCTTGAAGCGGGAGAAGAACCTTCTTCAACCAATAAAAGTACCGGGCGAACTGAATTCCTTTGGCCTGATAATACCGTTTATTATGACATAGACCCTTCACTTCCTAATCAGAGCAGGGTGACAGATGCAATTAATCACTGGGAAGCAAATACTGCAGTGAAATTTGTAAAGCGTACTTCCGAAGCTAATTACGTTTACTTTACTCCTGGTGGGGGTTGCTCTTCATATGTTGGTATGGTAGGAGGAAGACAGCCTATTACATTAGCAGATGCATGTTCTACAGGAAACACAATTCATGAAATTGGTCATGCCGTAGGTTTATGGCACGAGCAGAGTCGTGCGGACCGTGATCTTACAATCACAGTGCATTTTGAAAATATCCTTTCCGGAAGAGAGCATAATTTCTATACTTATGAAGAAGCTGGTTGGGATGGTGCAGATTATTCTGAAGGATTGGACCTTGGATCTATAATGATGTATAGCTCCTATTCTTTTTCAGCAACCGGTCAGCCAACCATTACTAAAAAAGATGGTTCAACATACGGAGTACAGCGTTCAACACTTTCTGCAGGTGATGTTGAAGGAATTGGAGTAATGTATCCCGGGCCTACCACAACAACTGAAGAAACGACCACTACTACGGAGGAAACAACCAGTACAGGGGAGACCACTACCGGTACCGGAGGTACCACGGAGCCAGAGCCAGAACCAGAATATATCAATGGTGAATATTATACTATTGAGGGTGTAACCGTTCTTAGAAAGGATGATACATGGTGGGTACAGAAAGGTAAAAACTGGAAGGAAGTTGAATTGATTGATGGAAGATGGAGATTTGTTAAATAATCTTATCCCTTATTTGAATTAGATAAAAGACCCTCGCAAAGTGCGGGGGTCTTTTTTTATTCATTCTCAAGCTCGGTTAATTTTAGCCGGCTAAATTCCCTCAATTCCTTAAAAAAGGCCTTAAACTCACTTTCAAATTCGGAATAGTATTCTTTTAACTCAGTGGTGGCATTATGCATCCCAGATTTTCTTCCAGTACGGTTATTCATTCCTTTCAAAACCTTTTCTATTCCTTCAATTTTCGCATAGCTTAGTAGCCAGTTATCCTTCACCATATAAGGTAAAAAACTCTTTACTCTGAATGGGAGGATCTCATAATGTTCTTCCAGGATCCTGTAAAATCTATGGGTGAATGTTTCCAGGGGAATACTGGAATATTCATCCCAGTTGGCGGCCAGGAAATGATCATAGAATATATCTACGATAATTCCGCTATAATGTCCGTAAACAGGAAATAGTCTTTGGGTACTTTTTTTGAAGATCTCATGCGTGTCTGTATAATAATCTATGGCTCGATGGAGAATAATCCCATTCTTTATCTGAACAGGATATTTAAGGTATTTTTTTCCTTTGACCGCATCAGCCATAAAATTACCAACCATAAGCTGCTCATTATCTCCCGATAAATAGATATGCGCAAGAAAGTTCATAATGGGAAGATACAAATTAAAGCAGAGGAGGGTTAATTTTTGTTAAGTTTTGGCTAGTAGTATAGCACCCATGTATATTTGCTTAATCAAAAACTATTTCATTTTCAATTAAGACAAATTAAATGACGTTAATAAAATCCATTTCCGGAATTAGAGGAACAATTGGCGGAAATACAGGGGAAAACCTAACTCCGGTAGATACTGTAAAATTTGCAGCTGCTTACGGGTCCTGGTTAAAAAAAGAAAGTAAAAAAGAAAAAAATAAAGTAGTGGTAGGCCGTGATGCCCGGATTTCTGGTAAAATGATCCAGGAACTAACCATGAATACTTTAATAGGGCTGGGAATAGATGTTATTGATATCGGTCTATCTACCACACCAACGGTAGAAGTTGCCGTTCCTTTGGAAAAAGCTGATGGAGGTATAATTTTAACAGCGAGTCATAACCCAAAACAGTGGAATGCCCTCAAGTTATTAAATAATAAAGGTGAGTTTCTTGATGGAGAAGCAGGAGCGAAAATCCTTCAAATTGCCGAAACTGAAGATTTCGAGTTTTCTCAGGTGGATGATCTGGGTGAAATATCTGTCATCGAGGATTATATTGACAGGCATATTGAAGAGGTATTAAAGTTAAAACTGGTAGATCCGGAAAAGGTAGAGCAAGCTAATCTTAAAGTTATTGTGGATGCAGTAAACTCTTCAGGGGGAATCGCTATTCCTGCACTTCTAAAAAAAATGGGGGTGGAAGTAATTGAACTATACTGTGAACCAAACGGACATTTCCCACATAATCCTGAGCCGCTTAAGGAACATCTTGCAGATATCTGCGAACTGGTAAAAAAAGAAAAAGCTGATTTTGGAATCGTTGTAGATCCTGATGTTGACAGGCTTGCTTTTATTGATGAGAATGGAGAGATGTTTGGCGAAGAATATACTCTTGTTGCCTGTGCAGATTATGTGCTCTCTAAAACCTCAGGTAATACTGTAAGTAATCTATCATCTTCAAGAGCCCTTCGGGATGTTACCCAAAAACACGGAGGAAGCTATGAAGCTAGTGCAGTAGGTGAGGTAAATGTGGTGAAACTGATGAAGGATAATAATGCGGTCATAGGCGGCGAAGGAAATGGGGGTATCATCTATCCGAAAGCACATTATGGAAGAGATAGTTTGGTTGGCGCAGCGCTCTTCCTAACTTACCTAGCTGAAATTGGGAAAAAAGTTTCGCAGTTAAGAGCTGAATATCCTTCTTATTTTATGAGTAAGAATAAAATAGAGCTCACACCAGATCTTGATGTGGATGGAATTTTAAAAGCTGTTGAGAAAAGACATTCATCTGAGGAAATATCAACGGTAGATGGTGTAAAAATAGACTTTCCGGAAAACTGGGTGCATTTGAGAAAATCTAATACGGAGCCCATAATACGAATCTACACTGAAGCAAAATCACAACAGGAAGCTGATGAACTTGCTCAAAAGATGATAAAAGAGATCAGGGATATTATATCCTAATTTATGATCTCAGCATTTTTAGGAATGGGCTCATTGCGATGTTTCCATCGTTTATGAGTCCATAAATAATATTCTGGTTTCTTCCTTATTTGTTCTTCCAGTAATTTGATGAAACTTTCTGTAATGTAATGTTCCGGATCTTTCTGGGCATCTTCAGTAACCGGGACCATAGTGGCTTCATAATAACCACGATTCTTTTTTTTCACCTGAAGGTAAACAACATTCATATCCAGTTTCCTTGCTAACCTGTCTGAACCTTCAAATACAGGAACGCGGATTCCCATAAAATGTATCCAGTGTTTGGCACGATTGATTTTTGGAGACTGATCGGCTATCATAGCATAATAACCTTTAATACCATTCTCTTCATTATATCTAATTTTTTCTGTTGCATTATAGGTGCTAATAAGCGTTCCATTATATCTGCCTCTTATCTTTTTTGCCAGACGGTCAAAATGTTTGTTTCTTATTCTTTTATATATTCCGAATGCATGGAATTTAAGATTGTATAGTTGTAATGCGTTCATCCATTCATAACTGGCATAGTGGCCACACATTACTATGATACTCTTATTCATGTTTTCCAGCTTTCTGAGGTATTCCAGGTTAGTGAAAACAAAACGTTTTTTCAGCTCTTTTTCTGAAATTGAGATGCTTTTGATCATTTCCAGAAACATATCGCACATATGGCGATAGAATTTTTTTTCAATGCGTTTAATTTCGGCTTCCGGCATTTTAGGAAAGACAAGCCGGAGATTTTCCTTAACCGTTTTTCTACGATATCCTATTAAGTGATAGACCAGTACAAAGATAAGGTCAGATACCATATAAAATATTCGGAAAGGGAGGATGGAAATAAGCCACAGGATAGGGTAGATTGCCCAGAAAACTAATCCTTGCATAAAAATTCTTTCAGCAAATATATGGTATATTTGAAATTAAACTTAAGCAAATATGGGAGAATTAAGTCTGATTACCCTCATCATCATAGGGGTGAATGTTTTAATTTCATTTAAGGGTTTCAGTGATCAGTCATTTTTCAATAAATATAAATTCAACATTGCAGATATCAAAAGTGGGAGGAAGTATCAGATCTTTTCCTCAGGTTTCCTTCATGTGGACACTGCCCACCTGTTCGTTAATATGCTTACTCTGTATTTTTTTGCGAATGTTGTGATCTATTCTTTAGGTTCGGTAGCCTTTGTGATAATTTATCTTGGAAGCCTGCTACTGGGAAATCTGGTTTCCTATTTTTTTCATAAAGAAGACTATAATTATACGGCTGTTGGGGCCAGTGGTGCCGTAATGGGTATACTTTATTCCGCCATTCTGTTGCAGCCAGATATGACCCTTGGCCTGTTTTTCGTAATTCCGATTCCGGCTTATGTTTTTGGAATAGGATATTTGCTTTATACGATTTATGGAATGAAACGTCGTACCGACAATATTGGTCATGATGCCCATTTTGGTGGTGCTACCGGCGGATATTTGCTTACCATGGTCTTTGCTCCCTGGGTATTCGAAAGTCATTTGTTGATGGTGATCTTACTTGCCCTCCCCATCCTGATACTTTTTTTTCTGCAAAGAACAGGCTATATATAGTTTGGTATCTTTCTTGGATAGCACCTTAAAATCAAAAACCAATTGATATGAAAAAAATACTTTTCTTATTGACCATACTTGCGATAACCCCCGGTTTTGCTCAGCAAATTTCAGAGCGTTCTAAAGTGAATGTTACCGGTGAAGGGATAGTTAAGGTTGAACCCGATGAGGTTCTTATAAAATCCAGAATTGAACATGAGGGGCCTTCAGCGGCATCTGTAAAGCAAAAAAATGATGAGGTTGTAGATATGGTGATAAAATATCTGAAATCTCAGAATATTGAAGAGAAGGATATTCAAACCGATTATGTGAATCTCAATAAGAGATACGACTACAATGAGAAAACCTATAGCTATGTAGCGAACCAGGCTATTTCAATTAGCCTGCATGAGATTAAGGATTACGAAAAAATAATGAAAGGTCTTCTTGAAAATGGACTGAACAGAATTGATGGAATCCAGTTCAAATCTTCCGAAATGGAGAAATATGAAAAGGAAGCACGGAAAAAAGCAGTTCTGGACGCTAAAAATACTGCAGTAGAGCTAGCCTCTCCTTTGGGCCAGGAGATCGGGAAAGCGGTTTCCATCAGCGAAATGGAATATAATAGTGTGCAACCCCTTTACCGGATGGAAGAGGCGGTAGAAATGAGTCAGGCTAAAGGTGGACAACAGACCATTGCTCCTGGTGAGATGGAGATCAAGATAAGAGTTAACGTAAGCTTTGAGCTTAAATAGAAAAAGCCGTCTGAAAAGTCTGATTCCAGGGTCATACGAACAAAGTAATATCATAAATAATTATGGATTGCTTCGTTTCTCGTAATGACAAGTTTCAGGACTTTTTAGACGGCCTTTTTATTTTTTCTTAGATCTTCTTTTATTGAAGTAACTCCCCGATCTTATTGGCCAGTTCATCACCCCTAAGGTTTTTTGCTACAATAACGCCATTCTCATCAAGAATGAAAGTAGCCGGAATGGCTCTTACTCCATATTTTTTAGCAATTGGATCATTCCAGAACTGAAGATTAGATACATGGTCCCATTGTTCCAGATTATCATCTTCAATGGCCTGCAACCACTTATCTTTTTGGCCAGGTCTGTCAAGTGATACACTAATAACGTTTAATCCCTGGTCTTTGTACTTGTTATAGGTCCTTACAAGATTTGGATTTTCCACTCTACAGGGTTTGCACCATGCCGCCCAAAAGTCGACTACAGTCACTTTGCCAAGATTGTCTTCAAGTTTAAATTCCTCACCTTCCGGCGTAGGGCCTGAAAATGAAGGTGCCTTGCTTCCAATTTCTGTTGCGCTATAACGCTCCAGAGTTTCTTCTAAAGATTTAGCCAGATCTGTCTTTTTGATGCGGTCAGAAACTTCAGCATACATTTCCCTAACTTCAGCCGAAGAATGAGTTTTCATATTAAGCATATCGGTAAGGATCATTACTGCCAGAAATGAATCTTTATTTCTCTGGAAAAGCTCCTGTTTGAAATTCTTATCGTTATCTCTTAGTTCTGCCTGGGTTTCCTGAAGGCTTTTTAGTTTAGCAGTATCCTTTGCTACCATAGCCTGGCGCATTTCATTCTGCATTTTCTGCATTTTCCTGTTCAGTTCTTTCAGGTGACCTAAATATTCGTAAAGGGCCTTGTTTTCCTTTCCGCCAACAACTTCGGTATTCCTGATACTATCTGTGTCTATATCAAAACGGAGTGTCTGGTTTTCCGAAATAAAGACAACATTACCATTTACTCCTTCAACACTAAGGAAACTAAGATTTGGTGTTTCAGGGTCTTCCATGTTCAGCTCGAATTTGCCATCAGTTATGGTGGCTGTGTCCACGGCCTTCGGGGTTCTGTTATTCCCGTCCAGTTCTGAGATATAAACTTTTTTACCGTCCTCTACACCATCCACAGTACCCGTTAGAAAATATCCTTTATCTTCCTGACAGGCTGTTAAGCTTAATACAAGAGCAGTAATCAGAATTGTTATTTTTTTCATTTTATTATATGATTTTTCACAAAAATAAAGAACTCATTTTGCATTAGTATCCATTATTTATAAAATATTGTTAATTTAAACAGGCTTACCTGTGCAGACCTTCAGTAAAATTTAATTTTACACTAAATTATCCTAATTATGAGGCAGCAGTTAAAGGATTTTCCACTTGATGTTAAGATCAGTTTCCATAAGGTCATTGAGCAATATGAAGAACAACTGGAAAGTATAGAGAACGATATCTCTAAGGGGTATATTAAGAAAATGCTGGATTATATTTCTGACTATCCTCAATTATCAGAAGGTTTTGAAGATCCCAAGCTTCTAAAAAAATACAAGGAGCCTATTAAGGTACTGCTGGAGGATCTTTTCCCTTCCATACTTACCAATAATGAGATCAAGGCTGCTTCAGTCCCTTTTCATAATATCCTGTTTAATTCATCCCGTCGTTTAAAGCAGATATTGAAAAACGCTGGAGACGATTTTGAACTTTCCCTTCGCAATATGGATGAAGATGTAATCTATGTTATTGCATGTATTCAGATCCTGAAAAATTATTATGACTATAAAATAGATATATCCAGGCCGCTTTACTATGACATCCCCGACGAAAATGGGATCAAGAAACATTACAGGATAGCCATGAATGCTGATTTTGTAGAGGTCCTTCGCAAGGATGATACCCCAAAGTTAACTCAGCATGATGTGGACCTTTTGCTTCAGAATGTAGACAAGGTGGAGTTGTGGAAAGAGAAGATACCGCCTAAAAGTTATGTTTTTAAAGGTTTTACTATTACCAACCTTACCGATGTAACTATAGATGAAGCGATTTCTGAATTAAAAACGACGCTTTTATTTGAAGAAATAAATGAAGCTGAAGAATTACAGAAACTTGAAGAAATATTCAGGTCTATCTATAAAATATCTGATCTAAGGGTTGGCTTTACGGTATTCAACCAAAAGGAAATGATATTCGAAAGAATGGATAACGAAAAAGCTAATAGTTTCATCCTGGATAAAGAACTCGTCAACGATTGTGATACGGGAATTTGTAAGCAGGGATTTCAGAAACTTATAGATGAAAACAAATATTTCGTTATTTCCAATGTGGATGAGTACATTAAGAAAAACGATAACCTGCTTGCCAGAAACCTCAAGAAAAATAATGTAAAAAGCTGTTTGCTGGCTCCAATAGCGAAAAATGGAAAATTACTGGGTATACTGGAACTGGTTTCTGAAAGAAAAAATGAACTTAACAGCATTAATGCATTCAAGCTGGATGATATTCTTCCTTATATAGTAAATACTGTAGAGCGGAATAAAAATGAATTCGAGAATAGGGTAAAAGCGGTGATTCAGAGCGAATGTACCTCTATTCACCCTAGTGTTTTATGGGTGTTTGAAAAAGAAGCTAAACAGTTTATTAAAGATCTTGATAAGGATGGCCTGGCTTCCTTTAAAGATATTACCTTCAAGGATGTTTATCCTTTATATGGTCAAATTGATATCGTAGCCTCTTCTGAAGCCCGTAACGAAGCCATAAAAAAAGACTTGCTGGACCAGTTGGACCTTATTCTTGATATTATCAAAAAGGCATATGCGATAGAAGAACTTCCTATCTACGATCAGGTGAAATACCGCATTTCAGATTTTAAAAAAGAGATAGAAGATAAATTAAATGCCAGCAGTGAACAAAAGGTATTCAATCTGCTGCATAAGGAGGTGAATCCTCTTATGAGCCATCTTAAGAAGCAGTCCGATGAAATAAAGGAACTGGTAGAGGAGTATAAGGAGAAATTAAATCCTGAAACCGGAATAGTCTATAACCACAGGAAAAAATATGATGAAACGGTACAGCAGATAAACCGAACCATGTCTCGATATATAGACAAAAAGCAGGTGCAGGCCCAGGAAATATATCCTCATTACTTTGAGAGGTATAAAACCGATGGTGTGGATCACAACATTTATATTGGAGCCTCTATGGCCTATAAAAGACCATTCAATAAAGTATATCTTTTTAATTTGAGATTATGGCAGTTAAGTACCATGTGCGAAATGGAAAACCGCTTTTACCAGCTTCAGGAGAACACTCCTATCAAACTGGAGGCAGCTTCCTTAATTCTGGTCTATAACAGCACCATGTCTATAAGGTATAGAATGGATGAGAAAAAATTTGATGTGGATGGCACTTATAATGCAAGGTATGAAGTGATCAAAAAGAGAATAGATAAAGCATACGTCAAGGGAACTGAAGAAAGGGTTACGCAAAAAGGAAAAATGACGATCGTTTACTCCCAGAACAGGGATGAAAGAGAATATCTTCAGTATATAAAATACCTGCAGGCCAAGGAATATTTTGGGGAAGAAGTGGAAATACTGGAACTGGAAGATGTGCAGGGAGTTGTAGGTCTTAAAGCAATCAGGGTGAATATACTTTATTCCACCGATAATGATCACCAGGGAACCATTACTTACGAAGATCTAATGGAAGAACTACATTAGATAAAAGGAAATTATATAGGCTAATACAGAAATAACTATTCCACTCATAAATACCGTGTAGGTAAGTCTCAATAACATATACTTACGATGTAATACCTTCCCAAGTAAATGAAGATCGAGGGTTAGCATTTCGTAGACATAATCCTTGTCTTTAATAAGCTCATTCATGGCCCATTTGAACTGATCAAAAGGCATTTTATGATAATTCCCGAAGAACAGAAGATTTACTTCCCTGTTCTTTACCTGCTCTCTGGTAAACTCGCCACTTGTTACATTGGGTCTTGTAGACATTATGGAGAGAATTATGGAAGCAACGCTAAACAGAATAAGAATAAGGGTGGGGATCAATAAATGCTTATTGGAAGCAGCTTCCAGTTTTGGGATCATATCTGCTATAGCAAGTGAGATGATAATCGCGTTAACCGAAAGTAGAATATTGGCCTTGGTATCTGCAATATCGCTTAATTTAATATGGTTTCTCAGGGTAGTCCTGTAAAGGGTCTGTATACTTCTTTCCGGATTTTCATTTTTATACCTGGCCTTCATCCGGGCCTTGTGCTCTTCCTTTTTTAATTTCTTTTCCTGCTTGTTTTTACTCTCTATAAGTTCGAGTAGATTCTCTTCTTTTTTGGGTTTCCATTCCTTGATGGCATAATCTGTATAATACTGATGTTTTTCAGTGAAAACCAGGATATTTTCCTCCAGCCATTCTGCATTCGTGAAATTCTTGATATTGTGAAGCTCTAGTTCCTGTCTTAATAATTCACTGGTTTCTTCAAAATAATCCTTTCCAAAATGAGAAGAATCTGCATCCCTTATTATCTTTTCACAGAATGTTTCAGGAACATTGGAAAATTTAGTTGCTTTAATGTATTTCTTTACCTTCTCAATGAGTTCGTCGGTGGCATTATTTTCCCGTAAGAAGGATTCGGCAATTTCGGCACTTTTTTCCTCATGTCCCTTATAGGTGTGTATATAACCGGTATCATGCAACCATGCTGCCAGTATTAGTGCTTCCTTGTCTTTAACATTAATTTCAGAATTATCGATTAATTCTTTAGTACTTTTAACCACACGCTGTGTATGCTGGTAATTGTGATAGATAAAGGTGTTTGGCAGTTTTTCTTTAAATAATTCTTCAACAAATTTATCGACTTTCTCAATGAGATTGTTCATACATGAAGTTCTTAGATACATTGACCAAATTACAAAAAAAATTGACCAATATTTTCTATGAGAAAAGTTAAACTTTTAGCCTATTTCCTAGGATTATTCCTTGTTTTTGCGTGTGCCACGGTTGAACCAAAATATAAAGATGGAGAGCCTAAATCAGATTTCAATTATCCTGAAAATAAGGAAATTGAAAAGTCTTTCTATTTAATTGGAGATGGTGGTTATTCACCGCCTGGAGGAACGTCCCTGGGGCTCATTGCTTTCAAGACCTTTCTGGACTCCGTAAATAAGACTGAGAACTACACGGTCTTCCTTGGGGATAATATTTATCCGGATGGGATGCCACCCGAAGATTCACCGGAACGTGAAGCAGCGGAATACCGCCTGGATGCCCAGCTCGATGCGATAGAGAACTATAAGGGCAGGGTAGTAGTGATTCCCGGAAACCATGACTGGTACAACGAAAAACTTAATGGTCTGGAAAGACAGAAGAATTATCTGAAAGAAAAATTTGAGGATATACTTATATGGAGTCCTGAGATTGGATGCGGTTTAGAATCGATTGAGATTACCGAGAATATCCAGATGATCGTCATCGATTCACAATGGTACCTGGAAGACTGGGACCGTAACCCTCGCATTAACGATAACTGCGACCAGATAAAAACCCGGGAAGCCATGTTCCTGGAACTGGAATCGGAAATCGAAGATCATCAGAATAAGACCATAATTCTTGCACTTCACCATCCTGTTTATACCAATGGGGTTCATGGCGGCCAGTACAGCTTTGACAGACATATTTATCCTTCTCAAAAGAAAATCCCTGTCCCGATTCTCGGGTCATTAGCTACCCTTATCAGGACAACCGGGGGAGTTTCAATTCAGGATGCCCAGAATAACCGTTACAAATCATTAGCCGACAGGTTATCTACCATAGCCAGAAGTTCAGAGAGAATGATTTTTGTGTCGGGACACGAGCATTCTCTACAGTATATAGAGCATGACAGCGTTAGGCAGGTAGTTTCAGGTTCAGGTTCAAAAGCTTCTTATGCGACCCTTAGTAATGATGGCCTTTTTGCGTATAACGGACAGGGTTTTGCAGTGCTTGATATTTTTAAGGATGGTTCTTCCTGGATAAGTTTTTATGGGAATCAGGAGAATAAACCAAAGCTGCTTTATCAAAGACAGGTTTTTGATACTCCTGTACCATTCGAGTTCAAGGATTATCCCGACAGTTTTCCGCAAACCATGACAACTTCTATATATAAAGAAGAAGACACTGATAAAAGCCCGGTATATAATACAGTCTGGGGAAAGCGTTATCGTGAACTGTATGGTACAGAAATCACCCTCCCTGTTGCCGACCTGGATACTCTATATGGGGGGCTTGAGGTAGAGCGTGAAGCAGGTGGGCATCAAACAGTTTCTTTAAGGGTGAAAGATAGTCTTGGCAGGGTTTATAATATAAGGCGGGTAAGAAAGGATGCATTAAGATTCCTTCAGAATGTAGCCTTTAAGAATCAACCTGTAGAAAATAAACTGGAGAACACGGTTGCCGAGGACCTTATGACCGATTTTTATACGGCGGCTCACCCTTATGGTTTTCTTGTAGTACCAAGATTAAGTAAGGCGGCTGATGTCTATCATACCAATCCAAAAATATTCTATATGCCAAAGCAGGAAGCTTTGGGTAAATATAACTCGGTACATGGTGATGATATCTATATGATAGTGGAGCGGCCTGAGGAAATCTGGCTTGGCTACGAATATTTTGGTAGCCCCGATCATGATATTGTGGGAACTGATGGGATGCTAGAAAGGTTACGACGTGATGAAAAATACATCCTCGATGAAGAAGCCTATGTAAGAGCCCGGATCTTTGATATGCTGATAGGAGATTGGGACCGCCACCAGAATCAATGGCGCTGGGCCGAAATAGAAGATAGCGACGGGAATCATATTTTCAAGCCTATTCCCCGTGACCGGGATCAGGTATTCTCAAACTTCGATGGTGCCTTTTTTGGTACTTTAAGAGCTCTTACGGGCTTCGCAAACCAGTTTGCGGTGTATGGAGATGATATCAACGATGTTGAATGGTTCAATATGGCAGCGCTTGGATTGGACAGATCCCTTTTACAAAATACCGGAAAGGAGGCCTGGAAACAGCAGGCCGAATTTATCAGGAACAATGTTACTGATGAGGTTATAGAAGAGGCTTTTGCCAATTTACCGAAAGAAACAAGGGGAGAGGCCAGTGATGAGCTGATGGAAAATGTAAAAGGACGCAGGAATAATATTGTGGATATCGCGATGAGATACTACAATCATCTGGCAAACCTTGCGATTGTTACAGGAACCGATAAGGATGATTTTATAGATGTTGAAAGACTGCAGGATGGTAATACCCGGGTGACGGTCACAAGAAACAAGGATGGTGCAAGAGCTGAAAATCTAAGTGATAAAATTTATAAATTTGATGAAACAGAGGAGATCTGGGTTTATGGCCTTGATGACGATGATAAGATTCTTGTAAAGGGTAGCGGGCCTGAAAATATTTTTGTTCGGATCATTGGGGGACAGGACAATGATGTCTACACGGTTGAAAATGGCAGGAATATTAAGATCTATGATCATAAGTCACTTCCAAATACAGTAGAGAAGCCCGGAAATGCGAAGTTCAGGTTTACCGATAATTACGAAATAAATACTTATGATAAGGACAAGAAGACCTTTTCTTCCGGAACTATTCTACCAGATATAGGTTACAATCCAGATGATGGACTGAATGTTGGATTAAAATTCGTGAAATCTATCAATAAGTTTAAGCGTAATCCGTTTACTTCTCAGCATACATTTTCTGGTGAATTTCATTCAGAAACCAATGGTTTTGCCTTGAATTATGAAGCTGAATTTGCCAGTATAGTAGGTAATTATAACTTATTGCTAGGAGCAAATTTTTCCAGTCCAAAATTCTCTGCAAACTTTTTCGGCTACGGAAATGAAACTGAGAATTTTGATGATGAGCTTGGACTGGAATACAACCGGGTAGGCCTAAGTGAAATAGGGGTAAAAGCGGCCTTTGTGAATAAAACGCCTTTTGGTAGTTTCTTTGGGTTTACTGCCAGTTTTGAAGGAATTGAAGTTGAGCAGGCAGAAGGACGGTTTATAACCGAAGATTTTGTGAGTAATGACCCTGAATTCTTTGACCGAAAGTATTTTGCGGGTCTTGATGCAATGTACAGATATGAAAGTTATGACGACCGGCTTAATCCAACAAGAGGAATGCTTTTCGAACTTAACCTGGGTGCAAAACTGAATACGGCTGATATAGACAGGCAATATGGATATTTCAAACCTTATATGGGATTCTATAATGCGCTTAGCCGAAACAGGAAACTCGTGCTTAAAACCCGTGCAGAAGCCCACATCAATATCGGTCAGGAATTTGAATTCTATCAGGCTGCTCAGCTTGGAGCAGATAGTGGGTTAAGAGGTTACAGACTGGAGCGATACACGGGGAAAAGCTCATTTGGTACCGGGGCAGACCTACGTTATTCATTTAATACTGTAAAAACCAGTTTTCTTCCATTTCAGCTTGGAATCTTTGGAGGCTACGACCTCGGAAGAGTGTGGTTAGACGGAGAAAATAGTGATATTTGGCATGATAGCTACGGTGGTGGTTTTTGGGTGAACAGTGCAGAAGCTATACAGGGAAGATTCAGTATGTTTGCAGGCAGTGAAGGAACCCGCTTTCAGTTTGGGATAGCATTAAAGTTTTAATTAGGAAAAGAAAACTTAATAGATAAAATAAAACCCGGCTATTAGCCGGGTTTTTCACTAATCCAAATTATTAATTAGTCTCCACTTTTATTGACGGAGAGCTGATTTTTAAAATTTATAGTTCTTATTGGGAAAGGGATATTCACATCCTTGGCATCGTAAGCTTTCTTAATGGCGATTATGGCTTTGTTTTGAGCAACCAGAATATCTCTGTTCTTGGTGACATCTGCCCAGAATCTTACCACATAATTTATGGAGCTGTCCCCAAATTCCTGGTAAAGAAATTCAATTTCTTCATTACCACGTTGAGGAAAATGATCCCTGATCACTTCCAGGGTCAGGTCCCTTACCATCTCAAGATCTGATTCATAACCTACCCCGCAATTAACAAATATCCTGGATCGGGGAGTTCTTGAAAAGTTTTTAAAAGGTTCTTCAATGATCTTTGAATTAGGGATTATTACATAATTGTTATCTGATTGTTTGATAACAATATTCCGAAGGTTTATTTCGGTCACGGTACCTGCGTATCCATTAGTCTCTACCCAGTCACCTATCTGTAATTCCGGCAGGAAACTCAGAATAAGACCGGAAAAGGTGTTATTCAATGTTCCCTGAAGGGCAAGACCTATTGCCAAACCAACAACCCCGGCACCGGCCAGAACCGAAGTAAGGACCTTATCAAGATTCAGAAGGCCAAGAGCTATAAAAAACCCTATAAGGATGACAACGGCCTTGATGACCTTTACGACCATTATCCTAATGGAATCCTGCTTAATTTGTCTTCTGGTGACCCTTTCAAATATCCTGCCTATGTATTTGGCAAGGACCACAAAAATGATAAAGACAATAACA
Source organism: Christiangramia crocea (assembly GCF_022410465.1). Taxonomy (GTDB): domain Bacteria; phylum Bacteroidota; class Bacteroidia; order Flavobacteriales; family Flavobacteriaceae; genus Christiangramia; species Christiangramia crocea. Next base: position 3,117 of record NZ_JAJSON010000003.1, on the reverse strand, counting down.
GCCAAAAGAAAATTAGGCAGATTCAGGATTAAAGAATCCAGCCATCCGCCCAATTTTTCTGAAATACCTTTTATTGAATCCTGAAAATTAAATTCGTCCATACTGGTTGGTTAGTGAAAATTTTTATTTATTCACCGGCTTGTGATGATCGTTAGTCTTCATTTTCCAGGCATCCAGCATCCAGCTTGTTTTCTCAAGTTCCCTTATGTAGGCTCCAATGAGGTCTATAGTTCCTTCATCACCGGCAGCATCTGCAGTCTCTACAATCTTTCTCATTTGTTTAAGAAGAAGACCGTGGTCTTTTAATAAGAGTTCTATCATTTTACTGTCGGAAATATCAGAGGGAGATTCCTTTAAATTGGAATCATTTAAATACTCACTGAGATTACTTGTTGGCTGATACCTTAATGTAAGGATCCTTTCCGCGATTTCATCCACTTTTACTTTGGCATCTTCGTAAAGTTCTTCAAATTTTTCATGGAGATCGAAGAAATTCTTTCCAATAATATTCCAGTGAAAATTCCTTAGCTTCTGATAATACAAATGATAATCAGCTAATAGCACGTTCAGTTCTTCAACTGTCTTTTTTGTTTTATTTGAATCCAAACCTAAATAGTTCATAGTTTTTATTTATTGAATTTTTGAATTTGATATTAAATTACAATGATTTGATATTCTCCCCAATTTTAATCAGGGACTTTAATAGAAATTTAACTTAGCTTTCTTCGATGTCGCGATGATCTTTAAGATCAAGCTTATCAAGCATTTTTTGAGAGATCTGACCGCTATACATTCCGTAGGCATCAACCAAAACACCTTTCCTGTTATTGGTAGTCGTTATAGCATAAAGTATAGCATTATCGTCGGGGTTACTCATTCCTTCAAACCTGAGAACTTTGTCTACTTCAAATTCTTCCACTCCGAAGGTTTCATTTTTAGATTTGAGCTCAATTTGCTCATCCTGTAAATTGAAATCATGTTCGTAACCCTCTTCGAGTTTTAATTTATTGATAGCTTGAGATAATGTACCGTAATCTTTCATTTTATTTTGAATTAAAATTCAAAATTAAATTACAGTGAAAGGCCCATTTTAGCAAATACTCCGGGCTGTTTAGGATAAGTTTAACTCCGTTAATCGGTACACAAACTGAAGATTATTTCCCTTTTTTATTGGAGCTGAAAATGCTGAGAGGGAAGATAATGAGCAAAAAGAAATACCATCCAGTCACAATACCAATGATAGTAATGATTGCCGCAATAATATAGAACCAGTATGATTTTGGTATTCTCATAGAATTGCCAAAATTAAAATAATGGCGAATAGATACAAAAGCCAGTAAGGTTTTAGGCTTAAAGGTTCTTTACCAAACAAAAGCCTGGTCACCTGAAAGTAAAAATGCCGGTTCTTGGCGATATGATTATAAGCATGGTCACTTAAAGACCTGAACCATGAATATCTGATATATAATTCATGCCATCTTTTATTCCCGGCATGCCATAAACTGCGATAGGCAGAGTCAGGTCCACTATAGACGTTTCCATTGGTTTCTATAAGTCTGCTTGCTTTCTTGAATTCCTTTAAGGGAATATCGGGGAAGTTTTCAGCATATTCCTGGTAGGTTTTGAATTCTAAAAGACCTTCGGTTTTACTCTCCCACCGGGTCTTCCAGAACTTGCAGAAACCACATTTTCCGTCCCATACCATGACATTAACTTGGGGAGGATTGGATGTTTTATCAATTTTTCTGAACATTCTAAAATCTTTAATTACTTAAGTTACTTAAAAATAAAGGCCTTTAAATTCAAATTAGGCTTTTTAGTTGTGGTATTTGAGTATTTTTTTAACCTTTATAAGCTAATATGTGATGGGCCTATGAAGACCAAAATAACTTTAAAAGAACTATCAAAGCTTCTGAACGTCTCTGTTTCCACGGTTTCGAAAGCCCTGAATGATAGTCCGGAGATTAGTCCGAAGACCGCTGAAAGAGTAAAAGAACTTGCCCGGTTACATAACTACAAACCAAATCCTGTTGCGGTTAACCTTAAGAAAAGCAAAACAGGTACCATAGGGGTAGTTATACCCAATATATCCAATAGTTTTTTCGCACGTGTACTTTCAGGGATGGAAGCTGAAGCTCAGAAACATGATCAGCAGGTAATCACTTATATTTCCAATGAATCCCTGGAACGGGAAAAACAGATCTGTGACATGCTCACCTCAGGTTTTGTAGATGGTGTTCTGATTGCCGTTTCTGAAGAGACTCAGAAAAAACAGGAGTATGACCATTTGTTTTCCCTGGTAGATTATGATATCCCGGTAGTGGTTTATGACAGGATAAACATAGATCTGCCTGCCGATAAGGTGGGAGTGGATGATGAGAATAGTTTTTTTGATGCTGCCAGATATTTTATGTCCAGGGGACTTACAAAAATCGGATTGGCATCGGCAATTCATCATGTGGGGATTGGACAACTGAGGATCAAAGGCTATAAAAAAGCGCTGGAAGATAGACACCACTATTTGGCGAAAAGTTCAAAACCGGCAGATCTCAGGAAAAAAATAAAATCCCTGATTACTGAAGACAGGGTAGAAGCCCTTCTTTGTACCGATTTTGAAAGCACGATCATGGCTACACGGATTGCTTACGAAGAGAAGGTCAATATCCCGCAGGATCTTAAAATAATAGGTTATATAGGTAAGGAGGTAGCAGAATTTCTTACCCCGTCTTTAAGTTACATAGAGCAGCATCCACAGGAAGTTGGGTCCAGAGCTGTAGAACTGCTGAATAACCGCCTCGAGGGAGTTTATACGCCCGGAAAATTTGAAGAGGAGATCATTACCACCAGTTTGGTACATTTGGAGTCTACGAGGTTTTAAATCCAGACTTTTTAAGGTAGAATTAATTTTGTTTAGGTCAATATTGGATTTTAATTCTATGTATGGAATAATAAAAAAAATTATCTTGCAGGCCGAAATTTACTTACCTAATGCTTTTTAACTCTCTTGATTTCGCCATCTTTTTACCTATAGTATTTTTTTTATATTGGTTTGTATTTAATAAAAATTTGAGATGGCAAAATCTACTGGTCGCTATTGTCAGTTATATTTTTTATGGT
>NZ_JAJSON010000030.1 GCF_022410465.1 Christiangramia crocea | reverse complement strand
AAATGGAAAACTCTTAATATAAAAAATAAAAAGACCTCACAGGTTTCTGAACCTGTGAGGTCTCATTTTTTAAAAATATCTTCATGGAAAACTCTACTGCTAACCCTGAAAATGAACCAATCATTGAAAACAGGGAGCTGAATATCTGGGAAGCTCTTATCCCTGTAATTGCCCTGATAGGAATGCTTGCTTTTAATGTGTTTGTATATGGTGATGATGCCCTTAGTGGTTCAAACCAGTTCATTCTCCTTCTGGGAGGCGGGGTTGCAGCCATTGTTGGATTTTTCAATAAGGTTGAGTTCGACTACATGATCGATGAGGTTGCTAAAAACATTCAAAGTACGGCAGGAGCTATTCTTATACTTTTAATGGTAGGCGCACTTGCAGGTACGTGGATGATAAGCGGCATCATACCTACTATGATCTATTATGGACTTCAGATATTAAATCCTACTATTTTCCTCGCGGCCTGTGTGATAATCTGCTCCGTGATCTCCCTTGCAACAGGAAGTAGTTGGACCACCTCTGCAACCGTTGGTATCGCCCTGGTAGGAATTGCAGATGCACTGGATATTTCCCTTGGGATGACCGCTGGCGCCATACTTTCGGGAGCCTATTTCGGGGATAAGATGTCTCCCCTAAGCGACACGACGAACCTTGCTCCGGCCATGGCAGGAACCGATCTTTTTACACACATTAGATATATGGCCCTTACCACCGTACCTACTATCACAATAACGATCCTGGTTTTTGTAATAATTGGATTGAATTTGAATACTGAAGGAGCCACAGATACCACCTCAATTTTAAATTCTATTGACGCTTCATTCAATATTAGCCCCTGGCTTTTCCTGGTACCGGTGATTGTAATTGTATTGATCATTAAGAAAACATCGCCACTTATCGCTCTCCTTATAGGAACATTATTAGGTGCCGTGGCTGCTATTATTGCACAACCAGATGTGGTGCTTGCCGTAAGCGGAATGGAAAGTCTCAATTTTATAAGTGGTTATAAAGGAATTATGAATGCCATCACCGTAGACACGGCGGTAGAAACCGATTCTGAAGCATTGAATGACCTTTTCGCTTCCAGCGGAATGGCTGGAATGCTGGGCACGATCTGGCTCATCATCTGTGCAATGGTATTTGGAGGGATCATGGAAGCCATTGGAGCACTTGCCAGAATCAGTAAAGCCTTACTTGATATGTTCCACACAACTTTTGGATTATTCGCAAGTACGGTATTCAGCTGTTTGGCATTGAATGTTACTGCATCAGATCAATACCTGGCAATTGTAGTTCCCGGTAAAATGTTTGCAAAAGCATACAGAGATAAAGGCCTGGCACCAGAAAACCTAAGCCGTAGTCTTGAAGATTCAGGAACGGTAACTTCAGTATTGGTTCCATGGAATACCTGTGGTGCTTATCACAGCGGAGTATTAGGGGTTCCGGTACTTTCTTATGCTGGTTACGCTTTCTTCAATTACCTGAGTCCGTTTATGACTTTATTATTCGCAGCCTTCGGAATAAAAATTAAAAAACTTGCCGGTAAATAGTATTGCAAAAGCCTTAAACCTCTGCTTAAAAACCTGATAATTTGACAATTATAGAGACCTCTTATTGAATAAGGTATTTACTATAACCAAATCCTATCAGACAATAAAATTTAAGAATTTTCCGGCCTTTCATGAACGATCTAAGTTTATAATTTTGTACCCGAAGAAAAAGAGAAAAAGTTTAATTTAAAAACAATCTAATAATATGGCTTTAGTCGGAAAAAAATTTCCAAACCTTAGCGTAGACGCTATGAACGAAATGGGAGACACTTTCAAAATAAACGTTTTGGAAGAAGCTCAGAAGAACAACAAGAAAGTATTGCTTTTCTGGTACCCAAAAGATTTCACCTTTGTTTGCCCTACCGAACTTCATGCCTTCCAGAAAGCGATGGAAGAGTTTGAAAAAAGAAATGTTATGGTGATCGGAGCGTCCTGCGATACCCCTGAGGTTCATTTTGCATGGTTAAATACCCCAAAAGATAATGGTGGTATTGAAGGTGTTACTTATCCAATACTTGCAGACTCTAACCGTAATCTAAGTTCAAGACTTGATATCCTTGATATCATGAACGAATCTTATGATGATGAGACAGGAGCTCTTACGGTAGAGGGTGATAACGTAACTTACCGCGCAACTTACCTTATCGATGAGGAAGGAACTATCTTCCATGAAAGCGTTAACCATATGCCACTTGGAAGAAACGTAAACGAATTCCTTAGACTTATCGATGCCTACACCCACGTACAGGAAAAAGGAGAAGTTTGTCCTGCAAACTGGGAAGAAGGTAAGGAAGCAATGAATGCTGACAGAGAAGGTGTTGCAAGCTACCTGAGTTTAAATTAAAATAAAAAATTGCTATGATTAAGGAATTAGATCAGGATAACTTAAGCGAATTAATAGAAGGTAACGATACTGTTGTGGTTCAGTATATGGCCGGATGGTGCGGTAATTGCCGTCTCATGAAGCCAAAGTTTAAAAAACTGGCTTCTGAAAATGAGAATGCACAATTCGTGTTGGTAGATGCCGAGAAATTTCCGGAATCAAGAAAACTGGCCAAGGTAGACAACCTGCCAACCTTCGCGACCTTCAAAAATGGAAGTTTTAAGAATCAGGTTCAAACCAACAAATTTGACCAGTTAAAAAACTTAGTTGATGAAGTTACCAGTAATTAGACATCTGCAGAAGAACAATGAGGCTGAGAAGCTTGAGCATACTATAGAAGTGCTTGAGAATTTCACCGAGCATCGTTCGGTTTCTGAAGAAGAAATGGACGTAATAGGTGAGCTTCTCACCAATCTCTGTGGCGCTGTAGAGGTTCATAAAATGATACAGGACGGTGTTCCTGAAAGGGATGCCGCAAATAATTTCGTAAAGAAAGTTCTTGGCTCAATAGACCAGTAAATTTCTTTACAAATCATTTCAAAAGGGCTGTTTTCAGAAGGAAACAGCCCTTTGTTGTTTTTATGAAAATTTTAGTAATAAGCCATTTACAATCTTCTAAATTTATATTTCTTATAAAATAATTGTTATGGCGAGAATAGAATTTGGAGATGAAAAGGTAACTACATATGGCAATCTTCCTTCCCTGGATGAAAAAGCACCACATTTTGAACTTCTTAAATCAGATCTTTCTATCGCGAATCTAGATGACTATAAAGGAAAAAGGATCATCATGAATATATTCCCCAGTATAGATACCGGTGTAGGTGCTACCTCCGTTCGAAATTTCAGCAAAAAGGCCGACGAGCTGGAAAATGTAACGGTTTTATGCATCTCCCGCGACCTGCCTTTCGCCCAGCAACGATTTACCAGAAATGAAAGTCTGGAAAATATTGTTAATTTATCCGACTTTAGAGAAAGAAACTTTGGCAAGGATTATGGGGTAGAAATGATCGATGGTCCATGGGAAGGCCTCCTGTCACGGGCAGTTATAGTTCTAAACGAAAACGGACACGTTATCCACTCCCAGCAGGTCCCAAATATAGATGATGAACCCGATTATCTTGCCGCATTGAAAACATTATTATGAAAGACAGTTTCCTCGGAAAAAGAATAAGAGGAGGAGGTTATGCAATTAAAGGAGCCTGGTTATTGTTAAAACACGAGCCAAGTATCCAGGTACAATTCGTAATTTCAATATTAGTTAGTATAGCAGGGTGGTATTTTGAGATCTCCAGAACCGAATGGATACTTCAGTTCTTTGCTATTGGTCTTGTAATGGCTAGCGAAGGACTTAATACAGCCATTGAGGCAATGGCAGATTTTGTACATCCCGATTTTCATAATAAGATAGGCCATATTAAGGACGTGGCTGCCGGTTCAGTATTCATAGCTGCCCTTATTGCTGTAATTATTGCGGGCTTTATTTACCTTCCTTATATTTTCTCATAAACCTCTTTGCAATAATTTATTTATTTTAAGGTTTTCATTTAGCGTAGTGCATCTAGAAATACTGTCAACTTTTAAAATTGAAGTTTTTTTTCCTTAATTTGGAAAAGGCTAATTTGTATTTTTGCCGAAATCCTTTAACCTGCATATGGCTAAAAAGAAAGCTAAGACCAAGAAAACTACAAAAAAAACCCGGAATTTCTCACTTAAACTGAACCGTCAACAGAAAGTGGTCTTAGGAAGTTTCCTAATGCTTTTTGGTCTTGCGTTGATTGTAGCTTTTATATCATTTCTTTTTAACTGGCAGGCAGATCAAAGCATTCTTAACGAATTTGCAAACAGAGAAGCTGAAGCCAGAAACTGGCTCAGCAAGTTCGGAGCTACCGTAAGTGATTTTTTTATCTATAAGGGTTTTGGAATTGCTTCTTTCACCATTGCATTTTTGACATTCTTAAGCGGAGTCTATCTTTTTTTTGGTTTTAATAGTTCCAATATTCGCAAGTTCTGGTTCTGGGGAATTCTGGTGATGATATGGTTTTCTGTCTTCTTCGGTTTTTTTGCGGAAAGTAATGCGCTTCTTGGAGGGAGAATTGGCTATGAGATGAATGATTTTCTCCAGGATTATCTGGGCTTCTTCGGAACTGTGCTGCTTATGCTATTTCTATTCATTGCCTACCTGGCCATACGTTTGAAAGTGACTCCTGAAATGATAGGAGCATACTTCAAAAGTGGAAGAAATGAGATTAAGGAAGTCTTTGATGAAAATCAGCCCAAGGTTTCTGAAACTGAAGAGGAATTAGACTGGAAAAAGGAAACAATTAAAAAACAAAACCCTGGGGACGAAAAACCGCAAAGTATAGATCTTTCTGAAGATAGACCAGAAGAGAAAAAAGCAAAAGAACCTTCCCCCCAGATGGAAATAAACACCGCTCCCGAAGATGATGTAGCTATGGAGATAGAAGCGGCTCCCGAAGAGGAAGAAGAGAATAATCTAAGTAAGAAACTGGTTAAGGATTTTGGTGAATTTGATCCCACCCTGGAACTAAAGAATTACAAGTTTCCCACAATAGAACTACTTAAGGATTACGGCGGATCCATTACCATCGATCAGGAAGAACTTGAAGAAAATAAGAATCGTATCGTAGATACCCTTAAGAATTATAAAATCGAAATTGCACAGATCAAAGCTACGGTTGGTCCTACGGTTACTTTATACGAGATAGTTCCTGAAGCAGGGATCAGAATCTCGAAGATCAAAAACCTTGAAGATGATATTGCGTTATCACTTTCCGCCCTTGGGATCAGGATCATTGCACCAATCCCGGGACGAGGAACTATTGGTATCGAGGTTCCAAATAAAAATGCAAGCATAGTTTCTATGCGTTCGGTTATTTCTTCCGCAAAATTTCAGAATGCGGAAATGGAACTCCCCCTGGCTCTTGGTAAAACCATTTCTAACGAGACTTTTGTAGTGGACCTTGCTAAGATGCCGCACATGTTGATGGCCGGTGCTACAGGTCAGGGTAAATCTGTTGGATTAAATGCCATACTTACTTCCCTGCTCTACTGTAAACATCCTGCAGAAGTGAAATTCGTACTGGTAGATCCTAAAAAAGTGGAGCTTACACTTTTCAATAAGATCGAGAGGCATTATCTGGCCAAATTACCCGATACCGATGAGGCCATTATCACTGACAATACCAAGGTGATAAATACCCTTAATTCACTATGTATCGAAATGGATAACCGTTACGAACTGCTTAAGGATGCAATGTGCCGGAATATCAAAGAATATAACACAAAATTCAAGGCAAGGAAGCTTAACCCAAATGACGGACATAAGTTCTTACCTTATATCGTGCTGGTAGTAGATGAATTTGCTGACCTGATCATGACCGCGGGAAAAGAAGTGGAAACGCCTATTGCCCGTCTGGCCCAGCTGGCACGTGCTATTGGAATCCACCTCATTATTGCCACACAAAGGCCTTCGGTTAATGTGATTACCGGTATCATTAAAGCGAACTTTCCTGCCCGTGTAGCATTCAGGGTTACCTCTAAAATTGATTCCAGGACCATTCTGGATAATCAGGGAGCCGATCAGCTTATAGGTCGTGGAGATATGCTTTTTACCCAGGGGAATGAGTTGAAAAGGCTGCAATGTGCCTTTGTGGACACTCCGGAGGTCGATAAGATCACTGAATTTATTGGCTCGCAAAAAGCCTATCCGGATGCACATCAGTTGCCCGCCTATGAAGGAGAGGAAAGTGGCACAGGAGTTGATATAGATGTGAGCGAGAGGGACAAACTGTTCCGTGAAGCCGCTGAAGTGATCGTAACAGCCCAGCAGGGTTCTGCATCATTGCTTCAAAGGAAACTGAAACTTGGATATAACCGAGCCGGTAGAATAATAGACCAACTGGAGGCCGCAGGCATCGTTGGTCCTTTTGAAGGGAGCAAGGCAAGACAGGTTTTAGTCACAGATCTGGCGGCATTAGATCAACTATTAAATGAAGAACCAAACAATTAAAAAATCAAAATGAAAAAACTAATATTCATCCTGGCCGCAATTCTGTCTTTTAATGTTCAGGCCCAAAGTTCCCAGAAAGCTGAAAAACTCCTGAATGAAGTATCATCAAAAGTTAAGTCTTATGATAATATGGTGATCGAATTCAAATATGCTTTGGAGAACACTGCAGAAAATGTGAATCAGGAAGCGAGAGGAGATGTAAGTATCGATGGTGAGAAATATGTTTTAAACCTTATGGGTACAACACAAATGTTTGATGGAGAAAAGATTTATACCATCATTCCTGAAGATGAAGAAATCAATATCTCCAGTTACGTAGAAGAAGACAATAACAACATCACCCCTTCAAAAATGTTCAGCTTTTATGAAGATGGATACAACTATGAGATGGATATTACCCAGAACATTAAAGGACGTGAGATACAGTATGTAAAATTAACCCCTAAAGACACTAAAGCCGAGATCAAGAACATACTTTTAGGTATAGATAAGGAAACTAAACATATCTATAATCTTATTCAAACACAGGATAACGGAACAAAGATCACTATTACCGTAAAAAGCTTCAAGACAGATCAACCTCTGGCGAAAAATCTGTTTACCTTTGACGAAGATCGCTACAGCGATTATTACATCAACCGAATAGACTAAATTGAAAATACTTGACCGGTACATACTAACCAGTTTTTTAAAAACTTTTTTTTCGGTCTTTATCATTCTCATGTTCATCTTTGTTCTCCAGACGATCTGGCTTTACATAGGTGAACTGGCCGGTAAAGACCTGGATGTGGAAGTAATCATGAAATTCCTTCTGTACTTCTCGCCTAAACTGGTTCCTCTTGTATTACCGCTCACCATCCTGCTAACCTCCATCATGACCTTTGGTACCTTTGCCGAAAACTATGAGTTTGCAGCGATGAAATCCTCAGGCATCTCCTTACAAAGGGCCATGCGCAGCCTTACTTTCTTTATACTTTTTGTAAGTCTGGTAGCATTCTTTTTTGCAAATAATGTGATCCCGGCAGCAGAATTCAAATCTATAAACCTCCGTAAAAATATAGCCCAGCTTAAACCGGCAATGGCGATTACCGAAGGGGTCTTTAACGATATTGGTACTTTTAACATCAAGGTCGAAGATAAAAGTGGCGAGAACGATCAGTATCTTACCGATGTTATCATCCACCAAAAGACTTCCAATGGAGGGAATTATACAGTAATTAAAGCTAAAGAGGGCGAGTTGGCTGGCAGTACAGATTCTGATGTGCTTTCACTGATCCTGAAGGAAGGAAACTACTATGACGAGATTCAGCCCAGCGATTATGAAAAGAGAAAGAAAAAACCGTTCACCAAGAGCTATTTTGATGAATACGTGATAAATATAGACCTTTCTGACTTCAACAATGTGGATCTGGAAGATGAAAGCACCACCTCCTATCACGGAATGCTGAAGATCTCAGAGCTCGACGAAAGTATAGATTCCTTTTCGGTATCCTATAATACCCGAATGGACCAGTTTAGAAAAGACATGTACAGAAGGACCGGAGTGACAACACTTAGCACGAATTTTAGACCGAGAGACACGGTTATAGCTTTTGAAGAGGGACTCTTATCCCATTTCAATACTTACGATGGAGCACAGATCACTAATCTGGCCCTTGGCACCATCAATTCTGCCGTTGCCCACCTAGCCATGAAAGAGCAGGAATTTAGAGTTAATATCAAACAGATCAATAAGTTTGAGATTGCTCTGCACGAGAAATATGTTCTGGCCGTGGCTTGTATCGTTCTTTTCTTCGTAGGTGCACCTCTGGGAGCTATCATTAGAAAAGGAGGCATAGGCCTTCCTATAGTAGTGGCCATACTTTTATTCCTTACCTATCATTTTATAGGAATCTTTGCAAAGAATTCGGCTGAAGACGGTAGTGTAAGCGCCTTTGTAGCCACCTGGTTATCTACCTGGATCATGCTGCCTCTTGGCATCTATCTCACTTACAGGGCAACGACCGATCAGGGACTGTTCGCATTTGACAATTTCATTGAGCCATTGAAAAAACTCTTTAAAAAAGCCGGGCTTTTCAAAGATAAAAGTAAAACAGAATAAATATCTTTGCAGCCACAAAATTGATCTTATGGCCCAGGTTGAAAATAATAAGTATTCGGTAAAACTGGACAGTATTCAGGAAGCCATTGATGATATCCGGGACGGGAAAGTGATCATCGTGGTAGATGACATTGACCGCGAAAATGAAGGAGATTTTCTTGCAGCTGCTGAAAAAGTGACCCCGGAAATGATCAATTTCATGGCAACTCACGGCCGCGGACTCATTTGCGCTCCCATTACAGAACCACGATGTAACGAACTGAAACTGGATATGATGGTTGGTAATAATACTGACCCCATGGAAACGGCCTTCACAATTTCAGTTGACCTTCGTGGAAAAGGTGTTACTACCGGTATTTCAGCTGCAGATAGGGCCAAAACCATAAAATCACTCATAGATCCAGAAACTAAATCACACGACCTTAACAGGCCTGGCCATATCTTCCCGCTTAAGGCCAAGGAAGGCGGCGTACTTAGACGTACAGGCCATACGGAAGCTGCCATAGATTTTGCCCGACTGGCTGGTTTTGAACCGGCAGGGGTTATTGTGGAAATAATGAATGAAGATGGAACCATGGCACGTCTTCCCCAATTGATGGAAGTAGCCAGAAAGTTTGATCTTAAGATCGTCTCTATTGAGGACCTTGTAGCCTACAGAATGCAACATGACTCCCTTATTGAAAAGAAAGAGGATTTTGATCTTGAAACCAAGTTTGGAAAGTTCAGATTAAGGGCATACAAGCAAACTACCAATTCCCAGGTACATATTGCCCTTACCAAAGGTCATTGGAAACCTAATGAAGAGATAATGGTCAGGGTCAACTCTACCCTTGTCAATAATGATATTCTTGGAACCCTTACCAATGATGCCGACAAGAAACTGGATAACATGTTTAAGGCTATCAATGAAGAAGGCCGCGGGGCTATTGTTTTTATCAATCCAGCAACCCAAAAATTAAACCTTCTGAGCCGTCTGGCCGAGTTGAAAGAAGGCCAGAAAAAAGGGGATATTAAAGCCCCACCAGTTAAAATGGACAATAAGGATTTTGGAATTGGAGCACAAATACTTCATGATCTTGAGATCCATAAAATAAGGCTCCTGTCCAACAGTCAGCAGACCAAACGTGTAGGAATGATAGGTTACGGACTGGAGATCACAGAATACGTGAACTATTAGTCAATATCTATGATCACCTCATCAAGAGGTCTCCTCACCTTTTTGAACCTGGAGAACATATCATCTTTGGCTCTGTAGCCTACAGGTAGTACAAGTACAGATTTCAGGTTTTTTTCGTGTAAGTCTAATACCTCATCATACTTTTCCGGCTCAAAGCCCTCCATAGGGCAGGCATCAATTTCTTCTGCAGCACAAACAGTAAGCAAAGTTCCTAAGGCTAGATATGCCTGATTTATAGCCCAGGCTTCGATCTCTTCCTGAGCTTTGGTTTTAAAATCATTTACCAGCGAATTCTGAAAAGGTTCCAGGATCTCATCCGGCGTTTCCCTTACATGTTTTACGCGCTTAAAATAATTGGCAATGAACTTCTCATCAACTTCATTCTCTATACAAATCACCATCACATGAGATGCCGTATCCACCTGTTTCTGATTCCAGGAATATGCTCTTAATTTCTTCTGAAGCTCCTTATTGGAGATCACAAGCATTTTTAGGGGTTGCAGTCCATATGAGGTTGCAGTAAGGTTGAAAGCCTGTTTAAGGACATCTATCTTGTCATCTGTAAGAATGCGTGAAGAATCAAATTTCTTGGTCGCGTAACGCCAGTTTAAAGCTTTTATATTACTCATAGTATACCAGGATAATATTTTACAAATGTACACAATGTCTATACTTACAAAGACGTTACCGCATAAATTAATCTGATACATCCAATTATTATGGTTATCTTCGGTTATATAATCATCAGTCATTAATGAAGCGTCTAAAAAAAATAATTCTTGCTTCGGTCATCGGTTTGGTGCTGATCATTTTTCTTGTCCTGGGCGTTGAGGCAATCTTTCAAAGACAAACCGCCGGTCTCATTTACAAAGATATTTCCCGACTTCCCCCTGCTGAAACCGTAATCATTCTTGGTGCCAGTGTGCATGCTGATGGTAAACTATCCCCTATACTGCAGGATCGTGTGGATACTGCAATTAGACTATATGAAAATGGCAAGGTGAATAACTTTCTTGTTACGGGTGATCATCGCAGTGATGACTACAATGAAGTTGCTGCTATGGTAAAATACCTCGAAGAAAAGGGAATTGATAAAAGTCTCATCACTTCCGATCACGCAGGCCTGGATACTTATGACAGTATGTACCGGGCAGGGAAATTATTCGATATAGAAAGTGCTACGGTGGTAACCCAGGCATTCCATCTTCCCAGAACTCTTTTCATAGCTTCAAACCTGGGGTTTGATTACCATGGATTCGTTGCAAATCAAAGACACTACCAGACGGAATATCGCTTAAAACAGAGAGAAAAACTAGCTAATTTCAAGGCACTCTGGGAAGTTCTTCTGAAGAAGAAACCGCGCACGCTGGAAGCAAGACTTAAGTGAGCCTGATATTTTATCCCTTTTTTGCTATCTTAGGGGAGCTTCTAACCAAAACCAAAAGATATGCTTCAATGGGTAATACATGTTATCATCGATGCCCTTGTTCTTCTGCTTGCTGCTAAATTGATGACCAGTGTAGAATTAAAAGGTTTCAGATCGGCAGTAGTAGTGGCATTTATCATCGGAATTCTAAGTTTCCTTCTCAGCTGGCTGCTCAATGCCATCCTCACAATAGCTACCCTTGGAATATTCTATTTCCTCGGAATTGGTTTTATTACAAGGATCATTGCCTATGCCATTGTAATTGAAATTGCCGATAAATTAAGTGATGATTTCAAGACCCACGGCTTCTGGGCCTCAGTATGGCTTGCCACTTTTATAGCTATTGTAAGCGGAATAGTGGACGCGATTCTATTCTAAGTCCCTACTCTAACTTCTTAGATGTTTCATCCGGTTTTTTCTTCCCCACCATACCAGGAAACCGGTTACTGGCAACGAAGCTACGAACAGGCTTATGAAGAAGGCTAATATCTTTCCGGTTAATCCAAAATACTGGCCAGTATGTAGACCATAGCTCATTTCCTGAAGTTTCAATCCCGTACTTTTTTCTGAATAAAAATGAGTCTGTAATAATTCTGCGGTCTGCGGGTGAAAATAAAAGTTTGATTGATGATCGAAATCTAAAGATTCCGGATAAGTGCCGGTTACCAGCGGATGGTCATCTCCTTCGGTCCAGACGAAATACATCTCGTCTTCGGGTTTAATCTTTATGGTTTCATAGAAGGCGATATCCATTGGATCTTCTGAAATCATTGGCTTTCGCTCTATATTTTCTATATGGTGGTCACTTTCATACTCTTTCCCCAGGTTTCCCAGGTAATAAATCCCATCGCTAACCCATTCGTAAGAGAAATAAAGTCCGGTTATCGCGACTATAACTGCCAGAATATGCACGTAGAATCCGCTAATATTATGGAGATCATAATTTAACCTGCGCCAACGGGCATCCCATTTCACCTTCAGGTTCTTCTTAAGGTTCTTCAGCTTTTTGGGCCACCAGAGTATGATACCGGTTACCAGCATTATAAGAAAAATAATAGTTGATACACCTACTATTTGTCTTCCTATCTTCTCTGGCAAAAGCAGGTACATATGCAGGTTACGCACAATATCGAAAAAGTCAGCATCAAAATCCTGAGCATGTAGAAATTCTCCAGAATACGGATCGAAATGGAAGTAATACTGCTTGTCCTCATCCACGCTATACACTGCAGCAGGACGATCCTTTCCCGCATAGATAATAAAATTGCTGCTGGCAGTTGGATAGCGCTCTTTAACCGACTTCCGGAGCTCTGAAGGTTTTATGAAAGTTCCATCCTTTAGTTCGACTTTTCTCCAGTCGTGAACCAGGTCTTTGATCTCATCCTGAAAAACATAGATGCAACCGGTTACAGCCACAATAAAAACCACCAGTCCGGTAACAAGACCCAGCCATAAGTGTAAACGGCCCGCCCATTTCTTAACAATATTTCTTCTTCTGTTCTTTTTCATACGAATAAGGGATCGCCTGTTGGCGATCCCTGGCTAATTCAAATCTTAGAATTTATAGGTTAACGCTGCCGCAAAGTTTCGCGGAGCCTGAGGATTGATGGTAGACCATCCATTAAAATAATCCTTATTGGTAAGGTTATTCAGTTTCAGATTCACAGAAAACTTATCTACATCATAAAAGATGGCTGCATTAAGTACAGCATACGATGGTAAAGTGAAGGTTCCCCCGAGGTTACGGTTAAAGATCATGTTCTCACTGGCATAATTCCCGCCAAATCCAAGACCGAAACCTTCCATCCTGCCTTCGCTGAACCTATAGCTGGCCCACAAGTTGGCCAAAGTTTCTGGCCCTGCAGATTCCGGACGTTTCCCAAGGAAATCGTCATTTTCAGCCGCTTTGGTCACCTTACTGTTGTTATGGCTAAACCCCGCAACCAAATTAAGCCCCTCTAAAGGACTTGCAGTGATCCTTGTTTCAAAACCACGGCTGTACCTTTCTCCATCCTGAGTAGCTTCAAAACCACTGCCAAGAACGATATTTTCAACCTGGATATCATAATAGCTGAAAGTTGCAAACAGCCGATCATTCAGGAGATTCAGTTTGGCCCCAATTTCAAACTGGCTGGCTTGTTCGGGATCGAAAACGATCCTTCTGGTCTCGCCGGTTCCCTGGTCAATGACTTCGGAAGGAGCAACATTACTAAAGCCGTTAAGATAATTGGCAAATATGGAGACTTTTTCCAGGACAGGCTGATAGACCAGGCCGAATTTTGGAGAAAGGGCCGTCTGGCTATTCGATTCATTTTCGAACTGATCCAACCTGAGACTTACCATTGCCGAAAGTTTCGGTGTAATATTAAGAACGTTTGAAACGTATGCACTATAAATATCCTCCTGAGTATTACGATTATTCCTGTCTACATTTTCAAGGATCCCGTCTACCGCCGCCGTAGAAAGTATTCCACTGTCACCATCAGTGATATAGCTGTTTGGATCATAGATACTATAAACGCTTTCATTTACATTTTGCAGACTGGCGTTGCCTATATAAACATTCCCGTTAGCCCTGTAACCGGTGCCATTATCGGTAATATGCCTTTGGAAATAATCCAGTCCCGCAACCACTCTGTTTCGCATCCCGGCGATCTCAAAATCGCCTATAAAATTCTGTTGAATATCGGTAGTTAGAGTGGTAGAGTTCTGATTATTCATGTATCGTGTAAAAACAACTCCTTCATCAAGATTGGTCACTTCACCTTCTACCTCTTCCCTGCCCTGGTAAAACCTGGTGGTTTCATATAGATAGGAATAATAACCTTTTGATTTTGAGCTTCCCCTGGAAACCACAGTCTGTGAGGTCCAGGAATCAGAAAGGTCATAATTCATCTGAGCCTGAAGACTGAAATTCGGATTTTCCAGGGTAAGATCATTACTCGTATAGGAACGGTTTGTATCATATGCAAGTTCATCGATATTGGTTACCCTTAAAGGTGCTCCGCGATCCACAAAAAGCATGGTGGGGTTTGTAGATTCTCCATTATAAAATTCGGTATTCACAAAAAAGGATAACCTTTCATTAACCTTATAGCTTAATGAAGGAGCAACGAAAAGTGATCTCGAAAGTCCTGCATCCTGGAACGAATTTCTGGTCTGATAGGCTGTATTCAACCTTAAGGCTACCTCCTCCTCTTCATCAAGAGGAGTATTAATATCGGCCGCAACCCTATTCAGACCGAAACTTCCAAGGGTATACGAAATATTACCCCCAAAATAATCATAAGGTCTTTTAGTACTAATATTGATCAGGCCTCCGTAAGAGATAAGACTGCTTCCGTAAAGAGTACCCGATGGACCTTTTATTACTTCTATGGTCTCGATATTGGCGGGATCAGGACTGGCATTGGTGAGTCCGGGAAGGCCATTTACCAAAGTGGGTTGAACGGGAAAACCTCTGAGGGAATAATATCCGGCGCCGTCTCCACCCCTACCAGTAGATTCCCAGAGTTTCGTGATGCCAGAACTATTCTTCAGAGCATCGTCAAAATTAGTAACCACCTGTTGATCCAGAAGCTCGGCGGTTATATTATCATACACCTGCGGGTTCTCTATCTTCTCCAAAGGCAACTTGGCCACATACCGGCTCTTTTTCCTGTCAAAAGTATTGGCATTCCCATTTCCCCTGACTATCACCTCACTTAATTGTTCTTCCTTAGAATTTAAAATGATCAAAGGAAGGCTCGTCAGTGATCCCGACCTGATTGAAAAGGCTATTTCTTTCGATTCAAAGCCTACATATGAAACCCGAAGTAAATAATTGCCAGTAGGTACTTTATCCAACATAAAGCTTCCTGTTTTATCGGTCTGCGTCCCTATGCTGGTACCCTGTATATTTATATTAGCTTCAGAGATCATATTGCCTTTTACATCGGCAACTTTTCCTTTAAGACTACCTGAATCCTGTGTGAATCCAATCTGAAGGCTAAGCACGAATGCACAAAAACATATTATTTTATGGCTCATTGATAGATAGTTTTTATTTAGACTGTATATAAATAGAGCCGCAAAACTATAGTACAGAATTCAGAAATAAAAGGTTATTTAGAATATTTATAAATAAAAAATCAGAAGATTTTGTATGTCAGAGACTTAAAGATTAAAAAAATAGGATTCTTTTATAGCCTTAATCAAAAATTTAATCCCAATTTAAAATGAATGAAGTATCAATCCCATACTTTTGCCCTTTAGAAAATTCAAATATATGATCAAGCTTATTGTAACCGATGTTGATGGGACCTTGCTGAATGACAATCATGAGTTGCACCCCGATTTCTGGAAAATCGAGGAACATCTTACCAAAAAAGGTATATTATTTTCCATTGCCAGTGGCCGTCAGTTCTATAATCTTGAATCTAAATTTGAGAGAATTAAAGACAGGACCATGTTTTTTGCTGAAAACGGAACCTATGTATCTCATAAAGGAAAAGAATTATATGTAAATCCTATAGAGAAAAATGCTGCTGTTGAATTCATTGAAATGGGCAGAAAACTGGAACATACCAATCTGGTGCTTTGCGGTAAAGAATCTGCCTATATTGAAACGGATGACAGTGAATTTTTCAGTGAAATTTCAAAATTCTATGAACGGCTTCAGGTTGTTGACGACCTTACGAAGGTAGAAGACACGTACCTAAAGGTTACCTTATGTAATTTCAACGGCGTGGAAGACAACACTTTTCCCCATTTCGTGAATTACACAGACAGGTTTAAAGTCGCCATAGCCGCAAAGGTGTTTATTGATATTACTGCCCTTGATGCCAATAAAGGTAACGCCATAAAAGGTATCCAAAAAGAGTTAGGTATTTCTCCTGAAGAAACTTTGGTCTTTGGTGATTATTTGAATGATCTGGAAATGATGCAGGTCGCAAAGCACAGCTATGCAATGAAGAATGCACATCCTGAGATCATCCAGGCCAGTAATTTTGTAACCAGCCATGACAATAATGATAACGGGGTACTCAGGACTATTGAATCCCTGGGATTACTGAAAATTTAATTGATTATGATGTTGACCTTATCAACACCCGTATTCCCGGTTACCGGGTCATAAGAATAGACCAACACTTCATATAAGCCTTTTTCAAGCTTGATCTTTGCAGAAAAAGTACTGGGCTTTTCTTTCTGCTCTAATTTTATTTCTGTTGACTCTCCACTGTCATTGGTGATCACAGCCGTAACCTCATACTGGTTAGCATCCCAAATGCCATCTTTGGTCACTGGACAACCACACATCATAACTATGTTTGCTTTTATTTCGACTTCTTCAGTTGCTTTAATCCTTTCGTGGGTTTGTGGCGAGAGAATGTCTACCACAAAACCCGGAACGTCCAGCACCACTCCATCCTCGGTGATATCCTTTCCAGGAATCACCCATATTTGAGTACTGCTAAGTACAGTGGCCTGTTTTTTATTAAAAGGAGCATAAGCCTCAATAGTTACAAATACAGGTTCTTCAATTTCAATAACCGCATTGAAACCGGCAGTATTTTCCTCTGAAATGGGTTGGTTACGCTTCCAGTCCTGATTCATAATCTTTTCAGTATTACCTGTGCTTCCTTTAGTTATACCTTCAGAAAGTATCTCTCCTGTTAAAGCATCCTTTACCAAGATCTTTGCTCCACCAATAGAAGATCCAATGAATTTAGCATCCTTTGCTTTGGCCCTTATCATTATACTGGTTTCCTGTGCAATTAAATTCATTGTAAATAATAAGAGAACCAGTGAAAATATTATTCGAGAAAAGTTAAATTTAGCCATTGTTTTGATTTATTTGAGTCACAAATTAATCAAAAAATATTCATTTACACTTCTCCCAGAGCTCCTTCTTCAGAAGTCACTTTTCCAAAATTTCTTGGGTCGGCCTGATATTGGTCAACGTATTTTTTTAAGGTCTCTATCTCATCCTGGGTAAGATCATTCGCTTTCATATTCTGTGAAAGATCATACCATGGTTTTTCAGAATCGTAATCATATTCTCCAAATACCATGAAAGGTGTCCCATTCCGGGTAATTTGAGCATTCTCTACTTCCCACATTTCGGCCCAGTTAAAGATATGTTTCGCATCATCCATGTACAACCTCACACAACCATGACTGGCGGGATATCCAGGCATAGAATACTGATGAACTCCGATACCTTCGAAATTCATAAAATTAAAATAATAAGGCATGATCCAGGATTCATCAACAGTACTGATCTTACGTTTAGCCTTATAATTTCCGTAGTTGAGACCATTTGGAGTTCTGGTAGAACGTTTCCCGGTACTTACAGGTCCCCATTTTACCAGTTCACCATTCTCATATAGACCAAAGGCCTGCACTCTCTGAGATATTAATACTGTTTTGGGAATACATTTCAAAAAATACACCTCTTCGGGAAACGGACTATAAGTGTTGAAATCGGCTGACGCGCATTCCGGAATTACAATAGGTCTTTGCGGTCTTAACCTACGTCTCTCTATACGGTTAATAGCAAGAATAGTCTCCAGTTGTTCCTCCCCATAGATATTATACAGGCTATCTATATCTGTAGTGGAATTCAGGGAATCCAGTTTGTAATTTACCTCGTCACGAAAAATCTTAGGTTCCTTTTTCACTACCGGGTTCTTCATACTAAGTACAGGTTCTGAAACCGAAGTGTCGGCTACCTGCGTATTAGAATTACAGGAAAAAAGAATAATACTACTAAAGAATAATAAAGCAAAACTTCTTAATCTGCTGAAGCGTCTCATCATATAGGTAGTTTGGTTTACAAAGTGAAATTAATCACCCAATCCCCTACTCAATGCCAACAAAGCGTTAAGGCTTTGTTGCCTTTATGATAATTAACCCTTTTTAAGATTGGGTCATTTTAGTTTAGCTTAAAATTTTCTGAAAAATTAACTAAAACTTAATTATCAGGGGAAATTACGGGGTCCTATCCGCAGTATCATTTTAAGTATTTAAATTCCTAATTTATAAGCAGGGAAACACCTTATGAATAAGAGAAGGGATTTCCCGAAAAAAAATCCGGACTAATTCAAACTGGGCAACTTTGCCATTCCGGGCTTGCATTTCTTTAGATTCTTATCAATACTGGGCTAAAACTTTGTGGGAAATAGACCAGTTGTAGTAAAGTCAATCTCGCTTAAAATATTAACGAATATTTAAGTCACTTATTAATTAATTTTGAAGCTTAGAATCCAAAATTCATAAAGAAAATCACACCTATTACATTGGTTTTAAATTCAATAGAATATTTAAAAAATAATTTTACACTGTAACAAATTTTAACCTGAGTAGTTATTAAAGTGTAATTTCATTTTTAATTAAAGAACCGGAAATAAAAAAACTCATCAACTCCCTTTGCTGCCAGGCAGACAAATTGGAAATCGGACCATCTAATCATCAATTCTTTAATTAATTTTTTATCAAATGAAATCAACACTATCAATTTTATTAGGCTTTCTATTGGTCTTATTAGCTTCCTGTTCAACCGATGATGAAAGCATTCCACCACAAGAACCTGCTCCGCAACCCTCTAATTCAGCAGTAGAATTTGGAGACGATATTACCTTGTTTGAAAACTCCGGTAGCTTAGAAGTAAAACTTGAATTCAGTAAACCGGCGATTAAAGACGGTCTAATTCAAATAGCTATTGCGATACCTGAAGGGTTGAATTTTTATACAATGCCTTCAGCAGCGAATAAAATCATTACTATCAATGTCGAAGAAGGTGAAAGTAATGCTTCCTTTAGTATCGTTCCGGAAAATGATAATGTTATAAAAGGAATGAAAGATATATTATTCGATCTTAATGCGGTATCTGAAGGTTTTATTATGGGAGAAAAGAAAACCCTTGCCGTTGAGCTAATTGATGATGAACTTTATGGAAAGCCAAAATCCTTTGAAACAATAACAGGCAACTGGAAGGTAAAAAACACTTATACCTATACTCCTGAGGGTAGAATTCATAAAATTGAATGGAGAAAAGAGACTCCAAATCTGCTTACCGGTACAGAAACCTATTATTATTGGTATGGAAAAATAGCCAGGATCAACTATAACGAAAACCATGATGAATACTTTTACTGGGATGGTGATATCATCCGTAGTTCTGAGATCATCCAAAACGGAATAAAAACTTCCTTTTCAGAATACAATTATAATGAGGAAGGAAATATTGGTAGTAAGCATGTTTATTATCAGGATCCAAATGGTGGATACAAGGAATCTTTTGTATACTCCTATCTATATTTTCCTGACGGAAATTTAAGACTGCAAATAACTTTTATTCCTGATAATTCTATAGATGGATATGCCGTAATTTCACAGCGCTATCATGACAATTATTTAGATAAGCCTAACTGGTTCCCTGTGAATGAGATAGTTCCAAGCCTTGCAGCACAGAAGAACCTTCCGGGCTCCTACAGGATTCTGGAAAACGGTGTAGATCTGTCCTATAGTTTTACTTACCAGTTCGATACTGAAGGAAAAGCTGTGAAAAGGGAAACAAACGGTGAAACTACCACTTATACCTATTATTAGAATTGCTTAATCCATTATACCAAAGCTGTCATAAAAAGGCAGCTTTTTTTATTTTATAGTAGGAAAGTATTCTTTTATAAACTTAATTTTAAAATGCTTAAATTCCGTTTAAACAAAGAATTATGGAAAAGAGAAGGGATTTTATCAAAAAATCGGGTTTAATTATCACTGCCAGTTTATTACCCTTTCCTGGAAATCTGTTTTCTAATAATCAGAAAAAACTGGGCGTGGCTTTGGTAGGTTTAGGATATTACAGTACTGACCTGCTCGCTCCTGCCCTGCAACAAACAGATCATTGTGAACTTAGAGGAATTGTGACGGGAAGCCCCGAAAAGATCCCAGTATGGCAAAGGCGCTACGGGATAAAAGACACCAATGTTTACAATTATAAGAATATGCATGAGATTGCCAATAATGATGATATTGATGTGATCTATATTGTACTCCCAACGGGTTTGCATGCCAAATATGCCATAATCGCGGCAAATACTGGGAAACATGTTTGGTGCGAGAAGCCCATGGCAAGGACGGCAGAAGAGTGCAGGCAGATCATCGATGCCTGTAAAAAGAACGGGGTTAAACTTTCCATAGGCTACAGAATGCAACATGAAACCAATACCCAAACCATTATGAAATGGGCTGAAACAAAACCCTATGGAAAAATTCAGCACGTGATTTCTGAAGCAGGCTATAATGGCGGTACCATTAACCCCTGGAAGCTTGAAAAGGATATGGGCGGCGGCGCTATCTACGATATGGGTGTCTATTCCATCAATGCGGCACGTTATTCCACGGGGCTGGAACCAGTTGGCGTGTCAGCCACACAATCTACCAGGAGACCAGAAATATTTGATGAGGTAGATGAGACTACAACATTTAAACTTGAGTTTCCGGAAGGTATCATTGTTGATGGAAAGACCAGTTTTGGAGAAAACCTTAACAACCTGGAAGTAACCTGTGAAAATGGCTGGTATTATTTAAGACCTATGCAGTCCTACTCTGGAGTAAGAGGTAAAACCAGCGATGGGAAAATTTTAGCTCCTATGGGGAAAAATCAGCAGGCGGTACAAATGGACGATGATGCCCTGGCTATAATTAATAATAAACCGGTACTGGTTCCAGGAGAAGATGGGCTAAAGGATATTGCCATAGTAGAAAAGATAAATGAGTCGGCAGCCCTGGGAGGAAAAAGATTATCTCTATAATTTCCAGTACAAAAATTTGCTACCAAGACCTATTCATCGTAATATTGCAATATACAGTTTTTATCTATGGGCATCACCAAAACAAATCTTTTTACCAAAGAGCAAAATGAGCTTGCCAGTCTGGCAAAAGCTTTCGCTCACCCTGCCCGAATTGCCATACTTCAGTATCTACTGGAGTCAAATAAATGTATTAATGGAGATTTGGTAAACGAACTGAAACTGGCCCAGTCAACAATAAGTCAGCACTTAAGGGAGCTCAAGAATGCCGGGCTCATTCAGGGAAATATTGAAGGGGCTTCCATGAGCTACTGCATAAATCCGAAAAAATGGGGAATTGTTCAGGAACTTTTCAACGGAATGTTTGACAGGTTTGCGAATTGTGAACCCGGTGATTGTTGCTAAAAAAATAATATTATGAAACTTTCAGAATTCAATGATCTTCTGTCCGGAATGAAAAAAATTGGATTTGAACTTCCATCCGGTGAACTGGTTCCCGAACATTTTCATGTAACTGAAATTGGGAAGATCAACAAGCAGTTTATAGATTGTGGAGGAACAGTTAGAAACGAGGAAAGAATTTCTTTCCAGCTCTGGGAAGCGAACGATTATACCCACCGCCTACATCCGGATAAGTTGATTGGGATTATTGAACTCGCAAAAGAAAAACTGGAACTTCCCGATGCGGAGTTGGAGATCGAATACCAGGGAACGAGTATTGAAAAATATGAAGTTGATTTTAACGGGAAGAATTTCCTGATGCATAACACTAAAACCGACTGTCTCGCGAAGGATAAATGTGGAATACCGAAAAGAAAGCCAAAAGTGAAGCTTTCAGAACTTCAAAGCTCGTGTTGTGAACCTGACAGCGGCTGCTGCTAAAAAAACCTAACTATGTCCCAATCAAATCTATTTCCTGAGTTACAGGAAAAAATTCAAAAACTCAAAAATATTAAAATCCCTGCTGACCGAAAAGAGGTCCTAAAACCTCTGATAAACTTCATTCAGAAGAAAAAAGATGAAGAGAAACCGGTGCTGCTTAATTTTATTTGTACGCACAACTCAAGACGCAGTCAACTGGGTCAGGTATGGGCAAAAACGATTTCTGTCTATTTTGGAGTAGATGTCGAATGCTTTTCAGGGGGTACCGAAGAAACAGCATTCCATCTGAATGCGATAGCGGCTCTTAGAAGAGCAGGTTTTCAAATAGATGAAGAAGAAGGTGACAACCCCCATTTTAAAGTCAAATATTCTGAAAAGGAAAAACCAGAGGTTTGTTATTCCAAGAAATACGATTCAAAAAAGAATCCATCTGAAGGCTTTGCAGCTGTGATGACCTGTTCCCATGCAGATGAGAACTGCCCCTTTATACCCGGAGCTGACGCCAGAATTGCATTGGACTACAAAGATCCAAAAGAATTTGACGGCACTCCCGAAGTCACGGAAAAGTATGATGAGCGTAGTGACCAGATCGCTTCTGAATTGATCTATGTATTTGAAAATATAAAATAACATGGCGAAAAAATTAAATTTTCTGGATAAGAACCTCACCTTGTGGATCTTTCTGGCCATGGGAATCGGTGTAGGCTTAGGTTATTTCATACCTTCAATTCCCGAGAATATAAATTCTTATAGCAGCGGATCAACCAATCTTCCTATTGCGATAGGACTTATTTTGATGATGTATCCTCCCCTGGCTAAAGTGAAATACCGGTTACTACCAAAGGTTTTTCGGAACGTGAAAATCCTGAGCATCTCACTGATCCTTAATTGGGTCATTGGGCCGTTCCTGATGTTCCTGCTTGCGGTTCTGTTTTTACAGGATCATCCTGAATATATGGTAGGCCTTATTCTCATTGGACTGGCAAGATGTATCGCCATGGTCCTGGTCTGGAACGATCTGGCTGAAGGTAGTAGCGAATATGGCGCCGGACTGGTAGCCCTTAACAGTATCTTTCAGGTCTTTGCCTATAGTTTTTATGCCTGGCTGTTCATTACCAAACTCCCTCCCCTATTTGGTTTTGAGGGAGCCATAGTCGACATCTCCATAGCTACCATTGCCGAAAGTGTTGCGATCTACTTAGGAATACCTTTTGCGCTCGGAATCTTAAGCAGGCTGCTACTTGTAAAACTGAAAGGCGAACAATGGTACGAAAACCAATTTATTCCTGCCGTTTCCCCAATCACCTTAATTGCCCTTTTATTCACGATCGTACTAATGTTCTCCTTAAAAGGAGAACTGATTGTTGAAATTCCAATGGACGTAATCAGGATTGCTATTCCGCTTCTTATCTATTTCAGTTTAATGTTCTTAATAGGATTTTTTGTGAGTAAAGCTATGGGCGCATCTTATGATAAGAATGCATCCATATCCTTTACTGCAGCGGGTAACAATTTTGAACTGGCCATAGCGGTAGCAATAGCAGTCTTCGGCCTTAACAGTGGTCAGGCTTTTGCCGGGGTTATAGGCCCACTTGTAGAAGTTCCGGCCCTGATACTTCTGGTACGGGTATCTTTCTGGTTGAAAAAGAAATATTACCCGGCCATTTCAACAGGCTAAAACATTTACTTTATTAATGTTTATAGGTTAACTCCACTTTTTTCCCAGATTTTCAAGATCTGCTTTCATCAAGTCATCCGGTGTCATGGCAATCCTGAATTCGCAGATCGCTTCAAAATTCAGGAACCAGGGTTCTGCAATAGCCGGAATATCACCAGCTCCGCCAACCTCAACTACCATAATGGCTCCACGGCATCCCTCAACTTCGGTAAAATGAATGCTTTCTGGCTTGGTCTCTTCTATTATCCTGCCAAGGACCTCACCTGCCGAGCCATCTTTGACCATTGAGTTAAAGGGTTCTATGGGGCAGATAATTTTAACTAACATTTTCATGATCTTAATTTTAAGGTTTAAACAATAAAATTAGGCGATTAAAAAATCATTCTGCATTAGTTAAAACCCTACTATATCATATTATAAATCAGAAAATCTCCTATATCAAACCAGGTCAAGTAAAGACTTAAGGTCTAATCTATGTGTATACATTTTTATTCCACCTTCATCATCTTCCGGCCATTCTTCTCTTGGTTTATCCCAGTACAATTCAATTCCATTTCCATCGGGATCATCCAGGTAGATCGCTTCCGAAACGCCATGATCGGCAGCCCCCTCTATAGGATAGCCTTTTTCAAATAAACGCTTCACCACAAAAGCCAGATCCTTACGTGTGGGATATAAAATCGCTGCATGGAAAAGCCCTACTCCCGACTTTGTCGCTTTAGATGCGCCTTCACTATGCCAGGTATTCAAACCAATATGATGATGGTATCCTCCCGCAGATAGGAAAACGGCATTATTCCCGATTCTTTCAGTAACCTCAAATCCCAGAAGATCCCTGTAAAATGTCAAGGCTTTCTCAATATCTGAAACCTTGAGATGCACATGACCAATTCTGGTCCTGGCAGGTATTTTATACTTTTCAGACATGGTATTTTTCTTTAAATTTAAGTAAGATTCATCAATCTTAATTGATATAAAAAATTTAGGTCATGGAAGATAAAAAAAGACCGGACTGGAGTACATTCACTGTAAACCTTCCTTTAGACAAACCCAAAGACGATATTATCGATTCCTGGATGTCTCAGGCCGAACTTGAAAAATGGTTTCTAAAACTAGCCGAATTTAAAACCCCGAAGGGAGAGATCAGAAAAAGAGAGGAAAAGTTTCACCCTGGGGACACCTATAGATGGCAATGGTTTGGCTGGCCGGAAAGTATGGAAGAACATGGAGAGATCTTAACTCCTAAAGAAAGTGAGTTCCTGAGGTTCATTTTTGGGAAGGCGGGAATTGTTTCAGTAAAGGTGGTAGAGGAAAATAAACAAACGGTTCTTAGACTCACCCAGGAAAAAATCCCGACAGATGAAGAATCGAAAATGAATTTTTATGTTGGCTGCAAAACGGGATGGACATTCTATATGCTGAATCTGAAGGCGTTAATGCAAAATGGTACCGATCTTAGGAACAAGAGAAGTGAACTGCAAATGGACTAGCCGGGAGATAAATTAAACGATACATTTTTTGAATATTATAACTTTTTTAAAACAGATATTCTTTCGTAATTTCCTAGATTTAAATTCCGAAAATCATTAAACAGATCTTAAATGAAAAAGATATTTGCCTTGGTTGCAATTCTATTCATTCTCTTTATTTCACTTATTTACTGGTCGGTCTCCAGTACCGATAAGGAATTTGAAACTTGTAGAATAGAGAGCTTTGAAGACTTGGATAAAGTAGATTTCAGAGAACATGATTCTGTTTTGATCGCTGCCAGCAGCCTTTATGAAGGTGATATTTTAAAACAGTTCATGCAGGGAGAAAATTATCGCGAAGCCTGGGCTACTCCTGTTCAGGTCCCTATCGTATTTCTTGACACCCTCAAAGGGGGCATGAAGATCGTCAAAGAAGGAGGAGGAAAACAAACCCATTCCTTAAGATTAAAAAGCGATAATGGGATACTTTACAGTTTAAGGAGTGTCACCAAAGATCCGGAAGAACTTATTCCCGAAATAGCCGAGACGCTCGGCCTTGAAAATATAATTGTAGACGGAATCTCGGCACAACACCCGTATGGAGCTCTTTTAGCTGCTGAACTGGCCGATATTGCCGGAGTTTTTCATACCCATCCCAGGCTTGTTTTCATACCTAAACAGGAGAGATTAGATGATTATAACGAGAAATATGGTAACCGGCTCTATCTTCTTGAATATGAAACCGAAGGTGAAAAAAACTGGACTTCTCTTGAAAATATAAAGGAAATTGTAGAAACCGACGACCTGCAGGAACTAAAGCAGAAAAATCCGGAAAAACTGAATATAGATCGGTCTGCATTGGTGAGGCTTAGGTTGTTTGATATTTTGATAGGTGACTGGGACCGGCATGCTGAGCAATGGGGCTGGGCCCTTCAGGAAAGGAATGATGAAATGAATGCAATCCCGATTGCCGGTGACAGAGATAATGCCTTCTTTAATCTTAGCGGAGTAATTGCTGAGATCCTTACAAATAAGAACATTGAACCCCTTGTGCGTCCCTTTGAAAAGGAGGTGGATTATATGCCCGGGCTTGTCTATCCTTTTGACCGCTATTTCTTATGGAACACCCCGGAAGAAGTATTTATTGAACAGGCTGAGGATTTGCAAAATGTGATGACAGATGAAAAAATAGATGAAGCATTCAAGGTATGGCCTGAAGCTATTTCAAAACTGGACCGGCAGGAAATAACATTAAAAATAAAAAGTCGGCGAAAAGATTTAAAGGATTACGCTAAGAATTTCCATAATATCATTCAGGAAAAAGGAAAGCTCTCCGAGCATCTTAAAGGTTCTGAAGAGCTTAGCTTAAGCAATGAGATGCTTCAATGTTTTGAATGTGCTATGCAGGATCAGTCCTGATCATCTTTGGACCTGAACTTTTCGAACCAGGCCAGGGTATGCGCCACTTTTGTAATCAAATTGCTTGGCCTTGCCGCAATTCCATGTGAAGCTTCGGGAATTTCAACAAGAACTGTTTCTACTTTTCTCAATTTTAAGGCATGATACAGTTGCTTTGCCTCACTTGGCGGGGTCCTTAGATCATCCATTCCCACCATGACCATGGTGGGAGTTTCAACATTTCCAACCAGAGAAAGTGGAGAAAACTTCCAGTAACCTTCAAAATTTTCCCATGGCTGCCCCGGATATCTGGATTCAGCATAACCAAAATAATTGTCGGCCACCAGGGTTTTGCTTATCCAGTTCATGACTGGTTTTGCCACGACCGCTGCCGCAAAACGATCAGTCTTCCCGATAATCCATGCCGTCATGATGCCACCGGCACTACCACCGGTAACAAAAAGCTCATCGGTATTAATGAATCCTTTTTCAATTACCTTATCTACTCCATCCATGACATCGTTATAATCTTCTCCAGGATAATTGTTATAAAGCAGGTTTCCAAACTCTTCACCGTAACTTGTGCTGCCTCGCGGATTAGGGTAAAAAACCACATAACCCTGGGAAGCATATAACTGGATCTCAGCTGAAAAATGAGGTCCGTAATTAAGGATAGGCCCTCCATGGTTTTCAACCAGTAAAGGATAGGTTTTATTCTCATCGAAGTTTGGCGGATAAACTATCCAACCCTGAATATCCCTTTGGTCAACTGATGATTTATACCATATTTCCTCTACTTTACCAAGATTTCTATGTGCTAACAGATCTTCGTTCACTCCAGTAAGAATCTGGGGCTGATTATCTCCTTTTTCGATAATTGCGACATCTGCCGGACGGTTAGGTTTACTAAGAGTATAGGCTATTTTTCCATCTTCTGAAACACTGTAACTTCCGCTCGCATAGGGACGGCCCAAAGTCGTACCTCCAACATCTGAAGTAATATCTGTCAGCTTTCCATTCAGGTCCATATAGCCGATCTTTGTGACTCCAAGGTCATTGTATTTAAAGTAAAGTCCTTTACTGTTAGATGCCCACACAAGTTCACTTATATTCCTGTCCAGTCCTCCGGAAATCAGGTTCTTCTCACTTCCATCCATATTCATGAGATGCAATTGTTCAATCTGATAGGCCTGCACTTTATCTTCAAAGCTCAGATAGGCTATATATTTTCCATTGGGTGAAACTACAGGGGATCCATCCGGACCGCTTCTTTCAGTTAATTGTTCAATCCTTCCGTTATTCACATTTACAGAATATACTTCGCTGTTCCTGAAATCATATTCCCAGTCTTCATTTCGGTTTGCCGAAAAGAATATTTTACTACCATCGGGAGACCATGAAAGACTTCCGGAATGATTATAATCTCCAGAAGTGAGCTGTCTGGGTGTTCCTCCTTCAGCCGGGATAGTAAAAATATGAGTAAAACCGGGCTTGATATAACCGCTTCCATCAGCCTCATGCTTTAATCGATCAGTAATTCTCGGAGCTTTGGCCCATTCTGCTTTTTCAGGTTTTTCCGGCATTTTCGCGATCACGGGAGCTTTCGCGTTTACTTTCATGGTAAATGCAATAGACTCACCATCGGGAGACCATTCCAGTGAGGAGGGACTGTTCTCTATTTGTGTAAGTCGTGCTATTGCACCTGTTTCCGTCCAGTAAAGATAGATTTCACTACCCTCATCGGTACTTCTTACGAAAGCGATACGATCTCCTGAAGGAGACCAGCGAGCATTGCTTTCGTTCACCTCCCTGGTGCTTAGTTTATGATGAACTTTAGGGTTTTTCACACCAGCGATCCAAAGATTACCTTTCGATTTATCTTTCATGATATCGAATCCGGTTCGTCGGTAGACCACATAATCGCCATCAGGGGATATCTGCGGATCTGCGGTATATTCCAACTGAAAGACATCCAGATAATCGAATTCTTTTTGAACCTGTGTAAAACCAAGGCTCACAAATAGAAGGAAAAAGATTGTTGAAGAAGTACGTAACATATTAAGAAGTTATTTATCCAAATTGAGCCTAAATATAGCCATTTGACCTCTGAAATATTTAAAATTTTATGTTATAGGGAATCTCATATTTATAGAATATATACCCACTTCTGGGTATATATTGTTAATATTTGCTTAACATTGTCATTCTAACTAAACACATTTACTAATTATGTTAACAAAATTAACACGTTTAAAAATTCTTTTCCTGTTACTGTTTATCCCCATCTCTACATGGGCACAGACTCCTATATCAGGAAAATTACTTGATGAAAAGGGAGAAGGTATTCCCTTCGCAACTATTCAGGAAAAAGGAACCGCTAATGGTACTACAACTGACGAGACTGGAAATTTTGAATTTGAAGTCACCCAACTTCCAACGACCTTAATCGCCTCCTATGTTGGTTATGAAAAAAAGGAACAAAGTATTACTTCTCCAGATCAGGAAATAATCATTACACTGGTGGAGTCTGGATTCGGACTTGACGAAGTTGTAGTTACCGGTAACCGGACCAAGCCCAGAACCATTCTGGAATCACCAAATGCCATAGATAATATTGGTGTTAAGGAACTAACAGGGAGTGGAAAACCCACAATAGACAGAATGTTAACCTTTAAGGTTCCTTCTTTCAATGCTCAGAACCAGGCAATATCAGATGCAACTGCACATTATGATCCTGCAGATTTGAGGGGATTAGGTCCAAGTAGAACATTGGTACTGGTAAATGGCAAAAGAAAAAACCAGAGCGCTCAGGTATATTTGAACCGTACTCCTGGAAAAGGAGAGGTTGGAGTAGACTTAAAGAGTATTCCTACTGCTGCAATAGCAAATGTGGAAGTATTAAGAGATGGTGCTTCGGCACAGTATGGGTCTGATGCGATCGCAGGCGTTATAAACATGGTTTTAAAAGAAGACGTTCAGTACACTACTTTCAATACAAGAACAGGGATCACTTCTGAAGGAGATGGCTTTAATTTTGCTTCAGACCTGAATACAGCCTTCAATTTTGGAGATAATGGATATATTAACTTAACTCTTGGGTATTACAAACAAAAGCTGACAAACAGACCTGGAACACCGGGAACAGATGACTTACCTCCCGATGCTCGTCCCAATGAAGTACAGTGGGCAATGGATAATCCAGATCTTGGGATGAAGGTTGGACAACCTGATATGGAAAAAAAGGACCTGTTTGTAAATCTTGCGCATCCAGTAGGTGAGAATGGAGAGTTCTATTCCTTCCATGGATACACCACAAGAACAGGCCGTAGTTTTGCGTATTACAGAGCGCCCTATTGGAGAAGAGGTGTTGCCGATGCAGGATTTCTTACAAGACCTGAAGACTTTAAGGGATACCAGCCAACATTTGAAGCTGAAATTGATGACCACATTAATGTTATTGGTCTAGAATACGCACTGGGTGATACCTGGGGGGCAGATCTAAGTGCTACTTATGGTGCAAACTCAGTTTTTTATACCGTGAATAATTCTGTGAATAGAGATTATTTAGCTGATAATGGTACTTCCCCAACCACTTTTCATCCAGGAGGCTATCGTCTTCAAAATGCCATGGGTAACCTTGATATCAATGGAATTCTTGTTGAAAATATTAATGTGGCAATGGGATTGGAATTCAAAAAGGAATATTTCGATGCCTATGAGGGAGATAAACGATCCTATTACAAAGGGGGGTCAGATTCTTTCGCGGGTATCAAACCTGCTGAAGCCGGTAGCTGGGACAGAAATAACTTTGCAGCATATGCCCAGTTAGATTATGATATTTCCGAAGCTTTACTTTTAGGAGTGGCTGGTAGATATGAAGATTTCTCAGATTTTGGGGATAACTTTTCCTGGAAAGTGAATGGAAGATTTAAAATTGGGGAAAATGGAGCTATTCGAGGATCTTACAGTACAGGATTCAGAGCACCAACATTACACCAGAGGCATTTAACCAACAGTCAGTATATCATTGTTGCGGGTTCTAGTGAACCTCTTTTACAGGGGACATTAGCCAATAACAGCCCTGCTGTACAGGCTCTTGGAGTACCAAGCTTATTTGCCGAGACCTCTCAAAACTTTTCAGCTGGTATCACTTACAAGTTCTCCAAGCATTTTTACGGTTCCCTTGATTTCTATCAGATAAATGTGGACGACAGGATTCTTTTCTCATCACAAATTGGTGAGGATGGGGACCCTACAACCACAAACTCTGTAGAACAAATACTGGAAGACAATAATGTTGTGGCAGTTCAATTCTTTATCAACGCCGGAGATACCAAAACAAGAGGTGCGGATATTGTTTTAAACTACGATACCTTTACTGGCTTTAAAGCCAGCCTGGGAGCGAATTTTAACGAAACCGAAATAAACGCAATTTCCACACCCGGACCTTTAGCCCAAAACGGATACAACATTTTTGCCCGTGAAGAAAGAGGTTTGATAACCAATTCAAGACCAAAATCAAAGATCATCCTGGGATTATCACAGGAACTCGACAAGTGGAACCTGGAATTGAACAATACCCGTTTTGGTACCGTAACTATAACGGCACCTGAATCTGGAGGAACAGACCAGGAACTTGATGCAAAAATAGTAACCGATTTTATTGTTGCTTATAATTTTACAAACAGGTTAAGTATTAATGGAGTGATCAATAACATTTTTGATGTATATCCAGATATTACCCTGCCATCAACAAACACTGCTGGTGCAGGAGGAAGATTCTTATATTCTTCTGAAGTCCAGCAAATGGGCCAGTTAGGAACCAATTTCAGCATAGGCTTGAACTATGAATTTTAGTACTGATTAACTCAGGTTATATTAAAAAAGGCATCCGGAATTTCCGGATGCTTTTAATTTAAAATCACTCATATACAACCTAATCACTCTAAACTTTTTATAAAAAATCGTTCAATAAGATAAGACGATCATTAAATTTGAGATAATATTCAAACCCTATCCATGTCGGGATTTCTGAAAAACAGATTCTTTCCGGATTAGGAATACAAAGCCATTGGTCTAAGAAAAATGAAAAAAACAGTCATTATCACAGTCCTTCTTTTTAGTATAAAGATGGGTTTTAGTCAGGTATCAAAAGAATCGGAGATCTATAAAGAGCTCCAAAAAAAGGATAGTCTTCTTTTTATAGAAGGCTTCGATAAATGCAGGATTTCTGAATTTGAGGATTTTATTAGTGAAGACCTCGAATTTTATCACGATCAGGGAGGTTTAACCACTAATAAGAATGATTTTCTGAATAATGTTAAAAATAACATCTGTTCAAATCCGGATAAAAAACCACTTAGAAAACTCATTAAAGGCAGCTTAAAGGTCTTTCCTTTATATCAGAACGGTAAAATGTATGGTGCCATCCAAAAAGGAATACATGATTTCTACATCAAGGAGCCTGGCAAGGAAATTTATAAAACCAGTTCGGCCAAATTCACACATGTCTGGATTCTGGAAAACAAAGAATGGATCCTAAAAAGAGTTTTAAGTTATGACCATCAAAGTCCGGAATAATATGAAAAAGGTAAATGTCGCAGAGAAATTTGAGCAGTTTTCAGATCACTGGAACCCGAGAATAGTTGGAGAATTAAATGGCCAGCAGGTGAAACTGGCGAAGCTTAAAGGAGAATTCATCTGGCACTCTCACAAAGATGAGGACGAGATGTTCTATATCATCAAGGGAAAGTTAAAGATCGAGTTCCGGGATAAGACGATCGAGTTGAACGAGAATGAATTCTTTATCGTTCCTCGTGGGATAGAGCACAAACCTATTGCTGAAGAAGAGGTTCATGTGATGCTTTTTGAACCTGCGACGACCAGGCATACCGGGGAGGAAAAACACCGGCTAACCAACAACAAACAGGAATTCCTGTAAATGCCGGCCTTTTATTTAATTAAAACAAGGCCAGCCTGATTTTCATTTTTTTGTATATTTAAATGGTTCTCAAACCACTAGAGCCAATTTCCAAACTTAAACAACCAGAAAATGAAAAAAGCAAGTTTCCTTATTTTGCTCCTGTGCATTACTGTTTTTGCCCAGGACACCAAGCCCAAAAAGTACAGTATTGAACAATTCTACGAGAATACTCGTATAGGCGGCGGGCGTTTCTCTAACGATGAAACAAAGCTCCTTATAAGCAGTGACGAGTCCGGGATCTTCAATCTTTATGAGATCGATATCGCCGATGGAACTAAAAAAGCCATTACCAATTCACAGGAGGAATCCTTCTTTGCAGTGGATTACGTGCCCGGTAGTGATCAAATCCTTTACTCTGCCGATAAAGGCGGAAACGAAATAGACCATATCTACGTTCTTAAACAAGATGGTTCTTCTACCGATCTCACTCCTGGAGAGCAGGAGAAGGTAAGTTTTGCCGGATGGAGCGGGGATGAGGAATACATGTATTATATTTCCAACAAAAGGGATCCCCAGTTCTTTGACCTCTACAGAATGAAGGTAGGCACCTGGGAGCCCGAATTGTTATATGAAAATAAGGAAGGCTATGGAATCGCTGATATCTCCGATTCCGGTAATTTCCTCGCTTTAACCAAGCCAATCACTACCAGCGAGAACCAACTTTTTCTCCTGAACCGGGAAACCGGAAATATGACCGAGATCTCAAAGCCCGGCTTTAATTACAGCCCTACTGGTTTCAATAAGGACGAAACTGAATTATACTATACCACCAATCACGGGGGAGAATTCAGCAGACTGATGGCCTATGATCTTACCGATAATACTTCTGAAGTGCTCTACGAGACCAACTGGGACGTGATGTACAGCAGTTTAAGCGAAAATGATAAATACAGGGTGATCGCCATTAATGAAGATGGAGCCAATAAACTTATCATGTGGGATAATAAAACCAGGAAACCTATCGATCTGCCCGAAATACCAGATGGAAATATTGTTTCGGCCGGTTTTTCAGATAGCGAAGAACTTTTAAGGTTAACCGTTGGAACCTCAAAAACGCCCAATAACATTTACGTGGTAGACCTTAATACCAACGAATTAAAAAAGCTCACCAATACTTTAAATCCTGAAATAGATCCAAATGATCTCGTTTCTGCCGAAGTGGTAAGGTATAAGTCTTTTGACGGACTCGAAATTCCTGCCATCTACTACAAACCTTTAAATGCTTCTGCAGATGATAAAAAGCCTGCTCTGGTGTGGGTACATGGAGGACCCGGCGGCCAGAGCCGTGTGGGATATTTTGCCCTTATCCAGTACCTTGTGAACCATGGATATGCTATCCTGGCCGTAAATAATCGCGGAAGCAGCGGGTACGGTGCGAGCTTCTACAAGATGGACGACAAGAATCACGGCGAAAAGGATCTTCAGGATGTGATCTGGGGTAAAAAATGGCTGGCTTCACAGGATTATATTAACAAGGATCAGATCGGGATCATAGGCGGAAGCTACGGAGGTTATATGACCATGGCAGCCATGACCTTTGCTCCCGATGAATTTGAAGTTGGGGTGAACATATTTGGTGTCACCAACTGGTTAAGGACCCTTCGCTCTATTCCTCCTTACTGGGAATCTTTTAAGAACGCACTTTACGAAGAGCTCGGCGATCCAAACACTCAGGATTCCATCAGGCTTAAGAAAATTTCGCCTCTATTTCATGCTGAAAATGTGAAGAATCCAATCATGGTTTTACAGGGAGCCAACGACCCCAGGGTTCTCCAGGTAGAATCGGATGAGATCGTGGCAGCGGTAAAAGAGAATAATGTTCCGGTAGAGTACATGGTCTTTCCCGATGAAGGTCATGGTTTCATCAAAAAGGAAAATGAGATCAAGGGCTACCGACAGATAAGACTCTTCCTGGATAAATATCTGAAAGATGAAGATGTAAACCTACCCGATACTTCTTTGAAAGATTAAAATTATTATCATTGCCATATGAAACAGGTAATATCCCATAAGAAACTTTACATTGAAAGTGACTCGTAGGATATTACCTGTTATTGTATTCGCACAATTCTGCTGTACTTCCCTCTGGTTTGCCGGCAACGGGGTAATGAATGATCTAATGCTCAGCTTTGACCTGAATAGCGAAGCATTGGGTCACCTTACATCTGCAGTGCAGTTTGGATTTATAACCGGCACACTATCCTTTGCATTTCTAACCATCTCAGACAGATTCTCTCCATCAAAGGTATTTTTCACCTGTGCAATGTTAGGATCCTTATTCAATCTGGGAATCTTAACGGAAGGCAATGAACTTTTCAGCCTTTTGCTCTTTCGTTTCCTCACCGGTTTTTCGCTGGCAGGAATTTATCCTGTTGGGATGAAAATAGCCGCAGATTATTTTGACAAAGGTCTGGGAAAGTCACTGGGTTTTTTAGTAGGCGCACTGGTAATAGGGACGGCATTTCCTCATTTACTCAAAGAAATTTCAGGAACTAACCGGCTTCCATGGAGATCGGTGATCATTTTCACATCTATACTCGCAGGATTGGGAGGTTTATTTATTTTATTACTGGTCCCGGATGGTCCCTATAGATCTAAAAGACATAAACCTGATCTGAGTTTAGCTTATAAGGTCTTTCGAAATGGCAGTTTTAGATCGGCAGCCTTCGGGTATTTCGGGCATATGTGGGAATTATATGCATTCTGGGCCTTCACCCCGGTACTCCTCTCCTATTACCAGCAAACACATCCCGGATCTCAATTCAGCATACCACTCGTATCTTTTTTTATAATTGGCCTGGGAGGGGTTGCATGCATGGTAGGCGGGTATCTTGCAGAAAGAATTGGCACAAAAAAAACAGCCGGTTCTGCCCTCTTTCTATCAGGCCTTTGCTGTATTATTTCTCCCATAATATTCTTAGCGGATTCTCAGTTTTTACTAATTACATTTCTTATTTTCTGGGGACTTGTGGTAGTGGCAGACTCTCCCCTTTTCTCCACACTCGTAGCTCAAAACACCCCTCCGGAATCACGTGGAACAGCTCTCACCATAGTTAATTGCATAGGTTTTTCCATTACCATTCTAAGCATTCAGTTACTTACTTATTTGTTTAACTATCTGAATGCCCATTTTCTTTTCATCTTTCTATCCCTGGGGCCATTAGTGGGACTGCTTTATCTATTTAAAGTAAGAATATTTAAATGAAGGAGCCTTTTGGAATCTTGGCAGGTATTGTGAACCGTCTTCATATGAATTATATTGACTTGTGCCATTTCGGAATTAATGTAAATAAGGAGCTTCATGAATGGTTTGTGACTAAATAAAAGTAAAACCTGCAAAAAACCGCAATTTGGATAAAAGCTGAATTCGCCTGAAAATTGTCACCGAAACTTTCTATTTTCTTATAGGAAAACTTTGTTCAAAGATCACTCCCCAAGGAATGGATCGCTATCTATGAAAAGAATGCAAAGCAATAAGCCAGATATTGATATTCTAAAAGCCCCTTTAACTCAATTTTTTCTATTTTAGAGCGAATTATTCCATCCAGTTAAATTTTCACTAATGAAAAAAACTTTACTCCCCTTTTTGTTCCTTCTTGTTATTAATGTAAATGCACAGGAACAAATCCCAACCGAAAAGAAAGAACTCATTAATTCTATTGAATCCCGCGAAAATGAATTAATCCAACTAAGCGATAAGATCTGGTCTCTTGCCGAAACAGCATTTGAAGAAAACCAGTCGGCTAAACTCCTTGCCGATTTTGCCGAAAAAGAAGGTTTTGACGTGGAAAGAGGCGTTGCAGGGATACCGACCGCTTTTGTTGCCACTTATGGCAGCGGTTCTCCGGTAATTAGTGTCCTTGGAGAATTTGATGCCTTACCGGGTATTTCTCAGAAGGCCATGCCCACAAAAGAACCACTTAAGGAAGGAGCTGCAGGTCATGGTTGTGGCCATAACCTGTTTGGAGTAGGTAGCCTTGCAGCAGCTATTGCTATTAAAGACATGATCGAGAAAGGTGAGATCAAAGGAACAGTAAAATTCTTTGGCACTCCAAGTGAAGAAAAATATTTTGGAAAGATCTGGATGGTAGATGCAGGTTTGTGGGATGATGTAGATGTAAATATAAGCTGGCATCCCGGAGCCAAGACTGAAGCTGATGTTCAAAGCTCACTGGCACTGGTAGATTTCAAGATTGAATTTTTTGGACAGGCTGCTCATGC
Organism: Christiangramia crocea; assembly: GCF_022410465.1. GTDB lineage: Bacteria > Bacteroidota > Bacteroidia > Flavobacteriales > Flavobacteriaceae > Christiangramia > Christiangramia crocea. The sequence continues at coordinate 158,180 of NZ_JAJSON010000030.1, read as the reverse complement.
TTCGGCCGATCCGTGGAATGGCAGAAGTGCCTCAGACGCCCTGGAACTTTATACCACTGGGGTGAACTACTACCGGGAACATGTGAAACCTACAGTAAGAATGCATTACCATATACAGGATGGTGGACAGGTAGTGAATGTGGTACCCGACTATTCTCTTTTATGGATGCGGGTTAGGGATACAAAAAGGGATGGATTGATGCCGGTTTACGAACATGCAAAAAAAATGGCTGAAGGCGCAGCCATTATGGCTAATGTAGATTATAAGGTATCTCTTATTTCAGGAATCTATGAAACTCTGGTTAATCGAGAAGGTGGAAAGATCATGCAAAATAACCTGGAGCTACTGGGGCCTATTCAGTATACAGATGAAGAAATAGAATTTGGAAAGAAAATCCAGAAAGCTACAAATAAAGAGATGGTGGGAATGGATTCTGAAATTAAAGCCCTGGAAGAAACAAAAGAACATCCGGGAGGCGGCTCCACAGATGTTGGCGATGTAAGCTGGAATGTACCAAATATTAATTTGAGTGTAACAACCGCACCAAAAGATACTCCCTGGCATTCCTGGGCTGTGGTAGCCTGTGGAGGAATGAGCATTGGTCATAAAGGAATGCTTTATGCCGGAAAAGCAATGTCCATGACAATGCTGGATCTTTTTAAGAATCCTGAAATGGTTGAAAAAGTAAAGGCCGAGTATAAGGAGCGAAAAGGCGATGCTGTCTATGAATCTATTATTCCCGATGGCCCACCTCCTATACCTGATTCTGAAAAATAAACTCCTGAATTTTTTAATAAAAATAAAAACCCAATGACCAACAACATGAGAATTAGCCTGTTTAAATTAAGTCTTTTATTCGTTCTCTTTGGTATTCCCCAGCAGTTCTATGCCCAGAAATTATCAAGAACTGAACGTAAGATCATAAAATCTGTAGAGGAGAATAATAGTCAGGCCATTAGTTTCCTGGAAAAAGTAGTGAATGTCAATAGTGGCACCTTAAATCTGGAAGGAGTGAAAGAAACCGGAATGGTTTTTAAGGAGGCCTTTGATAATATCGGGATGGAAACACGCTGGATTCCCATGCCTGCTGAAATGAATCGTGCCGGTCATTTATTCGCTTCAACTGAAGGGGATAAAGGCAAAAAACTGCTTTTGATAGGTCACCTGGATACGGTCTTTGAAGAAGACAGCCCGTTCCAGACCTTTGAAATGATCAACGACAGTGTTGCCCATGCACCGGGAGGTAATGATATGAAAGGCGGAAATGTGATCATATTGTATGCCTTAAAAGCCTTAAAAGACAATGATTTACTTGAGGATTCTCAAATTATCGTTGCTTTTACCGGAGATGAAGAAAGCACCGGAAAGCCTCTTTCAATAAGCCGAAAAGACCTGATAGATGCAGCAAAAAGAAGTGATATAGCATTGGGTTTTGAGACTTCCACAGGTTTCAATTATGCCACCATTGCCAGAAGGGGAGCTTCGGGATGGAAGCTTGAAACTTCAGGGAAAAGAGCGCATTCTTCAGGGATCTTTTCAGAAAATACCGGCGCAGGTGCGATCTTTGAAATGTCGCGAATCTTAAATGAATTTTATACCAAAGTCAGAGGTGAAGAATTTCTAACTTTTAATCCCGGCGTACTACTCGGGGGTACCTTCGTGGAATATGATGAAAAGAAGAGTAAAGGAACTGCCTTCGGAAAGACCAATGTGGTCTCTCAAACTGCGATGGTTGAGGGTGGTTTGCGCTTCATTTCGGAAGAACAAAAAGAAAGAACCCGTGATAAAATGAGAGAAATAGCAGAAAATAATCTGCCGCACACCAATGCCAGTATAAGCTTCACAGACAGCTACCCGGCAATGGGGCCAACTGACGGGAATATGAGATTACTTAAGAAACTTAATCAGGTTAGTCTGGACCTGGGACAGGGCGAAGTAATGGCCTATGACCCGGCAAAACGGGGAGCAGCGGATATTTCCTTTATAGCTGAATATGTAGATGGTCTTGACGGACTTGGAACCATGGGCTCTGGAGCCCATACTCCCGAAGAAACAGTTAACCTTAATACCTTTGAAGCTCTTACCAAGAGAACAGCCATTTTGATTTACAGATTAATAAATGAAAAATAGGTATAAATGAAGATTTTGATTATTGGAGCTAATGGAACCATCGGTAAAAAAGTTTCAGAAGCCCTTGCTCAAAAACACGATATTATTCCAGTGGGAAAATCTACCGGTGACATCCAGGTTGATATCTCAGATTCAGCATCCATTGAAAAGATGTTTGAGAGATCGGGGAAACTCGATGCCGTGGTTTGTATAGCAGGTGAGGCCAAATGGGATAACTTTGAAGACCTTTCTGAAAATGATTTTTATGTTGGAATAAAAAATAAACTGATGGGACAGGTCAATCTGGTGAGAATCGGAATAAATTATCTGAATCCTGGAGGTTCTTTCACCCTTACAAGCGGAATTCTGGCAGATCATCCTGTAGATAAGACCACGAGTGCCGCCCTGGTAAACGGAGGCCTTCACAGTTTTGTAAAGGCAGTTTCACTGGAACTCGAGAATGGCATGAGGATCAATGCGGTTTCGGCCGACCTTGTTGAGGATGCTATAGAGAAATATGAGGACTACTTTCCCGGTCATACACCGGTGCCTATGAATAAGGTTGTTGATGGTTATAAAAAATCGGTTTTAGGTAAACCAAATGGTGAGATTATAAGAATTGTGGCCTAATGTTTATGGAATCCATTAACACGACAGATTTTATTTTGTTAATCTTTTCTTAATAGTTGATTTCATTTTCATAAAGCTTTGGATTTGGGACTCCATAAGTATAGCTTACGCGCTTCAAATTTGAAAAGAAAAAATATGAAATTGACGAAATTATTCAGCAGTTTACTTTTGGTATTTATAATGGGAAGCACCTCTGTGATGGCTCAAACCCCAACAATGCCACAACCACAGGAAAAAATTGAAGTAAGTGATAGCGAGCTTACCCAGTTTGCCCAGGTTTTTCAGCAAATGAGAATGATAAACCAGAAGGCACAACAAGAAATGATCGCGGTGGTACAGGATGAAGAGTTTGAACTTCAAAGGTTCAACGAGATCCACCAGGCGAAAATGGATCCAAACAAAGAAGTTGAAACTTCTGAAGAAGAGGATAAGAAATACGAGCTGGTTGTTGCTGAGCTTGAAACCATCCAGCCTAAATTCCAAAAAGAAATGCAAGAAGTTATTTCTGAAAGTGAACTGAGTATGGAAAGATATCAGCAGGTGGCAATGGCACTTAGAACAGATGCTGAGTTACAGAAGAGATTACAGGAAATTATGCAGAGCTAAAGCTCCAAAAACATATTATCTTAAAGCAGGCTAAAAGGCCTGCTTTTTTTGTTTAAGTCTTATCATATTTTAAGTCTATTTTAAAATATGAAACTTTTCGAGGCATCAATTTTGTTGTAATTTGGAAAACAACACAAAAACATGACAGGCATAATTAGAAAAGCATATTTTATACTTAGTTTCTTTATCCTTGTGCCTGCCTGTTATTCCCAGCAACCATCCATGCAACAGAAAGACAGCCTTAAATTCAATAATAAGATTGTGCCAGATGTCATCTGGCGTGAAGCCTATGTAGCTCTATCACACTATCCTGAATTAAAGGATACTCCTATTGAATTCCGCTTCAAAAAGAACATCAAAAAATCCTTTATGCAGGCCCAGCCGAAAATTGGGGGGCTATTCAAAAAAAGAAAGAACAGGAGTTATCTAATTTTTATCAATAAGGAATTCAGCATAGAAGATGAAAAGTTTGATATTAGTATGGTGCCGTCTGAAGTCCTTATAGGTTGGATAGGTCATGAGCTGGGCCATATCATGGATTACCGGGAGAGATCTTCAGCAGGCCTTTTATGGTTTGGTATTAAATATATTACTTCTAAGAATTATATCCGGGAAGCTGAAAGAGCGGCCGACACCTATGCCGTAAATCACGGTCTGGGAGAACAGATCATTGCCACCAAAGATTTTATTTTAAATCATTCCAGGCTTTCTGATACCTATAAGGCCAGGATTGAAGACCTTTATCTCTCGCAGGAAGAGATCATGGTTCTAATTGATGAAATTCACGGAGAAGGAGATTAGCCACGTTCCTGATTATCTTTAACGAAGGCTTCCCATTCATCAAATTTTTCTTCATTCATCACTTTCTCCATTTTCACCTGCCCGCCTTTTTTCTTATTTACTGCATTCCATTCATGGAACATGTGGGGGTCTACAAGGTTAACCTTCACACCTTTTAAAGCCTTGGATCTGGCAACCTTGTAATTCTTATTAGCTTCCTGAAGGGAACTGTCCAGTGCTTCTGCAAGCTGGACCTCATTCTTTTTATCCTCGGTTCCCAGGTACCAGTAATGGTAATACTCTCCATCTTCTCCTCTTTTCGCAGCCACCACAAATTCCGGGATTCTCATATCAAACTGGTTCTCCAGGTCTTTTACTGCATCGTTCATTTTATTTACTGAAAGCTGTGACCCAACCACATTTAGAAAGAATTTAGTCCTGCCTGTGATCCTTATCTCGTATTTCTCTTTATCAGTAAATTTAATGGTATCTCCAATAATATATCTCCAGGCTCCGCTAACGGTGGAAATCAATAACACATATTCTTCTTCCTCCCTGACCTCGGCTAAAGATATAGCAGGGGCATCATCTGTTATTGACCCGTCCTGATTTATATATTCCGGTTTAAAGGGAACAAATTCAAAATACACCCCGTTATCCAGGATAAGTTTCATCGCATGGGTTTCAGGCCGGTTCTGAATGGCAAGGAATCCTTCTGAAGCCAGGTAAGTATCGATTACCTGAACGGGCCTGCCCCATAATTTTTCAAAGCTTTTTTCATAGGGCTCAAATGCAACTCCTCCTGAAGCATATACCTGAAGGTTAGGCCATATTTCATGAATATTTTCCAGGTTATTGTATTCTATAACCTTCTTCAACATAAGTTCCATCCAGGAGGGAATACCACTCAGGGCACCTATGTCCCAATTCCTGGCATTTTCAGCAATTTTCTGAACCCTTTCATCCCATTCATCGATCTTCGATATCTCCTCACCCGGCTTATAATAACTTCGAAACCAGAAAGGTATATTGCTGGCACTAATCCCACTTATTTCTCCTTCTCTATGACTGCCTTCGTTTTGAAGATCTGTAGAACTACCAAGCATCATAATTTCCTTTTCGAAAAAATCCGGGGGCAGGTCAAAATTGCTCAAAGCACTAATTTGTTTAATCCCCGCTTTTCTAATAGACTCCAGCATATCATCAGTTACGGGAATCCTTTTACTGCCTTTTCCCGTGGTTCCAGAACTTAAGGCAAAATAAGGCGGTTTCCCCGGCCAGGTAACATTCTCCTCGCCTTCTTGATATTTATGCCACCATTCCCTGTCTATTTTATTGTAATCAAAATAAGGAATGGTCTCAGCAAAACTTTTTCTTATATCTTCAGATGTCAGGATCTTTTCGAACTCGTAATGTTTACCGAAGGCTGTGTCTTTGGCTTTCTTTAAAAGTGTTCTTAGAACTTCTTCCTGATCCTTATTAGGTTCGCCACCAGGGGTAAGGCTTTCTTTTAAATCGATAAGACTTTTTATGATAGATCCGAATATTGCCATTTTCCAGTTTCATTTTCCGTGGCATAAAACTAAAAAGACATCTTTAAAGGCCTATTAGGATTACCAAATATTTAACTCCGCTACATAATAATATAATTCCTACATCCTGTTTCGAACTTTGTGCGAAAAAGATTAGTTTTGATAAATGGATATAATGGCATATCCAAATGATTTATTTTAACGCCAGAACTCTTTTTGTTTATATTTCGTGAGTCATTTAGGCCTGAAGACCTGGTTAATTAAAGGCAAATAAAAAATGGAAAAGGTCTATCTGGTGGATGATCAGCCAATAGCAAATTTTATAACCAGAAAACTTTTAGAACTGGAAGGCTATAAGGGCTCCATAAATGAGTTCACCGATCCCCAAAAGGCGCTAGAAGTAATTAAAGGCGATGATGATGCTCTGATATTTCTGGACCTGAATATGCCAGTAATGAATGGCTGGGAATTCCTGGAAGAATTGAAAATTGAGGGGAAAAATTATAAAATTATAATTCTTACTTCCAGTACCAGTAAAATTGACCGGGATAAAGCCCAGGACCACCCCTGTGTTATCAAATATATGGTAAAACCCATGACAAAAGATAAATTCAAAAAGATCTCTAAACTAATCGAAGTCAAAGTTGAAGATAACTCCTGATTCCGAAAAACTCCTTGAACTGGCCTATGCAAAAATGCATTTTGGCAAATATAAAGGTTACTATCTTTCCGAAATACCCGAACCATATTATGTATGGTTCCGGCAGAAAGGCTTTCCTCCCGGAAAACTGGGAGACCAGCTGCAACAGGTCTTTGAGCTGAAAATTAACAGCCTGGAGGGACTACTGAGACAGATAAGAAAAAGATACCCAAGACCATAAATCAATAAACACCTGCCGGGAAGAAGCTCTTAATATTAGGCCTATAAATTAGCAGCTTTTTCTATTCTTCTTTGTAATTTAGCGCCCTGAATAAAACAACACAACAAACAAGAATAAAATGGCCAATACCAAGTATATATTTGTAACCGGAGGTGTGTCTTCTTCCCTGGGAAAGGGGATTATTGCAGCTTCGCTAGCAAAGTTGTTGCAGGCGCGTGGTTTTAAAACCACTATTCAGAAACTTGATCCTTATATAAACGTAGATCCCGGGACCCTTAATCCTTATGAGCATGGGGAATGTTATGTTACCGAAGACGGAGCGGAAACCGATCTTGATCTTGGCCATTATGAGCGTTTCCTCAATGTAAATACTTCACAGGCAAACAATGTAACTACAGGGAGGATCTACCAGAGTGTGATCGAAAAAGAACGCCGTGGAGAATTTCTTGGAAAAACCGTTCAGGTAGTTCCTCATATTACAAATGAGATAAAAGAAAGGATACAGATACTTGGCCAGAATGGCGATTACGATATTGTGATCACCGAGATAGGCGGTACTGTAGGTGATATTGAGTCCCTGCCATATATTGAAGCGGTAAGACAGTTAAAATGGGAACTTGGGGATGATAACGCCCTTGTAATTCACCTCACGCTTGTGCCATATCTTTCAGCCGCAGGTGAGCTGAAAACGAAGCCTACTCAACACAGTGTGAAAACGCTCATGGAAAGCGGAATTAAAGCCGACATCCTGGTATGCCGTACTGAGCACGAGCTTTCAGATGATATTCGTAGAAAACTGGCAATATTCTGTAACGTTCGCCAGGAAGCAGTGATACAGAGCATCGATGCTCCCACTATCTATGATGTTCCAAATATGATGCTCAAGGAAGGTCTGGATACGGTCACTTTAAAGAAACTGGCATTACCAGATGACACCACTCCTAATCTTGAGCGCTGGAACCAGTTTTTACAAAGACATAAAAACCCCAAAGCCGAAGTGCATATTGGTTTGATCGGAAAATATGTTGAACTTCAGGATAGCTACAAATCAATTCTGGAATCGTTCATCCACGCCGGTGCCGAAAATGAAGTATCGGTGAATGTTGAGTACATACATTCCGAATTTATAAACGATAGCACCATTCATAATAAAATAAGCCATCTTGACGGAATCCTGGTTGCTCCCGGATTTGGGGAAAGAGGAATAGAAGGAAAGATAGATGCGGTTCGCTACGCCCGGGAAAATAATCTGCCATTCCTGGGAATTTGCCTTGGGATGCAAATGGCGGTCATTGAATTTGCCCGGAATGTACTTCAGTTAAAAGATGCCAATTCTACCGAAATGGATGCCGATACAAAACATCCGGTTATTGACCTGATGGAAGCTCAAAAGAAAGTGACTCATAAAGGAGGTACCATGCGTCTTGGAGCCTGGGATTGTAAGCTAAGCAAGGACTCCATAATCCACGGTGTTTATAATACCGATATGATAAAGGAGCGCCACCGTCACCGTTATGAATATAACAACAAGTATAAGGAACAGCTTGAGAACGCGGGAATGGCAAGCACCGGAATAAACCCCGAAACTGGCCTTGTTGAGATTATAGAACTAAAGGATCATCCGTGGTTTGTAGGGGTGCAGTATCATCCCGAATATAAAAGTACGGTTGCCAGTCCACATCCTCTGTTTGTTTCTTTTGTAAAGGCTGCACACGAACATTCCGTAGAACACAAGAATGCCAAGATGGCACAGAAATAAAATTGGCCGTTTTTTTGACCAAGGAAGCATAAGCAAAATTAAATAATGGAAGAAAAGAAAATAGACGTTCAATCCATAATTGGATTTTTACTCATCGGAGCTATCCTAATCTGGATGCTCTACAATAATACACCAGAAGAAGGTGCGGTTGAAGAGACTAAAACCGAACAGGTAGAAGATGCCTCCCCCCAGCCTGAAACTTCGGAACAGGAACCTGAAACCCGAACAGTGCAGGATGATTCTACTGCTCTGGCAGATGCTCAGCGTCGCCTGGGAGCCTTTGGTTATTCTGAAACCCTTGCTTCTGCAGAAGGAGGTATTACTACCATTGAAAACGACCTTCTGGAGTTAAAGATCTCCAATAAAGGTGGTTATATTGAGGAAGCCCGACTTAAGAATTATAAGACCTTCGATTCAATTCCTGTTCACCTTATCAAAGACGGGAATGCTTCTCTGAATATGAACTTCACCACTACAGATGGAAGAACACTAAATACTGAAAATCTGTATTTTGAACCTGAATTAACCGAAAATAATGGCAACCAGATCCTTTCAATGAAATTGAAGGTTTCTGAAGATGAATATCTGGAATATCGTTATGCGATGAGACCCGGCGAATACATGCTGGATTTCAGCATACGTTCAGAGGGACTAACAGATGTGCTGAATACTTCTCAAAACCCTGTTCTCAACTGGAAACTCAAAGGCTATCGCCACGCCAAAAGTATTTCTTACGAAAACCGTTATACCGAGCTTATTTATGAATATGATGGCGGTGATGATGATTATCTTGGACAAGGCTCAGTTGAAGAAGATGAAGATACCAATATAAGCTATATTGCATATAAGCAACATTTCTTTACTTCTATCCTTTTAACTGATACGCCTTTTACTACTTCCAAGTTCACTTCCAAGAATCTGGTGGAAGATGAGGAGATAGATACAGTTTATACCAAAGAGTTCGCATCAACAATTCCTCTTGAATTAAAGGCGGGTGAGCTTAATTATAATATGAACTGGTATTATGGTCCTACAGATTACAAGATCCTGAACGATTATGATCGTAACCTTGACGAAATTGTTCCTCTGGGATGGGGAATTTTCGGATGGATCAACAAATACCTCTTTATTCCATTCTTTGCATTTCTAAGTGGTTTCCTTCCAAGCTATGGTATTGCAATTATTGTAATGACAATAGTTGTTAGGATTCTTCTATCTCCCGTCACCTACAAATCTTACCTCTCTCAGGCCAAGATGAAGGTATTGAAACCGGAGATCAACGAGATCAATGAGAAGTATAAGGATAATGCCATGAAGAAGCAGCAGGAAACCATGAAGCTGTATAGTAAGGCTGGAGCCAGCCCTATGAGCGGATGTCTGCCAGCACTGATGCAGATCCCGATTTTCTATGCATTGTTCCAGTTCTTCCCGAGTGCTTTTCAGCTAAGACAGAAAAGTTTCCTTTGGGCAGATGACCTTTCCAGTTATGATACCATAGCGGAATTGCCTTTCCATATACCATTCTACGGAGACCATGTGAGCCTCTTCCCTATTCTGGCCTCGATAGCTATATTCATTTATATGATGATGACCACCGGGCAGAACATGCAGGCAAGCCAGCAACCAGGAATGCCAAATATGAAGTTCCTGATGTATCTTTCTCCCCTCATCATGTTATTCTTCTTTAATAACTATGCGAGTGGACTATCGTTATACTATTTCACTTCTAACCTGATTACCATCGGGATCATGCTTGTGATCAAATACGCGATCATCGATGAAGACAAGATACATGCGAAGATTCAGGAAAATAAAAAGAAACCTAAGAAACAGAACAGGTTTACCAGAAAGTTCCAGGAAATGATGGAACAGGCTGAAGAGCAACAGAAAAAACAAAAAAAATAATAAAGAAACCCCACGCTGTAGCGTGGGGTTTTTATTTCAATTCAGAACAACACCGTATTTTATTATAGTGTTGGTAACAACACGGTATCTATTACATGTATAACTCCATTCACTGCCTGTACATCGGTAGCTATAACAGTTGAAGTTCTTCCATTCACATCGGTTATAATAACGTCTTCTCCAATATTTACCGTAAAGGATTCCTGTTGCAGGGTCTCTACCTCCATTCCATCTGTTAGTTCGTCAGATGTTACATTCGCTCCTCCCACCACATGGTATAAGAGTGCAGCCTGAAGGGTGGCAGCGTCAAGATCAGCCAGACCGCTAAGCTCAAGCTCTGTAAGTAAACTACCAAATGCATCATTAGTAGGCGCAAATACGGTAAATGGTGCAGGATCTTCTGTAGCCTGCAAAGTTTCCACAAAAGTGTATGAATCCTCCCGAGTCAAGGCCGCCACAAGAGTTTCAAAAGTTGGATCGGCCATAGCAAAGGTGGTAATATCAGGTAATCCAATAACCGCGTCTACAGCATGCACAACTCCATTATCAACTTCATTGTCTGCAGAGGTAACGGTACTTACCCCATTAATCATTACCCCGTCATCTGTATTAATATAAAGACTTAAGTTTTCACCATCAGGGCCTGCTTCTGCCATGCTTTCAATATAACCTGTAGACAGATCTGAAGACATTATGCTACCCGCCTGAACATGGTTCATAAGTATCATGCTTAGTACATCTTCAGGAACTTCTTCCAAAGATTCAAAACCATTATCTGAGAGAAAGACATCAAAGGCTTCGTTGGTTGGCGCAAATACCGTAAATTCATCCTCCCCGCTTAAGGTTGCTGTCAAACCTGCTGCTTCTACTGCAGCGGCCAGAGAAGTAAATCCATTAGCACTTGCAAAATCAACTATCGTATTTGTTTCTGAAGCACCATCTTCAATTTGGTCCGGATCTGGAGTGGCGCTAATTTCACCTCCCGGATTGAAATCATCATCTTCATCACAGGACAAAAATCCGAAACAAAGGAATAAAGCAATAAAGCTTAATTTTGTAATTCTTAAAATAAAATCCATAATTAAAAGTTTAGTTTAGTACAGTTCTTGATTTTTCTTAAAAGTAGAACCTAAAGCTATTTAATTTTGTTTAATGTTTGTTAATTATGATTAAACATAGGTTAATATTTTTATTAACATTTTTAATGACAGTTATTTGCCACTCTCAGAACAAAGTAGATGAGGAGGGGCGCCGACATGGTCACTGGAAAGTGAACTTTGAGGGTACATCGAGTCCGAAATTCGAAGGGAATTTTGTGCACGGTAAAGAAACGGGGATCTTCAAATTCTATAAAAAGGGATTCTATGACCACCCTACGGCAATCATGAATTTTGAAGAAGCTAAAGATTCAGTCCATGTAACCTATTATACCCAAAAAGGTAAACCGATTAGTGAAGGGAATATGCTCAATAGAAAGAGGGAAGGAAAATGGGTCTATTATCATCAAAAATCCGATAGCATAATGATGACAGAGGTATATAAGAACGACAAACTCAACGGCCTTCAAAAAACCTATTTCCCTAATGGACAGCTGGCCGAAAAGACCAGTTATCGGGACGGATTGAAACACGGCGAAAGTTACATATATACAGAAAACGGACAGGTGACCAAGCACCTGAATTATAAAAACGGGGAGTTACACGGTGATGCAGTCTATTACACTCCTAAAGGAGAAAAAACCATGGAAGGTGTGTATAAAGAAGGACAAAAAACCGGAACCTGGAAATATTACACCGATGGAAAATTAGACAGGGAACAGGAATATTGAATGTAAATTTGAATATATTTATAAAACTTAAACAACCTAATTATGAAAAAGATCTTAATCCTATTTTTATCACTTAGCTTATTTGCTTCCTGTAGCGATGATGATGGCACCAACACCGATGACGGAAGCAAGATTGTTGGTAAATGGTTTCTCCTGGATGTGAGGAGCAGTGGTCAGCAAAACACCCTTAGTGAATGTAATCAGCAATCATTCATAGAGTTTATGGCTGATGGCTCCGCTACTTCAGAATTCTATGAAGAAACTGATGGAAACTGTGAACTGGATGATTCAGATGATGGAAACTGGACTTATCTTGGTGACAGCAGGTATACATTCTTTATTCCTAATGTTGGTACCCAAACCGGAACCGTAAGCTTTACCAGTAACTCTCAGTTCATTTTTACTACTCCAAGTTTACCTGGGGTTGAGGTGGTTTTTGAAAAATAATGATTCCTGATCTGAAACTCAAAAGGTGGCTTTCGTCACCTTTTTTTATTTCGTAATTTTGCAGCGTTTATTTCGACTCTCTAATCGATTTAATTGAACATTTAAAAAAACAGGATGAAAAAAGTTGTTGTTGGTTTATCGGGAGGTGTGGATTCCAGTGTAACTGCTTATCTTTTAAAGGAACAGGGCTATGAAGTGATAGGTCTGTTCATGAAAAACTGGCACGACGATTCTGTTACGATTTCTGATGAATGCCCCTGGTTGGACGACAGTAACGATGCTATGATGGTGGCCGATAAGCTTGGGATCCCGTTCCAGACGGTAGATCTGAGCGAACAATATAAAGAACGTATCGTGGATTATATGTTCAATGAGTATGAGAGGGGAAGAACACCCAATCCGGATGTTTTGTGTAACCGGGAGATAAAGTTCGATGTCTTCATGAAAATAGCTCTTTCTCTTGGAGCCGATTATGTGGCTACCGGCCATTATTGCCGCAAAGCGGAAAGTGAAAAGGACGGCAAGACTATATACAGGCTTCTTTCCGGAAAAGATAATAATAAAGACCAGTCTTATTTTCTCTGCCAGCTTACCCAGGAACAGCTATCAAAGACGCTTTTCCCTATTGGAGAGCTTCAGAAATCTGAAGTAAGGGAGATCGCTGCGGAGCAAAACCTCGTAACCGCCGAAAAGAAAGATTCACAGGGTCTTTGTTTTATCGGAAAAGTAAGGTTACCGGACTTTCTTCAGCAAAAACTGAAACCTAAGGAGGGTGTTATTGTAGAAGTACCGGCAGGCAAAGATCTATATTCTGAAGAAGAAAGGACTTTCAATTCAAAAATCGAGGAGCTGAAACATCTTTCAAAAAAATACAGGTATCAACAGAATGATGGCAAAGTTGTAGGCAAACATCAGGGGGCACATTACTTCACTAAAGGTCAGCGAAAAGGACTTGCAGTGGGCGGGACTCCGGAACCTTTGTTTGTTATAGATACCGATGTGGATGAAAACATCATTTATACCGGCCAGGGGAAAGACCATCCTGGTATTTACCGTCAGGCACTTTTTATAGATAAGAATGAAGTGCACTGGATACGCAGGGATCTCGCCATTACAAATGATGAAGAAATGAAGGTAAAAGCCCGGATAAGGTATCGACAGCCGCTACAGGATGCCAGACTTTATCAAACTGACAACGGTATGTATGTGGTTTTCGAAGAACCGCAGGCTTCCATTACCGAAGGACAGTTCGTTGCCTGGTATGATAATGAGGAATTACTGGGTTCGGGAGTTATTTCGTAAATTGAGGGCTATAGTCCTCTCCCGTGAAAAGATTTTTATTCTCAATTCTTCCGGTTTCCTGTTTCTCGCATTCACAGCAGAAACATGCCTGGATATACTTTGAACACAAAGCAAATGTAGAGGCTTCTTTGACCAATCCTTACCCTATTCATAACGCTGAGATCAAAGAAAGAAGAACACTTCAAATTAATCTCTCAGATTTCCGGGGACAAAAGATTCTCAAAAGCAAGAAAGCTCAGTATGAAATTGATCTTTCGGCTTTTCCAGAGGAATTTATATCGTTATGTTTGAACAAAATAATTTCAGAAAATCCTTTCTTATCATTAATAAATAATGACTGCTACCAACAAAATCACTCAATTATTAAATATTAAATATCCTTTGATCCAGGCCGGGATGATCTGGGCAAGCGGATGGAAACTCGCGAGTGCCGTATCCAATGCCGGTGGTTTGGGGATTATCGGTTCAGGATCTATGTATCCGGAAGTCCTCAGAGAACATATTCAGAAGTGTAAAAAAGCAACAAATAACCCCTTCGCAGTAAATGTGCCCATGCTCTATCCCGATATAGAGAAGATCATGGAGATCATTATTGAAGAAGGTGTAAAGATCGTTTTTACCTCAGCAGGAAACCCAAAAACATGGACCAAACATCTGCAGGATAATGGAATTAAGGTAGTACATGTAGTGAGCAGTGTGAAATTTGCCATGAAATCGGAGGAAGCGGGAGTAGATGCGGTTGTTGCCGAAGGTTTTGAAGCTGGAGGCCATAACGGACGGGATGAGACCACTACATTTACCCTTATACCAATGGTAAAGGAAAAGATTTCCATCCCGCTGATCGCTGCTGGTGGAATTGCCACCGGAAGAGGGATGCTGGCAGCCATGGTGCTTGGAGCCGATGCCGTACAGGTAGGAAGCCGTTTCGTGGCAACCCCGGAAGCCTCTTCCCATCCTAATTTCAAGAATATGGTTGTGAATGCTAAGGAAGGTGACACGGTGCTGACACTAAAGGAACTGGCGCCGGTGCGCATGCTTAAAAACAAATTCTATGAAGAAATTCAGGAACTGTATAGCAAAGCACCCAGTAAAGAGGAACTAATAAAGTTATTAGGAAGAGCCAGAGCAAAAAGAGGAATGTTCGAGGGGAATCTGGATGAAGGTGAACTTGAAATAGGCCAGATATCAGGTCTTATTCATGAAATTAAACCGGCTGCAGAAATTGTGGAAGAAATGATCTCAGAATTTGAAACTGCCAAAAAGGAAGTAGCTCAATTCTAACTGGAATACTTTTTAAGCTTTTCCAGTTCCTTAGCCACTAATTCCCGCCAGCGCATTTCGGCTTCCCGGTTTTCACTGTGTTGGGTTTGCTTATCGAATTGGTTCTGCATCAAAGACCTTTCTGTTTCGATCTTATTATATATCCTTTTCAGGTCAAGCCGAATGTTACGCCCTATCTCATATTCTGCAAGGGCTTTTCGAAGTTTCCGGGCATGCAGTTCGGAAATATCAAAATGTAATTGTTCATGGGCCAGAAGGTATTCCTTATCCTCCACATCTTTCACCCATGAAAGTTTCGGATAAAAATTGCTGCTCACCTCATGATTAAGAACCGGTCTTCCTGTAGCGGTACTATAATCCCAGTTATAAGTAATTCCGGAATTGGTATTTGCAGAATAGGAGGTCGAATCATCAGGTTCAGCTTTGAAATCTTCCCAGCTTAACGGCCGGTCCTCCTGCCATCTAATTTTCTCTTTCCTTTCCTGGGAAAATGAATTAAGAGAATAGACAATAACAAAAAATAGTATGCAAGTTAAATTCCTCATGAATAACTGAAAGATATATCTTTCTCAATATCCGGATGCAAACTTTGAAGCACAGGGCATGTTCTTGCTGTGTGCTCCAATACTTTAGTTTCCTTAGCGCCATATTTAGAAGGAAAGAAAATATTGACCTCTATTTTGGATATTCTCCTGGGATCTGAAGCCATTGTTTTAGTAACCTCAGCAAAAGTGCCTTTCATATCGACACCAAGGTCTCTTGCTTTAATTCCCATTACTGTAAGCATACAGGTTCCAAGTGCATTTGCTACGCTATCAGTCGGAGAAAACGCCTCTCCTTTACCATGATTATCCAGGGGAGCATCGGTGATCATCTTCGAACCACTTTGCAGGTGTTCAGACTCCGTCCTTAACCCGCCAAGATAAATAACCTTAGAAGTCATTGGCCTCGCTTATTGTTAGATCCTCATTTAGCTTAAGGATATATATGGCATCATTGGTATAACCTCCCCCCGAATTAGGCAGATAATGGAATTTACTTTCGTAATATTCAGTATAACCAGGATACTTTTCAAAAGATTCATACAGGTTCTCTGCAGAACCAAGCCTTAAAATCACATCCAGCGTAAGATCATAACCCCTAAGAGCATACTGGTTAGGCGATGTATTGAATCTTTCCTCATATTGCTCCATAAATTGTTCAGTAGCCATAGAGTCGTATTCCTTATCTATTGAAGGATAGTGGAATTTCAGTTTTCCAAGATGGTTATTGGAAATTATGTCATTCTCGTAAGTATTATTTTTATTGGTTGTTAGCAGAGTAATTTCATGATTCCTCGCAAGACGGTTTAGTGCTGAGGTCACACTACTCACAAGATTGATATTTTCAGATTCCAGGATCACCCAGTTCTCACCTTCGGTCATCATTTCTGCCAGCTTTGCTTCCTCAACGAAATTATCTGTAGGATTCACAAATCTTGCCGTTGGCAGCATATTACTTAGCTCATTCTTAATCTGAAATGACCTGCCATCGGCGACAATAATGATATTCTTTCCTGAAGAATTCCTGGAAATATAATCCAGCATGGCATTTTTCAGGATCTCATCAGAAGGTCTCGACTGAAAAAGGTTTTCATAGCCTCTCATCTCGCGGTTTGAAAGCGGATTTATCACTGGAATATTCCTGTTTTCCAGTCTGGATGCAGCTGCCTCGGTGGTTGTCTGAACAAGCGGACCTATAACCGCGTCCACATTATTGAAATTATTAATATTGATGATATTGGCCACTTCTGAAGCGTTCTGCTTAGTATCATAAACCTTCAAATTAGTAGAAACACCCATTGATTTAGCCTTATCTACCGCCATTAAAACCCCGCTATAGAAATCAAGTGAAATACGTACCACTCTTTCATTCATTATGGAATTCTGATAGGTTTCAATGGAATCCTCATCGATCTTTTGAAGGTGAAAAGGAAGCATGAGGGCAATCTCTTTAGTTTTGAAATTGTTAATGGAACTGCTAAGGTCTATTTTGGTATTGGCGTTCTCCATCCCGGTATAGCTCTCATCATCCATATCTGCTGCCCCTTCTCTTTCCGGCACCTTAAGTACCATCCCGAATTTGAGGCCGGCATTAAGTGCGGGATTCAGTCTTCTAAGAGAATCCTGGCTAACGCCAAAGCGCTGAGACAGACTGAAAAGGGTTTCTTTCGGTTTTACCTCATAGAACCTGAAACGCTCATCAGTAATAATTACCGGTTCGTCTTCCAGAACATCTGTACCTACCCTGATCATCATTCCCGGCTGAAGAACTTCCACTCTTGGGTTCAAGGCTTCAAGTTCTTTTACCGTCATTCCATATTTTCTAGCGATTCCATATTTGGTTTCCTTGGGCAAGACGATATGTTCACGGGTTTTGGTAATTTGTTTAGGCTTTGCAACCCTTGGCTCCGGATTCGGAGTGTTTCTGACCACGATATTCTGCGATGCTGTAGTTTCAGGTACTTTAATAGTCTCCCCTGTACGCAGTTCTTCCGAATATAAATGCTTGTTGTAACGCTTTATATCCTCAATACTAACATTATATTGTTTAGACAGGCTGTATAAAGTTTCCTTCTTTTTAACCTTATGCTCCTTAAACTGAGTATTTCTTGCTGAAGACTTAGAATCTCGCGAGGCATTTACCGGGATCACCAGCTTCTCATTCACCGCGATTCCCTCTTTGGCATCGGGATTAAATTTGTATATATCTTCTTCCTCAATATTATAAGACTGGGAAATGCTGAAAACC
Organism: Christiangramia crocea; assembly: GCF_022410465.1. Lineage (GTDB taxonomy): Bacteria > Bacteroidota > Bacteroidia > Flavobacteriales > Flavobacteriaceae > Christiangramia > Christiangramia crocea. The sequence goes on along the minus strand of NZ_JAJSON010000030.1, from coordinate 140,329 downwards.
GTTTCCCCCTTTTTTACAGTATGGTATTTATAAGCCTGTGCGCCTGCCGCACTCGTATAAATCTGAAAAAGAAAACATATTACAAATAAGTACTTCATTATGATCGATTTAGGTTAAAATGGTTCTGCTTATTCCCATTCAATAGTGGCCGGTGGTTTTGAACTGATGTCGTACACTACTCTATTAACGCCTTTAACCCTGTTAATTATTGTATTGGAGGTTTTTTGTAAGAATTCATAAGGTAAATTCACCCAATCAGCAGTCATACCATCGGTAGATTCAACTGCGCGCAATGCTACCACCTGCTCATAGGTCCTTTCATCTCCCATTACACCAACCGACTGAATTGGTAAAAGGATTGCTCCAGCCTGCCATACTTTGTCATACAGCATCCAGTCTTTTAATCCCTGAATAAAGATATGATCTACTTCCTGAAGGATTCTTACTTTCTCGGCGGTTATATCTCCCAGGATCCTTATCGCAAGTCCGGGCCCCGGGAAAGGATGCCTCCCAAGTAATTCTTTTGCTATACCTAATTCCTTTCCAACTCTTCTAACCTCATCCTTGAACAGCATACGAAGCGGCTCTACCACCTTCAGCTTCATGAAATCCGGCAGACCACCAACATTATGATGCGATTTTATCGTAACCGAGGGTCCATTTACAGAAACCGATTCGATCACATCCGGGTAGATGGTGCCTTGCGCAAGGTACACTACATCCTGAATATGATGGGCTTCATCATCAAAAACCTCTATAAAAGTATTCCCAATTGCCTTTCGCTTAGCTTCCGGATCACTGAGCCCCTTCAGCGCATCCAAAAAACGTGCCGAAGCATCCACTCCCTTTACGTTAAGTCCCATATGCTTATACTGATCCAGAACGCTATCAAACTCATTCTTTCTCAACAAGCCGTTATTAACGAAGATACAGTAAAGGTTATCTCCTATCGCCTTATTAAGCAGTACGGCAGCCACTGTAGAATCTACCCCGCCACTTAGACCAAGCACTACTTTATCATTCCCAATCTTTTCTTTTAATTCAGAAACCGTAAGATCCACAAAAGCTCCCGGAGTCCAGGTTTGCTTGGTGCCTGCTATCCTTACAAGGAAATTCTCGAGAAGTTGTTTTCCATCGGTAGAATGATATACTTCAGGGTGGAACTGGATGCCAAAGGTTTCTTCCCCGTCAATACGATAAGCGGCATTCAATACATCGGAAGTACTCGCCAGTCTAACACCGTTTTCAGGTAATTGGATAATAGAATCACTATGGCTCATCCAAACCTGGGAATTTTCCTTGATATCCTTAAATAAAGGTTCAGCATCTTTGATTACCGAAAGATTTGCACGACCATATTCCCTGGTGTCTGAAGGCTCTACCTTTCCGCCATAGAAATGGGCCAGGTACTGTGCTCCATAACAAACGGCAAGAATAGGTAGTTTTCCGCGGATCTGGGAAAGATCGGGATGCGGAGCATCATCAGCCCTTACCGAGAATGGACTTCCCGAAAGAATGACTGCTTTAAAGCCTGATAAATCGTCTGGTATTTTGTGATAAGGATAAATTTCGCAGTATATATTCAGTTCTCTAACTCTTCTTGCGATAAGCTGGGTGTACTGCGAGCCAAAGTCTAGGATGAGGACATTATTTTGCATGCGCAAAAATAGGAAATTGAGGTTAAAATAAAACCCCGAAATAATTAAATTTAACTTTAATCAGACCTTAATACTTAACGTGTATATATGAGCAAAGCCCCAAAGTAATATCCTTTGAGGCTCTGCTGCTGGTTGGTTAGTAATATTATTGCTGAGAAACTGGAGGAGGCATGGGAGTGGACGAGCTTATAACATCCCGGTAAATCCTCCATTTACCATCTTCTTTTTTCCATAAGGTGGAATAATATCCATGATCCATCTTTTTCCCATCTGGAGTCTTAAGTTCATAACTGCCAATTTCATGGATATAATCACCAAAATCCAGTACCTCTTCGGTATTAATTGAAAGCTCTATTCCTTTCATTTCTTTATGAGCTTCTGTAATCGCCGACCGACCACTTAGCGGATTATGATTGGAAATCTTAAACATAGCATCTTCAGTAAAATAAGACCCAAAGGTTTCAAAATCTCCATCTTTCATGGCCTTTTCCATCATCTTTGAATTCTTTTGAACTATTTCTTTCGCTTTTGTAGTAGATTTTTGCGCGAAACTGGCAAAACCAATAAGAATAGATACAATTAGCAACAAAAATTGTTTTTTCATAATAAAAATTATTTGGTTAGTAATTAAAAGCCAGTAAGTAAAATGATAATACAGGGCTAATATGAACAGTAGGATATCCTGAACAGGTTGTTCATAAATTCACAATGAATATACAAAAAATAACATACTTCAATATCAATGAGATACCTGTAAAGACTATTCCAGGGTCTTAAGAATTTTATCTATATCCTCTTCGGTAGTATCCGGATTGATAAAACAGAACCTTATCACGCTTTCATCTTTCCAAAGTGAAGGGGTAACCAGCGCAAATCCTTCCCGGTGATTCTTGTAGGTCCAGTCCCTGTAATCTTCCGCGCTCCACTCTTTTCTTTTGAAAAGCACCACCGAAAGACTGGCAGGTCTAACAAGTTCCAGCTTATCATTGGCCTTTATTTTTTCTGCGGCTATTTGGGCAAGTTCAATCCCGCGTTCAATGGCTCTTTTGTATTTATTGGTACCATGCATGGCCAGTGAAAACCATAACGGAAGACCTCTAAGTCGGCGGGTAAGTTGTATTTGATAATCTGCCGGGTTAAAGCCCTGGGCACCCTCATCCTTAAAAATTTCCAGATAGGCCCCTTTCTGAGAATGTGCCTTTTTGGCCAGCTCAAGGTTCTTATAGATCACCGCACCACAGTCGTAAGGCGAGAAAAGCCATTTATGAGGATCTATGGTAATGCTATCGGCTTTCTCTATCCCCTCAAAAAGATGCCTCACCGAGTCAGCAGCAAGGGCTCCTCCTCCATAAGCACAATCTACATGAAACCATAATTTTTCGTCCTCGCAGATACTGGCGATAGTCTTAAGGTCGTCAATTATACCGGCGTTAGTAGTTCCACCGGTAGCAACCACCGCAAAAAGCCGGTTTCTGTCCTGAATGCTTAATCCGTCTATGGTTTTTTTAAGATCGGCGCCTGAAAGATATTCATCTTCTGAATCGATAAGGATGACATCTGCATCCATCACTTTCGCCATAGATTTAATGGAACTGTGTGCTCCGTTGGAGGTAAGAAGCAATGCTCTTTCCCTGGCAAATTCCGGTTTTTCGTCGCGCCATGCTTCCCGGGCTGTTACCAGTGCTGAAAGGTTGGCTGCTGTTCCACCACTTGTAAATACTCCAAATGCACCTTTGGGAAGTTTAGTCAGTGAAACCAGCCATTTCATTGCCTGATTTTCACAAAAAATACCACCGGCTCCCTCCATCCAGTAAGCGCCGTGAATACTTGAAGCTGAAGTAACAAGGTCAAACATGATTGCAGCCCTCGTTGGCGCTGCCGGAACAAACGCAAGGTGACGGGGATGATCAATAGGTACGGTGGCTTTTACGAGTACATCACGAAATAACTTAAATGCATTTTCACCACCAATCCCTTCAGGAGTTATGGTTTCTCCAACCATACGTAGAAGATCTTCTTCCTTTTTAGGTGATCCGAGTTCGGGGGTTACATTCGATATGCGGTCTATGGTATACTTCATGACATCTAGGGTCATCTCTACCAGATCCATATCTATGGTGTGCATTCTATTCTTTTCCAAAGGTCAATATTTTAAAATTAGACTCCAGGGGATCTAAATTTTCCATAAGCCGGGTGATCAATTCATCACCGTATTCCACATAAAATTCTGAAAAGTTAGTCTGTCTTTCCTGGAGACTTTTGTTAGGGAACAGCTCATTCTGAAGTTGGGCTATGCGTTCAACCTCATCCTTTAATTTGCGCTTTTGAGCTTTCAGCAATCTTTTTTCTAGATTATCCAGGCCTTTAAGTTGCTTTACTTCCTGGGCTTTAACCGCCCCAATAAAGGATATATCGGTTTTTTCAGCAAGCTCATACATATGCTGAAACTGTTCTACCAGATGTTGTTTCTGGTCGGAAAAGTCAATATCGATATTTGAGATATTTCTAACCTTGCGATTGATCAACTCATGTTGCTTCAGGAATAATTCCTTTAAACTGATATTTAGATTCTTTCTTTTTTTATTCTGTTTTGCAGTCTGAAGCAAAGCCGAATTTCGCAATAACAATATTGGAAAAGTCACATTTTCAGCTTCAAAATAAGACTTGAGTTCCAGCCAGTAGGCCAGCTCACCACCTCCTCCAATGTAACAGAGGTTAGGCAGGAGTACTTCCTGGTATAAGGGCCTGAGCATCACATTGGGACTAAATCGTTCCGGGTGCTCCCTTAACTCTTTAAGAATCTCTTCTTTACTCCATGAAATTGGGGTTCCATTCACATAGAATTTACCTTCTTTTTCTATGATCCTTTCCCTGATCTCATCAGTGAGATAAAACAAATTGATCTCCCTTGGGTTAACCTGAACAGAATAGCCCAATGAAATCATTCTTTCCATGACTACAGAAGCTTTTTTACATGACAGCTGCCCGGTAAGCTCATTTTCGGCATATGGGATAAAATGCTTTTTAAGTTCAGCATCCTGGGCATCTATGATCACCAGGCCATATTTTCCGAAGAGTTTATCACCGATAAAACGGGTGGCATCGGTAAGATTATCATGTTCCAGGTATGCTTCCTTAAAGAGGGACCTCAGAAATTCTGCATTCTCCCCCCCTCCTATTTCAGCTGAAAACAGATTAAATACCTCATCGAGGCCTTCCGTAGAAAGATAACCCACGGCAGTTTTTCCTGCACGCTCATCGGCCTGATTCCATTTGAACTTCTTTCCATGGAGGTTAAAGAAATTAATTTCCTCAAAGTCATGATCTTCGGTCGCCATCCAGTAAACCGGCACAAAATCATTTTCCGGATATTTTTGCTTAAGCTCTTTTGTAAGATTAATGGTGGAAATTATCTTGTAAAGAAAATACAGAGGACCGGTAAACAGATTCAACTGATGTCCCGTAACTACGGTAAATGTATCTTCAGACTCCAGAAGTTCGATATTTTGCTTGGCGCTATCAGAAATATCCAGACTGGAATATTGTTTTTTAAGCACCTTAACAAGATCTTTTCTAATTCCATGGTCATAGGAATTCTTCATTTCCCCGATCTGCTCTCCAAAGTTTTCAAGCTTCGGGAAACGCTTGTAAAAATCCTTAAGATCACTTTTTTCAGACAGGTAATCAAGAATTAAAGAAGAGAAGTAATTGGTTTCGGAATACGAAATACAATCAGTTGGCATAGATTTCAGTTCTGTTTGCAAAGATATCGAAGATAGCGATTTTATTATGTAAATTTTAGTTAATTCAAGCTTAGATACTATCTTTACTCGGCTTATACAAAACTAGTACACTTAATGAAAAATTATATCAGCTTCTTTTCCATTTTTTTTATTGGAATACAATTAACTATTGCACAACAATTTAACAGCCCTTCAGAGTTTCTGGGTTATGAACTTGGAAGTCAGTTTTCCAGACATGCCGATGTGGTAAATTATTTCAATCATGTGGCCGAAAGCTCCCCAATGGTAGAATATCACACCTATGGAAAGACCAATGAACGCAGACCACTGACTTATGCCATTATCTCTTCAGAAGAAAATATGGCCAATCTTGAACAGATTAGGTCTAATCATCTGAAAAATGCCGGGATAGGCAATGGATCTGAAGAATCTGATATTGCCATTGTATGGCTTAGTTACAATGTACATGGAAATGAAGCTTCAAGTACAGAAGCCTCCATGAAAACCCTTTACAATCTTATTACGGAGAAACAGGACTGGCTTAAAAATACAGTAGTGATCATTGATCCCTGTATAAACCCTGATGGTCGTGACCGGTATGCCAACTGGTATAACCAGGTGAAGGCAGAACCATACAACACCTCACAGGAAGCTGCCGAACACCATGAACCATGGCCGGGCGGAAGACCTAATCATTATCTGTTTGACCTGAACCGTGACTGGGCCTGGGCTACCCAAATTGAAACTCGGGAGCGTTTGAAGGTTTACAATAAATGGCTTCCACATGTACATGTAGATTTTCATGAACAGGGAATTAATGAACCATATTATTTCGCACCGGCGGCAGAACCTTTTCATGAGATCATCACTCCATTCCAGAGAGAGTTTCAGACCAGGATAGGGAAGAATCACGCAAGATATTTTGATAGTGAAGGCTGGTTATATTTCACCGGTGAGCGCTTTGACCTATTGTATCCCAGTTACGGGGACACCTATCCTACCTATTTGGGGGCAATTGGAATGACCTATGAACAGGCTGGACATGGAAGGGCTGGACTAGGCATTGAAACTGACGAAGGCTATATACTTACTTTAAAGGATCGTGTGGAACATCACTTTACAACAGGAATTTCTACAGTAGAAGTAGCTTCAAAAAATGCAGAAGAATTAAACAGGGAGTTCCAAAGTTATTTTAGTGATGACAATTTTGAATATAAAAGTTATGCCCTTAAGGGGAATGCTGATAAGATAAGTTCACTAACGAAGCTTTTGGATAAACATGAAATCAAATATTCATTTGCCAAGTCTGATAGGGTTAGCGGATACAACTACAAAAATAATGGTAGCGGCAATCTGAACACCGATGCAAATACACTGATCGTATCCACCAATCAGGCAAAAGGTAAAATGGTAAAGGTGCTTTTTGAGCCAAAGACGAAACTGGCCGATTCACTTACCTATGATATTACCGCCTGGAGCCTCCCATATGCCTACGGACTGGATGCGGTTGCAAGCAACAGGCTTATACAGGCTGAAAACGAAGCTCCTGTAAAGGATATACAAAACTCAGCAAATTCGGAGGGAGCAGGTTATATCACTAAATGGAACAGCATGCAGGATGCAACATTTCTTACCGAACTTATCAAGGCAGGAATAAAAGTACGTTTTAGTGAAGTGCCATTTCAGAGCAACGGGCAGAAATTCGAACCGGGAAGTCTTATAATTACCAAAAGCGATAATCTTGATTACGAGAATTTTGATAAAAAAGTCATTGAGATAGCTAACGAAGAGGAGCGCCAACTATTGGTAGCCGAAACAAGTTTTGCTGGAAGCGGACCAGATTTCGGATCCTCAGATATCAAGATCATAAATGACCAGAAAATAGGTTTGCTACGTGGGAATGAAGTTTCATCACTTAATTTTGGAGAAGTATGGTATTTCTTCGAGCAGGATCTCAATTACCCCGTTACTCCGCTTGGTACCGATTATTTTAACAGAGTTGATCTTGCTGAATTTGATGTTCTTATCATGCCTTCAGGTTGGTATAGTGAATGGCTGGATGAAGAAACCGAGGAAAAAATTACCTCATGGGTAAAAAGTGGAGGAAAGCTTATTGCAATAGGGAATGCTGTTGGAAGCTTTACAGATAAAGATGGGTTCGGCTTAAAAAAGAACGAAGAGACGAAAAAAGATTCAACTGCTACGAGGGCTAACCTTATACCTTATGCCAGGAGAGAACGTGAGAGCATCAAGAATCTGATTACAGGAAGCATCATTAAAACAAATGTGGACAATACCCACCCAATGGCCTTTGGGTATGATGATAATTACTTCAGCCTTAAGCTAAGCAGCGATAGCTACTCTTTACTCAGAGATGGGTATAATATTGCCTACATAAATACTCCTGAAGTGGTTTCAGGCTTCGCCGGAAGCGAGGCTGTAAAAAAACTGGATAATTCGCTGGTCTTTGGAGAAGTACCTATGGGAAGAGGAACAGTCATTTATATGGTTGACAATCCATTGTTCAGGGCGTTCTGGCAAAATGGAAAACTCTTCTTTGTAAATGCAGTCTTCTTTGCCAACAATACTGTAGCCGGCTTATAAATATGTAAATCATGAGTTTAAGAAAGCTTTTTTATTGTTTACTAGCTCTGAGCATTAGCATTCCTGCTTTAGCCCAGGAAAAAACCGGAAATTTCACGGTTGATTTTGAAACCTTCAGTCTTGAAAATGGGTTACAGGTAATACTTCACCAGGATAAATCTGATCCTGTAGTCGCCGTGGCACTTACTGTTCACGTAGGATCGGCGAGGGAAAAAGAAGGGAGGACCGGTTTTGCCCATCTTTTTGAACACCTCCTTTTCCTGGAATCGGAAAACCTTGGAAAAGGCGGATTGGATAAGTTAAGTGCCAGGATCGGCGGATCAGGTGCAAATGGATCGACCAGCAGAGACAGAACCAATTATTTCCAAACGGTGCCAAGCGATGCTCTTGAAAAAATGATCTGGGCCGAAGCCGATAAACTTGGCTTTTTCATCAATACCGTAACAGAGCCTGTCCTGGCCAAAGAAAAACAGGTAGTAAAGAACGAAAAACGTCAAAATTATGATAACCGGCCTTATGGTCATACTTTCTATGTAATAGACCGGAACCTCTATCCGAAGGGCCATCCTTATCACTGGCAGGTCATAGGTAGCCTTGAGGACCTTCAGAATGCCAGTCTTCAGGACGTAAAGGATTTCTATAATAAATGGTATGTCCCAAATAACGTGATCCTTACCATTTCGGGAGATTTTGACAAGGAACAGGCGAAGGAATGGGTACATAAATACTTTGATGAGATTCCGAAGGGTCCGCAGATCGAAAGGCTTGAAAAACAAATGGTCTCCCTCGAAAAAACCAAAAAGCTCTATCACGAAGACAATTTTGCAAAACTGCCCGAACTAACACTTGCATGGCCTTCGGTCTATTCTTACCATGAAGACACTTACGCCCTGGAGATCCTTTCAAATTATATGGCCGATGGAAAGAACGCGCCCTTGTATAAGAAACTTGTTGAAGAAGAAAAGCTGAGCGCCAATGTGTATATGTTTAACTATACTTCTGAACTTGCCGGGCAGCTGATGGTGCAGGTAAGAGCTTACGATTCGAAAGATTTAGATTCCGTACAAAAAGCTATCCAGGAAACATTCACCAATTTTGAAAAGAACGGCATTCCCGAAAAAGACCTGAAGCGAATAAAAGCAGGACTCGAAACCAGTTTTTATAATTCTATTTCCAGCGTTCTGGGAAAAGGTTTTCAGCTTGCCCAGTACCAGATCTTCGCGAACGATCCTAACTATATAAATAAAGAAGTTGAAAAATTACTGGCGGTAACCCCTGAGGATGTAATGCGGGTTTATAATAAATACATACGGGGTAAGAATTATGTAGCAACCAGTTTTGTGCCTAAAGATCAGTTAGAACTCGCTCTGGAAAATTCAGAAAAAGCCGAGGTAGTTGAGGAAAAAATCATTGAAGGTGCTGAGGATGAAGTGAATCCCAATCAACAGGCTACCTACAAAAAAACCCCTTCGAATTTCGACAGAAGCATAGAACCGCCTTATCATGGAAAACCCGAACTGAATATTCCTGACATCTGGGAAATGAATCTGCCATCGGGAATGAAAGTATTGGGCATTACCAACAAAGAAGTTCCACTGGTACAGTTCAGCCTGGAGATCAAAGGTGGCCAGCTGCTGGAGAAACCTGCAAAAGCAGGAATTTCAAATATGCTGGCAGAATTGATGACAAAAGGAACCGCAAAAAGAACACCTGCAGAGCTTGAAGAAGCAATTGAATTACTGGGAGCGTCCATCTATATAAATGCAGAAACGGAAAAAATAACGATCTCCGGAAACACACTTTCCAAGAATTATTCTGAAACCATAGAACTGGTAAAAGAAATATTACTGGAGCCACGCTGGGATCAAAAGGAGTTTGAGCTCATCAAACAACAAACACTTAGTCAGCTTCAACAGGAAAAAGGAGATCCAAACAGTATTGCTCAAAATGAGTTCAAAAAACTGATTTACGGAGAGAAAAACATTTTATCATACAATGAACTTGGAACGCCAGAAACTGTAAACAACATCAGCCTGGAAGATCTTCAAAACTATTATGAAGAGAATCTTTCACCACTGGCCTCAAGTTTTCTGGTGGTGGGTGCCATTGAAAAAGACCGGGCCCTGGCTCCCGTTAGGGCTATTTCTGCAAACTGGCCACCTAAAAATATCGATTTCCCTGAGATTACTGAAATCCGGAGTCCCGAAAAATCCAAGATCTATTTCTACGACGTTCCCGGGGCCAAACAGTCTGTTTTCGCCTTTGGTTCGCCAGCACTTTCAGCTACCCACGAAGATTTCTACCCTGCCGAAGTGATGAACTACAGGCTCGGCGGAGGAGGTTTTGCCTCAAGATTAACCCAGGAACTCCGGGAAGGAAAGGGCTATACTTACGGGATAAGATCGCGTTTTATAGACAGAAGCTATATTGGCCCTTTTATGATAAGTAGTGGGGTGCGGACCAATATTACTTATGAGGCGGCAGAACTTGTAAGGGATATCTTAAAAGAGTATCCTTCAACTTTTAGCCAGGAAGATCTTGATGTGACTAAAAGCTATATGATAAAGAGCAATGCACGGCGTTTTGAAACTCTTGGAGCCAAACTCAATATGTTAAGGGAAATAAACGATTATGGATATGAGTACGATTTTATTAAAAACCGTGAGTCTAAGGTGGAAGAATTGAATGTACTGGATATCCAGGACCTCGCCAGAAAATACGTTAATCCGGAAAAGATGTACTACCTTATTGTAGGAGACGCCGAAACCCAGCTTGAGAAACTTGAGGACCTGGGCTATGGAAAACCCATATTACTGAATCCAGATAATGCCGAAAATTAAAACTTTATCAAAGTTTTAAGGCAGGGCGGGAATTAACATTTCCGCCTTTTTCATATCTTTTTGACCCGGAAACTTAAGCTTTCCAAATAATTAAAAAAAACAGTATTGTCTAAAAAAGCGTCCTATATACTTACCGGGAGCATAATTGCCGGACTATTACTTCTATATTTTGCCTATCCCCCGTTCCAGGATTTCATTAATGAAACCTGGAATATATTATGGAGTAATGATGAGGATAGGATCAGCTCTCATTTTGAAAGTTTTGGTATCTGGGGACCAGTAGCAATCATTATCGTTATGATACTTCAGATCTTCCTGGTGGTCTTCCCTTCCTGGCTTCCAATGATCGTAGCAGTTCTGGCCTATGGGTTCTGGGGCGGGGCTCTCATATCGATATCCGGGGTGTTTTGTGCTTCAACCATCGCCTTCTATATAGGGAAATGGCTGGGAGAGGAGCACCTCCAGAAAGTGATTGGCAGTTCCAAGAATAAGAAAGTTCAGTATTGGGTTTCCAATTACGGTTTCTGGACTATAGCCATCTTCAGGATCTCTCCGTTTTTATCAAATGATGCCATAAGTATCATTGCCGGTATGCTGGGGATGAAATACAGAAAGTTCATTTTCGCCACCTTAACAGGCATCATTCCATTATCATTTGCTATAGCCTATTTTGGAAGGGACACCCAAGAACTTAAGAACGGCCTATACTGGATAGGCGGAGCGGGAATACTGATCTATGCTATCTACGTTTATGTAGATCACAGAAAACGGAAGAAAGAATCAAATTCAACAGCTTAAGATCATAATGGGAATTTGGGGAAAATACTTTCGAAAACTACTCATCATTCTACTTATGCCTCTATTCATATATTCCCTACTGGTAATATTTGGAGGGCTGATCCCCGTCAATAAAACTTCCGGCACCAATGGTGCAATAAAGATTTATATAGTTCAGAATGGCTCCCATACAGATATTGTGGTTCCCATTGCGAATGAAATCATCAACTGGAAGAATCTTATCCTCCCCGAACATTTTCCTTCATCAATAGCAAATGCAAAATACTACTCCTTTGGCTGGGGTGACCGGGAATTCTACAGGACTACCCCCTATTGGGAGGACCTCCGCTTTAAAACTGCTTTTAAAGCCTTATTCCTGAATACACCCTCAGCATTACATATAACACAGCTTAGTCAAATAGATTCTGATAAATTTATTGAACTTAATATTGAAGCGGAAGAATATAAAAGACTTTCAGAATATTTTTTGAAGCATTTTGAATTAAATGATGACCGAAGCCTCACACCTCTGAACTTCCATTATTCAGACAATGATGTGTTCTACGCCTCAAAATCTTCTTTTCATGCTTTCAGGACATGCAATTCATGGGTAAACAGTGCTATTAAATATTCCAATTTAAGAGCCTGCCTTTGGACTCCGTTCACCTGGCCTATCTTTTGGCAGTATTCTTAACTTTTTTTATCAATATTTTATCATCTCCCTAAGCCTGGCTTCCATTTAAAACGCTTAAATTCAGGTATGTAACCAATACCTCATGAGTTATGAGCACCCTACATCCAAAGAAAGTTTCAGATTTTTTTCATCCCCTTCACTCAAAGAACGATCTGGATCCACTGCTTGAAAGAGTTGGAGATGCACAATATGTGTTGTTGGGTGAAGCCAGTCATGGAACACACGAATATTATACCTGGCGTGCCCAAATATCAAAAAGACTCATTGAAGAAAAAGGTTTTTCATTCATAGCCGTGGAAGGCGACTGGCCTGATTGCTTTAAAATTAATAAATGGATAAAGGATGGAGTAGGACAGGATATTCAGGAGGTGTTGCATGAATTCCACAGGTGGCCAACCTGGATGTGGGCTAACTGGGAAACTGCCGCTTTTGCTGACTGGCTTAGAGATTATAATCAGCATCAATCCAAAGAAGATAAAATTGGTTTCTACGGGCTGGATGTATACAGCCTCTGGGAAAGCATGGAGATAATCGTAAAATATCTGGAGAAGGAAGATCCGGAAACTGCGGAATTGGCACGACAGGCTATGATGTGCTTTGAACCTTTTAGGGAAAAAGACTCCTACGGATCAGTATTCAGCCGGTCAAAACCAGGATGTCAGGATGAAGTAATCAGTTTACTAAAGGAAGTAAGACAACGATCCCATAATTACGATAGTGAGCTGGAAGCCGATCTAAATGCAGAGATCAATTCCCTTGTAATGGCAAATGCCGAAAAATATTATAAGGCCATGTCAGAATTCGGCAATAGTTCATGGAATGTACGCGACCGCCATATGATGGAGACCCTTAACAGACTTATGGATTATCACGGGAATCAGGCAAAGGTGATTGTATGGGAGCACAATACGCATATCGGCGATGCTCGTGCTACCGATATGGCCCATTCCGGCCTTGTAAATGTGGGGCAGCTGGTGCGTGAAGAGAAAGGATATAACAATTCGGTACTCGTTGGTTTTGGCTCTTATGAAGGTTCGGTGATTGCGGGAAGTGCATGGGGAGCACCGATGCAGGAAATGTATGTTCCCCCTGCCAGGGAAAACAGCTTTGAAGGTAAAATGCATCAATTTAACGGAACCAATAAACTATTGATTTTTGATGAGCATCCTGAGATCACCAACGCATTTTCTGTAGACCTGGACCATCGGGCTATCGGGGTGGTTTACGACCCTGAAAGAGAAAGCGGGAATTATGTGCCTTCAGATATGGTTGAAAGATATGATGCCTTTCTTTATATAGACCAGACCCAGGCATTACACCCTCTAAAATTAAAACCAAGGGAAAATTTGACGCCTGAGACTTTTCCCTTTGGGATCTAATAACCAACCAAAAATTTCAGATATGGAATATATCGACCAAATAAGAGAAATTCTCGGAAAAAAGGATGCCAAATATTACCTTGAGCATACCTGTAAAAAGATTCCGGCAGACAGGATTAAGGTTTTGGGCCCGGGACCGGTAGAAACCTTTATAAACAGTGACAGGAATATTCAAACACTAAGAAGTCTTGCACAACTTTATAATCATGGAAACCTCGGGGGTACGGGCTATCTGAATATCCTTCCAATAGACCAGGGAATAGAGCATTCTGCGGCTTTCTCATTTTATAAGAACAAGGATTATTTTGATCCTGAGAACATCATAAAACTGGCCATTGAAGCGGGCTGTAACGGAGTTGCTTCCACGTTCGGAGTGCTAGGACTTCATGCCCGAAAGTATGCTCATAAGATCCCGTTTGTGGTCAAGATAAATCACAATGAGCTACTCACCTATCCTAATAAATATGACCAGATTCCATATGGAACCGTAAAGGAAGCCTGGAATATGGGGGCTGTAGCAATAGGCGCTACCATCTATTTCGGCTCCAAGGAAAGCAACAGGCAGATCGTTGAAATTGCAGAAGCCTTTGAAGAAGCCCATCAGCTGGGAATGGGAACCATCTTATGGTGTTATACCCGAAATTCCAGTTTCAAAACGGGCGATAAAGATTATCATTCAGCAGCCGATCTTACCGGACAGGCCAACCACCTTGGCGTTACCATAAAAGCTGATGTTATAAAACAGAAATTACCGGAAACCAACTATGGATTCAGAGATATAAATTTTGGGAAGTATGACGACGAGATGTATGAAAGTTTAACCACAGACCATCCGATAGATCTTTGCAGACTCCAGGTAGCCAACTGTTATATGGGCAAAATAGGTTTAATTAACTCTGGTGGAGGTTCCAAAGGAGAGTCAGATGTTAAGGAAGCTATAAGGACGGCCGTCATTAATAAACGCGCTGGTGGTGCCGGGCTTATCATGGGAAGAAAAGCCTTTCAGCGTCCGTTAAAAGAAGGAGTGGAAATCCTGAACAGCGTGCAGCAGGTCTATCTCGAAGATGAAGTCACTATTGCTTAAATTGACTTGACCTTTAATTCCTTGCCAGTTTTACAGTTTTTACTTTTAATGAAAAACCCCACAGGTTTTAAAAACCTGTGGGGTTTCGTTATAATAAGTTAAACCCAGATTTTTTCAGTATGATTTTATTTCAAAACAGACCTCACTCTCAATTCTTTTCGTTCAGGCTTTTCGGTTTTTACATTCAGAGGTTCACCATAAAGATCAAAATCGGCTGCATCGGTGATTTTAACTTCATAGTAATCGCCTGTTTTAAGATAAACTGAATTCGCATCGATAAGTACTTCATTATCAACATCGGGTGAATCAAATTCGGTACGGCCTACAAAATAATCACCTTCCTTACGGTCTATCACTACTTTGAAAGTCTTACCTATTTTCTCCTGGTTAAGTTCCCATGAGATCTGAGACTGGATCTCCATAATTTCATTAGCCCTTGCCTGCTTTAAATCCTGAGGAACATCGTCTTCCAGGTTATAGGCATGTGTATTCTCTTCATGAGAATAGGTAAAGCAACCAAGGCGTTCAAAACGCATTTCCTTCACCCACTCTTTCAATTCCTGGAAATGCTCCTCGGTCTCGCCCGGGTATCCAACAATAAGCGTGGTCCTTATAGCCATTTCCGGCACTTTCTTTCTGAATTCTTTCAGAAGTCTGGTCGTTTTCTCATGAGTTGTACCACGACGCATCGATTTAAGAAGCTCATCTGAAATATGCTGTAGCGGGATATCAAGATAATTACAAACTTTGGGCTCGCGCTTTATCACTTCCAATACATCCATCGGGAAACCGGTGGGAAAAGCATAATGCAACCTTATCCATTCGATACCTTCAACCTTAACCAGGTTTTCCAGTAATTCGGCCAGATTACGTTTTTTATAAAGATCAAGACCGTAATAAGTAAGATCCTGAGCGATAAGTATCAATTCTTTTACCCCATTTGCGGCAAGCTTTTCTGCTTCCTTAACAAGGTTTTCAATGGGTGTGGATTTATGCCCGCCACGCATCAAAGGAATTGCACAAAATGAACAGGGACGGTCACAGCCTTCAGCTATCTTTAAATAAGCATAATTCTTAGGAGTTGTAGTAAGCCTTTCCCCTATCAGTTCATGTTTGTAATCAGCTTCGAGAGCCTTTAAAAGTCCGGGTAGCTCAGTTGTTCCAAAATACTGATCCACATTCGGGATCTCCTTTTGAAGGTCCGGCTTATATCTTTCGCTCAAACATCCGGTCACAAATACTTTATCTACTTCCCCTTCTTCCTTTTTCTGAACATATTCAAGAATGGTGTTTACCGATTGTTCCTTGGCATTATCAATAAATCCGCAGGTATTTATAACAACAATATTCCCGTCTTGTTCATGGACAACGTCTTTCTTATTGGCCTTCAACTGCCCCATTAGCACCTCGCTGTCGTACACATTCTTGCTACAACCTAAGGTGACTACATTAATCCTGTTTTTCTTTAACGACTTAGTCCTCATAAACTTACTGATCTATATTTGAGCCCGGAATTCTTTGATTAGAGAAATTCTAAGCGGGTGCAAAGATACAATCTAAAATTAGAATTCAAGAAGCTTAGCTCTTAAGACTTAAAGTCTTCTCGAAACTTACAATTGGTTTTGTATCTTCAAATTTCAAAAATCATTTCGAATGAAACATTTCGTTGCACTTCTTTTCTGCATTTTCCTTTTAAATTCCAATGCTTTTTCCCAGCAACGAATACGCGACCTGGGCATCGAACCCGGAGTTCTGCCTCCCGGGCCTAAGAACTCTATCACCGATGTTGACGGTGTAAAAGTGGGACACACCAGCCTTATAAAAGGAGATTCGGTTAGAACCGGAGTTACCGCAATTCTTCCACATGAAGGTAATATTTTTAAGCAGAAAGTTCCTGCAGCGGTCTTTGTTGGTAACGGTTTTGGAAAACTTGCAGGAAGCACACAAATTGAAGAGCTGGGAAATATTGAAACTCCCATCATACTTACAAATACACTGAATGTTGCAACCGGAATGAATGCGCTAATAAAATATACACTGAATCAGAAAGGAAATGAAGATGTGAGATCTGTGAATGCTGTGGTTGGTGAAACCAATGACGGTTACCTGAATGATATTCGCGGACAGCATGTGAAAATAGAAGACGTGATCTCCGCGATCGAAAATGCAGATACAGAAGTGGAGGAAGGAAATGTAGGGGCGGGAACAGGAACTATCTGTTTCGGGTTTAAAGGTGGAATTGGGACGTCTTCCAGAAATTTGCCTGAAAGTCTCGGCGGTTACACGGTAGGAGTTCTTGTACAGACCAATTTTGGAGGTAACCTGCAAATAGATGGAGCCCCGGTTGGGGAAGTTCTGGATCAATTCAGTTTTAGAGACAGGATCATGGACAGTGCCGATGGTTCATGTATGATCGTGGTAGCTACAGATGCTCCCCTGGACACCCGGAATTTAAAGCGAATGGCAAAAAGAGCCATTCTGGGTCTAGCCAAGACAGGAGGTATTGCATCCAACGGAAGCGGTGATTATGTTATCGCATTTTCCACCTCGGAAGAAAACAGGGTACCATATAAAATTGAATCTGATCTGCTGGAAAAGAAAGTCGTACCAAATGACTTAATGTCTCCCATCTTTATGGCCGCCATCGAAGCTACCGAAGAGGCTATTTTTAATTCATTATTCATCGCCGAGACCATGACCGGTTTTAAAGGAAGAAGTATTAAAGCGCTGCCCATGGAAAAGGTTATACCAATACTAAAGAAATATAATGTGATAAAGGAATAATGTCTTTCTAAAGACTACGTGTTTTCTGAATGAATGCCTGCTGGATCTTTTGGGTCACAGGTCCGATTTCAGGTTCATTAAAAATTTTATTTCCGTCAGAGAACATTTCTTTTACAGCCATCACCTGGGTGGTGGTCCCGGTTAGGAAAATCTCATCAACTTTATCCAACGCAGATAAAGGAAAAGCTTCCTCTCTTACCTCAAAATTCAATTCAGCACAAATAGCTATAACAAATTTTCGGGTGATCCCTGAAAGGATCTGAGGTCCTTCGGGATGGGTATAGATAATATTATCCTTAATGAAAAAGATAGTAGAATGTGAACCTTCCGTAAAAAATCCATCGCGTACCAGTAGATTTTCATCCAGTCCCAATCTGTGAGATTCGGAATTAGATTTAATATTTGCGAGAAGCGAGGTAGATTTGATATCGCAACGATGCCACCTGAGATCTTCGGAAACCAGCACGCTCCACTGTTTATTTTCAAAACCCTTTAAAGATGCCGGAAAGGCATAAATAAGTAATGTGGGTTCAATATTTTCAGGAAAATAATGCGTTCTGGGGGCAACCCCTCGTGAAACCTGGATGTAGACTGCGGCATCCTTATCTGACAGTCCGGCTTTCGAGATCGCTTCAAACATCATTGGTTTCAGACTCCCGGCATCAAGATCTATCATGATCTCATCAAGG
The DNA here is from genome assembly GCF_022410465.1 of Christiangramia crocea. Lineage (GTDB taxonomy): Bacteria > Bacteroidota > Bacteroidia > Flavobacteriales > Flavobacteriaceae > Christiangramia > Christiangramia crocea. The sequence continues at coordinate 122,077 of NZ_JAJSON010000030.1, read as the reverse complement.
GAATACTGAAGCCGTTTCAGGTGCTCCTCCAGTCCAAATACCTTACCTTCATAAAAAGGGGTTACTTCATAAATTCCATCCCCAAGCATAAATCCACGATCAAATACTGAGATACTGGCTTGGTCATGTTTCATCCATTCCCCATTTAAATAAACAATTTCCGGATAGGACTTTTTGTTATGAGCGCCAGCCAACTGCACTTAATTGAAGTAGTTATGTAATTGTACCATCCACTCCTGCTCGTAATAACGTATAAGACTAATAATTATCGCTCCCGCAATAACATATGCCCAGTGATAGGAATTCCTTTTTACCATTATCCCACCAACCATGGCAAAAATGACGTATGGAAGACTCAGGATTAGATTAGGAATCAGCCAGGCTCCCTGAAAAATGGCCAGTATCTTCATGACCACATAAAAAATACTGTAAAAGAAAATGATCTTTGATATTAAAACGAGGTATCTGTGGGAAGTATTACTCATTATAGTTTTCCGGAGTTTTTCTTCGGTTCGTGGTTTGTTCAAATGTATATGCCCATTGCAAAAGCTGTTGTTCCGTAAAGGGTTTTCCAATAAATGTTAGTCCTTTAGGGGCATTCTGCGAGTTATAGCCCATAGGCACTGTTATGGCCGGGTACTTTGCCACGGCAGCAAAGCCAGCATGGTAATTATTAATTGAAAGCACAGCATCGAGTTTATATTCCTTCATGGGTTTTTCAAAAAACCGGGTACCGTTTCTCATTAAGGTATCTTTTATGGCTGTAAATTCTTCTGTTGAAGCCGAATCTTTTATTATTCCCAAAAACAAGGCCTGACCGTAAGGGGCACGACCAAGGGAATCTTCCGAATTATAATCCACCACATCCTGAACATTCTGAAACCGGGGCTCTCCGCCATAATTCTTAAAATATTCAGGCAGGTCTTTCTTCATATCCAGGTTAAGCAATCTGATAAAGTTTGGAAGGTTTATTTCCTCGGCTTCATATTCAACTATTTCGGCTCCTGCATTCCTAAGATCATTAACCGCCCTTAAATACAAGGTATCTTCCATCAAAGATTTAATGGCGCCAAACCTTTTGCCTTTAAGATCGGTTTGCTTTAAATCTGAATAAAAATTGTTCTCTTTTTTTCCCGCTGCTTTGGAAGCCGGATCTTTCTGGTCCACTCCAGTCATCGCAGAAAGTAGAATTGCGTTATCTATAACTGACCTTGTCATAGGGCCGGGTGTGTCCAGAGTGCTTGAAATAGGCACAACTCCTCCCCTGCTAAGCAATCCTACAGTAGGTTTTAAACCAACGACCGAATTCTGACTGGAAGGTGAAAGTATAGAGCCAGAAGTTTCAGAACCTACTGCAACAGGTGCAAGATTCGCTGCAACCGCTACTCCGCTTCCGGAACTGGATCCACCGGTATCGTGTATTTTCCTTCCGTACGGATTGAGAGTCTGGCCACCCACCGCCGAATAGCCACTGGGACATTCCCCGCAGAAAAAATAGGCCCACTCGCTTAGGTTCGCTTTACCAAGAATTATGGCTCCATTTTCTTTTAGGCGTTCAACTATAAAAGCATCCTGAGTATCATTATCCTGAAGTGCCGCAGCTCCTGCCGTGGTTGGCATTGCGGCAGTGTTGATATTATCTTTCAAAAGAACGGGAATCCCGAAAATAAGATGATGGTTTGCAACCTTACTCTTTAATTCATCCTTCTGTCTGGCTTCCTTTAATAGATCAGGATTCAAGGCAATTACAGAATTAAGGGAAAGCTCATTATCCCTGTCATATTCCTTTATTCTGGAAAGATAAAAAAGCGCGAGTTCTTCATAGGTCAGTTTCCCTTCATCTATTGATTGCTGAATCTGGGGAATGGACTTTTCAAAGACCAGAGCCTTTACTTCTTCATAAACCTCGCCTGTAAATTCAGAAAGATCAGATTGAAACGGAGCCCATAATTCCTCATTATCGATAAACCTGGAGTCTACCACCTTAAATTCCATTTCTTCTACAGTGTCTGTAGAATTGGTTTGGAGCTGATTTTCCGTTAGATCATTTTCAGATTTATCATTCTTACAGCTTATAGTTATAAAAATGCAAAGGAAAAGTATTAGTCTTATATTCATAGGTTTATTTAAAGAAGGAATCTACAAATTCAAATTTATTGAACACCTGTAGATCTTCCACTCCTTCTCCAACACCTATATATTTTACAGGAATTTTAAACTGATCGCTGATACCGATCACCACTCCGCCTTTTGCGGTCCCATCAAGTTTAGTCACAGCCAGCGAGGTTACCTCGGTTGCCGCAGTAAACTGTTTAGCCTGTTCAAAGGCGTTTTGTCCTGTTGACCCATCCAGTACAAGAAGTACTTCATGAGGGGCATCGGCAACGGTCTTTTGCATCACTCTCTTCACTTTGGAAAGCTCCTTCATTAAATTAACCTTATTATGAAGTCGCCCTGCGGTATCTATCAATACTACATCGGCATCCATTTGAACGGCATGCTTAATAGTTTCAAAAGCCACGGAAGCCGGATCGCTTCCCATTTTCTGTTTGATGATTGGCACATCTGTCCTGTCGGCCCAGATCTGAAGCTGGTCTATAGCAGCAGCACGGAAAGTATCGGCTGCTCCCAACACCACCTTTTTACCCTGTTTTTTAAATTGATGGGCCAGTTTCCCAATGGTTGTTGTCTTTCCAACCCCGTTCACTCCCACCACCATGATTACATAGGGTCTTTTATCGGCAGGAATATCAAGTTCAGAGTATTCACCTGAACTGGTTTCAGAAAGAAGCGCAGCGATCTCCTCACGAAGTATCTTATTCAATTCATCGGTTCCCAGGTATTTATCCCTGGCCACGCGGTCTTCTATTCTGTTGATGATCTTAATAGTGGTAGCTACTCCAACATCACTGCTAACGAGCACGTCTTCAAGGTCATCCAGCACCTCATCATCCACCTTGGATTTTCCGGCCACAGCCTTACTCATTTTATCAAAGAAACTGGTCTTTGATTTCTCCAGACCTTTATCAAGGTTCTCCTTTTTTTCTTTAGAAAATATCTTTTTAAATAAACTCATTTTATTTGGCAGGTTTTAAAAAACAAAAGAAGGCTAAAACCCTCTAAGAATGCGGCAATAAATATACATAAAAAGAAAAAGCCGTCCAGATTAAATCTGAACGGCTTCTTTAAAAAATGAATATCGTTTGTGAAGCTTCTTACTTCTTCAAAAAGTCGTTTACGTCTTCCGGAGCCATAATTTGTTCTACAAAAGTGTAGGCACCGGTTTTCTCAGATTTAACCATTTTTATCGCTTTGGTTAACCTTTTAGATCCTGTTTGAATAGATGCTACTGATTTCTTTGCCATGACTCAAATTATTTAATTTCTTTATGCACCGTCATTTTCTTAAGAATAGGATTGAATTTCTTCAACTCTATTCTATCGGGTGTATTCTTTTTATTTTTTGTTGTAATATATCTTGAAGTACCTGGTTGACCAGATGCTTTGTGTTCTGTACATTCTAAGATTACCTGAACTCTGTTACCTTTCTTTGCCATTGTGAATGTTTTTTATCGGATTATTTCTTAAGAAATCCTTTTGCTCTCGCCTCTTTGATAACGGCAGAGATTCCTTTCTTGTTGATATCTTTTAATGCAGAAGTACTCACTTTAAGAGTGACCCATCTGTCTTCTTCAGGAATAAAAAAACGTTTTTTAACAAGGTTAGCGTTAAATTTACGCTTCGTCTTATTCATGGCGTGGGAAACATTGTTCCCAACCATTGCTCTTTTCCCGGTAAGTTCACAAACTCTTGACATTGCTCTATACTTTTCTCGTTATTTCAAAACAGGCTGCAAATTAACGATTTTTTTACCTAACAGGCAACTAATTCAAAAAAAATATTTAGACTAATCTTTCATCCAATTATTTTGTCTAAAATACGGGCCACTAAAGGCCTGAAACAAAGCTTAAGCAATTAAGCTCCGATCTAAAATCCTATCAAATCGGGCAAAAATAATGCAAATTTTACTTAAGATCTATCCCGGTATTTAATAATTGTTTGCTGAAGTAATTCCATGGCTTTATTTACCGTTTTCCCGATAACCTTTTCCCGATGGTTCCCAAACATGAATTTTTCTGAGAACACTTCCTCCGGGCTGGCAATAGCAATAAAGACCGTTCCAATTTCGGCATCACTATCTCCTTTGGTGGGCCCGGCATTCCCGGTAGTAGCTATAGAAAAATCGGAATGGAATTTCCTAAGCGCGGCCAGGGCCATGGCTTCGGCCACTTCAGCACTTACCACGGATTTTTCTTTTATGAGTTCTTCCGAAACATCCAGAAGTTCCTCCTTTGCCTCGGTAGCATAACTCACTATACTTCCTTTAAAAGTGGCTGAAGATCCAGGAGCCCGGGTGAATTTTACAGCCAGCCTTCCCCCCGAACAGCTTTCAGCCGTCGATAATGTCCAGCTTCTTTCAGCCAGCATTCTAGCAATTACAACCTCAACAGGGTCGTCATCTTCATAACCGTAGATAACATCTCCAATAAATTCATGTAAAGCGGTGACCTGGCTATCAATAAGATTTTTCAAATATTCTTCATCACCACCACGGGCGGTGAGTCGAAGTCTTACCTTTCCAAGATTGGGTAAATAGGCAAGTTTGATTTCTTTGGGCAGATTATTCTCCCAGCTCTCGATCTTTTCTGCAAGGGCACTTTCCCCAAGCCCATAGGTGATAACTGTTTTATGTAAAATTACAGGCCTTGAAAAGTTCTTCATCAACCTTGGAATCACCTCATCTTTCGTAAGTTCCTTCATTTCGTACGGAACTCCGGGCATTGAAATAAAAACCTTACCCTCCCTTTCAAACCACATTCCGGCTGCTGTACCATATTTATTAGGGAGAACAGTAGCTTTGGAAGGTATTAATGCCTGGTCGCGGTTAAGATCTGAAATTGGAGTATCTATATATTTCTCAAAAAGTTCTTCAATGTGCTTTAAGACCTCTTTATTCCTGACCATTTTGTCATCAAAGAATTCACAAAGGCATTTTTTGGTGATATCATCCTTAGTTGGACCCAAGCCCCCGGTTACTATTATCACATCTGCCCTCCCTGAGGCTTCTTTAAGACTCTGAAGTATATGTTCACGTTCATCCTGAATTGAGGTGATTTGATGAACGCTTACACCTATCTTGTTAAGTTCTTTGGAAAGAAATGCCGAATTGGTATCTACAATCTGACCGATGAGGATCTCATCTCCAATTGTAATAATTTCAGCCTTCATCTTTTATAGGTCAAAGTCCTGTTTCAGTTCTGCAGCAGCCACATCCACCTTTTTGGTGATCTTATCGGCTGCTTCTGGCACTTCATCCTTTCTTTTGCCGTGTTTAGACCAGGCCTCTATCACCTGTATCTGTTCCATAAGTTCCAACCCGAAAAGCTGCAGGTTTGGCTTCATCTTATGGGCATATTGATAGGCTAAGCTGGCATTGTCATTCCCAATAGCCTCATTCATGGCCTCTACATCTGGCGGAATCTCTTCAAGGAAAGTTTGTACCACGACAAGCATGAATTCTTCATCACCGCCTGCCATTTCTTTGACTTCGTCTAGATTGTAGTTGCTCATTCAATAACTATTTTACTTTGATAGAAAAGATTTTGTTGCCTTCCAGGTATCCGGTTAACCTATCTTCGGGATAAACTTTTCCCACTCCGGCCGGTGTACCTGTAAAAATTATATCCCCTATTTTCAGGGTGAAATACGTCGAAATATACGCAATTAATTCGTCAATTTTCCACAGCATATGGGAGGTACTGGCCTGCTGCACGATATCATCATTCTTTTCCAGACGAAAATTTAAATCGTCAACATCACCCAGTTCTTTCTTGTCCAGCCATTTATTGCCCACCACTGCTGCACCATCAAAAGCCTTGGCCTTTTCCCAGGGCAGGCCTTTTTCCTTTAATTTTTGCTGAAGATCTCTGGCGGTAAAATCTATTCCAAGCCCAATTTCATCATAATATTTATGAGCAAATTTCTCCTGAATGTGTTTACCTATTCTTTTGATCTTTACCAGGACCTCCACTTCATAGTGGATATCATCAGAAAAATCAGGAATAAAAAATGGTTGTTTCTTTAACAGGATGGCCGTATCAGGCTTTTGAAACAATACAGGATCTTCCGGCTTTTCATTATTTAATTCCTCTATGTGTTCTGTATAATTTCTGCCAACGCAAATGATCTTCATCAGGACAGTTTATTATTAAGTTTACGAAGTTTTATGGCGGTAAGTACCTTTTTTGTGTAAAGCGGGAAATCGGCATTCTGTATCCAGCCAAAGTAACCCGGCTCCTCTTCCAGCACATCTTCTACATGCTTACCCCTGTATTTTCCAAAAGTGAAGACCTCTTTTCCTTTTTTATCAAAAGCTATAAATCCGGCAAAATCAGCCGATCTTTTCCTCGAGCTGAAATTTGACAACCATTTCATATCATTTTCAAGATCCTCATATTTATCGAGTTGTGATTTAAGCACTTCGTAGGTAGCCTCGGTATCTGCCTGGGCACTATGAGCGTCCTCCAGGTTTTTTCCGCAGTAGAATTGATAAGCCGCAGACAGCGTTCTTTGTTCCTTCTTATGAAATATGGTTTGTACGTCTACCGCCACTACATTTTTCATCTCGAAATCTATCCCTGCTCTAAGCAACTCCTCTACCAGAAGTGGAATATCGAACCTATTGGAGTTATATCCAGCTAGGTCACAGCCTTTTATGAGATCATATACCCTGGATGCCAGTTCTTTGAAAGTGGGCTCGTTTGCCACCTTTTCATCTGAAATACCATGTATGGCAACCACTTCAGCGGGAATAGGCCGCTCAGGGTTCACCAGCCAGGTATGACTTTCTTTATTTCCGTTAGGAAAAACTTTTAGGATGGCAATTTCAACGATTCTGTCATTAGTAATATTGGTTCCCGTAGTTTCAAGATCAAAAAAACAAATTGGCTTGGTAAGCTTGAGGTCCATTTTTAAAAAATTTTTGTAAAGTTAGTATAATTTAATAGTCCGGATATGACAAGGCTCAGGATTTAAGGAGAATTTTGGAACCGGAAATAAAAAAAGCCACGCATAACGTGGCTTTCAGAATATTATTAAAAAGGCAGTTAAATCTCCCTGTCTTTATCAAAACCTTCAAGGTATTGTGCCACTCGCTGTACAAACTGCCCGCCAAGAGCTCCGTTCACCACCCTGTGATCATAGCTGTGTGAAAGGATCATTTTATAACGTATTCCTATAAAATCACCTTCAGGAGTTTCTATCACCGATGGCATCTTTCTTATGGCTCCAAGAGCAAGGATACCAACCTGTGGCTGATTGATGATCGGAGTTCCCATAATACTACCAAATGTTCCCACATTAGTAACGGTATAGGTTCCTCCCTGGATCTCATCAGGCTTTAATTTATTTTTTCTTGCACGGGCGGCAAGATCGTTTACCGCTTTAGCCATACCTACCAAATTCAGCCTGTCTGCATTCCTGATCACAGGAACGATAAGGTTCCCGTCGGGAAGTGCTGCTGCCATTCCAAGATTGATATCTTTCTTTTTAATGACTTTGGTCACATCTTCATTCACCGAAATATTGACCATAGGAAAATCACGTATCGCCTTGGCAACCGCTTCCATAAATATAGGTGTAAAGGTTAGCTTTTCCCCCTCTTGTTTCTGAAAAGCATCCTTATGTTTATTTCTCCAGTTCCAGATATTTGTAACATCCACTTCTATAAATGACTGTACGTGGGCTGAAGTTTGTATACTCTGCACCATATGATGAGCGATCATTTTACCCATTCTGCTCATCTCAATGATCTGATCTTCACCACTGACCACAGGTTCTGGCTGTTGAGAAACTTTTGACTCCAGGTCACTGGTTTCAACAGATTTTCCAGAGGCAGATGCCGCCTGGTCCTTCTTGTCCCGATTCTCTACATAATCAAGGATATCATTCTTCGTGACACGACCTTCTTTCCCGGTACCTTCTATTTTTTCAAGTTCTTCAAGAGAGATCCCTTCCTCTTTGGCTATATTCTTAACCAGCGGAGAATAAAATCTGGAAGAATCTGAATAATCTTCACTGGCAGAAGTTGAAACCGTGGCTTTAGCCTGCTCTACTGTTTCCTCCACTTCTGTCACTTCTGCCGGTTCATCTTCAATATCAAGAGCGGCAGGTTCCTCAACCTCACTATCTGTCTCAATAATAGCTATGGTTTGTCCCACCTGAACCACATCATCGGTCTCAAAAAGCTTTTCAACAAGTTTCCCATCTACCTCGCTGGGTACTTCACTATCTACCTTATCGGTAGCAATTTCAAGTACCGGTTCATCCATTTCTATCGTATCCCCAACTTCCTTTAGCCAACTAGTAATGGTCGCTTCAGCAACGCTTTCGCCCATTTTGGGCAACTTTAGTTCAAATTTTGCCATATCTTTAAATCGGATGTGATTTTAGTTATTTCTGTTGCGAATTTAATCAAAACACCGCTTAATAAATATTAAAAAATCAATAAAATTGATTTATTCTGAATTTTTTATAGTCAGAGCCTCTATAATAAATCAGGCTAAAATTACGATTTCAGGCACGGAATTGAAAAACTTTGAGACTTTTTAAAAGAAAAAGAAGACCCCGGACCTAAAAAAATCCTATCCTTTCATTGAATTTTCGAAAGGAATCCTGTTAGTGATACTTCTTCCCAGCGTGACCTCATCGGCATATTCCAGTTCATCACCCACCGAAATTCCACGGGCTATGGTAGAAGTTTTAATATTAGTGCCTTCAAGTTGTTTGAATATATAGAAATTGGTAGTGTCTCCTTCCAGAGTACTGCTTAATGCAAAAATGATCTCTTCCACCTTTCCCTGCAAGACTTTTTCGATAAGTGGCTTTATGTTCAACTGAGAAGGCCCTACTCCATCCATCGGACTTATCTTACCTCCCAGAACATGGTAATGCCCCCTGTACTGGCCCGTATTCTCTATGGCCATCACGTCGCGAATATCCTCAACAACACAAACTATTTCCGAAGATCTTGAAGCATTAGCGCATATTTCACATAGTTCAGTATCACTGATATTGTAGCAGTTTCTGCAGAGTTTTATATTCTTCCGAAGGTTTTTAAGAGCATCTGCAAGCTGAATGGTTTGTTCCTCCGGCTGCCTGAGTAAATGCAGTACCAGCCTAAGTGCAGTGCGCTTTCCGATTCCCGGCATTTGTGACATTTCATCGACCGCCTGCTCCAGTAATTTTGAAGAAAAATCCATACGCAAATTTATGATTTTTTTGACTGATGAGATTACTTAAAGCTTAATTTGTAAATTGCCCCGCATAATACCTGCTTATGCAACCATACCAAGTCCTCATTCTTGTAGCCGCCTATTTTGCAGTGCTCATTCTAATCTCTTATTTTACAGGAAGGGGAGGCAGTAATGCCGAATTCTTTAAAGCGAACAAACAGGCGCCTTGGTATCTTGTAGCATTCGGAATGATAGGTGCCTCATTAAGCGGAATTACCTTTATCTCCATTCCGGGAACGGTAGAGGCAGATTCTTTCAGTTATTTCCAGGTAGTTCTGGGATATACTGTGGGTTATGCCGTTATAGGTCAGGTCTTACTCCCGCTTTATTATAAAATGAACCTTACTTCCATTTATACATATTTGGAAAGCAGGTTTGGGAATGCATCTTATAAAACCGGTGCCTCTTTTTTCCTGTTATCAAGAGTGGTGGGAGCAAGTTTCAGGCTGTTCCTCGTGGCAAATGTGCTTCAGCTTATCGTCTTCGATTCAATGGGTGTGCCTTATTACGTAACCGTATCCATTACAATCCTTCTCATATGGCTTTACACTTTTAGAAGCGGAATAAAAACGATTGTCTGGACAGACACACTTCAAACCTTTTTTATGCTGCTGGCCCTGGGCATAACCATCTATTTTATTTCTGAAGATCTCGGGTTCTCCGTAAGCAATCTGCTGGGCTATTTATCGGAAAGTGAGCACTCACAAATATTCTTTTTTGAAGATTGGAAAAGCAAGGATCATTTTGTGAAACAGTTTTTATCCGGGGCTTTTATAGCCATTGTGATGACAGGCCTGGATCAGGATATGATGCAGAAGAACCTTACCTGTCGCAACCTTAAGGATGCCCAAAAGAACATGTTCTGGTTCACGATAGTTCTGGTTTTTGTGAATTTCCTATTCCTAGCCCTTGGGGTATTACTTACCGATTATGCCGATCTGAATGGAATTACCGAACAGAAAGACGATCTGTTCCCGGCCATTGCAACCAGCGGTGACCTGGGCTTTGCCGTGGCAGTCTTCTTTATACTGGGATTGATCGCCGCAGCATATTCAAGTGCAGACAGCGCTTTGACCTCACTTACTACCTCCTTTAGCATTGATATTCTGGATATTGAAAAGAAGTATGACGAACAAAAACAGGTTCGTATAAGAAAGCAGATACATGTGGCAATCTCGGTATTGCTGGTCCTGGTGATGCTGGCTTTCAAATATGCGATCGCAGACAAGAGTGTTATCAATAAACTTTTCCAGTTTGCAGGTTATACCTATGGACCTTTACTGGGGCTATATGCGTTTGGATTATTTACAAAATGGAGTGTAAAAGATAAACTGGTACCTGTAATTGCAATTGCGGCCCCCGTCCTCTCCTACATTATAAGCGTTAATAGCCTGGTATGGTTCGGATTCGAATTTGGTTTCTTTATTCTGATACTTAATGGTTTCTTAACCTTTTTAGGTCTAGTACTGGTGAGTGGAAAGCATGACTAAAGTACAGGCATTCTCAAAACGGATCCCATTTTTTCTAAGAAGATCGTATAATTCAGGATTTTCGGTTCCCGGATTGAAGATTACCCTTTTCGGCTGCAGGGAAAGTATATAATCATAATACTCTTTTTGCCGTTTTGCATTAAGATACAGAGTTATGGTATCCACACTTTTAAAAGGAAGTTTTTCTGTCTCTATATCAACACCATTCACACTTCCTTTTCTCAATCCTATCGCAACTGTGGGTTGCCCGTGCTTAACAAGCCTGTTAATGGCAAGATTTGAATAGCGGGCAGGATTCAAAGAGGCACCAAGCACAAGGGTTTTTTTCTTCATATTTCAAAGTTACATAAAATATAGTGTAACATTCTTAAACAAGAATAGTCTTTAGACTGAGGACCGGCCCTTGCAGAATCATCCTATTAAAATTTGATGGTTAGTGTTAATACCGATGATTTTGCCATGCCTGCATTTCCTCACCGAGATGCAGGCTTTTTTTCTTAAAAATGTAACGAAATTTATTTTTGGTCGTCTTTATAGTACAGGCATTTGCTTTTTTTGCCTTATTGTATTCATCTATTATGTATTGCAAAGTAACTTGTTAAACATATTAATCATCAAATCAATCAAAAATGAAACAGTTAATCTTAAGTTTTTTACTTTTTACATCGACCCTAAGTATGGCATTTAACGATCCTGTGGGCAAAATCTCCGGCTCCGTGATCGATCAGCAGTTAAATGAACCTATCCCTTATGCTACTATTATTATTAATGATATGGAAGGCAACCTCGTTACCGGGATCACTTCTTCTGAAGACGGAAGCTTTCTTATAGACAATATAAAAGCCGGGGATTATATTTTTAAAATCCAGTTTATAGGCTATAAGACCTATTCCAAAGAGGTTCATATAGACAGGAATAATGAAAAGATCGAAATTGGAGTCATCAAACTTGAACCCGATGTAGCCATGCTTGATGAGACCGTGGTGGTAGCCGAAAGAACAACCATCGAACAGCGCGTTGACCGGAAAGTAATCAATATCGGAAAGGATCTTATGACCACCGGAGCGAGTGCTTCAGAGATCATGGTGAACATACCATCTGTGAATGTGGACCAGGACGGGAATATTTCCTTGCGTGGAAATTCCAATGTTCGCATACTCGTAGATGGAAAGCCAACCAACATGGATCCGGCTCAAATATTAAAACAAATCCCTTCAACCTCAATAAAAAGCATCGAATTGATCACCAACCCTTCAGCAAAGTATAATCCTGAAGGAATGAGCGGGATCATCAATATTGTTCTTCACAAGAATGCCAATCAGGGCTTTAACGGAGACCTTAATACAGGACTTACCGTAGGAGAACATACGAGGTTCAATGGTACTGTGAATATGAATTACCGTACCGGGAAATTCAATTTTTACACGAACCTGGGCAGTAACTTTGGAAAAAATGGATTTGGAGGAAGAATTTACCTTCCCGAACAAAACACAAGACAGCAGTTTGATGTAGTTAATCAGAGAGAATCTTACCTGTATAAAATAGGAGTTGATTTCTATCTTGATGAAAAAAACACCTTCTCATTTTACACCAATCAGAATGATTTTGAAGGTGGCCCATACGGTTACATCTCTGTTATGGATGAAAATGATCCATCCAGAAACCTCACTCAATTACTCGACCTGAACTTTAACAATACCAATTCAAGTTATAATTTTCTTTACGATCATGATTTTGAAAAAGAAGGACATGATATTCAGTTTGAGTTGGACTATAATACGTTCGACGAAGAAGAAAACACTTCTGTAAGCTTCAGAAACACCGAACTTGACTTTAATCCTTATGAAGACCTTGTTACAGAATCCCGGGAGAATATCAACGCTAATATCGATTATGTGAATCCTCTAAGCGAAAAATCGAAACTGGAAATGGGTGCTGAAGCCAGACTTTTAGATACTGATAATGACTATAATTCTACTAACCCGGATTTTTCAGATTCAGATTATCAGTATAATCGAGATATCTATAGTTTTTATACCACCTTTGGCCAGAACTTCGAAAAATGGTCATATCAACTTGGAGCCAGGTTGGAAAACTTTAATGTAGATGCAACCTACGATGGAGAAAAAGTCTATGAAGACGATTACTTTACCGTATATCCGTCAGGTTTTCTTAATTATACTCCCGGCGAAAGGAACACATATCAGTTCAGTTACAGTCGAAGGGTGGACAGACCAGGATTTGGTCAGGTGAACCCTATAAGAGAAGTAAGCTCTCCAAGGCTTACTGTTGCCGGTAATCCCGAATTAAGGCCCCAGTTCACAAATTCATTCGAGCTTAATTACACAAGAAATTTTAAGAAAAAAGGAAGTGCCACCGCCGGAGTTTTCTTCCGCAGAACGGTAGATCAGATCAACCAGGTTTTCAATGCGGTTGAAGGTGAGCCCGGGTCTCTCTTACTAACCTTCGCTAACTTTGATACTAATGATTCTTACGGAGTGGAATTCTCAACAAATTATAAATTCACCGACTGGTGGAGCACTAACACCTCTCTGGAACTTTATGGTCAGACTTTAAAGGGAGTTGCCGGAACTGAGTTTATTGAAATTGATAATAAGGCCTATACATTCCGAACCAACCATAATTTTAAGGCTACAGAATCTTTGAGTTTTTCCTTATTCGCATTTTACCGAAGTAAAAATCGCGATCTACAGTTAGATATGGATCCAATGTACTTCACGAATCTTGGCGCCAGATACTCCTTCCTAAAAGATGACAAAGCAACCCTTAGCCTGAATTTTAATGATGTATTCAATACACAGGAATTCAGTGTATATGATGGAAGACCTTTTAAACAGGAAGGAAGGTTCAAAGGGGAAACACAGAACGTATATCTCGGATTTTCTTACAGATTCGGGGGAGGAAAAAACAGAGCTTTTAAGCGTAAAAACCGCGACGAAAATGAAACCGGAGGCGGTGGGATATTCTAGAACATTTGTTTGATAGCCAGAAAAAAGCCCCAGGCTGCAATGCGTGGGGCTTTTTCATTTATATTATTTAATAATATTAAGCTTCAATCGAGTACATTTTCTCTCTCTGAGCCTTGATATTCTTGTCGCTCATATAATCGTCAAATGTTAGATATCTGTCTATCACTCCTCCCGGAGTAAGTTCGATTACGCGATTCGCCACGGTTTGTGCAAACTCATGATCGTGGGTTGTGAAAAGTACAGTTCCTTTAAAGTTCTTCAGTGAGTTGTTGAATGCCGTGATAGATTCAAGGTCCAGGTGGTTGGTAGGCTCATCTAACATCAAAACATTAGCACGAAGCATCATCATCCGGCTAAGCATACAACGAACCTTTTCTCCTCCTGAAAGAACCCTGCAGGTTTTTAATGCCTCTTCACCACTGAATAGCATTTTACCAAGAAATCCGCGGATGTAAACTTCCTCTCTTTCCTCTTCCGTCTTGGCCCATTGGCGCAGCCAGTCAACCAGGGTAAGGTCATTATCAAAGAATTCTGAATTATCTGCAGGAAGGTAAGATTGAGAAGTGGTAACTCCCCATTGAAATTTGCCGTTTACAGGTTCCTGCTTTCCATTAATGATCTCATAAAATGCAGTAGTTGCTCTTGAATCTTTTGAAAAAACAACAACCTTATCTCCTTTTGCAAGGTTGATATCCACATTCCTGAAAAGTGTCTCCCCTTCCAAGCTTGCTTCAAGATTTTCTATATTGAGTATCTGATCTCCCGCCTCACGCTCTCTTTCAAAAATGATGGCAGGATATCTCCGGCTTGAAGGCTTGATCTCATCGATATTCAGCTTCTCGATCATCTTCTTTCTGGACGTAGCCTGCTTACTTTTAGCCACGTTCGCACTAAATCGCTGAATGAACTCCTGAAGCTCTTTTTTCTTCTCTTCAGCCTTCTTATTCTGTTGTGCGCGTTGCCTTGCGGCAAGCTGTGAGGATTCATACCAGAAAGTATAGTTACCACTAAAATGATTGATCTTCCCAAAATCTATATCAGAAATATGCGTACAAACCGCATCAAGGAAGTGACGGTCGTGGGAAACCACGATCACCGTATTCTCATAATTCGCCAGGAAATTCTCCAGCCAGCTGATAGTTTCATAATCCAGATCGTTAGTAGGTTCATCCATAATAAGCACATCCGGATTACCAAATAAAGCCTGAGCCAGAAGCACCCTTACTTTCTGTTTTCCGTCAAGGTCTTTCATCTGAGAATAATGAAGCTCTTCTTTAATCCCGAGATTTGAAAGTAAGGCAGCAGCATTACTCTCGGCATTCCATCCATCCATCTCTTCAAAAGCAGTTTGCAGCTCTCCAATACGTTCGGCATTCTCATCAGAATAATCAGCATACAATGCATCTATTTCTGTTTTCACATCAAACATCGGCTTATTACCTCTCATAACGGTTTCCAACACCGGGTAATCATCATAAAGGTTGTGGTTCTGTTCAAGTACCGACATTCTTTTTCCCGGCTCAAGATGAACATGACCTGAAGTAGGATCTGATTTACCAGATAATATCTTTAAGAATGTAGATTTTCCGGCCCCATTGGCACCGATGATCCCATAGCAATTACCCTGAGTAAAGGCTGTATTAACCTCATCAAACAAAACACGTTTTCCAAACTGTACAGAAAGGTTTGATACTGAAAGCATAAATTGAATTAATTTTTTGCAAAAGTAGTTATAATCAGCATTACTAAGAAAGATTAACGTTTTAAATATTTGATTTAACGCCCGCTTAACATCGCTGACATGAGGGAGCATCTATATTTGTTAAAAATTGGGGCAATCGAAGAGGCCCTTTAGGCCCAATACACCGAATGAAGAATCTATTTTACTTTTTATTATGCTGTGGACTATTATTCACGGGATGCAAGGATAATTCCGTAGAATCCAGTAATATTTTTCTTGGCGGGCAGATCAATAACCCTGAAACCGATTACGTTGTACTTTCCAAAGAAAATGAAACCATAGATACACTTTTTCTCGATGAAGAAAACCAGTTCGGCAAGGATTTTCAGGATCTCGAAAGCGGGATTTACACCTTCAGACACCCACCCGAAAGCCAGATCATGTACATTGAACCAGGTGACAGCATTATCATCTGGCTAAATACCCTCTCTTTCGACGAATCACTCAATTTTAGCGGGGACGGTTCAGAAAAGAGTAATTTCCTTTTGGAAATGTTCCTGAAAAATCAGAAGAATAACGATTATGTTATTAATAACTACAATATAGAGCCAGAAAAATTCGCTAGAATAACCGATTCCATCAGAGAACAACGGCTTCAAAAACTGGAAGATTTAAAAGACAGGAATGAATTCTCTGAGGAGTTTCTTAAAATTGCCAGGGCAAGTATATATTATGAATATTATGACCTTAGAGAACGTTACGCTTTTTTGGTAAAAAAATACAACAGAGGGGTTGCTAATAAAATGCCTGCAGATTTCACTGCCTACAGGGAGAACATCGATTTTAATAATGAGGAGATGCAGGACTATTACGTCTACACCAATCTCATCGATGATTATCTCAGAACGAAGTCTATTGAACATTGCCGGGAATTTCATAAGGATAAAAGAAAATGCTACAACATCAACACTTTCCAAAATATTAAACGCAGGATCATTCTTATAGATTCCCTTTCAAATATTAAGTCATTAAAGAATGAATTTATAGACCGGCTGGCTGCGCAGGCCATCACGATGGCAGAGAACGAAAGCCGTATAGACTCTATACTCAACCTCCTCAATAACATAGATTACAGCAATATTGAAAGCGCCAAGCACCTCGCAGGGATACAAAAGGATTATTTTGTAGGCAATTCAATGCAGGATGTTATGGCTGAAAATACAGACGGAAAGGTTATAAGATATGGCGAGGTTATAAATGGTCCCACCATCACCTATGCCTGGTCCCTGTATGCCCCGGCCCATCATAGATGGCAACACAACATCATTGGTGACCTTAAGGAAAAATATCCTGAACTTGACTTTATAGGGGTTAATATAGACATGGGTGAAAGAGAAGAATGGTTAAGGACAATTGAGACTTATGGCTACGATAAGGATCAGGAGTATCAGATCGCGCGTAGGAAAGCCAGCAAAGAGACTTATAAAAAATACCTTAACAAGGTTTTATTTATCTCCCCCGACGGAACCATAGTTCGTGGAGATATACAACTGGGAAGCCCCGAGTTTGAAGAAGATCTTCTTGAATTTCTGAATAAATAAAAAAGGCTGCAAATGCAGCCTTTTTTAATGTCTGGCAGCAATCCTTAAGATTACTGATTACCTTTCTTATAATCTGCCAGGAACTTTTCCAGCCCAATATCTGTTAATGGATGTTTCAATAGCCCCTCTATAGAAGAAAGCGGGCCCGTCATGACATCGGAACCTATCTTGGCACATTCAAGTACATGTATGGTATGTCTAATCGAAGCAGCAAGGATTTCTGTTTCATACCCATAGTTGTCATATATCAACCTGATATCTGCAATCAGGTCCAGACCATTTGTAGAAATATCATCCAATCTTCCAATAAAAGGAGAAACATAGGTAGCCCCGGCTTTTGCAGCCAGGATCGCCTGCCCTGCAGAAAAAACAAGGGTACAGTTTGTCTTGATTCCTTTATCGCTGAAATATTTCAAGGCCTTCACTCCGTCCTTTATCATCGGAACCTTAACCACAATCTGGTCATGCAGTTCAGCAAGTTCCTCCCCTTCTCTAACAATACCATCGAAATCTGTTGCGATCACCTCGGCACTTACATCACCATCAACAAGATCACAGATCTTTTTGTAGTGTTTGAATATATTATCCTTGCCGGTGATCCCTTCTTTGGCCATCAACGAAGGATTGGTAGTTACTCCATCCAGGACACCCAGATCCTGAGCTTCTTTTATCTGGTCAAGATTGGCGGTATCAATAAAAAATTTCATAGTTGTGTTTTAATTAAAATTTATAATATCGAGATTATAATAATCTATTTTTTTCTGAGTAGTAAAATTACAATTTATAATGCTTCATCAGCATTTTCTCGTAAAGTTTATCTGGTAATAAGGCCTTTAGCTTCACAGATATCTTCTGCAGCCTCTCCCCTACTTTATAATGCACCTTGGGATCTGGCGTATTTATGATCTCATAGATTTTCCTGGCAATAGACTGCGGATCCTTTCCGGCATCTACGTGCTCATCCATTAACTTAAGAGTATTGCCGTAAACTTCTTCGTAAGGGGACCCCGTTTTAACAGGTGCATGATACCTTCCAGAGGCAATATTAGTAGCAAAATCTCCCGGAGCCACATTGGTCATTTTAATTCCAAATTGCTTCAGCTCCATTCGATAGGCCTCAGCTGTGATCTCCAGAGCTCCTTTGGTAGCAGAATAAATTCCACGATATGGAAGCCCCATATAGCCTGCAATTGAAGTGATATTTATAATCAATCCTGATTTTTGGTTACGCATGATGGGCAAAACTCTCTTGATCATATTAAGAGGACCAAAATAATTGGTTTCAAAAACCCTTTTCATTTCCTCTTCCGGGATCTCCTCTATTGGCCCGGTAATTCCCATACCGGCATTGTTTATAAGAATATCTATGCGTCCTTCCTTTTCATAAACTTCTGAAACGGCATTTTCAATACTGTTCTTATCAACAACATCAAGCTGAACAAAATTGAAGGTATGTTCTGATGAATTCTGGGGTTTCCTGCTGGTTCCATAGACCTTGTATCCATTATCACTTAAATAGGTCGCGGTGGATTTTCCAATTCCGGAAGAAGCGCCGGTGATAAGCACCACCTTTTCTGAAGAATTCCCGTTTTTCATATCGCACAAATATGCAATAAATTTAGGACTTTGTAGAAACAAAAAATGGCAAGTGACCCACATCACACCGCTACGACCGCCTACCCTTGCTGCGTTCCCGCCCTGGGGGATTCAGCAGGAGCTGGTTGTGTGGGACTTGCCGGTGCAAATATACAATCTTTGTATCTTTTGGCAAGCTTTTTTTAATGTGAATTGGTTAATTTAGCCCTGTATTTAAGCCTGTTTAACAATGAACAAATTTAACTTACTGTTAATCTTTATTTTAAGCTTTTTGATTTTCTCCTGTGGAAGTAATAATGGCAAAAAAAAATCTGATTTTTCCATTCAGATCCCTAATAACAAGTCTGAATTTACAATAAACGATGACCTGCAGGCAACTATAGTAAACAGTAAAAACAGAACCATAGATTCCATATCCTACTTTTTTGGTGACCGGCATTTAAAAAGTTCACGGAATGAAACCGAACTCCAGCTTCAACTAAAAGATGTACTGTTAGGAAACCAGACTTTGAAAGCCATAGTTTACAGCGAGGAAAACAGCGATACACTCACAAAAACAATCAAAATTCTCAATAATAAGGCTCCCGTGGTCTACACTTATGAGATTGTAAATTCATATCCGCATGATATGACTTCCTACACTCAGGGTCTGGAGTTCCATGATGGTATTCTTTATGAAAGCGCAGGCCAGTACGGAAAATCAAAGCTGAGAAAATTAGACCTTGAATCTGGTGAAGTACTTAAAGAAATAGAACTTGATGATCAGTATTTTGCTGAAGGACTTACTATTTTAAATGGGAATATCTACCAGCTTACCTGGCAGGAAGATGAAGGTTTTATCTATGACCTGGAAAGTTTTGAAAAGACCGGCAGTTTTGCTTACAATCAAAGTAAAGAAGGCTGGGGGCTCTGCAATAACGGAGAGAAAATTTTCAAAAGCGACGGCACCGAAAAGATCTGGATTCTGGACCCTGAAACCCTTGCTGAAAAAACCTATATTCAGCCTACTCACCATAAATCTATCTCTACAAGACTAAATGAACTGGAATGGGTAAATGGAAAAATATACGCGAACACTTATCAAAAAGACGGGGTTGCTATCATCAATCCTGAAAATGGAGCAATAGAAGGCCTTATCAATTTCAGTGGTCTGCGGGATAAAGTCACTCAGCATGATAAACTGGATGTACTTAATGGAATTGCTTACGACCCGGAAACCGATAAATTATATGTAACTGGTAAGAACTGGGATCAAATTTTTGAGGTGAAAATCATCAAAAAATAATGGCACTAAATCCTTATATCTACGAAAAAAAGCTCATTGTACAGAAGCAACATCTCGACAAGCAAGATCATGTGAACAATGTACAGTATGTCCAGTGGGTTCAGGATGTGGCAGAAGAGCACTGGAAAAAAAGAGCTACTCAGGAACAGCTTAAAAAGTATATCTGGGTAGTTGTGAGACATGAGATAAACTACAAAAAAGAAGCATTTTTAGGTGATAATATCTCCTTACAGACTTATGTTGGTAAAGCCACTCATGTTACGTCCATAAGACATGTATTGATCAAAAATTCAGACACAGACAAATTACTGGCAGAAGCAAAGACCAGCTGGTGCCTTCTTGATGCTTCCACGAAAAAACCTTCGAAAATTTCAGAAGAATTAAAAAGGGTATTTCTACAATAACCACTATCGTAAGCTTTTTTTAGCATACGGCTCCTTAATATGTATATATCTAATTATCAGTGAGATAAATTTTATAAATTAGCAGTAAGCTAAATATCTTATTTACCAATCTGAACTTACTTCATAAAAATATTTTCTATGAAGAAATATATCCCTCTTTTAATGAGCCTATTATTCTCGATAGGCATTTATCCCCAGGAGCAACCCTTACCGGTAATAGATATGCATTTACATGCCATCCCGGTTGATATGAATGGACCTCCTCCGGTTGCTATCTGCGCACCACCTACCGAAATGCCAGTCTGGGACCAGTCAAAACCATGGGGAGAAACATTTGTTGGGCTTGCCAAGCAACCTAACTGTGAGAATGCTATATGGAGTCCGGAAACAAATGAAGAACTCTTAAAACAGACCCTCGAGAGAATGGAAGAGAATAATGTGTATGGGGTAACAAGCGGACCTTTTCTTGACCAGTATTTAAACAGGGAAAACAAAAGAACCATTCCTTCCCTTTTCTTTGAAATAAAAGAGGGCGTAACTCCGGAAAACATAAAAAGAGAATTAGCCTCGGGCAAATACAGGGTTTTGGGAGAGGTTGTTATACAGTATAATGGGATCTCCCCTGGAGATTCCATATTTGAACCTTACGCATCCATCGCTGAGGAACTTGACATACCCATGGGAATCCACATGGGACCTGGACCTCCGGGAGCTTCTTACCTGCCTCCCTTTAAAAATTACAGGGCTCAACTGGACAGTCCACTGCTTATTGAAGATCTTCTTATTAAGCACCCTGACCTGCGTGTTTATATTATGCATGCCGGCTGGCCAATGATTGATGATATGATTGCCTTGCTTTATAGTCATCCACAAGTATATGTTGGAATTGGGGTTATAAACTATGCAATTCCCAGAAAGGAATTCTACAGATATCTGCAACGAATTGTAGAAGCAGGCTTTGCCAAACGAATCATGTTCGGTTCAGACCAGATGGTATGGCCGGATGCCATAAAACGAGGGATTGATGCGATAGAAAATGCTGATTTCCTCACGGAAGTACAAAAAAGGGATATCCTGTATAACAATGCAGCAAGATTCCTTCGATTAAATGAAGATGAAATGAAGAACCATTTTGAAGGCACTGCCCTGCAGGTAGATGACTAGAGTTCAGTATAAAAAAAAGGCCATTCGTACGAATGGCCTTTTTAAATATCAAAAACTTCTTTAATTAAGCCTTGAACAGCGGAAGTCCGTGCATCATGGAATTCACCTCTTTCTTTACAGCTTTCAGTTCAGATTCGTTACCGATATTTGTGATCACGCGATCTATCAGCTCCACAATCTTAGCCATATCCTCTTCCTGAAGACCACGGGTTGTAACCGCCGGCGTTCCTATCCTTATACCTGAAGTAACAAAAGGTGATTTGTCATCGAAAGGAACCATATTCTTATTTACAGTGATATCAGCTTTCCCTAAGGCTTCTTCAGCTTCTTTCCCGCTTACGTCCTTATTCCTAAGATCTATAAGCATCATATGATTATCGGTTCCACCGGAAATAACGCCATAACCTTTTTCAACAAAAGCCTGAGCCATTTTTTCAGCATTCTTCTTAACTCTTACCATATAATGTAAGAACTCGTCTGTAAGTGCTTCTCCAAATGCTACAGCCTTGGCTGCAATTATATGCTCCAATGGTCCGCCCTGGTTGCCGGGGAAGATACCTGAATTAAGCATAGCCGACATTTTCTTCAACTTGCCATTCTTAAGTTTTTCACCAAATGGGTTATCAAAATCTTTCCCCATAATAATGATACCACCTCTTGGTCCTCTCAGAGTCTTATGAGTGGTAGAAGTCACAATATGACAGTGAGGTACCGGATCGCTTATCAATCCTTTAGCGATAAGTCCAGCGGGGTGCGCAATATCAGCAAACAGGATAGCGCCTACACTATCGGCAATCTCTCTGAAACGTTTATAGTCAAATTCCCTTGAATAGGCAGAAGCTCCTGCAATGATCATTTTAGGTTTCTCCTTTTCTGCAATTTCGGCTACTTTATCATAATCGATACGACCTGTTTCCT
Source organism: Christiangramia crocea (assembly GCF_022410465.1). Lineage (GTDB taxonomy): Bacteria > Bacteroidota > Bacteroidia > Flavobacteriales > Flavobacteriaceae > Christiangramia > Christiangramia crocea. Next base: position 99,596 of record NZ_JAJSON010000030.1, on the reverse strand, counting down.
TATCCACTCCATAAAAAACCGGTTGATATAATCTACCGGAAAAGTTTACGGGAGAACCATGGGTTAAATGCCCGCCGTGTGCCAGATCAAATCCAAGGAATTTATCGCCCGGCTTCATGCAGGTATGGTAAACCGCCGTATTTGCCTGCGAACCTGAGTGAGGTTGCACGTTGGCATATTCAGCATTAAACAGTTCCTTTAGGCGATCTATCGCAAGCTGCTCAACCTGGTCTACCACCTCACATCCTCCATAGTATCTCTTTCCGGGGTATCCTTCAGCATATTTATTTGTCAGCACAGATCCTGCTGCTTCCAGCACTGCCTCGCTCACAAAATTTTCACTTGCAATAAGTTCCAAACCGTTTAACTGTCGCTCTTTTTCTTTTGCTATTAAATCAAATAGTTGGGTGTCTCGTTGCATCACAAATGTTTACGTTAAATATTCGGTAAAAGTAACAAATACATTCGGTTAATTACAGGAAAATAATATATTTGAATCAACTAGATTTTAACAAAAAACCAACATTTTTTATGTCAATTAGCGCTAACGATCCAAAAAGAAAAACCTGGCTGGATATCCCTGGCGATACCGATTTTCCTATTCAGAATATCCCTTTCGGAGTGTTCCTTACACGTGACGATGTTATCACTATTGGAACAAGAATAGGAGATTATGCGATAGACCTCGGAGCCTTACACCAACTGGGTTATTTTGAAGGGATCCCATTAACTGACGATATATTCTTACAGGACACTTTAAACGATTTCATATCTGATGGCAAGAAGACCTGGCGACTGGTGAGAAACCGCATTGCTGATATCTTTGATGCCAATAACACCAAATTAAAAGACAACCAGGACCACCGAAACACGGTACTTTTCACGCTTGATGAAATTGAGATGCAAATGCCCGTGCAGGTTGGAGATTATACCGATTTCTATTCATCAAAAGAACACGCAACAAATGTAGGGACCATGTTCAGGGATCCTGATAACGCCCTGCTTCCAAACTGGCTGCATATTCCTGTGGGGTATCACGGAAGAAGTTCTTCCATTATCCCAAGCGGGATTCCGGTACACAGACCACAGGGACAAACCATGCCTGCCGGAGCTGATGAACCAGTCTTCGGACCTTCCAAACTGGTGGATTTTGAGCTTGAAATGGCCTTTATCACCACCGATGCCAATCATCTGGGAGAACCTATCCCGGTAGATGAGGCTGAAGATTATATTTTCGGGATGGTAGTTTTCAACGACTGGAGTGCACGGGATATCCAAAAATGGGAATATGTCCCGCTAGGCCCATTCCTGGCAAAGAATTTTGCATCTTCGATCTCTCCCTGGATCGTAACTATGGATGCTCTGGAACCTTTCAGAACCGAAAGCCCGAAACCTGAAAAGGAACTACTTCCCTATCTTAAATATAGCGGAAAGAAGAGCTTTGATATTAAACTTGAGGTAGCCATCCAACCGGAAGGCGCAGAAGAGACCACTGTTACAAGGTCAAATTTCAAGTATATGTACTGGAATATGAGTCAGCAACTGGCTCACCACACCATCAATGGATGCCCGGTGAACTCAGGAGATATGATGGCTTCAGGAACTATTTCAGGATCAACTCCGGATTCCTACGGAAGTATGCTGGAGCTTTCCTGGAGAGGTGAAAAACCGGTGAAACTTAAGAATGGAGAGGAACGAAAATTTATTGAAGATAATGACACCGTAATCATGCGGGGTTATTGCGAAAATGGAGGTTCCCGTATAGGTTTTGGAGAAGTAAGAACAAAACTTCTTCCGGTCTATCAACCAAAAAAGAAGTAATAATATAAACGAAAAAGCCCCATGCAGTCTGCATGGGGCTTTTTTTTATCTGTCTTTTTTCTTTTTACCTGTTTCTTCTCTTGGCTCGAGCCCTTTAATGGGCTTCTCCTTTTTCAGAGCTTCCGGATCATTCTTATGTTTCTGCTCGCTATCCATGAATTCCCTCTTCTGCCTGTCAGGATCTGGATGCTGAATATCCTTTTTTAATCTTTCCTTTTCTTTATCGCTCAACTTCATAATTCCTGCTTTTATAATTAATATTTAAATTTATAAAGAGCCAGCAGGAATTTCAATTTCTTAATAGAGTTTAACAGCAGTCCTTAAAAAGTATATAAATCACACCATTTCCTTCAGCTTTCCGGCCGAAATACCCTGATGTGAAGCATGATGAACCACTTCCCTGTTCTTTAAGACTATAAGTTGCGGACTTTCATGTCTCACCTTAAATCTATCTGCGATCTCGTTAGAAATTTCGCGGTAGCTTATCAGGTCCAGAAAATACAGTTCTACTGGCTCGTTCTCTTCCAGGTCATAATCAGATTCAAACATTCTCAATACCATACGGCTTACTCCACACCTGGTAGAATGTTTTAAGATGGCAACTGTTTTATCTTCAGAAATCTCTTCGATCTTATCCAACTGTTCCATCGCATTCAGATTGATCCAGGGTGTTTTCGGCTTTTCGGTTTTGGAGTCCTTTTTATCTGATGTAAATAATTTATTCAATATTCCCATAACATGCTTTTCCGCAAAAGTAATTCTAAGTAAATTTAATAGAGAAAATAAGCAATAAATTTTTAAAATCATCCAATAAGACTGCCGTTTTGTCTTTTAAATATCCGTAATACATGTCATTTTGACGTTTATTTTTAATGGTACATGTATTGACATATGAATCTAAAAAACGAAAAAGATGAACTTTAATAATTTTACGATAAAATCACAGGAGGCCATTCAGCAGGCACAGCAGCTTGCTCAGGAAATGGGCCACCAGCAGATCGAAAATGAGCATATTTTTAAGGCCATCACTATGGTGGATGAAAATGTGACTCCGTTTTTGCTGAAAAAACTGAATATCAATGTAAACCTGTTCACCCAGATACTGGATAAAAGCCTCGAAAGCTTTCCTAAAGTCAGCGGGGGAGATATTATACTTTCCAGGGAAGCCGGAAAAACGGTTAATGAAGCTTCTTCTCTGGCAAAGAAAATGAACGATGAATATGTTTCTATTGAACACCTTATTCTGGCAATATTCAAGTCTTCCAGTAAAGTTGCACAAATACTAAAAGATCAGGGCGCGACTGAAAAAGGCCTGAAAGCTGCTATCAATGAGTTACGCCAGGGAGACCGGGTAACTTCCCAGAGTGCGGAAGACACCTATAATTCTCTGGATAAATACGCGAGAAACCTTAACCAGCTGGCTGAAGAAGGAAAGCTGGATCCCGTGATTGGCCGGGATGAAGAGATTAGAAGAATACTTCAGATCCTTTCCCGAAGAACCAAGAACAACCCTATGCTTGTGGGAGAACCGGGTACCGGTAAGACCGCAATAGCCGAAGGTCTTGCTCACCGTATAGTTGATGGGGATATTCCTGACAATCTTAAAGATAAACGTATTTATTCTCTGGACATGGGTGCCCTGATCGCCGGAGCAAAATATAAAGGTGAGTTTGAAGAAAGATTAAAATCAGTTATTAAGGAGGTTACTTCCAGCGATGGAAATATTGTCCTGTTTATTGATGAGATCCACACCCTTGTGGGCGCAGGTGGCGGCCAGGGAGCCATGGATGCGGCAAATATTCTAAAACCTGCTCTTGCCCGCGGGGAATTAAGAGCTATTGGAGCCACTACTCTGGATGAATACCAGAAATATTTTGAAAAGGACAAAGCCCTTGAACGTAGGTTCCAGAAGGTGACGGTTGAAGAACCAGATACTGAAAGTGCGATTTCCATCCTACGGGGGATCAAGGAAAAATATGAGACCCACCATAAAGTCAGGATCAAAGATGAGGCGATTATCGCCGCTGTGGAATTATCCCAGCGATATATCACCAACCGTTTTCTTCCGGATAAGGCCATTGACCTTATGGACGAAGCAGCTTCTAAACTGAGAATGGAGATCAACTCCAAACCTGAAGAACTGGATGTTCTTGATAGAAAGATCATGCAGCTGGAGATTGAGATCGAAGCCATTAAACGGGAAAAGGATGAGGCCAAGCTGAAATCGCTCAGATCAGATCTGGCCAATCTCAAGGAAGAACGCAACGATCTTAATGCCAGATGGATGAGTGAGAAAGAGATGGTGGATAACATCCAGAACCTGAAATCGGATATTGAGAATTTTAAGCTGGAAGCTGAAAAAGCGGAACGCGAAGGCGATTATGGAAAGGTAGCTGAGATTCGCTATGGAAAAATTAAGGAAGCGCAGGAAAAACTGGAGCGACTGCAGGAAAAAGTAGCAGAGAACCAGAACGAAAAATCCCTGATCCAGGAAGAAGTGACCAATGAAGATATTGCCGAGGTTGTTGCTAAATGGACAGGAATTCCTGTAACCAAAATGCTGCAAAGTGAGCGGGAAAAGTTATTAAAGCTGGAAGATGATCTTCACAAGCGTGTAGTTGGTCAGGATGAAGCCATAGTTGCCGTAAGTGATGCCATTCGAAGAAGCCGGGCCGGACTGCAGGACCAGAACAGGCCTGTGGGCTCATTCCTCTTCCTGGGTACAACCGGAGTTGGTAAGACCGAATTGGCTAAGGCCCTGGCCGAATATCTGTTCGATGATGAATCGGCTATGACCCGAATCGATATGAGTGAGTACCAGGAAAGACATTCTGTAAGCCGACTTGTAGGTGCACCTCCTGGATATATAGGATATGATGAAGGAGGACAACTGACCGAGGCTGTTAGAAGAAAACCTTATTCCGTTGTCTTGCTTGATGAGATAGAAAAAGCTCATCCCGATACCTTCAACATACTATTACAGGTACTCGATGAAGGTAGGCTAACAGATAATAAAGGCCGCCTTGCCGATTTCAAGAATACGATCATCATTATGACCTCCAATATGGGGAGCCATATAATCCAGGAGAAATTTGAAAACATCCAGGATCTTGATACTGCGATGGAAACAGCAAAAACAGAAGTACTTGGATTGCTAAAACAAAGTGTAAGACCTGAGTTCCTTAACAGGATAGATGACATCGTAATGTTCAGTCCGCTTACACAAAAAGATATCAAACAGATCGTAGGCCTTCAGTTAAAAGGAGTGAAGAAAATGCTGGCCAAACAAAATATCGTACTGGATGCAACCGAGGAAGCCATCAAATACCTTGCTGCCAAAGGCTTTGACCCGCAGTATGGTGCAAGACCGGTAAAAAGGGTTGTTCAAAGGGAAGTACTTAATAAACTTTCAAAAGAAATACTTGCAGGCAGGATAAGTACAGATAGCATTATTCTCCTTGATGAGTTTGACGAGCAGCTGGTTTTCAGGAACCAGGAACAAATGGCCGAAAACGATCAAAAAGAATAATAGGGCACAAAAAAGGCGGTAGAAATTCTACCGCCTTTTTCATTCTTAATTCATCAATCATCACCATCTATCTATTTCTTTCTTCAATTCTTCTTTGGATCTACCGGTCTTCTCTTGCATTCGGCCAAGCATTTCATCAAACTTGCCTTCTGAAAAAGTAACATCGTCATCGGTGAGTCTTCCATACTTTTGTTTAAACTCTCCTCTTATCTGCTTCCATTTTCCTTCTAACTGATCCTCATTCATAATATATTGGTTTTAGGTGTTAATAATTTAAAGGTATTTATTACACATTTTTTGCTGTCCCAATGAATTCACATATTTATCTTAAACATTTGTTATTTTTGGCTATCTAAACCAAATCCATGAAGAAGCCACTCGTTCTGGGCCTTATTTTCATTTTAACCAGTTGTGCGGTTACCAGAAAAATAGAAAATGAGAATATAGAGATCTCTTTCCTGGATGAATATGTTCTGGATAAAAACCTCCAGTTTAAAAATACACAGGTAGGCGGGCTTTCGGGTATAGATTTCAAAAATGGCAAATATTACCTGGTAAGTGATCAAGCTTCAAAGCCCAGGATCTATGAGGCGGAAATCGAGATTCAGGGAAATTCGATAGATACTATATTTATAAAAGAGCTTCTAAGGATCCATAAAACATCAGAATTTTTAAATAATGTGCTTGACCTCGAAGCCATAAGGTATGATACTGTAAGAAATGAGATAATGGTAACCAGCGAGGGATTGATAGATGATAAAAGGGATCCAGGTGTTTTTCGGCTTAGTGCGGATGGGAATATTATAAATTCCTTCAGCATTCCTGAATATTTTAAGGCTTCAGGTAAGCAAAAGCCCCGGAATAATGGTGTCTTCGAAGGCTTAACCGAAAGCGTGGACCAGCAGGGATACTGGGTTGCAATGGAACTTCCTCTTGAAGAAGACGGGGCAAAACCAAAACTTTATCCTACCAGATCCCATGTTAGAATCACCAAATTCAACGCACACACAGGTGATGCTGTAAAACAATTTGCTTACAAGTTAGATGGGATTTCCAAACTCCCTATAAATTATTTCGCTGTAAACGGCCTTACCGAAATTCTGGAATATGCCGAAAACAAATTCCTAATACTGGAAAGAGCTTATTCTGCTGGTTATGGATCTCATGGAAATACAATAAAAATATTCGATGTTGATGCCAGCAATGCCAGTAATACTTTAGGACTAAAAAGCCTAAAAAATGAGGATTACCAAAAAGCTGAAAAAAAGCTCGTATTTAACTTTAAAACCGTAAAGGATCAACTTACAGACGGGATTATAGATAATATTGAAGGAATGTGCTTCGGACCTGAACTTTCCAATGGGAAACAATCTCTTATCCTCGTTTCAGACAACAATTTCAACAGTTTTGGCGAGCAACTCAATCAGTTTATTTTACTTGAAATAGATATAAAAAGTAAAGGATTTGTAACAGACTGATTAAAAGCACGTCAAACCTGGAAAAATAAAGATAATGGCAAATATCCTAATCCTTTTAACTTCGTTAATTTTAAGCATTGGCAATCCTTCAGATAAAATGAAAGAAGAGCACCAGGAAAATAAAGTCACTACCTATTATCTTATCAGGCACGCAGAAAAGGACAGGACCGAAGTAGGGAACCGCGACCCGGAACTGAATACTGCAGGTCGGGAAAGAGCTCGAAAATGGGCAGAAGTCCTAAAAGAGGTAGACTTCGATGCGATATATAGTACCAACTTTAAAAGAACCACACAAACGGCTCAACCCATAGCAGAACAAAATGAACTTGAAATTCTGAACTACGACCCAAGGAATCTATATAGCGATAATTTTAAAAAAGCTACTGCTGGTAATACCGTTCTGGTAGTTGGTCATAGTAATACCACACCTCATTTGGCAAACGCAATACTTGGCCAAAAGAAATACCACGATATTGACGACAAGGAAAATGGAGCTTTATTCATCGTACAAGTACAGCCAGATGGTTCAGCTTCCTGTCAGGTTCTTTATATAAACTGATTGAACCGGAATGCTAGGAGTTTGAATCCACCTCTACATTCTCCGTCTCTATTAACGAAAGCAGTTCCAGCTCCCGGGCCTCATATAAACTATCCAGTTGAGACAACGGAGTGGAAAGGTCGTCATATTTGTAGTTCTGGTAATCCACAAATCTTATTCCCTTAATGATCCTGGGATTATATGCCTTTCTGAAACGTATTCCTCCATCGTTGGTCTCAAAATTATAAGCCAGGTAATCTACTTTATAGGTTTGGGTATCTATCCAGTAAAGATATTCGTCTTCATGATCGGTTCCTCCTCCGTTTTGAGAAAAAGTTACTTTCACCTCGTAATATTCCCTGCCATCGATGCTATCCTTTCCTATTAATTTCTTATTAGCGGCCGGAGCATTAAGGCCGAATGGAAGATGAACAAAATAATGAACGGAATTTACCGAATTACTAATTTGAGTCTTTAAAGTATCGGCCAGTTGAACGGCAGAATCATTCACGTACCTCTCCAGGCCTTCATTATCCAGAACGTCATGGATCTTATTTCCCGAAGAATCTGTCATGATCCTTTCCAGCTGAAATCTTCCTCCTTCCCGTTTGCTACTATATTTCCTTTTCCTGAAAACGAAATCTATTTCAGCACTTTTATAGCGCTCACCTCCTGCATTCTCAATAGCCTTATCCACAATTTCATTGGCAGTTAGATCTTCACTTTCATTAACGCAGGACGCAAATAGAAAGACAATAAATATTAACCGAACATATTTCATAAGAGGTTATTTAAATGGGGCACAAATATAAATATTTACTCAGTAATACCACAGAAGGAATTTTAAAATCGCTTTAGTATGAAATTAGCTTAAAGCTTGTATTTTTGTGCTATATGAAGAATTCTATCAACATTAAGAACCGTAAGGCAAAATTCAATTATGAATTTCTGGACAAGTATGTCGCCGGGATTAAACTGGCCGGCACCGAGATCAAGGCCATACGGGAAGGAAAAGCGAGTATCGCTGAAAGTTTTTGTGAATTCAATAACCATGAGCTTTTTGTGATAAACATGCACGTTGAAGAATATTCTCATGCCACCCATTTTAACCACAATCCGAAAAGTGAGCGCAAACTTTTGCTTCAGAAAAGAGAGTTGAGAAAGCTGGAAAAAGAAGTAACGAATTCCGGATTAACAATAATTCCGCTTAGGTTATTCATCAATGACCGCGGACTGGCAAAGCTGCAGATAGCCCTTGCCAAGGGGAAAAAGCTTTATGACAAAAGGGAAACCATCAAAGACCGTGAAAGCAAACGTCGCCTGGACCGGATTCAGAAAGAATACCGATAATTTATTTTATCTTCTCATTCATTCTAAAAACCGTATCTGAATGCTAAAAAAGCTATTTAGCCTGATGCTGTTTTTTGTGGTTTCACAGCTGAGCTCACAAATAACAGGTCTGGTGAAAGATGAGAATGGCACACCCCTGCCCTATGTGAATATCTATACTGAAAATGGGTCTACGGGAACAACGACCAACGAAGAAGGCCTCTATGAACTGAAAATAAAAGAACAGGGAAACTACACTATCACATTTCAGTTCCTGGGCTACAAAACCCGGAAGAAAAATATTGAATTCAAGGGCACTCCCCTAAAAGTTGACATAAACCTAAGCCCGGAAAGTACTACACTTGATGAAGTAAGTGTAAATAGCGGAGAAAATCCCGCAAACCGCATCATCAGGAAGGCAATAGAATTACGAAAGAACAATTCTAACAAACTTGAGTCCTTTACAGCCGATTTCTATTCCCGGGGTTTGTGGAGAATCAAAAACGCTCCGGAAAAAATACTCGGTCAGGACGTGGGCGATCTTGGCGGAGGACTGGATTCCACCCGTAGCGGGATTGTCTATTTAAGCGAAACCATCTCGAAAATAGCTTATCAGAAGCCAGACGATTTTAAGGAAAAGATCATTGCCTCTAAGGTAAGTGGAGATGATAATGGTTTTAGTTTGAATTCGGCGCAGGAGGCTTACTTCTCTTTTTATGAAAATACACTGGAGATCAACAGCGAGATCATTTCCCCGATTGCCGAATATGCCTTTAACTACTATCGTTACGAACTTGAAGGAACTTTCTTCGATGACAATGGAAATATGATCAACAAGATACTGGTCGTCCCGAAAAGGAAGAAAGATCGCGTATTTTCAGGTAATATCTATATCGTTGAGGACCTGTGGCAGATCTATGGAGTTGATCTCACAACCACCGGGCAGGCGGTACAGGTTCCCCCAATCGAGGAACTTATCTTCAGGCAGAATTATAAATATTCTGAACAGAATAAGCTCTATATACAAATATCCCAGAGTGTAGATTTCAGTTTTAAGATTTTTGGCTTTGGTGGTGACGGAAGGTTTACCGCTGTTTACAGCAACTATGATTTCTCACCCGAATTTGACAGAAATACTTTTGGACCGGAGATCTTAAGTTTTGCCAGTGAAGCCAATAAGAAAGATTCATTATACTGGGAAGAAGTAAGACCTGTGCCTCTCACCACCGAAGAAATAAGCGACTATGTAAGGAAAGATAGTATTCAGGCAGTAAGAGACACCAAAAAATACCAGGATTCGGTAGATGCTGTAAACAACAAATTCGGGCTTACCGATATTATGTTCGGTTACACCTATACGAATTCCTGGAAAGACCGAAGTTTCAGCTTAAGTGCTCCGGTTTCTGGAGTGGCCTTTAATACCGTACAAGGCTGGAATATTGATCTGGATGTAGATTATACCCAAAGAACCGGTGAAGATCAGGAAAATTACTGGAAAATCTATACCAATCTTAACCATGGTTTTAGTGAGGATCGTTTCAGGCTTAGTGGAGGCTTTGAGAAAAAATTCAACAATTTTTCGAGACCTTTTCTTAAAATTGAGGGAGGCTCCATTATAGAACAGATCAATAACCGGAAGCCAATTTCAACTATTCTTAATGATATCACCACTATTTTCTTTGAACGTAATTACCTGAAGCTATATGAAAAGAACTATGCCTCTATAGCTTATGGACAGGAGATTCTTAACGGCCTGCGTTTATTGGGCGAACTGAGCTGGGAAAACCGGCAGCCGTTGATAAATAATAACGAACATGTTTTCATCGACTGGGATGAAAGAACCTATACTTCAAACAATCCGTTAGAACCAGCAAATTTTGGTAGTCTTCCTTTTGAGGAACATTCCCTGGCAAAACTCAATCTTATTGCCAATATCACTTTCGGTCAAAAATATATGAGCTATCCAACCGGTCGCTACAGGATGTATGACTCCAAATACCCGAACCTGAGATTAGGCCTTGAAAAAGGCTTTGGAGGTAGTGATGAAAAATACAATTATAACCAGTTAAAAGCTGAAATTAATCAGACATTAAAACTCGGAAATAAAGGGGAGTTCAGATATCTTGCGAATGGAGGAATCTTCTCGAATGCCGAAAAAATAAGCCTGGCAGACTACAGGCATTTTGACGCGAATCAAACCAGGATAGGTTTTGGAAGCTACGTTGGCAAATTCAACCTAATGCCATATTATAATTTCAGCACTAACCAGAACTATGCCGAGTTACATGCAGAACATGACTTCCAGGGATGGATTCTGGGAAAATTACCCTTGATCAACAAACTGAATTTTAATCTTATTCTTGGTGCACACAGGCTTACTACTGAAGCGAGATCCCCATATTCTGAATATTCCTTCGGAATAGACAACCTTGGTTTTGGCAAATACCGCTTTCTAAGACTTGATTATGTTATTTCTGAATATAATGGAGCAAGGAAAGGAGCTTTTATCTTCGGGCTGAAATTATAGTACAAAAAAAAGGACTAAAAAGTATTTTTTCGTCAAGCCTTCTTTGGTAAGATCCTGGCCTCTCGATTTCGTACGAGAGGACATTTAGGATGACGATACTATTACTTTTTAATCCTTAATAGTTTTTACTATGCTTAAGATTTCTATTCTTCCCCGTCTTTAGTTTGCTCTTTTTCTTCTTTCGAAAAATCGGTAAACCCGTTTTTAATTAAGATATTATACCACTGAACGATCTTTTTTATATCACTGGCATAAACCCTGTCTTCATCATAATCCGGCAATATCTCAGAGAAAAAGCCTTCCAACTCCTTTTTAGAGGATTTATGACTTATGGTTTCTTCTCCATTTTCCTTTTCCTTGATCTTTTCAAAAACCTCACCCAATGGAATCTCTTCGGTATAAGTATATATGGCAATTTCACTTAAAATACTCACATTGTGACGCATATTCACCGCGAGCTTCTTTTCATCAAGCAAAGATTTAGCAATAAATCCGCCTCTGGTTTGTGCGGTAAGTTCATATAGACCGGGTTTTCCCGAAATAGCAAGAATTTTATCTAATCCCATAGTATTTTTTTATTTAGGATGGCAAATATCATTTGCCTGAATCAATTATCAAAACCCTTAACGGGCTTTTTTCGCCAAAGGAAAGCGCATTTTGTAATCTACATTGATCTTGCCCTTGGAGATATTTGCAAGTTTACTTTTTATAAGCCTCTTTTTCAGACTGGAAAGTTTATCGGTGAAAAGAATTCCTTCAATATGGTCATATTCATGCTGAATTACCCTTGCCACAAGTCCGGAATATTTTTCAGTATGCTTTTCGAATTTCTCGTCGTAATATTCAATAGTGATCTCGGGTTGTCTGAAAACATCTTCACGAACTTCCGGAATGCTCAGGCAACCTTCACTAAATGCCCATTCTTCCCCTTCTTCCTCAATGACCCGGGGATTGATGAAAACCTTACGCATATTTTTTAATTCTTCCTGCTCTTTTTCTTCCAGTTCTTCATCTTCAGCAAAAGGAGCGGGATCTATAAGAAACAACCTGATAGATAAACCTACCTGAGGGGCTGCAAGTCCAACACCATAGGCATTGTACATGGTATCCCACATATTGTCTATCAATTCATCCAGTTTTGGATAATCCTTATCTATCTCTTTCGCTTTCTTCTTTAAAACCGGATCTCCGTATGCTACTATTGGTAAAATCATTTTTAATAAGTTTTCAGCTTAAAGTTTTAGGCTTACAGCTTTTTAATTATTCATACAGCCAGGTTTGCAGAATTATAGTTGCACTAATCTCATCAACCAAAGCCTTATTCCTCCTTTTTTTCTTTTTAAGTCCACTGTCTATCATGCTTTGAACGGCCATTTTACTGGTAAAACGCTCATCCACACGCTCTAATGGCATTTCAGGAAATTTTTCAGAAAACTTCTTCAAGAACTCCTGAATATGGACTTCGCTCTGAGAGGGGGAATCATCCATTCTTTTAGGTTCACCGACCAAAACGCGTTCCACTTTTTCATTTCTGAAATAATCTTCCAAAAAATCTAAAAGCTTAGGAGTTTCAACAGTGGTAAGTCCAGATGCGATCATCTTGAGCTCATCGGTAACTGCGATTCCCGTGCGTTTTGTTCCGTAATCCAGTGCTAGAATCCTGGCCATTTTCAAAAATTTAGGCAAAGGTAAGGTTTATATTGGTTTGTCCATAAATATTGATTCATAGCTGTTATATTTGAAAAAAATTTGAAAATGGACCAATTACAAGCTAAAATTGAAAATGCCTGGGAGAACAGGGAATTATTAAAAGATTCAGAAACCACCGATGCCATCAGACAAGTGATCGACCTTCTTGACAAAGGAGAACTGCGCGTAGCAGAGCCTACTTCAGATGGCTGGCAGGTGAACGAATGGGTAAAAAAGGCAGTAGTGCTGTATTTCCCTATTCAGAAAATGGAGACCCTGGAAGCCGGAATTTTTGAATATCATGATAAGATCCCTCTAAAAAAAGGATATAAAGAAAAAGGAATTCGCGTGGTTCCCAACGCTGTAGCCCGTCACGGTGCTTATATCTCTTCAGGTGTGATCATGATGCCGAGTTATGTAAATATTGGTTCTTATGTAGACGAAGGAACTATGGTGGACACCTGGGCAACGGTAGGTAGCTGCGCTCAAATTGGAAAGAACGTACATTTAAGTGGCGGTGTAGGAATTGGAGGAGTACTGGAACCATTACAGGCAGCACCTGTAATTATTGAAGATAATGCTTTTCTTGGATCAAGAAGTATCGTGGTTGAAGGAATTAGAATAGAAAAGGAAGCCGTTTTAGGTGCAAATGTAGTGCTCACCGGTTCTACAAAAATCATAGATGTTACGGGAGACGAGCCTAAAGAATTCAAGGGATACGTTCCATCCAGATCTGTGGTTATCCCTGGCAGCTATACCAAAAAATTCCCTGCAGGAGAATTTCAGGTTCCATGTGCCCTGATAATCGGGAAACGCAAGGAAAGTACCAACAAAAAGACCTCATTAAACGATGCCCTGCGCGAATATAACGTGGCTGTTTAAATAGATTTTCAATCTCTTTTGGATATATCAGTCATAATAGTCAACTACAGATCCTGGGATTCTTTAAAGGAATGCCTTGAATCTTTTGGAAAAACAAGTTCTTCGGACTATTCCTTTGAGGTTATAGTAGTTGATAATGACTCGGCCGATGGCAGGCTGGAAAATTTCAAAGACGAATATCCGGAAGTAAATTTCATAAAAAACTCCGGCAACAACGGTTTTGCCAACGGATGTAATACAGGAGCTTCCCATGCCAGGGGAAGCTTCCTTCTTTTTCTCAATCCGGATACCAGAATAGAACCGGGTGTTCTTCCGGAATTACTGAAATCTTATAAAAGTAACCCAAAAATAGCGGTCCTTTCCTGTTTACAGATAAATGAAGCTGATAAGTATTATAACCAGAAGAACTCCTTTCCCTCATTCTCCCGGTTTTTTGGATTGACCAGAGCAGTTTACCGGCTTTTCAATAAAAGCTCACTTCGGAAGAAATTCGAAGTAAAGGGAAAACTTTTTTATCCGGATTGGGTGACGGGAGCAGTTGTGTTTATCTCCAAAGAATGGTTTGAAAAGATAGATGGCTGGAATGAAGATTACTGGATGTACCTGGAAGATGTGGATATCTGCAAAAAAGCGGTTGCTATGGGAGGGAAAATTGCGGTCACAACAGAGGCCACAATTTTTCATAAGCATGGAGGAGCCTCGAGAACCAATTACAGGACCAAGGCGATCACAAAGTCGGAAGTGGTCATTTCAAAACACGTTTATATCTCCAATCACTTTTCCGGGATCAAACGACCGGTATTGCACCTTCTTTTAATCATAGGTGTGCTCTCAGAAAAGATCTTTCTGTTCCTCATACTTCTTTTATTCGCACCTTCAAAAGCCAAACTGAATTTCCTTATTTTAAGGAAGCTTCTATCCTATTACAGAAATGCAATGAGCAAAAACACCTGGCTGAGCAAAAGATCTGTCAATTATCAAAAATTATGAAGCATTGAAAATACTGATCATACAACAAAAAATGATAGGAGATGTACTGGTTAGCAGTATTCTTTGCAGAAATCTTCGCAAGGCTTATCCCACGGCTCAGATAGATTATATGGTTTATGAATCTACCACTCCGGTACTTCAGGGAAATGAAGATTTCGATCATCTGATCTTATTTAAGGAAAAGCACCGCAAAAACAAACTGGCTTTTTATAAACTTCTGAAAGATATAAGAAAAGAGAAATATGATATTCTGATTGATGCCTATGCAAAGATGGAAAGCTATCTCATAAGTGTTTTTTCAGGTGCAAAAAAAAGAATCACCTATAAAAAACCGGTCACAGATATACTTTATACAGATACGGTTGGGCGTGAGGATATCCCTGATTCAAAACCGGGACTGATCATCGAGCACCGTTTGGCCCTCCTGAGGCCTCTGAAGCTAAATACTGAGCTGGAAACCAGGCCACAGATCCATGTTACAGAAGAGGAAAAAGCTTTTGCTCGGGACCTGTTCAGGAAAAATGAGATAGACAGTTCCAAGATTAACATTATGCTTAGCATTACTGGAAGTATGGATTCCAAAACCTACCCTTTTGAATATATGGCAAGGCTTATAGATTATATCTCCAGCCAGGGTGAAATGAACCTTCTTTTCAACTATATTCCTTCACAAAAACAACAGGCACAATTGCTTTTTTCTATGTGTGAAGAAAGTACCAGGAAAAAGATCTATTTTGAGGTATTAGGGCATGACCTAAGGGAATTCATTGCTATTATGAATGAATGCGATATGATCATAGGAAATGACGGCGGAGCCATAAATATGGCCAAGGCTCTTGGAAAACCATCATTCATCATTTTTTCTCCCTGGATAGACAAAAAGGGCTGGGCTACTTTTGAAGATGGAGTTAACAATGTTTCTCTACACTTGAAGGATTTCAAGCCTGAGAGATTTGAGAACAGGACTCCTTCAGAAATAAAAAAGCACAGCACTGATCTGTATAGGCAATTCACACCAGAGCTCATAATCCCGGCACTTTCGGAATTCTTAAGAACTCATTTGAGATCCTAATTCTTCTTAGGCTTTAGAAAACTTTTGAGTTTTTGTTTCTTCCAGTATTTTTTCTGAAATCTATCGGTGAAAAACCACATTTTAGCGAATACTTCAGAGGATGGCCTTCCTATTAGTTTTGCATATTCATCAGCCATCACCTCTACCATTTCCCTTTTGGGAGTAAGCCTGGAAAAATTCAGGAATCGCTCGGTATCGGTAAGTTTCGTAAAGACCATCCGGTTAAGGTCTACCAGGTAGAACCTGTAATCTCCGTTGTTGAGTTGTATAAGAGTATTTCCCGGAGAATGATCCAGAAAAAGAACATCGTTCTCATGTAATGAAAAGGTAAACCTCGTAAAGGCACGAAGTATATCTTCGTGCTGAGGAAAATCCGGTTCGCTGACCAGTTCGCGATAAGTGAGATCATAATCTACCTGGCGGCTCACATAAAAGCTGCGTTTAAATGTCAAGCCTGAAGTCTCTTCGAAATAAGCTATGGGATCAGGAGTCCCAATCCCCTTTTCCTTTAAAATACTTGCATAGACAAAAGATCTTTCAGCCTTGGATTTTCTAAAGAAACGGTAAGCAATCTTATTGACGAGATTAGGTACCCTGAATGATTTGATATTTATTTGCACACCCTCAACCTCAAAGGTTTTGATCACATTTCTCCCCTCATAAAGGATCTCACCTTCCGATTGAAAATTTTCAATACATTCGTAAATCTTTGGTTTCTTGGTCTCGTATTCCTGATTCCAGGTAGCTTTCATATTGCAAATTTACTATAAAGGAATTATTAATATTCCTCATGACGAAAAGAAGCCATAGAAAAATATTATTTCTTTTAAAGCTAAATTCGTATTCTTACCTCCACAGAAATTGATCTTATGCAAGCTAAAAAAAAGAGAATTGGCTTTTTATACCTGGATGAAATACATCATCTTTTTCATTTTATAAGCGTTGCAGTTGAACTCTCAAAGACTGAAGATATTGAAATTTTAACCCATCCCAGGTGTCATGACCTCCTTTTCGAAAGTATTGAGAAATTAGGCGGTACGAACCTCAAAGTAAAACGTTTAAAAACCAAACGTTTTAGAAGGTTTACCGACAAACTGAAAAAAAGGGATCTGCCAAGAAAAGGATTCTGGATAAAAAAACATAAGAATTATCTTCTTGAAAATTTCGATGCCCTGATCTTTACCGATTATTTTCATCATTACCTTTTAAAATCACGAAAGGAACTCTACCCTAAACTCATCAAATTTGGCCATGGCCCACCGGGGAGAGCTTATAGCTATAAAAAAGATCTGTTGGATTTTGATGCCCAGTTACTTGTTGGACAGTTCAACTATGATCAGTTTGAAAAAATGGGAATTCTGGGACCAAAGCCGATAACCATTGGATATCCCAAAATTGATGTGGTAGAGAAAGATGAAAAAAAAGAATTTTTTAAGAATAACAAGCCAACGGTATTTTATAATCCGCATTTTGATCCGGAATATACTTCCTGGGATAAGGAAGGTCTGAAAGTGCTGGAGTATTTCTATAACCAGGATAAATTTAACCTGATCTTTGCCCCTCATTTAAACCTCTTTCAGGAATTAAAAGGGGACCGCAACCTAAGTGAGATCCCGCCAAAATTTTTTAAGGTCGATAATATCCTGATCGATCCCGGAAGTGTGGATAGTGTGAATATGAGTTACACAAAATATGCTGACATTTATCTGGGTGATGTTTCAAGCCAGGTTTTTGAATTTATAATCGAGCCCAGACCCTGTATCTTTCTTAATCCAAACAATTTTGATTATACAGACGATATATCCTTCAGATTCTGGAAAATCGGTGAGGTAATATCAGGAGTGGAAGAACTGGATCAGGCCTTGGAAAATATAAATTCCGTCTTTGAAGGTTACAGGCCCGTGCAGGAAAGGATGACTGCAGAGAATTTCTATACTGAAGAAGGCAGCACAGCTTCAGAAAGGGCAGCAAAAGCAATACTCGATTTTTTAAATCATTCCTGATTTATAGAGAGGTACTGATCAATTCCTTTTTCACAGCGGGTTATTTTATTGGCTATGGCTTCGGCCTGAATTCCGGTATTTATCAGCTCCCTTTCCCTGGATTTTTCAATATGCCAGATATGATAAACGATCCCTGCATATCGCAACCTTCTGCCCTTTATACCATAATTAAGGAGCCTAACCACCATTTCAGAATCTTCCTTTCCCCAACCCGTCATATTTTCGTTATACCCATTAATAGCTATAAAATCCCGGCGCCAGTAAGAAAGATTACATCCACGCACCTTCTTACTTAATTCTCCGGTCTCTTTATATAAGGTACTCAGAAAAGGAATACGGATGTTGCGGGTTCTACGGGATACCTCGGAAGAAAAGAAACTAAAATTTATTTTTTGTTCAGGTAATACATGTTCAATTGCCGTTTCCTTAATATTAACTCTGCTCCCAAAAAGAAAATTGCCTTTTCTCGCATTGAACTTATGGTCTTCAACATAATTCCTGTGAAGTATACAATCTCCGTCAACCTGAATAATATAATCTGAAGTACTGGCAGCTATAGCCTTATTCAGGATCGCAGATTTCCTGAACCCCCGGTCTTCCTGCCAGAAATGCCTGATTGGAAGCCCGGAACCCTTATATTTTTCAATAAGTTCAAGGGTAGTACCGGAAGAACCGTCATCTGCCACCAGGATTTCATCTGGCATAACCGATTGATACTGAACGCTCTTTAGAACGAGGTCCAGTGCCTCTGGCCAGTTATATGTGGAAATAAGAAGAGCTACAGTCATAACTGTTAATTAGTAATATATCCAACAGTCAAAACTGTTGCAACGGGCCAAAATTAACAATAAATCTGATCATCATTAAGATTTCATTAAACGGAAAAAGAAATCAGTAATATTATTTTAATGAATGGATTACTTTAGCTCTTCTTATCTTCGTGATCACCTTAAGTATTTTGCTGATATGAAAGTTTTGCATTTATCTGCTGTGAGAACCTTTGGAGGTGGGGAAAACCATATTCTTAACCTTTGCAGTGAAATTAACAATATCAGTAACATTGAAAATCTGGTACTGACGGTAACAAACTCTGATTTCTCCCGAATTTTAGAGGAATCCAAAATCAGGAGGTTTAATGCGCCGCTCAGTATGAAATTCGACCTCCGCTATACTTTTAAGATCATAAACCTCTGCAAAAAAGAAAGAGTGGACCTTATACATATTCATGACACCACTGCCCTTACCCTTGCGGTAATGGCAACAAAACTGGCAAAACTTCCTCCTTTTATTTTCAGCAAAAAAACATCTTTCCCTATCAAGAACAGGAAGAGAACCTTGTACAAATACAATCATCAAAACATTAAAAAAATTCTGTGTGTTTCAGATGAAACCAAAAAAATAACGATTAATGGGATCGGGGACGCTTCCAAACTGGTGACCATCTATCATGGCACCACGGTCAACAAATCCAGCTTCACCCCTTTTCAGTTAAGGGAAAGACTGAATATCCCCTCAGATAAGATCATTGTCGGGACTATTGCAAATCATATACGTGCCAAAAACCTGAAGACATGGGTAAAGCTCATAGACTACCTGGTTAATGAAAAAGGACAAAAACAATTTCACTTTGTCCAGATTGGGAGTTTTACAAAGCGAACCCGGATCTATACTGACATGATCAAAAAATACAAACTGGAAAACTCCGTAGATTTAATGGGATTCCTCCCGGATGCCTCCAGTTATATTCCGCAGTTTAATATTTCCCTTCTAACCTCGCAGAGTGAAGGCCTGCCACAGTTTCTGTATGAGAGCTTTTACCATAAGGTACCTGTGGTAAGTACGAATGTGGGAGGTATTCCGGAAATTATTGAGGATTCTGAAAACGGTATGTTAAGCAATCCTTATGAAGCGGAATGTTTAGCAGATAAATTGATAGCTTTGTCCCAGAACAGAGAATTGCAGCAAAAGTTTACTGATAGATCTTACAAACTGCTTCAGGAAAACTTCACCACCAGAATAATGGCCGAGAAGACCCTCTGTGAATATAAAAAAGTGCTCTATGGAAAAAATTGATCAGGAAATAAGAAATTGTCTGGAAGTGATAAAAAAGGGAGGAATCATTCTCTACCCTACCGATACTGTATGGGGAATAGGTTGTGATGCAACCAATGCCGATGCCGTTGATAAAATCTATAAATTAAAGAAGAGAGAAGAATCTAAAGCGCTTATCTGCCTGGTTTCAAATTTCAAGATGCTGGAGCAATATGTTGAAGATGTTCCCGAAATGGCCTACGACATTCTGAAATATGCTAAAAAGCCTACTACAGTGATCTACGATAAACCAATAAGGATTGCAGAAAATCTGGTAGGCGATGACGACACTTTGGGCATTAGGGTGGTAAGGGATAAATTCTGCTCTGAGCTGATAAAAAAAATGCGTAGACCGCTGGTTTCTACCTCTGCAAACATAAGTAGCCAGCCTACGCCGCAATCCTTTGATCAAATCACCCCACAAATTTTAAAAGGTGTGGACTATGTAGTAAATTTGCAGCGTTCAAAAAAATCACCCAGTCCGTCGGCAATTATTAAATTGAGTAACGATGGTCAGGTGAAAGTGATACGCAAATAGACAGATGCCGAAACACCACAATTACAGTAAAGCTTTACATCATCCTGTTTTCAATATTATTTCAGAAGCTGCGGAAGAACTTTCTGTAGATGCCTACGTAATAGGTGGATTTGTTCGTGATCATATCCTTGATCGTGGCGAGCCCAAGGATATTGATATCGTTGCTGTGGGCAGTGGAATTGCACTTGCGAAAAAGGTCTCTGAAAAGCTGCCAAATAAACCCAAAGTCCAGATTTTCAAGAATTTTGGAACCGCGATGTTACGCGCCAGCGATCATGATATTGAATTTGTGGGGGCACGGAAAGAAAGCTACCGCAAAGACAGTAGAAAACCCATCGTGGAAGACGGAACTCTGGAAGACGACCAGAATAGACGTGATTTCACCATAAATGCTCTGGCTCTAAAGTTGAACAAAGATGGATTTGGAGATCTGCTGGATCCTTTTAATGGGTATGATGACCTGAAAAACAAGATGATCCGAACCCCGCTGGATCCAGATATCACCTATTCTGATGATCCTCTTAGAATGTACCGCGCAATAAGGTTTGCCACCCAGCTCAACTTTATCATTGAAGCTGAATCGCTCAAAGCCATCAAAAGGAACCGCGAAAGAATAAAGATCATTTCAAAGGAGCGTATTGTAGACGAACTTAACAAGATCATTCTTAGCCCAAAACCTTCTAAGGGATTTGCCCTTCTATTTAAAACCGGCTTATTAAAGAAAATCCTTCCTGAACTTACCGCCTTACAGGGAATAGATGAAGTGGAAGGTCAGAAACACAAGGATAATTTCTGGCATACCCTGGAAGTCGTGGATAACATTTCAGAAAATACAGAAGATCTTTGGTTAAGATGGGCGGCACTTCTACACGATATTGGAAAAGCGCCTACAAAAAAGTTCCACAAAAAAATTGGATGGACCTTCCATGGCCACGAGTTCGTTGGAGCAAAAATGGTCTTTAAACTATTTAAAAGATTAAGATTACCGCTGAATGAAAAGATGAAATTCGTTCAGAAAATGGTATTATTAAGTTCCAGGCCTATAGCCATTGCCGATGAAAATGTGACCGACTCTGCTGTGAGAAGACTGGTGTTCGATGCCGGTGATAATATTGAAGATCTTATGACATTGTGCGAGGCCGACATCACTACCAAGAACCCTAAACGTTTCAAAAAGTATCACAATAACTTCAAAAAGGTAAGGGAGAAAATCCAGGAAGTTGAGGAACGCGATCATATACGCAACTTCCAGCCGCCTGTAAGTGGGGAAGAGATCATGGCGACCTTTGGAATAAACCCCAGCCGTGAAGTAGGCCAGATCAAAGACGCGATAAAGGAAGCTATATTAGAGGGGGACATTCCAAATCAATATGAACCGGCGCGTGATTTCATGTTGGAAAAAGGAAAAGAATTAGGCCTAACTGTTAAAGACAATCCAACCGCCAAATGATTTTGAGTTTTATATACTTAACCTTATTTCGATGAAAGACAACAAAAAGGTAGTTTACTGGCTGCTTACCGGATGTTTACTCATTTTTATAATGGTAATAGTAGGTGGAATAACCAGACTTACTAATTCGGGCTTATCAATTTCTAACTATAAACTTATAAGCGGAACCATCCCGCCAATGAATGACCAGGAATGGCAGGAAGCTTTTGAACTTTATAAACAGTACCCTGAATACCAAAAATTACATTATCATTTCAGTCTTGAAGATTTCAAGAATATTTATTTCTGGGAATGGATACATCGTGTTATAGGAAGACTCATAGGAGTGGTTTTCCTAATTCCTTTTCTCTATTTCCTTATCAGAAAACAACTTTCACGGTCTATCATAAAAAAGTCATTAATCCTACTGGCTTTAGGAGCATTCCAGGGTTTTCTTGGCTGGTATATGGTGAAAAGCGGACTTGTGGATATGCCTTGGGTTAGCCATTACAGACTGGCGATGCATCTTACCACTGCATTTGTCACTTTTGCTTATGCCCTCTGGGTTGCGCTGGATATTATTTATCCAAACCGAAAAAAAATCGCTCCCGGTTTTCGAAATCTTATTAGAATCGGGATGGCTATATTGCTCGTTCAAATCGTTTGGGGTGCTTTCGTGGCTGGACTCGATGCCGGTTTTATTCATAATTTCTGGCCTATGATGGCAGAAGGCAAACTAATTCATGAAACGGTTTATATCGAACAATCTCCTGTATGGCGTAATTTTATTGAAGGTAAGAGTGGCGTGCAGTTCATTCATCGTTACCTTGCCTATATCGTGGTGGCCGTGATCGGGTATATCTGGTACAGATCCAGGAAAATGCAGCTGTCAACACCTCAAAAGAATGGGATTAATTTCCTCCTGGTGATGGTATTTGTCCAGTTTATTCTGGGGGTTTACACACTTATCTATGCTGTCCCAATCTGGCTTGGCGTTTTACATCAGGTGGGGGCATTTCTGCTTCTTGCAGGTATGACCTTTACTCTCCACAGATTTAGTAAATAACTTCGGTTTTCTATCTAAATACGTATCTTTGTAATCCAAATTTATTAGTTATGGTCTATAGATTCAGAGTAATTCTCGATGCAGATGAAGATGTGTTCAGAGATATAGAGATGCTTCAGGAAAGTACCCTGGAAGATCTACATAATACCATTGTCCAGTCCTTTGGTTTTGACGGAACCGAAATGGCCTCTTTTTATATAAGCGATGAAGAATGGAACCAGGGGGAGGAAATTCACCAGTTCGATATGAGCGGTCATGATACTTCCATTAAACTTATGAACGAGACAACCCTGGATAGCGTAGTTTCAGAATCTCAGACCAAGCTTATCTATGTTTATGATTTTCTGAAAATGTGGACTTTCTTTGTGGAGCTTGCTCAGATAGCTGAAATAGAAGAAGGCCGCGATTATCCTAATCTCATGTTCGTTCATGGCCAGATCCCGGAGAACGCTCCTGATAAGGAATTTAAAGGTGAAGATGAAGGCTTCCTGAACGGGGATTATAATGATGACTTCGATTCAGATGACCTGGACAACTTATCTTTTGATGAGAACTGGAGTTAACTAGCGATCCGGGACTCATACCTCTTTTTTACTTTTTAACTTTTAACTCATTTACCTTTTATAAATGATCAATCTTTTTAACGCTCAAATTGAATCACTTTCCATACACCGTGTAGGAAATAAAAGCCGAGGTGAGAACATTTTCCTTTCGGCCTCTACTTATCATTTGAATGACGAGATAAAGCCCCTTATCAAGGAGTATTTTCTGAAACCTTTTCGGGAAAAAGAGGAGTCTTATTATCGCTTTCATCATGAAAGTGATCTTGAATTCCATGAGCTTTATAATCTTTCAAATTCCATTTTTGACGATCCGTTGAATAGTCACGAATACTCGAAAAAGATCGCAACTCTTTTGTATGAGCAGTCCAGCCATCCGCACATAAAAAGCGGGGAGGTTTATGTGGTCTATTTCGATAATCTTCAGATTGACAACGAGAAAGTTTCCGGGATCGGGATCTTTAAATCTGAATTGAAACACGACTTCCTACAGTTTGAACAAAAAGGAAGTAATCTAGATATGATCGTCCAGCAGGGTGTAAACCTCAACAAATTAGACAAGGGTGCGATCATTTTCAATAAAAACCGGGCTGAGGGCTATAAAATCCTTTCTGTAGATTCCAATCGCTATGATGCCAAATACTGGCTGGAAAATTTCCTTGGAGTGGATGTGCTGGCAGACGAAAATTACTTTACCAAGAACTATTTGAACTTCGCCAAGAACTTCGCGAAAGATGTGGTTCTGCCTGCGGAAGACAAGAAGCAGGAAGTGCTTTTCATGAACAGAAGTATGGATTATTTTGCCAAGAACGACGATTTTGAAGAATCGAATTATATCAATTCGGTAATAGATAATCCGGCTTTGATACCTGAATTTCAGAATTACAAGGTCGAAAAGGCCCCAAAATATAAGGTTGAAGACCTTACCAATTTCCCAATCGCCAATAAAGCGGTGACTGATGCCCGAAAAAAGATCAAAAATGTGATCACGCTTGATACGAATATCCAGATCAAGATGGATTTCGTGAATGCCGAGTCTGCCGATAAATTCGTGGAAAAAGGCTGGGATGAGGAAAAACAGATGTATTACTACCTGGTCTATTTCAATAAGGAAGAGAAGAAATAGTTATAAGCTTTAAGAGCAGCAAGTTTTAAGCTATATGCTTAAAGCTCATTCGAACTGTCGTTCCGAGCGAAGCGAAGGAATCTTATAATTAGACTGCTTCACTCCGTTCGCAGTAACGACTTATAGAAGCATTTTTAACTTAAAGCTTAAAAACTACTCCAGCATGCGCTGCGTATTCACATTCTCATAATTGCGTTTCACGAAATCCAGCGCTGTTCTTAAGATCTGTCCCATGGTACTCGCACGTTTGAACTTCATATCCTTTGAAAAAGAATACAGATCATTTCTTAATTCCTTCACATTATCCTTAGTAGAAACGTGATCGTTTATCATACATCGTATGAGCTCCTTGTACCTGCTCTTCGTATTGATCATCCTTTTGGCAAGGAGGGAACGTTCTTCCTTCCGGTATTGTTCGATCGATGATTCTTCCAGCTTTTCGGAAACCAGTTTTACCATCTTGAAATTTTCCTTGAAGAACTGCGGACGGTACACCTTCAGATTTCCCTCATAGCATTGCTGATCGAAATCTATTGCCCGTATCTGATATTCAACATGGTCAAAATCGTGGGTTGGGATCACCACATAGTTATATGAACGCATATCGCCCAACAACCTAACCGTACATCGCTCATTGAATTTAACGAATTGCTTGGCGATCTGGGTCTGCGCTCTAAGGTCACATTCAGGTAGATGATCATCTATGAAAACATCACCGGGAATTCCGGCAATATGCTCTTCGATAAGCGTGTCTTTATAGACCAGGAAATTAATTCGATGCGGGGAAAGTAAATGCTCAAATTCGAGTCCGTACAAACGCGAGGCATCGGCTTTTTTTACATAGAAATAAGTAAAACTGTCGTTCAGGATATTTCTTACCTTTATTCTGAAAGGCTTGGAATTTCCGAAAGTACAGTAATCTATAGCATCCACATTCAGCCATTCCAGAGAATCCTCACTACCATCGGAGTGCAGTATGGTATATACCTTTTTCAGGCTGTTATCCATTTCTATTCGTTCATGGTCGGGATAATAACAACGCACCCAAAAGGTGTCTTCATCATGCTGATCATAAACCACGATAGATCCTGAGAACCTCAGGAGATCATCATAAAAAACAGGGATCTTGGTATTTCGGTTATATTTTGCCAGATATCGGTTAAAGCGTTCATTTACTGGAAAAGAAGGCTTTTTCTTTGACATCAATTTTTCTTCCATAGGTAAACCTCGTTTTTCTCAAAATTAAGCTTATTATAGGGAAACCTGTAACAAAATCCTATTTTAGACGTCGTATTTTAAACACTTCATCAATCTTGGAAACAATTTTAAGCTTAAACAACCTTACCAAAAGATTTGGCAAACTCACTGCCGTTGATAATCTAAGCTTCAGCATAGAAAAAGGGAATGTCTATGGCATTTTAGGCCCTAACGGAAGCGGAAAATCAACTACGCTTGGGATGGTACTGAATGTGGTCAATAAAACATCGGGAGATTTCAAATGGTTCGATGGTACGCTTTCAACCCATCAAGCCCTTAAAAAGGTAGGAGCAATCATAGAGCACCCGAATTTTTACCCTTATATGACTGCGGAACAGAATCTTGGTCTGGTATGTAAAATAAAGGGAACCAATACTCAAAAGATCCATGAGAAACTTGAAATTGTAGGACTTTTAGACAGAAAAGACAGTAAATTCAAGACCTTTTCACTTGGAATGAAGCAGCGTCTTGCCATCGCTTCTGCTCTTTTGAACGACCCTGAGATCCTGATCCTGGATGAGCCCACCAACGGACTCGATCCTCAGGGAATCCATCAGATCAGGGAGATCATAAGAAAGATTGCAACTGGTGGCACCACAATTCTATTAGCTTCTCACCTTCTGGATGAAGTGGAAAAAGTATGTTCCCATGTAGTAATTATCAGGAAAGGAGTAAAACTCTACAGCGGTCCTGTTGACGAAATTGTAAATAGTCACGGATTCTTTGAGTTAAAGGCAACTGATATGCGAAAGCTGGAGGAGCTATTAGAAGCCCATCCGAAAATTGAAAAAATAACCAATAAAGATGGTGTGTTTACTGCTTTCCTTAATGATCCAATGGAGGCTGAAGAGATCAACTCTTACCTTTTTGAAAAGGGTCTTTCCCTCTCCTATCTGATCAAACGTAAAGAAAGCCTTGAAGAGCAATTCCTTCAATTAACCAACCAAACTACCCAGAACTAATGCTACGTTTACTCGATATAGAATATAATAAATTAAGATATAGCCGTTCAGCAAGGATTCTGATCATCACCTATTTTATCTTAATCACTTTCATTGCTCTTATTGCATCCATTGAATTCAATATCGGCCAAATAGAGTTCCGTGTAGCCGATCAGGGAATATTCAATTTCCCCTATATATGGCATTTTAACAGTTATATCGCCGCGCTTCTTAAACTGTTCCTTGCTATTGTAATCGTCTCCATGATGTCCAATGAATACAGTAACCGCACCATTAAACAGAATCTGATCGACGGACTTAGCAAAAAGGAATTTATCATGTCTAAATTCCTGACGGTGCTGGTGTTTTCAGGAATTTCCACACTTTTTCTATTTGCGGTTTCCCTGATCCTGGGTTATTCATTTTCAGATTTCACTGAATTCTCCATTGTCTTTTCAGACCTTGAATACCTGGTTGCCTATTTCATCAAACTAACCGGCTTCTTTGCCTTTTGTATGTTCCTGGGAATCCTTGTAAAACGATCGGCCTTTGCATTAGGCTTTCTTGTGGTGTGGTATATATTTGAAAACATACTTTTTGCAGTGCTTAATTTTAAGGTATTCCGAAACACCGATATTGCTGAAAAGATCATGCAGTTCTTTCCACTGGAGTCTATGAGTAATTTGATAGTAGAACCCTTTACCAGACTTAATGCAGTACAAACTGCCGCCAGCCAGATAGGTTCTGAATTGGATAAAGATTACAGCATTCACTGGTATCAGCTACTTATTGTTATCATCTGGATCGCGATATTTGTATATCTGTCTCTGGCCTTATTAAGAAAAAGGGATCTTTAATCTTAAAATTGATTTCGGTTCGATAATTGCTTAATTTCGTAAGGCTATGAAATGAGCCATATAAATTTCTTACATTAACAAGAATAGTTATTGGCGAATTGCACCTGACCGGTAAATAAAATCATGTTACCAGGTGAAAAGAAAAAGGGCTGAATGAAATTCAATATAAAATCAGATTACCAACCTACGGGCGACCAGCCTGAAGCTATAAAACAACTGGTCTCCGGGATCAACAGGAATGATCAGTATCAAACTTTACTTGGAGTAACGGGCTCAGGAAAGACCTTTACCGTGGCAAATGTCATTGAGGATGTTCAAAAGCCCACACTGGTACTGGCACATAACAAAACCCTTGCTGCGCAGCTTTATTCAGAATTCAAGGAGTTCTTCCCCGATAATGCGGTAGAATATTTTGTAAGTTATTACGACTACTATCAGCCGGAAGCATTCATTCCTACCTCAGGAACTTATATAGAAAAAGATCTTTCCATCAACGAAGAGATCGAGAAACTCAGACTAAGCACCACTTCTTCTCTTTTAAGCGGAAGAAGGGACGTGATAGTTGTGGCTTCTGTCTCCTGCCTTTATGGTATTGGGAATCCGGTTGAATTCCGTAAAAATGTAGTTTCCATTGAACGAGACATGCAGATTTCCAGGACCAAATTCCTGCACAGTCTTGTGCAAAGTCTTTATTCGAGGACCGAAGCAGAATTCAGCCATGGAAATTTCAGAATAAAAGGGGATACGGTGGATGTATTTCCAAGTTATGCCGATAATGCCTTCAGAATTCATTTCTTCGGTGATGAAATCGAAGAAATTGAAGCTTTTGATCCGGGAACAAATGATGTGATCGAAAAATATGACAGGTTGAATATTTACCCTGCGAATATGTTCGTAACCTCACCTGACGTCCTGCAGAACGCCATTCACGAAATTCAGGATGACCTGGTAAAACAGGTGGATTATTTCCGGGATATAGGAAAACATCTTGAAGCCAAACGACTTGATGAAAGAACTAATTTTGACCTGGAGATGATCCGTGAACTTGGTTATTGTTCGGGAATTGAAAATTATTCAAGATATCTGGATGGCAGAAAACCGGGAACAAGACCCTTCTGCCTGCTTGATTATTTCCCGGATGATTACCTGATGGTGGTTGATGAAAGTCATGTGACAATCCCGCAGGTGCATGCCATGTATGGTGGTGACCGCTCCAGGAAGGAAACCCTTGTGGAATATGGTTTCCGATTGCCGGCGGCGATGGATAACCGTCCGCTGAAATTTGAAGAGTTTGAAGCACTTCAGAATCAGGTGATTTATGTAAGTGCAACTCCCGCTGATTATGAACTTCAGAAAAGTGAGGGAGTTTATGTAGAACAGGTAATACGCCCAACAGGCTTACTGGATCCCATTATAGAAGTTAGGCCAAGTCTTAATCAGATAGACGACCTCATTGAAGAGATCCAGGTGAGAGTTGAAAAAGACGAAAGAATCCTGGTGACCACCCTGACTAAACGAATGGCTGAAGAACTTACAAAGTACCTTACAAGGATCGATATTCGCTGCCGTTATATACATTCTGATATTGACACCCTTGAAAGGGTTGAGATTATGCAGGATCTTCGGAAAGGGCTTTTTGATGTTCTTGTGGGAGTCAACCTGTTGAGAGAAGGGCTGGATCTTCCGGAAGTTTCATTGGTAGCCATCATCGATGCTGATAAGGAAGGTTTTCTTAGAAGTAACCGTTCACTTACCCAGACAATTGGACGTGCCGCGCGACATGTAAACGGCAAGGCGATCATGTATGCCGATAAGATCACGAATAGCATGCAGAAAACTATTGATGAAACCGAATATCGCAGGGGAAAACAAATTGATTACAATAAAGAAAATAATATCACCCCTAAACCCCTAGTCAAGAAATTTAACAGCGCATTGATCAAAGAAAAACTTGACATCTATGAGCACGAGAAGCGTCCTGATCTAAAAGCAGCAGAAGAAGAAGCCGAGTATCTTACCAAACCCCAGATGGAGAAGAAGATCAGGGAAAAACGAAAAGCCATGGAAGCCGCAGCGAAAGAGTTAGATTTTATACAGGCAGCCAGACTAAGGGATGAGATCAAATTGCTACAGGGAAAAATTAACGAAATGGCTTAAAATATTTTCTACACGCATTAGAAAATAATCTATATTTGGCTGAACCTAAAGCATTTGAATATTACTTAAATGACAAACAAAACCTGTTTGTCAATGAGAAATTTTTATGTTTTTTTATTCCTGCTGCTTAACAGCTATCTTTCTGCACAGGTAGGAATTGGCACTTCGAATCCGAAGGCCCAACTCGATATTATTGCAACCGATAAAGATAATCCTGCCAGTATTGACGGTATCCTCATCCCCAGAATTGAAAAATTTCCGGCAGAGAACCCGGGAAGTGATCAGCATGGAATGTTCATTTTCCTGAACAATAGTATTACCGGGTACAATTCCGGTTTTTATTACTGGAATGCGGTGGAGACAAAATGGAAACCCATGTTAGCTGACGCTTCTTCTGCTAATTTTTATAAACCAGGCACTACTAGTAGTCCAAACAACCTAAGCGATCTAATATACAGGGATGCCAGTGTAGGAATTGGCACTGACCAGATCAGCTCCAGATTACAGATCGCAATTAGCGCAGGAAGAGACCTGACTTTAAAGAAAGGTCTTGAGGTGGATAACGCTAATTCCGCAACGGATAATTTGACCACTTATGGAATTATCAATGATAACCGGAGCACAACCAATGGAACCAAATACGGTATTAAAACAAATGTTGGCGGAGTTGGAACAGGAATTCATTATGGCATTTTCAATGAAACCTATCAGAATACCGGAACCAATGATATCTATGGAATATTTAACCGGGTAGGACGCACTTTTGGAGCGAAAAGCAACAACTATGGGATCTATTCGGAAATTGGAAGTGTTCAGGGTGTGGGAAATATTTATGGGATATACAGCTTAGCCCTGGGAGATGCCAACAGTAATGTATTTGCCGGTTATTTTGCAGGAAGGCTTGGAATTGGACTCACTCCCGAAACAGAATATGTGTTACCCACAGCAAGAGGGACTGAGGGTCAGGTTATGATGACCAATGCGACTGGCCAGGTTTCATGGGTCAATGCGGGTTTTGAAAATTACTCCTCCACCACCAGTTCAACCGGAGATTTTACAATTACAGATGAAATTGGAACCCTCAGGATTAATAACCAGATATCCGGATTGATAATACCGCCATCGGGACCAAATAAAGGCAGGATCATCCGGCTGTTGAACTGGCCCGGGAATACTGAAAAGCCCTTAATATTTCAGGGTGCAGACGATCTTTTCGATATCCGTAACAACACCAAGATCCTAAGCATCAAACCTCAACAGGTATTTACCATACAAAGCGCGGGAAATCGTTGGATCCTTATCGGGAATTAAAAAGAAACCTCACTATATGTGAAAATGAGTTTACCTGGAGAAGCCGGCTTCAAGATCTCTTAACCTGGTCAAAGAATTAATTACCTATTTTTCTAAACGAATTCTTACATCCACAGCCGTCAGTTCATCTTCAGCAGCCATTAGAGGATTGAGGTCTAATTCTGCAATTTCAGGAACCATAATCAGGAGATTTGAAATGCTTATAATAGCTTGAGCAAACAATTGGATGTTTATCCCACTTTGACCTCTCACACCTTTTAATATTGGATATGCTTTTAGTTGAGTGATCATTCTCACAGCTTCCGCTTCTGAGACAGGAGTCATGGAAGCACTTAAATCTTTCAATACTTCAACGAAAATACCTCCCAGTCCGCATAAAATGACATGAGGATAATTAGTTTCCTTTTTTGCTCCAATAAATAGTTCTGTTCCCCTGACCATGGGCTGGATCATAACCGAAGTTGCACCTTCAATCTGCATCAACTTTTGAAAACTGTTATGTAATGCTTTTTCATTTGAGATATTTAAAATGACTCCGCCAACATCTGATTTGTGCAAGGGTCCTTCAACTTTAAGGACTACGGGATAAGCGACAGACTCTGAAGCTTTGTTAAGCTCTGCTTTATTCTTAATATAAAACGGAGTCGCAAATCTGACTCCTGTATACTCCAATAATTTAACGGCTGATTCTGTTGGCATGTATCCGTTTGGAAGCACATCTATCAGTTTTCTTATTTTCTGATAGTTTTTAAGAACAGGGTCTTTTATTTTTTCACTCCCCGGGGCATGGTTGTAAACCTTTGCTAAAGCATTCCCGAATAAGACTTCATCATTAAATGCAATGTTGCCTTTCTTTACAAACTCCTGGATTTCATTTTTCACATTAACCACTGATGGTAAAATGGCATAGATCGGTTTTTGAGACGTCCTGATATTTTTATCCAGAACTTCATATACATCATCCACACCTGATAAACCGGGGCTCCCAAAAATGACTGCCATGGCATCAATTTCGGGACATTTATTTTCGCAAAAATCAATAATTGCAGCTAATTGCTGGGCATTTCCTGTGGCCAAAAAATCAATTGGGTTCGATACGGAGGATCCGTCGAACAACTGGCTCAACAAGACTTCACTTTCTTTACTCTCCAAATGGGGAATTTTAAGTCCGTTCTTTGACAGGACATCTGTGAGCATTACGGCAGGCCCTCCGGCGTGAGTGATGATCGCTATATTCTTTCCTTGGGATTCCTTTTGCAAGAGTATCCCGGCAACCGTAATAAGTTCGTTTCTACCATAGCAGCGTATTATTCCGGCTTTTTTAAATAAAGTATCTACAAAAACATCTGAATTGGCTATAGCTCCCGTATGTGATGAAGCCGCCCTGTTTCCTTCTTCTGAACTACCAGCCTTAATGGCTGCTATTTTGCAGCCTTTACTTATTAATGAAGTTGTATGTTTTAAAAACTTAAGTGGGTTTTTAATGCTTTCTATATAAAGCAGTTTTACTTTTGAACTTAATCCCTCTTCAAAAGATTGATCTAAATATTCCAAAACCTCCTCCACTCCTATCTGAGCACTGTTCCCAACGGTATAAATACCGGAAAATGTTAGTCCCATGCTTTGTGCCGCTTCGATTATAAAAACTGCAGTTGCACCGGAACCTGATATGAAATCAACTCCTTTTTCATCCATTTCAGGGATGGGAGTTGTAAAAACTCCAGTATAATGCTTATTTATTAATCCGATGTTATTCGGGCCCAATAAACTTCCACCTGCATCATCGATCAACTCAACAATTTCCTTTTCCAACTTTTCGCCATTCTCATCTTTTTCACTAAAACCTGCAGAGAAAATTATAAAGCCTTTCGTGTTTTTGTGTTGAGTTAGAACCTTAACCGTTTCCAAAACATATTTTGCTGAGATGGCAATTATAGCCAGGTCTACTTCCGGAACATCATTGATATCATTATAAGATGTAACTCCCTGAACACTTTTCTGTTTGGGATTGACCACAAATAATTGTCCCTTAAAATCATGATCAAGTAAGTTTTTTAAAACTCTTCCGCCAGGACTGTAAATATTATCAGACCCCCCAACGATAACAATGCTTTTTGGATGAATCAGTTTTGAATGAAGCATAAAAACCCAGGAATTTAATAATTGTAAAGGAAGACATTTGAAATATGATTTTAACTGACATTCATCAGAATATGTTTGATTTCCTTTTTGTTATTTTGATGAAACAGCTAAACTTTTCAGGCTATGTATGCATTTTCGAGGGCAGTCAATTCCATGCATTCCGAAGACATCAAACAATTAATGAAACAGGCTTCCGGAAAAAACCTGATTTCATTTGCCGGTGGTATGCCAAACAATGATTTGTTTCCTGTAAAACAAATTGATGAGATCTATAATTCTTTACCTGAGGACCTGAAAAAATTATGCTTTCAATACGGCCCAACCTCAGGATATCCCCCACTTATAAAGTCACTCAAGAGTTATTTAAAAGAGAAAGGATTGCCCGTAGATGAAAATAAAATTTTGATCACTACCGGCTCGATTCAGGCCATCTCCATAGTTACCCGGGAATTTGTGAACGAAGGAGATATTATTTTAACCGAAAATCCAAGTTTTGTAGGGGCCTTGTCGGTTTTTGAAACTGCCGGAGCTAAAATCCACAGTATCCCCATAGATAAGGACGGGATCGATATTAAAGCCTTAAAAAGTAAAATTGAAACCTTAGACCGAAAGCCTAAATTCTTATATGTCACGCCTAATTATCATAATCCGGCCGGCATCATGTATACTCCCGAAAGAAAAAAAGAACTTTTGGAAGTCTTATCGGGAACAGGAATTATATTACTGGAGGATGATGCTTATAGTGACCTGTACTTCAATGAAGATGAAAAACACCTGACTAAACCTATGAAATCATTTGGCGTTAAGGAGGTGGAAATTATTTATACCGGATCATTTTCAAAAATACTGGGTCCTGGTTTCAGGTTAGGCTTTATGCTGTCTTCAGAAGAAATTTTCGAGAAAGCAGAAACAGTCAAACAAGCCATGGATGCCTGTACTTCAAATTTCATGCAGATATTGGGGAATGAATTTCTAGCACAACATAAACTGAAACCTTATCTGGAGTATTTGAGAAGTGAATATTCAGAGCGCAAGAATTTGCTTCAAAAACACCTGCAAGCCTATATGCCAAAAGAAATTACCTGGAACGAACCTAAAGGAGGCTTTTATATCTGGCTAAAATTACCGCCTCATATTAAATCGACGGACATATTCAAAGAAACTGTTACCAAAGGAGTTGTATTTGTAACGGGCAGAACCTTTGACCCGGCAAGCAAAAAAGATGACAGATTGCGGCTTTCTTTTTCAAATATGCCAAAGGAGCAAATTGAAAAAGGAGTTATCATTTTATCTGAAACGATAAAAAGAGCAATCGAAAATTCAAAAATCACACTCTCATAGCCTTTCGGCTATGAGAGTGCAAACAAGTCAAACTAGATAGAAAAGTATTTTGGATTCGCTTTTTTCTGTGTCATTCTATTTACCGGCAGCAACATCTGTGATCCCTTCGGCTACTTTTTTTCCTTTAGAAAAAGCTTCCAGGTTTAGTTTTATAATTCTTTCACTTTTATGCTGAAACAATTTCTTGATGGCTTCGATCATGCTGCTTTCCGATAAAGGTATTATGGCTGATGCAGCTCCCAGTATTACCATGTTGGCAACTTTTGAATTTCCAATGTATTTTGCAATTTCTGTTGCATTAACAATAATGTGATTCGGATGTTCTTTTATCTGATCAAACAGATCACTTTTTTCAGGATAATTGGAAGTATTGACAAAAGATTCTGAATCTGTAACCAACCAGCCGTCTTTCTTCAAAAAAGGAATATACCTTAACATTTCCATCGGTTCTACAGATAAAATTAAATCAGCCTGTCCTTCCGGAATAAGATCAGAAAATATTTCCTTATCAGATATTCTTACATGTGATTGAACGGCACCACCGCGCTGGCTCATTCCATGAACTTCAGATTGTTTAATGAACAAATCTTCGATTAAGGCAGCTGTATCCAGAATCGCGGCGATAGTCAGAATACCCTGACCACCAACACCTGATAAAATAATATTTGTTTTCATTTGTTTCTGTTTATATGGTTTTAACCGGTCAAACACTCTGATTTAATGATGCAATCCTGGCTTTTATTTCTTCTTTCTGATCTCTGGATAATCTTACGCAAGGTCTCTCAGAAATAATGACGGAAACACCTTTGTATTTTAGTTCGTTTCGCAATAATTCCACATTCTTTTCGTGATTCTTTTTTAAAGGTACCATGGTCTTCAGATGATCCGGATGTACACCGATTCCTAAACAAATCTTATGTAGCCTTCCCACGGCGGTTGATTCCTGAGCTCCTGTCATGGCAACAGCAGAGTTATCTGAAATAATAACCGTTATAGGGGAGTTTTCATAAACTGCATCCAGAAGCCCCGTCATTCCCGAATGTGTAAATGTTGAATCGCCAATAACCGCAATGGCATTTTCCATCCCGGCATCTGCAGCTCCTTTTGCCATAGTTATGGAAGCCCCCATATCTATCAGAGTATTGATGGTATTCAAAGGAGGTAAGGCACCAAGAGCGTAACAACCAATATCCCCAAAAACATTTTTGTCCCCGATCTCAGGAATTAGTTCATTTATGGTGTTAAATAGATCTATATGACCGCAGCCTTCACAAAGCTGTGGCGGTCTTGGAGTAACAACAGAAGGAACAGGAGTAATTTTATCCTGATGTAAACCTAAAGCCTTACCGACTATTTTAGGGTTCAACTCTCCGGTTCTAGGTAAATCACAGGATAACTTTCCTTTTATTTTATCATTCTCATCAAAATAGTTATGTAACAACTCCTCTACTACAGGATAGCCTTCCTCCAGCACCAGAATATTATCACAATGGCGATATAAGGCTTTAATCTTTTGTTTAGGCAAAGGGTATTGAGATATTTTCAGAACAGAATATGAAGATTGATCTTCCCCAATATTCTCCATCAAATAGTTATAGGCTAACCCACACGCTATGATCCCTATGCCTTTATCGTCACTTAATTTTAAGGTGTTTAAATTAGAATTTTCAGAATGTTCAATTAAAATGTCTTTCTTATCAACCAGAAGGTCGAACTGCTTTTTAGCATTTAGTGGAAGTAAAGCAAAACGTGTCGTATCCTCCGGTAGATTTTTATCGTTTTGGTTACGCTTTTTCCCGGTTTCTATACCGGCCCGGGAGTGCGATAAACGGGTGACCATCCGTAATAAAACAGGCAATTGTGATTCTTCGGAAAGATCAAAGGCGTACGACATGACATCATAGGCTTCCTGCTGATTTGAGGGTTCAAGAATCGGTATCATCGCGAATTTGCCATAGAATCTTGAGTCCTGTTCATTCTGCGAGGAGTGCATGGAAGGATCATCTGCCACTACAACTACAAGTCCGCCATTAATTCCCGAAACAGCCATATTCATAAAAACATCTGAAGCCACATTTAATCCTACATGCTTCATGACCACCATAGCTCGCTTACCAGCATACGACATACCTAAAGCAGCCTCCATCGCCGTTTTTTCGTTAACAGACCACGTGGTATGTATCTTTAACTCCTTTGCAGGTTTTGACTTCTGAATATATTCAGTTATTTCAGTTGAAGGTGTGCCGGGATAAGCATAAACACCTGATAAACCAGCATCAATAGAGCCTTGAGCAAGTGCTTCATTACCTAATAGTAAACTTTTCATCTGTTCATAGTTTGTTGGTCGGATGGAACACCCTGTCAATCACGGGCATTTCAAAAAACACTTTTAGTTGGCAGACTAATTTAAAAGTATCAAGGCTTTTAGAGTATGATTTTGGTCATCCCAGGTTGTATTAAAATTTTTTCATCTCACTTCTTATATCCCTTTCAGGCATTCTGTGAGTTTTTTATAATTAAAAATATGGTCTTAGAAATGTCAATAGCTTATAACCTGTTTTATTAGGCTCAATTCGCCTAATGGGCTATTAACTTTAAAGATGCCGGATCTAATTGAAGTATGATCTAAAGTGAAGATGATAGACGGATACTGTTGAACTATTAAAAAAAGAAAGCGTCCAAGTGGACGCTTTCAACTTAACTAATCAAATCTATTCAGGTTTAAGATATATCGATCATTCTCTTAGCCTGAACTTTAGCTTCTTCTTTTTTAGGAAGAGCTATTTCCAGAACTCCATTATTATAGGAGGCAGAAATCTTAGAACTATCTACCGATTCCGGAAGGCTGAAAGCTCGTTTAAAATTACTGTAACTAAATTCTTTTCTTGTAAATCTTCCGTTCTTATCGGTAGTCTCGTTTTCTTTCTTCTCCTCGGCAGAGATTGTCAATACATCATTATCTAATTCAATATTGAAATCTTCCTTGGATTTACCAGGTGCTGCAACCTGAACATTGAAACTATCATCATCCTCTCTGATATTCACAGCAGGAATACTTGTACCAATGCTGTTTACATTAGTAGTTCCACCTAGCCAATCAGTTCTGAACATATCGTCAAAAACTGATGGCAACCAATTTGTGTCGTTTCTTTTAATTAGACTCATAGCTTTATGTTTTTTAAGTTATTGTTCAAATTCTTAATCCATAAAAATATTAGCAATTCAAATACCACTTGTAAATAACTGTCTTTTTGTCGGTTATCAGGTAATTATTAATGTCATTTTGTCTTCTATTAATATCTATATTATCCCGCAATGCATAAGTTTATTTACCTTTATAAGAAATTCAATCAATGAAACACCTTTTTAACAAGCTTATTACCTTCATCAATTCTATT
Organism: Christiangramia crocea; assembly: GCF_022410465.1. Taxonomy (GTDB): domain Bacteria; phylum Bacteroidota; class Bacteroidia; order Flavobacteriales; family Flavobacteriaceae; genus Christiangramia; species Christiangramia crocea. The sequence goes on along the minus strand of NZ_JAJSON010000030.1, from coordinate 61,524 downwards.
AGAAGTAATATAGCTTTTTACCCTACCCTACTTGCTGCCTTCGGTTTCAATTTTGCCTTTTTCATGATCTACCTGGAGGATAGGGGAATTTCCACATATCTTCTGGAAGCCGTCCCTGTACTGGTAGTGGACAACGGAAACACCGCCCTCGCCTTACTAAGTTCTTTTATAACCGGGCTTATTTCCATGATGGTGTTCAGTTTCTCCATGGTAATGGTGCTTCTTAACCAGGCATCCAGTAATTATTCGCCCAGATTACTGCCAGGTCTGATCTCCGATAAGAATCATCAGGTAATTCTTGGAATTTATTTATTCACTATCCTTTATTGCATTTTCATTCTTTTCTCCATTCAACCAACGGGAGACAAATACCAGATCCCAGGGTTTTCGGTTCTGTTAGGTATTCTCTTTACGGCTGTTTGTATCTGTGCTTTCATCTATTTCATTCATAATATCTCTCACAATATTCAGATCAATAATATACTCGATAAAATATTCCACCTGGCTGAAAAAAGATTGAAACATCTCATAGATTCTGAAGAAATGGGTGAGAAGGACTTTCCGGACACATCGGGTTGGTATGAATACCATACTGAAAAGACGGGATATTTCCAGAATATTGCTCTTACGAATGTTGTGGATATCTGTGAGAAAAAGGAAACAAAGCTGGAGATCCTTCCCGTGAAAGGGATCTTTGTATTAAAAGGAATCCCGGTCTTTAAATCGGAAAAAGAACTGGATAAAGAAACTATTAAAGATTTTCTCTCTAATTTCAATTTTGCCCGCGGTGAACTTGTTGAGGACAACTACACCCTCGCTTTTAAACAGATTACAGAAATAATAGTTAAAGCGATGTCCCCCGGTATTAATGATCCCGGAACCGCCCTTAATGGAATAGATTATCTTATGGAACTTTTCGCCCTCCGAATGAAGAAAAAAGATGAGAGCATAATCTCAAGGGATGAAAAGAATTATGTGAAACTGACTACAGTAAATTTTGAAGAATTGATGTACAATGTAATCTCTTCCATCAGGGTATACGGAAAACATGATGTTAGTCTTGTCCAAAAACTAAGCACTATGTTTTTATACCTGAAATCTCAGGAAGCCGTACATTCCTATTATTATGAAATAATAGACAAAGAAGCTACAACTCTTCTGGAAGATGCTCGTGATGCCATTACCAACAAAAGTGACCTTAAAATCATAGAGAAGCTGGCCAGAAAACTTAGTCTCAATACAAATAAGTTTCAGTTGGAATAAGCTACCTTTGAACTATGGGATTAACCAATAACGACATATTCAAAAAACTACGGGTTGCACATAAACTCACCAACGATGATATTGTAAAGATTTGTGAACTGGTAGATTTCAAGGTTTCAAAAAGTGAACTTGGAGCAATTTTCAGAAAAGAAGGGCATGAAAAATATATGGAATGCGGGGATCAGTTCCTACGGAATTTCCTTGATGGCCTTATCATACACCTCCGGGGACCAATGCCTGAAAAGAAGGCTAAAAGCACTAAGTAAGCTTTTAGTGAAAAAAGAAACGAGACATTAGACAAAAGAATAAAGGAGTGATTTTTCAATCACTCCTTTATTCCTTATAGCTTAAAGCTTTTTTATCTAACCAGCTTTTTATACTTGATTCGCTTAGGCATTACATCGCCACCAAGTCTTTTCTTCTTATTCTCCTCATAATCTGAGAAACTACCTTCAAAGAAATACACCTGGGAATCACCCTCAAAAGCCAGGATATGCGTACAGACCCTATCCAGGAACCAACGGTCGTGTGAAATAACTACCGCACAGCCCGCAAAGTTCTCCAGACCTTCTTCCAGGGCTCGAAGCGTATTCACGTCAAGATCATTGGTAGGCTCATCCAGCAGAAGAACGTTCCCTTCTTCTTTCAGGGTCATCGCCAAATGAAGTCTGTTTCTTTCTCCTCCGGAAAGCATGCTCACCTTCTTGTTTTGCTCGCTTCCGCTGAAATTGAATCGGCTTAAGTATGCTCTTGAATTTACCTGACGGCCTCCCATCATGATAAGCTCCTGCTCGTCACTGAAGTTCTGCCAGATGGTCTTTTCGGGGTCTATATTAGAATGGCTCTGATCCACATAGGCAATCTTAGCAGTTTCTCCAACCTCAAAGCTCCCTTTATCAGGCTCTTCCTCTCCCATGATCATTTTGAAAATCGTGGTCTTTCCGGCACCGTTAGGACCAATGATCCCTACGATCCCTGCCTGAGGAAGTTGGAAATTAAGGTCTTCATAAAGCAATTTATCACCAAAGGCCTTGCTTACGCCTTTGGCTTCTATAACATTAGTACCAAGTCTCGGACCGTTTGGAATATAAATTTCCAGTTTCTCGTCCATCTGCTTCTGATCCTGGCTTAGAAGTTTATCATAATTATTAAGCCTTGCCTTCTGCTTGGTTTGTCTGCCTTTAGGGCTCATTCGTGCCCATTCGAGCTCACGCTCCAGAGTTTTCTGACGCTTGCTGGCCTGCTTCTGTTCCTGTGCAAGTCGCTTGGATTTCTGATCCAGCCAGGAAGAATAATTTCCTTTCCATGGAATACCCTCTCCCCGGTCAAGTTCAAGGATCCATCCGGCAACATTATCAAGAAAATAACGGTCGTGAGTCACGGCTATTACCGTCCCCTTATATTGCTGTAAATGATGTTCCAGCCAATGTACAGATTCTGCATCAAGGTGGTTGGTAGGCTCATCCAGAAGTAGAACATCAGGTTCCTGAAGCAATAACCTGCAAAGAGCAACCCTCCTTCTCTCTCCTCCTGAAAGAACCGATATCTTCTTATCTGGCTCCGGAGTTCTAAGGGCGTCCATCGCAATTTCCAGCTTGGTATCCAGCTCCCAGGCATTGCTGGCATCTATCTTATCCTGAAGTTCAGCCTGCTTATCCATTAACTTCTGCATCTTATCGGCGTCTTCATATACTTCAGGCAGACCAAACATATCGTTGATCTTATTATACTCGTCCAGGATTGCTACCGTTTCAGCCACCCCTTCTTTCACCACTTCAAGCACGGTCTTTTCCTCATCTAATTCAGGTTCCTGCTCAAGAATTCCTACACTGTATCCTGGTGAAAAAACGACATCTCCCTGGTAATTCTGGTCTCTGCCGGCTATTATATTTAGGAGGGTAGATTTTCCCGAACCGTTGAGTCCCAGAATTCCTATTTTCGCTCCGTAGAAAAAACTCAGATAAATATTCTTCAATACCGGAGTGTTGGCCCTTGGAAAAGTCTTGGTCACTCCAGACATTGAAAAAATCACTTTTTTATCGTCTGACATATATTTTTAAAATTTAATTTCTAATGTTTTGAGAATGCAAATATCCTGAAATTTTCAGAGAATTCAATTATCATAGACTCCTAATAATCTCTGGATCAACACCAGTTGACCGGTGTGATAAGCAGAGTGTTCTATCACCAAAAGTATTTCCCTTAAAAGGCTGTGTTCTTCAGAATTCCTTACAGGAGAGTCCACGTCATTATTCAGGTCCAGAATAAAATCCCGTAATATACGACGATCTTCAAAATAATCAGCTTTAAGGTCTTCCCATTCCTCCTGGCTACCAGGTTCGGGCTTACCGGGCCAGTAATCCTCCGGCCAGCTGGCGGTTTTGTAATCACCCGAAAGGGTATATTCCAGTATATCCTTTTGAGCAAAAGCTATATGAAAAAAAACTTCATAGAATGAATATGGCAATCCTGCCGGCCTCACGCCAACCTTTTCGAAAGGGATGTTATCCAGAAAACTATCGATAGAAGCAAATGCGAGTCCGCCATCCAGGTGCTTTGTTAGTTGATCTCTTTTTTCCTTTTCTTTGGTCATTGTCAATAAATTTTAAACTCTTCCTTTAAGAGCATTGAATACCCAGGAAATAAAAAAGAATCCAATACCTGCGGTTGAAAAACCAATAGCATAATCAATGTATTTCAAAACCCCTAAAAGCACAAGGGCTGTTCCCACAAGAAAGGTTAAAAAAGATGCCCAGCCAAAAATGGTATTTTTATTCATTTTCATTAGATATAGTTTAATAGCAAATATCGGGTATTTTTAATGATCAGTTTAATTAAGAAAGAGTTCTTGTGTTTTTGTATTTTAGCCGAAAGCCTTTTCTGAATTAAGATCCATAAAAATTCTTCAGAAAACAGCTTAATTTAAAATATATCACATTAAAATATTCAATTTAATGTAAAAAACTCAAAAATAATGGATATCAACTTCAATAAAAATGAAGACCATAATAAGCTTTTAGCCTCTTCCATGAGACAAAGGCTCGCAAAAATAAAATTAGGAGGCGGGGAAAAAAGAATAGAAAAACATCACTCTAAAGGTAAGATGACTGCCCGGGAAAGAATAGATTTCCTGCTGGACGATTCAGAAAAATCGATTGAGATAGGTGCCTTTGCCGGAGATGGAATGTACAAAGAGCATGGAGGCTGCCCAAGCGGTGGTGTGGTTGTGAAGATCGGCTATATTTCAGGAAAACAATGCATTGTGGTTGCGAACGATGCTACCGTAAAAGCCGGTGCCTGGTTTCCTATCACAGGAAAAAAGAATCTGCGAGCACAGGAAATCGCAATAGAAAACAGGTTACCCATAATTTATCTGGTAGACAGTGCCGGAGTATATTTACCTATGCAGGATGAGATATTTCCTGATAAGGAACATTTTGGAAGGATCTTTAGAAATAATGCTGTGATGAGCAGCATGGGGATCACCCAGATTGCCGCGGTAATGGGAAGCTGTGTTGCCGGAGGTGCTTACCTCCCAATAATGAGTGATGAAGCTCTCATCGTAGAAAAGACCGGAAGTATCTTTTTAGCTGGAAGCTATCTTGTAAAAGCTGCTATTGGCGAATCTATCGACAATGAAACTCTTGGAGGTGCCACTACTCATAGTGAGATTAGCGGAGTAACTGATTATAAAGCCAAAGACGATAAGGATGCACTTACCCGTATTAAAAACATCATGGATAAGATCGGTGAGTTTGATAAGGCAGGCTTTAATCATTCAAAACCCAGAGAGCCGAAGCAAAAACAGGAAGATATCTATGGTATTCTCCCTAAAAAGCGCAGTGACCAGTATGATATGCATGAAATCATATATCGCCTGGTAGATGGCTCGGAATTTGAAGAATATAAAGAAGGATATGGCCAGACCATAATTACGGGATATGCGAGAATTGACGGCTGGGCAGTTGGAATTGTGGCGAATCAACGTAAGATCGTAAAAACCAAAAAAGGAGAAATGCAGTTTGGCGGAGTGATCTATTCAGATTCAGCAGATAAAGCCACGAGGTTTATTGCCAATTGCAACCAGAAGAAGATCCCTCTGGTTTTCCTTCAGGATGTTACCGGTTTTATGGTAGGTAGCAAAAGTGAACATGGAGGAATTATTAAGGATGGTGCCAAGATGGTGAGTGCCGTAAGTAACTCCGTAGTTCCTAAATTTACCATAATCATTGGTAATTCCTATGGTGCCGGGAACTATGCTATGTGCGGAAAGGCTTATGATCCAAGACTTATCGTTGCCTGGCCAAGTGCAGAACTGGCGGTTATGGGAGGAACCCAGGCAGCCAAGGTACTTGCACAAATAGAAACTGCTGCCATGGAGAAAAAAGGCGAAAAAGTAGACAAGGAAAAGGAAAAAGAAGTATTTGATAAATTAAAGGCCCGCTATGATGAACAAACTTCTGCATATTATGCTGCAGCAAGGTTATGGACAGATGCCATCATCGATCCTATGGATACGAGAAAATGGATCTCCATGGGAATTGAAGCGGCCAACCATGCACCAATTGAAAAAGATTTCAACCTGGGTGTAATCCAAACCTGAAAATTTAAATGAAGAAGATATTTTTAAGTCTGGCGGCATTGATGATCGCCACTGCAATGAGCGCCCAGATTGTAGGCTCCAATCATACAGAATATACTGAAGCTGATACCCTGAGAGGTTCGCTACGACCTGAAAGGACAAATTTTGACGTTCAAAAATATCATCTGAAACTTAAGATAGAACCCAACAAAAAATTTATTTCAGGGTCCAATATCATCACTTTCAAAGTGAAGAATGAATTACCTGTGATGCAAATTGATCTCTTTGAGAATATGGAGATCGACTCTATCGTTCATCAGGGGAGAAATCTGGAATATAAAAGAAAGTTCAACGCTGTTTTTATAGAATTCCAGGAAGCGCTTAAAAAAGGGACTAAAGATTCAATTCAGTTCTTTTATCATGGAAAACCAATTGTTGCGGAAAATGCTCCCTGGGATGGTGGATTCGTATGGACAGAGGACAAAGATGGAAATCCATGGATCACTCTGGCAGTGCAGGGAACCGGAGCCAGCCTGTGGTATCCAAACAAAGACCATCAAAGTGATGAGCCTGAAGAAGCCAGGATGGATATCGCTGTTCCCAACGGACTGATGAATGTATCCAATGGCCGTTTTGTAGGTAAAACCGATCTGGGAGATGGATATACCGAGTGGAGCTGGAAAGTTGTGAATCCAATCAACAATTACAACATTATGATCAATGTGGCAAACTATGTCCATTTTTCTGATAAGTATAAGAATCTTGATCTGGATTACTATGTTCTGCCTTACAACCTTGAAAAGGCCAAAAAACAATTTGAGCAGGTAAAAGGGATGATGGAATGCTTTTATGAAAAAATGGGCCCCTACCCTTTCGAGGAAGATGGCTTCAAACTGGTGGAAACACCCTACCTGGGAATGGAACATCAAAGCGCCGTAGCTTATGGAAACAAATATGGAAATGGATACTTAGGTAGTGACCTTTCAGGCACAGGTTATGGTCTGAAATGGGATTATATCATCATACACGAGTCAGGTCACGAGTGGTATGGAAACAGCATCACGGCCGCCGACATCGCTGATATGTGGATACAGGAAGGCTTTACAAGTTATACTGAAGCTATTTATGTGGAATGCAATTGGGGAAAGGAAGCAGCTCTGGAATATCTTAAAGGAACCCGCAGGGGTGTTAGCAATTACAGTACGATCATTGGAGATTATGGCGTGAATGCAGAAGGTTCGCCAGATATGTATTTCAAAGGAGCCAATCTTCTGAACACTATCAGAAGCATCTACAATAATGATGAGTTATGGTGGAAAACTTTCAGGGATTATACAGAAACATTTAAACATCAAACCATTTCAACCAGGGATACTGAAGCCTTTTTTGACCAGGCTATCGATGTTGACCTTTCGACAGTATTTGATCAGTATCTAAGGAATTCATCCTTACCAGTACTTCAGTTAAAAGAAGAGGATGATATAATTTATTACCGGTGGAAAGCAGATGTGGAGGATTTCAAAATGCCGGTAGATATTATTATTGATGAGGAAGAAACAAGACTCAATGCAACTTCACAATGGCAGATCCTGAATAGGGAGGAGGCTGAGCTTGATGAGATCGAAGTAAATGACCTTGAATTCTATATAGATACGGAGATCCTGGATTAGGAGTATTTGATTATATTAATTTCAGTATTTTGCGCTGTAAATCAATATCCTAAATATCCATGAAACGTATATTACTTCTCCTTGCCCTTCTAATTCTCACCCTTTCCTGTGAAAATGAAAAGAAAAAATCCACTGAAAATGAGGAACTGAACGATGAAGTTCAGCGAACCTGGTGGAAGGAGGCGGTTATTTATCAGATCTATCCACGAAGTTTCAAGGATTCTAATGGTGATGGGATTGGAGACCTTAAAGGCATCATAGAAAAGCTTGACTATATCGAAAGCCTCGGGGTAAACATGGTCTGGCTCAACCCAATTTATAGTTCCCCTAATGCCGATAACGGTTATGATATCAGTAATTATCGGGAGATAATGGATGAATTCGGTACCATGGAAGATTTTGACCTGATGCTCCGGGAAATGCATAAAAGGGATATAAAATTCGTCATGGATGTTGTGGTGAATCACAGTAGTGATGAGCACAGATGGTTCCAGGAATCGAGAAAATCCCGGGACAATCCTTACCGCGATTATTATCACTGGTGGCCAGCCGAAAAAGGAAAACCTAATTACCGCTACAGCCTTTTCGATCCCAAAGGAGAAGCCTGGAAATATGATTCCATTACAGATGCTTACTATCTCCATTATTTCTCCCGAAAACAACCGGATCTTAACTGGGAGAATCCAAAAGTACGCCAGGAAGTATATGATATCATGAAATTCTGGGCAGAGAAAGGCGTGGACGGATTTCGTTTAGATGCTTTTCAGTTCGTTTCTAAAGACACCAGTTTCCCTCCCCTTCCCGAAGGTTACGAAAAAGAGGTGATCAAATACTACGGAATGGGGCCCAACCTTCATAAATACCTGAAGGAACTCAACAAAGAAGTTCTAAGCCAGTATGATGTTTTTGCAGTTTCAGAAGGTGCCGGGAGCACTTTTGAAGATGCACATTCGTTAGTGGATGCTGATCGGAATGAACTGCAAATGGCCTATCATTTCGAGGGCATGGATGTAGGCAATAGCCTGGATGGCTACAAGTTATCTGAATTCAAAGAGGTTTATACCAGGTGGGACAGTGCATTTGCTGAAAAGGGGTGGCTGTCAATTTTCCTCGCCAATCACGATGTTCCAAGAATGGTGTCTAAGTTTGGGAATGACAGTCCTGAATACCGAAAAGCTTCCTCGAAGATGCTGAACACATTTATCCTTAGCATGAGAGGAACGCCCTATTGCTATTATGGCGATGAACTTGGGATGACCAATATTGGTTTTGAAAACATTGAACAGTATCAGGACATTGTCGCTAAAAATGGTTATCAGAAAACCCTGAACGAAGGTGGGGATATTTCAGAATATATGGCCCGGTTAAAATTCCTTTCCCGTGACAACGGCCGAACGCCAATGCAATGGAACGATACTGAACATGCCGGATTCACAGATGGCACTCCCTGGTTACCTGTTAACGATAATTATAAGGCTGTGAATGTTGAGGCAGAAGAAAAAGACCCGAACAGCTGCCTCAATTACTTCAGAAAAATGGTGGAGCTTCGAATGAAAAATCCCGTGCTGGTCTATGGAGATTATAAACTTCTCTTTCCTGATCATGAACAGGTCTACGCTTATAGCAGAGAACTGGAAGGGCAAAAGATGCTGGTACTGCTTAATTTTTCAAAGCATTCTGCAAATATTGAACTCCCTGAGAATTTTTCCTTAAACAATTTACTAATAAACAACCTGGAAGAGCTGGATCGGGAAGGTTCACAAATTAAGCTTAAGGCATATCAGGCAGTGATCTTTGATCTTAAGTAATACAAAAAGCAGAGAAAAATATTCTTATAAGACTGTTTTTTAGTAACTTAAGGTAAATTTTCCATTATGTTAAGTATTAAATCACTTAATAAGTGGGCCAATGCGCACACTTACTACTGGTTAGACATTCTGAGAATCGCCCTGGGTGTTTTCTTCTTTATTAAGGGAATCCAGTTTATTTCCCAAACCGAAAAACTCGTTGAACTCATCGAGCCTCTCAGAGGTTTTGGCGGAATAATGCTGGTTGTTCATTATGTTGCACCCGCACATCTTGTGGGCGGACTGTTAATTGCTTTCGGCTTACTTACGCGGTGGGCTTTGATCGCCCAGTTACCAATTTTAGTGGGGGCTATCCTAATCAATTTCGTAGGTGTCATGAACCCCGGCGGTTTGATAGAGGCCGCAGTAGTACTTGTGTTTACCATTTTCTTCATTTTCTACGGATCCGGAAAACATTCGGCCGATTATAAGATGAAAATGGGTTATTAAGACTGGCCCTTTCTCAGCTTTTTTAATCTTGTTCCGAAGGAATAAGAATAAGTTCGTTTTGCCTTTTGTTTACATACCTAAAACCTTCCTCACCCCAGAAACCTGCTTCCTCAAGCATAATTCTGATTCTTTTTTCCCATTCAGGGATCTCTACTTCGGTATTTAATTCAATAGCATAAACCGTATTTTCATATAATGGATAATCACCAGTGCCCGGAACTCCACCCTGCTGATCCCACATGCCTATAGTGGGGCCTGCTGAATGTCCATAAAGACCTAATGGATGAGTATAAATAGAAGCCTTTAAGCCTTGTTCTTTAGCTTCCTGAAGACTTTCTTTCAGGATCTCATTTCCTGTATCGCCGGTTTCAAAATTTGAAGTGAGGATATCCTGCAACTGATTTCCTTTATTGAATGCCTCCTGAAGAAATTCGGGTGCATTTTCCTCTCCTTCTTTTAATACATATGCCATTTGCTGACAGTCTGTATTCAACCGAAGATAAGTAATACCAAAATCACAATGCAAAAGATCACCAGGAAGGATCAGCATACTCCCGTTCTCATCTGAAAAAGCAGTGATGTGATCTACAAGTCTCTCTTTGCTTCGCTGAACATCAACCGTTGGATGAAACCAGGTCTCCAGTCCCATTTCCGTCACTTTCTGCCTCATCCACCATACCACATCATCGGTGGTGGTTATGCCGGGCTGAATAACATTCGTACTGAAAGCCTCCGCAATTATATCATGAGTAATCTCTACAAGACTGCTGTAAAGCACCATCTCCCTGAGGGTTCTTGTCTCTATCCAGCCCACCGCAAGATCTTCAGCAGAAACGATCCTCTCTCTATATGTTTCAGGTAAGGCCTCCGTGAATTCATCGAAATCGGTTTTTACAAGTCCGTCGGCTATCCCAAAATTTTCAGAAATATTTAGTCCAATCTTTTCCGGGTCTCTTTTCTCAATTATGTCCACCAACGCCTGCCATTGATCTGGCTGTTCTTCCTTATTCCAGGCCGATTCAATATTATCTCCAATATTGTAGCGTGCGATTGCCAAATTTTCGATAGTATCATTTTCTTTATCCCTGAAAAAAACCATTATAGTCCTTCTACGGGCATTCAGCCAGGTAGCGGGAAGCATAGTTTTTAAAACAGGATCTTCGTTATACTCGCGGGATATGATCACCCACATATCAATTTCTGCCCGGTCCATTAGTTCCGGCAGTACCTTATTAAACCTTTCTCCCAGGATCTGGTCTACAACTTTCGACCTTTCTCTTTCTGCCAGAATCTGGCTTTGAGCAATAAAATTTAATAGCAGTGCACTTAGCAGCAGTAATTTTTTCATAAATAGATTGGGATTATTAACTCACCTTGCTTTTAACGGTATTCTCGCGGTGAATTTTGCCATTTGGTGTTTCTTCGAACTTTTCAATAAGATAGATCTTTTTTGGCTTTTCATATTTGCTTAGGGATTTCATCTCTCTAACTGTCTTTTCCAGTTCAGCCAGGGTTTCTTCGGAAAAATCATCTTCCACAAAGAGAACAAGCTTTTCTCCGAGTGAATCATCTGGCATGGAAGTAACAAAAAACCTATGATCGATTTCCTCATTCAATTTTCTTTCTATCTCTTCGGGATATAGTTTTATCCCTCCCGAATTTATTACATTATCATACCTGCCTTTCCACAGGAACTTTTTATAGGTAATAATATCCACCACATCATTTGTGACTATCTCTTCATCCAGGATATTTGGAGCCTTAATTACCAGGCAACCTCTTTCATCCTGTGAAATACTAATATTCGGAAGTAATTTAAAAGGTCTTGGAGACTTTTTCTTTTTTCGTGGATTCAATCGTTTTGCGGCAATATGACTACAGGTTTCGGTCATTCCATAAGTCTCATATATCTTGGCGTCTATATCAACCAACATTTTCTTTATTCGTGGAGATACAACACCTCCTCCAATGATAAGTTTCCTTACCAAATGAAGCCTTGCGATTGAATTATCAAGCTGAAAAGGAGTCATTGCCGTAAAATCATAGACCTTGAAAACCTGATCCAAAGGATTGGATGATGGAGGTACAGTATCAAGTTGCCATCCCAGATACATAGCTCTTACAAGCATCATCTTCCCGGCGATATATTCAGCGGGAAGACATAATAATGCGGTGGTGCCTGCAGGGAGATCAAAGAACTTTGAGGTGGCTATGGCCGAATTGATCATGTGTTGTTTCTTCAGCCGTAGTTTTTTTGGTTTGCCGGTGGAACCGGAGGTGTGAACTTCTACGTATTCCATAGGTTTCAGCCAGTCCAGAATGAAAGCACCTATTTTTTCTTCATAGGGCTCGCCTTCTTTAATAAAACTATAAGCCACCTGCCGAAGTTCAGAGTTGGTGAAATGTTGTTTATTAAGTCTGAACTCAGGATGAGTTTCAGGGATTTTATACTTATTTGCCATATTTTAAGCTAAGTTGGAAAAACGCTTATTACTTAAAGTTAACAAATTGCTGTGAAACTCTTAATTATCTTCAGAAACATTTAATAATTGAGGCTTATGCACTTTCCCAAACAATTTTTCCTTCCAATTGCTCCATTTATATTTTCTAGCCATGATATACAGAAAAGCAGGATATATTATAAGAACAGGAATTAGTATATCCCATCCAACAGAAGGATCTGAAATATCCTTAAAAATTGAATTGGTCTGGAACGCTGTCCAGTCTGCAGTGACGATAAGTGCTGTTAAAAGATTGTTTGCGGCATGGAAACCAAGTGCCAGCTCAATACCTTCATCCATAAGAGTCATGATTCCCAGCAAGAAACCTGTTGCTATATAATGAATCATAATAATATTACCCAGTTTGGTCACTTCAGGATTAAAGAAGTGTAATCCGCCGAATACCACAGAGGTGATTATTAGCGGGACCCATCGGTTTCTTACAAAAACCCCTATCCCCTGCATAAGGTAGGCCCTGAAGAAATATTCCTCGAAACTGGTTTGCAGCGGAACAAATATGACCGCTATAACCAGCAAAATCAAAAAGGGCATTAGTTGAAAGTTCAACACATAATCATCAGGATTGGTAAAATAGTCACCAATAGTACTGATCAGGATAAAAATGGAGACTAGTCCGAAAGCAAACCAGAAACGACTCCAGTCGATCTTAGATCTCGAGGTTGTCAAGGTTTTCAAGGGTTGTTCATGCAATCTCTTAACTATAAAAAGTAAAAATAACAGCGCAACAGCATACGTGAGTAACATTAAGAAAAGAAAATAATTGGAATCTAATGCCGTCATCATTTCCGATTCTGCCATACCCATAATTTCGTAGCCTTTTTCTGCAACTAGCGCGATCAGCAGGGGGATTTGCCCTACAATGATTCCAGTTACCACGACCACAACTCCAATTATATATCTCCAAAAATCATGTTTGTACTTAAAAACCTGGTTTATAAACATTTGCTTCAATAATTAATTTCCCACTCTTTTTCAGGGTTATAATGAATATTTCCGTTTTTAACTTCCAGCGGACTCGCAAAATTATTGGTATACAAACTTCCCGTCCCCAGTCCCTGAGGCAAGTCTGGTTCTAATGTATATGTCCACTGTGCAATTGCATTAAGACCGATATTACTTTCCAACGCACTTGTAATCCACCAGTCTACCTGATTGGTTTCACAGGTATCCTTCCATTCAGTGGTGCCTTTAAAACCTCCTATCAAACTGGGTTTAAAGATCGCAAATTGCGGCCTTATTGTTTGTATAAGCTTTCTCTTTTCTGTTGCATCGGTCACCCCAATCAGTTCTTCATCCAGTGCGATTGGAAGGGGAGTTTTTTCACAAAGTCCGGCCATTGCCTGTATCTGGCCCTGCCTGATTGGTTGCTCGATACTGTGAAGGTCGTATTTTGATAACTTCTGAAGTTTTTCAAGCGCAGTCTCAGGTGAAAATGCGCCATTGGCATCCACCCTGAGTTCGATTTCATTAGCCGAAAAGTTCTCTCTAATGGATTTTAATAGGTCTAGCTCGGTCTCAAAATCAATAGCTCCTATCTTCAGTTTTATACAATTGAAACCTGCTTCGATCTTTTCAGAGATCTGTTTCTTCATAAAATCCTTATCCCCCATCCAGATAAGACCATTAATAGGAATAGATTTTTCACCCCTGGTGAATTCTGAAGGAAAAAGCAGAAAGGGATCTTCAGCCCGTAAACTTCTGAAAGCCATTTCAACTCCAAATTGAATGCTGGGGAAATCCCTGAGCTCTTCCCAGAGCTTTTCTTCTCCCAGTTGAATGTTCTCGCAAACCCATTTTAATTTGTCTTCATAGTCAGGCCGGTCGTCATAACTCAGACTTCTTAAAATACCACATTCGCCAATTCCATATCTGTTACCATCAGAGATCTTTAAAAACCAGGTCTCTTTTTCAGTAAGAACGCCCCGCGAAGTTCCGCTGGGGCGTTTGAAATTGAGTATGTACTTTCTATAACTGGCGATCATTGCTAATGGATTGTTGGATTGTTGGATTGTTGGATTGTTGGATTGTTCGAATTAAGATAAAATTAGAGCTTCAGGTTAGTTCAATTATGGCTGTTTTTAAGAGTTGATCTGAATTTGGAAATCATTTTGATGATTGATATTGGTTTCAATTGTAAAACATTGAGTTTTTCATCATTTAGAAATCCCAGGTCATTAGAAATTAATAACTGTGTCTCCATTTAATAGCAGGAACCTATAGCTATTTCAAGAAATCTGTCAAAATCCCTAGAAGATTTTCTTGAGGCACCTTCGGCAATATATGAAGGTAATGAAACACTACTTCTTCTAAGTTGATTTATCAGACCAAACTTTTCAGCATCAGGAAAGTAAACAGTCACTTCATAAACATCTTTACACAATTGTCTACTCAATTTCCATATCTCTAATTCCTTAAATCTGTGCATCTAAAAATCCAAAAATCTAATTATAGTTCAATTGATTCTCCAATCTCAAGCAGCATAAGATCCTTACCTTTTTCGTAGAACTTTCTTTTTGCTTCCTCATGGTCTATTTCAATATAACCAAAGGTATCATAATGGCATCCGAGGATCTTATCACATTGAATAAAATCGCTTGCTACAATGGCATCATTCACACCCATGGTAAAATTATCACCTATAGGTAAGACAGCCAGGTCCAGCTTGGTTTGCATTGGAATAAGTTTCATGTCCATCGTCAGTGCCGTATCTCCGGCTATATAAACGTTCTTATGCTCCCCTTCTATCACAAAACCTCCTGGTTGTCCACCATAACTTCCGTCGGGAAAAGAACTGGTATGTATGGCGTTCACATATTTGACATTTCCGAATTCGAAATCCCAGCTTCCCCCATGATTCATAGGATGGACCTCAAAGCCTTTAGCCTCATAATGGTTTACGATCTCAAAATTACTCACGATAATAGCACCGGTATTTTTTGCGATCGCTTCAGCATCCAGGGTATGATCCTGATGCGCATGAGTTAAAAGGATATAATCTGCCTTTAAGTCATTTATATCTACCTTATCTTTTGCCAGATCATTGCCAGTAATAAAAGGATCCACAAGTACATTGATTTCGCCTATTTTCAATGCCAGGGTGTTCTGGCCGTAAAAAGTGATTTTCATAATTCCAGTTTTTCGGTTTTTATAAAAATAGAAATTAGTCTAAAAACCATGATGACACACAGCATATAATTTTGTTAAAGCCACAATGAATCTACCAGATAAGCCCTAAAGCGAACAGAAAGGATATCCCGAAAGTTGAAAGTGCCACAATTTTTAATTCCGGATCCAGCAGCGTAGGGTCTTCATTATTAACCACCCTCTGAAGATGAAAAATAAGTGGAATAAACGCAAAAAGATAAATAAAATCATTGAGGTCCCGGGAGGTGATCACAGAATAAATGACCAGACAAAACAAAGCTCCTATTATCAAGGCATAATGATAATCCTTGGCTCTGTTCTCACCTAGTTTAACCACCATAGTAATCTTTCCCGCTTTTTTATCGGAAATACGGTCTCTTAAATTATTCAAGTTAAGTACGGCTACGCTGAGTAGTCCTATGGAGATAGCCGGAAACAGACTAACAAGATTATGATCATGGCTATAAAGGTAATAGGAGCCGTAAACAGCTACCAGCCCAAAGAAAATAAAGACAAAAAGATCTCCGAAACCCCGGTAACCATAGGCAGAATCCCCCATGGTATATTTTATGGCAGCAATAATAGCCCCCACACCCAGGATGAAAAAAATAAGCGAGGTAAGTATCATCTGGCTTCCGAATGCCGCATAAATTAAAAGAACTGCCAATAATAAAGTAGTAACCGCGGTAATAATAATGGCCAGCACCATATCCTTTTGGGTGATAAGTCCACTCTGTATGGCCCTCATCGGACCTATTCTTTCCTCGTTATCTGTCCCCTTAATTCCATCACCATAATCATTAGCAAAATTGGACAATATCTGTAAACCTAAGGTAGTTCCAAGAGCAAGACTAAAAATGGCGATATCAAAATCACCCTCATAGCCTGCAATACTACTCCCAACTATGATACCCGAAATTGATAATGGCAAAGTTCTAAGCCGTGCGGCACCAATCCAGGATGATAATTTCCCCATTCTTTAATTCATTATTTTTACCAGTAGTTCCTTTAAAAGATCTCCATGCGAAACATTCGCCGCGCCTACCCCTTTACTTTTCACATCAGTTTCCTGAAGCAGGCTGATCGCCCTGCTTACCTTTTTCATCGGATAATTCCGTGCAGCAACAACATAATCATTTACAAAATAGGGATTTACACCCAACTGTTTTGCCACACTGCCTTTTGATTTATCAGCAAGTCCGTGATACTGCAGAATCTGGGAAAAAAAGGAAAAAAGAAGTGAAATCGTTACTACCAAAGGATTATCCTTAGGATTCTGGGCAAAGTAATTCACTATGCGATGAGCTTTCAGGGAGTCCCGTACTCCTATTGCATTGCGTAATTCAAAATTATTGAAATCCTTGCTTATTCCTATATTCTCTTCAATGATCTCCGGGCTAATACTGGTCCCTGCCTCACAGATTAATTGCAGTTTCTGAAGTTCATTATCTATCTTCCCAAGATCGGTCCCAAGAAATTCAACAAGCATCTGGGCAGCTTTTGGAGAAATACCATATCCCCTGCTCTTCATGGTCTTTATGATCCAGTTTCCTACCTGGTTCTCATAAAGTCTTTTTCCTTCAAAAACAAGCCCGTTTTTCGCTATGGCTTTATACAGTTTTTTTCGTTTATCTATCTTTTTATATTTATAGCAAACCACCAAAACTGTAGTAGGCTGGGGGTTTTCAGCATAATCTGCGAGCTTTTCTATGGTCCTTGACAGATCCTGAGCTTCTTTCACGATCACCACCTGTCTTTCAGCCATCATGGGATAGCGTTTGGCGTTGCTCACAATATCATCAATACTAGTATCCCTGCCGTAGATCAGCATCTGGTTAAACCCCCGTTCTTCCTCGGTCAGGATCGATTCTTCGATAAAATCGGATATCCTGTCTATATAATAAGGCTCCTCGCCCATCAGGAAATAAAGAGGCTTTATATTTCCCTTTTGAATATCATTTACAATTTGTCTTGCTTCATCCATACGGAATCACTGCGCGGTTTTGATTATAAGGGAAACTTAAAAAGTAAATTGCAGGCCTGTAATATTCTTTCTTACTTTTGAAACATGCAAAAATTGAATTTCCCCCAATATTCGTTTCGGTTCAAAAATAATCAAAATAAAATAGCCGTTTTTGACGATCTGAGGAAAAAATTTGTGATTCTTACTCCGGAGGAATGGGTAAGACAACATTGTGTGAAATTTTTGCAGGATGAAAAGAATTACCCTTTAAGTCTAATAAACGTAGAAAAGCAGCTGAAAATCGCCGGTCTTACCAAAAGATATGATATAGTTGTCTTTGAACCTGATGGAAATATTCAGATTATTGTGGAATGCAAGGCACCTTCTGTTAAGATAACCCAGGCAACATTTGATCAGGTAGCCCGGTATAATCTTAGTTTAAAAGCTAATTTCTTAATGGTGACCAATGGGCTACAGCATTATTTCTGTCGAATGGATTATGAAAATGAAAATTATATTTTTTTGGAGGCTCTGCCAGAATACAAAAGATAAATGAAAGTAGCAGTTGTTATACTTAACTGGAATGGTAAAGACCTGCTTGAGCAATTTTTACCATCGGTACTTAAAAACTCCCCCGGGGCTAATATCTATGTGGCCGACAATGCTTCCACAGATGATTCTGTTGAATATGTTAAGCTCAATTTCCCTCAGGTAAGGATCATTCAAAACAACCTAAATGCCGGTTATGCAGGAGGATATAACCTTGCTCTGAAATCGGTGGAAGAAGAGATACAGGTCCTTTTGAACAGCGATGTGGAGGTTACGCCTAACTGGCTGGATCCAATCCTTCATGTCTTTGAAGAGGAACCTGAAACTGCGGCAATACAACCTAAGATACTGGACTATAAAAGCAGAGATCATTTTGAGTATGCAGGAGCTGCAGGAGGGTATATCGATAAATATGGTTACCCGTTCTGCCGAGGAAGGATCTTCCAGCACCTGGAAGAAGACCATGGGCAGTACAACAATGACCAGTATATCTTCTGGGCAAGCGGAGCCTGTCTGGCGGTAAGAAGATCTACATATAACGAGCTTGGAGGTCTAGATGAAGATTTCTTTGCCCACCAGGAAGAAATAGATCTATGCTGGAGGCTTCAGAATAAGGGATATAAAATCAAATATGTTAGTAATTCCCGTATCTATCATGTTGGAGGGGCTACTTTGCAGAACATGAACCCTAAAAAAACCTTTTTCAACTTCAGAAACAGCCTTTTTCTTCTTCTTAAGAATGTGGAGGCGCCCAAAGTCTATTATATTTTATTGATCAGGATGATCCTTGACGGGCTGGCCGGAATAAAGTTCTTATTTGAAGGAAGGTTCAATCATTTTTTTGCCATTCTTCAGGCACATGGTAGTTTTTACAGTCATTTTAGAAGGATCTGGAATAAGCGACCCAAAGATTTCATTTTCAAGAAATATTATGTGATTCACTCCGTTGTATACTCCCATTATGTGCTGAAAAAAAATAAATTCAGTCAATTTTAAAAATAAATAAAAAAGGAAATGTTAAAATAGCTTTTCGGCTTGCTATTTTTTTGATATTTTTGGGCATTCTAACAATTTAAATTTATAAGAAACGAATTATGAAAAAAATCATGCTTTTGTCGGCAACAGCTGCCATTTTGCTATCTTCATGTGTTTCCCAGAAAAAATACAATGAACTAGAGGCAAAGCAAAGAGAAACTCAGGATCAGTTAAATACTGCTACAGTCAAACTGAACTCCTGTCTTGATGAAAAAGACAGAATGAATCAGGAGATTACCAGACTTAATAATACTAATGCTGCGTTACTTAACAACGTAGGAGATCTGGCTACTCTTTCTAAGAAAGAAGCAGAGAACCTTGAACGTTCTCTAGAGAGTATCAAGGAAAAAGATCTTGCTATTCGTTCCATGCAGGATGCTCTGAACAAAAAAGATTCTGTAACTCTTGCGCTTGTAACCAGCCTTAAAGGTGCATTAGGTAACATGAGCGACGAGGATATCGAGATCAATGTAGAAAAAGGTGTGGTTTACGTTTCTATTTCCGATAAGCTTCTTTTTGACAGTGGACGTTACAACATTACTCCACGTGCTAAAGAAGTCCTTGGAAAAGTTGCTACCGTTGTTAAGAGCAAACCAAATATTGAGTTTATGGTTGAAGGTCATACCGACAATAAGCCTATCAAAACTTCTATGTTCGAAGACAACTGGGATCTTAGTGTGAAACGTGCTACTTCTGTAGTAAGAGTACTTCAGGATGATTTTGGTGTTGAGCCATCAAGAATGACTGCCGCTGGTAGAAGTTACTACATTCCTGTTGCAACCAACGAAACTGCAGAAGGACGTGCTAAGAACAGAAGAACAAGAATCGTAGTTCTTCCAAAACTTGATCAGTTCTACAGCATGATTGAAGAAGGAATGGAAAAAGCCACTTCCGGAGAGGAATAAGAAGAGAAATCTTTCAAATACTTAAAAAAAGCCCCATACAGTTGTGTGGGGCTTTTTAATTTTTATGCTATAATTATCTAATAGAGAGCAATTTATGTGTAAATTTATGTGGTCTGATCACCAAAATTTCACGCTATGAAAAGGAAGTTCTACATCTGGTGTATTGGTTTACTTTTATACTCACTATTTCAGGCCTGCTCTAAAGAAGAGTTCAACCTGAAAGAGCCTGTATTTCACCCCTATGTTCTTCAATCAGAACTTCAGCAAAAAAAAGTAACTACAACAAAAGCAGGGATACGTCCATGCTTTTCTGAATACAGATATTTTGAGGAGGACCCTGGACTTTCTTCCTGCCAGCTAACCGATTTTGGCAGTGTTCTGCTTGGGTATTTTGACGATTTCGCCACAGATCCGTATTTTGATATCAACCTGGCAAATTATTATACAGAACTTCATAAAAAATATGTTACCCATTACAGAGGGGAAAACTATTATGGAGCTAATGGTGAATATGATCAGCTGGCTAAAAAAAGGATAAGAGAACTCACTGAGTTTTGGAATCTTAACCATAACATTACTCTGAATGGCCAGCATACAGTTTCTTTGAATGACCGGGAAACGCTCACCGATATGATCGAGAGCTTTGACAGAAGCGTTCGTAACCGAAATGAAGCTTATCATAAAGCTGATTTACTTCTTGATGTAAATGCACTGTCATCAACCCTGCCCGAAAGCCCATATTTTGCTATGGACGCTTTCACCCTGGCTAACGGTCTCCTGGTTATAGGCGATGGACTCATAGAAACTCTTGTTGAAGCCGGAATTGATGGAAAAATTGCATTTTCAGCCATTCTCGCTCATGAATGGTGGCATCAGGCTCAGTACAAAAACAGCAACTCATGGTCCACCGATTATAACTTCACTGAAGCCTGGGAACTTTCAAGATTCATAGAACTGGAGGCTGATTTTGCAGCCGCCTATTTTCTAACCCATAAACGGGGAGCTACCTACAACTGGAAAAGGATAGAAGAATATTTTCAGCTATCCTTTAACGTGGGCGACTGTCTGGTAGAAAGTAATACACATCACGGCACTCCCACTCAAAGAATGAATGCTGCTAAACTGGGATATGAACTGGCTAAAGCACATACGAAAAAAGGAACGATCCTTTCTCCAGATGTGGTACATGTTTATTTTATCGAAAACCTGGATAAAATCTTCTAAATCATAATATATCAACGCTTCCTTTTCCTTCCCTGATCACCTGGGGTTCTTCAGTGGTAAGGTCAATCACCGTGGATGGAATGTTATCTCCGTAACCACCATCGATCACAATATCTACGAGATTATTCCATTTTTCCCTGATAAGTTCAGGATCGGTTCCATATTCAAGGACCTCGTCATCATCCCGAATTGAAGTAGAAACTATGGGATTGCCCAGGCCATTTACTATTGCCCGGCAAATATTGTTATCCGGCACACGAATCCCGACAGTTTTCCTTTTCTTGAATACATTTGGAAGATTGTTCCCACCAGGCAGGATAAAAGTATATGGCCCCGGCAGACAGCGCTTCAATATCTTAAAAGTAGCAGTATCTATTTGTTTAACGTAATCTGAAAGATTGCTAAGATCTTCACATACAAACGAAAAGTTTGACTTTTCCAGTTTTACATTCTTGATCTGGGCTATTTTCTCCAGAGCCGAAACATTGGTAATATCACATCCTAACCCATAGATAGTGTCAGTAGGATAAATAACAAGTCCTCCTTTTTTGAGGACTTCTACAACTTTACTTATATGTTTGGGAGCAGGGTTTTCATCATAAATCCTTATTAATTCAGCAGCCATAATAATATTTTTTTAAACTCATTAAAATTTACAATTTTAAAATGTAACCACCTGAGAATCCGGAAAAACCTCATCGGATTTCTCAACCTCAATATTCAGTTTCAGAATCTTACTTCCATCCTTCTGCCTGGTATATAAGGTCCTATTTCTTTTTTCTTCGTTCCTGGTAATCTCATTTCCATCGATGGTCCTTGTCACTTTCTATTTAGAAGTGGCCATCACTTCTCCTCTTGTGGTACCCTTACCCCAATTCCATTTTACTCTGCTTCCTTTTCGTATCCTTTTATAATTTCAAGGTAAAAATAAAGCCGCTTTTCGCGGCTTTCTATAACAGAAGTTTAACGGCAATATCATGACAGAACTTTAAGCTTTGCAAAACGAAGCAATAGTTTTTTGATCCCGCCTTCTTCAAAATGGATCTCAGCCTTTTTATCCTGTCCCACGCCTTCCAGCTTCAACACCTTTCCCCTTCCAAAACGCATATGTTCTACCTCGTTCCCCTCAGCAAGTTCAATGTTATTTCTGGCTTTGGCTGGTTCATTAGCCGCAGGTTTCAGTTTTCGAAGTTTTCTTAACTGTTCTTCGGAAGGTTTATGGGATGGCGGTGGAGTTCCATTTTTTGGCTTCGTCTGCCTGAGCTTGGTTTTGTCTACATCGTCCCCAAAAATATCGGTATCTACCAGTGGTTTATATTTGTAATCGTCCTGGGGCACCATCATATCGAGATATTGATCGTCTATTTCTTCTATAAAACGACTAGGTTCAGCATCCACCAGCTTTCCCCAGCGATAGCGCGATAAGGTATAGGTGAGATAAGCCTGTTTTTCAGCCCTCGTTAACGCCACATAAAACAGTCGCCTTTCTTCTTCCAGTTCACTCCGGGTATTCATGCTCATAGCCGAAGGAAACAGGTCTTCTTCCATCCCTACAATATAAACATAGGGAAACTCCAGTCCCTTGGCTAGGTGAATGGTCATAAGCGCCACCCGGTCCTCATCCCCGGTATCCTTATCCATATCTGTTGCTAGCGCAACATCTTCAAGAAATTCGGCTAAAGAACCAGAAGCATCAGCAAGTTCTATTTGGCCCTCCACGAAATCGCGAATCCCATTTAACAATTCTTCTATATTTTCGATTCTCGCTATTCCTTCAGGTGTGCCATCCTTTTTGAGTTCCTGGACCAGACCGGTTTTACGGGTAACTGTTTCCGCAAGTTGAAAAGCATCGGCATTCTCATTCATGATCCTGAAACTCTTGATCATGTTCACAAAATTCTCAAGTTTCGTCTGAGTTCCACGGTTTATTTTAAGGTCGAGTTTATCAAGGTTTTCAATTACTTCAAAGATCGATCGGTTATGCTGGTTCGCGGCAACTGCCAGACGATCCATGGTAGTCTGCCCTATTCCCCTGGAAGGATAATTGATTACCCTTTTAAGGGCTTCCTCGTCTTTAGGATTAAGTGTAAGTCTCAAATAAGCCAGAACATCCTTAATCTCCTTTCTCTGGTAGAAAGAAAGCCCTCCATAGATACGGTATGGAATATCCTTTTTTCTTAAAGCATCTTCCATAGCCCTACTCTGAGCATTGGTCCGGTATAGTATAGCAAAATCACTGTTATTAAGCTGGTTTTGCATTTTATTCTCAAAAATGGAGCTTGCCACATATCGGCCTTCCTCTCCATCGGTAAGCAGACGGTTTACGATGATCTTAGGACCATCGTCATTGGCCGTCCATACTATCTTTTCCAGTTTCGTCTTGTTCTTATCGATTATGGAGTTAGCCGCATTTACAATATTCTTGGTAGACCGGTAATTCTGCTCCAGTCTGTACATCTGCACATCATCATAATCTTTCTGAAAATTCAGGATATTATTAATATTGGCCCCGCGAAAAGCGTAGATACTCTGGGCATCATCACCTACCACGCAAATATTCTGAAATTTGTCTGAAAGAGCCCTTACGATCAGATATTGCGAATGATTGGTATCCTGATACTCATCCACAAGTATATATTTGAACCGGCTCTGGTATTTATGAAGCACATCGGGAAACCTGTTAAGAAGTTCGTTGGTTTTCAGCAGAAGGTCATCAAAATCCATTGCTCCTGCCTTAAAGCACCGGTCTACATATTCCTTATATATTTCCCCAAGCCTGGGTTTTTTAGACATGGCGTCGGCCTCCTGGAGTTCAGGATTCTGAAAATATGCCTTGACAGTAATCAGGCTGTTCTTATATGACGAGATCCGGTTATAAACCTGCTTGTATTTATAGACATCCTTATCCAGCCTCATATCCTTGATAATGGCCCTGATAACGCTCTGTGAGTCCTGGGTATCATAGATAGTAAAATTTGACGGATAGCCCAGTTTATCAGCCTCAAACCTCAATATTTTGGCAAAGACAGAATGGAAAGTACCCATCCATAAATTCTTGGCCTCACTGTTACCCACTATTCTGGCAATACGCTGTTTCATTTCACGCGCAGCCTTATTCGTAAATGTAAGCGACAGAATACTGAACGCATCAACCCCCTGGCTCATCAAATAGGCTATCCTGTAGGTAAGCACCCTGGTTTTACCCGATCCAGCACCGGCAATTACAATCATTGGCCCATCTTTTTGTAGCACCGGGGCCCTTTGTGCGTCATTCAATTCAGCTAAATAAGCTTCCAATTTTCCTCCGTTTTTAAAAGCTGAAAGGTAACCAAAATGCCCAAAAAAGTAAACCCGAATTCATTCCTTTTTAAACAATCCATTTTAGCAGCCAACAATGAAGTATAATTTAATATCTTTAAAACCCTAAATTCGAACTATGAAAAAAAGGCTTTGGGTTCTAACCCTGTGTATAGCTTCTATCGGTTTCTCTCAGGACTATGTCTCTGGTGATGTGATCCCGGAATATGGCAAAACCTTTACTGTTGAATCTCCCGAATTCAAAACCAACACTTCAAATATGCTCAGTGCAGTGATAGATGTATACAGAGGTTTTGATCCAACCCAGCCAAATAAACTTATTGAAACAGCTGCCAGATATCTTAATATGCATGAAAAGGCAGGCGTTTCTCCTAAAAATATGAAAGTAGCACTGGTAATTCATGGAAATGCTGTCTTTGATTTACTACAGGACCAATTTTATACTGAAAAATATCCTGAAGCAAGTAAAAATCCTAACCTCCCCCTTATTCAGGCACTTGCTAATAATGGAGTCCAGGTGATAATTTGCGGGCAAAGTGCAGCTCACCACAAAGTGACAAGAGAGAAAGCCGATGAAAATGCCCAATTTGCACTTTCGGCAATGACGGCTTTGGTCCAGCTTCAAAATGACAATTACAGACTTATTAAATTTTAAATAATGAAAAAAATTTTACTGACAGCCTCAATTTTATTCAGTGGATTACTTTCGGCTCAAACCTGGATCCCCACAGATGATTTTGAGAACATTGAAGATAAAGTGATAGAATGGCGAAGGGATATTCATGAAAACCCGGAACTTTCGAACCGTGAGTTCAAGACGGCAGAGAAGATCGCGGCTCACTTAGAATCGCTGGGTATCGAAACCCAGACAGGAATAGCCAAAACGGGAGTGGTGGGGATTCTTAAAGGCACAAACCCAGGGAAAACGGTAGCGCTAAGGGCAGATATAGATGCACTGCCTGTAACAGAAAATAATGATCTTCCTTTTAAATCTGAAGTTACTACTGAATTTCTAGGTGCTAAAACCGGGGTTATGCACGCTTGCGGACATGATACTCACACAGCAATTCTGATGGGAGTGGCCGAAATACTTTCGGAACACAAGGATAAAATCAACGGAACGGTAAAATTTATTTTTCAGCCTGCTGAAGAAGGTCCGCCTCCGGGTGAAAAAGGGGGAGCCTCACTAATGATCGAGGAAGGTGTACTTAAAAATCCTGATGTGGATGCGATCTTTGGCTTGCACATTAACGCAGCGACACCTGTAGGAACCATAAAATACAAACCTGAAGGCACCATGGCTGCCGTTGAAAGATTCGTCATCAATGTAAAAGGAAAACAAGCCCATGGCTCTGCTCCCTGGAGTGGCGTTGATCCTATTCTGATATCTGCTAAAATCATTGACGGACTTCAGACCATAGTAAGCAGGAATGCTGAACTAACCGAATCGGCTTCTGTGATCACTGTTGGAAAAATCACCAGCGGGGTAAGATTCAACATAATTCCGGAATCTGCAGAAATGATCGGGACGGTAAGAACCCTGGACCCGGAAAGCAAGAAACTTATCTTACAGAGAATGCGGGAACTTGTACCAGCCATTGCTGAAGCCTACGGTGGCGAAGCTACTATTGAAATTCAGAATAATACGGCTATAACCTTCAACGATCCGGAATTAACTGAAAAGATGGTTCCCACGCTCAAAAAAGTTGCCGGGGAAGAGAACGTGAAACTTATGAAAGCTACTACCGGAGGGGAAGACTTCTCCTTCTTTCAGGAAGAGGTTCCCGGTCTGTACTTTTTCCTGGGCGGAATGCCTGTAAACGGAGAACCTACAAGGCACCATACACCTGACTTCTATATAGATGAAAGCGGACTTTTACTTGGTGTAAAAACCATGACCCAGTTAGCTCTTGATTACTTAAATAATTAATTTTATGCACATAAAAAAAATCTTATTCTTAGGATTAATCCTTCTGGCTTCAGGTTTCGTTAAGGCTCAGTCATCTTTAAACGAAGAAATTAAGGAAATTGAACCCAGAGTAATTGAATGGCGACGTGATTTTCATCAACATCCCGAATTAGGGAACCGTGAATTTGAAACTGCAGAAAAAATCGCATCCCACCTTAAATCTTTAGGAATAAAAGTTCAAACAGGCGTCGCAAAGACCGGTGTCATCGGTATCCTTGAAGGTAACCGGCCGGGTAAAGTAGTTGGACTTAGAGCAGATATTGATGGGCTTCCGGTAAAGGAACGGACTGATGTTCCATTTAAATCTGAAGCTACCAGCGAATTTCGAGGTGAAGAAGTACCTGTTATGCATGCTTGCGGGCATGATACCCATATTGCCATTTTAATGGGAGTTGCCGAAATCCTGGCTAAAAACAATGACTTTCCAGGAACTGTAAAATTCATTTTTCAACCCGCCGAAGAAGGAGCTCCTCCTGGAGAGGAAGGGGGCGCTGAATTAATGGTAAAAGAAAATGTGCTTAAAAATCCTGATGTTGATGCAATTTTTGGATTGCATATTTCTGCAGATCAAGACATAAACACTATTGCTTATAAGCCTGAAGGCATCATGGCTGCTTCTCAAAGTTTTGAGATCAAGATAAAAGGAAAGCAAAGTCATGGGTCTACACCCTGGACCGGGATAGACCCTATCATGGCAGCGGTGAAAATCATTGATGGTTTACAGACGATCATCTCCAGAGAATCCAAACTTACTGAAGAAGCTGCAGTTCTTTCCATCGGGAAAATAGAAAGCGGAGTGAGAAGCAATATAATTCCTGAAGAAGCTACTATCATTGGTACTCTAAGGACCCTGAATGTAGATATGCAAAAAATGATAAACCGGAGAATGAAGGAGATGGTTCCGGCACTTGCAGCCGTATATCGCGCAGAAGCAGAGATCAGTATTGCTGAAGGTTATCCAATTACCTATAATGATCCTGAGTTAACAGCTCAAATGCTTCCTACGTTTGAAAAAGTTGCAGGGAAAGAAAATGTAAAGTTAATTAAAGCAGTTACAGGAGCAGAAGATTTTTCCTTTTTCGCTAAAGAAGTTCCAGGACTCTATTTCTTTCTTGGAGGTAAAACACCCGGGGTAGAAAATCCTGCCCCACACCATACACCAGATTTCTTTATCGATGAGAGGGGACTTTTACTTGGTGTAAAAACCATGACCCAGTTAACCCTTGATTATTTAAACGAGGATTCTTAATTAACTTGAAATCTTTTAAATAGATAGCGTCAAAGTATTCATTTATGAACGAGACAGATATTCTAAATTTTTTATATGCCATTTTGCCTTCAATTGTTGTAGGATTGGTGGCTTTCTACTTTTTCCACACCTATTCCAAGAATGAAGAGAATCGCAGAAGATTCCTGATGCTTAGGGAGAACAGGAAAACATCCTTGCCCATCAGGCTGCAGGCATATGAACGTCTTGCCCTTTTTCTGGAAAGAATTTCTCCGGGTAAGATCCTTTTCAGGGTCAAGGCTAATTCTGAAGATCCTCATTTGTATGCAAGCCTGCTAATAGGAACCATAGAGCAGGAATTTGAACATAACCTCGCACAGCAAATCTATGTAAGCAATGAATGCTGGGATTATGTAAAGACTTCAAAAAATGCAACCATTTCTTTAATTAGAAAGGCATCTTCCAGGGAGAATATCAGCAGTCCGGATCAATTACGGGAAGTGATCTTAAAAAGCCTGATGGACAAGCAGGCACCGACTGATGCTGGCCTTTCTTACATTAAAAAGGAAGTTAGAAGCCTAATCTAAACCAAGAAGACTTTTCAGCCTTTCTTTCCAGCTCCCTCTTTTCAGCATACTCATAGCCCTGCTGCCACCACTGCGTCATGGCTTTTTTATCAAAGACAAGGGAGTTCTCGGTAAGTCTGGTAGGCGTATAATAAATATTAAGCTTAACTTTTTTGTTCATCGCCGCAAGCTTTCCTTCAACAATATCATGATATTCCACTTGGTCCAGTAAAAAACCAAAAAGATTGACCATCAATGAAAAAGGGTTCTTTCCAAGGATCTTATTATACTCCATATTTTCGGCCTCCAGGATAATCGCATCTACTTCGGTTGCACCTCTTTTTATAGCTTCCCTTATTGGAACTACGCAGCCCAGGCCACCATCAGCATACTCAAACCCATCCTTTTGAGCAAGGCTCATAAACGGGATATAATTACAGCTTATCCAGATCCAGTCACAGAAATCGTCATACTCAAATTCGTGAATAGATTTGTATTCGACCCTGTTCTTTGAAAGATTTGAGACCGTTACCACAACGTCTGTCACCTTGTTTCGAAGTTCTGTAAAATCCTTATGAGAAAAATTCTTCCTGATATTACGCCTCAGAGCTTTACTTTCCCCAAAGGTGCGTCGCTGCCTTAGGAACTGCCAGATCGTGTTCAGGTAATTGATGGTAACATATTCCCGTCCCTCTTTTTTCTTTACAATGAATGGATTGATGCTGAAAATCTTACGTTGGGTAACATTTGTATAGATATCATAAATCTTCTGAATATTCCCTGCGGCAAGATGCGGAATTAGGAGACTCCCTGTAGAAGTTCCCAGAAACAGATCATAATCTCTCTTTTTTTCCTGGATTAGATACTGAGCCACGCCCCCGGCAAATGCTCCTTTACTACCTCCTCCAGATATTACCAGTGCTCGCATTAGGGTTCTATTTGGTCTAACTCTTTATTCTTATGCTTTGCAAATTCGAAGCCACTCTCCCACCATAGCTTCATTTTCTCTTCATCAAAAATAAGTGAATTGGTAGTCAATACAGTAGGCGTATAATAGAAATTAAGTATCGCGTTGTGATGGGTAGCGGAGAATTTTCCTATTTCAATGTTCTGCCGTTCAATGCGATCCAGCATAAAAGCGAAGAGATTGGTGATTAATGAAAAAACATTTTTAGAAGGAAGCCTGTTAAAATAAGTAACTTCCGTTTTCAAAATGATCGCATCCACCTCGGTGGCTCCTCTTTTTATAGCCTCTTCAATAGGCACCATCGAACCCAGACCTCCATCTGCATACTCACAACCATTCTTTTTTACCAGGCTCATAAACGGGGTATAATTACAGGATATCCATATCCACTCGATAAAATCTTCATAATCGTAATCTTTTATCGATTTATATTCCACATCATTTAGAGAAAGATTTGAAACTGTAACAACTATATCTTTAGGGCTGGCTTTAAGCTCTTCGAATTCCTGCCTTGTCAATGTCCTCTTCAACAGTTTTTTTAGAT
Source organism: Christiangramia crocea (assembly GCF_022410465.1). GTDB lineage: Bacteria > Bacteroidota > Bacteroidia > Flavobacteriales > Flavobacteriaceae > Christiangramia > Christiangramia crocea. The sequence goes on along the minus strand of NZ_JAJSON010000030.1, from coordinate 31,778 downwards.
TAAAACTATCGCCAAAGGTCTTTCGGCCCTTTAGGAAATTGAACAGCACATTAAAGTGATTTATAGTTATATTCTCATGACCGTGCTTTTTGGTAATTAGAAATGGCCGACTGCTGAAAATGCTGGACTGATCTACTGAGGTGAATACCTTTTTCACTTTTTCAGCTTTATGCAAAGCCATATGAGAGATCAAAAGACTCCCTGTAGAGGTTCCGATAAAAAGATCGTAATCCCTTTTCAGTACCTCCGTAAGATATTGGGCAACTCCGCCGGCAAATGCCCCTTTGCTGCCCCCACCAGAAATGACCAGCGCACGCATATTATCCGTTAATTTTTGATCTCAGAAATACCGTTTCCTTTTCAGACATAGCCTGTGAAAGCTCGGTTAGTTCCTTCCTGTATTGTTCATTTGCCAGCAACTCCGTAAGTAATTGCCTGCAGAAATTTCTAAAGCTATAGGTGTGGTGATGAGTTCCTTTTATAAGGCTTTCAAGACTTTCCCGGTTAAAAGCTCCAATTTGATATAAGTAACCGAAAGCATTTTCCCTAACCTGGAACGGTCTCCAGGGCGTTGTATACCCGACAAGTTCATCAAAATACGAATTCGTTTTTTCAGGCTCAAACTCAGGGGTCACAAGATTCAATGTAAGCCAGAGCATCCTGATATTCTTGTCATAAAAACCAATTAGTTTACTTGTTTGCTCCAAATAATCTGCTCTTTCCTGCGGAAATTGCTCCCATAGTTTATATAAAGCCCCTTCTTTGGTGAGATACGAATCGTCCTTCAAAAGAGATTCAAAATCGTTCTTTAGTCCCTGTGGAATCCTTTCCATGCTCATAGCTATGGCCTGCCTTACAAAAACATTGTTGGTCTCAAAGGCCTTTTTATATAGCTGATTTGCGAGATCCGTTTCCAAACCCGCGAGCTGAAGCACCACTTCCTGGCCAATATAATCGTTCACTGGAAACTGAAGAGCCTGCTCCAGCATCTCATATTTCTGATCGAGTGGGGTCTCCCTTAAGGCTGCAACGGAAAGATAATCTATAATGAAATCTGATTTTTTCAGTGACTCAAGCGCTTCTGTAGCTTTAAAGGCTGATTGCTCCAGCCAGTCCTTAACGAATTCATTCAGGTCCATTCCTGATGCCAGTTCCATTTCAGCAATGAAGTTACTGGTCTCAACATTTTTAAAACTGTAAAGTTCCAGATATTTTTTCATTCCTTTCCGGAATGCGTCATCGCCAATTTTATCCCTAAGTATATGCAGCACCCAGGCTCCTTTCTGATAAAAAGTAAGGGAAGTTGCCTTTGGATTGAGAAGTGCCTCCCCTTTTCCCGAATCACTAAGTTCTTTGAGTTTTTCGGCAGTTTCAAATAGTTTCCAATAGTAATAATCTTCCCCAAAGATCTCCTTTTCGGCCAGTAGGGCATAATAAGTAGCAAAGCCTTCATGCAGCCAGTGATGTTTCCCATTCTTTTCTGTAATCAGATTACCAAACCACTGGTGTGCCAGTTCATGAGCATTCACATTCACATAATTCCTGTCTTTATAACCCGTGGAATCGGTCATAAGAGACCGTGAAAAAATCGTGGTTCCGGTATTTTCCATCCCGGCATAAAGAAAATCCAAAACCGGCACCTGTTTGTAATTCTTCCATGGATAGGGAACACCAATCTCTTTTTCAAGGAAATCAAAGATCTTCACAGAATGCCTGTAGGTAGGTTCAAACAGTAAGGAATCTTTAGGCCTGTAAAAAAGCTGAATCTTATCACCCGTTTCGGCAACCAGATCGTTAGAAGTATATTTTCCCGCAGCCATGCCCACCAGATAACTACTCATAGGTTGATCCATATCATACTCCCACAGGGTTAATGAGTCGTTCAGAGGTACGGTATTTTTCAGAACCCCGTTGGAAATTAGTTCATAGCCGGAAGGAAATTCAAAGCTTAGATCGAATTCCGCTTTCTCCTCCATATCGTCAAAACTTGGCAACCACGTGGAAGTATATTTTCCCTGGCCCTGTGTCCAGACCTGTTTTTCGGTTTCCTCTATATCAGGAAACTCCCAGTTTATGAAGTACATTCCCGATTGAGGATTGGTCTCGTACTTTAATTCAAGCTGATTATTTTTAGAGGGAAGAAAATCTGCAACCACATAAAGCCCCCCGGTATCGCTAAAGAATTCAACCGGTTCACTATTAAGCATAAGCTCTCTAAACTGCATCTTTCTTCCGTCTATAAAAAGCGTATCGGTCTGTCTTAAAATCTCAAAACTATAGATAACTTTACCTTTCACTTCTTTTGTAAGAGGCAGTATTCTCACATTAGCTTCAACTTTGATAAAATCGAAATATTTGGTTTGGGAAATCTGTTTTTCCTGAGCAATCAGAACACCTGAGTAGAAAATGATCAGAAAAGTTATAATTTTTCGCATGTAATCCTGAAGATAACTTCTGCAAAATACAAAAAGGACACTTCAATCCATAAATTTTACGTTTTAAAACAGCTATTCTCAAAATGGAAGCTTAAGAAATAAATCGGTTTTAATATCTTCGTTTTTATGATGCAAAATCTGTTGCAAACCCCTATTGAGTATTTGAAAGGAGTTGGTCCTAACAGGGCTGAGTTGCTCAAGAAGGAGTTAAATATTGCAACTTACAGAGACCTTGTTAATTTCTTTCCCAACCGTTATATAGACAAAACCGGGTTTTACAAGATCTCTCAACTCCAGAGAAATTCATCGGAAGTTCAGGTAGTCGGCAAGATTGTACATATCAAAATGGTGGAGCAGAAACGAGGAAAACGTCTTGTAGCCGATTTTGTAGATGATACAGGCAGAATGGAACTAGTCTGGTTTCGTGGACACAAATGGATTCGCGAAAACCTCAAACTTAACACTGCCTATGTGATCTTCGGGAAGACCAATTGGTTCAATGGAATGTTCAGCATGCCTCATCCCGAAATGGAGCTGGTAGCCGACTATAAAAAGAACCTTCGAACTGCCATGCAACCTATTTACCCGTCTACTGAAATGCTGGCTAAAAAAGGAATTACCAACCGTGTGATCATGAAGCTGATGCAGGAATTGCTCCGGCAAACAGGATTAAAATTTATTGAAAGCCTTAATAACGACCTGATCACTGAACTTAAACTGATCCCGAAATCTGAAGCCCTTTTCAATATTCATTTTCCTAAAAGCCAGGAATTGCTGGCCAGGGCACAGTTCAGACTGAAATTTGAGGAACTCTTCTTCATTCAGCTTCAGTTGTTGAGAAGGAATATGCTTCATAAGCAAAAGATAAAAGGTTTCAATTTTGACAAGATAGGAGCCAACTTTAATAATTTTTACCAGGAGCACCTGCCTTTCGATCTTACCGAAGCTCAAAAGAGAGTGATAAAGGAGATAAGGAGTGATATGGGCAGCGGTGCACAAATGAATCGACTGCTTCAGGGAGATGTGGGCTCCGGGAAGACCATCGTTGCGCTAATGTCCATGTTCATCGCCCTGGACAACAGTTTTCAGGCCTGTCTTATGGCGCCAACCGAGATACTTTCCGTTCAGCATTATAACGGACTAAAAGAGCTTTGCCAGGGATTGGGTGTTAACATCCGCCTATTAACCGGTTCTACAAAAAATGCGGAAAGAAAGGATATCCATGAACAACTGGAAAATGCTGAGATCGATATTTTAATCGGGACTCACGCCTTACTCGAAGATAAGGTGAAATTTAAAAACCTGGGGCTGGCGATTATTGACGAGCAACATAGATTTGGAGTCGCTCAGCGGGCAAAGTTGTGGAAGAAAAACGAGATGCCGCCCCACGTCCTTGTAATGACAGCCACTCCAATCCCAAGAACCCTTGCCATGAGCCTGTATGGAGACCTGGATATTTCGGTAATAGATGAACTTCCTCCGGGAAGAAAACCGGTTAAAACCGTTCACAGGTTTGACAGCAACCGGTTAAAGGTCTTCAGATTTATCAGGGAAGAAATTCAAAAAGGCAGACAGGTCTATATAGTATACCCTCTTATTCAGGAATCTGAAAAAATGGATTATAAAGATCTGATGGATGGATATGAAAGTATCGCGCGGGAATTTCCCGATTTTCAGATCTCCATTGTACACGGACAAATGAAACCGGCAGACAAGGACTATGAAATGGACAGGTTTGTAAGGGCAGAGACGCAGATCATGGTAGCCACAACCGTTATAGAAGTAGGTGTCAATGTTCCAAACGCCAGCGTAATGATAATTGAAAGTGCTGAAAGATTCGGACTATCGCAGTTACACCAGTTAAGAGGTAGAGTTGGTCGTGGTGCCGACCAGAGTTATTGTATCCTTATGACCAGCCATAAACTTTCTTCAGATAGCAAAACTAGGCTGGAAACCATGACCTCTACGAATGACGGTTTTGAGATCGCGGAAGTAGATCTTAAATTAAGAGGTCCCGGTGATCTGATGGGCACACAGCAAAGTGGTGTTCTTAATCTCAAGATCGCAGATATAGTGAAAGATAATTCCATCCTTAAATCAGCAAGATTTTACGCTTCAAAGATCCTCAAAGAGGATCCTAACTTATCTCTGGAAAAGAATCTAATGATCAAAAATGCCTATTCCCGTCTTGTAAAGAACAAGACTATCTGGAATTACATCAGCTAGATAACCAACTAAAGAACAGTAATCTAAGTCCTACAGCGATTATTTTAATTCTTACATCGAAAAGATAGTACAAAAAATACGGGATATCCCCCATTTCTGTACATTCATAGTCCTTAATTTTTTAATTACTAACCGATTATGAAAAAAATAATTTACCTGATGGTCCTAATTTTAGGATTTTCAGGATGTAGTGTAGAATCATATGATTCAAATGAAGATCTAGTAACTGCCGATGCGCGGGGAGGAAACGCTCTTGCTGCTGATGCCAATGAATTTGAATATCCAGGTGAAGATGTGTGTGTAGGCGAAGAAGCAACATTCACCTTTAATGTTCCCGTAGGTACTAATATTCAAATCCAGGAACTAAAAGATGGTGAATGGGAACAGGTTGAGCAGGAAAGTGCTACTACCTCCAATCCACAAGTTTATACCATGAACTGGGATACCCCCGGTGTTCATTTTTTTAGGTATAAAGCGGGACCAGGTGGACATACCCAAATTGCTCCTATAACAGTTGTAAACTGTTCAGACTGCGAAGAAAGCTTTAGCTATGTAGATAACAATAATGGAAGTTACACATTTACATATGTGCCTGCCAATGATATGGAAAACGCCGAAATAATATTCACTTTTGCTCAATCTGTAGTTAATGAGTGGGGTGAAAGCAGTGTGACTACTGAATGGACTACAGCTGGCCAGACAGAACATGCTTTTTTAGATTTAGAAGCCTGCCAACAATATTGGTGGGTCGTTAGTCTGAAAAAAGATTGTAATGGTAATACTCCAAACAACAACGTATGGACAGATTTCAAAGTAAATAATGTTTCTAAGAAGAATGACCAAACACCCAATATTACCCAAAGTTGCGAGAATTGAACAATTCATAAATTATTCAACAAAAAAGGGCCGGAGCCCTTTTTTGTTTTCTGCACCAAGACTTTAAAACATTTTTCACTATCTTTAAAACACTGAAAATCAAAATATTTTAAAGTTTTCAGATAACTCCCCCTACTCTCCCTCACCACTTTTGCTTTTCCAAGCCCCCGGATTTTTAATTTGAATTATTTTTTTAAACCATAAAAATCAGGATTATGAAATTGAAAAGTATCACCAGAGTATTATTTAGTATTATGCTTATTTTTAGCATTAGCTTTGCCGTTGCACAGGAAACAACTGAAAACCTTACTGAGAAACTTTACAAGGAATACAAACAGAACGGAATAGATAAAACCCTTAAAGTCTATGAAAAGAGTCCGGTAAAAGGAAATCAGTACACCTTCCTTTCAGAACCTCTGAATGTTCTGGGCTACCGGTTAATGAGTGAGGGAGATCTGAAAGCCGCAGAAAAGGTGTTTTTGGCACAAATCGATGAATATCCAAATGAGGCCAATCCTTATGACTCATATGCAGATCTCTTGATGGAAAAAGGAGACGAGGAGAAAGCAAAAAAGCACTATAAAAAAGCGATAGACCTTTCGGCTACAATGGAAGACCTGGAACAAAAGGCACGAATGCTGGAAGCTTCAAAGACCAAACTTGCCAAACTGGAAGGTGCCGGTGCTGAACTTCAATTCCTTAAAGGAAACTGGACTACCGAAAATTTTGGATTCCAGGATGGAGAAAAGGTTTTACGAAATGAAGGGAATGTAGAGTTCACAACCGATAAAGAAAATACATTATTAACCGGAACAGTTCATAATAAATCTGGCCAATACATTGGAACCAGGCTCATAACTTATGACGCGGTAGACGAGGAATATGACATGATTTGGATTGGGAATTCCCTCACCGGAGTAGAACCATCAACAATAAAGATTGAAAAATCTACTCCCAATGAGATTGTGATGATCGAGAAGTATGAAGAAGACGGTGAAAAAAGAAAGGCTAAACACGTGCTTAAAAAGAAATCTGGAGAAATAGCCTGGGACATTCACGATCTTAGCAATTCCGATGCGAAAAATCCCGTTGCTCATATGAGTTTTAAGAAAAAGGACTGATATTTATCCAACAAAAAATAGAAAGGGAAGTGCACACTTCCCTTTTTTAATAAATAAGCTTTTCAAAGTTGGCCGATAATTATGCTAAAAAAATTGGTAATACTATCTTTGCAGCCTGAAAAAGAATATCCATGAAGATTTCATATAACTGGTTGAAACAGTTTATCAAATTACCGGAAAACGCTGAAAAAACCGGCGAGTTGCTAACAGACCTTGGTCTTGAGGTAGAAGGGATCACTAACTTCCAAAGTATAAAAGGCGGTCTTAAAGGTGTTGTGGTGGGTCACGTACTGACTTGCGACAAGCATCCTAATGCCGACAAACTGCAACTTACCAGAGTAAATATTGGCAATGGCGAAGAGGTACAAATAGTATGTGGTGCACCAAATATCGGGGCCGGACAAAAAGTTCCGGTTGCGACCATAGGCACTTTACTTTATGATGAAAGCGGCGAATCCTGGGAAATCAAAAAAGGAAAGATACGCGGAGAAGCCAGCTATGGAATGATCTGTTCAGAAAAAGAACTGGGGCTTGGACAAAGCCATGAAGGTATCATGGTAATGGATAATGAACTTGTTCCGGGTACTCCCGTAGCTGAAATATTTGAAGTAGAGAACGATGAAGTTTTTGAGATAGGACTTACCCCTAATCGCGCCGATGCCATGAGCCACTGGGGAGTAGCCAGAGACCTAAAAGCTGGTTATCTGCAAACAGGTCAGCAAATGGAACTCATCACACCTTCGGTTAGCAGCTTTCACGTAGACAGTCGCAGCCTAAAGATTCAGATAAAAGTAGAAGATTCAAACCTTGCGCCCCGTTATTGCGGAGTCACCTTATCTGATATTAAAGTCACCGATTCACCTAAATGGCTTCAGAACCGATTGAAGGCTATTGGCATTACTCCTAAAAATAATGTGGTTGATGTGACCAATTATGTAATGCACGAATTAGGGCAACCGCTTCATGCTTTTGATGCCGGGAAGATTGCAGGGAACGAAATAAATGTTAAGACCCTTCCATCAGGTACCAAATTCACAACCCTGGACGAAGTAGAAAGAGAACTGCATGAAGAAGACCTGATGATCTGTGATGCTGAAAAGCCATTGTGTATTGCTGGAGTCTTTGGAGGGATAAGCAGCGGAGTTACTGAAAGTACAACCCAGGTATTCCTCGAAAGTGCTTACTTCAATCCTGTTAGCATTAGAAAAACAGCTAAAAGACATGGACTTAGTACAGATGCGTCTTTCAGGTTTGAAAGAGGAATAGACCCAAATTCTGTGGAATACGCTCTTAAGCGGGCTGCATTGTTGATCAAAGAAATTTCAGGCGGAGAGATCACCAGTGATATAGATGATCTTTATTTCAAGAAACTTGAAGACTTTCAGGTTTTTCTCACTTTTGAAAAGGTAAATAAGCTTATAGGTGAAAACCTGGCAAAGGAAACCATTAAATCTATCCTGGCTTCTCTTGAAATCAGGGTGAATAATGTGACTGAAACAGGAATGGGACTTACTATACCTTCCTATCGTGTGGATGTGCAACGAGAATCAGACGTGATCGAGGAGATCCTCAGGGTTTATGGTTATAACAATATCAAATTTGGTGATAAGCTAAGCCTTTCTGTTGCTAATTCGTCAAAATTCGAAGATTATAAGATTCAGAACCTAATTGCTACCCAGCTCATCGGTCAGGGTTTCTATGAAACCATGGCAAATTCCCTCACTTCAGCTGAATATAATAAGCTGTGTGAAGAGATGAAGGACGAATACCAGGTTGAGATTTTAAATCCTCTTAGCCAGGATCTGGCAGTGTTGCGCCAGAGTATGTTATTCTCGGGCCTTGAAACTTTGAGCTACAATATCAACCGGAAAAGAAATAATGTAAAGGTTTTTGAATTTGGGAAGACCTATCATTCCTACGTGAGCGGAAGAGAAGAGAACAAACACCTTTCCTTATTCATCACCGGGGAAAGAACGTCAGAAAACTGGAACACTACAGCTGGCTCAGGTAATTTCTTTTACCTGAAAGGAGTGATTAGTTCATTATTCGAGAAACTGGGAATCAATAACCTGAAGTCGAAATCGGCAAAAAGCGATATTTTTTCCGAAGGGCTTCAGCTTAGTTCAAAAAAAGCAAAACTGGTTGAATTCGGGGTAGTGAAAAAATCCATCCTGAAGAAATTCGATATTGAACAGGAAGTGATCTTTGCTGATTTCAACTGGCAGGAAGTACTTGAACTGACCAGGAATCAGAAGACCAGCTTCTCTCCTATTCCGAAATATCCGAGCATGCGAAGAGATTTTGCACTGCTTCTTGATCAGTCCGTTACCTATGAAGAAATAGAACAGATCGCACGTCAAACTGAAAAGAAACTACTTACTGAAGTAAATCTTTTTGATGTATATGAAGGAAAGAATCTTCCGGAAGGCAAGAAAAGTTATGCTGTAAGCTTCGTCTTCCAGGATGAGAACAAAACCCTTACCGATAAACAGGTGGACAAAATGATGAAAAAACTACAGCACAGGTTTGAAAAGGAACTGAAAGCTGAATTGAGATAATAAAAAACCGTGTGGAATCCACACGGTTTTTTTGTTTGGGTTTTTCATTTTCTTTTTAAGGAAAATTCTTAAAGATTTCATCTACATACTCCCTGATCTCACGCTGTATCCGCCGGGTTCCTATGGTTTCATCAGAAGTTCCCCTCCACAGGATCTCGTTGGTTCGACGGTCTATAAAATCGATAACGATAGACCTTTCCCGAAAAGGGATCTGTTCCACGCGCGGCCCGTTTATCCTTTGCACTGTAAAATAATTCTCGTACATATTATTCTCATAATACGGGCCTATATAAAATCCGGGACGGTAATAGGCATAATTGGTATAAACCGGATTCGCGTTAACCTCAACCTTTTCATCAAACATGGGGTGAATATATACCAAAACATCAGGCTGACGTCTATCCAGAGTATAACCCTCTTCTTTCATATTGGCGTTCACCGTTTCTATAATCGTTTCCTGCACTAAATCATTATCATAATCCCTGCTAAGTATAGTATCTTTATTAGGCAAATAGGCATACGAATCATATGATTTGAGCTTCTTTAAATCATCTTTTGCTGTGGGTCCACTGGATCCACATGCTGCAAATAGAATAGAAACTCCAATCAGCACAAGTGTTGTTCTTAAAAATTTCATAGCGAATAAAGTTTTCAGTTTTCCCCAAAATACTGGAATGCCACTAAATAAAAGGACACTTCGTTGATTTTGACTATTATTTAACGGAAAAAGCAGCTTAGATCCGCATTTCTTAAGTTCTGTTTAAAGAAACCTCTTTTGCCGGTAAAAGAAAAAGGTGTCTGCCATATGTATAACTTTAGACCGGTTGACCTTGGGAATAGATAGGATAGCCGCATTTCCTCCAGCACCTTTTAGTTTTACCTCTTCTCCGTCTAACATAGCATAAATTTTCTCTCCATTCACGGTATCAAAACTGGCTTCCATTTTAATGGCATCCAGAATATCACTCGCTTTGTAATCACCGGCAAGCACATGATAGGTAAGAACGGTCTGTAGTTTCTTCTGATTCTCTTCCTTCAAAAGAAGATTCTAAGGTTCCATACTTAAACCGGTGAAAATTATCAGATTTTTCCCAATTGTTGTTTTGATTATTTATCTAAAAATAAATGAGGACGCCATACGAATGGCTTATTAATAGCGCCTGTTTCGGATAGAATTAATAAATGTAAAGCTTCAATTATAAATCAATCTAACTTATTTCAATTGTTATTCTTAGCTTAATTGTCTAATTTAGTGAGGCTAAAGAGAAAGAAAAATGAAGCTGAGAATTCCCCGCACAAATATTGAACACCAACTTCTCAAAGTCCGAAATAAAAACCAAAGCGAAGACCAGCTACTGGAAGAGGTTGCGTTAATATTCCGAAATACCCAAAAGGAGGACGAGAGGGTAATGGAGAAATTAAATAATGGTGGTGAGGTCGATAAGAACAAGTTTAATCCTGAAATCCTTGAGACCGGACGGATCTTCCATCTGGACCAGATATATAGAATTTGTGTGGATTACCGGTTAAGATTTCTGGATTCCAAATATTTTAAAGGAGATATCCCTTATGAAGCGCTTATAAAAATAAAAGAAATCGAAAAGCAACATAAAACAAGCCTGAAAGGCTTTAAAATTGTAGCCCCCTCCCGCTTATTTAAACTTGAGAATGCAGACGATCCGTTGCTTTTTGTTCCGATTGGGAATGATTACTATTATTTGATCCATAAATGGGGAAATGACCTGCATCCTTTAAGAAAACTACTCATGTGGCCATTCAAGACACTTGAGAATTTTATATTGTTACTGCTTGTCATCAGTTTTCTAACTGCATTACTTATTCCCGACGGATTATTCAGCCCGCAACAATCCACTACAGAATTCTTTCTGATCTTCTTTTTCATCTTCAAGTGGTTTGCTGGCCTTTCTATCTTCTACGGCTTTAAAATGGGTAAGAATTTCAATACCGAAATATGGAATAGCAGGTTCTATAATGCCTAGAAAGTTAATTTCGGTTTAAATAAGCCTTATAGCATCGAGCTAATTCGTAATTTAGAATTATAAATTTATCGAAATGAGCGAAGAAGAAAATTATAAACGTGTCTATACCGGACCTGAGACCAATGTCCAGTACCTTCAGGAACTATATGAAAAAGCAGGAATAAATTCCCGAGTTAGAAATGATTTTGATTCTGGTCTGCGAGCCGGATTTGGCGGGGGTGTTCCAAACCAGGCTCAACTTTTCGTAATGCAAAACCATTACGATGAAGCCTTGAAGATCGCAAAATCAACCTTTCCAAAAGATTTTGAAAATGAATAACGAAGAGACAGTTACAGAAGAACAAAAGCCCAAAAGGAATATCTGGAATCTGGTTCTTGGGATTGTTTTTCTTGGCTACGGTAGTTTCCGGCTTTACCAGAAAGCGGGAGTATCAGATTCTGATACCTTCGGGATTCTGCTGGCAATTGCCTTTATTATATTCGGTATTTATGATCTCTATAAATATTTCGCAGGAAAATAAAAAAATCCCCGCTAAGCGGGAATTTTTTTACCATTTTATGATCGCGCTGCCCCACGTAAATCCACTGCCAAAAGCAGCCAGGACAACGATATCTTCATCTTTTATACGTCCCTCTTCCCATGCTTCGGTTAGTGCAATTGGGATAGAAGCCGCTGTTGTATTTCCATAGCGTTGTATATTATTGTATACCTGATCATCATTCAGTCTGAACTTCTGCTGGATAAACTGGGAGATCCTTAGGTTCGCCTGATGAGGGATCAGCATATCTATATCAGATACTTCAAGACCATTGGCCTGAAGACCTTCATTGATCACTTCAGAAAATCTCTGAACGGCATTCTTAAAAACGAACTGTCCGTTCATATATGGGTAATATGGGATATCATCCCCCTGCGGGTTGTCTTTAATGATCTCCGGCACCCAGTAATTCGTACTTGGCCCTTTAAGTGAAAGCTCCAGGGCATGTTTACCTTCCGAATGAAGATGTGAGGAGAGAATTCCCTGGCCATTATGATCGCTTCTTGTAAGAACCGCCGCTCCTGCTCCATCTCCGAAAATTACAGAAACAGAACGTCCTCTGTTTGTAAAATCCAGACCTCCACTGTGATTTTCACTACCAATTACAAGAACATTCTTATACATCCCGGTTTTAATGAACTGATCAGCTACGGAAATTGCATAAACAAACCCACTGCACTGGTTTCGAACATCCAGCGCCGGACAGGTATCTATATCAAGCATTTCCTGAACCTGAACCCCACATCCGGGAAAATAATAGTCGGGACTAAGAGTGGCAAAAACAATAAGGTCTATATCATCTTTAGAGATGCCAGAGCGTTCCAAAGCTATCTTAGCCGCCTTTACACCCATCACAGCAGTGCTATTACCATCCCCTTTTTTGATGTGCCTGCGTTCTTTTATTCCGGTACGTTCGGTGATCCATTCATCATTAGTATCCATCATTTTGGAAAGGTCATCATTGGTGACGACATTTTCCGGCACATATTTTCCTAATCCTGCAATTTTAGTTTGATACATGGACAATTATTGTGATTTTAAAAAAAATTCTTATTAAATTTAAACAAATAGTAAAAATTTGGACCCGCAATATAATAAACATTAACATTCCTTCTGATCTTGGAGTCCATTAAATTTCACCTTAAAGCTTACTATATGAAACGGATTTTTATATGCCTTTCGGGCCTTTTACTTTTTGTGTTCAGCACAATGGCCCAGGAAAATTTAGATTATCAGAAACCTCCCCAGGAAATTCTGGAACTTGTTGATGTGCCTCTTGCCCCTTCCACTATTATAGACAGTGAAGGCGAAATGATGATTTTTCTTTACAGAGATCAGTTCAAAAGCATAGCTGAACTGAGCGAACAGGAAATGCGGCTGGCTGGATTGCGAATCAACCCTGTCACCAATATCAATAGCAGGGCAAGATATTTTAACGATATCAAGGTAAAGGCTGTAGATGAAGAGACTCCAAAGAATGTAACAGGACTGCCTGAAACTCCCCGAATGACGAATTTTAGCTGGTCGCCGGATGAATCAAAAATTGCTTTCACCCATACTACAAATAAAGGAGTTGAACTATGGGTACTCGATATTGAATCGGCATCGGCACGTAAATTAACAGACGCAACCCTGAATGCCAATATGAGAAGTACCGTAAACTGGTTCAGGGACAATTCGGCATTACTTGTATCCATGTTACCGGCAGACCGGAAAGAACTGATAGATACGGAAACCTCCGTTCCTACAGGTCCAACCGTTTCGGTAAGTGATGGAAAGGAGGCCCAGAACAGGACCTATCAGGATCTTTTGAAGAATCCTAATGATGAATACAATTTTGAACAGCTGGCAAGAGCCGAACTGGTGAGGGTAAATCTTGACGGTACCACATCTGAATGGATGGAACCAAAAATGTACAGTGGCATCTCATTTTCTCCAGACGGAAACTACGTAATGGTCACAAATATCAAGAAACCATTTTCCTATCTGGTTCCCTACTACAGATTTCCTTCAGAAACTAATGTTTATGACAGGAATGGAAACCTTATAAGCATGATCAATGATGTGCCTCTAATCGAAGATCTTCCAAAGGGTTTTATGGCCGAACGTGAAGGAAAAAGGGATTTTGAATGGCGTGATGACAAACCTGCCAGCCTGGTATATGTAGAAGCCTTGGATGGTGGAGACCCTGAAGTGGAAGCCGAATATCGCGATGAGTACTTCCAGCTTGATGCTCCCTTCAAAGGGGGAGGAAGACCCTTATTGAAGGTGAAAAATCGAGGAAGTCGAATTATATGGGGTAATAACGATACTGCAATTGCCACAGATTTCTGGTGGAACACCCGAAACACAAAAACCTATATATTTGATCCTTCAGATTCTTCTGAAGAGCCTGAAATAATCTTTGACAGGAATTACCAGGATGTTTACAGTGACCCGGGAAGGTTTGTAACTACCAAAAACGAGTTCGGAAGAGATGTTCTAAGTCTTGATGGAGAAGATGCTTTTTTATTAGGCTCCGGCTTCACCGAGGAAGGGCAGTATCCGTTCGTGGATAAAATTGACCTTGAAGATGGAGATACTGAAAGACTTTACCAGTCGGAATTCGAAGATAAAAAAGAAACCCTGGTTGAAGCTCTGGATATGGAAAACGGGGAGATCCTGGTTAGGATAGAATCTTCTGTTGAATATCCCAATTATTATATCAGGGATATAGATTCAGATAATGAACTTACTCAAATAACCTCTTTCGAGAATCCTTTTAAAAGTCTGGAAAATGTGAGTAAGGAAGTAATCACCTATAAACGTGAAGATGGTCTTGAACTCAATGCTACCTTATATCTGCCTGCGGGTTATGATAAGGAGAATCCTAAAAAGCTACCCATGCTGATGTGGGCTTACCCAAGGGAGTATAAAGATAAAAATTCTGCTTCCCAGAATACTTCAAACGCGAATGATTTCACCTATCCTTACTATGGATCACCAATTTACTGGGTAAACAGGGGTTATGTGGTTCTGGATGACGCTTCTTTCCCTATTGTTGGGGAGGGAGATGAGGAACCCAACGATACTTTCAGGGAACAACTTGTAGCCAATGCGAAGGCCGCTATAGATGCCGTAGACGAAATGGGCTACATAGATAAAAACCGTGTAGCTGTGGGAGGCCACAGTTACGGAGCCTTTATGACCGCCAATCTCCTGTCACATTCCAATCTTTTTGCAGCTGGAATCGCCCGTAGTGGGGCATATAACAGAACCCTGACCCCTTTCGGGTTTCAGAGTGAGGAAAGGAATTACTGGGAGGCTCCGGAAGTCTATTATACCATGTCTCCTTTTATGCATGCCGATAAAATGAAGACCCCGCTATTGCTTATCCACGGTGAAGCCGACAATAATTCAGGGACTTATCCTATGCAAAGTGAGCGATATTTCAATGCTTTAAAAGGTCTCGGTGCAACGGCAAGACTTGTAATGCTGCCAAAGGAAAGCCATGGATATAGCGCAAAGGAATCTGTTTTGCATGTTTTATGGGAGCAGGATCAGTGGTTGGAAAAGTATGTAAAGAATAAAGAGAAGAATTCAGTTGAAGTTCCTGAAGAAGATTTCGGAAATTAACATACAATCCATTTAGAAATTAAAAAAACCGGCAATTGCCGGTTTTTTTAATTAAGGAAGCGCGGCTAATGTAGGGTATCAACCACGCTTCCTAACAACCTAACCAATAAATCAACCATTAGAGATAAACTCTAAACCCATTAATATCGACGTTTGCCTTGAGATCATGTAAAAGATTATAGAGTCCGAAAAAGGTTCGGCTCATATAAAGAAAATGTCTGCTACCTCTGTTCCCATTCATTTTACGCAATTCAGGATCTTTTGAATATTTCTCGCTTAGACGGGTGAGATTATCCCAAAATTTCTGATCAGTGAAATCAAATCTTTCAGATTGAAAAGGTGTAGAGAACATCTCGAACATCTCGTAGAACATATCTGTAAAGAACTGTCTTTCTTTTTGCGTATCCTTCTTATCCAGAATTTCCAGCTCAATGAGTTTTTTATTGAAGAATTCAGGATTATCCAGGTTATCCCTGTTCGTAAGAGAGAAATAGGGGGCATAGAAATCTTCCGGAATTTGTTTGATACATCCAAAGTCTATAGCGATAAGTTCATCATTCCCGCTCACCATAAAATTTCCAGGATGAGGATCGGCATGAACCTGCTTTAAACCATGTATCTGGAACATATAAAAATCCCAAAGAGCCTGGCCAATCTTATCGGCCAGTTCCTGGTTTTCATTCTGCTTCGCAAAATCACTCAGATGAATCCCTTCCATCCAATCCATCGTAATGATCCGTTCACTGGAAAGCTGTTCATAATATTTCGGAAACCTAAGGTTTGGAATGTGGGAACAGGCTTCTGAAATTTCCCGACTCTGTTTTACTTCCAGGATATAGTCGGTCTCCTCCAGCAACTTACCTTCCACTTCCTGAAAATACTTTTCAGAATCTTTCGCCTGAAGATTGAACATTTTCAGGGCTATGGGTTTTACCATTGCAAGATCTGAACTGATACTATCTGCAACCCCCGGATACTGGATTTTCACAGCAAGTTTTTTCCCATTTTTTGTAGCCTTGTGCACCTGACCGATGCTGGCTGCATTTACCGACTGGGTTGCAAACGTATCATATAAATTTTCAGGATAATCTCCCTGATATTTTTTAAAAGTCTTCCTAACTAAAGGAGCTGACAAAGGCGGTACACTGAATTGTGCCAGACTAAACTTTTCCACATAAGCCCCTGGCAACAAATTCTTTTCCATTGAAAGCATCTGTGCAACTTTCAGGGCACTACCCTTCAGACTTTTAAGCCCGTCATAAATATCGCTGGCGTTATCCTCATCCAGCTCGGTACGGGTGAGTTCTTTATTAAAAGCCTTTTTACCATAATATTTAAGGTAATTTCCGCCAATTTTCACCCCGGTCTGAACCAGCTTCCTGGTTCTTCCGATCTTTCCTGTAGGTATCTTGTCTATGGTCTTCATTTGCTATCCCGGCTTATGCCATTCTCTCCTTCCACAAAAATTTTCCGAAATCCACAATTCTCTCAAGTGGTGTATTGTCAAATACGTCGAACACCGTATTTACCGATTTCTCTATTGCTACATCGGTACTTTCGAATGCGGCAGAATTATCATCCATCCAGAATTTCAGTAGAAACAGAAACTGTATCCAGACGCCCTCGGAAAAGATCATCTCACTTTGCTGGAATAACTTCAGCGATTTTTCCTTATTCCTCTCTTCTATAAGCGTCTTAGCATAATTCTTAATCCTTTTCCTTAAGGTCTTTAACTGATCCAGATTCTTAAGAGGTTGCTCATGTTCAGTAAGCGTATAAAGAACATAACTTCTGTTAGCGGTTAAAACCTCAAAAAATGTATAGTAGAAAGTGAGCAATTTTTCACGGTTGGTGAATGAAGCATATTCCTTTGATTTCTCCATCACCTCTATACTATTTTCAAAGAACTTTTCCCAAATCGCCTTTCGTAAACCTTCAAAACTTCCAAAATGCTTGTAAAAGTCCTGCTCAGTCATATCATTGTCTTTCGCAAACTTATAGACACTTTTCGGGGTCTTTTCCTGCTCCAGCACATAATCCATATAAATGGCAATGAGATTATCTGCGTTCGGCTTCTTTTTCACTTTACTATTTCCTGTCGTCTTTGCCATGATTATCTTATCTATTCAAAAATACAATTTTTGTTTAACTTTTATACTATTTAATTAAACAAAACTTTGTTAAATCTTTTATCTCATTTTTATACTTCAGATTTTTAGACGCTGCCAGGTGCTTTTAATTACAAACTGTGCCAGTTTGGCAGCGATTCACCAATGGTACCTTTTTTGAAAAAAGGTGGTTGAATCAAAACTTAAATTTTAAAATATGGCAACCGGAAAAATAAATGTATCTGTAGAAAACATTTTTCCGCTCATCAAAAAGTTTTTATACAGTGATCATGAAATCTTTTTGAGGGAGCTTATATCAAATGCAACCGATGCGACCCTGAAGCTGAAACATCTTAGCCGCCTTGGAGAGGCCAATGTAGAATACGGGAACCCCGTAATAGAGGTTAAGGTGAATAAAGAGAACAAGACCCTTCACGTAATAGATCAAGGGATTGGAATGACCAAAGAGGAGGTTGAAAAGTATATCAACGAAGTAGCCTTCTCAGGAGCCGAAGAATTCCTTGCCAAGTATAAGGATTCTACTAAAGACAGCGGTATAATCGGTCATTTCGGACTTGGTTTCTATTCGGCCTTTATGGTGGCAAACAAGGTTGAGATCCTTACCAAATCCCACAAAGATGAACCAGCGGCACACTGGGTTTGTGAAGGAACAACCGAATTTACCCTTGAAGAAGGTGAGAAAAAAGAGCACGGTACTGAGATCATTCTTCATATAAACGAAGATGACAAAGAATTTCTTGAAGAGAACCGCATCCAGGAATTGCTTGTGAAATACAACAAGTTTATGCCGATCCCTATCAAATTCGGAACCAAGGAAGAAACTCTTCCACTCCCGGAAGACGCAAAGGAAGATGCTAAACCTGAAACAAAGACGGTAGACAACATCATCAACAACCCTGAACCGGCCTGGACCAAGCAACCTACCGATCTTGAGGAAAAAGATTATAATGACTTCTATCGTGAGCTGTACCCTATGCAGTTCGAAGAGCCATTATTCCATATACACCTGAACGTAGATTATCCATTCAACCTTACCGGTATACTTTATTTCCCCAGAATGACTCAGGATATGAACATTCAAAAGGATAAGATCCAGCTATATCAAAACCAGGTTTTCGTTACTGATAATGTTGAAGGCATCGTACCGGAATTCCTTACAATGCTTCGGGGGGTTATCGATTCTCCGGATATTCCATTGAACGTTTCAAGGTCATATCTTCAGGCAGATGGTGCCGTTAAAAAGATCTCAAGTTACATCACAAGGAAAGTAGCAGATAAACTGAAAAGTCTTTTCAACAATAATCGTGAGGATTTTGAGAAGAAATGGAACGATATTAAGATCGTAATTGAATACGGTATGCTTACGGAGGATAAGTTCTTTGAAAAGGCAGATAAGTTTGCACTTTATCCTACTACTGAAGATGAATATTTCACTTTTGAAGAGTTAGAAGAGAAAATAAAGGACAACCAGACCGATAAGGATGGTAATCTTGTTGTTCTGTATGCTTCAAATGAAAATGAACAGCACAGTTATATTGAAGCAGCTAATGAAAAAGGTTATAAAGTACTTTTACTGGATTCACCTATTGTTTCACACCTGCTTCAGAAACTGGAAAGTTCTAAGGAAAAGATCTCTTTTGTAAGAGTAGATTCTGATCATGTAGACAACCTCATTAAAAAAGATGATGAAAAGATATCTAAACTTTCAGATGAAGAAAAAGAGAAACTGAAAGCTGATTTTGAAAAAGTGATCCCTTCTGAAAAATATACTATCCAGATGGAAGCGATGGACAGCAATGCTGCTCCCATGATCATTACCCAGCCGGAATTCATGCGTAGAATGAAGGAAATGCAACAGACAGGTGGCGGCGGAATGTTCGGAATGGGCAATATGCCGGAAATGTACAATCTGGTGGTAAACACCAATCACGATCTGATTCATACAATTCTGAATACGAAGACCGAGAAAAAGCAGCAAAGACTGATCAAGCAGTCCCTTGATCTTGCCAGACTATCTCAAAATCTTCTAAAAGGTGAAGAGCTTACGGCATTCATCAGGAGAAGTTTTGACATGGTAAAATAGGCTGAACAAATATCATAAAAAAACCCGCTTTCCGAGAGAAGCGGGTTTTTTATTCCATATTGCCAGGGCTTTTGTACATTTATTAAAATTACCACCATGAAAAAGCTCTTCTTGTTATTCATTTTATTCTCTTTTGTAAGCTGCAATCAAAACACTTCAGAAGAAAAAATCCCGGTAGAACCCGGTAATGGCATCGGTGATGGAGCGAGCCCTCCCCCTGCTCTTTCCTTTTCTGAAAATATTGAAGAGGCCCATAATAAGACCGCTTTCATGAATCATGAGGCAGTTTCTTTCGATCTGGCATTAACATTTGGAGGTTCTGAAAGATTGAATGCAAAAATAAGTATGACCACTAACTCCACCCGGGTGAGAGTGGATAAGGCCAATGGCACTTCACTAATTTATGATGGCAATAGAACAGTTATCACTCCCGATACTTCGAAAACAGATGGGGCAAGATTTGACATCTTTACATGGCAATATTTTTTTGCTATGCCATTCAAGCTAACCGATTCGGGTACGGTCTGGGACAAAGAAGCAAAACGCACACTTGACAGTCTTGAGTATGATACTGCAAAACTGAGTTTTATATCTGGAACCGGTGATTCACCAGATGACTGGTATATTATTTATCAGGACCCGGAAACTAAAAGATTAAAAGCAGCTGCTTATATTGTAACCTTTAGTAAGGATCCGGCAAAGGCAGAAGAAAACCCGCACGTGATTGTCTATTCAGACTACAGAATGGTAGAAGATATAGCATTTGCCACAAAATGGAGCTTCCATAACTGGAATGAAAAAGATGGACTGGGGAAAAAACTCGGAGAGGCACAATTAAGTAATATCAGGTTCTTTGAACCGAAAGAAGAGTATTTTAAAGTTCCTCAGAATTCGAACCCTATAAATAAATAGTATTTATACATTTTCGGGAAGTCTTTTAAGACTTAAATGTTTATAGATTACCTGATAGAATTGTTGAACATCATAAGGTTTGACTATAATATCACTCATCCCGGCGGTAAGTATTTCTTCTCTTATTTCCTCAACTTCCACAGCGGTCAGTGCCAGAATAGGTATTTCCTTATTGAATTTCCTGATCTCTCTGGAAGCCTCAAGTCCTGATATACCAGGCATATTTACGTCCATGAGAATAAGATCAAAATGATTTGTTTTTGCAAGTTCAATAGCTTTCTCTCCATCACCGGCCACAGTACATTGAAAATCCTTCTTACTTAGCACTCTCTTTGTCACAACCTGATTAATACGGTTATCATCCACCACCAGAATAGTTCTGGTGGAGTTAAAACTTTCAACCACATCCTCTTTAATTTGAGGAAGTTCCTTCTTAGAGTTATCAATTTTAAATTTAATGGAAAAACTAAAAGTAGCGCCCTCACCTTCTTTACTATCCAGTCTTATTTTTGAATCAAACAGTCTTAGAAGTCTTTTTACTATAGGTAAACCAAGGCCGGTACCCTGATAACTATAATTAGAATTATCCAGTTGGGAGAATTCTTCAAAGATCACTTTTTTCTTACTTTCAGGAATCCCGGGACCATTGTCCTCTACTTCAAAATAAATTTTTGAATACTCCCCATCACATTCAATTTGGCGGGCAACTATACAAATCTTCCCCCTTTCGGTAAATTTCATCGCGTTACCTACAAGGTTCATCAACACCTGAGAAAGTCTCACGGAATCACCAATTAGAAAAGCCGGTATATTCTCATCTATCTCAATTTGGATCTCATTTTTATTTTGCAGGCGGGTAAACTCAAAACTATTTACAATACTGTTAAGAAGGTCTTTAAGCTTAAATGACACATTTTCCAGCTTAACTTCGTTAGATTCCATTTTATTCATCTGCAACACATCATTAATGAGTGCCAGTAAATAATCTGCAGAGAATTTTAATGACCTTAGGTCTCCCTTATGCTTCTTGAGGCTCTCATCCTCAAGGAGCAATGAGGTTAACCCTATCACACCATACAACGGAGTTCGTATCTCATGACTTACAGTGCTAAAAAACCGGGTCTTGAGAAGGGAAAGCCTTTCTGCTTCATCCTTAGCTTTCTTATACTGCCTGTTCTTGTCCTTTAATTTCCCAATAAGATTCTGTCTATCCCGGTTAACTTTATACAGAAATACAAGTATGAAAATCAAACCTAAAGTTGAAAGGATCATTACAACTACCTTTTCTTTAGACTTGTTGATGATCTCTTCCTGATATTCCTTTTCTTTTTCAGCTAGCTCAAGATTCCTTCGATATCCATTAAGATTAAAACGCGCATTAGCGATTTCCATTTGCCTTAGCTTTTCACTTTCGAAAACCATGGAATTATATTCGGTATATTTCTCCTGAGCTCTGTAGGCTTTTTCAAAATCTCCTTTCTGTTCAAGCATTTCTGCATACTCATAATATGCTTCGGCTACAGGTAGAATAAGGCTATCTTCCTCGGCCAGTCGTATGGAATTCTCAAAAAAGTAAGTGGCCGTATCATATTCCTTTTTATGTGAATAATAACGGCCATGAAGCATATAAAGTTGAGAATATAAATAATCAAGTCTTTCCTTCTTAGTATAGTAGTCTTTTGTTGAATCAATCGTATTTAGGGATTCGTTTATATATGGATAGGCCTTTTCAAACTGACCATTATCCATGTAGGTCCAGCCGATATTTGCTCTTGGAACTATCGATTCAACAGGATCATTGATTTTCTCTGCAAGTGCAATTCCCTTATTATAATAATCTATCCCTTTATCTATACTTTCTGGAATTTCTGAATATATATTACCCAGATAATTATAAGAATGCATTAAAAGTGTATCATTATTACATTTCCGGGCATATTCAAGACCAAGAGTATAATTTTTCCGGGCACGCGCACTATCATCCAGATTCAAATAAACATGGCCCAATTTATTATAAGCTCTGGATACAAAATACTGATCATCGGCATCTTTAGCCAGGCTTATCAGGGAATGAGAGTCTTCAATGGCTTTTTCATAATTGTACTCCTTGATGGATGCTTCTATACGCTCCAAAAGAGCACTTAGAGTATCTCGACTAATTGTGTCAGAATTCTGGGCCAGACTGATATTCCACAGTAAAAAAAATACAGGTAAGAAAAAAAAGTAGTTTTTTATCAAAAGCAGGCTAGGTTATCAATTAGATTTCGGCGGTTGAAAATTACTCTATTTAAAGGACTTACACAATATTTATTTATGATAGGAATCAATTTTAACCAAATTTATTTAGCCGGAAAATTATAGTATATTAAAACAAATTATTTTTCAATGATTTACCCATGGCATCTTTATTTAATGGCCTTTATGTATATAGTAGCCGGAATTTTCCATTTTTTAAAACCTAAAATATACATGAGAATTATGCCCAGGTATCTTCCCAATCACAGGCTGTTGGTACATTTAAGTGGCGAAGCAGAAATCCTTCTGGGAATACTCATCTGTATTCCCGCTACCAAGGACCTGGGGATCTATGGGATTATACTAATGTTGCTGGTATTCCTACTTGTTCACTTCTACATGTTGTCTTCAGAAAAAGCAGGAGTAGGACTACCTAAATGGTTATTAATTGTAAGAATTCCCTTACAATTTCTTCTTATGTACTGGGCATGGTATTATTTAAGATACTAGAATATGAAGAAAGAATCCATAGATCTAAAGGATGGATCTTTAATATATTATCCGGGTTTTTTCAGGAGAGAGCAAAGTGATTATTTTTACCAAAAACTGCAATATTCTCTTCACTGGAGGCAGGATAAAATAAAACTCTTCGGTAAGGAAATGCTGCAACCCAGGTTAACCTCATTCTATGGGGAAAAAGGAAAGAGCTATACATATTCCGGTCTCGAAATGGAGCCACAGGCGTTTCCAGCGGAATTGATCCAGATAAAAGAAAAATGTGAAGAATATACCGGCACTGACTTCAATGCATGTCTCGCAAATCTATACCGGAATGGTAATGACAGTATGGGCTGGCATGCCGATGACGAAAAAGAACTGGGGGCTCAGCCGGTGATCGCTTCGGTGAGCTTTGGAGCCGAAAGACTTTTTCATCTAAAACATAAAACCGATAATACGGCCAGATATAAAATAAGGCTGCAACATGGCAGCCTTTTAATTATGAAGGGAACTACTCAGCAATTCTGGAAGCATCAACTGCCCAAGACAAAAAAAAGAGTCGATCCACGAATAAATTTAACCTTTAGAAAGATCTACTAAGAATATATCTCGTTAAGAATTTTTGCCAAGCGCAGCCCCCCTTTTTGTAACTGGGCTAAAACCGTGGGCATATGATGATACATATAGCTATATCCTAATTTATCCCCGCTATTTACTCCTGCATAAAGTTTTTCAGCCATTTCCCTCGACTCATACACCCAATCCAGAAGCTTCCCGTTCTGTAACGACTTTATCTGATCTTTAGAAAGATCTTTGGTATTAATTGCTAACTCGGTATAGCTCATCTGATAAAAATCTATCATATCACTGTCCCAAACACGGTGTATGTTAGAACCTTCATTGAACCACCTCACCTGGATATCGTTCCCACCTTTGTCAGACGCATGCCCTACATGAAATGGCTGATGAAGGTCTCCCACAAAATGAACCAGCATCTTTAAATGGAACTGCTTTTCAGCCCTTGAGGCATTTTCATCAAGAAGTACTGCCTTACATTTTCTAATGGCCTGCACAAGATCACCCCCTTCACTTGCCTCCTCCACAACATATTTTTCAGATTCCGGATGAATATTTACATAGTGCCAGGGCCCATACCTCCTGTATTCGGGATCACTTTTGATATCATCGGCATAATTAGCCACAAAAGCAAGACCATATCCATTCAGAATTTCGTCAATAGCCTTCCTGGCTTTTTTAGTCAGATGTTTTTCAGCAATTTCGGCCGTAGCACGGTGTCCCGTTTTTCCCCACTCGGCATCTGCAGCAAAACCAGATAATACAGACGCTATAAAAAGCAGAACAAATAAATATTTCCTCATTTTCTCCAAGTTTTCGGCAAATATAAAGATGCTCAGAAAAATTTAATGTTAAGACTTAAGTTTATTAAATTTTAATATCATATATTTATGATATCATTTTAATATCAAACACTATTTCCATCATGACACATGAAAAAACTATTAAAGCCTCTAACGGCTATTTAATGCTCTTCCTTTTCCTTATATTTTTTATAGGAAGTATCATAGCCGTCGCCACTACGGGTAATCCTCTCTGGGTGCTCATTACTGTTCTTGCCATAATTATACTCTTTGGCCTCATCCTTGTAAATCCCAACGAATCACGCGTTTTACTTCTATTTGGAGATTACAAGGGAACGGTAAAAGAAAACGGACTTTTCTGGGTAAATCCCTTTTACACCAAAAAGAAAATCTCATTAAGAGCACGCAATTTTGACAGCGAAAGATTAAAGGTTAATGACAAACTAGGGAATCCGGTAATGATCAGTACTATTCTTGTCTGGCGTGTTATGGATACTTTTAAGGCATCATTTGATGTCGATCATTTTGAAAATTTTGTGGTGGTACAAACCGATGCCGCCGTAAGGAAGCTTGCAAGTCTTTATCCTTATGATAATTTTGCAGATGAAGGTCTGGACGAGGATATCACCCTAAGGTCAAGTGTAAATGAAGTAAGCGAAGCACTTGAAAAGGAACTTGAAGAAAGGCTGAATATAGCAGGGATTGAAGTCCTGGAAGCCAGAATTGGCTATCTCGCGTATGCCAACGAAATTGCCAGTGCAATGCTTAAAAGGCAGCAGGCAACAGCAATAGTGGCAGCCAGACATAAAATAGTGGAAGGTGCAGTAAGCATGGTAGAAATGGCCCTTAATGAATTAAGCAGAAAAGAAGTTGTTGACCTGGATGCGGAAAGCAGAGCTGCAATGGTAAGCAATCTAATGGTAGTACTTTGTGGAGACAGGGATGCTACACCAGTGGTGAATGCGGGAACCTTAAACCATTAAAAATGCGAATTTTTGAAGAAAAGCAGGCATTCAGACAATGGTGGTTAGTCCTCATCCTAAGCGGAATCCTGGTTGTAACAGGTCTGTCATTTTTCATTGGTTTCACCGGTTTTCAAACTGAAAACCTCAAATACCTGGGATATATCGCAGTCCTTTTTATCATTACAATGTTCTGGATTATCCGGCTGCATACCAGGATAGATAATTCCGGAATAAGAACAAGTTTTGAACCTTTCGGAATTTTTAAAAAATCATTTAAATGGAACGATATTAGTAAATGCTATGTTCGAAAATATTCTCCTATTAGAGAATATGGAGGCTGGGGAATAAAAGGTTTCAATAATCCTAAAGCTTTTAACGTATCAGGAAATATAGGGATCCAGATAATAACAAAAGATGATAAAAGGTTTCTGATAGGAACTAATAAACCGAAGGAAGCCCAACGGGTAATTAAACGTTATCAGGAAAAAAATAAATTAAAATGAAGAATTATTTTGTCGCTGGATTGCTGCTGATCTTTTTTCAGTCATCTATTGCACAGGAATTAAAATATGCTGAGGAAGACCTGAAAATTAGTCAGGCCATTGAAGGTACACTTACCACTCCAGTTTCGAAAGAAGCTGAAAGCCTTGTCATCTTTATTCAAGGTTCCGGCCCCACTGACAGAAATGGGAATCAGCCGATGATGAAGAATGACGGAATGAGAAAGATCGCTTATCAGCTTGCTGAAAACGGGATCGCGTCTTTTCGGTTTGACAAACGAATTTTCAAAATGGATGAACTCAAAATAAAGGAGAAAGATTTAAGGTTTGATGATTTCGTGCTTGACGTAAAGGATATCCTGAAATACTTTGAGGAAAAAGATAAGTTTGACAATCTCATTCTTGCGGGACACAGTCAGGGCTCCCTCGTGGGTATACTTGCTTCCCAAGAGATGGCTGACGGATTTATCTCCCTTGCCGGTGCCGGACAGCCTATAGATAATATCATTGTAGAACAGGTTCATAAAATGGCACCACCTCTGGCTGAAAATGCCCGAACCGCCTTTAATGAAATAAGGGAAACCGGACAGACAACCACTTACAGTCCGATGCTGGAATCGATGTTCAAACCTTCCATTCAGCCTTTCATGCATAGCTGGATGAAGTACAATCCGGCCGAAGAAATCGCTAAACTTGATATTCCAGTACTAATAATCAATGGATCAGAAGATATCCAGGTGGAAACAAAAGAGGCTGAATTTCTGAAAAATGCCAGTGACGATGCTCAGCTTGTTATTATCGAGAACATGAACCATATCTTTCGAAAAATCGAAAGCAAGGATAGACTAGTAAATACCAAGTCATACAATGAACCTAACCAGCCATTACACCCGGATCTGATCCCGGTGATAACTGAATTTGTCAAAGAACTTGAATAAATTATGGGCCAAAAGAAAGCATTCGCCTTAAGAGTCGACGAAGACATGCTCAAAGCCATTGAGAAATGGGCTGCTGATGAATTCAGGAGTACCAATGGACAAATTGAGTGGATGCTGAACAAAAGTTTAAAAGAAGCCAAAAGACACCCTAAATCAAAAAACCAAGACGAATAATGTTTAAGATCATTTTTTCAGATATAGACGGTACCTTACTAAATGCCGAGAGAGATCTTTCAGAGTTTACCATAGACACCGTAAAAAAATTAAACGGCGAAATACCATTTATTCTTATCTCCTCAAGAATGCCCGCTGCCATGCGGCACCTCCAGAATAAAATGGACATTGCCCACCTCCCGCTCATCAGCTATAATGGCGGACTCATTCTCGTAGATGACGAACCCGTAAGCTCTACCGAGATACCAATCCATATTTTGCAGGAATTACATGGCTTTAACCAGGAACTTGAGGTACACCTGAGCCTTTTCCATAATGACGAATGGTACGTTCCCAGAAATGATTTCTGGACTCAGAGAGAAATAAACAATACCAAGGTGCAACCTGAAATTAAAAGCAATGCCAAGGTGATAAGTAAATGGCAGCAAGAAGACAAGGGAGCTCATAAGATAATGGCCATGGGTAAGGAAGAAGAAATTGATGCTATAAGAGATTTTCTTCAGGATAATTTCCCCAACGAACTTCACCTTTATCGCTCTAAGCCTTCCTACCTTGAAATTGCGCCAAGGTCCATTTCAAAACTCACCGCGATTGAACATCTTTTAGAGAATCATTTCAAACTTCCGCTTTCCCAGAGCATGGCCTTTGGGGATAACTATAATGATATTGAGATGCTGAAAGGGGTGGGAATGGGAATTGCCGTGGGAAATGCCAAGCCTGAAGTTCTGGAAATAGCACATGTGGTGACCACTCCCGGAAAAGAAGACGGAGTAGCCAAAAGCATTACCGAAATTTTAAAGATCTAAGAAAATAATCTTCCTATAGCCAAATTCAATAAAAATTGTATTTTGCCGGCCAACTAGTCTGAATTATATGGAAAATACAACCCTGTTCACCAACGATGCTATCGTATTTGGTTTACTGATGTTTGCCCTTGGCTTTGTTTTTTACACCTCTGCACAGAAAGGGGGATTCTGGAAAAAATTCTATTCGGTAGTTCCGGCCCTTTTAATGTGTTATATGATTCCGGCTATTTTTAATTCCCTGGGCTGGATAGATGATGAAACTTCTCAGCTCTATTTTGTTGCGAGCCGATACCTGTTGCCTGCAGCTCTTGTCCTGATGACATTAAGTATAGACCTGAAGGCCATTTTTAATCTTGGCCCGAAAGCACTGATCATGTTCTTTGCGGGAACTATTGGAATCATCTTTGGTGGCCCCATCGCTATCCTGATAATGTCGGTTATTTATCCCGAAGCATTGGGTGGTGTTGGACCCGATGCGATCTGGAGAGGTCTATCCACGATCGCAGGAAGCTGGATTGGTGGTGGTGCCAACCAGGCAGCCATGCTGGAGATTTATGAATATAATCCCGATCTTTACGGTGGAATGGTACTGGTAGACATTGTGGTGGCCAATCTTTGGATGGCGATCATTTTAATGGGCATAGGTAAAAATGATTCTATTGATAACTGGATGAAAGCAGATAATTCTGCCATTCATGAGCTAAAAGAAAAGGTTAGTCATTATGCTGAAAGTGTTGCCCGAATTCCAAGCCTGCCAGACTTTATGATCCTTTTGGCCCTGGCATTTGGCGCTGTGGGAATTGCCCATTGGGGGGCAGAAAATATTTCAGCCTTGCTTTTAAGCAGTTTTGAAGTATTCAGTGACACTAAAAGTGCTTTATCTTCATTCTCTTCAGAATTCTTCTGGATGATCACGATTGCAACAGCAATTGGAATTTTCCTTTCGTTTACCAAATTTAAAACCTACGAGGGAGCCGGAGCCAGTAAAATAGGAAGCATCTTCATTTACATTCTTGTAGCCACCATTGGAATGAAAATGGATCTCACTACAATCTTCGACAATCCCGGACTAATAGGCATTGGATTAATCTGGATACTTATCCACGTTATCGTATTATTACTTACCGCAAAACTTATTAAGGCGCCATACTTCTTCCTTGCTGTAGGAAGCCAGGCCAATGTTGGAGGTGCTGCCTCTGCCCCGGTCGTTGCGGCAGCTTTTCACCCATCCTTAGCAACGGTTGGCGTACTACTTGCAGTGTTTGGTTATGTAGTAGGAACCTATGGAGCAATACTATGTACAATTTTGATGCAAATCGCTGCCGGCAGTTAGTATTAAACCGAAAAATATAAGATATTTGCGCTCCTAAAAATCTGAATTCAAAAATGAAAAAATTAGCTCTTCTTTTAGTGGTTTTGATCAGCATAACTAGCTGTTCGGAAAAAGAAAGCAACCTTATTGTTAGCGGTAAAGTAAAAGGCCTTAAGAAAGGAACTTTATACCTTCAAAAGATCGAGGATACCATTATGGTAAACCTGGATTCAATGGAAGTTGATGGTGACCCCACTTTTAGCCTCGAGGCTTATATTGAAAGTCCGCAGATGATGTTTTTGTATCTTGAAAAAGTTGATAATAACCGTTTTGATGATCGGATAGATTTCTTTGCTGATAAAGGTGAAGTTACCATAAATACAAGTCTGGAAAAATTTGAAACCGATGCCAAAATAATTGGTTCTGCAAACCAGGAAAAACTTGTGGAATTCCGCAAGATGATGAGCAGGTTCAACAATCAGAATCTGGATCTTATCAAGGAAAGTTTTGAAGCCGAAAAAGCTGAAGATGAAGAGAAACTGATGGAGATTGACAAGAAGTACGACCAACTGCTTAGGCGAAAGTATCTTTACACGGTGAATTTTGCCATTAACAATAAGGATCTGGAAATCGCCCCATACCTGGCGCTTTCAGAAGTATTTGACGCTAACATCAAGTACCTGGATACCATTTATAATTCCTTAAATAAGAAAGTAAAAAAGTCCAAATACGGAGAAGATTTGAAGGATTTTCTTGAGAAAAGAAGAAAGGAAGAAAAGGCTCTGGAAGAGATCAAAGAAAATTCAGAAGAAACGGAGAATTTATAGAAAATAAATAAAATTTCTAGGAAAAAGGGAGGCCCGAAATATAATATATTCGGGCTTTTTTATTATATAGTTTCAATAAGAATTATCTATCAGTTTAAATTTCTGTAAATAAAGCCCTATACTTGTTAATTTCTATAAAAAATAAACAAAATTTATTATAAAACCATAATTAATGAATTCAGTAAATAAAAACCGATGGCTGATTGCCGCATCAGCTATAGCCATTCACATTTCTATTGGAGCAGCTTATGCCTACAGTGTTTATATTCAGCCCCTGGTTGAAACTAAAGGATGGTCTGTCGCTTCGGTAACTACTGCTTTTACTATTATGATGGTTTTGGGAGGTGGTTCTGCAGCACTTTTTGGTAAATTCGTCGAAAGGAGTGGCCCCAGAAAATCTGCTATACTGGCTGCAATATTATTTAGTTTGGGACAAGCCGGTTCGGGCTTTGCTATTTCCCTGGACTCCCTTCCACTTTTTCTCCTTTCCTATGGTGTTTTAAGTGGTCTCGGGCTGGGAATAGGTTACATTTCACCGGTTTCAACCCTTGTAAAATGGTTTCCTGATAAAAGAGGCCTGGCTACAGGAATGGCCGTTCTTGGTTTTGGAACGGGTGCCCTGATCACCGCTCCGGTAGCGGCAAGTTTGATTGAATCTATAGGAATAAGTTCAACCTTTTATATACTGGGAATCTCCTATTTTATAATGATGATGCTTGGAGCGTCTTATATTGTCCCACCTCCAAATGGTTGGATGCCGGAAGGAATGAAAGCTGCCGTCAAGGATGGATCAAGAAAGATTAAAAAAGATTTAAGACAGGCCACTGCCTCTGAAGCAGTAAAGACTAAACATTTCTGGATGTTATGGCTTATGATGCTTATTAACACCAGCGCAGGAATTATGATGATTTCCGTAGCCTCACCAATGGCGCAAAACATCGTAGGTCTTTCTGCCGGAGCCGCTGCTACCATGGTGGGATTAATGGGTGTCTTTAATGGAGGAGGAAGGCTGGGCTGGGCGGCAGCGTCAGATTATCTATCCCGACCGGTAGTCTTTATCATTTTCTTTATCATACAGTTACTGGCATTTATTACCCTTCCGGTAATCGCAAGTGCTTTTATATTTCAAATCCTGATATTCCTGGTAGTAAGCTGCTACGGAGGAGGGTTTTCTAATCTTCCTGCCTTTATCGGGGATCTTTTCGGGACCAAACAACTCGGGGCTATTCACGGATACCTCCTGACTACCTGGTCTCTTGGTGGATTAATAGGTCCCACATTGGTTTCCCAGCTTTACACCCGAACAGGAAGCTACATCCCTGTATTTTATGTGTTCACAGGATTAATTATTATTGCTTTAACTCTAAGTTTACTGCTCTACAGAAGTATTAATAAAGCAAAGAAAACTCAAGAAAAGCCATTAGAATATAAAGTAAGCTCAGCAGAATTATAAGCTTCTCTTTTTTCCAGTTTGACTAATATCTAACTGGAAGTTTTAATATTTGAGCTGATGGAGGGACTCTCTTCGATTTCGCTCAGGACAATATATCGAACAAAAAAGCCCCTCCTTGCGGAGAGGCTTTCAATAAGAGCCGATGGAGGGACTCGAACCCACGACCTGCTGATTACAAATCAGCTGCTCTAGCCAGC
>NZ_JAJSON010000029.1 GCF_022410465.1 Christiangramia crocea | reverse complement strand
TTCATGGTAGATTTGGGGCAAAAAAAGGTGGAATTTATTCCGCCTTTTTTTATGGAGTAAACTGAGGATCACAAAAAAAGGCCGCAATCAGCGGCCTTTCATATTATAATTAAAAAGAAATTATTTAGCTTTTGCGTATCTGCTTCCAACTTCTTGCCAGTCTATTACATTAAAGAATGCCTCTATATATTCCGGACGTTTGTTTTGATAATTCAGGTAATAAGCATGTTCCCAAACATCAATTCCCAAAATAGGATTCCCTCCACAGCCAACTCCTGGCATGATTGGGTTATCCTGATTTGGTGTTGAACAAACCTCTACCTTACCACCTTCATGAACACAAAGCCATGCCCAACCTGAACCAAACTGGCCGGCAGCAGCTTTTGAAAACTCTTCTTTAAAGGCTTCAAAAGAACCATACGCACTGTCTATAGCTTCTGCAAGTTCTCCTTCAGGCTTACCTCCTCCATCTGGAGACATAATTTCCCAGTAAATACTGTGGTTATAATAACCACCACCATTATTTCTTACTGCACTGTTAGCCATATCAAGATTTTTAAGAATGTTTTCAATATTCTTACCATCCATGTCTGTACCTTCAATAGCAGCATTTAGTTTTTTTGTATAGCCTGCATGGTGTTTCCCATGGTGAATTTCCATGGTTCTGGCATCTATATGTGGTTCTAGCGCATCAAAAGCGTATTTTAATTTTGGTAACTCAAAAGACATAATTATCTGTTTTTTTAGTGATTAGTACTTAAACTCACCCAAATTTAGCTATTCGGGTATTTAATGGAAATTTTTTAGTGTTATAAAATACTTAAAAGGACTGGGGCTTTGAAAGTCATTTTTATTTTAAATTTAGAAATTCTTGAACTTTTAAAATTTCAAAAACCAGCTTCCTTTTGGAAAACTTCTTTAATATTTATAATGCTTCGGCAGGCTCGGGAAAGACTTTCACCCTTGTAAAAGAATATCTCAGCCTGCTTTTTACTTCCCCGAAAAAAGACCGGTATAAAAATATTCTCGCAATTACCTTTACCAATAAAGCAGTTGGCGAAATGAAAAAAAGGATTATTCAAAGCCTTGCAGAATTTTCCTCAGCTGAGGCAGACCTAGAGAACAATGCCCTTTTAAGTGAGATTTCGCGGAATACTGGCCTTTCTAAAGGAGAAATTATCAGAAAATCTTCGGAGATCCTGAAAAGCATTATACATAATTATGCAGCATTCGAAATCTCAACCATAGATGGTTTTACTCACCGGGTGTTAAGGACATTCGCACGCGACCTTGGTATTCACATGAATTTTGAAGTGGAATTGGATGCTGAACAGGTCTTGATGGAGGCAGTGGACAGCCTTATTAGCAGGGCAGGTTCAGAAGAAAATCTTACACGTATCCTGGTAGATTTCACACTTACTAAGACTGATGATGATAAAAGCTGGGATATTAGCCGGGATCTTTTTAACATCTCCAAACTCCTGATAAATGAAAACCATCAGAAAGCTATTCAGGTATTGAAATCCAAAAGCCTTGAAGATTTTGAGAAATTCAGTAAGAAACTGAGTTCAGATATTAAGATTACCGAAAAGAATCTAAAAAGTTCTGCCATTTACTTTTTTGAGCTTATCGAAAAAAATGGAGTTGAAGAGAGTGATTTCACCAGAGGTTCAATTCCGGCACATTTCAGGAAGCTGCAAACAGGAAACGGTTCAGTGAACTTCAGCACGAAATGGGCTGAAAATATCGAGAATCTGCCTTTATATCCTAAGAAAGTGAGTGAAAGCACCAAAGCGGCTATCGACTCTCTTCAGCCAGAGATCGCTGAAATATTCCTGACCACCAAACAGGCATACTTCCATATAGAATTCCTCACCGAAATAAAGAAAAACCTGGTTCAGCTTTCTTTGTTAAATGAAATAAACCGCGAAGTAGAGGAAATCAAAAAAGAGAGAAACCTGGTGCTTATCTCAGAGTTCAACCCCCGGATAAGTGAACAGGTGAAAGACCAGCCTGCTCCTTTCATATACGAAAGGCTTGGGGAACGCTACCGCCATTATTTTATAGATGAATTTCAGGATACTTCCGTTATGCAGTGGCAGAATCTTATTCCCCTTATAGATCATAATCTTTCAGGAACTGAAAACAGCTCAGGCCTTACCATTGTGGGAGATGCAAAACAAAGTATTTATAGATGGCGCGGTGGTCGGGCAGAACAATTGATAGAACTCTGTAATGAGAAAGTGAAACCATTTCAAACAGATCCAAAAGTGGTGAATCTCCCGGACAATTTCAGAAGTGGTTCTGAAATTGTGAATTTCAACAACGGTTTCTTCAATTATGCTGCTTCCCAGTTAACATTTCCCGACTATTCCGAACTTTTTAAAGCCTCCTATCAGAACCCTAAAAAAGGAGATTTCGGCTATGTAAACCTGTCATTCCTCGAAGCAAAAAACAGGGAAGAAGAATTTGAAATTTATCCTGAAAAGATCCTCGAAATCATAAACAGCCTCGATAAAAAAGGTTTTAACAGAAGAGACATCTGTATTCTCACCAGAAGGAGAAGTGAAGGTGTGGCGATAGCACAATACCTAAGTGAAAATGACATCTCTGTCATATCGTCTGAAACCCTTCTTCTATCTCAGTCTCCTGAAGTTAACTTCATCATAGATCTTCTGTATTTCTCCCTGAATCCTAAGGATGACCATTTAAAGCTTAACATCTATGACTATCTAGCCGACAAATATTTGAAAGAAGAAGAGACCTACGATGTACTCATAAATAGTCTTCCTAATAATGGAGCAGATTCTTTCAATTGGATTTCCGAACATGGAATTGAGTTTGAAATGGACCGGTTAAAAAAATTGTCGCTTTATGAATCGGCAGAATATATTATCAGAAGTTTTAACCTTGTACATGATTCTAATGCGTACGTTCAGTTCTTTTTAGACTTTGTATTCGAAACCACCCAAAAGACTTCCAATGGGCTTAATGAGTTTCTTGAAAAATGGGAACAGAAAAAAGCAAAACTTAGTATTGTGGTCCCTGATGCTGATGATGCTGTAAAGATCATGACCATCCATAAATCAAAAGGTCTTGAGTTTCCCGTGGTTATTTACCCTTTTGCGAATTCTGATCTTCAGGATACCAGAAATGACCATTTGTGGCTGGAGACATATGACGAGAACATTCCTATTGCCTATGTTAGTGCTTCACAAAAAATGCTGAACTGGAACGAAAATTCTGCCAGCAAATACAGTGACCTTATATACAAAAATGAATTGGATACACTGAATGTACTATATGTAGCCTGTACAAGGGCTTCTCAGCAATTATACATTCTATCGAACTTTCACGAAAAACAAAAAAGTACTCCTAATATCTCAGATATACTCATCGATTATTTAAGGACAGTGGGCAAATGGAATGGTGAACTGTCTTATGAATTTGGAGATGATTCAAAGGTTTTTATATCTGAGCCATCACAGAATTCAGGACGCTCTCCCCAAAAATATTATTCTTCTTCCACTCAGAACAGCGCGGTTAGAATTGTTACAAGATCAGGTTCGTTATGGGATTCCAGCCAACAGGAAGCAATGGAGAAAGGAGAGATAGCCCATGAAATCCTGGCCAGGATCAACAAATCAACAGACCTTGAAGATGCAGTGAACTGGGCTATAAACAATGGTATGATCACCGAAGCTTCAAAACAGGAAATTATCGGTCTCATTTCTGAAATCGTGAACCATCCTAAACTGGAAAAATTCTACGGCCCAGAAGCTAAGAATTTTAATGAAAAAGAACTGATCACAACCAACGGAGAAAGATTAAGACCAGACAGAATAAATTTCGAAAATAAAAATGTGAGCATTATTGACTATAAAACTGGTGGTTTGGTAGAAAAACATACAAAACAGATCTCTGCATACGCCATGGCCCTGAAAGACATGGGGTATAAAGTCGAAAGCTGTTTACTTGTGTATACAAGTAAGCCAATAGTAATTAAAGAAGTTTAAATTTGGGGATTGAAAAGAAAAATCAAACAGTATAAATAGTTTAAAATATTTCAGATATGTACGGATCAATAAAGGAACATTTACAAAAGGAAATAGAAGAAATAAAGGAAGCAGGTCTTTATAAAAAGGAAAGGATCATCACCAGTCCGCAAGATGCTGTAATTAAGATTTCAACAGGCCAGGAAGTGATCAATTTCTGTGCTAACAATTACCTGGGGCTATCTTCCAATCCGGAAGTGATACAGGCGGCAAAAGATACTTTAGACAGTCATGGATACGGAATGTCCAGCGTACGTTTTATATGTGGTACTCAAGATATTCATAAAGAACTGGAGCAAAAGATTGCAGACTTCTACGGAACTGAAGACACTATTCTGTATGCTGCCGCCTTTGACGCGAATGGCGGAATATTTGAACCCCTATTTACCGCAGAAGATGCAATAATCTCAGACTCCCTTAATCACGCATCTATTATTGATGGAGTAAGATTATGTAAAGCAGCCAGATATCGCTATGAAAATGGCAATATGGAAGACCTGGAAAAGCAACTGATTGCCGCCAATGAAAAAGGTGCAAGGTTCAAGATAATCGTTACCGATGGAGTCTTCTCTATGGACGGACTGGTGGCACCCCTGGATAAGATCTGTGATCTTGCAGATAAATATGATGCTCTTGTAATGATAGACGAATGCCATGCCACCGGATTTATTGGCGAGCAGGGAATTGGTACCCTGGAAGAAAAAGGAGTAATGGACCGGGTAGATATTATCACAGGTACTCTTGGAAAAGCTCTGGGAGGAGCAATGGGTGGATATACCACTGCTAAAAAGGAGGTCATTGAAATTCTAAGACAGCGATCCAGGCCTTATTTATTTTCAAATTCCCTTGCTCCGGCCATCGTTGGAGCATCTATAAAGGTGTTTGACATGCTTAAAGAAGATGACAGTCTAAGAAATAAGCTAAAACAGAATACAGCATATTTCAAAAAAGGAATAAAGGATGCCGGATTTGAAATAATTGACGGGGAATCGGCCATTGTTCCCGTAATGCTTCA
This sequence comes from Christiangramia crocea, assembly GCF_022410465.1. Lineage (GTDB taxonomy): Bacteria > Bacteroidota > Bacteroidia > Flavobacteriales > Flavobacteriaceae > Christiangramia > Christiangramia crocea. Next base: position 5,296 of record NZ_JAJSON010000029.1, on the reverse strand, counting down.
TGATGCCAAACTTTCGCAGGACATGGCAGACCGGTTGCTTGAAGAAGGAATTTATGTAATTGGGTTCTTTTATCCCGTTGTACCAAAAGGAAAAGCCCGGATAAGGGTCCAACTTTCTGCTGCCCATGAAAGAGAACATCTGGACAAAGCAATAGAAGCTTTCAAAAAAGTAGGAAAAGAACTGGGCATAATCTAAAACCTAAACGAAGATTAATTTTTTATAAATTATTATCAAAATAATTGATAATCAGGTATTAAAATGTGAACAAAACCTCTGGAAACGCGCTGTAATTAAGAAAACTTTATTATTTTTATCTTTGTTAATATGCACTAAGCGCATACTTTTGTTCACAATTAACACTTAAAACTAAACTATTAAATATGAAACATCTTAGCAAAATTGTACTGGCCTTATGCCTGGTATTTGGCTTTACTTCAGTTCAGGCACAGGATGCTGACAATCCCTGGGCAATCGGCATTGGTGTAAATGCTGTGGACTTCTACCCAACAGGTGAAGATGCCCCTCTTGGCGATATGTTCGATGATTATTTCAATGCCGGCGACCACTGGAACGTTTTACCCGCTGTCTCTAAGCTTTCCGTATCAAGATATATCGGAGCTGGTTTCGTAGGAGAACTAACCGGTACTCTTAATCAAATAGACAGTTATGGAGATAGATCTGTAAGCGATCTTTCTTATTACGCTGCCGATTTAAGTTTTGACTATAGCCTTCGTGCTTTATTGAATGATGGATGGTTTGATCCGGTTATTGGTTTAGGTGGAGGTTACACCTGGATAGGTGAGCAAGAAGGCGAAGACATTTCAAACCTTGATGCCGTTTCTCTGAATGGTAAATTAGGTTTGAATTTCTGGTTCTCAGATAACCTTGCTCTTTCACTTGAGTCTAAATACAAGAATTTCTTTGATGTAGAAACTGCAACTCACTTCCAGCATTCTGCAGGAATTAAGTTTGTTTTCGGAGGTACTGATACCGACGGTGATGGAATCTACGACAAAGATGATGAGTGTCCTGAACAACCAGGTCTTGAAGAATTTAATGGATGTCCAGATACTGACGGTGATGGAATTGAAGATCGTCAGGATGCATGTCCTGAAGAAGCTGGTTTAGCTGAATTTGACGGTTGTCCTGATTCTGATGGTGATGGCGTAGCCGATCCTGATGATGATTGTCCTGAAGTTGCAGGTCTTGCCGAAATGAACGGTTGTCCTGATACTGATGGTGATGGTGTAAGAGACAGTGAAGATGAATGTCCAGACGAAGCTGGTCCTGCTGAAAATGACGGATGCCCATGGCCTGACACTGATGGTGATGGAATCCTTGACAAGGATGATGACTGTCCAGAAGAAGCTGGTCCTGCTGCATCAAACGGATGTCCGGAACCAACTGCTGAAGTAATCTCTGAATTGAACGAATATTCTAAAACAGTTCTTTTCGACTTCAATAAAGCTACGATACGTACAGAATCTGAGGATGCGTTACAGTCTATCGTAGATATCATGAACGAGTATCCACAAACTATTTTCCATATCGAAGGTCATACCGATAGTATTGGAAGTGAAGCTTATAACGAAAAGCTTTCAAGAGAGCGTGCTGCATCTGTTGAAAACTGGCTATCTGAGCATGGTGTACCAGCCAACAGATTGACTTCTGAAGGATATGGCGAAACCAGACCGATCGCTACTAACAGTACCGATGCTGGAAGACAGGAAAACAGACGTGTTGAAATTTCTCTTGATAAAGACAGAGAAATGAAAGACAATTCTGAAGAAGAGGAAATGAACTAAGTCCTCTTGATAATTCATAAAAGAAAACGCTCCGCATTGCGGGGCGTTTTTTTATTTTAGGCGTATGGAATCATTTATACGTGAAGTCTTAATAAAACTTAAGGAATCATCTACCCCACTTTCAGAATTCATCTTTATTCTGCCCAGTAAAAGAGCCGGCTCTTATCTCATCAGGGAACTTTCCACTGTATCAACCACCAATTTATTCGCCCCTACTATTTATAGCATCGAAGAATTCACTGAAGTGATTTCCGGATTAGAATCTTTAGACAATACTATTAGTCTGTTTGAATTCTATGATACCTACAAAAACCTCACTGAACCCGACGAACTTGAAGACTTTGAAACCTTTACCGCCTGGGCTCAAAGCTTAATTCATGATTTCAACGAAATAGATAGATATTTAATAGATCACAAACCCTTTTTTAATTACTTATCGGGCATCCAGGATATCAAGCACTGGTACCTTCAGGATGGAAAAACTGAACTTATAAAAAGATACCTGGCTTTTTGGAAAAAGCTTCCGGAATATTATGAGGCTTTAACCCAAAGATTACTAAAGAAAAAACTGGGATATCAGGGGCTTATTTACCGCGAAGCCGCAAATAGGATAAAGGAATACATAAATGATAACCAGAATCAGCACGTTTTTATAGGCTTTAATGCATTGAATGCTGCTGAGCAGTTCATCATCCAAAGCCTGCTTGAGCGCAAGCTGGCAAAGGTATACTGGGATCTGGACAAGGTATTTTATGCCGATCAGGCTCACGGAGCATCCATCTTTATGCGAGAATATCTTCAGAACTGGGATTACTACCAGGAAAAACCATACGACTCTTTTTCTGTTGATTATTCAAAAGAGAAGAATATTGAAATGATTGGCGTTCCAAAGAATATCGGGCAGGCAAAATATCTGGGTGATATCCTAACAGGATTAAATAAGAGTCAGCTAGAGAGTACTGCCATTGTTCTGGGAGAGGAAGAATTATTACTACCTGTTCTTAATTCTTTACCTGAGCAAATAGAAGAGCTCAATATTACTATGGGCTTCCCTGCAAAGAATGCACCCATAAATTCCCTTTTCGAAAGTCTGTTTCAGATACATATTAATAAATCCGAAAATTACTATTACAAAGACATTATTTCCATTATAAGTCATCCTTCGCTCAGCCCAATTCTAAATCATAATGCCGAAGCCCTGATAGATAGAATACATTCTGAAAACCTTATATATCTTAACCAGAAGGAAATTATTAAAAGCTTTCCTGAGAATACCAGAGAATTGGTTTCAGCCTGCTTTTCTACAAAAAATGATTCTGTTTCCGGACTCATACAGGATTTTCATAAAATCATTCAATCTTTAAAAGTTTTCCTGAAAGAAGAAAAAGATAAAATAGGTCTGGAATTTCTGTATCACTTTTATGTGATTTTCAATAAGCTTGAAAACCTCAACGATAAATATCCACATTTAAAAACAATCCATTCACTGTATGGGTTCTATAAGGAAATGCTCAGCACCGAGACACTGGATTTCCAGGGTAGGCCATTCCAGGGTTTACAATTGATGGGAATGCTGGAATCCCGGGCACTGGATTTTGAAACTGTGATAATTACGTCCCTTAACGAAGGAGTATTACCCGCAGGAAAATCAGATAACTCTTTTATTCCTTATGACCTGAAACAGGAGTACAAACTGCCTACATACCGTGAAAAAGATGCTGTGTACACTTATCACTTTTACAGATTATTACAGAGGGCTAAAAATGTCTATTTACTATATAATACCGAAGCTGAGGGGCTAAATTCCGGAGAAAAGAGCAGGTTCCTTACCCAGCTGGAGATAGAAAGACAGCCCGGGCATCATTTAAAGCATATTCTTATTAGCCCGAAAGTACCAAAGCTTAAAAAGGAATTGAAAGAAGTAAAGAAAACGCCGGAAATCATGGAAAAGCTGAAAGCTCTGGCTAAATCCGGCTTTTCCCCTTCAGCACTTACAACCTACATTCGAAATCCTCTGGATTTCTACCATCAGTATGTTTTAGGCGTCCGGGATCAGGAAGAAGTTGAAGAGACAGTTGCCTTCAATACCCTGGGAACAGTAGTCCATAATTCCCTGGAAAACCTTTACAAACCCTATGAAGGCCAAATTATAACTGAAGAACTGATAAAAGACTTCATTAAAAAAACCGACAACCAAATCAAAAAGGAATTTTCAGAAACCTACAGCAAGGTTCCGCTTGAAAAGGGTAAAAACCTGCTGATCTTTGAGGTGGCCAAGCGATATTTGCACAATTTCCTTAAATATGAAATGAATAGATTAAGATCTGGGGAGGAGATTCAAATCATTCAGATCGAGAAAGATCTCAAAGTCGAGTTCCCTATAGAGAATTTAGCTTTTTCAGTTTATCTTCGCGGCAAAGTTGACCGTTTCGAAAGCTGCAATGGTATACCTCGAATTATTGATTATAAAACAGGGAAAGTAGAATCCAGGCATCTGAACGTTGAGCAATGGGAGAATATAACAAAAGATTATGACAAATATTCCAAAAGTTTTCAGGTTTTAACTTATACAAGCTTGATTGCCCTTGAGAAAGACCTTACATTCCCGGCAGAAGCAGGAATCATATCTTTCAAGAACTTAAGATCAGGCTTTTTAAAATTTGAAAAAAAAGAATCCGGATCCAGAAAAAAGGATCCTTTAATAAGCCTTGAAACCCTTGACCTGTTTCAATCTGAATTAAAAAAATTAATACTGGAGATCTGCAACCCGGAAATCCGGTTTATAGAAAAAGAAATTAAAAAGACCCATGGAAGTTTCTAAAGAGAAAAACCTTGTCATAGATGGCAAGCACCAAAAGCCTATTGTAGTCGACACCATTTTCAAAGATGATGGCAAAGCCAAACCTATAGTAATTTTTTGCCATGGATACAAAGGCTTTAAAGACTGGGGAGCCTGGGAGAGAATGGGAGAAGTTTTTGCCGAAAATGACTTCTTTTTTGTCAAATTCAATTTCAGCCATAATGGTACTGGGCCGGATCACCTTACTGAATTCCTGAATATCGAAGCTTTTGGAGATAACAATTATGTAAAAGAGCTTGATGACCTGCAATCTGTTATTGACTGGCTACTTTTGCCCGACTTCAAATTCGCACAACAGATCGACGCAACCAACCTGAGCCTTATTGGACATTCACGGGGAGGCGGAATAACACTGATCAAAGCAGCTGAAGATAAAAGAATTGGTAAACTACTCACTTATGCCTCAGTATCCGATTTTGGATCTCGCTTTCCGGAAGGTAAGAAACTTGAGGCCTGGGAAAAGAAAGGGGTTCAGTATATAGTAAATGCAAGAACCGGCCAGCAACTGCCCCATCATTATCAGTTTTATAAAAACTATAAAGAAAATAAAGAGCGTCTCAGCATTAAAAAGGCAGCTAAAAAGCTGGAAATCCCACATCTTATTGCTCATGGAAGCAGCGATACAAGCGT
>NZ_JAJSON010000028.1 GCF_022410465.1 Christiangramia crocea | reverse complement strand
ATTTACAGAACTTTGTGTAGGATCGCCTTCACAAAAACGAAGCGTGCCATCTTCTCCAGCATAGGGAGGGTTTTCAATTATAGTTTCATATTCACAACTAGAAGAAAGAGTTCCGTTATTTGTAACCGTAAATGTCACTTTGATGGTTCCCTCTTGAGTTCCCGGATTAAGGGTCAAAGTAGGGGTTTCATCTGATCCTACAAGTGAAGCATTCGTAGTACCTTTATCAATTGTCCATTTATAAGTAGGGTCCTGTATATTTACAGGGGTGGCCGTATAAACCAAATTCCCTTCATCTCCAATACAGAAAGAATCTGGCCCATCAATACTGCACCGGGGCTTTAAAAGAACGGCCCCAGCCATTAATTGGTTATCTAAACTCCCAATTTCTCCTTCTACAGGTGTTTCGCCATTATTTTGAAATTGATCGGTTATAACATGATATGGTCCTCCATTTATAAAAGAGGCTCCTCTTCCAGGCCCATATCCTAAAATCCCATCATCTGATGGCGGATCTGAAGGGCTATTACCTGCAGCAATATGCGCTGCAAACTCTATTACAACAGAAGTGGCTTCCGATTGCCAGCTTATATCGTAGAAAATATACCCTGCTTCATATTTTACAAATTCTACCTTATTTGCACTATCACCACCGGTAAATTCAGCATTTCCCCAGATTTGAATTTCCCTACCGGAATATTTAGATTCAAAAAGAGCAATTACAGCTTGAGTAGTACGACCAGGAAGATCACCAGGAAGAACTAAATTCTCTTCCCCAGATATTTCTAATGTTGCCGTATAGCCTGGACCTGTTCCAGTTCCAAGATCATGGGCTGTATTACATTCTGTTTCTGCACTAGCTGAAATTGCATCACCACATATATTCAGATCAAGATCGGCATAATTCTCAGGCATTAAACCAAATCCCGGCAATATAGTTTCGGATACTTCTAAAGCATCCTCCCATCCGATCATAAAATCATAAGCATGAACCCCATTTTTCTGTGCCTGCATTTTAACTCTAAAAGTATGGTTAAACCCTGGGGTGGAAGGTATATCCTCAAAAATCAGCCTCTGAAGGGTAGCCATCCCTTCAGTATATTCTGAATTATTGTTATTCAAAATACCATTTAACCAATATATATAACCTAGATCTTTATTCCCTTGAATATTTCTTTCATTAGCCGCCTGTCTAAAATCGGCTGATTGAGAATAAATCGATTGAGAGGAAATTAGGAATATCAGCAGAAAGGCAATCCAAATAAAATTACCTTTCTGTAATACTTGGAACCAATATTTCCCAGTTCTTGAATAATTAGTAATCTTCTTCATAATTTAAAAATTTTAAAGGTTAACACCAGTAGCATGCGTGAACCTTCAAAAGCAGACCGGGCAGCCATTTTAAAAAAGGGTATTCAATTGTAAAATCTAAACTAGAAGAGTAGGGCGAATAACCTGTACCAGAATTATGGCCAGGGAAATACCTTAAAAGGTAAACCATCGTCCGGGGGGAGTAAATCTTCTTTGATTTGGGGGGATCGTCAAGCAGCAGACATTAATATTAAAGACTGTTGCTAAAAGAAATGACATAAATAGTCATCAATACTTCAAAAGCCATAAAATAAATTTCAAACTCTGGTAAAGTGGTTTCGGGGAGCTATAAACAAAAATTATAGGGCAGAAAAGTTTTTATTTGTAATAGCGTTTAAAGATAAAATAAATTCCTTTTAAAACCCTAAGCAACATACTTAACTATTTAAAAAACAAACTCATAAGTATAAAAATAAGGGTTTTCCCCCATAAATTTTAAACTTAATATGCAGAAAATATTGAAATAAAAAAAGCAGGCCTATATGGCCTGCTTTCTGTTCGTTTTTTGATTAAATTATTCAGAGGAGATTATAGTTTTCGAGAAACTCTCCTTGTCTGTATTCACTTTAATAATGTATGTCTGCCCAGGGCTAACTAACGAACCAACGTTCAATTCACTAATATCTCCTGAGGTTACACCTAAGAACTTAAAGTTCTGTAGTAGCTGACCACTAAAGTTGAAGAATTGAATGTTCACATCTGAAACATAATCAAAATGGTACTGAACATTTAGCTGATCAACAAATGGAACAGGCGCAACGCTAAATCCGCTTACCAAAGAAGTGCTTAAAGCAAAACCGGATCCGGTCACATCACATTCAGGCGAAGAAGGTGCGGTAGTAGCAGAAGTTCCTCCAAGCGGACATCCAGCCTGATTCAATCCATCCAGATAGATACCAAAGGCGCCGGCTTCATCACTGGTAAAGGCATCATTGACATCGGCTATCAAGGTTTCGGTATCAGAATATGCAAATCCCACTTCAGAACTGCAGGTATTTAGCAACGCAGCCACGGACTGACGGCCAAGATTGTAAATTCCGCCGCCACCCAGATTCAGCACCTCTAATAAGCTGTAATTGGCAATTGCAGAAGGTGCACTGGTAAAGATATCACCATATCTGTCGCAGGTCACATAGGCATCGCACCAACGGTCGGTATGTTCTTTCCAGTAACCAAGGGTACAACCCTCGTCTACCACACAGTTTTCCAGGGTAATGCTAATACTGGCACCCAGTCTGCAAATATGAGCAGGTACATTATAGGTTATATTAATGAGATAAACCCCTGCTGAATTTCCTGTAAAATTACCATTACTATCCACTCCGTTGCCACTATACTCAACGTTGGTGGCATCTGCAGGAACATAGATACTTAAATCTACCAATCCTGCATCTGGAACACAATAGGTCGCTTCAAAGATGTCGTCCTGTGGCTGGTCCTCATATTCGAATGTTATCTCGTCATAATTGGAACAACCGTTTCCATCTGTGTAATCATACCTAATGGTTTGAGTGGATTCCGAAAGATCAGGAACAAAATTTCCATTAGTATCTACATCACCACTCCAGGTACCTCCAGAAGGAGAGCCTAAAAATACCAGACCTAAGCTTGGATCTACATCACTTGAACAAACAGGGTCTGATGGCGGCTCTAATATGTTCACTTCAGGAAGGGCATTGATGGTAAAGGTCACTTTAGCAGTATTTGTACAGCTATTGCCATCAGAGAAAGAAACAGTATAAATGGCTCCATTGGTCACACCATCAATATCTGCTGCATCACTCACCTCTGCTCCACCAGTTCCATCCCCCTCATACCAGGTAACTGAAGAACCGCCGGGAATACCAATAGCACTTTCATAACCGGTAAGATCAATATTATCTATCTTACCGCTATCTTCGGCATCCTCACAAAAATCATCGGTCTGATCGGTAAGATCTGGCAGATCATAGATGGTGAAAGTAATCTTAGCTGTATTTGTACAGGTATTATCATCGGTATAAGAAACGGTGTAAATAGAGCCATCGGTAACTCCATCAACATCTGATGGATCACTTACCAAAGCTCCTCCGGTACCGTCACCAACATACCAGGTGCCTGAAGAACCTCCGGGGATACCAATCGCAGCTTCATAACTGGTGAGATCGATATCATCCACACTTCCACTATCTTCCGGATCTTCACAGAATTGATCTGTCTGATCTGTAAGATCTGGCAGGTCATTGATTGTGAAGGTCACTTTAGCTGTACTGGTACAGGTGTTTTCATCTGTATAGGAAACCGTGTAGATCGCTCCATTGGTCACGCCATCAACATCGGTAGCGTCGCTAACCAGAGCTCCGCCGGTACCATCGCCCACATACCAGGTGCCCGATGAGCCTCCGGGAATTCCGATGGCAGCTTCATAACCGGTGAGATCGATATCATCTACTTTACCACTACCTTCAGCATCTTCACAGAACTCATCTGTTTGATTGGTAAGGTCTGGATTTTCATAGATGGTAACCGTTGCGGTATCGGCTTCTGAAGTACAGGTGCCAATTCCGCCAACACCAGAACCAGTGACTGTCACAGAATAAGTTCCTTCTTCTGAAACCATAATACTGGCACCATCTTCATCGGGAATTATCACACCGTCCTTTTTCCACTCATAGTTCAAAGGAGGGATTCCGCCTGTTGGCGTTGCCACCAGTTCCCTGGGAAATTCAGATTCACAATCGGCAATATCATCTATACTAACCAAGGGTTGAACGTTAAAATTAGAACCCACAAAATCCTCAAGTATAGAGGTCAGGGAGAAGGAAGCCCTGGTCTCCACCAAAAAGGAAGAGAAACAGGCGTTGTTCAATGGCAGATCTGCAACATTGATAAAACCTTCAAAGAAGGTAATAGGTGGCATCACATTGGCAATTGGCTCACCTTTTGCCTGATAATCCCATGGTGTGCTGACATTTCCTGCATTCACTACAGCAGCAAGAAGATTTGGCTGCGGATGTTCTTCGTCAACTATTTTTATAAGGCTTTTTGCACTACTTGGAACATTTCCACCATTGGCTGCACTGCCTTTCCACTCATAAGCCGCAATCTTTCCTACGGTACCACCTTTAGAGATTTCGGCTACTACAAGCAGGTCACCTACTTCATGTTCCCCGTCAAAAGTACCATTCAAGATATTTACGTCATCTTTGAAGAACCAGAATCCAATATTGGTGGCTCCCTCATTAGAAAAACGGTTTCCGAAGAAATAAATCCGACCTTCGATCAAAATGGCGCCGGCCTGTAAAATGTTGGTCTTATCACTGGAACTACCATCCTGTAATTTATTTAACCATCCGGAAATAGGTAAATGGTCTTTGGTAGATCCACCGGTAAAGATATCATCCGGTAACTCCCTGTCAAATTGAATTCCGGTGGAGATACTTCCGGCAGGCAAACCAGTATTGGTATAAACGTTCTGCCAGTCAAGTTTCCCGTCGTCGTTCAGTACGTTACCGTCAAGGAATCCATAAGGATGTGTTTGCGCTATTGTTATTAAAGGAAATAACAATATGATAAAAATAATGGCCAGGCATCTAACAAAACTATTTGTCTTCCCGTTTCCCTTACGCCAAAATTTCACTTCTGAATAAGTAATATTTTCCATAATTATTTTTTTAGGATTAAACCATCATAAGGGCTTATCCCAAGCAGAATGGAGCAAGAATCCAAAAAATGAATAATAAATCTAAAACTGGAAAAAAGGGGGGTAAGTTATACGACAACCGGATTAGGATGGGAGTCATTGGACCTTCTAAAAAGTCAGGATAAATTTTATGGTAGCTGTAGAGTGAGGGATCGAATCGAAGTCACCTGGACTTCAAATAAAACATGCAGTAGAATGAAGAGATCTGCATTAAAAGGTCAGTTTAAATTTACGAAAAAATACGATCACTAAATCACAATAGACTGTATTTTAATCTGTTAAATATTTCTACTTAAAAACCAGAAATGGCTGCCAGCTGGCAGCCATTTCAAATTTTGGATGGTCGTTAAAATTATTTAGCAGAAATGATCTTTTTGGTAAAGACCTCACGGTCGGTGATCATTCTAACAATATATATCTGACTGGCCCTTGGTGCAAAGTCAATATCCAAAGTAGATACCGAATTTGAATTCACGGACTTTTCAGTATAAGACTTCACAAGCTGACCGTTTAGATTGAATATCTGTATGGTCACATCTGAAGTATAATCGAACTTGTATCCTATGTTCAGGTTTTCCCTGAACGGAACCGGATAAGCGGTGAACTGAGGTTCATTAGGCTCTATCAATTCCAGAGTATTATCTTCGATAGACAAGCTTTCTTTAGCTAAACTTTCTGCCTGTTTTGGCGGGAATTCACAATCGCTTCTGTCAAATACTACAGGATCCTGACATTGTTTGGCAGTATTCATTCCCAAAGTACCAAATGTACCAGGCTCATTGGACCCATCAACTAACATTCCGAATTTATAGGAATTAAAGTAAGGATCACTATTATCAAGACTTACAGGTACACTTCCGTTCGCTGTTTTTGGATCCCACTTAATAGAAACAACAGTAGTTCCTGCTTCCAATGGGGTGTAATCAATTACAACATAATATTTACCTGCGTTTTCTCCAGTACCCACTTCCCATGTGATACTATCAATAGTAGCCACTTCACAGCCATTAACATAGATCCTCACGTTAGCATCGTTCACATAGTGGAACGGCATAAATCCTGGTGCTGGTGTCTGTTCTACTTTTATTTCAATTTGTGTTCCTACATCTGCATTTTCAACAAAGAAGTCGGCATAATAGAACAAAGCTCCCGGAATAATATTAGTTACTGTGTTAATACCCTGAATCTTTTTAATGGTGACACACATGTAATCCTGAACAAAATTATCGGTATTACAGTATAGATAATCACTACATTCAGTTTGAGTTGGGAACAGGTGATTACACTCTGGCTCGTCCAGGGTGATCTCTGCAGCTCCCGAAGAACATAGGTCGGCACTACGTGCAACAACCACATAAGTTCCTGGGTCCAGGTTCTCGAATCCATTGGTTGGATAACTAACGAAATTAGGAGTAGTGCTCGGATCAGTTTTCAACTTAACCCAATAGGTCTGTCCTGCAACGTGATTGGTCACCCTTATGGTACCCTGGAAGGTATCACAGTCAGGCTGATCGGCCTCCAAGGTAGGATCTATTGGTGTATCCAGTATCCTTCCTGTTGTGAACTCCTCATCCACGGTACATCCATTTGTATCCTTTGCAGTCAGGACATATGTGGTCAGAGGTGCCAAACCAGGATAACCTCCATCCGGATAGCTCGCGAATGTACCGGATTGCCCTTTAATGACCAATCTGAACTCCCAACCGGTTTTATCAACTGGAGAAGTTACGATCATTGAAGGAGCATCAGAGAAACAGTCAAGTTGTGGCTGCTGGATGCTAACAGTTGGATTAGGATGTACCGTTACAATCGCAGTAGCCTGACAACCCTCATCATCGGTATAAGTGATC
>NZ_JAJSON010000027.1 GCF_022410465.1 Christiangramia crocea | reverse complement strand
GATTCGAACCTGCGGCCTCCTGCTCCCAAAGCAGGCGCGATAACCGGGCTACGCTACACCCCGTATGGTGTATAATTTAATCAGTATTTCAACTCTGCCGCTTAATATATGGCCTTCCGCCTAAGCGGGAGTTTATAACTGGGCTACAATATATCCCGATGATCATCAATAAATCGTTTTGCTCCTCGTTTTTTAATCTTATTTTCCAAAGCCATTGCTTCGGAACGATTTGAAACTTCTTTTCGCAAAACAATTTTCCAGGGAATTCCATATTTAGTAGAATAAACTCTCCCTGAATTGTGCCTTTTTAATCTATCTTCGATATCTGCAGTTTGACCTACATAATATCTTGAACTTTTCTCACTAAAAAGAATGTACACAAACATTATTTTCAGTTTTACGTTTCGGTGGCCTTCCCGCTAAAGGCGGGACGCGATAACCGGGCTACGCTACACCCCGAAATTGCTTACGCAATTCATTCAATATTTTTTATTCAAGATTCAGACCGAATCTTTTTAGCTTGCCGGTTCACCGGTGAAACCAATGACCATTCAGCCCCAATTGGGCGGCAAATATAATAATTATTCACCGCTCACAATGAAAAGTTCTAATTTTTTATATCTTAGTTTTTTATTATTTATTCAAGTCAAAATAATAATGCTATGAAAAAAATATTATTCCTGTTTACGCTAATTTTTAGCGTCTATTCCTGTGGTGAAAATGGTAATACTTCAGATACCGCTAAGGCAGAAGAAAGCACCGAAACGACCTCAGAAGAACAATCAGAACAAACCGAGGTCCCCGACCCAATTCCCGCAGAAAGTTCAGATGCCTATTCCTATGAAATGGTGGTTGAAGGACTTAAAATTCCATGGGGATTCGAATTCCTTCCAGATGGTAGTATCATAATCACAGAAAAAAACGGAGATATAATTCATTTTAAGGATGGACAAAAGATAAATATTCAGGGTGGACCTGAAGTGTATAATCGTGGCCAGGGAGGCTTACTGGATGTAGCATTACATCCCGATTATGAAAATAATGGCTGGATGTATTTCACTTATTCCTCTACTGAAGGTGAAGGTGAAGGCGGCAATACTGCCCTTATGCGTGCCAAACTTGAAGGAAATCGGTTAACAAATAAAGAGGTGCTTTACAAAGCTTCTCCTAATACCACTAAAGGCCAGCATTTTGGATCGCGTATCTCTTTTGACGAAGAAGGCTATCTGTATTTTAGTGCAGGAGATCGCGGAGCAAGAGATGTAAATCCTCAGGATATCACCAGGGACAATGGGAAAGTTTACCGATTGAATGATGACGGAAGTGTGCCTTCTGATAATCCGTTTGTTGGTGAAGAAAATGCGGTGGAAGCAATCTACTCCTATGGTCATCGTAATCCTCAGGGTATGATTTTCAATCCCGAGACCAATGAAATCTGGGTACACGAACACGGACCTCAGGGAGGAGACGAGATAAATGTAGTGAAGAAAGGAGCCAATTACGGATGGCCGGTGGTAACTTATGGTGAGAATTATGATGGTACTCCGATCACCGATGAAAGATCGAAACCTGGAATGGAAGACCCTATTTTTTATTGGCTACCCTCCATTGCACCAAGTGGATTTGCCTATGTTACATCTGATAAATTCCCTGAATTACAGGGAGATCTTCTGGTAGGCTCATTAAAATTCAGATACCTGGAACACCTGGAACTGGACGGAAAAAAGATTAGTAAAAGAACCAAATTGCTCGAAGATATCGGCCGACTCAGAGATGTAATCCAGGGGCCGGATGGAAATATCTATGTAGCCGTGGAAGGAAAAGGAATTGCAAAACTTACTCAAAACAACCAATAAATCATGAAAAAATTGCTTATTGTAATTGGACTGGCTGCAACATTTGTTGCCTGTAAATCTGACAAAAAAGAAAAAGATCAGGAAGAGGAATCCTATGTGATCCCGGCTTCTGAAAAATCTAGTGAACAGACTCCACTTACTGCCAGTATCAAAAGAGGTAAAGAAGTTTACCAGGACTTATGTGTGACATGTCATTTACCAACCGGTAAAGGAATTCCTGGTACCTATCCTCCCCTCGACGGCTCTAACTGGCTTACCGAAAAAAGAGAAGAAAGCATCAGAGGTGTGAAATACGGAATGCAGGGGCCTATCGAAGTTAATGGTGAGAAATATGATAATATCATGACACCTATGGGACTTAGCGATCAGGAAGTGGCTGATGCCATGAACTATGTTATGAATTCCTGGTCTAATAATATAGACGATATGGTAACTGTTGAAGAAGTTGCAAAAGTTCAGAAAGCAGAAGAATAACAAATATTCCTTAATTTAATATATGAGAACCGGCTGAATTTCAGACCGGTTTTCTTATTCCGGCAACTTCCCCCTATCGGCATTCCCTGAAAACCGGATTTATAAAACTAATAATTACCTTTGCACAAATTTTCAGGAATATGCTAATTATTGCCATTGCCGGGGGAACGGGAAGCGGAAAGACCACGGTGGTAAATCAGATCATAGACGAACTAAAGCACGAAGAGGTAGACGTTATTTCACAGGATTCCTATTACCAGGACACCTCGCACCTTTCATTCGAAGATCGAAAAAAGATCAACTTTGATCATCCAAAATCTATAGATTTTGAACTTCTGGGAGAACATCTTAAACAACTGAAAAATGGAAAGAGCATTAAGCAGCCTATTTACTCTTTCAGGGATCATAACCGTACCGGAGAGAGCATAGAGATACAGCCCAGAAAAGTAATTATAGTTGAAGGTATCCTTATTCTCACTCATCCAGAAATAAGGCAGCTTTTTGATATCAAGATCTATGTGCATGCCGATAGTGATGAAAGGTTAATTCGCAGGTTGAAAAGGGATATCGCTGAAAGAGGCCGTGATCTGGAAGAGGTTCTATGGAGATACCAAACCACTCTTAAGCCTATGCACCAGGAATTTATTGAACCAACCAAGGAATTTGCAGATATCATCATTCCTACAAACCGCTACAATACTGTGGCTGTTGATATCGTTCAAACCATTATCAAAGATCGCTTAACCTAATTTTGTATCTTTAAAGCGTATGAAGTTTAAAGACCTGCGTAAAAAGCCCTGGTTCAGGTTTATCAGCAATAAATATGTGCTGATAAGTCTTGTGTTCGCCGGATGGATGATCTTCCTGGACACTAATTCATGGTTCATACACCATGAGCTCGACCAGGAAATAAATGAATTACAGGACAATAGAAAATATTATCAAAACGAAATTGCGAAAGATAAAGCGGTGATTGAAAATCTTCAGGACTCTGTTGAACTCGAAAAGTTCGCCAGGCAGAAATACTATATGAAGAGAGCCAATGAGGATATTTACATCATAGAATATGATACCGTAGATTAATCTTTCACGATTCCTTCCAATCAAAATCAACTAGATAATGAAACAATTGTTATTTCAGGAATTTGAAGAAGTTTCTGCAAAACAATGGAAACAGAAGATCCAGGCCGATCTGAAGGGTGCCGACTATAACGAAAAGCTGGTAACCAAAACACTTCACGGCATTGATATAAAACCTTTTTATTCAACAGAGGATGTTGAAGAAACGCTTAAAGTCTCTAATCCCGCCCACTGGCATATTTGTGAGAAGGTCTATGTAACCTCAGCAGGAGATGCCAATAGGAAGGCCAGGGAGAAACTTCAGAGAGGGACAGAAGCGATCTGGTTTATTTTACCTTCTAAAGAAATCGTTTTCGAAGAACTACTGAATAATCTTCAGGAAGATATTGAGATCTATCTGGAGCTTCAGTTCCTTGATGCAGATTATGTAATAAAACTTGACGATTTTCTTTCAGGAAAAGCT
The DNA here is from genome assembly GCF_022410465.1 of Christiangramia crocea. Lineage (GTDB taxonomy): Bacteria > Bacteroidota > Bacteroidia > Flavobacteriales > Flavobacteriaceae > Christiangramia > Christiangramia crocea. The sequence continues at coordinate 122,578 of NZ_JAJSON010000027.1, read as the reverse complement.
TATAAAGTATATCTGCAAACAGATATCATAGGAAAACTGGCAAGGACAGGAAACTGGTTCGATAACCTGAAATCTGATCATTCCCAATTGGAACAGATCGTTCAGAGTTCCAAAAATTTTGAATCTGTAATAAGTATCAACCTGTCATTGTATCAGAATGCAGGAGCGAACATTCCGCAACAACTCGCCTATTCTATGGCCCATCTTACGGAATACCTGAATCATTTTTCAGACCTGCCTGAAAAAAGAAGGAAAGATTTCAAATTTCAGTTCCAGGTTTCGGTGGGACCGGATTATTTCTTCGAGATCTCCAAGATCAGAGCTCTGCGCTGGCTGTATACCACCATCTCAAAGGAATTTGGGTTCAGTATAAATTGCCACGTACTGGCATTACCAACCAGAAGGACCAAGACCCTTTATGATTTCAATGTGAATATGTTGCGTACAACTACCGAAAGTATGAGCGCAATTCTGGGTGGTGCCGATGCCATTTGTAACATGCCTTACGATGCTATCTATCATAAGGATAATGAATTTGGAGACCGTATCGCCAGGAACCAGCTGCTTATCATGAGAAATGAGAGTTACCTGGATAAAGTGGGTAATGTTGCTGAAGGAACTTATTATATAGAATCCATCACCAGGCAGCTGGCTGAACAGGCTCTTGAAATTTTTAAGGAAATCGAAAAAGGCGGAGGCTTCCTGAAAGAATTAAAAGCTGGGGTGATTCAGAGGAAAATAAAGGAAAGTGCTTCTGCCGAACAGGAAAAATTCGATAATGGAGAACTTGTACTTATCGGGACCAATAAATTTGAGAATCCCCAGGACAGGATGCAGGATGATATCGAACTCTATCCATTTCTGAAAAAAAACCCGAGAAAGACTTTGATTGAACCTATACTTGAAAGAAGGCTGAGTGAAGAGACTGAAAAGGAACGACTTGAAGAAGAAAAGCAAAGCCAGCCAACCCAATAAAACTAAGATTTATGCAACGCAAAGATCTTCAAAATATTAGCCTTGACGATAAGGATCTGGTAACCCAGGTTCCTGAGTCCAAAAAGGAGACCTTTATCACACCCGAGGAAATTGAGATCAAAACCTCATATTCCAAGGAAGATATTTCAGAAGCTGAACATTTGAATTTCGCTGCTGGCATCCCACCTTATCTACGCGGACCATATAGTACAATGTATGTTAGCAGGCCATGGACCATTCGCCAGTATGCAGGATTTTCAACAGCCGAAGAAAGCAACGCATTTTACAGAAGAAATCTGGCTGCAGGTCAGAAAGGGCTTTCTGTGGCTTTTGACCTTCCAACTCACAGAGGTTATGATTCAGATCATGATCGTGTTGTTGGAGATGTGGGAAAGGCCGGAGTTGCCATAGATTCCGTTGAGGACATGAAGATCCTTTTCGATCAGATCCCGCTGGATAAGATGTCGGTTTCCATGACCATGAACGGAGCCGTACTTCCAATCATGGCATTTTACATAGTAGCAGCCGAAGAACAGGGCGTAAAACCTGAACAGCTTTCCGGGACCATTCAAAATGATATTCTAAAGGAATTTATGGTGCGGAACACCTACATCTACCCTCCCACTCCTTCGATGAAGATCATTTCAGACATATTCGAGTATACCTCTCAAAATATGCCTAAATTCAATAGTATAAGCATTTCCGGGTATCATATGCAGGAAGCCGGTGCTACCTGTGATATTGAACTGGCCTATACTCTGGCAGACGGACTTGAATACATCAGAAAAGGTCTGGAGGCAGGAATGGATATCGATAGTTTCGCTCCCAGGCTTTCGTTTTTCTGGGCAATTGGAATGAATCATTTTATGGAGATCGCAAAAATGCGGGCTGGCAGAATGTTGTGGGCAAAGCTGGTAAAGCAGTTCAACCCTAAAAATCCTAAATCCCTTTCCTTAAGAACTCATTCCCAGACCAGCGGCTGGAGTTTAACTGAACAGGATCCTTTCAATAACGTTGCGAGAACCTGTATAGAAGCTGCAGCGGCTGCTTTTGGCGGAACCCAGAGCCTACATACCAATGCGCTGGATGAAGCCATTGCTCTACCTACAGACTTTTCAGCAAGGATCGCGAGAAATACACAATTATACCTTCAGCAGGAAACTAATATCATCAAAACTGTCGATCCATGGGCAGGAAGTTTTTATGTGGAGAAATTAACGGAACAGATCGCTGAAAAAGCCTGGAAACTTATAGAAGAAGTTGAAGGGCTTGGAGGAATGACGAAAGCTATAGAAGCCGGAATTCCAAAAATGAGAATTGAGGAGGCTGCAGCCAGAAAACAGGCAAGAATAGATAGCGAGACCGATGTGATCGTTGGGGTGAATAAATACCGACTGGACAAAGAAGATGAGCTGGTTACACTTGAAGTGGATAACCAAACCGTGAGAAAACAGCAGATTGCCAGACTTGAAAAAATAAGAGCCGAAAGGAATGAGGAAAAAGTCCAGCAGACTCTGGAAAAACTAAGAAAGGCTGCTAAAGAAGAAAATGCTAATTTACTGGCTCTGGCTGTTGAAGCCGCCAGAGAAAGAGCAAGTCTGGGTGAGATAAGTGATTCTTTGGAGGATGTATATGGAAGGTACAAGGCAAAAATTCAATCCTTTAGCGGAGTATATTCAAAAGAAATGAAAGATAACAGCTCATTTAATAAAGCCAGGGAACTGGCTGATAAATTTGCCGAAATGGAAGGCCGCCGGCCCAGGATCATGATCGCTAAAATGGGACAGGATGGCCATGACCGCGGCGCCAAAGTGGTTGCTACGGGTTATGCCGATCTTGGTTTCGATGTGGATATTGGTCCGCTTTTCCAGACTCCGGCTGAGGCTGCGCAACAGGCCGTTGAAAATGATGTGCATATCCTGGGAGTTTCCTCCCTGGCTGCGGGACATAAAACACTGGTTCCACAGGTAATAGAAGAACTAAAGAAACTGGGAAGAGAGGATATCATGGTGATCGTGGGAGGAGTGATCCCATCACAGGATTATCAGTTCCTTTTTGATGCAGGAGCTGTGGCTGTGTTTGGTCCCGGGACCAAGATAAGTGACGCGGCCATTCAATTGCTGGAAATTTTGATAGACGAATAAATGGCTTAAAGCTTGTTTCTCAGAGCTTATAGCTTCAGCGAAAGGATTTCCCGGCTTAGCTCGGAATGATTGCTCAATAAATTAATAATACTCTGACACTGAAAATATGGACTTAAAGAAAAAAATGCTTCGTGATGATGCCCTTGAAGGGAAGAATATCATCGTTACCGGAGGGGGTAGCGGACTCGGAAAATCGATGACCAGATATTTCCTGGAACTGGGAGCCAAAGTGGCGATCACTTCAAGAAATCTCGAAAAGCTTCAAAATACCGCTAAAGAACTTGAAGAGGAGACCGGAGGTAAGTGTTTTGCCGTTCAGTGCGATGTAAGAAATTATGATCAGGTCGAAGCTATGCGTGATGCGGTGATCGATGAGTTTGGTTCTGTCGATATTCTGCTGAACAACGCTGCCGGAAACTTCATCTCTCCAACAGAGAGAATCAGCGCTAATGCTTTTGACACTATCATCGATATCGTGCTAAAAGGAAGCAAGAACTGTACGCTTGCTCTGGGTAAACACTGGATAGACAAAAAAGAAGAAAATAAGACAGTACTAAATATTGTGACCACTTATGCCTGGACAGGTTCAGCCTATGTGGTTCCAAGCGCAACTGCGAAAGCCGGTGTGCTTGCAATGACAAGATCTCTTGCCGTGGAGTGGGCAAAATACGGAATAAGATCCAACGCTATAGCTCCCGGCCCATTCCCTACCAAAGGTGCATGGGACAGGCTTTTACCGGGAGATCTTAAAGAGAAATTCGATCTTGCTAAAAAGGTGCCTCTAAAACGTGTTGGAGACCATCAGGAACTGGCAAATCTTGCCGCATATCTTGTTTCAGATTTTTCAGCTTATGTAAATGGAGAAGTTATTACTATTGATGGTGGAGAATGGTTAAAAGGTGCCGGACAGTTCAATTTACTGGAAGCCGTTCCTGAGGAAATGTGGGATATGCTGGAGAATATGATCAAGGCCAAAAAGGATAAATAGGTCTTCTCAACGCACCAGTTTTCAACAAAAAATCCCAAATTTTTTTTAAAAATTAGAGAAATGCCCGGTTTTATTAAGATTTGGCCGGGTTTTTTATTTAGAAGCTGTTAACAATTTCATTTTCTAAACCTATAATAAATTGTATTTTTACCTTTCAAAAATTGTACACAATTAATGGGTAAAATCATTGCTATTGCCAACCAAAAGGGAGGCGTGGGAAAAACCACCACATCTGTGAACCTTGCAGCTTCTTTAGGGGTTCTGGAAAAAAAGATATTATTGATTGACGCCGACCCTCAGGCCAATGCAACCTCAGGCCTGGGAATAGATGTTGAAGAAGTCGAAAATGGCACCTACCAGTTGCTGGAACATTCCATCAAGGCTGAAGATGCTATACAGAAAACCAGCTCCCCTAACCTGGACATCATCCCTGCACATATAGATCTGGTGGCTATAGAGATAGAGCTTGTAGATCAGGAAAAAAGGGAATCCATGCTTAAGACGGCGATTGAACCGCTGCGTGAGCTTTATGATTTTATCCTCATAGATTGCGCACCTTCTTTGGGACTGCTAACACTGAATGCGCTTACGGCATCAGACTCTGTTATAATCCCTATCCAGTGTGAATATTTTGCACTTGAAGGGCTCGGTAAACTACTGAACACCATTAAAAGTGTACAGAAGATCCATAACAATAAGCTGGATATCGAAGGATTGTTACTTACAATGTACGATTCAAGATTAAGGCTATCTAACCAGGTTGTTGAAGAGGTGAAAAAGCATTTTGACGAGATGGTATTTGAAACAATCATTCAACGAAATGTACGTTTAAGTGAAGCACCCAGTTATGGAGAGAGCATTATCAATTATGATGCATCAAGCAAAGGAGCCAGCAATTATCTGAGTCTGGCAAATGAAATTATAAAGAAAAACCAGTAAAAATGGCGAAGGCTACCAGAAAACAAGCATTGGGGAGAGGACTTTCAGCATTGCTGAAAGATCCGGATAATGATATAAAATCTGCAGAGGATAAAAATGCCGACAAACTGGTTGGACATATTGTGGAACTGGAAATGTCTTCCATCGAAGTCAATCCGTTTCAGCCACGTACAAGTTTTAACGAAGAATCCCTAAAAGAACTTGCTTCCTCCATTCGTGAACTGGGAGTTATACAGCCAATCACGGTTAGAAAGCTTGATTTTAACAAATATCAGCTGGTATCAGGAGAAAGACGTTACCGGGCCTCTAAACTGGTAGGTCTGGAGACCATACCGGCTTATATCAGGATCGCCAACGATCAGGAATCACTTGAAATGGCCCTGGTCGAAAATATCCAGCGTCAGGATCTGGATCCTATAGAGATCGCTCTTTCTTATCAGCGTTTGTTAGATGAGATCAATCTCACCCAGGAACAATTAAGTGAAAGGATCGGGAAAAACCGATCTACCATTGCCAATTATTTAAGGCTTCTAAAACTGGATCCGATAATCCAGACAGGAATGCGTGACGGCTTTTTGAGCATGGGGCACGGCAGAGCTCTCATCAATATAGATGATACTCAAAAACAGCTGGATATCTATGAAAAAATCCTGCAGAAATCTCTATCTGTAAGAGAAACCGAGCAGTTGGTTCGTGATCTGAATAATGGGGATAAGTCAAAGTCTGCAACAGCCAGGAAAACTTCAGTGCCAAAAACCTATAAGAAGGGAATCAAGGAATTTTCAGAATATCTTGGTACTAAAGTGGATGTGAAAGTGACGAAAAAAGGTAGCGGAAAATTAACTATTCCGTTTTCTTCAGAAGAAGACTTCGAAAGAATTAAAAAATTAATCCAGGGTGAAGAATAATCAACTCTTTTTCCTGTTTTTTTTTCTGCTTTCTGCATCATTTAGCAATGCTCAGGAGGATACGCTTTCGGTAAGAACCGAAGAGATAGCTGAGGAACAGGAAAAGGATTATGAACCCTATAACGCTCTGGCGCCCTCAAAAGCTGCTTTTTATTCTGCGATCCTTCCTGGTCTGGGACAGGCCTATAATGGAAGCTACTGGAAAATTCCTATTGCCTATGGAGGTTTAGCAACAGGCATCTATTTCTACCGGGAAAACGACAAACAGTACGATAGATACCGAAATGCCTATAAAGACCGGCTGGCTGGCAGAGTCGATGAATTTAATGGCAGGATAAGCACAGATGGACTAATACGGGCTCAGGAATTCTATCAGAAAAATAAGGAGATCTCCATCCTTGTTACGGTTGGAGTCTATATACTGAATATAGTTGACGCTAATGTTGAAGCTCATCTAAGGCAATTCAACGTAGATGAAGACCTTACCGTAAGGCCGAATATGGATTTTGATGCCTTATCTGGAAAGACGAATTACGGACTCACATTAAATTTTAATTTTTAAGATGAAAATCGCGCTATTAGGTTACGGAAAGATGGGAAAAGCAATAGAAGAAATTGCTGAAAAAAGAGGACATAAGATTGTGCTGAAGGTTGAGGAAGACATAGAGAATTATGATCTTGACAATTCGAAAATTGATATTGCGATCGATTTTAGTGTTCCAAAAGCTGCTTTTAAGAATATCACCACCTGTTTTAAGCAGGGCATTCCCGTGGTTAGCGGAACTACAGGCTGGCTCGATCATTACGAGAAGGCAAAAAAGGTCTGTGAAGAAAATAATACGGCTTTTATATATGCTTCCAATTTTAGTCTTGGGGTGAATGTTTTTTTTGAACTCAATCAAAAACTGGCCAATATGATGAAAGGCCTGGAAGATTATTCGGTAGAGATCGAAGAGATACATCACGTTCAGAAACTCGATGCTCCAAGTGGAACTGCCATTACCCTGGCTGAACAGATCATTGAAAAGAATCCTAGGGTTAACGGCTGGCAACTGGACGATGCGGAAAAGGATGAAATCCCTGTTTATGCTAAAAGAGTTGAAGATGTACCGGGCACCCACACAGTCACTTACGATTCAGAAATAGACAAGATAGAAATTGTCCATACCGCTAAATCAAGACAGGGCTTTGCCCTTGGCGCGGTAGTGGCAGCCGAATATTTAAAAGATAAAACCGGAATCTTCACTATGAAGGATGTCCTGGCCGATCTTTTTCAAAATTAATTGTAACATTTAGCGCTAAAACTGGCCTTATACTGTAAAGATTATAAAATATGACATTTACCGAATGGTTTCTATTCTTCCTGTTTGTTCAGGTAATTCATTTTCTCGGAACCTGGAAACTTTATCAGAGAGCAGGTAGAAAAGCCTGGGAAGCAGCTGTACCCGTTTATAATGCAATAATATTGATGAAGATAATCAACCGGCCTAAATGGTGGGTTTTTCTTATGTTCATCCCAATAGTAAACCTTATCATCTTCCCGGTAGTCTGGGTGGAAACCATTAGAAGTTTCGGGAGACATTCTACCACCGAGACATTTTTGGTCGTACTCACTCTAGGTTTCTATATCTACTATGTGAATTATGCCACCAAAGATGCCTATATCGTTGACCGTGATCTTAAACCCAGAACAGAGGCAGGTGAATGGATAAGCTCCATACTTTTCGCGGTGATCGCGGCAACCATAGTGCATACTTATTTAATGCAGCCTTTCACCATACCTACTTCCTCACTGGAAAAGACTTTACTGGTTGGTGATTTCCTTTTTGTGAGCAAATTCCATTACGGCGCACGAGTTCCTCAAACAGCCGTCGCTTTTCCTATGGTCCACGATACCATTCCGGGACTGGGAGTGAAATCTTATTTGAATAAGCCGCAGATCCCTTATTTCAGGTTTCCTGGTTTTGAGAATGTAGAGCGCAACGATATTGTTGTTTTTAACTGGCCGGTAGACACCGTTCGCAAGTTCTTTGATCGTTCGGGGAAGCATTATAAAAAACCTGTCGATAAAAAATCCAATTACGTTAAGAGAGCCGTTGGGGTACCCGGTGATTCGCTTTCTGTAGTGAATGGTTATGTTCATATTAACGGGGAGCAACTGGAGCTACCTGACAGGGCTAAACCACAGTTTTCCTATGTGGGTCAAACAAAAGGTCAGCCCTTTAACCCGCAAAGCCTTTACAAGTTATATGATATAACCGATGGCTATTCATATAATCCAAATAACAATTTCTTTGTTATCCGGGCACTGTCTGAAGAGAATTTTGAACGTTTCAAAAATCATCCTAATGTAGCTTCCATAAGAAGATATGTTGATTCGGCCGGGGTGAAAAATCCATCGCTTTTCCCTAATGACGGCAAGCGAAACTGGAATAACGACAATTTTGGGCCTATCTATATCCCCGAAGCAGGTAAAACGGTTGAAATCACTCCGGGGAGCATGCCTTTTTACAAGGAAATTATCGAGACCTACGAAGGTGAAGAAATGGGCATGAATAATAAACTAAGTGTGAATGGTACTCAGGTACTCCTTAACGGGCAACCCATAGATTCTTATACCTTCAAACAGAACTACTACTGGATGATGGGTGACAACCGTAATAATTCGGAAGACAGCCGTACCTGGGGATACGTTCCCGAAAATCATATCGTGGGAAAACCCGTATTCATCTGGATGAGCTGGGATTCCAACGCAAGCGGATTTGATAAGATAAGATGGGACAGGGTCTTCACCACCGTTAAAGGTGACGGTGAACCTACCTCCTTTCTTCCATATTTCCTTATAGTTCTGGTGATCTTCTTTGGCTGGAGGTATTTCAAAAAACGTAGAGAAGCATAAGACACATGAAAGCGGTACTGTTACATCCTGCCTATTTTGGCCCAATAAGCCAATGGGTTGCCTATGTAAAGGCTGAAAAGGTCATTCTTGAGAATGAAGACAATTATCAGAAACAGACTTACCGCAACAGAATGTATATATATGATGCCAATGGCAGGCTAAACCTTAACATCCCAATAAAACACAGCTCAGCTCTTGGCCTTAATACCAACGGGAGACAGAAGTACAAAGATGTCCAAATAGAAAATAGTTTTGATTGGCAGACCCAGCACTGGAGAGCCTTTAAAGCCTCTTATCAAACCTCTCCTTTCTTTGAGTTCTATGAAGACGAGCTTTATCCGCTTTATCAGAAGGAATTCAAATATCTAATGGATTTCAATTATCAATGTATGGAGTTCGTAGCCGATTGCCTCCAGATAGACTGGCAGTTTGAGAAGACCGATGAATTCATTTTGAAACCTGCCGAGCTTATTAACCTAAGGAATCTGATAAATGCTAAATCAAAACCACGATTTCAAAATACACCTTATACTCAGGTCTTTAATTCAAAAAAAGGTTTTCTAACAGATCTTTGTATTCTTGATCTTATCTTTAATGAAGGAAATGCTGCCCTGGAATACCTGGAGTCCCAGGATCTAGAGTCCTATCCTGGTTAAGATGGGATAATGATCGGAATAATCAACTTCAAACTTCTGAAACTCGGCAATTTCCATTTCTTCTTCTATCAGAAGAAAGTCAATTCTTAAAGGGAAATAGTTAAGCTTAAAACTTTTCCCAAATCCGCTGCCAGCTTCCAGAAAAGCATCTTTAAACCTCTCCTCCTTGTTTACCAGGTCATATATATACGAAAAGCTTGTATTATTGAAATCACCTGCTATAATGGTTTGATATGGTGACTTATTCACCTCTTTCATCATCATTTCTGCCTGCTCCTGCTGAAGTGAAAATCCGTAGCCTATACGCCCGAGTAATTTTTTTGAATCCTCTTTCTGGAGATCATCGATTCCCGGTTTGATATTAAGGGATTGAAAGTGAACATTGAAGATCCTTACGGTGTCTTTCTTATTGATCAGGACATCCACAAAAATTGCATTATTATTACCATCATGAGGAAAGTCTACAGAATGCTTTTTTAGTATAGGAAATTTGGAAAAGATAGCCGAACCAAATTCCGAGTTCTTGTCCTTTAGTTTAACATACTCATATGGATAATGATCTGAAAGTTGGACCGCCCCAACATAGTGCTCCTGAACGCACAGAATATCCGGATCCTTTTCTTTTACGAATTCCGTGATTTTTTCCGGAATATCTTTTCTCTCAGACCATTTATAGGCATTGAACATCCTCACATTGTAACTCATTACTGAAATATCAGCCGTTTTTTCATCATCGATCTCTGGCCTCGAGAATTTCACAAAACTGGTAACGTAATTATATCCAAGCAAGAGTACAATGAGAGAAAGCAATAATTGCCTCTTTAGCCGGAGCACCCAGTAAAGCAAAAAGAAAGTATTGAGTATAATAAGCACCGGAACACCAAGGCTCAATACCGAAAGTAACGGAAAAGATTTTGGTGGAATATGAGGCAGTAAATAGGAAAATAAAAGTGCTGTTGCCGCCAGCGAATTCAATATAAAAATGAATTTATCAAAGATGCTCAGTTTCTTCATCTAATCTTCTTTTCCAGCCTGGAACAAAAAGTCTTTTTCTGCTTTACTTAGACTATCATAGCCGCTTTTACTGATCTTATCAAGAATGGCATCCACTTTTTTCTGCTTATCATGCCCATCCATGCTCTTTGTTTGACGTGTCCCGCTGGATTTGGCAGTCTTCCCTGAACGATGAACAGTTTTCATTTTTGCCTTTTTCTCGCGAGGTTTGAACAGGGCAGCGATCCCATCCATCAAATTTTCAAACCATTTGCCAATATCATTGCCTTTTTTAAGCTGGTTCGTATAGAAATAACCAAGCGCGGCTCCTCCAAGATGTGCTAAATGTCCTCCGGCATTCCCCATAGGGATCTGAATGATATCTATCACCACCAGAAATGCGGCGATCCACCAGAATTTTATACTGCCAATAAGCAAAAGTCTTACTCTCATATTCGGAATATGAGAAGCAATACCAATAAGCACCGCCATTACGCCGGCCGAAGCTCCCATCAAATAGGAACGCCCGGTTCCCTGAAAAGCAGGAAAAAGATTGTAGCTAAGCATATAAACCAAAGCACCGATGATCACCCCCAGAAAGTAATAATTCAATAGTCGCTTGGGAGAAAAGTAATTCAGAAAATAGATTCCTGAAAAGTACAGGATAAGCATATTAGAAAGAATATGCCATATCCCGCTATGCAGGAAGGAATAAGTAATTATAGACCATGGCTTTAAAATGAATTCCAGGGGTTCCTTTGGAAAAACAAACCATTCCAGCAGAAAATCTGAAGGCAGTTGAAATAGAAAGGCCAGTGTCCTTAGAAGAAAGAACAATATAAAGACCAGCACATTGATGCCAATGAGCTTTTCTGTGACCGTAGCGGTCTGTATCTTATATCTGATCTTATCTGAAGACCTCATCAGTACCAGCGATTGTCGTTAAACTGATTCTTTTTCCAGTAGTACATCATTAAGAAGCCAAATAAGGCTCCTCCTACGTGGGCAAAGTGTGCAATGGATCCACCAAATATTGAGTAACCGGTGAAGCCTGAAAACAAATCTAATGCAATTAATCCGGGAATAAAATATTTGGCCTTAATTGGCACGGGAACAAACAATAGAAATAATTGCACATTAGGGAACATCATACCAAACGCCACAAGTATCCCGTATATTGCTCCCGAAGCTCCCACAGCAGGATTCGAAAAAGCCTGCAACATAGACCTTAGGGTTCCCTCGTTCATTCCTTCAGGAATCCTGAATCTGTTAGAGGCATAGGCCTCCTGAATAAAGTTCATGATCTCGGGCGGAGTCCAGCCAAGTTCCAGCAAACCGTTAAATCCTTTCTGATAAGCATAAAAATTCACCAGGGTATGCAGCAGCGCCGCACCTATACCGGCTGAAAAATAAAAGAACAAGAATTTTTTCTGCCCAAGCATCTGTTCAATAGGACTTCCAAAGGCCCATAGCGCATACATATTAAAGAGAATATGCATGAAACCGCCATGCATAAACATATGGGTTATTATCTGCCAAACCTGGAAGTTCGGGTTCTTTACAAACCAGAGCGCGAAATACTCGTATGCTGCATCGCCGATTAGCTGACTACCAATAAAGAAAATTACATTTATGATCAATAGAACCTTTACGGTCTCTGTCATTCTTCCCATCAGGCAAATTTTTTATCCAGTTCATCAACCGATAAGGTTATGAACACGGTTTTATTAAAAGGGTTAAGTGCCGGTTCCTTACAGGCAAATAACCGGTTTACAATATGTTGCTGCTCGGCAGAGTTTAGCAAGGTTCCAGATCTTACCGCCATGGATTTGGCCAGTGACTTCGCAAGCAAATCGGTTTGCGAAAAGCCATCATGTGGCACATCCTTTTCAAAATCGGCAAGCAACTGTTCCAGTAAAATCTGCACTTCACTTTCGGAAATAAGGGTTGGAATTCCCGTAATCTCCAGCTCTTCCTTATTGATCTCAGAGAAAATAAAGCCTGTCTGCTCCAGTGATTCCATTAACTCCTTCAGCATTTCAACTTCATTATAATTGAACTGAAGTTTCAAAGGAAATAAAAGTTGCTGACTCACAGCCGCTGAAACTGTTATATTTTTCAGTAATTCTTCATAAAGTACACGGGTATGAGCCCGGTGCTGGTCTATAACGAGAATTCCGCTTTTTAAAGTAGAAACGATATACTTTTTATGAAGCTGAAAAGTTGATTTTTCGGGTGCTTCTTCTCTTGTGCCAAAAAGATCACCAGTGACCTCCTCGCTCTCAAATTCGATCTGTTTGATATCAACATCTGTCTCGGTTTCCTGTTGCATACCGGAATACAGGCTTTCCCACTCAGCCGGCTTCTCCCTTCTGAAATTTCCTCCGCCCGAAAACGAAGTTCCCCTGTTTCCTTCATTCTGGAAAGGGTTAAAATCCCTGTCTACCTCTATATGTGGGGTATTAACCTCTTTGTTCTTGTAATCGTATGGAGTATCCAGTTCAGAATCCCTTTCAAAATCGAGCATAGGTGCCACGTTGAACTGACCAAGACTGTGTTTGATTGCACTTTTCAGGATAGCATACAAAGCATGTTCATCATCGAACTTGATCTCGGTCTTCGTTGGATGTATGTTTATATCTATAGATTTGGGGTCTACTTCCAGATAAAGAAAATAGGTTGGATAACTTTTTTCTTTAAGCAGGCCTTCAAAGGAAGCTACCACCGCATGGTTCAGATATGGGCTTTTTATGAACCTGTTGTTTACAAAAAAGAACTGCTCTCCCCTGCTCTTTTTGGCAAACTCTGGTTTCCCTACAAAACCGGAAATTTTGACTATTTCGGTATCTTCTTCTACAGGAACCAGTTTTTCATTGGTCTTTCCACCAAGAATATTGGTGATACGCTGACGGAAATTAGTGGGAGGTAACTGAAAAAGTTCATTCCCATTGTGAGTAAGGGAGAAACTGATATCAGGATGAGCAAGAGCCACACGTTGAAATTCATCAATGATATGCCTGGTTTCAACATTATCAGATTTCAGAAAATTCCGGCGTGCGGGAATATTGTAAAAAAGGTTTTTTACGCAAATGCTGGTCCCTTTGGGAGTCACGCAGGGGTCCTGGGAAACCACCTTGCTACCTTCTACTTTTATGCAGGTTCCCACCTCATCTTCTTCGGTCTTCGTCTTGAGTTCCACATGGGCAATCGCAGCTATCGAAGCCAGGGCTTCCCCGCGGAAACCTTTGGTTTTCAAACTAAAAAGATCATCTGCCAGCTTGATCTTGGAGGTGGCATGCCGTTCAAAACTCATCCGGGCATCGGTAAGGCTCATTCCTTCTCCATCATCAACAACCTGAATAAGGGTTTTACCTGCATCCTTAATAACCACCTGGATACGGCTAGCTTTAGCATCTATTGAATTTTCGAGAAGTTCTTTTATTACCGAGGCCGGACGTTGCACCACTTCACCCGCAGCGATCTGGTTGGCAACATGATCGGGCAACAATTGAATTACGTTACTCATTTAACGGGGATTCGAGAAAATGGACAAATCAAAATCTAATATCCACAGACAAATGAAAAGTAAGATTATAATGATATAAATCACGCGCCTGTTAATACTTCTGTTTCCCCTGGTACGGCTGTCTTTTCGTGCCTCTGCCCACTGGGAACCAAAATCTATCGCATTAGTGGCTTCTTTATATTTATTGAATTTAGAATCAAAATCATAGATATTCCCGGTATCCTTACCCTTATAATAACGCGGGGTATAGTTATACCTGGTATTCTTCCTGATTTTGTTAAAACTGATTTTCAAAACTGTAGATTGTTTGCTGTTCCAAATTTACTCAAAATGCTTCAAAATTCCGAAGTAATGGAGTGTTAATAAAGAAAGCAATAACAATGCCGTTTTGAGAAGAAGAAAAATTGAAGTTTAACCCTTATAGAATTTCGCATCCTTTCTAAGCTGAGCCATCTTAATTGCGGCAATAGCCGCTTCGGTTCCTTTGTTACCGTGTTTTCCACCACTCCGGGCTCTGGACTGCTCAATATTATCATCAGTAAGCACACAAAAGATCACTGGAATATCGTGCTTAACATTCAGGTCTTTGATACCCTGGGTCACTCCTTCACAAACAAAATCGAAATGCTTGGTTTCCCCCTGGATCACACTCCCAACAGCTATGATAGCATCAAGCATCTCGAAGCTTTCCTGCATCTTCTTACAGCCATAGATAAGCTCGAAACTTCCGGGCACATTCCAGCGTACAATATTTTCTTTCTGAACACTATTTTCAATAAAGGCATCAAAAGCCCCCTGAAAAAGTCCTTCTGTGATCTCATCGTTCCATTCTGAAACAACAATCCCAAACCGAAAGTCTTTCGCGTTTGGGATCTTATCTTTATCGTATTGTGAAAGGTTCTTACCTTCTGTAGCCATAATTTATTTAATGTTTGTCCGTTTGCACATTTCCTTCATGCTTTTGTCTTCCTGAGCAAAGCCGAAGGATAAAAAACAACTCGACTGAGCTCGATGTGACATATGAATTCAGTTTCAGGAATTCAGGTGCCTTTCCGGACAGTCATTTTTAGTTTATCATAGCACGAGCCTGACCAAGGTAGATCGGGACCTTTTCAGCTTCAGGAGCATCCGGATATTCATCCTCAATCTGAAGTAAGTATTCTTCAGCAGTATCTGCATCCCCTAACTTGATAGCCGTAATGGCCGCTTTTAATAAAAATCTTGGAGTAGTGAATGAGTTAGATCTCATTTCGGCAGCTTTTTCATAGTAACCCAGAGCCTCATTCGGTTGATCCAACTGCATGAAAGCATCACCAATTCCTCCTGTAGCAAGAGCTGCTAAAACCTCATCATCACTGCTAAAGTCTTCAAGCTGCTCGATGGCCTCCTGATATTTTCCAGTTCTTAGAAAAGCGAATCCGGCATTATAATGTGCAAGATTGGCAGCATCTGTCCCACCGTAGTTCTCAATGATATCTAAAAACCCGTATTTCCCCTCTCCCCCATTAAGGGCAAGATTGTATAAAGAATCACTTTGTGCTCCGCTAGCTCTTAAAGCAGAAGACATATAATCCTGAGCCTGCGCCATTTCATTGGCAGCTTCAGTTTGTTTAGGCTCAAGAATAAAACGGTTATACCCTAAATAACCCAATACAGCAACAATAGCGACTCCCACTATAATATAGATATACTTCTGATTATCGGCTACCCAGGTTTCGGTCCTACTTGCACTCTCGTCTAAAGTATTGAAAACCTCTGCAGTTGTAGACTCTTCTTCTGCCGATTTCTTTTTCTCCTCCTGATTAGAAGGCTTATATCCTCTTTTCTTATACGTTGCCATAAAAAATTGTTAATGCGTGGCAAAAATATAATTTTTTGTGAAAATTAAAAGGGAAATTATTTGTATTTTTTCAATAATTTCGGGTCCTTTTGAAACTCATTCCTTATTAATCCGGAATACTAATTTTCAGCTGAAACACAGCGATTTATGCATTTAAAGAATCTTAGCCTGCTTAACTATAAGAACCTTAAGACAGCTGAATTTGATTTTGATGAAAAAATCAATTGCCTGGTAGGGAATAACGGGGTAGGTAAAACGAATGTTCTGGACAGTATTTATCACCTCTCTTTTGGAAAAAGCTATTTCAATCCCGTTACCTCACAAAATATAAATCATGACTCCGACTTTTTTGTGGTTGATGGTGAATTCATCAAGAACGATAAGTCAGAAAAGATCCTGGTGAGTGCAAAAAAAGGTCAGAAGAAGATCATAAAAAGAAATAATAAGGCATACGATAAAGTAAGCGATCATATAGGTTTTATTCCTACGGTTATTATTTCACCAGCAGACAGGGACCTGATAATTGAAGGATCGGAAACCCGCCGAAAGTTCATGGATGGGGTTATTTCACAAAGTGACCATGCATACCTTGATAAACTGCTTCAGTATACCAAACTGGTTTCCCAGCGCAATTCACTTTTAAAATATTTCGCCGCGAATAATACTTTTGACAGGGATACCCTCGAAGTATATAACCTCCAAATGAGCAGCCTGGGGCAGGAACTTTTTGAAAAGAGAAAAGCGTTCCTGAAGGAATTCATTCCTATTTTCAATAAAAGATATGCTGATATTACCAATAACAAAGAGGAGGTACATATTAATTACAAAAGTCAGCTTTATGATAATTCGCTTTCTTCCTTACTCGAAGAAAACCTTCAGAAAGATATGGCTTTACAGTATACTTCGGTTGGAACACATAAGGATGATCTTAGTTTCGAAATAGAAGGACATCCTATCAAGAAATTTGGTTCCCAGGGACAGCAAAAGTCCTTTTTGATTGCACTCAAACTTGCACAGTTCGATTTTATTAAACAAATAAGCAAAGTAAACCCTATCTTATTGCTGGATGATATTTTCGATAAACTGGACGAGAGCCGTGTGGCGCATATCGTTGCCCTGGTAGCGACCAATGAACTGGGGCAGATATTCCTTAGCGATACTCATGCCGACCGAACCGAAAAAGTAGTCAAAAACAGTAACCAGTCTTATAAAATATTCAAGCTTTGAAAAGAATCCTTACAATAATCTCCATAGTAGCCTTCATTTCCTGCGGTAAAAATGATCCTGCCACACAACTGGAAAACATAAATGGCTACTGGGAAATCAAAAAAGTGGAGCTGGAAAAAGACTCGGTTATGGAATACGGCCTGAGTCAGTATATCGATTATATAGAGATCGCAGACTCGACGGGATTCCGAAAAAAACTCCAGCCAAAATTTGGCGGTGGATATATCGCCACCAATGATGCCGAAAAAGTAACTGCCAGAATAGAAGACAATAAGCTCATTCTGTATTATTCCACTCCTTTCGATAACTGGAAAGAAGAAGTACTGAAAGCAAACGGAGAAGAGCTTGTTGTAATAAATAGTGACGATAAAATCTACTACTACCAGAAATATACACCCCTATTAACCGAAAATGATGAAAAGGAGAAAGAATGAAGAAATGAAACTCAGCGATTTGCTCAAGAGTTTCGTAGATGAAAATAAATTAGAAAAAGGCCTCAACCAAGTGAAGATACGAGATGTATGGAACAGCCAGATGGGACCTGCTATAGAGAAATATACTACCGGAATGAAATTAAAGAGCGGTGTGCTATATGTACAATTAAGTTCCTCTGTTCTGCGTGAAGAACTCAGCTATGGAAAAGAAAAGATAATAAGGATACTAAATGAGGAAATGGGAGAGGAAATAATCTCAAAACTTGTACTGCGATAGCTTTTACCAAACAGAACACCTTCACTTCTGATCAATTGATTTTCCACCTAAAAAAATCATAAAAATCTGATAATCTTCTTATTGGAATAAACATTTCTTAAATTTAAGCTACACTTCTTTAAATTTCAGGAAGATGTATACCACCATAGAAGAAATGATCGAAAACCAACTAAAAGCAAGGGGTATAAAAGACCCCAGGGTTTTAGATGCAATGCGGAAGGTAGACCGGTCTCTGTTTATTCCTGATGATGTTAAGCCACACACCTACGATGATGGCCCCCTGCCAATTGGAGGAGGACAAACCATAAGTCAGCCATACATAGTGGCTTACATGGCAAAAACACTTAAAATCACTTCTGAAAACAATATACTTGAGATCGGGACCGGTTGCGGATACAATGCCGCTGTTCTGGCCCAACTGGCAAAGCAAGTATACAGTATTGAGATTATTGAATGGCTCGTAGAAACTGCTAAGAAAAACCTCAAAAAGGCCGGTGTTGAAAATGTAAGCATAAAGCAAGGAGATGGTTACAAAGGCTGGCCTGAAAAGGCACCATTCGATGCGATCATGCTCACCGCCGCCCCTCCTTTTATCCCATTTCCGCTTAAACAACAGCTTAAAGTTGGCGGCAGACTTCTTGCCCCTGTGGGAATGTCCAATCAGCGACTAATCCTCATCGAAAGGACAGGAGAAAAGGAATTCAGACAAGAAGATCTCATTCTGGTGAGTTTTGTTCCGATGAAGGGCGAGGCAGAAAAATAGAACTCCTGTGATGAAAACTGAAACAATAGAAATAAAAACTAACCAGGCGAAAAAGCTGATAAATGGCTTTACTGAAAGAACTGGATTGATCTCAGCCAAGGGAGATCCTGACAGACGCTATTTATGGACCGATGCTTTCGCGGTAAACTGCCTGTTTGCTCTTTATCACAATACCGGGAAGAGTGCTTTTAGAAACAAAGCATTTCAGCTTATTGATCTGGTACATCAACACCTGGGCAAATATCATCCCGGAGATAAAAGAAAAGGATGGATCAGCGGATTATCAGGTGAAAAAGCTCAATTTCACCCTACAGCTGGCGGACTTAGAATTGGTAAAAGGCTGCCGGAACGTAAAAAGAATGAAGCTTATAACCAACACCTCGAATGGGAAAAGGACGGGCAGTATTTTCATTATCTTACCAAATGGATAACTGCCCTTATGCAGGCAGGAAATGAATCTGAAAATGACCAGTATTCAAGATGGGCGGCAGAATTGCTGGCAGCCAGTTCAGCTTTTATAGTGAACGGAAACCAGGACCCGAAAATGTACTGGAAAATGAACACCGAACTCTCTCATCCTTTGGTTTCAAGTATGGGAGCCCATGATCCGCTGGAGGGACTCGTTTGTACGTCAGTAATTCTAAGAAAATTTCCAGACCGGACTTCACAATTCGATTATATGCTAAGGTCTTTTGAAAGCATGTGCCGCCAACAAACCTGGATCACCAGTGATGCACTTGGTATAGGTGGCCTGCTCATAGACAGTGTGAAAGCGGTGGTCCTGGAAAAAGACAACCACGCGATGAGCCTGAATTCAGAAGAGCTTTTGCAGGAAAGCATACAAAGTCTTAACAATTTTCAAAGACAGGACCTGAGTAATGATGCCAGCCAAAGGCTTGCTTTTAGGGAGTGTGGACTATCCCTGGGAATACGAATTTTAAAAGGCATGAAAAACAAACTGGATATCCATAGTATTTCAACGGCTCAGATGCAGTGCTATGATCTGCTGGCCAATGAAATAGAAAATTTCTGGCTGGATATGGAGAATCAGAAATCGGTTACGTGGACAAAGTACCTGGATATCAATGCTGTTACCCTTGCGGCAAGTCTGCTTGCATCTAGCCAGCCAGAAGTCTTTCTGGGTATTCCGAAAAAAGCATAAAAAAAGCCGGATCATAAAAATCCGGCTTCCATATATTTCTGAAATATACTTAGAACATCTCTCTTCCTGAAAAATGAAAAGCGCCTTCAATTTCAGCATTTTCATCGCTGTCACTTCCGTGAACTGCATTCTCTCCCACGTTCTTGGCGTATTTCTTTCTAATTGTACCTTCAGCAGCATCCTCAGGATTTGTAGCTCCAATAAGGGTTCTAAAGTCTTCCACAGCATTCTCCTTTTCAAGGATAGCGGCAACAATTGGTCCGCGGGTCATAAACTCAACAAGTTCCCCAAAAAACGGACGCTCTTTATGGATCGCATAAAAAGTTTCAGCATCTCTCTGAGTCATTTGAGTAAGCTTCATCGCCACAATTCTAAATCCTGAAGCTGTTATTTGTTCTAAGATTGCACCTATATGCCCGTCTTCAACTGCATCAGGCTTTATCATGGTAAATGTTCTGTTTCCTGCCATTTTATGGTTTTTAAATTTGGTGCAAAAATAATTAATTCCATTCCATATACAAGACCTTTGGAGGTTTATGTTGATTTCCCGGGATTAAGGTCGGAAATCCCGCTAAAGTCTGCTATCCATCCATAACATTTCTACGAAGAGCTTATTGAAGCTAAAGTTTAGTAAAGAACACTTTTGCCTTATCTGCTTTCGCCTACTAAAATTTCTGAAAATGCCTTAAAAACCTGAACATCATTTGAAATTTAGAGCCTTGGGTATTTCTTAAGTATTATTAAATTGTATATTTAGCCTCGCTTATGATTGATACTAGAATACTTGAAATCACGGCCGAACTGGATACGGCCGAAAATATTGTAATAGTGCCTCATAAAGGCCCGGATGGAGATGCAATGGGTGCATCGTTGGGGCTTTATCACTTTTTAAAGGATAAGGGTCATACGGTTCATGTAATAGCACCTAACGATTATCCGCAGTTTTTAAAATGGCTCCCGGGAAGCGAAGAGGTCATTATTTACGATTCAAATAAAGGGCTGTCTGACGAACTTATAAATAAAGCCGAGATCGTCTTTACCTTGGATTTCAATCATCTGTCCAGATGCGGACTTGTGCAGGAATCTCTGCTGGCTTCAGAAGCTGTTTTCGTGATGATAGATCATCATCAGGAACCATCAGATTATGCCGACTATACTTATAGTAACTCCAAAATGAGTTCCACATGTGAGATGGTGTACAGATTCCTGGATAAATTAAGGGCCAATAAGAAGATCACTCCGCAAATTGCTACCTGTCTTTATACCGGGATAATGACCGATACGGGTTCTTTCCGCTTCAGTTCCACTTCCAGTGATACTCACAGGGTGATAGCCGATCTTATGGATAAGGGAGCAAAGAATGACCAGATACACAATAATATTTATGATACAAACTCAGAAGACAAATTACAATTACTGGGGACGGCTCTCAAGAACCTTAAAGTAAATAAAGAGCTCAGAACGGCGTACATCAGCCTGTCACAGGAAGAACTGGACCGGCATAATTTCAAAAAAGGAGACACCGAGGGATTCGTGAATTACGGACTCGCTTTAGAAGGTATAATTTTCGCGGTTATATTTATAGAAAAGGAAAATGAGGATATGGTCAAGATATCTTTCAGATCTAAAGGCGATTTTGATGTGAATAAGTTTGCAAGAGCCCATTTTGATGGCGGCGGACACATCAATGCAGCTGGCGGAAAAAGTGATCTATCATTAAACAACACCATCGTAAAATTTAACAAGATACTTCCTCAATACACCGAAGAGCTCACGAAATGAAAATAATAGCAACAATAGTATTATTCTTGTTTTTTTCGGCATGCAAGTCGCCAGAAGCAAGATATCCCGTCTCGCAGAATAGCGGCTCCTATATTGATGAATCTGTTGAAAGGAACAGAGAGATGATAGCCGAAGAAGAAGATTATATCAAACAGGTGATGGGTAAAAATCCGGATACCGAATATCTAACCTCCGCCGATGGATTCTGGTATTATTATAATGAGAAGTCCACCGATACTACAAATATTGAAACTCCGGAATTCGGTGATGTAGTAGTCTTTGACTATTCAATTTCCACCATTGAAGGAGAACCTATCTACGGCGAAGGAGAAAAGCCAACCCGGGAATACGCCATAGACAGAGAAAAATTATTTACCGGCCTCAGGCAGGGACTAAAACTCATGAAAGAAGGTGAGACCGTAACCTTCCTCTTCCCTTCCCATAAAGCCTTTGGATATTACGGAGATAAAGAAAAAATAGGTAGCAATGTCCCTATTATAGCCAAAGTCACATTGCATAATATAAAAGAAGAGCAAACAAATAACGAAACCAATAATCAAGAATGAAAACAAGAAGTATTTTTTTACTGTTAACAATCGCTTTATCGCTGTTCTCATGCAATGAGGAATATCCTGAACTGGAAGACGGAATGTATGTAGAATTCAAAACTTCCATGGGACCTATAATTGCCGAACTGTATTTTGAGGAAACCCCAATGACGGTTGCCAATTTCGTTTCCCTTGCCGAAGGCACCAGTGAAATGGTAGACAGCACTTACAAAGGCAAGAAATATTATGACGGCCTTATCTTTCACAGAATCATAGATGGATTTGTAATCCAGGGGGGAGACCCAACCGGAACCGGAAGTGGTGGTCCTGGTTACAAGTTTCCTGATGAATTTTCAGATTCGTTAAGTCATGATGAAAAAGGGACACTTTCAATGGCCAATGCCGGACCTGGCACCAACGGAAGTCAGTTCTTTATTACTCTTGGACCTGTTCAGCAACTGGATCCCAGACATACTGTTTTCGGAAAAGTCGTAAAAGGCCTTGATGTGGTTGACGCCATTGGAAAGGTTGAAACTGGCCCTCGTGATCGGCCTGTAGAAGACGTAGTTATGAATGAGGTGAATATTATCAGAAAAGGAAGTGCCGCAAAAAACTTCAAGGCACCGGAGGTTTTGGAAAATCAGTTAGGAGAAATTGAAGCTGAAAAAGAAGCTCAGGCGCAGAAAATGGGAGAAATGAAAGCTGAAAAATCTCAGGAATTTGCAGCTCTTGAAGGTGAAGCTGATTCCCTGGAAAGCGGATTAAAGATCTATTTCGAAAATGAAGGCGATGGTGAAAAACCACAGAGCGGTCAGAAAGTAAATGTGCTTTATGAAGGTTATTTTGCCGATGGAACTATTTTCGATACCAACAAAGAAGAAATAGCTAAAGAAATGGGCATCTTCAATGAGCAAAGAGCAGCCCAGGGAGGTTACGGTGCAATGCCAATGCAATATGGCCCAGATGCACCTATGATTCCTGGATTTAAAGAAGGCCTTCAGCAGATGCAGGTGGGCGATAAAGCTGTTATCTGGATCCCAAGTCATCTTGGCTATGGAGAAAGAGGCGCAGGTGGAGTTATACCTCCAAACACCGATCTTATCTTCAAACTGGAAATGACCGGAATCGCTGAATAATCGACTCTAAACTGAATAAAAAAAGCCCCACGCATCTGCGTGGCGCTTCCTATTTTTTCGTCATCCTGAACTAGTTTCAGGGTCTAAACAACTACTAAAAGCACTTTATACTTTATTTCTACTATCTATTAAGAGTTACTAATTCTCAGGAATATTCTTAAGAACTTCCAGTAAGAATTCCCAGTACTTCTGTGCAGATTTTATACTGGCTCTCTCATCGGGTGAATGAGCTCCCTTGATGGTAGGACCAAATGAGATCATATCCATTCCCGGATAATGGCTTCCTATGATACCGCATTCAAGACCGGCATGGCATGCGGCAATATGTGCTTTTTCACCATTTACTCTCTGGTAGATACCGTCCAGTGTCTTAAGAATTGCAGAGTCATTGTTTGGAGCCCAACCCGGATATTCTCCCGATAGTTCCACCTTAAATCCTGCCAGTTCAAATACAGATCTTATAGAATTGGCCAGGTCATCTTTTGTAGAATCAACCGAACTCCTGGTAAGACATTTAATATGTATCTCACCGTCCTTCAGCGTAACATTAGCTATATTATTCGAGGCTTCAACCAATCCGTCAATTTCCGGACTCATCCTGTAAACGCCATTATGAGCCCCGGCAATCGCAAGCACAAGCTCCCGCTGGGAATTGAGATCCATCACTTTTGACTGGGAAGCGATCCTGATCAGCTCTATAGAAAGATTGGGTTCAGGTGAAGCATATTCCGCTTTTATATTTTTAACCCGATCTTCAAATTCCTTTTTAAAGCTTTCCTCTTCCGTTTCCGGTAAAGCAATAACAGCTTCACTCTCCCGTGGAATGGCATTTCTTAGTCCGCCACCATTAATTTCAGAAATCCTTAGTTTAAAATCATCGGTGGTATTGATCAGCAAACGATTCATAAGTTTGTTGGCATTACCAAGACCCTTGATGATATCCATCCCCGAATGGCCGCCCATAAGTCCTTTAACCTCTACAGAATAGGAGCGGTAACTATCTGGCATTTTTTCCTCTTCATAAGATTTAGTTGCTGTAATGTCTACTCCCCCGGCACAACCAATGCCTATCTCATCATCCTCTTCGGTATCCAGATTAAGCAGGATCTCACCTTCCAGGATCTCCGGGCTAAGACCCTTGGCTCCGGTCATACCTGTTTCTTCATCAATTGTGAAAAGGGCTTCCAGGTCCGGATGCTCTATAGAATCGCTTTCCAGAATTGCCATCATGGTAGCTACTCCAAGTCCGTTATCGGCTCCCAAGGTAGTTCCTCTGGCTCTAACCCAGTCGCCATCAACATACATCTCGATCCCCTGATTTTCAAAATCAAAATCGGTATCATTATTCTTTTGATGTACCATATCCAGGTGGGCCTGTAATACAATCTTCTTACGATTCCCCATTCCTTTTGTAGCCGGTTTGCTAATCACCACATTTCCTACTTCATCCACCTGCGTTTTAAGACCAAGATCATTACCGAATTTTTTGATGAATTCTATAACCCGCTCCTCCTTTTTGGAAGGTCTGGGAACTGCATTTAGGTCTGCAAACTTATTCCATAAAACTTTGGGCTCCAGCGCCCTTATATCTTCATTCATTCTTGTATTTTTTGGTATCTTCACAAAGGTATTTTATTTGACCGATTTCAAAAATTTGAGGCCTGCTAAATATTTGTATTTTTAAGCCGTGAAGAGAAAATCTGTTCTACTACTCGCCATATTCTTACCTGTCCAGATCATCGGTATCAATATACTTAAGGGCTACCCATATTTTATTGAGGAGTATTATTCTCATGGATTATATCCTCTGATCTCAAAAATCATGAGATACAGTCTGGGGATCGTTCCATTTTCACTGGGTGATTTTTTATATGCATCGCTAATCATTCTGCTTATCGCATGGATCGTACGAAGAATAAGCCAGAAATTCAGAAACCCGAAAATATGGATCCCCGATGCACTGGCCAGTCTTTCTGTAATATACTTCTGTTTTCATCTTTTCTGGGGCTTCAATTATTACCGTTTACCCCTTCATAAAAGCCTGGGAATCGAAAATGATTATACCACTGAAAAGCTGATATCACTAACAGAAACACTTATCTCTGAATCGAATAAGCTTCATTCTGAATTAGCCGAAAATGACTCGGTTAAGGTTCATTATGATTTCACAAAAAAAGAACTTTTCGATATTACCCTGAAGGGTTATGATCATCTTCAGAAAGATTTTCCCGATTTCACCTATAATGGTGAAGCTTTAAAACGATCAATATACAGCCTTCCACTTACTTATATGGGGTTCAATGGCTACCTGAATCCTCTTACCAACGAGGCTCAGGTAAATACTATTATCGTCCCCTATAAGATCCCCACTACCGCAAGTCATGAAATTGGGCATCAGCTGGGTTTTGCAAAGGAGAACGAAGCAAATTTCATAGCCTGCCTGGCTACGATGAACCATCCTGATCCTTATTTCAGGTATTCCGGTTTTACCTTTGCCTTAAGCTACTGTCTCAGCGAGATCTACCGCCGGGAACCTGAAAAAGTAAAGGAGATGACTGCCAAAATGAATCCCGGGATACTTGAGAATTACAGGGAGGTGGAAGAATTCTGGCTTAAGCACACCAATCCTTTTGAACCCGTTTTTCAGGCTACTTACAACCGCTATCTTATAGTTAATAACCAAGCTGAAGGAATGAAAAGTTACAGCTACGTAGTGGCTTTACTGGTGAATTATTTTGATGATTCCCGAAATGCATTTTAATAAAAACTTCAGATTATCGAAAATTTAGTACTTTAAGCCCCTCTAAATTCAGAGCACATTATTTTTATTTAAAACCCTTCAATTTTATGAGATTAAAATTACTGATTTTGGGAGTATTCCTTAGCGCCTTCAGCGTCCATTCACAGGAATACTTTCCAAAGAATGATGGTGTAAAGTCCCGAAACACCAACTACACTGTTTTTAAGAATGCCAGGATACATGTAGACCCGCAAACTATTATCGATAATGGAATGTTTGCGATAAAGGAGGGCAGGATTACTGCAGTTGGAAAATCTATAAACCTTCCTGCAAATAGCACTGTGGTAGACCTTAAAGGAAAAGAAGTTTACCCTTCCTTTATTGATCTTTACAGCGATTTTGGAATCCCGGATCCAAAGAAGGCCGAAAATGGCAGTCAGCCGCAGTACGATGCCGGCCGGGAAGGATACTACTGGAACGATCACATTAGACCTGATACCGAAGCGGTTGCTAATTTCAGCTTCGATTTAAAGGAAGCGGAAAAATTCCATAAGGCAGGATTCGGAGTGGTGAACACTCATGTTCCTGACGGGATCATAAGAGGTACCGGAATGCTGGTAGCCTTAACTCCTAATGTAAGTGAAGGCGACAGGATACTTAATGAAAGATCAGCTCAATATCTTTCTTTTGATAAGAGTGTACAGTCAAGACAGTCCTATCCTACTTCAATTATGGGAACCATGGCGTTGATTCGTCAGGCTTATCTGAATGCCGAATGGTATGCAGGTGGTAATGCCAAAAATAAAGATCTTGCCCTGGAAGCCCTTACTAAAAATAAAGATCTTGTACAGATATTCGCTACAGATAACCTATTGAACGAGCTTAGAGCCGATAAGGTTGGAGA
This sequence comes from Christiangramia crocea, assembly GCF_022410465.1. Classification (GTDB taxonomy): domain Bacteria; phylum Bacteroidota; class Bacteroidia; order Flavobacteriales; family Flavobacteriaceae; genus Christiangramia; species Christiangramia crocea. The sequence continues at coordinate 95,737 of NZ_JAJSON010000027.1, read as the reverse complement.
CGAATTCGGAATCCAGTATGTAATACTTGGAAGCGGAAAGGAATACCAGAGACTGGACAAAATAAAATCTTCGAACGCTACCTATATCATGCCTTTAAAATTTCCGGAGGCGTATGATGTGGAGAATCCATACCTGGCAAATCAGTTAAGCCTGGAAGAAATGCGTGAATGGAATCAGGCACCGGCCAATCTTAAGATGCTTTCAGAAAATAAGGTTCCTTTTACCATTACTACCCATTCAATAGACGCTGAAAAAGAATTCAAGGCCAATCTTCTAAAAGCGATCGAATACGGACTGAGCAAAGAAGCCGCGCTTGCCGCATTAACTACAGTACCTGCCAAAACTATAGGTCAGCAGGGAAAAATTGGAGTAATTAAGGAAGGTGCATGGGCTAATTTCATTATCACCTCAGGTGACTATTTTGATAAGGAGACCACCCTTTATGAGAATTGGATACAGGGAGAAAAGAAGATCATTGAAAATATGAATATTACCAATATTACCGGTAAATATGATCTGAAAGTCAATGGAAAAGATTATGAGCTTAGCATTACCGGAGAGCCTTCCAAGCCTAAAGCTGAAGTAAAAACGGGTGAGACTAAAATCGGGTCCAAACTCAGCTTTGAAGATAACTGGATGAACCTTTTACTGTCTTCTCCTGATACCACCAAAACCGAATTCATAAGACTCTCAGCGAATGTACCTTCCAAAACCGACATGATCTCTGGAAGGGCGATTCTGCCTGATGGAAAGGAGTCTTCTTTTACGGCTACCAGGAAAGGTGATGCAGAGAAAAAAGAGGATAAGGATAAAAAAGATAATACCCATGAAATAATGCCGGTAACCTACCCGAACATTGCTTATGGGTTTACTGAAAAACCAAAACAGGAAAATGTACTTTTCAAAAACGCAACTGTCTGGACCAGTGAAGAAGACGGAGTCCTTGAAAATACAGATGTTCTTGTAAAGAACGGAGAGATCGTTCGCATTGGTGAGAACCTTAACGCTGGCGGTGCCAGGGTGATAGATGCTACAGGTAAACATCTTACCGCTGGTATCGTAGATGAACATTCGCATATCGCGGCGTCAGATATAAATGAGGCCGGGCATAATTCTTCTGCTGAAGTTCAAATGGAAGATGTGGTAGATCCTACCGATATCAATATTTACCGGAATCTTGCCGGGGGAGTAACCACTATTCAGCTATTACATGGTTCTGCCAATCCTATTGGGGGGCAATCAGCAATATTAAAACTGAAATGGGGCGAATCTGCAGAAGATTTGATCTTTGAACAGGCGCCGCCTTTCATCAAATTCGCACTTGGTGAGAATGTAAAGCAATCCAACTGGGGTAGCACTGTGAGGTTCCCTCAAACAAGAATGGGAGTTGAACAGGTGTTTACCGATTATTTCAGTCGTGCAAAAGCCTATGAAAGTCAGAAAGAAAGTGGTCAAGATTTCCGTAAAGATATAGAGATGGAAACTCTTGTTGAGATCCTTAACGGAGAGCGGTTTGTGACCTCCCACTCCTATATTCAGAGTGAGATCAATATGCTTATGAAAGTTGCTGAGGCATTTGATTTCAATATCAATACTTTCACACACATTCTTGAGGGTTACAAGGTTGCCGATAAAATGAAAGAACATGGTGTGGGAGCTTCTACTTTTTCCGACTGGTGGGCCTATAAATATGAAGTGAATGATGCCATTCCCTACAACGCTGCCATCATGAACGAAGTAGGACTTACCGTTGCCATCAATAGTGATGATAGCGAAATGAGCCGAAGACTGAACCAGGAAGCTGCGAAAAGTGTGAAATACGGTGGAATGAGCGAGGAAGATGCCTGGAAAATGGTGACCATCAATCCGGCCAAACTTTTGCATGTAGATGATCTTGTAGGAAGTATAAAGACCGGAAAGCAGGCTGATCTTGTTCTTTGGAATGATCACCCGCTTTCAATTTATGCTAAACCTGAAAAAACTATGATAGAAGGTATCTTCTATTTTGATATAGAGCGTGACCAGAAAATGAGGGAGGCGATCAAAAAGGAGCGCAATGAGCTTATAGGACAGATGTTAAAGGCTAAGAATAACGGGGTCAAGACTCAGCCTGTGACAAAAAAGGAAAAACAAAGAGTTCACTGTGATCTTCTTGAAGAGGTTCAATAAAAAATTGACAAAAAATGAAATCAGTATTTAATTATATTTTAATAGCATTCCTGATAATTTCAGGAAATAGTTTTGCACAACAAACTCCGGCTTCCGAACAGAGTGAAGCAGTGACCATAGTTGGCGCTACCGCTCATCTGGGTAACGGAGAAGTGATAGAGAACAGCCTGATAATCTTTGAGAATGGTAAGCTCACCCAGGTGATGGATGCCACCACTACCAAGATGCAGTACAGAGGGCAGATAATTGAGGCAGAAGGCAAGCATGTATATCCGGGCTTTATCGCACCAAATTCAACTCTGGGACTGGTAGAGATCGCAGCCGTAAGACCAACATTAGACCAGGACGAGATTGGTGAGATCCTTCCAAATGTAAGAAGTTTAATCGCATATAACGCCGAAAGTAAGATCGTGGAATCCATGAGGCCTAATGGTGTACTAATGGGACAGATTGTGCCTCGTGGCGGACTTGTTTCAGGAACTTCCTCTATAGTCCAGTTCGACGCATGGAATTGGGAGGATGCTGTTGTTAAAGAAGATGACGGCTTGCATATCAACTGGCCGGAAGCCTATAGCAGAGGCCGCTGGTGGAGAGGTGAGGATCCAAACCTAAAACCTAATAAGGAGTACACTGAAGAAATTCAGAAACTGGCAGATTTCTTCAATGAAGCTAAGGCTTACCTTGCGGGTGACCAGGATTATACCAACCTGCCGTATGAAGCCATGGAAGCAGTTTTCAGTGGAGATAAAAAGGTATTTGTACACGTAAACGGGGAAAAGGAAATACTTGACGCGATACAATTCAAAAAGGATCAGAACCTGGATGGGTTTGTGATTGTTGGTGGTTACCATGCCACGGGAGTTGCCAGACAGCTTAAAGAAAATGAAGTGCCTGTTCTTGTAAACCGTCCTCACAGTACACCCGATATGGCTTATGAAGATTACGATTACCCATACAAATTAGCTAAACTACTTCAGGATGAAGGTGTTTTGGTTGGCCTGGAAAGCAGCGGACAAATGGAAAGGATGAACACCAGAAACCTGCCTTTCTATGCAGGTACGGTTGCTGCATTCGGGATGGACAAGGAAGAGGCGCTTCAGCTTATCACACTAAACACTGCTAAGATCCTTGGCATCGATGATAACTACGGAAGTCTTGAAAAAGGAAAATCGGCTACCTTGTTCATTTCTGAAGGTGATGCACTTGATATGAGAACGAACAGGCTAACTCGTGCCTTTATCGATGGAAGGGAAATAAGCCTTGAGTCTCACCAAACAGAATTATGGAAACGTTATTCTGAGAAATATGAAAATCAGGAAACCAAGGAAAGCGAATAGAGTTTTTTAACTTTCAAAAGGTTGTCTAAAATTATTTTGTAAAGCTGAAATTTTTTAAGCCTTTTAATCTTTGATTTCAGCTTCTTATCCTGACCTCTCGACTCCGCTCGGGGAGACTATTCAGAATAAGAGTACATCAATTTTAGACAACCTTTTTTTATGCCTGATATATACGTATTTTTATCGCCATGCTCAAGAAAATCACCAGTCCACATAATAAGGAAATCAAGCGATTGCTGCAATTACAGGAAAAATCCCGTAATCGCAGGAAGGAAAATGTTTTTATTGTGGAGGGACAAAGAGAAACGGCACTGGCTGTAAAAGGAGACTATGAGCCCCTTCAGCTTTATTTTACTCCTGATCTAATACAGTTTCAGGATGTGCTGAATATCGCCAGATCAGGCAACAACGAACCTGCTGAGATTATTGAGATCACCAAAGAGGTTTATGAAAAAGTGGCTTACAGGGGCAGCACGGAAGGATTGATCGCGGTTTTTAAGTCGAGAGCTCATGATCTTGAGGATATCGCCTTCAATAATTCCAATCCACTGATCCTTATTGCAGAAGCTCCTGAAAAACCTGGTAATATAGGTGCGATCCTGAGGACAGCAGATGCTGCAGCGGTAGATGCCGTGATCATCGCAAATCCGAAGACCGATCTTTACAACCCGAATATTATAAGAAGCAGTGTAGGCTGTGTTTTTACCAACCAGATAGCAACAGGCTCCACTACTGAAATTATTGATTTTCTTAAGCGACATAATATCAATATTTACGCTGCCGCTTTGCAGGCTTCAAGACCCTATCACGAGATCGATTTTAAAGAAGCATCAGCAATTGTAATGGGAACAGAAGCTACGGGACTGAGCGATGAATGGCTGAAAAATGCCACTCAGAACATCATTATCCCCATGCATGGTGAAATAGATTCCATGAATGTTTCTGTAGCAGCCGGAATTCTTATTTTTGAGGCGAAAAGACAACGAATTGTTGACTTAAAATAAAAACAGCAGAATTTGACACCCGAAACCCTTTTCTATATCATAATTGCGATAATAGTAATTGACTTTTTGATCGATAAGATCCTTGATGCGCTGAATGCAAAGCATTTCAACGATCCTATTCCGGAAGAACTCTCAGATGTTTATGACAAGGAGGAATATGAAAAATCCCAGCGATATAAAAAGGAAAGGTTCAAATTTGGAATGATCACCTCCACATTTTCAGTATTGCTGACGCTTGGTTTTATCATTTTTGATGGTTTTTCCTGGGTAGATCAGATAGCAAGGGGTATCAGCGATAATTCCATTCTCGTAGCCCTTATCTTTTTTGGAATAATAATGCTGGGAAGTGATATTCTTATGACCCCCTTTTCCTGGTACAGCACTTTTGTAATTGAAGAGAAATACGGGTTCAATAAAACCACCAAGGGCACTTTCGTGCTTGACAAACTTAAAGGCCTGGCCATGACCGCAATAATTGGCGGTGGGATTCTTGCCCTCATAGTATGGTTCTACCAGATAGCCGGGGATGATTTCTGGTGGTATGCCTGGATACTCATAGCTGTATTTTCGGTATTCATGAATATGTTCTACGCTAAGCTTATAGTTCCTTTGTTCAACAAACAAACTCCCCTGGAAGAGGGATCCTTACGTACGAAAATAGAGCAATACGCCAAAAGCGTAGGTTTCCAGCTGGATAATATCTTCGTGATTGACGGTTCCAAAAGAAGCACCAAGGCTAATGCCTATTTCTCAGGTTTTGGAAGGGAAAAAAGGATCACGCTTTATGATACCCTTATCAATGATCTTGAAGAGGAGGAGATCGTAGCCGTGCTGGCACATGAAGTTGGACATTATAAAAAGAATCATATTATTGTGAACCTTGTAGCATCAATACTTACCACAGGATTTACTCTTTGGCTTCTCTCCCTTTTTATTGGGAATCCGGTGCTTTCAGAAGTTCTGGGAGTTTCCCAGCCCAGTTTTCATATTGGCCTTGTCGCCTTCGGAATACTTTACAGTCCGATCTCTGAGATCACTGGACTTATCATGAACTATATTTCCCGAAAATTTGAATATCAGGCCGATAATTATGCTAAATTCACCTATAATGGGGACTCGCTTATTTCCAGTTTAAAAAAGTTGTCTAAAAACACTTTGAGCAATTTAACACCGCACAAGGCCTATATTTTCGTACATTACTCCCATCCCAGTCTGTTACAGCGCTACCGCAATTTGAAGACTGGTTTTTAGTTGTGTCATTTCCATCTTAATTGTATTTTTAACCTATGACAGAGGCAGCTATAGAAAAAGAAAACAAGCAAATAGCCAGGCAGTATAAAGAACTGCTTCGCATTAGCTATCAAACCCTTAGCGATGAAGATAAAAAGCTCATCAGAAAGGCGTTTGATACTGCTGTGGATGCACATAAGGACCAGCGACGAAAATCTGGAGAGGCCTATATATTTCACCCGATAGCAGTAGCTAAAATAGTAGCTTCAGAAATTGGTCTGGATGCCACCTCCATTGCGGCTGCCCTCCTCCACGATGTTGTTGAGGATACAAAGTACACTCTTGAAGATCTGAAAAAAATGTTCGGAGAGACGGTGGCTAAGATCGTAGACGGACTTACCAAAATTTCCAGCCTGAAAAAAGACAAGGATGTTTCCCTTCAGGCAGAGAATTTCAGGAAAATGCTACTTACCCTGAACGACGACGTCAGGGTAATTATTATCAAGATCGCAGACCGGCTACATAATATGCAGACCATGGATGTGATGAGGGCAGACAAACAAGTGAAGATCGCTTCAGAAACCCTTTATATCTATGCACCCCTGGCGCACCGGATAGGTCTTTATAATATCAAGACCGAACTTGAAGATCTCGGACTAAAATATACCGAGCCTGAAGTTTATCATGATATTCTTACCAAGATTAAGGAAAGCAAGGAAGAACAGGATGCTTATATTAAGGAATTCAGCAAGGTGATACAGGATTCACTGGATAGGGAGGACCTTGAATATGAGATCAAAGGCCGGCCAAAATCGATCTATTCCATAAACCGGAAGATCAAAGCCCAGAACATCAGTTTTGATGAAGTTTATGACAAGTTCGCCATCAGGATCATTTATAAAAGTGAACCTGCACAGGAAAAATTTCTGGCCTGGAAGATCTATTCGATAGTTACAGACCACTTCCGCCCTAACCCAACCCGATTAAGGGACTGGATATCATCCCCAAAATCCACCGGGTATGAAGCACTTCACATTACAGTGATGGGGCCTAAAGGCCGATGGGTAGAAGTTCAGATTAGGAGTGAGCGCATGAACGAGATCGCCGAAAAAGGTTATGCCGCCCACTATAAATACAAACAGGGAAGTAGTAAGGAAGAAAGAGGTTTTGAAGAATGGGTGACCCGTTTACAGGAAGCCCTTGAAAATCCTGATATCAATGCGGTAGATTTCGTAGAACAATTCAAGTTAAATCTATATTCAAAGGAGATCTTTGTATTTACCCCACAGGGAGATCTGAAATCCCTGCCTAAAGGTTCTACGCCATTAGATTTCGCCTTCAGCATACATACCGAAATAGGTTTGCATACAAGAGGTGCAAGGGTGAATCAAAAGCTGGTTCCATTAAGCCATGAATTAAAAAGCGGCGATCAGGTGGAGATCATTACTTCAGACAATGCCAAACCAAATATCAACTGGCTTGATTATGCGAATACGGCCAGAGCAAGAGCCAAGATCAAATCTTCACTAAAAGAAGAGAAAAAAGAGATCGCCGAAGAGGGAAAAGCCGTCCTGGCCAGAAAACTAAAGGCCCAGAAGATACAGTTCAACGAGAAAACCATCAATGAACTGGCGGTATTCTTTAATTTAAAAACCAGCCTGGACCTTTTTTACCGGGTAGGAATTGGTAAAATAGACAACCAGATGCTCAAGGATTTTGCCTCGTCAAGAAGTAATGCCCTAGTGAGCTATTTCAAGAGCAAGATTAAGAAGCCTTCAGTTTCTTCCGATCTGAACAAGGAAGAAATTACGGCAAAATATGACCAGCTCGTCTTCGGGAAAGAAGAAGAAAAACTGGAATATAAACTTGCTAATTGCTGTAATCCTATTCCCGGTGATAATGTATTCGGATTTATTTCGGTGAACGACGGGATCAAAGTTCATAAAAAGGATTGCCCCAATGCCTTACAACTTCAGAGCAACTATGCCTACAGGATCATTCAGGCAAAATGGATAGACAGTTCACAACAGGATTTTGTGGCCGTTATCAAACTGCAGGGTATAGACAATATTGGATTAGTGAGCGAGGTTACCCAGGAAATATCCAGTAATATGCACGTGAATATGAAAAACCTGAATTTTGACAGTTCAGACGGGATATTTAGTGGCCGGATCACACTGGTTGTAAAGAATAATAATATCCTGAATACCATCATTCAACGGCTGAAAAAAATTAACGGGATAGACAAGGTTAGCCGTGAATAAACTTTTACCTTTGCAGAGCAAATTATGAGCAAAAAAGTCGTAAATAAAAACGATCAGGCGGTCGTTAAAAACGTTTTCACTAAATATCTTGAGGAAAAAGGACACCGGAAAACTCCGGAACGTTTTGCTATTCTCCAGGAGATTTATAATTCTGATGACCACTTTGATATAGAGTCTCTTTATATCAAAATGAAGAATAAAAAATACCGTGTGAGCCGGGCTACACTTTATAACACTATTGAGTTATTACTGGAGTGCGGCCTTGTGCGTAAACATCAGTTCGGGCAAAATCAGGCCCAGTATGAGAAATCATATTTTGACCGTCAGCACGATCATATTATACTTACCGATACCGGAGAAGTGATTGAATTTTGTGATCCCAGGATCCAAAGTATCAAACAAACTATAGAAGAGGTTTTTGATATTGAGATTAAAAAGCATTCTTTATACTTTTACGGCAACAAAAAATCAACCAATTAAGTTTAAAATTTCATGGCAGTAGATTTACTACTAGGTCTTCAATGGGGTGATGAAGGAAAAGGCAAAATAGTCGACGTACTTACCTCAAAATACGATATTATTGGACGTTTTCAGGGTGGTCCCAATGCAGGACACACTTTGGAGTTCGACGGACAAAAACATGTGCTACATACAATTCCATCAGGAATTTTCCACGATAACAGCATCAATCTTGTAGGTAACGGGGTGGTAATAGACCCGGTGATCTTCAAGAAGGAACTGGATAACCTGGCAAAACATAATATTGACTATAAGTCCAAGTTGCTTATTTCCAGAAAGGCACATCTTATACTTCCTACACACCGCCTTCTTGACGCGGCTTCTGAAGCTGCCAAAGGAAAGGCAAAGATTGGTTCTACTCTAAAAGGAATTGGCCCTACTTATATGGATAAGACCGGAAGGAACGGACTACGTGTTGGTGATCTTGAACTTGAGGACTGGAAAGACAGGTATCGGGCTCTGGCCGATAAACATGAAAAAATGATCGCCTTTTATGATGTGGATGTTCAGTATGACCTGAAGGATCTTGAAAAGGAATTTTGCAAAGCTGTTGAAACCTTAAAGGAGCTTACTTTTATTGATAGCGAAGAGTATCTACAGCAGTCCATTAAAAGCGGGAAGACAATCCTGGCGGAAGGCGCCCAGGGTTCATTACTTGATATAGATTTCGGAACCTATCCTTTCGTAACCTCCTCCAATACCACTGCGGCCGGAGCTTGCACCGGACTTGGAGTTGCACCAAGACAGATAGGCGAGGCATTTGGTATTTTTAAAGCCTATACCACCCGTGTGGGTAGTGGCCCCTTCCCTACTGAACTTTTTGACGAAGTAGGAGAGACTATGGGCCGTGTAGGAAATGAATTTGGTGCCACCACCGGAAGAAAAAGACGTTGTGGCTGGCTGGACCTTGTAGCCCTGAAATATGCGGTTCAGGTGAACGGAATTACACAACTCATCATGATGAAAGGTGATGTATTAAGTGGATTTGAAACCCTGAAGGTTTGTACAGCTTACAAATATAAAGGTGAGGAAATAACGCATTTACCTTATAATATCGAACCTGAGAATGTTGAACCCATTTACACCGAAGTAAAAGGCTGGAAAGAAGACCTGACGAAACTTACAGATCCTTCAGACCTCCCGAAGGAGTTCAATGATTATGTTGATTTCCTGGAAAAGGAACTTGAAGTACCTATTAAGATGGTCTCTGTAGGACCGGACAGAAAACAAACGATCTCAAGATAAAGTAAAAATGCCCCGTCAGTAGACGGGGCATTTTCTTTTAGGATAACTTCTCTTTTTCAAAAATCTCCTACATACTGCTATCGTCCACAATAAAGAGACTCGCTATAGCAACAGCTGTTTCAGCCGTGATAGGTTCATCAAAAGCCTGGGTAATTGCTGCATTGAGATCACCAACAATATCATCGGCATAGGTTAAACCTGTAAGGTCCACCCCTCCCTGGGTCACATTCTCTTCCCCGTTATATACAGCCTGAGTTGCTTCAGGCATACCGTCACCTCGCATACTGCCAGTAATCCAGCCGTCAAGGCCCCGAATCCTTCTGATCTCGGAAGCATGACGCGCCTCTACAGAATGGATCTGAAGCGCCGGTTCAAGAAATGGTGTATTCATGAGATTTCCGGCCTGCCCCTTATAAGCACGAACTCCCGTGTCCTCAAAAGCCTGAGCCAGTGCAAGAAGCTGTGCGTATGCAGTCTCCTGCCCGATTCCATTTTCATTGAACGGATCAAAAGCCCCATCGGCAGTGAAATCAAAAGTCGGTTTTTCGACCGGAGTAGCTCCGGCTCCTTCTAAACCTGCTTTAAGGAATTCAACATGAGCAGATTCATGTTTCGAAATTTGCATATATGCAGTCTCTGCTCTGGAATATCCGTCGAGTACGCCAGACTCAAGAGCCTTTATATAAAACTCAGCTTCAAGGTACTCCAGTGTAAGTGCAAGCTGTAAAGCATCTACAGCAGAATTTTCCTGGAACATGGTTGCCGCATTCATCTTATTGGAAGCAAGGCCAAAAGGCACCGCTGCCATGGCAGCCTTCTTACCAAAAGAGGAAAGAGTGTTGAACATCTCCCGTCTGGATGTGGATTTCGTGGTTAATTTTTCGGATGTAAAATCATCCAATAATTTTATAATACTCATAATATATTTTTTTTTCGGGTTATAGATATTGTTTAGGATCCTGTCATTGGTTCCGGTAGGTTGTTAGCCGTAAATTCAGTAGCAATAAATCCACCAGCATCGGCAAGTACCGTACCCGGATCGTAAGCTAAATCCAATCCGTTTGCATCTATCACATCATCTCCGGCAAAATCAGCCGATTCAGGGTTGATCAGAGATCTTATAGCAGAAGCATGTCTGGCCTCAACAGAAACTATCTTACCTGCCAGGGTGAGATATGTTGCACTGGCAATTCTGTCTCCTGCGCCATTATATGCTCCTACCCCGGTGTCTTCCAGTAGCTTTGCCGTTTCAAGGACTGATGTTCGGTCACCAAAATCTATGGAAGAAACGTCAAATTCAAGATCGGGTAAGGTGTTCTCTTCTCCTGCAGCCTCGGTAATTGCAACCTTAAAGAAGTCTCTGTGAATCACTTCATGGTTATACAGATCGTCAAATATCTGTTTCTCTTCATCTGAAGCTCCTGAATAATAAGCCCCTGCACGAACCTGTGTATAGAAAGCTGCTTCCAGTTGTTCCAGGGCATAAGCATAATTAAGGATACCTACATCCCCGCTGCCCAGGTCAAAAACCTCTCCATCAGGATCGGGATCTGGCTCTGGCATAGGATTTTCACCCACTACTTCTCCACCAGGATTAAACATATCATCTTCACTACAGGAGTACAGTAAAAAACTCGAACCGGCTAATCCCAGTCCACCGAGTTTTAAGAACTTCCTTCGCGAATTCTTTTTCGAATCTTTGGAAGATGCTTCAATCACATCGACCTTTACTAAGGGTTTTTTCATAATCTAAGGTTTTAGTTTCATAGAAACATACGGGAGAGAAGTAGTCGTGGTTTTTTAACAATAGTTAAGTTTATCTTAAAGCCCGTGATATTTGGAAACATTTAGCCTTTTAGAATGAAAAATTGGTTTTTGTTTAAGTTGTATTTTTTGAACTCTTTAGGTCCAATGCCCCGAAAACACCTGATTAGATCTGGGGATTTTATGTACTTTTGAAAAAAAATAAGCTTGTTTAGACAGTATCTCTTTTTATTAATTTTCGTCTTCACCTTTCCTTGTATGGTATCCGCACAGGGATCCCAGGAGATCAACTACGATTCTGACCGGACCCTAAAAAATGAGGAACGCTATCCGGGAGCCCTTATACTAAGCAAAGTGGACAATCAGGTATACTTTGATCATGACGGGATTGAGGTGTGGTGTGATAATGCGGTTTTTTATAAAGAGGCTAATTTTTTTAAGGCCTACGGAAACATAAGAATGAAACAGGGCGATAGCGTGAGCATGACCAGTAATTACGCCGAGTATAACGGAAATACTGAATTTGCCTTTGCCAGTGGTAACGTTTCCATGAAACGCCCCCAAACTACATTGGAAACTGACAGTCTGTTCTTCGACCGGGTCAAACAACAGGCCTATTATCGTAGCGGAGGTAAGGTAACCGATACAGCCAGTGTTCTTACCAGCAAAATAGGCCGCTACTTTATGGAAGAGGATAAATACAGCTTCATTAACGAAGTGGTTGTGACCAATCCTGAATATACCATCAACTCTGAACAGCTGGATTTTTATTCAGAAACAGGCCATGCCTATCTTTATGGTCCCTCCACCATAAAAAGTGAGACCAGTACGGTATACTGTGAACGCGGTTTTTATGATACCCGGGCAGATAACGGATACTTTATCAAAAATTCACAGATCAATTACGACAACCGGATACTTAGAGGGGACAGTTTGTACTTCAACCGGGAGAACAGTTTCGCTTCAGCAACCAATAATATCAGAGTTATAGATACCATCAATGATAGCCGGGTAACCGGTCATTATGCAGAGGTGTATCGCGATAAAGATTCTGTGTTCATTACAAAAAAGGCAGTCGCCGCCAGCCTTCAGGAGCGGGACACCCTATTTATACATAGTGATACAATCATGATCACTGGAAAGCCTGAAAAAAGAGTGATAAGGGGATTTTATGATGTAAGGATCTTCAAAGAGGATGAGACCGGTGAAAATCCCATGAGTGGAAGAAGCGATTCTATTTATTCAGATCAGCAAACCGGACTCACAAAACTTATCAATCTCAACCGGGATGGCGGAAACAGGAATCCGGTATTATGGTCTAATGAAAACCAGATGACCGGGGATAGTATTCACCTGATGAGTAATACCAAAACCGAACAACTTGACTCATTACTTGTATTTAACAATGCTTTCCTAATCCAAAAAGACAGCATCGAAGGTTATAACCAGATAAAAGGAAAAAAGCTCACTGGATATTTTCAGGACAATGAATTGAATGAAGTGATCATTGACAAGAATACTGAAACACTTCATTATATGCGAAATAATGACAGTGAACTTATAGGAATCAATAAAACCCTGGCCAGTTCCATCAGGATATTATTTCGGGACCGTGAGATCCAGGATATATATTATTATAACCAGATAGACGGAAAACTTACACCAGAGGCCGATTTCCCTCCGAATGCCCGGGAACTAAAAGGTTTTAACTGGCGGGGTGAAGAACGTATATTAAATAAAGAAGGATTATTTGAAGGCCAGCCGGAACCAGAGCTAATAAAGATAAAGGGAATACCTCTGCCTGATGAACCTGACGAGTTCTTTGATAAAAGAGAGAAAGATGATCTCCTCCTTAATGAGAACTCCAGGCTTAAACCAGATATCTTAAAGAACCGTAATGCCGACAGTCTCAGGTTCAAGAACGAAAAAGTCATGGACAGTCTCAAACCAGGGACGCAACAGGATAGCCTGAGAAAGGATATTCAGAAGTTAGAAAAAGAAAAGGCTGTCAGCAGAAAGAAGGATTAACAACTTGAAAGAAGATTTTTTTAAATATCAGGCGCAAACCACTCCTCACCCTCTGGCTCTGGAAGTTTCTCATGCTCAGGGCTGTTATATTGTAACCACAGATGGCAAGGAACATTTGGATTTTGTTGCTGGCGTTTCAGCCTGTAGCCTGGGGCACTCCCATCCCAGGATAGTTTCGGCGATCAAGGAACAGGCTGAAAAATACCTGCATGTAATGGTTTATGGTGAATACGCTCAGAAACCCGCAGTAGACCTGACAAAGTTACTGGCTGAAAATTTTCCAGCCCCCTTAAGTAAAACCTATCTTGTAAATTCTGGTACCGAAGCCATTGAAGGCGCCATGAAACTTGCCCGCCGGGCAACCGGAAGAACCGAGATCATCGCTGCAAAAAAGGCATATCATGGCAACACTATGGGATCTTTAAGCCTGATGGACTGCGAGGAAAGAGTTAAACCATTCAGGCCTCTACTGGGAGGAATTTCTTTTATTGAATTCAACAATCAGGATGATCTGTCGAAGATTACTGACAGGACGGCCGCAGTGATCCTGGAAACCATTCAGGGAGGAGCAGGATTTATTATACCTGAAAATAATTATCTGAAGAAAGTTAAAGCGCGTTGTGAAGAAGTTGGGGCTCTGCTGGTACTTGATGAGATCCAGCCGGGTTTTGGAAGAACCGGTAAACTGTTCGGTTTTGAGAACTTTGATGTAGTCCCCGATATCGTCGCTATGGGAAAAGGAATGGGTGGAGGCCTGCCTGTAGGGGCCTTTTCTGCATCCGAGGAACTTATGGACCTGCTGATGGATAATCCAAAATTAGGACATATTACTACTTTTGGAGGAAATCCCCTTATCGCTGCTGGTGCACTGGCAACTCTCCGGGAGATTACTGAGACAGACCTGATGTCGCAATGTGTTGAAAAGGAAAAACTATTCAGAAAGCTATTGCAGCATTCCTTAATAGAGGAAGTCCGTGGGAAAGGACTTATGCTGGCCATAATACTAAAAACTGCTGAAATTGCCGATCGCCTCGTCCTCAAAGCCAAAGAAAATCAGCTAATTCTCTTCTGGTTATTATTCGAAAGGAGGGCTGTGCGCATCACTCCCCCGCTAACGATTTCCAAGGAGGAAATAAGGAAAGGATGTGGCATTATTATTGACATATTGGATATAATAAAAGAGGAGACGGCCGGGTGTTAATTAATTTGTTAACAACAATATAACACTTTTCCCAAATCGCTTTCAATCATTTATAACTTTAGTTCAGTAGAAATCCCTAAATCAGTCTCTTATGCAGTTGAGCCATAACGAAGAAGATAATTTCTCACTTACCCGCTTCGAATCTATGCTGAAAACCAACGATGTTTTATTCTTTGATTCCAATGAATTTGAGAATATAATCCATCATTATTTGGAAAACGGCAAGATTTCGCTTGCCAAGAAAGCTGTGAAAATGGGACTCGCCCAGCACCCAACTTCTGTTAATTTAAGGCTCTTCAAAGTTGAGATCCTTGTTTTTGAAGATAAACTGGACCTTGCTGACGGGATCCTCAACGAACTGAAAGATCTGGAAGCCTCGAATGAGGAAATCTATATTCAGAAAGCACAGATCTATTCAAAGAGGGATATGCACCAGGAGGCTATCGAAATGCTCGAAGCTGCCCTGGAGATCACTTTGGAAGATGCCGAAATATTCTCTCTTATAGGAATGGAGTATCTTTTCCTTGAAGATTTTGAGAATGCCAAATACAGTTTTATGAAATGCCTGGAGGCCGATGATGAGGATTATTCAGCACTCTATAATGTAATGTACTGCTTCGATTTCCTTGACCAGAAACAGGAGGCTATTGAATACCTGAACATGTATCTTAACAAGCATCCGTATTGTGAAGTAGCATGGCACCAGGTTGGGAAGCAATATTTTGACCTGAAAGAATACAACAAAGCCCTGGCGGCATTCGATTTTGCTATTATCAGCGATGACAGGTTCATCGGTGCTTATCTTGAAAAAGGAAAGGTTCTTGAAAAATTGAAGCGTTACAATGAGGCTATCGAAAATTATAATATAACCCTGGAGCTGGAAGACCCAACATCGTTCGCGTATTTAAGAATAGGCAAGTGTTTTGAAAAACTTGGATGTGACGATCTGGCACTGAAGAATTACAAGCAAACGGTACATGAAGATCCGCTGCTGGATAAAGGCTGGATCGCTATCACCGATTTTTATATCAAAAAACTGAACTTCCAGAAGGCTCTTTATTATATCAATAAGGCAATAAATATTGACGAGGAAAATGTATTGTACTGGAAACGATATGCCAAGATCAACAACCGGCTTAATTTTTACGAAGAAGCCGAGCACGGCTATAAAAGGAGTCTGGAATTAGGAAATTATGAGCTTGAGACCTGGATAAGACGTTGCGACATCCTGATAGGGCTTGGCGAATATGAGACTGCTATCACCAGCATGCTTCAGGCACTGGAATTCTATCCGGATTCCGCAGAGATCGAATATCGTCTTGCGGGACTTTTCTTCTCTACAAATAAAGGGGAAAAAGGATATTTTCATCTCAATAATGCCCTGAAAATTGATTCGGAATATTATATCATTATCGAAGAGTTATTTCCAAATATCTTTAACAGAAAAAGCGTCAAACAAATTATAAATTCCTTCGTAAAGCTCTCTTAGTAATTTTGCTACCTTTGGGCGGAATCATAAAAAGAGAAGATGCAGCGAAGTTTTTTGGACTACCTTACAGTCACTCTGAAGGGAATGGCCATGGGGGCAGCCGATGTAGTCCCGGGAGTATCGGGAGGGACTATAGCTTTCATTTCAGGAATTTACGAAGAACTTATTTCTACCATTAGTGGTGTGAAGCTTTCCCTGTTTTCTATATGGAAGGAAGAGGGATTCAGGGCAATGTGGAAAGAACTGAACGGAAATTTCATCCTGGCACTTTTCTGTGGTATTCTTATCAGTCTTTTCAGTCTTATGCGCCTGGCAAATTACCTGCTGGAGAATCACCCGGTACTGATATGGTCTTTTTTCTTTGGACTTGTACTGGCAAGTATCTGGTTTGTCGCAAAGCAAATCCCCAAATGGAACTTTAAAATTATTCTCGCTCTCATCATTGGAGCAGTTGTAGCTTATTATATAGTGAGCCTTCCTCCTCTTTCGACCAATTCCGGCTACTTATTCCTGTTCCTTGCAGGAGCCATTGCGGTTTGTGCAATGATATTACCTGGAATTTCGGGAGCCTTTATCCTTGTTCTTCTTGGAGCCTACAAATCGATAACGGAGGCTGCCCATGATTTTGATATTCAGACCCTCGCCATAGTTGGTTGCGGAGCTATTTTTGGTCTCCTTACATTTTCCAGAGTTCTTAAGTGGCTGTTTGTACATTATAGTAGTATTACCCTGGCTGTACTCACCGGTTTTATCGCTGGTTCCCTGAACAAGATATGGCCATGGAAAGAAGTGCTTGAATCTGCTGTTTATGGTGACAAGGAAGTAGTTCTAAGGGAAGCTTCGGTACTCCCTTGGAATTTTAATGGCGATCCGCAAACCATGAATTCAGTCCTGCTCATGCTTGCCGGTTTTTTCCTGATCATCATTCTGGAAATGCTGGCCAATAATAAACCTGATTCAGCCAATGCAGCAGACTAGGACTATAACTGATAAAATCCTCCTTGTTTTAAAGGGGCTAGCCATGGGTGCTGCGAACAAAGTTCCTGGCGTTTCCGGTGGTGTGGTGGCCTTTGTGGCCGGATTTTATGAGGAGTTCATATATTCTCTGCAAAAGGTTAATTTTAAAGCTTTAAAATTGCTCATAGCCGGCAGGTTCGGGAGCCTGTACCAGTATTTAAACGGGAAGTTCCTCGGTCTCCTTATCCTGGGAATGCTTATAAGTTATTTTAGTGTTTCCAAAATTCTGGATTATCTGATTGTACATTACGAATTATATGTATGGTCTGCTTTCTTCGGAATGATCATCGGGTCCATTTACTATATAAGCAAGGATTTCAATGAGTGGGACAGGAACTCTATAATCTTTGCTATCCTGGGTATCATAGGTGGAATGGCGATTAGTTTTCTGGAGCCAGCAAGGCAGAATGATAATCTCTGGTTCGTTTTCGTCTGTGGAATGATTAGCGTATCAGGAATGACATTGCCAGGGCTTTCGGGCAGTTTTATACTCATCCTTTTAGGCAATTATGTACTCCTTCTGGTAGATTCCGTCAATGCGCTTTATGACACCGTAGCTGAAATAATCGTTTTGGATTTCAGCTTTACAGGGGATGCAGACAGGTTAAGAATGCTGCAGGTTCTGGCCGTTTTCGCAGCTGGTTCCCTTGCCGGCCTGGTTTCCCTTTCCCATCTACTGGGATACGTGCTGAAAAAATATAAAAAAGAAACCTTCGCAACCATAATAGGTTTCATTACCGGTTCGCTTGGAGTTGTCTGGCCATGGAAGGAAAAGATTTTCAAGACCAATGAAGGCGGCGAAACCCTTATAGACCGCGAAGGAAACAGGATAATTGACAATTATGACCGGTACTGGCCTGAATTTGATATTTCACAAACCTGGCTGGCAATCTTTTTCATTCTCATTGGAATATTTATAGTTTTAGGCCTGGCCTGGTACGAAAATAAAAACAATCACAAATGAGAACATTTGGGCTCCTTGGTAGAAATATAGATTACTCCTTTTCCAGAAAGTATTTTTCAGAAAAATTCCAAAAGGAAAATATAGATGCAGAATACAGAAATTTCGATGTGGATTCCATTGAAAAATTCCCGTATGTTCTCAGGAATAATATCATTTCCGGACTGAACGTAACCATTCCCTATAAGGAAGAGATTATTCCTTTTTTAGATCATTTAGATCCACATTCCCGGGAAATACAGGCTGTAAATACAGTTAAATTTGAAAAGGACGGTAGCCTCTGCGGGTATAATACCGATTACTGGGGATTCCTGGAATCACTGAAACCGTTCTTAAAACCTCATCATAAAAAAGCCATTATACTGGGTACCGGTGGAGCTTCCAAGGCAATTGCATATGCGCTAAAACTACTGGAGATAGATTATCAATTTGTATCAAGAAAGAAGGCTGCTCATATTTTTTCCTATAAGGAACTGAACAAGGAAATTTTTGAAAATCATACTTTGGTAATAAACTGCACCCCTTTAGGAACTTTTCCTAATACGGATAATTACCCTGATGTCCCTGTCGAATATTTCTCTAAAAATCATCTGGTTTTCGATCTGGTCTACAATCCTTCAGAAACCAGGCTTATGCAACTGGCGGCAGAAAAAGGGGCCACCACCTTAAACGGTCTGAGAATGCTGGAGCTTCAGGCAGAAAAGGCCTGGGAGATATGGAATTCATAATCCACCTCAATAAATAGCTGGTTTAAAGCCACAAATAAAACCAATCGCTTGTCCAATTTTAGGGGAGTTGTTATCTTTCAACTTTAATTGACTTTGAAGAACCCTAACATTGAAAGATATGTCTCAACAAGAAAATGAAAATAAGAAAAAAGGACTTTCAAACGAAGAAATGAAGAAAGCTGAGGAAGCTAAGAACACTGCTGAGAAATCTTCCGAAGAAAGTGATGAGAAAATGGCGGCGGAGTCTGTTGATGACCAAACGAAAAAGACCACAGAAAATACTTCAGATAATTCCGATAATACGAATAATATAAATGCTGAAGAGGCTACCGATCATGAAGATGCTATGCTGGATGAATCGGCAGCAGGAAAAGCCACTTCCGATCAGAAAGCCCGTGAAAAGAAAGATCCGGACTCCGATCCCTATTCCGACATAGAGGAAAAGGAAGATCCGGAAAATCCTTTCTTCAAAAAACCGGAAGTTTCAGAAGAGGTGAAAAAGGAAGAAAAGCAAAAGACGAAAAAAAAGGTTTCGCACTCCACCGATCATGAAGATGCTATGGTTTCTGAGTCGGAATCGAGACAGAAAAGTCAGAAAGAAAATGAGGAGGATGATGAAGATGATGAGCTGGATAGTGATATTGGTGATGCCGTAGTTGGAGAGAACAAAAAATCTTCAGGAAGCCATGAAGAAGACATGGATAGCGCGGTGGCCGAAGATAGTGAAGATGAAAGTGCCGGTGAACGTCATGACATTGAGAAGAAGGATTATCACTCCATGAGCAAGGAAGCTCTTGCAGATGAGCTGGAAAAACTCCTGAATAAAGAAAAGATACAGGCGATTAAAGAGCATGTAACGGAGATTCGCGCTGAATTCAATGCCAAGTTCGACGAGGAAATGGAAGAGAAAAAAGAGGAATTTCTCGCCGATGGCGGGAACATTATAGACTTCCACTACTCCACTCCATTAAAAAAGCGTTTTAATTCACTTTATTTCGATTATAAAGAAAAGAGGAGTAACTACTACAAGCGGCTTAAAAAGGATCTTAACGAAAATCTTCATAAAAGACTTGAGATTATTGAAGAATTAAAAGGTCTTCTAGATGTTGAAGAAAACATCAACACCACCTATAATCACTTCAAGGAGATCCAGGATAAATGGCGTACAGCGGGACCAATCCCTAGAGACAAGTACAATAATGTCTGGAACACCTATCATCACCATGTAGAGAATTTCTATGATTTCCTTCACTTAAACCGTGAATTCAGGGATATGGATTTCAAACATAACCTGGAACAGAAATTAAAGGTGATAGATCGTGCAGAAGAGCTACTGCAGGAAAACGACGTGAACCGGGCCTTCCGCGAACTGCAGATGCTGCATAAGATGTGGAAAGAAGAGCTTGGGCCTGTAGCCAAGGAATATCGCGAGGATATCTGGGAGAGGTTCAGCACGGCTACCAAAAGGATACATGATAAAAGGCAGGAATATTTTGATCAGCTTGACGAGCAGTATGAAAAGAACTGGGAGAAGAAGCAGGAGATTATTGAGAAAATAAAGGAAATAGCCGATCAGGATTTCGACAGCCATAATAAATGGCAGCAAAAAATCAGAGAAATAGAGGCATTGAGAGAAGAATTCTTCGGTGCAGGTAAGGTCCCAAGAAATAAGAACCAGGAAACCTGGAATGCCTTCAAGGAAAATGTGCGAAGTTTCAACCGCAAAAAGAATGCTTTTTACAAGAACCTTAAAAAGCAGCAATATGAAAACCTTGAAAAGAAAAAAGAACTTATACAGATCGCTGAGGATAATAAAGACAGTGATGATTTTAAGACCGTCACTCCTTTGATGAAAAAAATCCAGGCCGACTGGAAGAAGATAGGTCATGTTCCAAGAAAAGACAGTGACAAGGTATGGAAACAGTTTAAAAAAGCATGTAACCATTATTTTGACCGCCTGCATGCACAACGCAATGAAGACAACAAAGAAGAGATCGAAGCTTTTGACAAGAAAAAAGAAATCCTTGACAAAGTAAAAAACATCGAGCTTTCAGGTGAGAAGAAGGCGGATCTTGCAAAGATCAAGGAACAGATCAATGCCTGGAAAGAAACCGGAAAAGTACCTTATAATAAACGCTTTATCGAAGGTAAATTCAACAAAGCTCTGGATCAGGTATTCAAGAAGATGGATATTGACAATACCAAGGCCGAAATGATGAAGTATGAGAACAAAGTTCAGGCCCTGGATGATGCAGATGACGATAATAAGATCAGAAACGAGCATTACTTCCTTACCAAGAAGATAGAGGAAACCAAAGCAGAAATAAGACAGCTTGAGAACAACCTCCAGTTCTTCTCAAATGTTGATGATGATAATCCCCTGGTTCAGGAAGTACATAAGAATATCGAGAATCAGAAGGCCGATCTTGAGGTCTGGGAAGAAAAGCTCAGAAAGATCAGGTCACTTTACTAAAACAATAATATGCTTTGCAGTTTGTGCAATAGCACTACCCGGAACTTTGAAATCTTCAAGGAACGGGAGTACTTACAATGTGTAAACTGCAAGGCTATTTTACTTTCCCCCGAATCTTACCTTAGTCCGCAGGAAGAAAAATTCAGGTACCGTCTTCATAACAACGATATAAACGACCCCGGTTACATTAATTTTGTAAGCCCGATAATCGAAAAGATCAAATCTGATCTCTCCAGGGATTCTACCGGCCTAGACTTTGGATGTGGCACCGGCCCTGTTATAGCTTCGGAACTTGAAAAATCAGGTTTCGATATCAGGCTTTATGATCCTTATTTTCAGCCAAATCAGAAATTGCTTAAAAAAAAGTATGACTTCATCATCTGCTGCGAGGTGATGGAGCATTTTCAAAAGCCTGTTAAGGAGTTCCGTTTATTGAGATCACTATTAAAGCCTGGAGGAAAACTTTACTGTAAGACTGAAGTATGGAATGAAGCTATTAAATTCAACGAATGGCATTACAAGAATGATCTTACCCATGTGATATTCTATAACCGTGATAGCCTATTATGGATAAAGGAAAACCTGCAATTTTCCTCTATTGATATTTATGAAGACCTGATGGTTTTCTCCAGGTAACTAAAATTTCTTTGCTTCATTCCAGAAGATGTCCATTTCAGCAAGCGTCATATCCTTCAGGGCTTTATTGTTTTCTTTTGCTTTTTCTTCTAAATACTGAAACCGCTTGATAAATTTCTTATTAGTGCGTTCCAGGGCATTCTCAGGGTTTACTTTAAGAAACCTGGCATAATTGATCATTGAGAAAAGCACATCACCGAATTCGGCTTCTATCTCATCCTTATTATCGGTTCTTACCTCATGTTGCAGTTCTTCAAGTTCTTCCTTGAGTTTTTCAAAGACCTGTTCCGGCTCTTCCCAGTCAAATCCAACCCCGGCTACCTTATCCTGAATACGATTAGCTTTAACCATTGCGGGTAGAGACCTTGGAACTCCTTCCAGCACACTTTCCTTACCTTCTTTGAGCTTCAGATTTTCCCAGTTCTTCTTAACCTCTTCTTCATTGGCAACCTCAATATCTCCGTAAATATGAGGATGACGATCTATTAACTTATCACAAATACTATTGGCTACATCGGCTATATCAAAATCATTGGTCTCACTTCCTATTTTGGCATAAAAAACAAGATGAAGCAATACATCCCCCAGTTCCTTTTTTATCTCGCCCATATCCCTATCCAGAATAGCATCTCCAAGTTCGTAGGTTTCCTCGATGGTAAGATGCCTTAATGACTCCATGGTCTGTTTCCGGTCCCAGGGACATTGCTCCCTAAGTTCGTCCATGATAGTAAGTAATCTGTCAAAAGCTTTCAGCTGGTCTTCCCTGGAATTCATAGCGGTATTTTGATTTTGGTAAAAATAAAACTTAGCAGATGGAAACAGGAATAATTCTAACAAAAAAAGCTTCCCATTTTCAGGGAAGCTTTTGTAAGGGTGGATGACCGGGGTCGAACCGGCGACCTCTGGAACCACAATCCAGCGCTCTAACCAACTGAGCTACAACCACCATTTGATTAGCGGTTGCAAATGTAAGTTATTTGAACAATTTCGCAAAGAAAAAATTTCAATTAAATAAGGTCAAATATGGAATCTACCGCTACATGTCGCTCTACATTAAAGCCTTCGGCATGTTCAGTATTAATAAGCCTTCCCATATCCCTAGCCCGGTAAGTAATGCTATCCAGAAAGTTACTGCTGGAAATTGGCGTTTCAGGCTCCTTACTGTTCTCATCATAAAATTGCGACGAATAGGCCAGGACAGACTCTAGTTTTTTATCAATATATCCCGAAATATCTACCACAAAATCGGGTTTCAGGTTCTTCCATTGTATATAATGGAATACATGTTTTGGTCTCCAGGCTTCCTGGTTCTTCCCGTCCAGTACAGTTTCGATCTTTCTAAGCCCGCTAAGAAAACAGGCTTCACTAACCAGCTTCGCTCCTCTGCCGTGGTCTATATGGCGGTCTTCAACCGCATTACACAGGACGATTTCCGGTCTGTACTTTCTAATCATTTTCACTACTTCCAGCTTATGGGCCGTGTTATTCTCAAAAAAAGCATCACTGAATTCCAGGTTTTCACGAACCGAAACTCCCAGAATCTCTGCAGCAGCTTCAGCCTCTTTATTCCGAATCTCTGCCGTGCCCCTGGTGCCAAGTTCTCCCCTTGTAAGGTCCAGGATCCCAACTTTCTTACCGCGATCAACTTCCTTGGCAATGGTCCCTGAGCAGCTTAATTCAACATCATCGGGATGCGAACCCACTGCCAGTATATCTAATTTCATACAATTGAATTCTAATTTTTAATTACTTTTTTTAATAGCCCGTTCCAGGTCTTCTATAAGATCTTCCGTTTCTTCGATGCCAACCGAAAACCTTAAGAGATTATCCTTTATTCCCTGCTTTTCCCTTTCTTCTGGACTCAATAACCCGTGGGAGGTTTTTGAGGGCAGAAGAATGGTACTTTCAACTCCTGCAAGACTCATTGAGGGTTTTATAAGTTTCAGAGCCTTCATGAATTCTGAAGCATTTATATTTTCCTTTAATTCAAAGGATAGCATGCCTCCGTAAGCTTTCATTTGTCCGGTTGCAAGTTCATGATCCGGATGATCCTTCAAACCGGGATAATAGACATTGGCAACGTCAGGATGTGAATTTAAAAACTCAGCTAACTTCATCGCATTTTCATTCTGAGCTTTCACCCTGAGTCCCATTGTCTTCAGGCTCCTTTCCAGCAGCCAGACAGTATAATCACTCAAACTGCCGCCAAAATTCTTGGCCATATGGAAGATTCGGTTGATATATTCCTCCGAAGAGATCACAGTGCCCGCCAGTATATCACTATGTCCGCCCATATATTTGGTTGCTGAATGTATCACCACATCTATCCCAAAATCTATAGGATTCTGATTCACCGGGGAAGCAAATGTATTATCGATCATACTTACCAGAGCGTTTTCATTAGCCAGCTGAGCAACAGCCCTCATATCTGTTATTCTAAGCAACGGATTTGACGGTGTCTCAATATAGATCACCTTCGTGTTAGGTTTTATTTCGGCTTTTAGAGATTCAGCCTTTGCATCTTTTGCAAAACTGTATTCTATGCCGAATTTTTCAAATTCCTCGGTCACCAGATTGCTGGTTCCACCATATAAAGAATCCTGGAACACCACGTGATCACCAGATCTCAAAAAAGCCATTAAGGAGGTGCTTACCGCAGCCATTCCGCTTCCGAAAATAAGTGAAGCTTCTCCATGTTCCAGGGCTGCCATTTTCTTTGCAAGGGCTACCTGATTAGGTGTGTTGAAATAACGGGGATACCTTTTTGTCTCTACATCTTCAAAAGCGTAGGAAGTAGACATATATAAAGGGGAAACCGCCCCCTTGAATTCTCTGTCTTCCAGTTCTCCAACATGCGTACAAATGGTATTGATTCCTTTGGGTCTACTCATAAAATTCTGATTTGGAAAAATAAGAGCCTAAGGTACTAAGAATTCTGTTAAACTCATCGCGGGCAGGTTACATTGAACTCTCATTGGGACAATAGTTAATAATAGTTAAACCTTAAAGCTGTTCAATGCGCCCCCGCAGTTTTTTAAGTAACTTTCTGTAAAATATTAATCTAATAGCTATGAAGTGTTTCAGATATCGAAATGATCGATATTCAGAATAACAATGACGCCTATGAAAGAGTTGTAGATTCTGATGTGAAATACAGGTTTGTTATAGATTATGAAATCAATTAAAAATTAATATGGGAATACTTTCTTCACTTTTAGGAAATGCCGGGGCTATTGAAAAGGAGACGCTCCAGGAGAAATATAGTAAACTTCTTATACCTTCGGAAGAGATCGAAGCGGGATTCAAAATAATCCGGGATACCTTCATCTTTACCAATAAACGACTTATCCTTGTGGATGTTCAGGGAATTACCGGAAACAAGATAGAATACTTTTCGGTTCTGTATAAGAGCATCACCCGCTTTAGTGTTGAAACTGCAGGAAGTTTTGATCTTGATGCAGAACTCAAGATCTGGATTTCTGGTGAACAGACACCTTCCATCTCCAAACGCTTCAATAAAAAAGTAGATATCTATGAAGTTCAGAAGATCCTGGCCCAGTTCACCCTTTAATGCAGAAATTCCTATCGAAAAATAGTAGTCCAAAAATGACTTTTCTATCTTAGCAGACCGATCAAAAATATCAGGCTTAAATGAAATTATTATTTTCCAATATCAAAGAATTACTACAGGTAAGAGAAGAAAAAATAGATAAGGTTTCAGGAACAGATATGAAGGAACTGCCTTCGGTAAAAAATGCATGGCTACTGGTTGAAGATGACAAGATCGAAGCCTATGGCTCCATGGATAATCCGCCGGATATTAAAGTTGATCAAAATATAGATGCTTCCGGAAAGATAATCCTTCCCACCTGGTGCGATTCTCATACCCATATCGTTTACGCCGGGAACAGGGAACAGGAATTCGCCGATCGCATTAACGGACTGAGCTATGAAGAGATCGCGAACCGGGGTGGTGGAATCCTGAACAGTGCAAAAACACTCCAGGAAACTCCCGAAGAAGAAGTGTACAAACAATCGGCTAAAAGACTGGAAGAGGTCATGAAGCTGGGTACGGGAGCCGTGGAAATAAAGTCCGGCTACGGTCTTACCGAGGAAGCTGAGCTGAAAATGCTGAGAGTCATTAAAAAGCTCAAAGAAAATTACAAGCTACCTATAAAATCTACTTTTCTGGGAGCTCATGCAATTCCGAAGGATTATAAAGAAAGACCGGAAGAATATATGGATCTGGTTATTAATGAGATTCTACCTAAAGTGGCGGAACAGGGATTGGCGGAATATATCGATATCTTTTGCGAGAAGGGATATTTCACGGTGAAGGATACTCATAAGCTTTTAAGCGCGGCAAAAGAATATGGCCTTAGGCCGAAAATCCATGTTAACCAGTTCAATGCGATTGGCGGTGTAAAGGCCGGCGTTGAATATAACGCGCTAAGCGTGGACCACCTAGAAGTAATGAATGATGAGGATATTGAAGTTTTAAAAGGAACTGAGACCATGCCGGTGGCCCTTCCCTCCTGCTCTTTATTTCTAAGTATTCCATATACGCCAGCGAGAAGGATCCTGGAAGCAGGACTGCCATTAGCACTGGCTACCGATTTCAATCCCGGAAGCACACCAAGTGGAAACATGAACCTGGTGGTATCACTGGCCTGTATAAAAATGAAAATGACCCCGGAAGAAGCGATCAACGCCGCAACGATCAACGGAGCCTATGCAATGGAACTAAGTAAGACCCATGGAAGTATCACAAAAGGAAAACAGGCTAATTTCATCATTACGAAAGAGATCCCATCCTATACATTTTTACCTTATGCCTTCGGAACAAATTCAATAGAATCGGTTTACATCAATGGTAAAAAGATATAATATGAAAGCTCTCAAGATCTATAAGCCATCTGATATTGCCAATCTGATCTCCAGACGAAAGGGAGAAATGAAATTTGGAGAGAAACTTGAATTTGTAAGCAGCCTTGAGGAGCTGGATAGCAATTCTGCAAAGTATGTCCTGATAGGGATTCCTGAGGATATAGGCGTAAGAGCCAATTATGGCAAACCCGGAACTTCAAAGGCCTGGAATAGCCTGTTAAGTTCGGTGGTGAATATTCAGGTGAACAGGTTCAACAATCCTGAGAACCTGGTGCTCCTGGGAGAACTGAATAGTAAGGAATTCATGCAGAAAGCAGCCAATATTGATGATACAGATCCTAACTATTTCATAAAACTGGGAGATCTTGTGAAAGAGATCGATCAGTTGGTTGCAGATCTTATTGAGAAAATCATTTCATATGGCAAGATCCCCATTATCGTTGGGGGAGGGCATAACAATGCCTATGGAAATATCAAAGGAGCTGCAAAGGGTACAGGAAATCCAATCAATGTAATCAATATAGACGCTCATACCGATCTCAGGCAACTGGAACATCGGCATAGCGGAAATGGATTCAGTTATGCGATAGAAGGCCAGTATCTATGCAGATATTCTGTTTTTGGGCTTCATAAGAACTATACCCCGGAGTATATTTTTAAGCAAATGGACATTTCTGAGAATATGAACTATTATTTAGCGGAAGACCTGCTTAAATTTCCGGACGAACTGAACCGGAGATTTCAGGAATGCATACACACCGTAGATGATACTAAATTCGGATTCGAACTGGATTGTGATGCCATAGTAGATTTTCCCAGTAGTGCCCAATCACCGGCAGGTTTTTCTGTTAATCAAATCAGGAATTTTATAAACATGATTTCAAAAAATAAGAACTGCTGTTATTTCCACATTTGTGAAGCGGCCCCTGAGGAAAGGGATACCGGACAGATAGGAAAAACACTGTCTTATTTCGTTAGTGACTTTATTACTGAATAATTTCAGGATTCCCGATCCAGTTTATCCTCTGAAGCAACCCTCTGCCAGGGAAAACGACCTTCAATTTCTAGTTCAATGGAAAGACTAAGAAATGTTCTTATAATTACAATAACCCCCAGTGTAAGGACTTTATCCATCGTAGGCTCTGTTACTACCGTAGCTATAATATCTGCTGCTACCAGAATTTCCAGACCAAGTAAAATTCCTTTTCCCAGTTCCTGCCTCAATAATTTATAGGATCGTTTTTCAGATTTTTGACGGGCGGCCAGATATTTACCTAAGGCCAGAATTGTTCCCAGTAAAATGGTAAGTACTCCTGCTACTTCGATAAATTTCGCAGTATATTCGATATATAATTCTATTCTCTCCATATCTTTATTCTGAAGATAATTTCTGATAGACACCATTGGTCCATCCAAATCCATCCTGAGTTGGGTATTCTCCTCCTCCACTTTCCTTGGAAAGGTCTTCCACGTTATATTTTTCAAGCATTTTAAAAGTGCGTTGATAAACATCTTTATTCAATTCCAGCCAACGCGATCTGATTTCGGAAGCCAGGTCATCACGCCCATAGTTTTGAAGTCCCTTAATAGTGATCCATTGCAAAGGAGCCCAGCCATTAGGTGCATCCCATTGCTCACCGGTGTTATATGGAGTTGTCACCACCCCTCCGGGTTTAAGAAAGACTTCTTCAATTTTAGCAGCTACCCCTTCGGATTGCAGCTGACTGGCAATTTCGAAAAAGAGCGGATAAACTCCGGCAAGCGAAAAACGATCGGTCATTTCATTTTTCCTGAAATTGTAGTCCATGAAAAAGCCGGCTTTATCATTCCAGTGATATTTTAAGATTGTTTCTTTTCTGGCTTCAGCTTTCTTTGTAAATTCTTCGACTTTCTCTTCATT
Source organism: Christiangramia crocea (assembly GCF_022410465.1). Classification (GTDB taxonomy): domain Bacteria; phylum Bacteroidota; class Bacteroidia; order Flavobacteriales; family Flavobacteriaceae; genus Christiangramia; species Christiangramia crocea. The sequence goes on along the minus strand of NZ_JAJSON010000027.1, from coordinate 66,884 downwards.
ACCCGCTATCTCAGCAGCTTCAGAAATTGTCATTTCAAGATTGTACAGCAGGGAATTAAGGTCAACGGGGACAATATCTGTCGTGTGAATTGTTGAAAGATCAAATTCGTCATTTTCATTTTTGTTCAGCCACCTACTTGAAAAGTCCCAGCCAGATTCAGCTCCTGCCCTTAGATTCCTGTAAACTTCTTCTTTGCTAAGCTCTGGATTTCTGGAAACCGCCTTTTCCGCAGTTTTTACATCCTCCCTGTAACTTTCAGGTCTTGGAGTGGCATTATCGTCCCAATAGCGATTAAGGATCCCGCCATCTTCCATTTTTACAACTCGTCTAAAAGCATGCTTATTATTCAAATCTTCAGCGCCATCCATCCAGAAATTATATTCCTTTTCAAGTTCCGGCAAATATTCGGCTAAAACCTCCTCACCTTCAGCTTCTGCCAGAACCCTTACCATCATGGCAAAAAAGGGTGGCTGGGATCTTCCTAAATAATAAGTACGGTTACCATTGGGAATAAAACCATATTCATTGATGAGATAAGCGAAATTATCTACCATGTTTCTTATAGTTTCTATTTCTCCGTCTTCAAGTAAGCCCAGCATGGTAAAATAACTATCCCAGTAATAAATTTCCCTGAATCTACCTCCGGGAACAATGTACGGGTTTGGAAGAGGAATAAGAGTTCCCGACACTCTTTCATCTGCTGGTCTTTTTAAGACATCCCATAATTTCCGGATATGAAGTTTTATTGAAGAGGAATCGGTTTTGAATTCAAAATCGTTTCCGGGAATCTCAAAATGTTGCTTTATGAATTCAGAAATGGATTCGGTGGTAGTATCATCCAGCATATTATAACGTTGCCTGATAAGCCCTACATTATGTTGAGGCACTACATCTACAAAGGTTTTGCTATCTTCAAAGATTTCCCCGGTCTGGACATCAAAAAACAGGTCTCCATACAATTCGTCTGGTGGCAGGATCTCCACATCTTCTTCCAATGTCTTTAACTCCTGATCTGGTTCAGGACCTATTTTACAGGAAAGGAATAATAGAATTAGTAAAAGATGACCGAATTTATAAAAGACTTCTTTCTGCATAAATTGAACGTTTAAAGATTCATAAATATAAGTGAATTTAGAATTAATGGTTATGGGCGGCTTAATTCATCGGATTTTCTAATTTTACTTAAAATTTAATAAATGGAAATTATATCCTGGCAGCCTGAATATGCTGAAGAATTCAAAAAGATGAACATCCAGTGGCTGGAAGAGTTTTTCTGGGTTGAACCCCATGATGAAGAAGTGCTTGGAAATCCACAAAAGTACATTATTAAACCTGGAGGTAATATTTTCCTGGTGAAAGAGGAAAATGAAATAATAGGTTGCGTTGCCCTAATGAGAATTGAAGAGGATACTTTTGAACTTACAAAAATGGCTGTCAAACCGGACCAACGCGGTAAGAAAATTGGCCAGAAACTCATGAAGCATACCCTGGCCTTTGCAAAAGAAAAGAACTGGAAACAGCTCATTATTTATTCTAACCGAAAACTGGAAAATGCCATTCATCTATATAAGAAATACGGTTTTGTGGAAATCCCTATGGAAAAGAATGGCCCATATTCCCGGGGAGATATTAAGATGGTACTAAAGCTTTCTTAAAGGTTTATTAATTAAGAGGTCTTCCCTTTTATGATTCTTACTTTTAGGGTAAATGTTGGATATGAAAAAGATAATTACCTTATTACTTACACTTATTTTGCTGGCTGCATGTAAGAATGGACAGAAATCTGAAGATAAAAAAAATTCTTCCGAGATTGCTGAGAGTGGATTGCAAAAAGATACGGGCGCTGAAATTAATTCGGATGAAATTGAAATTATGCCTGTCTCTCACGCCACCGCCGTTTTTAAATGGGGAGATGCCGTATTCTATACAGATCCCGTAGGAGGCCCAGATGCATTTAAAGAAAAATCTGAAGCCGACTTTATTTTGATAACCGACATTCACGGAGATCATATGAATGCCGAAACCCTTAAAGCCCTTGAAATAGGAGACAAAAAGATATTTGTCCCCAAGGCAGTTCAGGAAAAATTGCCGGAAGAGCTTCAGGGAAATCTTATTGTAATCAACAATGGAGAATCAATAAACCACCTAGGCTTTAATATTAAGGCTGTCCCTATGTATAATTTACCTCAAAGCAGAGATGCCATGCATGTGAAGGGACGAGGCAACGGATATGTTTTGGAGAAAGAGGGAAAAAGATTATACATCTCCGGAGATACAGAAGATATTCCTGAAATGAGAAACCTTAAGGATATTGATGTCGCTCTGATATCTATGAACCTTCCTTATACCATGCCCGTAGAGCAGGCTGCTGAGGGAGTACTCGCCTTTAAACCTAAAAAAGTGATTCCTTACCACTACCGAGGAAAGAATGGATTTGAAGATATTGATAAATTTAAAGAACTGGTGAATGAAGGTAACGGGAGTATTGAAGTAGAACTGATGGACTGGTATCCTGAAAATTAATTTCAAAAAAGCTGTCTCCTAAATATTTGATATCTGAAAAGCAACAAAATTTCGCGTTGGCTATTTCAAATTTAACAGTATTCCGACGCAAATGCTTTACGAACGAAGACAGAATATGCTGTCTTCAATAATTTGCAATTTAAGATATCAAATCCCACACATTAACTAACCGGTATTTAGAATCGGAATTTATGTAAAGTCTGAGGCACTTTTTCTTCAAATCGAAAGATTTTCTACAAACATATGTCTAAGCCTGACAACATCGGGAAGACGTCAACTTACACCTGGTTACTTCAGGATTATTATAATCCTGAATCTGATTCACTTTATACTTAAAGAAACGTTCTCCTTTTTGGTCATTATAATCAGCTGTTAAAGCAGGATATTCCATTCCGCCAGGGGCTACTGAAACCTTCGCCGCGATGGAAAGGAAAATTAAACATAATAAGAATAAGTGAATTCTTTTCATCATAGTTTGATAACAGGTTCTATTTAAAGGACGATCCTAATTCTTAATAGTTACAGTAATTCCCGGAATTTAACATTTACAGTTTAATATATTGATTATCAATCACTCATATGTCCGCATACAATGAAAATAATTCTTCAAATATTTCAACCATAAAATTCTATTCAAAGAACCTTTAAAAAATGAAATAAAGAAAAGCCATTTTCAATGGCTTTTCTTATTCAGTTATTTTGACTTTTCCTAAGTTTTGAGATCCGCCAAATCCTTATACACTAAAAGGAACATTTGGCTGGATCTCAACTAACTTACCATTAACAAGTATCTCCAACGAAGCCTCACCTTCCATTGAGAAACTGGTCTTGTGCCCGGTTACTTCTACTTTCAAAATCCTTCCTCTGAAATTCACCTTAAAGGAATATGCCTTCCATTCTTCAGGAATTCGGGGCTTGAATGAAAGCGTATCATCTATCACTCTCATTCCTCCAAAGCCTTCAACGATACTCATCCAGGTTCCCGCCATACTTGTTATATGACACCCTTGTTCTACTTCTTTATTATAATCGTCCAAATCCAGTCTTGATGTTCTCAAATAGAACTCATATGCCTGTTTCGTCCGTCCCAGAAAAGCTGCCAGAATACTATGCACACAGGGCGATAGCGATGATTCATGAACCGTTAAAGGTTCGTAGAAATCAAAATGTTTTTCAAGGTCTTCCTCACTGAATTGATCCTCAAAAAAGTAAAAACCCTGTAGTACATCGGCCTGTTTAATATAACATGACCTAAGGATACGGTCCCAGCTCCATTTCTGATTGATAGGCATTTGGGTTTTATCAAGGTTAACCACAGGAATGAGCTCCTTATCCAGGAAGCCATCCTGCTGAAGGAATACTCCGTGTTCTTCGGAATAAGGAAAATACATTTCTTCCGCCACTTCCTTCCATTTAGCAAGTTCCCCTTCATTAAGGTGGGTAAGCCCCATGATTCTATGATAATCATCTTCGTAACCATCCTTAACCTTGTCTATCATTTCAAGGCAATACTTAATACACCATTTCCCAATATAATTGGTGTACCAGTTATTATTCACGTTATTCTCATATTCATTCGGGCCGGTCACGCCAAGAATGACATACTTGTTTTTCTCTTTACTGAAGTTTGCCCGCTGGTGCCAGAACCTTGCAATAGCGATCATCACTTCAAGACCTTTTTCAGGTATGTAATCAAAATCACCTGTAAACCGAACATAATTATGAATAGCAAACACCATAGCCCCGTTACGGTGAATTTCCTCAAAGGTGATCTCCCATTCATTATGACTTTCCTCTCCATTCATCGTTACCATAGGATATAGTGCCGCCCCATTTGAAAATCCAAGTTTGGTGGCATTTTCTTTGGCTTTTTCCAATTGGTTATACCTGTATTTAAGCAGGTTTCGTGCTACCTGGTGATCCTTGGTTGCCATATAAAAAGGGATACAATAGGCTTCTGTATCCCAGTAAGTGCTGCCGCCGTATTTTTCACCGGTGAAGCCTTTCGGGCCTATATTTAACCTGGCATCTTTACCAAGGTAGGTCTGGTTAAGCTGGAAAATATTAAAACGGATTCCCTGCTGGGCCTTTACATCACCGCTAATTGTGATATCGGCCATTTCCCATATTTTCGTCCAGGCTTCCTTCTGCTCCTTTTTCAGTTTTCCGAATCCTTTATTTACTGCCTTGTCAAGTACTGTTGAAGCAGCTTCAATAAGTTCAGATCTTTTATGGTTCATATCGGTAACGTATCCGGCATATTTAATAATGCAGGCCGTTTCGCCCTTTCTGGTATCCACAGAATATGAAAAATAAACCTGGTCTTCCCTTGTTTTTACTTCCGGTATTTGGGAAATAACACGCCCGTTAAGCTGAAATTCAGACTGCATATAGGTGCCAACATGAAACCCGGTCTTAAGAGTCCTGGAAACCACATAAGCTCTGTCGGCTTCGGCTTTTACCTCAAGCGTTTCCCAGAATCGTTCTTCCCAGTTGGCATCGGTATTGGTGATACTTCCATCAAGGTATGGATCAAACCTGATTCTGGCATCCGAATTAATTGGCGACACCTCAAATCGTATTGCACCCAGCTCATCATCTTCAATTGACAGAAAACGCAGAGCCTTTACTTCAACCTCAATTTCATTAGATAAAACAGCTTCGAAACTACGGGCAAGCCAGCCCTCCTTCATATTGAGTTCCCTTCGGAAGTTTTTTACCTCCCTACAGGTAGCCAGATCAAGAGCCTCATCGTTGACAAAAACATTGATTCCTATCCAGTTGGGGGCATTCAGTACTTTTGCAAAATATTCCGGATAGCCATTCTTCCACCAGCCTACTTTTGTCTTATCCGGGTAATAAACGCCTCCTATATAGCTTCCCTGAAAACTGGGACCGGAATACTGCTCCTCGAAATTCGCGCGTTGCCCCATCGCTCCATTCCCTATACTGAAAAGGCTTTCAGAAGACTTTACTCTACCCGGATCAAATCCCTCTTCTATGATAGACCATTCATCTGGTTTTATATAATCTTGATTCATTTTCCTTCTTTTCTCAATAATTTTTCAATAAAATCTATATCTATTTCGGTAAAATCAGCAAAAACATGATCGGCTTCATTCAAAACGTTCTTTTCACCAATTCCTATACTTGTCATTTCTGCTATATTTGCGGCCTGGATGCCTGCTACAGAGTCCTCAAAGACCACGCAGTTTTCCGGACTCGTTTTCAATTTTTCAGCGGCAATCAAAAAGACCTCAGGATTGGGTTTTGCTTTGGTAACATCATTACCATCAACAATCACATTAAATTTATCATGCAGATCTATTTTCTTCAGAATGGTTCGCGCATTCTTACTGGCAGAACCCACAGCAATGGGAATATCATGCTCTATGAGATAGTCTAAGACTCCGGGCACTCCAGGAAGTATCTCACTTTTATCCATTTTGTTTACATAAGAGAGATAATTCTCATTTTTAAGCCCCATCTGCCTGTTGAATTCCTCTTCAGAAAGCTCCATATTTCCCCAGTTCAGTATTTTCTTTAAGGATTCCACCCTACTTACTCCTTTTAACTGTTCGTTTTGTTCTTTAGTAAAGTCGAATCCGAGGTCATTGGCAAGTTTACGCCAGGCCAGAAAGTGAAATTTAGCTGTATCTACTATAACTCCGTCAAGATCGAATATTATTGCTTTTTGCATTCCCATTAAGTTGTTTCTAAAGGTTCATCAATATCATGTATACGTAAAGCGAGAATTCCCGCGATAAGAAATGAGATTCCGCTGGTAATAAGTGCATAAATAGGATCTCCCCCATATAAATATTTTACCATGGGCCCTCCAATCAGTGCATTGATAATTTGTGGTATAACTATAAAAAAGTTGAAAATCCCCATATATACTCCCATTTTCTTTGGCGGAATAGAACCGGCGAGTATAGCATATGGCATGGCAAGTATACTTGCCCATGCTATACCAACACCTACCATTGAAAGAATTAACCAATTCTCATCCGGCATTATATAAATAGACAACAAACCAATTGACCCTATTATTAAAGAAATCATATGGGTTCTCTTTCTGCCAAATTTCAATGCAATTGCCGGAAGAAAAAAAGCGAAAATGGCTGACACCCCATTATATATCCCAAATAAGACCCCAACCCAGTCTCCAGCGTTCTGGTAAGTTTCACTACTGCTATCTGTTACGGGAAGGCCGTATATATGATGGGCAATAGCCGGGGTGGAAAAAACCCACATTCCAAACAGGCCAAACCAGGAGAAAAACTGTACCCAGCTAAGCTGTCGCATTGTTTCCGGCATTTTCCTGAAATCGGAAAAAATATCCATTAAGCTGGATTTCTCTTTTTCCAGAACCTCCACGGTTTCCGGTTCTTCCATTTCATCAAGCTCCTCGGGAGAATATTCCCTCGTGGTAAATACAGTAATAAGAATACTCCCCACCAAAATTACCGCCCCTATAATGAATGAAAGCAGAAGGTTCAATGGCACCTCTCCTATGGCCGCCTTATTTGCAACCCCAAACCAGTTTGCAAGTACGTAGGGCAGCCAGGAACCTATTACAGCACCAATTCCAATAAGGACCGTTTGAATACTGAATCCCAGAGTCCTCTGGTCTGACGGAAGATTATCGGCTACCAGCGCACGAAAAGGCTCCATAGCTATATTAAAGGAAGCATCCATCACAAACAACATTCCCGCGCCAATCCATAAAGATGGGAGAATCGCAGTAAATAGATCTGCATTCGGCATAAGGACAAGACCTAAAGCAGCAAGAACAGCACCAGTCAGGAAGAAAGGCCTCCTCCGACCTAATATCGTCCAGGTACGATCACTGTAGTATCCAATAATCGGTTGAACTATTAAACCGGTTAATGGAGCAACAAGCCAGAACCAGGAAAGTTCGTGAACATCGGCACCAAAAATTTGTAAAATTCGGCTTGCATTAGCATTCTGAAGAGCAAATCCCATCTGGATTCCAAGAAATCCAAAGCTCATGTTCCAGATCTCCCAGAAACTTAAGGTTCTTTTACGCATATCGTAAATTTTTAAATATAATAAGCACTATGACTTATCAAAACTTAATAAAGGAGTAGTAAAAATATAAGATTATTTCAATGTTAAGTTACAATCTGAAGAAGATTCCCTATGATGATAATCACATAAAACCTTCAAATAAATTGAAAGCCGACCCTTACATTCTTACACTTTCAGAATATCCTACAATTTTTTATTCAGACTAGGAACACACTGGTTTACAATACGAAATAAAAAAACTGATCAAAATTCACAACAATATTACGTCCAGGAGGCACCGAAATCCAATATGTGGATGATGATGAATATGTTATGAAAAGATCAGGCACAAGTACAAATACCGGATTAATTATATATATTAGCAACAGAAACAGTCCACAAAGGAAGGACTGTAAGTTCAAACTGAAATAATGTTACCCTGATGGATTATAGTGGTAACTCAACATATAACCCTACCTCCGATGAAAATGGGGCTGTGACCATTAAAATGCCGGCAACCGGATATGTAATATGGTCAGTAACAGAATAAGCGCTTTTTATTTTGAATTTTCATAGGTGTTAATTCAAGAAGGCCCCGCCAACTGCGGGGCCTCTTTTTTTCATACATCTCTGCATATTTTCTGTACATTCTTCATAGATTCTACGGTTTAGGTTTGTTTTTCCACTTTTAAATTCCCATTACAATCTCAAAGACTTCAAATCAAATCTAAATACATTAGTTTTTATTATTTGTCAACTTTTTATTGTTAGTAATTTTTTATTTATCTGATTATCAATTAATTAACAATTTTTTCTTGATAACTTTTTTTGAAGAAATTGTTAATCGTCTCATTTCTTTGTTTAGATTTACACTACTCTAATAACGAATTTCTAACCTAAAAATCTCATTTATATGCCTGTACAAGAAAAACCAGTCGTTCCAAAAACTTATACCCAGGAGCAGGCTTATGAAGCATCACTTAAATATTTTAAAGGAGATGATCTCGCTGCAAGGGTTTGGGTAAATAAATATGCCCTTAAAGATTCCAAAGGGAATATTTATGAACTTACCCCGGATGATATGCACCGACGTATCGCGAAAGAAATTGCCAGGATCGAAAAGAAATATCCTAATCCTATGAGCGAGGATGAAGTTTTCGACCTTATCAAAAACTTTAAATATATAGTACCTCAGGGTAGCCCTATGGCTGGAATTGGAAATCCATACCAGGTAGGCTCTCTTTCTAACTGCTTTGTGATTGGTAATGAAGGTAATTCAGATTCGTATGGAGGAATAATGAAGATCGACCAGGAGCAGGTACAATTGATGAAGCGCCGTGGTGGTGTGGGTCACGATCTTTCCCACATTCGCCCAAAAGGGTCAGCGGTTAAGAACTCTGCGCTTACTTCTACCGGAATCGTTCCTTTTATGGAGCGCTATTCAAACTCTACCAGAGAAGTGGCACAGGATGGTCGTCGTGGAGCTCTTATGCTTTCCGTTTCAATCAACCATCCAGATGCAGAGGATTTCATCGATGCAAAAATGGAACAGGGCAAGGTTACAGGCGCCAATGTTTCGGTTAGAATAGACGATAACTTTATGAAAGCTGTTAAAAATAACAGCACCTATACTCAAAAATACCCGGTCTTCAGTCAGAATCCTAAATTTTCAAAAGATATCCAGGCTGAAAAGCTTTGGAAAAAAATTGTACATAACGCATGGAAATCTGCAGAACCGGGAATCTTATTCTGGGATACGGTAATTAATGAATCTGTACCAGATTGTTATGCCGATCTTGGCTATAAGACGGTTTCCACCAATCCGTGTGGTGAGATCCCGCTATGTCCTTACGATTCGTGTCGTTTACTCGCAATCAATCTTTATTCCTATGTTGAAGAGCCTTTCACCGAAAACGCGAAGTTTAACTACGATCTTTTCAAAAAGCATATTGGCGCAGCACAAAGGATCATGGATGATATTATCGACCTGGAATTAGAAAAGATCGATAATATAATTGGCAAGATTGATGCCGACCCCGAAAATGAAGAGATCAAGTCTGTAGAAAAGAATCTATGGCTGAACATACGTAAAAAAGCATACGAAGGTCGCAGAACTGGAATTGGTATCACCGCTGAAGGCGATATGCTTGCAGGACTTGGCATCAGATATGGAAGTAAGGAAGGTATCGATTTTTCAGTGGATATTCACAAAAATATAGCTCTTGCAGCTTATAGAGCTTCTGTGGACACTGCTAAAGAAAGAGGAGCTTTTTCAATCTTTGATTCAGAAAGAGAAAAAGAGAATCCATTCATTTTAAGACTAAAAGATGCTGATGAAAAGCTTTATTACGATATGCTTGAGTATGGCAGACGTAATATCGCGCTACTCACCATAGCACCTACGGGAACCACAAGTTTAATGACGCAGACAACTTCTGGTATTGAACCTGTATTTCTGCCAGTATATAAAAGAAGAAGAAAGGTAAATCCTAATGACAAAAATGCAAGAGTAGACTTTGTAGATGAAGTTGGAGATTCCTGGGAAGAATACGTAGTCTTCCACCATAGATTCAAGGAATGGATGAGAGCTAATGGGCATGATACTGAAAAGAACTATTCTCAGGAAGAGCTTGATAAACTGGTAAAAATGTCACCGTATTACCAGGCAACCTCAAACGATGTGGACTGGCTGAGCAAGGTAAAAATGCAAGGAGCCGTTCAAAAGTGGATCGACCACTCCATTAGTGTGACCATCAACCTTCCAAATGATGTGGATGAAGATCTTGTGGGTAAGCTTTACCTGGAAGCCTGGGAAGCCGGATGTAAAGGTGTGACTGTTTACCGTGACGGATCCAGGTCTGGAGTACTTATTTCTAATGAAGAGAAAAAAGAGGAAGATGCTGGAGAAACACAGGGTGCCTTTCCTCTAAAACGTCCTCAAACGCTTACTGCAGATGTGGTTCGCTTCCAAAACAACAAGGATAAGTGGATCGCCTTTATAGGCCTTGTAGATGGAAGACCTTATGAGATCTTTACCGGTTTTGCCGATGATGAAGAAGGTATCTTACTTCCACGCTGGGTGAATGAAGGACTGATTATCAAAAATAGAAATGAAGACGGGACTTCGCGCTACGATTTTCAGTATGAAAACAAGCGTGGATACAAGACTACCATAGAAGGTCTTTCTCATAAGTTCAACCCGGAATACTGGAATTATGCAAAACTGATTTCCAGTACGCTTCGACATGGAATGTCTATCGATAAAGTGGTTGATCTTATCAATAGTCTTCAGCTAGACAACGAATCTATCAACACCTGGAAGAATGGTGTTGTAAGAGCCCTTAAGCGATTTATCGCTGATGGTACGGTGGCGAAAAAGGAAAAATGTAATAATTGTAACTCCTCAAATCTGATATACCAGGAAGGATGCTTAACCTGTAAGGACTGCGGTTCTTCTAAATGTGGTTAATTTCTGTTATAACTGCAAAAAAGGTCCCGCCAGTAGCGGGACCTTTTTTGATTCTATTAAAACAAATTTTTTATATTCTTTCCAGAATTATATGTCACAGATCTCTATCCCCTCGCGCAGGGCAGAAAGCTTATCATCATAGGTTGGAATAAATTCCTGGGCTACAAAACCATCGAATCCGGTTTCATAAATTGCCTCCATGACAGCGGGATAATTAAGTTCCTGGGAATCATTTATCTCATTTCTTCCGGGCACCCCCCCAGTATGATAGTGATTAATATATGGATGGCTATCACGAATCGTCCTTATCACATCTCCTTCCATGATCTGCATATGGTATATATCATAAAGAAGTTTAAAGTTAGGTCTATTCAAGGCTTTTGCCAGGGCCACTCCCCATTCGGTATGGTCGCACATATAATCGGCATGATCCACCTTACTATTAAGAAGTTCCATTACCAGATTTACATTTAGGTCGTTTGCATAATCGAGTAACGGACTTAGGCCGGTCACACAATTCTTAATCCCTGTTTCATCATCCATTCCATTCCGGTTTCCGGAAAAACAGATCACATTTTTGATTTTATGTTCTGAAGCTTTCTTTATCAAACCTTTGTAAGCTTCCTGTAATTTTTCATGATTAGCAGGATCATTGAAGCCTTCAGTTATATTAGCAAATGTATCGGTAGCCATTGAACAAACTAAACCTTCCTTCTCCACCACTTCCCATTCTTCCGGCTTTAGTAGGTCTATTGCCTTTATGCCTATTTCTGTGCAGGCTTTGGCAAATTTATCCAATGGAATATCCTGGTAGCACCATCTGCAAACCGAATGATTTATTTTCGATTTATGGGATGAATTAGTGCTGTATTCATTTTCCCTAATTTCTGAAGCAAATATTTTTGGAACCCCGGCGAGGCTAACAATTCCGGCACCAAGCCCAAGATTCTTCAGTAAATTTCGTCTATTCATCTTAAACAATTTGTGATATAATTTCCTTAAAAATAGTAATAAATGTAATTAATACTATTAATGTAGGCGTTAAAACTTCCACCCCCAGGAAAATTATGAACATATGAAAAAGAAAAAGCCCCACGCTTGAACGTGAGGCCATTTTAGTCATTAACAAAGTCTTTTACTCAAACAAATCACTCCATTGAGTAGTAACCTTTAATCCATCAACTATATATCTGGCATCAGGATTATTATCATTTACCAAAGTGATTGCTTTTACCAGACGTCCATCACCAGGACTTGTACCGGTTGTGATGCTCGCATCCGGAGTCACTGGTTCTGTTGCCGGAATATCTTCAGCATCAAAAACAAATAACTGACCTGAATTGTTGTTATTTCCCTGATCGGCATCAGGTACAGTATGCTTGATCACAATTAGATAAGTCTTTCCTGTTTCAGGAGTGATATTCGAATTCTCAACATTTCCTTCCATACGAATTCCGAATTTTGGATCTCCTCCATTGGACTCTATACTTATAGAAGTTAAGAACTTAACAGTCCCATTTGGATTCCAGTCAACAAACATCACCGGACGGCTAAATCCTCCTGTTGGAAGTTCTTCGATCTTTAAAAGGAATGAGCTGTAGTATGCACCTACAAAATTCACATCCTGTTGCTCAGAAAGATTATGAGCATACACATTACTTGATCCTTCCAGGTCTAACAGGGCAGCATTTCCGGTAGATTCAGGATATCCGTTATAAGACAGGTTCTGATCCGCAACAAGAATATCGGCATTTCCGGTTCTTACTTTAAGCCATCCGTCCATCACTTCATTATCTGCACCACTTCCGGTTCTATCTGTTGAAGGAATGGCTTCCCCAGCGGTATATTCGAAATTATCAAGGAACAACTTGGTTGTAGTCGAGATTGAACTCGCTGTAACTATCACACTTTCTATTTGAACTTCACCTGAATTATGGGTGATCTCACCGGTTTTCTCTCCAATCTCTCCGGTGGAGTTAAACTGAACGAACACCTCTACATCGCCGATTTCAAAATCAGCTGCAGGGATAGTAAGGCTTTCGGTGAATTCACCGTCTGAAGATCTGGAAACCTTGAACAAGGCCGAACCAGTTACGGTAACATCAGAGGTAAGTCCACTTCCTGTTAGAGTATAAGAAGCAGCTCCAGAAACTTCACTTAATGGTACAGAACCAAGATCAAGTGTTGTAGGATCAACAATTACCGATACATCAGGAATCGGATCTCCGGCACCAGTTAAGGAAACCTCCATGTCTGTTTCAAGATCAGAAGAACTATGAACGATAGTTCCTGTAGCATCTCCTTCTGCAGTAGGAGCAAAACGTGCATACACAGTCTGGTCGTCCATAGCATCATTAGCGTCTATGGTCAAAGAACCACTAAACTCACCATCCTGGGTCAAAGAAATACCGAATGGTCCGGTAACCTCAAGGTTAATGTCGGCCTCAAGATCTGAACCAGAGAGGGTATAACTTTTTACTTCAGAGGTTTGATCTACTACCACATTTCCAAAATCAAGACTGCTTTCGCTGGATACCAGTGTTGGTTCACCAGGAACGGTAGCAATCCCGGAAACTTTTATCGTGGCTATATCTTCGCGGTCGGCACTGGTATGAACAATCTTATCTTCATACATACCTTCATCGGAAGCTCCTGGCTGAAACTGAACAAATACAGGAATTGCATCATTACCAAAATCATCAGGTGAAAGGCTTACTGAATTAGTGAATTCCCCGTTTGCAGTCAGGGATAAATAAAAAGGCGCTTCCACACTTGCCGTAACTTCTGAAGTAAGATCTTCAGCGGCTATGGTATAAGACCTAACCTGTGAGGTTTCAGTAACATCAATGTCACCGAAACTCAGCGATGTTCCGGTTATCTTTATTATTGGATTTCTGGGAATGGCGTCATCTTCAGTACATGCCAGAACAGCTATAAAAAGTAACATGACGACACCCAATTTAGTATAAATTGTTTTCATAAAATAAAATATTTAGTTTTCTGTATTTCTGTTTTCATTCACCAGACTTACAAAGTCTCTAAAACACAACGGATTTGGCGAAAAAGATCCGTCAGGTTGCAATTCCAGTGATTTTTGACAAAATATCGGATTGATAAACCACGCAGGAGAATTTGGAGTCATATTTTCCGGACAGCTTTGCTGAAAAAGTGGATATGTAGCCAGGACTACTCCGTATTTTTCAAACCTGTCAAAGTATATCTGCAGATAATGCTGCGGAAACCATTCCCTGGTGGCGAACATAGCATCCCATTCTTCAGGACTTACCCTATTGGTGTTTACATATCCATACCACTGGTATAATTTCCATTCCGGATTACGACCATACTTCCTGGCAAAGGCCTCTCCTGCTTCATTTATATTGAGAGGTTCGGTTATTTTTCCTCTATATAACCTGTGTAAGGAAAATTCAGGAACAATAATAGGCTTCTCCTTTACTATACTACGGGCATACTTAAAAGACTGGTCTATCTCAAGGGTATCTTCAATATGCAAATGAAGAGAAAGCCCGGTAATATCTGCATTATCGTTCGTATACTCCAAGAGAGCATTTACCCCGGGGTTCTCCTGAAATCGTTTTTCAAACAGGGCTGGAAAAGATCCTATATAGATATCAGGAATATTCTCCGGATCCTGGTTTCTGAAAAATGGCAAAACCACTTTATAGAGCAATCTATCAGTAAATTCCAATAAAGGAATTCCTCCGTTATCATCCTTCACCATATCAATAGGAAGGGTTTCAAGATTAGGCTCATTCCCCAGTTTGAAAATTTCTACCCAGGGTCCCACTTTTTCAAGAATCTGTGTGGCGGTATTAAAAAGCTCCTTTTCTTCCTCGGAGTCTGCTTCAGGAATTCGCCGGTCGTTTTTAGCAAAATCCCACCGGAATCCAAATGCGATTTTATAACCTCGCTTTCCCGCCTCCACTATTTTGGAAAGCCCGGGATCATTTTCAATACTCAATGTTCCGTCTGTATACTCCATAATCCTTGGGGTAGTTCTTACCCAGTCCACCTGGGCCTTCTCGAGGTAATCAAAATCCATGATTTCAGGATTATGATTGAAGTTAGACCCCAGTTCCTGTCCTACCAGAACATTGGAAAAGAGAAATGTTCCCAGAACTATACGTAGAATTGATTTTCTCAAAATTCATAAAGGGTTAATGCAGGCTTTACACCTTGTAAAGCCTGCAGATTTTTTTTTAATATCCACTTCTCTGTTCAAGGGCCGGATTCGCATTGATCTCAGCCTGTGGATATGGAAAATATATCTGATAAGGCTGAGCATTGAGACCTCTGTCCTGGGCATATTCGATGAACTTGTCATGACGAATGAGATCTTCCCTCCTCTTTCCTTCTGAGAAGAATTCCCATCCTCTCTCCTGGAGTATGATATCATTAAAGCTATCCTTTCCGCCAACTTCGGCAAGGGTATATGGATCATCTATAGATCTTGTTCTTACCTGGTTAACCAGATCAACAGATTCCTGGGTAGGGCCATTGATCTCATTCAAGGCTTCTGCACGGCTTAATAGGATATCAGCGTATCTTATGTAAGGATGATCAGCTCCAGAGAAGTTTCCTATCTGGTTATTATCAAAGAACTTAAGGCTTCGGGTATTATCAGCAGTTCCTCTAAGGTTAACCGTATTACCTCCCAGGTTGGTATATGTCTCGATAATGGTCTGTTTACGATCGTCTTCCTCTTCAAATGAATCATAAAAACCATCTCTCATGCTAAACTGGGTTGCCCAGTTAGCCATTTCTGTCGTCCAGGTGAATTCAGGAACACTTTCGGAATGCATAAAACCAGGAGGAAAGGCACCGTTTTGATAGTTATTTCCGAATCCCTGTTCGTTAGTTAAAGACCATGTAACTATAATCTCCTTATTCCCTTCATTTTCCACAAAGAACGTAGCTCTGTAATCAGGGAAAAGTTCATAATAGTTTAGATCCATTATTTGCTGAGTCACCTCAACTACTTTTGCCCATTGCTTTGTTTGCATTAAGAATTTTGTCAAAACGGCAAGCGCATGACCTTTAGTAGCACGTCCTCTCTGAGTTTGCTCTGAAGGGTGAAGTAAATTGGTCGCTGCTTCCCTTAATTCTGTTTCAACAAATGTGGAAAATTCTTCCTCAGAAGGTAAAGGTAATTCCTGAGGCTGTTCATCCAGATTGGTGGTAGTTCTTAACGGAACCACCCCGAAGTACCTGTACATATAAACATACTGCGCGGCACGTAGATATCTTGCTTCTGCTGTGATCAATGCCTTGGTTTCCTCATCTACGGAAGAGGATCCTATATTTTCCAACACAGTATTGGCATCCCTAATAGCCCTGTATCGGGGAGCCCAAAATACACCTTGAAATTTAGGATCGGAAGGATCCCAGTTAAAGTTAAGATAAGGTTTCATCTCACGTTCAACCGCTCCAATCCTAACAAAACCTACATCTGTAGTAACTTCATTAATCAGAATCTCATCTTTCACACTCTGCTCAATATTATCATATTGATAAGCAGAAAAGAGTAATGCTTCCAGTCCTTCACGCGATTGCAAAACATTCTGCGGTGAGAACTCATCAACCGGAGGCAGGTCAAGTTCCGCTTCACAAGACGTAAAAATGAAGCAAAGCACCAGCAGTCTAGAAATGTGTTTAATATTTATAGTTTTCATATTAATTACTTTTTTTAAAATTCTACATTAAGTCCTACCAAAAAGGTTCTTGGCAACGGATACGCATTGAAGTCTAGTCCGGTAGTATTTCTTCCACTTGCATTGGCCGCAGGATCCACACCACTATAATCTGTAAAGGTGTATAGATTCTGACCTGTTACATAAACCGAAAACTTATTAAAAAGGTCAATATTATCTACTGGCAGGTCGTATCCAAGTCTAACTGATTGAAGTCTTACGTATGATGCGTCCTCTACTGTCTTACTATTTATAAGCGCATTGGCTCCTCCCTGTGATGTTGGGTTAACAAATGAAGGATATTCATTAGTAGGGTTTTCCGGAGTCCATCTATTCAATAATGGCTCTGCAATCCTGTTTCTTCTGAAGTTATTTGGCGAGTAAGTATTTATCAGGTTACCATTCAACCTCTCTACACCCTCAACTCCCTGCAGAAGAATATCCAGGGTTAGATCTTTAAATCTTAGGTTATTGGTAAGTCCCCAGGTTAAGTCGGGAATTGTGTTTCCAAGGATTACGCGGTCATCTGCATTGATAGCTCCATCACCATTAACATCACGATACTTAAGATCTCCCGGTTGAACCTGAGGTTCAGTAATGCTGAAGTTATCCTCTTCCTGCCATACACCATCAACTATGAATCCATAGTATGAATCAAGAGTCTGCCCTGGAGTAACGATTGAGAAGTCCGGAATCTGAGATTGTCCTCCTCGAATGATATCACCTCTTTCTCCAATATCCAACACCTCATTATCAAGGGTGGCAAGATTGGCAGAAACATCCCAGGTAAAATCATCTCCTCTTATTACATCAAGGTTTAAGGCTAATTCAACACCCTGATTACGAACACCTCCCAGATTCTGGGTTTGACCTCCGAAACCGGTATTCAAAGCCTGAGGTACAACCAGTAAAAGATCTGTTGTCTCTTTGTTGAAGTAATCCAAAGAACCGCTTATTCTGTTTTTGAAGAATCCAAAGTCTACCCCAAAGTCGTATTGTACTGCTTTTTCCCATGTAAGGTCTGGATTCGCAATTCTGGTTGGATAGATCGTATTATAAAAGCTATCTCCGAATAAAAGATCCTGGCCTGCAGAGAATGTTTGAAAAGTAAGGGAGTTGCCGATATTCGCATTTCCCGTGCTACCAATACTTGCTCTAAGTTTTAACTGATTGATCCACGAATTATCCTGAAGAAAATCTTCTTCATGCATCTTCCAGGCCACAGCTCCTGAAGGAAAATATCCAAATTTATTATTGTCACCGAATCTTGAAGAACCATCGGCCCTGATAGATCCGGTAAAAAGATACTTATTGTTAAGAGAGTAATTCACTCTCGCCAGATACGATATAAATCTCGCCTGATTACGTCCACTTCCAATATTGTTCAATTCAGGATCTCCAGAACCTATAGCATTTGTTCCCAGATCTGGTAATGCAAATCCTCTTGCATTTCCTGAAAACGATTTAGTCTGAAAGTATTCGTAAGTAGAACCAAGCAGGGCTGTAAGATTATCATCTCCAAAACTTTTATTGTAATTCAGGGTTCCTTCCACCGAAACATAATCTTTTCTACCTGTCTGGATCGTTGCGATTCCTCCGGTTCCTGCTCCGGCCAGTGTATATGGCTGAACAAAAATATCCCTTCTTACTTCCTGAATATCTCCACCTATCTGCACCTTAGCAGATAATGAAGGCATTACGAAATATTCAAAGAAAGTGTTACCATAAAATCTGAAGGTTTCACCTTTGGCTTTCTCCCCGTTAAGAATAGAAAGTGGATTATCTATTGTAATGAACTGGGATAACCTATAACTACCATCTTCATTATATGGCTGGATAGTAGGATCATAATTTATCGCAGAATAGATAGCTCCTCCATTTTCATTGATCCCGGTACCGGTAGAGGCAAAATCATCTTTAATATAGGAAGCATTCATGTTAATACCATAGTTATAATTCTCTTCAGAATTAGAACCAAGGTTCAGCCTCACATTGTATCTCTCCATTCCGGAACCTTTTACCAAACCTTCCTGGTTATAATAGTTTAATGAAGAATAGTAGTTCAGGTTATCTGTAGCACCCGAAAATGAAATATTATGGTTTTGTGTTGGAGCAGTTTGAAGTATCAGGTCCATCCAGTCTGTCCCGTCACCTGCAATCTCATTTATTGTTTGTCCCGGATCTCCCCCGCCGTCTTCAATAATAGCATTCAGCACATCACGATATTCGGTTGGAGATAATAGATCCAAAGTCTCTGCAGCTTCCTGAATCCCGTAATAGGCATCATAATTAATTCGTAACTTTCCAGTCTTTCCTTTCTTGGTTGTTATCAAAACAACACCGTTAGACCCCCTGGAACCATAGATTGCTGTACTGGAGGCATCTTTCAGTACCTCTATAGACTGGATGTCATCCGGGTTAAGAGTATTAAGAGGGTTTCTGGGATTGGAATTTCCGGTAAAACCCTGACCTCCTGTTGCGGCTATTGAACCATTGTTCACAATAACACCATCAATTACATATAAAGGCTCGGTTCCTGCATTGATGGAACCGGCACCACGAATATTTACGCTGAGTCCACCACCGGGCTCATTACTTTTCTGGCTGATTTGAACACCTGCAATACGACCCTGCAAAGCCTGCTCCACAGAGGCATTCGCCCCCGGGTTCATATCCTCTGCCTTGATGGAAGAAACTGCACCTGTAAGGTCACTTTTCTTAACGGTTCCATATCCAATTACAACAACCTCATCAAGAGCTTCCTGATCTGTCTTTAAGGCAAGATTTATGGTTGTTCGATTATCTATAGGTACTTCCTGAGTTATAAATCCAACATAACTGAATACCAGGGTTGCATCTCCGGAAACACTGTTTAGAGTATAATTACCATCGAAATCGGTTTGTGCACCGTTGTTAGTTCCCTTTACAATTACATTAACCCCGGGAAGAGGCTGGCCGTCTTCAAAAGTTGTGACAGTCCCCGATACACTTATGTTCTGTCCCATTGCAGTGATACCTACCACCAGGAAGGAGAGCAGAAATAGGTGCCTTAAAGCACGTTGCCTGTATTTATCTTTTGTCATAATTAAATGTTTTTAGATTTATTAAGTTCTGGTTTTAATTAGCATTGTTCTGTATGGAAATAAAATCCTCTGGCCAGGCATAATTAAACTGAAACTGGCCTGTGTCAGGATCTGGTTCCACTGTTCGGTTGGCATACATACCATTGAGGATCCATGGATCTGTGTTTGCCGTAAAATCAGCATTAAAGGGATAGCTTTGCCTAAAGGCATAGGCAGCCATAAAGAATTTATCGTAGGCCGAGAACACGTCATAAAAGCTATTGCTCAGGTAATTCTTTCGGTTTTCAAACCACGGACTCTGGCTTAAGAAATCCACCCACTGTTCTCTCTCCACCTGGTTCTTTAAAGCATAATCTATATACTGATAATTCTGAAGGTCTGCCGAGAATCCATATTCTGCTGCAAATGATTCAGGAATAATTCCCGTTAGCTGATTCTTAAAATGTTTTTTTAAAGAGAATTCAGTTACCATAATCTTCTGATCGCTTCTTATTCTAGAGCTCACATAATCAAGTGCCTCTTCCATCTGGTTTGTGGAGGAATGATGAATATGCATATCAACACCTGCTATCCACGGAGTGGTGCTTGAAAAAGTAAGCAGATCGTTAACAACCTGTAAATCCTGCCTGTTAGACTGATACATATTATCAAAGGCTCCAAAAAAGATTGGTTTATCACCATGTTCATCAGCATAGTCCTTTACTGTGTTGGAGGCCTCAACATAATAATTGAACATTGAATCATTTCTGTCTTCAGGATCTGTTTCAATAATAGGCTCATTCCCAACTACTATAATATCCGTCTTATCCCAAACCCTGTCTAGAAGATCTTCCAGGAAATCCATCTGATCCTGCATCTCTGCAGAATTCTGGTCTGGATAATCTTTATTTCTGTAAAGGAATTTGATATTAAGGACCGTCTTGAAACCATAGGTATGCAGAGTCAGATACTTGGTTATCTTCTCATCCGTATTTAGTAACGAAGGATCCTCATAGTACCTGAAGTAATCAACAAATCCCCGTACCCATGTGGTTTCCAGTGCCAACAGCCTGTCATTATCTATATAATTAAGCTGTTCATTGAAGTTTACCCCAAGGTTCTTGGAATCATCCAGAATATCAGAAGAGCCATCATCAGGATTATCTATTGGCCCGTCATCTGTTTGAGTAACATCATCCGTTGGATCTACCCCACCATCTGAAGAGCAGGACGTCCCTAGCAGCAAAAAAATGAATGCGGCTAAAATGTTTATAGTTAAATTTCTCTTCATCAATTTCATATCATTATTACTTTTCATTATTTTTTGAAATGGAAGTATTAAGAAATTCCATATTCTCTTTAACACCGCCGGTATAAATACCCAGATCGAATGATCGTTCTTCTGGTTCGCCCTTTACTGAAATAGCGATAGTGTTCTTTCCTTTTTTCAGGTAATCGGAAGCATTCTCTATTAACTGATTTCTATAGTGACGCTTTCTTCCTCCTTCATGCTTCTCTTTAGTTAATAGTTTTCCATTCAGATAAACCTCCATACTGGATTTATCCAGATAGTATCTTAATATCATACTTTCCGGAATTTCATCAATCGTAAATTCTTTTATTAAATAGAGGTCTTCATTTTTATCCCAGGAAGTCCCTTCTGGCAGGAAATAATTATCATAGGTACTGAAAGGTGCCCTGGCTGTCTTCCAAGAATTTGTATTACCATCACCTTTATACCAATCCTCATTAACATTGTATGCAATCATCCAGTTGTTAGAATCTTGTTCAGAATCTGCTACAACTGTCTTGTACTTTTCCGGTTCTTTGTAAAGAGGAGCAAATAATTCCCTGGTTTTTTCTGGTTTTATCTTTACGACCTCTCTATCATAAGTGATCAGACCATTAACCTCGCCTTCTACATCTGTTGTCTGAGTGTAGATGGCTCCCGATAATCCGAAACTCTTTAATCCAATCAGGTCCTTAATCAGAGATTCAAACCTGTCCAGATACTCCTCTTTATCACTATAAGTAAGATAGCCCCAGTTCTTTTTATCCCACCACATATGACCATCCACCGTAAGGCCCAGTCCGCCAAATTCTCCTAATACAGAGGCCCTGTCTTCCTCAGGCATCTCCATTCCAGGCCCCGGGTATAAGTGAGTATCTATAAGGTCTCCTACCCCACGGTCTGTCCAGCCACTTGGAGAATCAATAAGTCTGCTCGTATCGTAGGCTGATACCCATTTGGTTACTCTTTCTGTATCATACTGGCCCCAGCCTTCATTAAACGGAACCCACACTACTATAGATGGGAATGAATGAAACTGATCCATCATTTCTTTCAATTCAGTTTCGAACTGAATGGAGGAATCAAAAGGACGTACGGCATCTTTCTCTTCCCAGGCCTGGATACGCAGGTCACGGAAATAATTTCCATTAGGCATATCCTGCCAAACCAGCATTCCCATCTTATCACAGTTATAATAGAATCTGGCCGGCTCAACTTTTACATGCTTTCTAAGCATATTGAAGCCCATTTTTTTGGTCATTTCCACATCATACATCATGGCTTCCTCGGTAGGAGCGGTATAAAGCCCATCTGGCCACCAACCCTGGTCAAGAAGCCCAAACTGAAACAGAGGTTTATTGTTCAGCATTATCCTGGTATATCCAGTAGGGCCTATCCCAAGGGAAATCTTTCGCATCCCGAAATAGCTTTCAACCTTATCTACTGTTTTGCCCTCTAATGTTTCAAGTGAGATCACCAGATCATATAAGAAAGGATTCTCTGGTGTCCAGAGTACAGGATCAGGTATGGCAATTTCGAACCCGGCAGACTTTGATGCAGGAGAGAGGTTTTGTTCGTTCAGGGCTATTTTCTCACCATCCTTTAATACTTCCACCTTCAATTTCATATCCTCAGATAAGGAGGAAGTACTTACTTCAACATCAAGGTTATTATTATCAATATCAGGTGTATTCTTAACCAGGCTTATATAATCTTTTGATGTCTTTTCCAGCCAGACGGTTTGCCATATTCCAGTTACAGGAGTATACCAGATACCTTTTGGATCCTTTACCTGCTTACCCCTGGCCTGTGTTCCTAGATCTGTAGGATCCCATACCCTAACTATTAATTCCTGTTTACCTTTTTTTAGAAAAGGGGTAAGATCAAGACTAAAAGGAGTGTACCCTCCTTTATGACCGCCAACAACCTTTCCATTAAGATATACCACAGCTTCCCAGTCAACGGCACCAAAATTTAGATGTAATTTTTCTTCTTGGTTTAAATCTTCAGTCTCAAAAGTGGTGCGATACCACAGGTAGTTATCTTCATTTACCAGCTTTTTAACCTTACTCAGTGCTGATTCAACCGGAAAAGGCACCAGAATTTCTCCATCAAATTCTGCAGGTTGTTCTTGTCTTACCGGTCTTATAGCATATTCCCACAAACCATTCAAATTGGTCCAGTCTTCACGTTTCATTTGAGGGCGGGGATAATTATTCCAGGGACTTTCCTCATCTACCTGATCTGTCCATTTGGTATCCATTGAAAACCTCAAAACATCCTCAGCATTTTCCTGTGAAGAAAGGCTAAAGGAGCAAAAAACAAATACTAGCGTAAGTAAATTTATTCTCATCTTCATTCTTATTTTTTTATTGGAGTTGGCGATGGAAAAACATCCAGTTCATGCGCCATTTCATTCCATTTACTTTTTAATTCTTCTAATTTTTCAGGGTAATCTTTCGCAAGATTATTGGTCTCCGTACGATCTTCAGCCAGATTATATAGTTCCCACTCCGCCTCTGGTTTTAATTGAACAAGCTTCCAGTCACCCTCTCTTAATGCTGCAGACCCAAAATGCTCCCAGAAATAAGCATCATGTGTGTTTTCATTAGACTCACCTGTAAGAAGTGGCAGCATAGAGTTCCCCTGAATTGGAGTAATCTTATTTCCATTAAAGTTTTCCGGATAACTTGCACCAGCCACATCAATACAGGTAGCCATTAAGTCTATTATATGAGCTGCTTCACTCTTTACAATTCCTCTATCCTTGACCCTTTCTGGCCAATGCACTATAAAAGGAGTAGTTATTCCTCCCTCATAAACCCTGGATTTCCAGTATCTAAAAGGTGTATTTGAAACATTTGCCCATACCGGACCAATTCCCGAGACCACGGTTTGAGAACCGGGCAGAGAATCTTTTTCCACGGGAAATACCACTTCACGTCCATCTCTCGTAGATCCTGCCCTGTCAAAGCCAGGACCATAGCGGGAAGGTCGTTCAGAACTGGCTCCATTATCAGATAAAAAGAATATTATCGTATTATCAAGTTCTCCGGTTTCTTCGAGTTTATCGATCAGGTTTCCAATGGTTTGATCCATACGGTCTATCATTGCTGCATGAACGGCCATGGCCCGCGCATCCCATTCCTTATGTGGATTATTCTCCCAGTGTTTATTTGGAAACATGAATTCTGAAAGACTTGCAACATCTCCTTGTAGGACCCCTTTATCGATTAATTCTTTATATCTCTTTTCACGAATAGATCTCCAGCCACTATTGTAGGTAGCTTCATATTTTGCTATTTCCTCCTCTGGAGCCTGGAGCGGCCAGTGAGGCGCACAGTGAGCAACATAAAGAAAGAAAGGTTCTTTCTTTTTAGAAAAATCTTCTACGTACGCAACAGCGGTATCCCCGATAGCATCGGTGTAGTAAAATTCGTCTGGAACATCAGGCACTATTTCCATATTATTAACAAGACTGAATGGATCGAAATAATCAACCACCCCCCAAATATTCCCATAATATCTATCGAATCCCCTGGAAGTAGGATAAGTTGTAGTATCCGAAAAATGTCCGTAATCTTCCTGATGGGATAACCATTTCAGCTGTTTTTCCTTTTCCAGCGGATTGGTTGGTGACACATGCCATTTACCAGTCATTCCTGTTTGGTAGCCCGCACCTTTTAGAACCTCAGCAATAGTTACCGTAGCTGAATCCAGAGTACCCTGATAACCAGGCAAACCCGCATCTCTTGTCATACGGCCTATTCCTGCCTGATGAGGATATAAACCAGTTAATAAAGATGCTCTTGAAGGACAACATCTCGCAGTATTATAGAAAGAGTTGAATCTTAAGCCATTTCCGGCCAGCCTATCAATATTTGGAGTATTAATCTCTCCTCCATAACAACCAAGGTCTGAGAACCCCATATCGTCTGCCATAATTATCACGATATTAGGACGCTCATCTTCTGAATTATTCTTTCCTGAAGTTCCTCTTTCCTTACAGCCACCCAATAATAATATCAGAAGACCTAAAAGGGCTAAAAAACCACCTTTAAATACAGGGAAATATGTCTTATCAGTATTTATTGTCATTTTATATGATTTGAACGGCTATTTTGATCTTACTTTTTTCTTATGAAATGTTTGTGCAATTTTTAATCTTAATTTTTATATAAATCCTATTTTACTTAGGCTAAAAATGCATTATCATCAAATAATTCATTGTAATGTTAAAACAATACTAAGGCCCATACCTATATTTTTGTTTAATTTGGTAGCACTTTTGTTTATATTGCGCAAATTTTAAAAATTATAGAGATTTAAAAGCTGAATGTGCTGACAGATCTCCTACCTAACTGATTTTAAATGATTTTTTTTGTTTGTAACAAATCATTCTTGATAAATAAATGGGTTCTATCCTGTTTTCTTATTTTCTCTTCAATTTCTAACTATCTGGTTGCCCAGAAACAGGAATTCAGGAATATAAATTCTGTCCAGGGGTTATCGCACAGCACGGTATATTCAATTACCGAGGATAGTAATGGTTTTATGTGGTTTGGAACAAGAGAAGGACTTAACCGGTATGACGGTTATAAGGTATATACCTATTATAGCAAGAAGAATGACACTTCAGGTACCGGACTTTTAGACAACCAGATTAATTATTTACTGAATTCTTCCAAAGGAATTTTAATTGGGACCCGTAAAGGATTAAACAGATATCAGCCCAAATTAGACAAATTTACAAGTGAGTTTTCAGGTAGCCGAATCAGTGAATCTGTTAGAGTACTTTTTGAAACAGTTAATAACAAGATTTTCATAGGAACTGCGAACGGTTTATATACCCTAAAAGATAATGATCAAATTGAAAAGCTGGTAAATAATGTAACTGTTAGGGCCCTGTGTAATTATAAGACAAATGTTCACTGGATGGGTTTAAACACTCAGGTCTGGATGATCAATGATTCTGGCGAGGTGATAAAAAAATACACTATAACTCCTGAAATAACCGATAGTGGCACCAGTTTCAACATTAATTTATTATTTAAAGACACAAAGGGAAATACTTGGTTAGGTACTTCCAAAGGCTTATATCTCTTCAACGAAAATGAAGATAGCTTCGAATTTTATGAAATAGACCAGAACCATGAAATAGAGGCAAATGTTATTAGAACAATTTCTGAGGGGAACGACGGCCGTTTATGGATAGGGACCGAATCCGGGATATTTGTACATGATCTTAAAACCGGCACCTCAGAGCATTATAAGCAGTCATTTGATAAAGAACCGGGATCCCTCTCTGATAAATCCATCTATTCCCTTTATCTAAGTGATGAAGGCATTACCTGGATAGGAACCTATTTTGGGGGAGTCAATTTCACTGCCCCTCAAAATAAAGGTTTCCAAAAACTCCTTCCCGGAAATAATAATTCCTCGCTTCATGGAAAAGCCGTTAGCCAGATCATAGCAGACAATGATGATAAAATATGGATTGCAACGGAGGATGGTGGAATAAGCATCCTTAACAGAAAAAAAAACAACTTCTCCTATTTGAATACCGCAAATGGTCTTAGCAGCAATAATATACATTCTCTATATGAAGATGACAAAGGGCACATCTGGATAGGAACTTTTTTAGGTGGATTGGACCGGTATGATAAAGCGACTGGAAACATAAAGCATTTTAAGCATCGTAACAACGACCCTACCTCCATCTCCAACAACTATGTATATTCAATTATGGAGGATCGTGAAGACCGGCTCTGGGTAGGAACCCAATATGGACTGAATATCTATGACCCTGCTTCAGGTAACTTTATCCTCTTCAAACCTGAAACATTTGGAAATAAATTTATTTATGACATGCTTCAGGATGAAAAAGGCAACCTGTGGATTTGCACCAGATTTAATGGAATTTTCAGGTATAGACCTTCTGAAGATGAAATTCAGCATTTTTCCGGCGAAGACCTTAGCAGTGATCAGATAATAAGTGCTACCGAGACGAGCACGGGAGAGATATGGTTTGGGACTCTTAACGGAGGCCTACTTAAATGGGAAGAATCCAGTGGTTCCTTTAAAAACTATACTCAATACGATATTCTGCCCAATAATAATGTTTATGAAATTGTTGAAGGACCTAATAAAGACCTGTGGTTAACTACCAACAAGGGACTGGTAAGGTATAAAACCGAATCAGATACAGTAATCACCTACACTACAAACGATGGTTTAACTTCCAATCAGTTCAACTTCAAATCGGGATATAAAGATGATGACGGCTGGCTATATTTTGGTACCATAAACGGACTGACCTATTTTCATCCTGACACCCTTAAAACAAAACTTCCTCCTTCTGAAATGCAGATCACCGGCTTTCAACTTTTTAATGAAGAAGTACCCGTAGGCCAGAACAGCATTTTAAAGAAAAATATCACATACACTGATTCCATAAGCCTCAAACACCATCAAAATGTAATTACGTTTGAATTCGCTGCTCTCAATTACCAACCCGGAAATAAATATGCATACTTTCTGGAAGGTTTTGAGGATAACTGGAACATGGTTGGGGATAAACGTACGGCTACATATACAAACCTGTCACCGGGTGAATACACTTTCAGAGTACAAACGCTGCCTCTCAATAATTCTCAGGAAAAAAAGATACATCTAACCATACTACCTCCTTTCTGGCAAACCAACTGGGCTTATGCGCTATATTTTATTTTACTTCTGGCGGGGATTTATGCATACTGGAGGTTTGTAAGATTTATTCACAATCAAAAGCTTGCTGTGAAGGTAGAAAAGGTAGAAAAGGAAAAGATCAAAGAAGTTAATCAGCATAAACTAAATTTCTTCACCTTCATATCTCATGAATTTAAAACCCCTCTTACTTTAATTATTGCTTCTATAGATAAGTATATAAAGGGACATGCGGTTAACTTAAACCAGTCTGAAGAATTGGCCTCTATTAAAAAGAGCGCTGGTAAACTCCAGCATCTTATCCAGCAACTGATGGAATTCAGGAAAATTGAAACCTCCCACGTTGAGCTGGATTTAAAGAAAGGTGATGTGATCTTGTTTCTTAAAGACACCTTCAATGCCTTTGCATTACTGATGGAAGAAAAAGAGCTCACTTATAAATTAAAGAGTAATATATCTGAATATGTTTGTTACTTCGATCCCGATAAACTGGAAATGATCGCAACAAACCTTCTCTCAAATGCTATAAAGAACACTCCGGAACAGGGAGAGATCAAACTTAACTTAGCCATAAGTAATAAGCTGGATGAGCAACATCGTAGTAAACTAAGCCTGGAGGTAGAAGACTCCGGAGTGGGTATGAATTCTGAAGAGGTTTCCAAGGTATTCAATCCTTTTTTCAAAGCCGGTGAGAATAATTCTAATCAATGGCGGCCGGGTTCAGGCATCGGTCTTGCTCTTGTGAAGAATCTAACAGACCTACTGGACGGACATATTCGTGTAGATTCTAAAAAGGATGAAGGAACAAAAATCAGGATAGATCTGCCCCTAAGGTTAAAAATTGAAGAAGAGGAGAAAGAGATCAACTTTATTGAAGGGAATAAAACCCTCAATATTGATCCCCATATCTTCATGGATGAGCAATCAAAACTTGAAGAAGTAATCATTGAGGATCTGCCTAAGGGCATGACATTATTGATAGTAGAAGACAACAGGCAGATCATAAAATTCCTAAAAGAACACTTCTCTACAAGATTTAAGGTAATTACCGCTAAGAATGGAGTTCACGCTCTGGAAAAACTAAATAATTACATTCCTGATATTATAATATCAGATCTTATCATGCCTGAAATGGATGGGATTAGTTTATGTAAAAAGGTGAAAAGCAATCCTGAAACCAATCATATCCCCTTCTTATTGTTAACCGGTAAGACAGATAAATCCTATAAAATGGAGGGACTCAGAGTTGGTGCGAATGCCTTTATAAATAAACCTTTCAGTATTAATGAACTTGATCTATTGGTTAAAAATCTATTGGAAACCAACCAGAATAGGGCTAAGCGTTTCTCGGGCGGGGATATGGAAACCATTGAGAAAATTCCTGAAACGAACCAGAATCGCGAATTCCTTAAAAAGATAAATGATATCGTGATAGAGAATTATAATGACCCAAAATTCACAATCGAGAACCTGGCTTCCTTAATGGGTATAAGCAGGTCCCTGTTACATATAAAAATGAAAAAAGCAACTGGAACCAGTGCTTCAGATTATCTTAAAAAAATAAGGTTAAAAAAGGCTGAAGAGCTTATAAAACAGGGGAAAACCATCTCTGAAGTCGCTTATAATGTAGGGTATAGCGATCCAAATTATTTCAGTAGGGTATTTAAAAAAGAGTATAAGGTTTCCCCCAGTAATTATAAATAGAAAAATGCTTTAGCCCTGCTCTTCAATTCCAAATTTGTATACACAAACCGAGTGATACTGTTCTCCAGGTACAAGCAAGGTCTCTGGAAATTTGGATTGGTTTGGGGAATCGGGAAAATGCTGGGTCTCTAAACAAAATGCACCCCTGTAATCATATGCTTCTCCTCCTTTGCCCTTAGTTTTACCGTCCAAAAAGTTCCCTCCATAGAACTGCAGCCCCGGTTCGTTGGTGTACACTTCCATTTTACGCCCACTATCCGGCTCAATAACTTTTGCAGCAAGAGTAAGACCTTCATCATTTGTTGGTTTCTCATTTAAAACAAAATTATGGTCGTAACCCTGGCCAAATTCCAATTGTTCATTTTCCGTCTCGATATCACGGCCAATTGGCTTCATTGAAGTAAAGTCAAAAGGTGTTTTATCAACGCTTCTCAATTCCCCGGAAGGAATAAGCCCCCGCTCAACAGGAGTGAACCTGTCAGCATTTATCATTAGTAAATGATCATTTATGCTTCCGCTCCCGGCCCCATCAAGGTTGAAAAAAGAATGATGGGTAAGGTTAACTACGGTTTTTTTATCGGTGGTGGCGAAATACTCGATTTTAAGTTCATTTTCATCAGTCAGGGTATATTCTACCTTCACTTCCAGGGCTCCGGGATAACCTTCCTCCATATGTGGGGAGGTTCTGGTGAATACAAGTTTATTCCTGGCTGGCTGTTCAGCATCCCAAACCACATTATGAAAGCCTTTAACCCCTCCATGCAAATGATTCTCTCCATTGTTGGTAACAAGCTCATATTCCTTTCCGTCTATATCAAATTTTCCTTTAGAAATACGGTTCCCATATCGGCCAATGGTAGCGCCGAAGTATTTTTCCTTAGCATTTGTATATTCTTCCAAACTCGAAAACCCAAGGACTATATCTTCAAATTTTCCGTTTCTATCAGGCACCCAAAGCGAAATAAGCCTCTGTCCATAATTAGTAAAACTAGCCTCAATACCATCTTCGTTGGAAATAGTATAGAAACTGGTCTTCTTGCCATCAATTTCAGATTTGAATTTTTCTTTATCGATCTGAATATAGCTAACCACCGTATCTTCTGAATGGTCTTCAGTCTTCTGGTCCTCTTTATTATCCTTGCAGGACAGGATGCATAGTATCATAATTCCCGTAATAAATAGATTTAATAATTTCATTTATTTATAGTGTTTAGCCTAAAAATATAATTATCCATCCCCCTCCAACAGGCAGATTGTTTAAATACTAGCATCTTAAGATAAGTGAGAATAAATTCAACATTTTTACACCTATATTAAACAATTTTCCATCTTTTGAAGTCCTGGCCATTTTATATTTGAGTATGAGAAAATTAATTATCCCCTTCGTTATTTGCCTGTTATTCTCCTGCAAGGACCATCAACAGGCTCAAAAAGACAATACAGAAATTAAGGACCAAAACTCCGAAAAACCGAACATTGTAATCCTGTATGTTGATGATTTGGGTTACGCCGATGTGGGCTCTTATGGAGCCAAAGGTGTTGAAACTCCAAATATTGACAGGATGGCCGCAAACGGAGTGAAATTTACGGATGCCCATAGTTCAGCGGCAACCTGCACACCTTCAAGGTATTCTCTTTTAACAGGTAATTATGCCTTTAGAAATAAAGCTGCAATTCTGCCTGGTGATGCACCTCTTTTAATCGATACCAGCCAGGTAACTTTACCTAAAATGCTCAAAAAGGCCGGCTATACTACCGGCGTTGTTGGAAAATGGCATTTAGGCCTTGGAATTGGAAAAGTAAACTGGAATGA
Organism: Christiangramia crocea; assembly: GCF_022410465.1. Taxonomy (GTDB): domain Bacteria; phylum Bacteroidota; class Bacteroidia; order Flavobacteriales; family Flavobacteriaceae; genus Christiangramia; species Christiangramia crocea. The sequence continues at coordinate 35,571 of NZ_JAJSON010000027.1, read as the reverse complement.
AGAGATCTCCCCTGGAGCCAATGAAGTAGGATTCGACTATAGCTTTCTTCTACCAGCAACAGGAGACCGCGTACCGACAGTCTTTGTGGAAGACGGTAAAGTAGTTAATCTTGACGAAAACGATCCAATTACAGTAAGCTATGATGAAAAAGTAGGCGACAGACCAACCGGTACTGAAAACCCGGATCAATTGAAATTCAAAGCAGATCTGCAGCATAGCAATACGATTGTAAATGGTGTTAGTCGCATCGGATACATGGCAGGAGGTAAAGAAGCAGAATGGGTGGATGAGAACTTCCCGTTCGATTTCAACAAAAAGGCAAAAGAATTTATGAAGAGAAATAAGGAGAATCCATTCTTTTTATACTACTCATTTCATGACATTCATGTTCCAAGGGTCCCTAATGCCAGATTCCAGGGGAAAAGCAGTATGGGAGCCAGAGGAGATGCTATTGCCCAGGTGGATTTCGTAGTCGGGGAAATAATGAAAGAGCTTGAGGAACTGAATATTGCAGATAACACTATCATTGTATTCACAAGTGATAATGGTCCTGTTCTGGATGATGGCTATGACGATAAAGCTGAAGAAATGGTTGGCGAGCATAATCCTTCCGGACCGTTCAGAGGTGGAAAATATAGTATTTATGAAGCCGGAACCAGAGTGCCTACTATAGTTTACTGGCCAGGAAAGGTAAAGCCTACTGAATCTGACGCCCTAATGAACCAGCTGGACCTGTATGCTTCTTTTGCATCGCTGGTAAACCAACCCTTACCGGAAGATGTAATAGACAGTGAGGATCATATGGATGCCTGGCTTGGAGAAACTAAAAACGGAAGGGAAGAGATGCTGGAGGAAGGTTTCACCCTTGCACTGAGAGACGGAAAATGGAAATATATTCAACCTTTTAACGGAAGTATTCCGGACTGGATGGCAAACAAAGATATCGAATCTGGTCTTTCTGATAAGCCTCAACTATATAATCTGGAAGAAGACAAAGCAGAACAGAACAATCTGGCCGAGGAAAATCCCGATCTTGTAAACCAATATGAAGAAAGAACACAGGAAATCATAACCAAGACTGAGTAAGCCTGGAAACAGGTTAAACAGTAAAAAGCAGCGTTCTAAAACGCTGCTTTTTTTATGTCCTCCATTTTAATGAAGAAGCATTATTCAGATATGCTTTTTGCTTTAAAGAATTGCTACTGTAAGATCTTTACGCTGCACAAAAAAATAAGCCCCGATCCTGGGACCGGAGCATATTCCAACTAAAACTAACCTAAAAGATTATTCGGCTACATCTTCATACAAGAATTCAAGGTCTCTTTCCTGATCTACTTTAAATTTTCCATTCTCATACTTGATTGGCACTATGGCAGGTCTGGCAAGAAATGATCTTTCCAGCAGGTCACCTCTTGGATTTCCGAACATTGTACTCCACCACTGCCCTTTTTTATCTTTAAAGAAATTATTATGACCACCACCGGTAACGGCTGTATATCTATCTGAATAAGGTCCATAGATATTATCAGCTGTAGCGATCACCACGTCGTAAGAATAGAGATTAGCCTCACGCTCTTCATTAGAATCATAGGGATTCTTTCCTGAATAAGAATAAGATCCGTCTGGTTGTCTTATACTCCATATAGCCTGCATAAGGTGATACTTCCCACCTTCCTTCACCACATAAGCTCCTTCTATATATGGTTCATTATCATAAGACTGTTCTTTAAACTCCCTCAGAGGTTCTGCAAAACCACTCATGTCATCCTTCATTCTTGCAATCTGATGGCTATGTCCTATAAAATAAACTGTCCCATCTTCATCTTCAAACAAACTACCGTCTATTTGCGGGAAGATAGGGCCATCACTATTTCCTTCTATATTCTCATAAGGCCCGGTTGCCTTTCCAGATGTACTTCTCAATATATAAGATCCTCTTCCGTGTGGGTTTTCAGGCGTACAACCTACAATAAAGTAATTATCCTTACTTTCTATATAATGAATTTCCGGAGCCCATAATGTCCGTCTCTTTTCCCCTATCTTATTATGGTTGAGGTCTTCCTTTGGACCATCTTTGATTATTTCAAAATCCTTTTGCCAGGTACCATCTTCCTCGAAGGCCCATACATAACCCATATCTTCCCAATCTTTAAGGTTCTTGGATCTCCATAAACGAATACCCGGACTAAGATCACGGGCAGTTTCCCTCCCCTCCAAACCGGTAGTTCCGGTCATATAATAATAACCATCATTTCCAAGGTTTATGTAGGTATCTCTTAACCAGTGATCAAAAAGGGGTTTTACATCTTCTGGAATCTGAGTTTCAGGATCCTCAACATCTACTGTTCCGTATTGGGTCTTTGAGGTATCTGGCAGTTCCCGATTTGCATCACTTTCTTTTTTCTCTTTACAGGAAGCAAAAAGAAATATAAAAACAAACAGTTTCAAAATTGATCTCATGGACATATTTAATTTAATTGAACTTATTTGCCTAAAAATATGTCCTGATATCTACTGAAAGTCTGTATATATACACAAATAAGTAGCATTATTGTTTAAAAATTTTCTCCTGTCTCACATTTAAACTAATACTACTAAGGAATTCTACTTAACTACTAATCTATAGTCTAATAAAATCTTAACTCTGTATTAAACATAAATTAAGGATTCAAAACTGCCGTACATACATGGAGATGTAAAGAAATGGAAGCCAAAAGACATACAACATTAAACGGAGTGATTTTCTAACAATCCTTCCTCTTTTATATAATTTTATGAAATTAAAAATGAACGTAATTTTTACATTTATTATATTTGAAAACTAAAAAGATAAAATTGACGAATATTAGAAGCTTTAAAAACCGACCCGATCTTTACGAAAATTTCGAATCTGACGTCTCCATTCAATCCCCTGGAAGAATAAATCTTATTGGTGAGCATACCGATTATAATAACGGTTTTGTACTTCCAAGTGCTATTGATAAGTACATCAATATGGAATTTCGTAAAAATGACACCGAAAATTTCTGCCGTCTTTATAGTGAAACATTTAAGACCGGATTTGAATTCCAGCTGGATATGGAGTTTTCCAAAACCGAAGGCTGGGAAAACTATGTACTTGGAGTCATAGATCAGATCCAGAAAATGGGTAAAAAAATTGAGGGTTTTGAATGTATAATTGATAGTAGACTTCCGGTTGGAGCAGGTATCAGTTCTTCTGCGGCACTTGAGTGTGGTATAGCTAGTGGCCTGAACGAGCTTTTTGATCTGGGGTTAAGTGCTATCGAAATCGTAAAATTATCTCAGAAGGCCGAAAATGAATTTGTAGGCTCCAATTGCGGGATCATGGATCAGTATTCCTCGGTGATGAGCAAAAAAGATCATCTCATCCTGCTGGATTGCCAAAGCCTGGATGCTGAATATATCCCTGCCGATTTTGATGATTGCAAATTGTTATTACTGAATACGAATGTTTCTCATAACCTAGCCGACAGTGAATACAACACCCGTCGTAAGGAATGCGAGACTGGGGTAAAAATAATCCAGCAGGATCATCCCGGTGTAAGTTCCCTAAGAGACATTGATCTTAAAACCCTGCAGCAATACGAAGATAAACTTACACCTACCATTTATCAAAGGTGTATCTATGTACTGGAGGAAAATGACCGGGTTCTTAATGCTGCCAGAACCTTAAAAGCAGGCAAACTAAAAGAATTTGGAAAATTGATGTATGCCTCGCATGAAGGCCTGCAGCATAAATATGAGGTGAGTTGCCCCGAGCTTGATTTCCTGGTGGACTTTTCCCGGGATAAGGATTTCATCTATGGCTCTCGAATGATGGGTGGTGGCTTTGGAGGTTGCACTTTAAACCTCATTGAACAGGATAAAATAGATTCTTATGTCGAGGAGGTGTCTGCGGCCTACTTTGAAAAGTTCGATATTAAATTAGACGCGATAAGTGTTTCCCCTCACGCAGGTACTCAAATTGCAAAAACAATAAAATAATGAATACCGAACTAAATAATACTCCCCACAGACGTTATAATATCCTAACCGGAGAATGGATACTTGTATCTCCTCACCGTACCAAGCGACCATGGCAGGGAAAAACTGAAGAAAGTAAAAAAGAAAAAAAGGAAACCTATGATCCCTCCTGTTATCTCTGTCCTGGCAATACCCGGGCAAGCGGAGATACCAATCCCGATTATAAGGAACCCTTTAGCTTTGTAAATGATTTTTCATCCCTGCTGCCAGATTCTCCGGAGATCGATTTTGAAGAAGGCTTGCTTAAGGCTGAAAGTGAAAAAGGAATCTGCAAAGTGGTATGCTTTTCACCTGATCACTCCCTCACCTTACCATTAATGGAAGAGGAAGATATCACCAAGGTAATCCAAATGTGGAAGAAGGAATATGAAGAATTGGGAGCTAAAGAAGGGATCAATTATGTACAGATCTTTGAGAATAAGGGAGCAATCATGGGATGCAGCAATCCGCATCCACACGGGCAGATCTGGTCACAATCTTCAATCCCAACCGAGATATTAAAAAAATCTATTAAATTTAAGGAATACTGGGAAGAAAACCGGAGTAGTCTTTTAGGGGACTACCTTGAGCAGGAACTCAAAGCCGATGAAAGGATCCTGGAAGAAAATGAGTATTTTGTAGCGCTTGTCCCCTACTGGGCGGTATGGCCATTTGAAGCCATGATCATACCCAGGAGACATTTGCAACATATTGGGCAGTTAAATACCGAAGAAGAAAAGGCATATGCTCAAATTCTGAAAAAACTGACCATTAAATATGATAATTTATTTGAGACTAGTTTTCCATATTCATCAGGAATACATCAGATCCCTACAGATGGGAAGCTTTACCCGGAATGGCATTTTCATATGAGTTTTTACCCGCCTTTATTAAGATCGGCCACGGTTAAAAAATTTATGGTGGGTTATGAGATGTTTGCGGGACCTCAAAGAGATATTACCGCCGAACAGGCCGCCAAAAGATTGAATGAACTTTCAGATACGCATTATCTGAAACAATAATGAAGAATTATGGATCAAAGAGTAACGCTAAAAGAACTGGCCAGACTGCTGAATGTTTCTATCAGCACTGTTTCAAAAGCATTGAATGACAGTCCGGAGATCAGTCCGCAAACCCGGAAAAGGGTGAAAGAGCTGGCTGCCCTAAACCACTACGTCCCGAATATGCTGGCACAGAACCTGAAAACAAAGCACACCAGGACAATTGGCGTTATTATTCCTGCGATCCTTCCGCACTTTTTTGCTGAAGCCCTGCATGGAATTGAAACCAAGGCCAGCGAACTTGGATACCGTATTATTATCTGCATTTCCAACGAGTCCATCCAAAAAGAAGCAGAAAGTGTTCAAACCCTTATCAAAGGCCAGGTGGACGGGCTCATCATGTCACTGTCTCAGGAAACGCAGGCTAAAACAGAAATAGGCCATTTACAGCCTATCTTCAGTCATAAGGTACCGTTGGTGCTTTTTGACCGCGTTCTAAACCAGATTGAATGTGATAAAGTTCATATCAATGATTCTTTGCAGGCTGAACAGGCCACCATGGCTCTCTTCAATTCCGGATGTAAAAAAATAGCCTATTTTTCGGGGATTTCTGATACCAGTGTAGATGATGAAAGAAAAAAAGGTTATCTGGAGGCTGTCAAAAACCTGGGAGGATCCAGAAAGGTCGTTAAGTTCGACCCGCGGGACTTTCCCGATGAAAAACTTAAAAAGCTCATTGAAACCAGGAAAATAGACGGGATCCTGGCTTCCGATGAACTAAGTGCGATTCTGGTGATGAAAAGCGCTTTAAATTCCGGATTTGAAATCCCGGAAGATCTATCGGTAATAGGCTTTACGAACGGGATTATGAGCGAACACTTTAGGCCTTCCTTAAGTACTGTAGACCAGCATGCCGAACAGCAGGGAAAATTGGCCCTGGAGACCATGGTAGACCGGATAGAAGGAAAACTCCCGGAAGAATACGTAGAATACAAACTGGAAACTTCAATTATTCACAGGAAATCGACCAGAGGAAAAGTACCTCAGCTTACAGATTGAACTCTGAGTTTTTAGTAAAAAAACAGACAAAAAAAGCCCGAAGAATAACTTCGGGCTTTTTTTAGTTTTTATGATCACTGATTTTTACCAGAACATAGCATAAAGCATAACCAGAATCAATATGATTGCAAAACTGCAAATATTGAATACCGGTCCTGTTTTGAACAGACCTTTTGTGAGCTTGATCGATTTTTCCTGGATCTTTCCTCCCGTTTCAAGATAACTGATAATTACCATAACCAACATCGTTAATATCCATGTGGCCATCATCTGATGCATAAACGGCCAGTTGATGAAGAAAACAGAATCGCTCCAGCCATTAGGCGCTATTTTAAAGTAAAGCGCGATTGGGATAGAAACAAGTACACCCCAGATAGCAGCCTTATTTGTTGTTTTTCTCCAGAACAATCCGAGCATGAATACCGCTAAAATACCCGGACTAACCACCCCGGTATATTCCTGGATATACTGGAATACCTGACCCAGATTCTTCAACTGCGGCGCAAGGATAATTCCAATTATCAATGCGATACTGGCAGTTATCCTACCTACATTTACCAGTCTTCTTTCCGACTGTCCTTTTTTAAAGAAGAAAGGTTTATAAATATCCATGGTAAAGATGGTAGCCGTGGAGTTAAGCATAGAAGCCAGAGAAGAAACAATAGCAGCAGCCAGCGCAGCAAGCACCAGACCTTTTAATCCGGCAGGTACAAATTCTTTAATAAGCCATGGTGCAGCATTATCATTAATAATAGTTCCGTTACCACCAAAGAAAGATGCGTCTGTCACTCCGGCAACAATATTCCCACCAGCATCCGTATTCATCACAAATGCGATAATACCAGGAACAACGGTGATCAATGGAATAAGAAGTTTTAGAAAACCTGCCAGCACAATACCTTTCTGGGACTCTCTCAAACTTTTAGCGGCAAGAGTACGTTGGATAATATACTGGTTAAAACCCCAGTAATACAGGTTCGCAACCCACATACCACCTATTAATACGGCTAGACCGGGAAGATCCCACCAGGCATCCTTCCCATTAGGAGTAATGATCTCTCCTTTATCAAGTATCATTGAGAATTTTTCAGGAACTTCTTCATAGATCTTTACCATTCCATGCAGGATATTCCCATCATCTGAAACATGCCCCAGAGCAATCACCGTAGTAATTAAACCACCGGCTACGAGGAGCACCACCTGTACCACATCTGTCCAGGCAACTGCAGAAAGACCACCATACAGCGAGTAAGCCGCGGCAAAAAGAGCAAGACCTATTATACTTTCCATAAATATGGATCCGTCACCAGTACCAATAATCGTATCCAGGGCAGTTGCTCCTAAATAAAGTACTGAAGTAAGGTTTACGAAAATGAAAAGGCAGATCCAGAAAACCGCAAGAATAGTTTTCAGATTTTCACTATAGCGCACCTCAATAAATTCTGGAATCGTATAGAGCTTCTTCTCGATAAAGATGGGTAGGAAATATTTACCGACTATAATAAGCGTTAAAGCAGCCATCCATTCGTAAGAAGCAATCGCCAGACCCAATGCAAATCCGGAACCGGACATTCCTATGAACTGTTCCGCTGAAATGTTTGCAGCTATAAGCGAAGCTCCAATAGCCCACCAGGGCAGTGATTTACTAGCAAGGAAATAATCTTCTGAAGTATTTCCCTTTCCGCGGGACACCCAGAGCCCAACACTAATAATAACCAGGGCGTAGGCTATAAAAACTATCAGATCCAGTAATTCAAATTCCATATTATTGATTAGTTTAAAATTGTTAAATATTTATTTAGTAAAACTCTAATTTATTTTCTCAACTTCTTATTAATTACCTTATCTGGTAAATTTGTTTCAGTAAACCTGAGGCAATATCCAATCATAAGATTTTCTTAAAATTCGGGTTAAATATAGAATTATAATCCTAAAAGGTAAAAGTTACCTTTAGAATTTATTCACTTTTATTAACAGAGAAATCAAACACAACAGTATTCTCATATAACTCTCCAGGTTTCAGTAAACTAGAGGGGAAATTCCTAAAGTTAGGTGCATCCGGATAATTTTGAGCTTCCAGGGCTACTGCCGGATACTTTCTGTCCATATCACTCAGATAGGTCCATTTATCCGGGAGCTTCTCAGGTGAATAGACAACGAGCACGGGCTGATTACTACTCACTCTTAATTTAATACCACTCAAAGGGGCAAATAACTGTGCCTGAACTTCATTTTCCATTACATCCAGCACATATACATCGTCCAGTTCCCTGTTTCCCACTAATCTATTCTCCCGGTAATCTTTAAGATTTTTCTTCAACTTTATCAGGTTGCCAGTAGGCAGATTCTTTTCGTCCAGCTCTAGTATCTTGGATGCATTTATCTGCATAAAATGATCACTCACACTCCCACCCCCATTAAGATTGAAATATGAATGATTGGTGATATTTACAATGGTTTCCTTATCAGTTTTTGCAGAATAAGAGATCCTGATCTCATTTTCCTCACTAAGTGTGAATTTGGCTGTGACTTTCAGGCGTCCAGGATATCCCTCTTCCAGGTGTTCACTTATATAAGAAAGTGTAACTGACGGGTTTTCCCCTTGCTCAACTTTCTCTATATCCCACACCTTATACTGAAAACCATACTTTCCTCCATGAAGATGTACTCCGTCTTTTTCAAAAAGCTGGTAATTTTCCTCACCTATCTGGAATTTCCCATTAGAGATACGGCCAGCGTACCTGCCTATAGTAGCTCCAAAACATTTATTTTCATCCCGGTAGTCGCCGCTAATATAAGCTTCAGGATTCTGCGGGCCAACCACTATATCTATGAGCTCCTCCTTATTATTAAACATTTTGAAACTGAAGATGCTTGCGCCGTAATTAAGTATCTGCAAACGGCTCTTTTGTCCATTTACAAGCTCTGTGAGCTTAAGATCGGATGCTTGGATATCGTTCAATTTTATTCAGATTTTGATGTGATCCAGGATTCCACCTGGGATTCTAAAATATTAAGAGGAAGAGCTCCATTAGTGAGTACCACATCGTGAAATTCCTTTATATCAAACTTATCACCCAACTGTTCCCTGGCATGTTCTCTTAATTCCAGAATTCTATTCATTCCTATTTTATACGCTGTTGCCTGGCCAGGCATCACAATATGTCGCTCAACCATCTTTACACAGGCACTCTCTGCTGCAGGAGTGTTTTCCTTATAATAATCTATGCCTTCCTGCCTGGTCCATTTTTTAGCATGAATACCGGTATCTACTACTAGTCTGCAGGAACGCCATAATTCCATTGCAAGTCTGCCAAAATCGGAATAAGGATCCTTATAAAAACCTATCTCCTTCGGAATATACTCACTGTAAAGCCCCCATCCTTCAACATACGCCGTAAAAAAGCTGAATTTCCTGAATTCAGGAATACTATCCAGTTCCTGGGCAATAGCGATCTGCATATGATGTCCTGGGATACCTTCGTGATAAGCCAGTGCCTCCATTTCATATTTAGGCATGGCTTCCATATCGTATAAATTGGCATAATAAGTTCCGGGACGCGAGCCGTCTATGGCCGGCTGCTGATAAAAAGCCTTTCCGGCACTCTTCTCCCTGAAAGGTTCGACAGCTTTTACTATGATATCCGCTTCTGGCATTGTATTGAATAATTCAGGAAGTCTGCCCTTCATAGTATTGATTATATCCTTCGCCTTCTTTAAATAGGCCTCTTTGCCTTCATCTGAATTTTCGTAGTAGAACTGTTCATCGGTCTTCATGAATTCAAAGAAATCCTGCAATGATCCTTCAAAGCCAACTTCTTCCATGATCTTTTCCATTTCACCATGGATTCTGGCCACTTCACTTAATCCTATCTCATGAATTTCATCGGCTGTTAGACCGGTAGTTGTAACACGTTTTAAGGCATTGTCATAAAATTCTCCGCCTTTAGGAAATTTCCATACCCCCGCCTCTTCGGTGGCCCTTTGTTGTTGATTTTCTAGGAACTCAATAAGGCTTTCATAGGCAGGCTGCACATGATCTACCAGCGCATTTTCAGCCTCACTTATCAGTCGGGTTTCCTCCTCTTCTGAGATCTCCAGTTTTTCGATCTTGGATTTAAAATCTCCCATTAATGTACTGGGATCAGTAGATTTTGTAAATGGCTTACCTTTTATAATGTTCCTGGAAGCATCCAGGGTACGGTCATATACAAACTTTGGAGGCACTATGCCATTTTGTTCTCGCAGTTTAAGCTGTTCAATAATATCATTCATGGCCATTTCCATTCCCACCAGCCTGGAGATATAAGCTTCTGCATCCGGAACGGAGTCTATCCTATGCATGTTGATCAAAAAGGCAGGTAACTCCGCATGATAGCCATGCATCTGGTTTATGGGATAATTATAGAAGCGGTACTTATAATCGTCAATCTCATTCTGAATCTGCCTGCGATAAAGCCTGTAGCTCAATTTGGTTTCCTCATTGAGAGCCGCAGTATCCACTTTTTCCAGAAATTCAATACGCTTTTTAGCCTGGTCAAGGTCTTCGGCATATTTGAGGTTGGAAAAATCATCCCATTTACCATAATCGGTTTTCATTCCCCTCCGGGTCTGTGTCATTGGCGATTCTTCTATCTCTTTCTGAAACTCGGTTTCAAAGAATTCATTGAGATCGGCTGAAGCTTTTTCACGTTCAGCCTGAGTATAGGTGGTTTTACCTTTTTCCTGACCACACGAAAATATGGTTAGTGCCAGAAATGTAATTAAGAGTTTATAGCTAATTCTCATAATTCTATCCTTCTAATATTGAAAATTTTATTGTGGAATCCCCATAGACCGTATGGGTCTGCTTCTGAAAATCTTCCTCTTCAGCCTCAAAAATATTATCTACAAAGGTCTGGGGATTTAGATCTATCAAAGGAAACCATGTGCTTTGGATCCGGATCTGCAGTTTATGTCCCTTTTTGAAAGTATCTTTTGGTGAGTATATGGTAGTATGAAGCTGTATACTGTCTTTCATAGTGATATCCACTCCCATTTTATTGTAATGTTCCCTTACATCATATTCTGTATTTTTCTGAGCAATTGCCGGTGCAAAAACTAAAAAGACAAATATGGTAATCAGGGGGATCTTGAATACTTTCATTAAGGGCTATTTTATTAAAAGTTCCTAAAGATAGAAATTAGCCTTTTAAACCTAAAGAAAAATGGGGTTTTAAGCTTCTTATCTCGTTCAGGAAGAAAGATTCTCAATCAGGTAATACATATTTTGAGGATTTCTGAATCTGATTTTTCCACCGCGAAGCGGTTATCTGCCCGATGATTTATGATCCAGACCAGATCTTTTCCTGAGAACAGGAGCCAGGTATTCTCCTTTTCAGGAAGAGAGAACTTTTCATCCTTGAAGAAATCACTTAATTTTTTCTTACCATTCATTCCGAAAGGATAAAAGAAATCACCTTTCTTCCATTTCCGTATCACCAGAGGATACTCCAGTTTCCTTTTTGGGACATATATACAACTTTTTGAAACCCGTCCCATTTTCTCTACTTCACTAATATGAAAAGTACCCAGGTTTGGGATCATTACGAAGTTCTCATCTTCCGCCAGGCTATAATCCTTATTTAGAGGTTTTTCTTTTCTTTCGGTTAAAAGAAGTTTTCTGCGATCCTTTATCAGCCGGTGAGAATCTGAATAGACCACTTTTCCGGTTTGGGCAGTTAATAAAGCATAGACGTCGTTCCATTCTGTAAAACCAAAGGATTTTAATAGCTGGTACAGGATCTGTTTTGGATTGGGAACTTTTTTAAGGAATTCCACATCAAGAGAATATCCGTAGGTATCCTTTTCTACGATTTTTGGATAAAGCAGACTTATATAGTCTTCAACAAGGTCCAGGCTTTCCCGAAGATGATCCTGGGTTTTGGCAAACCCATCCAGCAACTGCGGATTGATCTCCTGCATCACGGGAACTATTTGATGCCTTATCTTATTCCGCATATATTTATCTGAAGCATTGCTGCTGTCTTCCCGCCATTTAAAATGTTTTTTCCTTGCATAAGCCTCAATTTCTTCCCGGCTGAAATTCAGCAATGGCCTTATCACCTCATTATTTTCCCTCTTGATCCCGATAAGACCCTCGGGACCTGTTCCGCGGATTAGGTTAATAAGAAAGGTCTCCAGGTTATCGTTGGCGTGATGTGCCGTAAGGGTGTAATCAAAATGAACAGAACCGCTAAGTTCTTCGAACCATTCATAACGCAGATCACGGGCCGCCATTTGGATGGATACGCCATTGGATTCTGCATATTTCTGAGTATCGAAACTTTGGATATACACCTCAACATCAAGAGAATCTGCAAGATCAACTACAAAACTCTCATCAGCATCACTCTCATCTCCCCGTAAATTGAAGTTACAGTGGGCAATGGAAAAATCAAGTTTTGACTCATGACATAGATGGGCGAGTACCACGCTATCCACTCCTCCACTAACCGCCAGTAATAGTTTACTTCCACAGAGAAAGGGGAATTCGGTCTTTACAAGATGCTTAAAGGCTTTTTCCATCGCTTACCAAATATACAAAGCGCTTGTGTATTCCTTTACAGCGGTCGCAACTTTTTCGAGTTAAAGATTGCTCAGCACTTCACGCATCGCTTTTGCTTTAAGAAGGCATTCTTCATATTCCTTTTCAGGATCAGATTTAGCGGTGATCGCCCCCCCTACCGAAAACGATAAATATCTGTTGTCAGAATTATAAAGGATACTTCTAATAACTACATTAAAATCAAAATCACCCCCGGGAGTGAAATAGCCCACTGCCCCGCTATAAAGTCCACGTTTGGATTCTTCTAGCTTCTCAATGATCTTCATAGCCGAGATCTTTGGGGCCCCGGTCATGCTTCCCATAGGAAAACTATTCCGTAGGGCTTCAACGGGAGGGATTCCTTCGGCCAGTCTGGCTGTAACGCTGGAAATTAGTTGATGTACCTGCCTGAAGGTATAGACCTTACATAATTCATCTACCTGTACACTGCCTTTTTCGGCAATTCTCGAAAGATCGTTCCTTACCAGGTCCACGATCATAACGTTCTCAGATTGTTCTTTGGGATCGCTCGCCAGTTCAGCCGCAATTCTCAGATCTTCTTCCACATCTGGTGCACGCCTGGCAGTTCCTTTAATAGGCTGCGATAATAGATTTTTAGCTTTTTTCTTCAAATAACGTTCAGGTGAGGCCGAAATAAGATTGAAATTTTCAAGCTTCAGATAAACAGCAAAAGGAGGCGCTGATATTTTATTAAGCGCCTTATAAATATCAAGGGCATCAATTTCTGCATCCTCAGCATAAAACTCCTGGCAGAAATTAGCTTCGTATATATCTCCACGATGAATATGCCTTAGCATAGACTCCACCTTGTTTTTATATTCTTCTTTTGAGATGCGTGGAGTTACGCTTACTACCTTTCTTTCAGTAGCAAGCTCATCTTCCATATCACATATTTCCTTAAAATCCTGTTCAATCTCATCATCTACCATTCGCAGGTAATGAAATTCAATCTTATCATTCTTAATAAAAATCAGCTTTTGAGGCTGGAAAAAATAAAGATCGGGGAAATGAAGCCCGTCAAAATTTGAAGAAGTAAGATCTTCCACGTCATTTTTAAGGTCATAGCTTAAATAACCAAATATCCAGTCGGCCGTAGTTTCCTGATATTCTTTGAGTTTATCAAAGGCGTTAATATGATCGGTTTTAATAGCGGTAAAAGCCTCTACCGCCAGAATAGCCTCAAATTCGCCTGTTTCCAGTTCGTATTCATTGCTGTCCAGCCAGGCTATTTCATTAAACCGACTACCCCAGGCGAGTAACTTTTCTTTGAATTTTAAAGCATCTTGTGCAAATGTTCTGGATGTGCGCACTTAAATCTCAATTTGATGGGCAAAGGTAGTAAGCACATCATCAATTCCCATATCCAGCACCTCGTTAATTACCTTTCCCTCCTGAAAATTGTCCCTGAATGAAGGAAAGCTGAAACTCTCTACAACCCTACCTCCAAAACGAACAAATATCCCTCGGGAATACTCCAGTGAAGATTTAGCCCCTCTTTTACCCGGGGAAGTACTAAAAAGCAAGATCTGTTTGCCTTCAAGAAAATTCCGTTTCAGCCTTGAAAGCCAGTCTATATTGTTTTTAAAGAATGCTGAAGAAGCCCCATTATGCTCATTCACGGCAATTACCAGTGCATCATGGGAATCGATCAGTTCCTTTATCTTCTTTACATTTTCGGGAATACCTTCATTCACTTCAATATCCCTACTGTAAATAGGAAGAGGGTAATCGGTAAGCTTAATCATTTCAATATTATGCCCCTGAATACGGCCTGTAATATTTTCAAGAAGTTGCTGGTTGATAGATACGCTACTATTGGAACCGGCAAAAGCAAGGATATTTTTCATTTTCACAGAATTTTTGACTAAAATACCTAAAAAATAGAAGTTCGGTTTATTTGCGTTTTAAGCCCGCTAATAGAATCGTAACTTTCGGAAAAATTAATTTGTTTTGAAAAAGCATTCCGTAGAAAATGAATTCATCAAGGTCTCCGTACAGGAAACCGGAGCCGAATTATGCAGTCTTATTAATAAAGAAACCGGGAAAGAGCATATCTGGCAGGCAAACCCTGAGATATGGCCCAGCCATGCTCCCAATCTTTTTCCAATAATTGGAGTTCTGAAAGAGAGCAAGTTCTACCATGAAGGCACAGAATATAGAATACCCAAACACGGGTTTATACGTTATAATAAAAATGTAAGGCTAAAAGAGAAAGCAAAAGACCAGCTCGTTTTTGAACTCATTTATTCTGAAGAAAGCTTAAAAATGTATCCTTTTAAATTTGATTTCAGAATTACTTTCCAATTGACCGGAAGATCTTTGACGCTAAAACATCAAATTATAAATCTGGATTCTGAACCGATGTATTTTTCCCTTGGAGGTCATCCGGCTTTCAATATTTGTCTTTTTGAAGAGGAAGAGATCAGTGATTATTCCATAGAATTTGATCAGAATATGGATTTGAGCAGATTCATCCTGAATGAGGAGGGACTTGTAAGTCACAAAACCGAACCAGTGCTGGATAACGAGAGAAAAATCAGGCTAACTAAAAAAATATTTGAAAATGATGCATTAATTTTCAAGGATATCGCCTCAAAAAAAGCTAATCTGGTAAGCCGGAAAAATGGAAAGATACTTTCTATAGAATATAAGGATTTTAAGAACCTGGGGATCTGGGCAAAACCCGGTGCCCCTTATGTTTGTATTGAGCCATGGCTGGGGATTGCAGATGTTGAAGGAACAGATCAAAATCTGAAAAATAAGGAAGGAATTATAAAACTGGCTGCTGCAAATGAATTCAATGCAGACTACACAATAAGCATCGCCTGAGTTTTACTTCAGAAAAGCAGGTAAAATATTGGGTATCATGACGTACCTTTGCACGAAATTAAACCACGCACTTTGAGTTTTCAGGATTTAAATTTAAATACTCCGTTACGCAATGCCCTGGAAGATCTGAATTTTCAGACTCCCACTCCCATCCAGGAACAGGCTTTCTCCTCTATCATGGCTGGAAGGGATGTGGTTGGGATCGCACAAACGGGAACAGGCAAGACCTTTGCTTACCTTTTACCTCTTTTAAGAATGCTGAAATATTCGGAGCAGAAGAATCCGCGCATTCTTATTATGGTTCCTACCCGGGAACTGGTTGTTCAGGTGGTAGAAGAAATTGAAAAGCTGGCAAAGTATATCAACCTGAGAGTTGCAGGAGTTTACGGAGGTGTAAACATAAACACTCAGCATCAGGACCTAATGCGGGGTCTGGATATAATTGTGGCGACTCCAAGGAGGCTATACGACCTGGTTCTGAGAAGGGCGGTCCAGCTGAAATCAATCCAGAAGTTCGTGATTGATGAAGTTGATGTAATGCTGGATCTGGGATTTAAATTCCAGGTTAATAATATCATTGAATTACTTCCGTCTAACAGGCAGAGCATCATGTTTTCGGCTACGATGACTGAAACTGTAGAGGAAATGATTAACGCCGATTTCAAAGCACCGGAAAAGATCTCTGTTGCCGTAAGTGGCACACCACTAGAAAACATTGATCAGCAGGGATATCTGATCCCGAATTTCTATACAAAAGCTAATCTTTTAAAGCAATTACTGGCGGATGAAGAAACCTATCAAAAGGTGCTCATTTTTATTGGAGACAAACGTATCGCAGACCGGTTATATGAAAATTTAGCAGAAGAATTTCCGGGCGAAACCAGCCTGGTACATACAGGTAAAAGTCAGAATTACAGATTGAAAAGTGTTAGTGATTTTGATGGAGGTTTATCCCGAATCCTGATCGCTACCGATGTAATGGCTCGTGGTCTTGATATTAAAAATATTTCGCATGTAATAAATTTTGACACTCCCCGATATCCTGAAAATTACCTGCACAGGATTGGTAGAACGGGACGTGCTGAGAAAAAAGGCCATTCTTTATTATTTACTACTGAAAATGAACTGGAATATTTAGATGCAATCGAGGAATTAATGAAAATGGAAATTCCCAGAGTAGAACTTCCAGAAGAAGTAAAGATTGCAACAGAATTAATTCCTGAAGAAAAACCAAGGGCGATCGAGATCAACAATCCTAATAAAGGGGGTGAGGAAGCGGGACCTGCTTTTCATGAGAAAACGGATAAGAACAAAAAGGTAAATCTTGGTGGATCCTACCGAAGGGAGA
Source organism: Christiangramia crocea (assembly GCF_022410465.1). GTDB lineage: Bacteria > Bacteroidota > Bacteroidia > Flavobacteriales > Flavobacteriaceae > Christiangramia > Christiangramia crocea. The sequence continues at coordinate 18,703 of NZ_JAJSON010000027.1, read as the reverse complement.
TCGCTAAGAAATATAAGAAACCCAAGACCCGGGGAGATAAGAACGCCAACCGTAAAAGAAAATAATAATAAAGGAGCGCCAAAGCGCTCCTTTTTGTTTTTGATCTTCCGAATTACTCGATGGTCGTCTTCCTGAATTTATTCAGGATCTCATGAGAGGCTGAAAAAAGTTCAGCTTGACGAAAGAATAAAATTATCCAATCCCTAACTTCTATTTTTTCTCTTCGCAGCTTTTGCAGCTCTCTTCTCTTTCAGGCTTAATACCGGCTCTTTTTTAGCCGAATTCTTTGACGGTGATTTTTCTTTTCCCATGATTTCTAAAATTTAGAATTAACCTACTAAATGTAGTGAATGTTCTTATACGAAAATCATAAATTTTCGTACTGTTTTTGTAATTTTATAAGACTCTCCCCGGATTTTTTCTAACCAAAACATTCAATCATGAAGATCAAAGTATTCATGGTTCTTCTTTTTTTGGTCTTTGCCTGTAAAAACTCTGAAAATAAACAGGAAAAGATCAGTATAAAGGAACCTCCGGAAAGTAAATACGGTTGCGCTCCACAAGTCTCCGATGCAGATTGGTATAATTCTGATAACAAAGCTCCATTATTTGATGGGCTGGATGCTGTTAAATACCCTATCCAGACAAAGAGTGCGGAAGCTCAGCAATATTTCAATCAGGGGCTGGTGCTGGCCTACGGATTCAATCATGCCGAAGCAGCGCGATCATTTTATTACGCGACGAAACTCGACCCTGAATGTGCGATGTGCTATTGGGGTTATGCCTATGTCTTAGGTCCGAATTACAATGCGGGTATGGAAGATGATAACTATCAACGTGCCTATGAGGCGATACAAAAAGCAAAAGAACTGGGTTCAGAATCTGAAAGAGAAGCCGCTCTAATCAATGCCATGGCCCAACGCTATGTAAAGGATCCTGTGGAAGACCGCGGTGATCTCGATATTGCTTACAGCCAGGCTATGAAAAAAGTCCATCAACAATATCCGGGTGATGAGAATATCGCTGCCATCTATGCTGAATCTTTAATGAATTTACATCCATGGCAACTTTTTGACAAGCAGGGCCATCCCAAGGAGTGGACTCCTGAAATTGTGGGGTTATTAGAAGACATTTTAAAGAAGAATCCAAGTCACCCCGGAGCCAATCACTTTTACATACATGCCGTGGAAGCCTCTAATACACCAGAAAGAGCAAACGCTTCCGCTAAGGCATTTGACGACGGACTCGTACCGGGTTCCGGACATTTGGTTCATATGCCTTCTCATGTTTATATCAGGACCGGAGAATATCATAAGGGAACCATTGCGAATATCCGGGCTGTGGAGGTAGACAGTATTTATGTAAGCGCCTGCCATGCACAGGGAGCCTATCCGTTGGCATATTACCCGCATAATTATCATTTTCTGGCGGCTACAGCCACCCTGGAAGGCAATAGTGAATGGGCGATGATCGGCGCCAATAAGCTGTCTGAACATGTACACCCGGGTCTTATGAAAGAACCTGGCTGGGGGACCCTGCAGCATTATTATTCGATTCCATTATATGTACAGGTTAAACTGGGGCGCTGGAATGAATTGATCAATTCAGAATTTAAGACCTATGACCTGCCCTACCTGGAAGCGGTCAAGAGTTATGCCCAGGGAATGGCTTATATGGCAAATAATGACCTGGATAACGCTAATGAAATGCTGGAAAAGCTCGAAAAACTGTCAGAAAATAAAAGCCTTGAGGAAGTAAGCATCTGGGAAATTAATTCAGTATCTACATTAATGCATATAGCCAGGAGAGTTCTTAAAGCTGAAATACTGGCTAATGAGAAAAAATATGATGAGAGCATAGCTTTACTGAAGGAAGCCGTGGAAATTGAAGATTCTCTCAATTATGATGAGCCGCCAGACTGGTTCTTTTCTGTCAGGCATCATTTAGGTGCGGTACAAATTGAAGCCGGAAAATATCGGGATGCGATTGCTACTTATGAAGAAGACCTGAGAAGGCTCCCAAAGAATGGCTGGGCTCAGCATGGTTTGAGATTAGCCTATGAAAATCTTAATGATCAGCAAAATGTAAACAGAATGGACCAGCAAATAGCTAAAAGCTGGAAAGGCGCTGATATAGAGATAAATTCATCGAGAATTAAATAAAGAAGGAGGCTTTAGAAAAGCCTCTTCTCAACTGATCAATTTTAGATTGATGAAACTTTATCTAATTCTGAATTTCTTATCCAGTTTAAAATAAAAGTGGCCATTCTGCCAATTAAAAAGGTAAAACCTCCAAATAAAGGAGCCAGTAGCGTTACTTTTAAGCCTCCGGCAAATAATGCAGGACTTATATCCCCAAGAGCTTCAAAAGCATCAAAGATTTGAATTAGTCCGATGAACTGTGCAAATAAACCTATCACTAAAGCAAGTAATGACAGCTGATTAATCAGGCTAATTGATTTTTGAAATACATGGGCAGGTGATTTAAGTTTCATCGCTGAACGTACGACCAAAAAAAGGATTAGCAGAAATGAAATTAGAATCAAACTCATCGCAAGAGGTCCACCTTCATGGATTCTCGCAAATAACTGATCAAAAAAACCTTTCTCCTGGAGTAATATTATACTTAATGTGAATGTGATCATTGCTTAGTTTTATTGGTTTGCAGTTTCAAAATTATATAAGAAGTCCTCTGATTATAAATTAATGAGATGAACTGCTGGTTTTATTTGCTTTATAACCTAATAATTGGTGTAAAGCTATTCAAATTACTTTTCAACGTTATCCAGCCTTTTAAAATGGTAATTTGTCGCAAATATTTTCTTCTTAAATATTTTAGTCACATTTTTATCTATTAATGAAAATCGCAGGAGCATTTTTAGAACTAGGAAAGAGAATACTACTACATAGCCTGTTCTGGCTTGTGGTTCTTCTGTTTTTTACTTTTTTCTTCGGCTTTGAAGGAGCGAGTTTTAAGACCATTATTACATTCTCTGCATTCTTTCTTCCGGTAACGATTGGGACCACCTATGTGTTTATTTATAAATTGATACCCGATTATCTTATTCCGAAAAAATACCTGCCATTTACACTATACACACTGGCTGCTTTCTTAATTTCAGCCTCCTATATCACCATTTCGGCGTTCTACGGAATATTTCTGACCATAGGTTATGGTTATCAGGAAAACTTTCCGCTAACCAAAAGTCTTATTTATATCTTGATCAGTGTCTACCTGGTAGTCGCGATCGCTTCTGCTTTTAGCCTTTTGAAATACAATTATTCCGCTTCAGCAAAAAATGAAGAACTGAAAAACCGGATCCTGGAAGCTCAGCTCAAACTGAAAGATCAGGAACTTCAGTATTTGAAAATGCAGATACATCCGCACTTTCTCTTTAATACGCTTAACACTATTTATGGACTTAGCCTTTCCAATCATATTCAAACTTCTGAAATGATACTACAGCTTTCAGAACTACTGGATTATATACTATATCAGACCAAAAAACCACTGGTTAAGCTTGAGGATGAGATCAATCATATTAAGAATTATATTGATCTTGAGAAGAAACGCTTTCGGGATACTTTAAAAATAGATTTTGAATGTGACCCTATTCCTCCGGACATGGAGATCGCACCAATGCTTTTACTTCCATTTGTTGAAAACAGTTTTAAACATGGCAGAGATAGCCGGGGTGAACTTCAAATTCACATAAAACTTAAAATTCATTATGGCAACCTGGAATTTGAGATATCGAATTCAAAATTTTCCGAAATTGAAGAAGGATCCGATGGTATTGGCCTGCAGAATATTAAAAGACGACTTGATATTTTATATCCCGAAAATCATGAACTTAAGATCAGAAATTCTGAATACAGTTTTAAAGTTTACCTTAAGCTAAGTATTTTAAAAGAGCCTGTGAATGTCACATAAGATAAAATGTATCATAGTAGATGACGAGCCGGTGGCTTTGGATATCCTGGAAAATCACCTTTCTAAGATCGATCATATTGAAGTTATTGGCCGTTGCAGAAATGCCACAGAGGCTTTTAATATGATCAATTCTGAAACCATTGATCTGATTTTTCTGGATATCAATATGCCCGGAATTTCGGGGATCTCATTCGCTAAATCTATAAACAAGAAGATCAAAATTATTTTCACTACCGCATACAGGGAATACGCCATAGAAGGTTTTGATCTTCACGCAGTAGACTACCTTTTAAAACCTATTTCCTTTGAAAGAATTCTGGATGCAGTGAATAATTTTCAACAGGTGCATTCACCTTCTAAAAATGGAGAGAGCCATGAAAATAAGGCAGCTAGCTTCATTTTTATAAAGATCGACCGTAAAATGCACAAACTGGATTTTGATAAGATCCTGTGGATCGAGAGTCTAAGCGATTATCTTAAAATTGAAACTACTGAAGGCACAAAAGTAACCAGGGAAACAATTTCCAGTATTGAATCAAAATTACCCGGGTCAAAATTCATGAGGATCCATCGTTCTTTTATTATCGCCATTGATAAAATTGAATCTTATTCAAATGAAGAGGTGATCATCCAAAATAAATCTCTTCCCATAAGCCGTACCTATAAAGAGAATGTTATAAATCACCTGGTGAAATTTCAATAAAAAAGCCCCGCTTTTGGCGAGGCTTCAATTTATCTTCTAACTTATATTATATAATTAGATATGTAAAGGTCTGTTCTCTGTTGCAGCAAGAGCAGCTTCTTTAACCGCTTCTGCATATGTTGGATGAGCATGACTCATTCTTGAAATATCCTCGGCAGACGCTCTGAATTCCATCGCACTCACCGCTTCAGCAATAAGATCTGCTGTTCTGGCTCCTATCATATGAACTCCAAGAACCTCATCGGTCTTTTCATCGGCAAGAATTTTGATCAATCCATCAATATCACCACTGGCTCTTGAACGTCCAAGCGCACGCATTGGGAATTTACCTTCCTTATATTTTACTCCTTCTTCCTTCAATTGCTCTTCGGTTTTTCCAACCGCGGCAACTTCAGGCCAGGTATAAACAACACCTGGAATAAGGTTATAATCAATATGGGGTTTCTGGCCAGCAATTAATTCAGCAACCATGGTTCCCTCTTCTTCAGCTTTATGAGCTAGCATAGCTCCGCGTACCACATCCCCGATGGCATAGATGTTATCTACGTTCGTTTGAAGATGATCGTTCACTTTTACTCTTCCTTTATCATCAAGTTCTACTCCGGCGGCTTCAGCATTTAATCCATCAGTATAAGGACGACGACCTACTGAAACAAGGCAATAATCACCTTTAAGTTCGATCTCTTTATCCTTCTTATCATCAGCTTTAATAATGATCTCATCTCCGTTTCTTTCAACAGACTTCACCTTGGTACTTACATGGAATTTGATTCCCTGCTTCTTCAATACTTTCTGAAGTTCTCTAGAAAGAGCGCTATCCATAGTTGGGATGATCCTGTCAAGGAATTCCACTACCGTAACCTCAGCACCAAGACGACGATATACCTGACCAAGCTCAAGACCAATAACTCCTCCACCAATTACGATCATGTGTTTTGGAACTTCCTTCAGCGTTAAAGCCTCAGTAGAAGTAATTACTCGCTCCTTATCAAGATCAATGAACGGAAGATTTGCAGGCTTGGAACCGGTTGCGATAATTATCTTTTTCGCTTCAATCGTTTTTGTCTCACCATCTTTTTCAATGTTAATGTGAGTCTTATCCTTGAAGGAACCAACGCCTTGAATAACATCAATCTTGTTCTTATCCATTAGGAACTTCACCCCGTCACATGTCTGACTTACCACAGAAGATTTACGTTCCATCATTTTTTCAAGGTTTAGTTTCACTTCACCAGGAATTTCAATTCCGTGCTCCTCAAAATGCGCGATAGCATCATGATAGTGGTGAGAAGAATCTAAAAGTGCCTTACTTGGGATACATCCCACATTAAGACAGGTTCCACCAAGCGTGGAATATTTTTCTATGATTGCAGTTTTCATACCCAGTTGGGCGCAACGAATGGCGGCTACATATCCACCGGGTCCTGATCCTATAACTGCAACATCATATGTACTCATAATTGTCTGTTTTACTGATTTTTTTTACAAATTGACGGTAAAAATACGACTATTCTCTACAATGACCAATATTAAGTTCTGAGTTCCCTAAGAGGTATTATTTTTAATATAATAATTTAGTTAACACTAACCTTCCTGGTTTTAAGCTTTGACATAAACCACCTTTTTATTCACAAATTCCATCATTCCATCTTTTGCTAATTCACGTCCGTAACCAGATCGTTTCGTACCTCCAAAGGGCAATCTGGGATCCGACTTCACCAATTCATTTATAAAAAAGGCTCCGTCAGAAACCCGGGAAGCATATTCCACAGCTTTTGCGGTGTCTTTTGTAAAAACACTAACCCCAAGTCCAAATTTTGACTGTTCAGATAATGCGAAAGCTTCGTCTACATCTTTAACTTTAATTATCGCAGCTAAAGGTCCGAAGGTTTCTTCATCAAAAGCGATCATTCCTGGTTTCACATTTCCCAGGATAGTAGGTTCATGAAAACAATTATCCTGTTTTCCTCCCACAAGTAACTTTGCTCCTTGCGAAACAGACTCGTTTACCTGACGGTTAAGTTGATCTGCCAGATCTTTTCTTGCAAGAGGTCCTACCTGGGTAGCCCCATCTTTTGTATCTCCTGTTTTCAGGTTTTTTACGGCATCGGTAAATTTAGATACGAACTCATCGTGTATAGATTCTACTAAAATAAAGCGTTTTGCCGCGATACAACTCTGTCCACAATTAAGCATTCTGGCAGAAACCGCGGTCTTTACCGCAAGATCTATATCAGCATCTTCCAACACAATAAAGGAGTTGTTGCCTCCTAGTTCCAGCAAACTTTTTTTAATATATTTCCCGGCAATTTGAGCAACAGCAGATCCTGCCATCTCACTTCCCGTTAGGGTGATTGCTTTTACAGCATCATGTGCTATGATCTTTTCCGTTTGATCGTGGTGAACTATCAGATTCTGAAATACGCCTTCCGGAAATCCGGCCCTGGTAAAAACTTCTTCAATTTTCACCGCACAACCAAAAACGTTCGGTGCATGTTTCAATAAACCAGTATTCCCGGCGGTTAAAGTTGGCGCTGCAAACCTAAAGACCTGCCAGAAAGGAAAATTCCATGGCATAATAGCAAAGACAGCCCCTATGGGATCATGTCTTACAAAACTCTGGCTAGCATCAGTTTTTATTACTTCGGGAGAAAGAAAGGTTTCGGCATTTTCTGCATAGTAATCACAAACCCAGGCACATTTATTCACTTCGGCTCGAGATTCTGAAATTGGTTTTCCCATTTCAGATGTGATCATCTGAGCATATTCTTCAAGATTATCCCGAAGTACCTGTCCGGCTTTTTTGATCAAACCTGTACGATAAGATATTGGTTTATTATGCCAGGTTTTAAAAGCTCCAGATGATCTGTTCAATGCTTCATCCAGTTCATCACTGGTATGACCAATATATTTACCTACCTGCTCTCCATTATATGGGTTAACGCTATTAAATTCCATTTGTTTATTTGATATATAAAGCTTCGCTATGCAAAGGTTTTAGGGTATTTGCTTTTAGCCATCTTTTAGGATTAGTATTGCTGAATTTATTTCAGTAACCTATCTTACTAGTAATACGATATTAGATCATTAAAAAACCTGAAACCTTATTAGACTGTTATTAATAATAATGCTTAAAAAGCAAATCAATTAAAATCTAATTATCCCTGGCCACCCAGTATTTTGTTACTTTTTTTGACCAGAAATCGGCAAGGACCTCCCAGGATATCTCTCCTTTGTTAATTAATTCTCCACGCCATTGTTCAACTTGTTTTTTATCTACGGAAGGGTATCCCTCTGCCAGTGAATTTGAGAGGTAGCCCGAAACTGTTTTCTTCCATTCATATGGATTTGAAAGCTCATCCTCGAATATTTTTACAGGCCTTTCAGAAGTCTGTTCAAACTCGATCAATTTGAATTGCTCCTGGAAACTATAAAAAGTCTGACTGACCTTTATACCAGGCCAGCGCATCTCCACGATACCTTCTCCAGGGCGATATACGGCTGTGAACAGTGTGCCAAATCCTTCTTTAAAACGCTTATTATACAAAGGTTTTTTTTGAAATGCGTCTACGATTTTAGCTGCATCCATCCCTTTTGTAGCTAACATCTTCTCCAAAAAAGAAGAACGCTCAAGTGTTTTATTAAAAGCAGCATTCTCCGGCCAGTCAACAAAACCCTGATGATTAGTGGTAAACGCGGCGTTAGTAACAACAGGTTCTCTATCTGGTGCAAGACGAACGGTCTTAAAGGCTCCCGTTTTATCCACAGCAGTTACATTATATGACATATGGGAAGGAATACGAATTAAGGCTGCTACAGCTTCTTCAACATTACTGCAAAATTCAAGCACATACCTTAAAATAAATGGAATCCCAAAACCTTCACCAACTTCTTTTCGTCCCCCAAAAGTGAGGGATACGGCCAGTCCGTCTTCATTCATTCCATCTAATAATCCAATAAGGCAATCACTGGTCCCGATGACTTTTTTTCCATTCCAGGCACTTAGTAACTGTGTGCCTTCCATAAGATCAGGATGATAATCATAATTCCTCACCAACTGGATTTCATCTCCTGAGATTACAGCATTAGAACAGGCGCTTAAATAGGCCGGTGGCTGGAAACCGGTCAAAAACCTGGCTCCCACCTCATCTGCCTTTGCAATTTTACATAGGCGTTTATAGGTGGGCCACATTTCCGGCATATATTTTTTGAGCGCCGCCTGAGATGTTTTTAAGTCTGGCTCATAATCCTTTTTTTTAGAATCGAGCCAGAGCCTGTAGGCTGCCCAGTGGATATTATATAATTTTCGCCATTTCTTTCCCGGCAAACCGGGTTCAGAAATTGCATTAAAATGTAATTGCATAAATTTCTTTTGCTGATCTTTTACTAGCTGATTTTTCCACCAGCTAATTAGAAAAACATTTGGACAAAGTAGCTCGATTTTTCAGGACAGCCTGTTAAAATAAAAATTTTATTTCGTTAATGTTCCAGACAGGTTTGGCTTCTTCTTATCCTCTACCATTTCAGATGTATACTGTGAACGAATCGCTTTGATCCAGTGCTTCGCCCTGTTGTTAAGTTTAAAATCATCTGTCATCATACGTCCTCTGGTTACCAGAATTCCCATATCGGCTCCCTCATACAGGTAATCTCCTTTTTTGGAAATCCTTAAAAAGAATGCTTCATTTTCATTTTCCACAGCTCTACGGTGTGTATCCATTCTATCATACTGGATATGACCGGTATCATACATTCTCCATATTCCTGATCTTGGTGCTCCAGTTACATACTCTACAGTATCTTCAGTATGTTTTACAATTAACTGGCTCCAGCCATCAAGGTTTTCCTGATTAGACCAACGCTTGTTGATTGCATCGATGTCCAGCTCATATTCAATATCCATCCATTCCAGGATATGAAAAACGAATAGCGGAGCATCAGCAAGTGCAAAAACCGCATGGTTTGTAATGGAACTCGCTCCGGTTACTCGAGGATTAAGTTCCCCCAGATATATCTCACCGTTATCCTGATCTATTAGAAAATCAAGCTCAAAATAACCTTTGTAGCCTTCTTCACGTAACTGATCTCCAAACAACTGTGTATTCTCGATTGCTTTCTGTCTTAGTTCAGGCGTAAATGCATTGGGATAGATCTCGTTACCACACCAACCACCTTCATAAGGCGTTAGTTCTTTAAAGCCAACCAACTCTGTCATCAAAGGGGCTACAATAGTCCCATGACGCGTTACACAAGCTTCAATCGCAGAACCTCTGCAACGAATACGCTTCATGATCTTTACTTCATCTTCAGCCTCGATCTCTTCGGCGTATTTTTGATATTCTTCCTCATTGGATATAAAGAAAGTAGTATGCCCTGAATCCCCAAACGGAGTTTGTATTACCAGTTGTTCACCAAGTTCTTTAGAAACTTCTTTTAGGTGTTCATAATCATTCACTTTTGAAAGCACATAAGGAACGCAAGAAACTCCTGCTCTCTCAGCAATTCTATTGGTATTCACCTTATTATCAAGGAAGGTTCTCATCTCGGCACTAGGGAACATTATCTCAAGCCCAAGTTTATCTGCAAGTCGTTCTGTTTCTTCATTGAACATAAGAAACATTGCTTTTCCTGGCCTGCCATCTACAGATCTTGTCTTGAGATAATCCTGCACTTCAGGATGCTGAAGCAAATAGTTGTTGATATCTTCTATTCCTTCAAAATCATCATGCGGAATTTCCTGTTTTGGAGAAAATACATTTGGATGCAATCCGTCAAAACATTCGATATAAGTAATGAATTTGAAACCTTTGATCCATTCATCAGCTCCTAATAGATTGAAATTGGTAGCACTAATAAAATAAAGAGGTTCCTCATTTTTATGAAAAGACCTTCTGATATCTGAAACTCCATTTAATTCAGACTTTTTCGAAACAGCTTTTTTCACAGCTGGTTTAGTGCCTTTTGCCTTGGAAGCTGCAGGTTTAGCCTTCGCTCTCGATTTTTTTGCAGCAGGTTGTGGTTTAGCTTTCGGCGTTTGCTTTTTAGAATTATCAGACTTTCCCCGGATAGGAATTTTGGTCCTGTCTGAACCTGTTTTAATTGCAGATTTGGTCTTTTTATCTTTAGTTGTTTTTGGTTTCTTATTATCCATAATGCTTTATTATTTAATTAATTTCTTCTTTTTAACATTTCCCATCGCCCCCATTGAGGTTACGGTTTTTTGCCTGTTCAGCACATTTTCCTTAAAAATTCTCAATCCCAGATCAGCACGATAACCGTGAATTTCTGAAACATCTAATGCCGTTAGGAATCTAATGATCTCTTTACTCACTACCTGGCCAGGAACAAGCACAGGAAATCCGGGTGGATAAGGAATAATAAAGGACGAGGCTACTAAAGTCCTGTCGTTTTCCATAGCAGGCAAACATTCTTCTAATGGCATATACTCATAATTTTCCTCATTGTAGGCCAGGAAAAAAGCCTCCCTGATATTTCCTCCAGGTACTCCCGGCACTGCCTGAAAGGAATTATGGAAATAACTAAAATCAGGTAATGGGGGGAAATCTTTGGTTAAAGAATAGATCCTTTCCTCACGAATTTTACTTTCTTTCGAACTCAGGGAAAGCAACTCCTTATCCAGTTCATCTGCGATCTTTAGCAGCGCATTAGTAAGGTAAGTAACACTTCCACGGGTGGTACCGATATTGGTCATAAACAGCACCGTATTCCTTGAGGTTTTATTGATCTGGATATTGAACTTATCCATCAAATATTTGTTCTTGAAGGTATCACCGTCAACTCCGGTACGTCCAATATGAAGCGTGATCTTCGTAGGATCCAGTACAAATTCATCCTTCTCCCAGGCAGTTTCCATTCTGTTCCAGCCCTCCTTCGAGGTATAGTATTCAGATAGTCCTGATTTACGGAGTTCCGCAGGAATAAAATCACTCACGGTCAACACATCAAAATATTTATTAAGCCTTGGGTGGTCATTTATTTTTGCACGAAGCACCATGGCCATTTCAATACTTTTTTCCACAAGCTCATAGCCTTCAAACTGAACCTGTCTTCTGCCAACATCTAATGAAGCCAGCATTTGATAATTAGGGGAGGTGGAAGTATGCGTCATATAAGCTTCCATAAAGGTATTTTCACTCTTTCTTCTGAAATCTTCGTCCCAGATATGTATCATGGAACCCTGACGGAAGCTACTCAAAGTTTTGTGTGTACTCTGAGTGGAATAAACCCTAATCCTTACTTTATCAGGATCTGGCAGCCTTGGGATCTCATCTTTCTTCAGGTTCGTTACATGTTCTTCATACTCTTCTCTATAAGCACTGCTATTGTATTTTTCATGTAGCTTTTTGGCAACGAACATTCCTGTTCTTTGCTTATAATTGTAGGTAAACCCTGCAAAAGCGAACCATGCCTCATCCCATAAAAAGACCATATCTGGCTTAATCGCCAGAATTTCCTGCATCACTTTTTCTACATTGTAAACAAGGCCATCAAAGGTACAGTTGGTTAGCAATAACATTTTTACCAGGTCCAGTCTTCCTTCCTTTTTCAAGCGAAGAAGCTTTTCCTTTATCTGCTCCAGTGGTACCGCTCCATACATTGAATATTCTTCTATAGGATACGAATCGAGATAAACAGGATATGCTCCGGAAAGGACCAATCCGTAGTGATGTGATTTATGGCAGTCCCTGTCGATCAGGATAACATCACCAGGTTTTACCAGGGCCTGAACTACGATCTTGTTTGCAGTTGAAGTTCCATTGGTCACAAAAAAGGTATTCAACGAACCATAAGCATCGCTGGCCATCTTTTGTGCCTTCTTTAGAGATCCGGTTGGCTGCAGTAAGGAATCCAAACCGCCCGTGGTGGAAGAAGTCTCAGCAAGGAACATATTTCTTCCGTAGAAATTACCGAAATCATTGATCCATCTTGACTTAAAAACCGAATTACCTCTTGAGATAGGCATCGCATGAAATATACCGGTAGGTTTTTTACTATATTCTTTTAAAGCTGAAAAGAACGGAGTTTCATAGCGCTCGCAAATTCCTCTTAAGATAGTCAGGTGCAATTCCTGAAGATCTTCAGTCCTGTAAAAGATCCTCCTGAAAGTTTTTAAGGTCGTATCCTTAAGTTTTCCAAGCGCAGTATCTGTTACATAATAAGTATCAAGTTCTGGTCTGAATTTCTTCACAAGATCTCCCAGAACGGGTCCCAGTTCAGATGAAGGCTTTGAGGCAAGATCCAGGTTTAAAACTTTTTGAATAAAAGGCTTTAAGGTTGGAGTTAACTTCTTGGAATGATAAGGCGGCGCATAGCGCACTACCACGGCCTGAATATTATAATTAAAGTGTAAAGCGATCAATGCATCTTCAAAAGAGCGTTGCACCACAATCCCGTAATTGAATTGTTCGTTAGAACCCCTAAGATCTTTAAGATCGTTACGAAGTTTGCATTCCTCGTGAAACGAAATATCCTCTACAAATAAAACTTCAAAATAGTTCTTCTTAATACCTTCAGGATGCTCACCTCTTTCTGAAGTTTCTACACCCTGATCATCATCCTCCATTAAATCAGGATTACTTCTATACCTGTCACTTACCAGATGTTTGGTGATCTCAGCTATTTTATTCGTGAGGGCAGTATGCTCCTGCCTGTCCAGCATTTCGTTGAGAGTTCTTAAACGTAAGATCCCCGGAAACGCGAAATAGCTCTCTATAACCTCAATGTCTTTTAATAACCCACGAAGGCTTTTCTGAAGGTTTTTTTCTTCTGAAGACCCCCGGTTACATTTTTCCAGTTTTGTAGACTCACTCTTTAAATTGTTCCAGGACTCCAGCCGGAGTTGAGCAACATTATAATGATATGAACTATTCGATTTATTTTCTTGCATAAATTTTATTTGTTAGAATGTAGGGCAAGTTTGTTTCCTTCAGAATCAATGAAAATTGCAAAATAGCCTGATTCTTTATTGATAAGGGTTTTGGTCATTACGATCCTTCCCCCTGCAGGTTCTACCTTTTCCAGAATAGTATTTAAATCTTTGCCTGCATTAAGATATAACAGAGGCCCTGTGTCACTTGGTGTAGAGCCAGGGCCTTTTACTATGGCCCCTCCTATTCCATTATTAATTGGAAAAAAAGCCATGGCATAATTATCATCAAAGTTCTTTTCCATCTCAATTCCGAAGATCTCATTGTAGAAATCAACCGATTGCTGAAAATTGATCGCCGGGATCTCAAACCAGCTTATAATGCCTTTATTGGTTTCTTTCTTTTTTCTCTTTGATGTTGTTCCGCCCATGGTTTTCTATATTATAGTTCGTTAAAGCCCTTATAACCTGTAGGGTTCGCAGGAGGCTCATATTCATTTTCCTGCATTTTTAATTTCGACAGGGTATCGAGTTTGGTTGGTTTTATAAGTGGCCCAAGTGAATTGAGGTAAGGTAATTGTGCACCATGCTGATAGATTCCAAACTGGCCTATATGATCCCTGAAACTCTTTAAGGGCTGGCCCAGTCTAAGTATTCCAAGCTCCCTGCTTCTTCTTACTCTGTCTATATTTAATTCCAGCGGAAAGATTTCTTCATTCCCTTCTGCCTGATAGATAACACGTCCATCTGGGCCGCATACTATAGATCTACCGCTTCCACCTGATTCCAATCCGTTTACGTCAAAAAAGTAACATTGATTAACCGCTGCCATGGCCCTGACTATAGATAATTCAATTTCTCTGTCTATGGTTCCCGTCATGGTTGGATGCAGAATTACCTCTGCTCCCATAACTGTTAGGGTACGCACGGTTTCAGGAAACCACATATCGTAGCAGATAGACAAACCAAATTTTGCAACCCCGGGCACGTCAAATACACAAAATTCTGATCCCGGAGTTACCCCTACTTCATAGGGATAAAAAGGAAACATTTTTCTGTAGCGCGTTACCACTTCCCCTTCCGGGTTAATTACCGTGGCCGTATTATAGATATTACCTTCAGATTTTTCAAAAATAGAACCCGGTAGCAACCAGACATTATGCTTTCTGGCCATTTTGCACATCTCCTGTTCAAATTCTCCAGGTATTTCCTGCGCGGTATGGGTTAATGGGCCATATCCGCATAACTCACTAAATACCACCATATCTACCCATGGATAAAGGCTCATGGTAATATCAAGTTTCAGCTTCATCATCTCCACATTGGGAGCGACCGCTGAGACTTTCATTTGTATTCCTGCAATTGCGAATGGATTCATTACTTTTAATTATTATATTTAATGGTTAATAGGTTTAAACTGAATTAGCTTACTGCCCATGGTTTTTTCGTCACTCTTTCCAGAACTGACTCAATTCAGTTTATCTATCCTATATTTTTTCTGATCTGATCTTCCAGAATATCGAGACCTTTATTTAGATGCTCGTCTGAAATTACAAGGGGAGAAAGTATCCTTATCACATTTTTAAAGGTTCCCGCGCTTAATAGAACTAAACCATCTTCAGCACATCCTTTCACAATTTTATCGCAAAGTTCACCGTTTGGTTTTCCGGGGTCATTATCTTTCACGAATTCAATTCCTATCATTGCACCAACGCCTCTAACATCACCTATATCAGAGAACTCCTTCTGAAGTTTCCTCATTCTATCAGTGACTATTTCACCAATATGAATTGCCTTTTCATTTAAATTAAGATCCTTCATATACTGTATGGTGGCAAGGGCTGCAGCACAACAAACAGGGCTACCAATATAGGTTCCACCTATAGTGCCCGGACCTGCCGCATCCATAATTTCTGCCCTACCAAGAACTGCTGCTATTGGTAAACCAGATCCAAGGGACTTGGCATAGGTACTAATATCCGGCTGTACATTATAATGTTGCCAGCTGGCCCAATGCCCGGTTCGGCAAAAGCCACTCTGGATCTCATCCATTATTAGCAACACGCCATGTTCATCACAAAATGACCGTAATCCTTCCAGGTATTTCTGAGGCACAGGGTTAAAACCACCCTCTCCCTGGATAGGTTCAATGATAATTGCAGCCACACTGTTAATGTCTACCATGCTGTGGGCACTTTCCCGGAGTCGATTTAGCTCAGTTTCTACAAAATCATCCATATCCTGTGTTCCGCTGTATTTATAGAAATTAGGAAAAGGGATACGGTAAACTTCAGGCGCAAAAGGTCCTGAAGAAAATTTATAATTCACTTTACTGGTAAGACTCATCGCCATCAGGGTACGACCATGATAGGCTTCTGTATAACACAATATTGCGGGTCTCTTTGTAGCCTGGCGCGCTATCTTAATAGCATTCTCAACGGCTTCTGCCCCGGTACTAATAAGCATGGCTTTGGTTTTCTCACCATGCGGAAGTATCTCGGCCAGCTCCTCACAGAGTTTTATATAGGGTTCATAAGTCACTACATTAAAACTGGTGTGCAGATATTTTCCAGCCTGTTCACGAATAGCTTCCACCACCGGCTCAGGACAATGGCCTGCATTTACTACACCTATACCTCCTGCGAAATCTATAAGCTCACGGCCATCTACATCAGTGATAATTGCTCCTTTTGCTTGTTTCACTGTGGCTGTATTAAAAACGCCAACCCCGTTTGCCACTATATTTTTTCTTCTCTCCAGAAGTTCTTGTGACTGACTTTTTTGTTCGATCATATTAAAATCAAATTGTTAAAATTTTAAATATTTTTTATGGAATTAAAAGATAGATAGTCGCATAACATCATATTATGCGCCCTTTCGGTGATTTTTCATAACTTTCTTAATATACAGCTTTTTATCGTTTTCCCGGTTTTTTTTGCTTTTAATTAAGATTGGATCGATTTTAAAGATAAATAGCATCTATCTGGGAAAAGTAGTGTGATGCCGTTAGGTTTAATGATTGTCTCACACTGAATATCTGTAAAATTCAAGGCAAATGAATATCCTGGTGTGTTGTATAAGAGTAGAACGAATTTTAAAACCGCTTAAAGCCCACAAAAAGCTTAGTTTGAATTTTGATATTTAAGCTTGGCCTTAAGCCTAATTCATTAGTGAATCTTCCTGCTTTGGGAATCTGGGATTTAATTTCTGAATTCAAGGCTCAAAAGCCGGAAAGTGGAAATCTAATCTTACAAATTAATCACAGTACTTTGCTTTACTTTATTTATGGTAAAGATGCTCTTGGTACTTCCAATATGATCCAGATTGGTAAGTTTAGTGACCATAAATTCACGGTAGGCATCCATGTCCTTTACCAGCACTTTAAGGATATAATCGTAATCGCCGCTTACGTGAAGGCATTCGATCACTTCAGGCAGACTGGTGATTTCCTTTTCGAATTTAGTCAGGAAATCTTTTTTATGTTGAATGAGTTTGATCTGGCAAAGCACCATGAAACCTTTTTCTACCTTCTCCGGATCCAACAAGGCAACATATTTTGAAACAACCCCTTCCCTTTCAAGTTTTCTGATTCTTTCATAAACAGCAGTTACCGAAAGCATAAGATCGTTTGCGATCTCTTTATTAGTCTTTTTGCTGTCCTGTTGAAGATGTCTCAGGATCCTTTTATCTATCTCATCAATTTTCATATTCTTATAAATATTCGGTAAGCCGGTTAAATCTCAATTAAAAATAGATTTTAAAACTGAAATATAAACCTTTAGTAGATTTATTTTCTAAACATGATGACAATCATTGTTTTTACCAGTGATTCTAAGGAATTTTAGTTGTATAAAACTACAATTATGAAATATAAACCGGCAGAACGTATTCAGGATCTACAATATTTTGGGGAATTTGGTGGAGTAAATCCATCTATTTCTGATTCCTCTACCTATACTTTCCTTTCCGCAAAGACCATGTTTGATACATTTGAAGGAAATGCGGAAGGTTGTTATTTATATTCACGTCACTCCTCCCCTTCTAACTTATATCTGGGAGAAGCTCTTGCAGCAATGGAAGGCACAGAAACAGCTAATGTGGCTGCTTCCGGAATGGGTGCGATCACTTCGGTACTGATGCAACTCTGCAATGCCGGAGATCATATTGTGTGCAGCAGAACTGTTTACGGAGGAACCTATGCCTTTCTAAAGAATTTTGCCCCAAAATTCGGGATCAAAACCACTTTTGTGGACATTACAAAAACTGAAGCCGTTGAGGCAGCAATTCAGAAGAGTACCAAAGTGCTGTATTGCGAAAGTGTTAGCAACCCATTACTGGAGATCGCCGATCTGGAGATTCTTTCAAAAATATCAGTAGCCCACAATCTCAAACTGGTTGTGGATAATACATTTTCACCACTTTCTATAAGTCCGGCAAAACTGGGTGCTGATGTAGTGATCCATAGCCTTACAAAATTCATAAATGGCAGCAGCGACACCGTTGGCGGAGTGGTTTGTGGAACCAAAGATTTTATCAATGACCTAAGGAATGTGAATGATGGAGCAGCTATGTTGTTAGGACCTACGATGGATAGCCTTAGGGCAGCATCAATCCTGAAAAATCTCAGGACACTTCATATTCGCATGAAACAGCACAGCCATAATGCGATGTTCCTTGCTAAAAAATTCCAGGAAGACGAATTCAAAACTGTTTATCCCGGATTGAAATCCCATCCCGGCCATGGAGTTTTTAAGAAAATGATGAATGAAACTTATGGTTTTGGCGGCATGCTCACTATCGATGTAGGTTCTCTTGATAAAGCCAATGAGCTTATGGAACTAATGCAGAAACGCAACCTGGGATATCTTGCCGTAAGTCTTGGTTTTTATAAAACACTTTTCAGCGCACCGGGAACTTCCACCTCTTCTGAGATCCCTGAAGAAGAACAGAAAGAAATGGGACTAAGTGATGGACTCATACGTTTCTCTATAGGTTTGGATAATGATATTGAAAGAACCTACAAAATGATGAAGGAATGTATGGTACAAGTGGGTGTCTTAAACGCCGAAATGGTTTAAAATTTTGCAGGATTAAGCCGAAAGTCGTAAAATTACGCGACTAAATGGAAAACTCTTAATATAAAAAATAAAAAGACCTCACAGGTTTCTGAACCTGTGAGG
>NZ_JAJSON010000026.1 GCF_022410465.1 Christiangramia crocea | reverse complement strand
GTGAACATACGCTCCCCGTGAAAGCGGCTGCAAATATACACCCGATCTTTTCTTTTGGCAAAATAAAATTCAGCATTTTTTCAGAGATATTTCCATCGTAAAACCTAAACTTCTATACTTCAACGATTCAGCATCAAAAAAAAATTCAGTTCTAAACATACCGGGACCTTCATTTCAGAGGATTCATACATCCCTATATAATATAATTACCTATATGTATATATGTATTGCGCAACCAATTTCAACATCTTATCTTTGTGCCTTCAAAAATCAATGAAAATGATCAAGATTACTCTGCCCGATGGCAGTATTAAGGAGTTTGAAAAAGGAACCACTCCAATGGAGGTGGCAAAGAGCATAAGTGAAGGCCTTGCCAGAAATGTTATTTCAGCTAAATTCAATGCTACCACAGTTGAAACAACTACACCTTTAAATACAGATGGTGATCTTGTATTATATACCTGGAAAGATAATGAAGGAAAAAAAGCTTTCTGGCATTCTACTTCTCACGTAATGGCTCAGGCCATTCAGGATCTATATCCGGGAGCAAAATTAACAATCGGACCTGCCATTGAACGAGGCTTTTATTATGACATTGATTTCGGTGATCAAAAAATTTCTGAATCTGATTTCAAAAAAATAGAAGATCGAATGCTTGAAATCGCCAGAGGTAAGCATGATTTTCAGATGAGAGAAGTCTCCAAACAGGAGGCACTTGATTTTTACAAAAAAGAAAGCAATCCATTTAAGGTTGAGCTGATCGAAAACCTTGAAGATGGAGACATAACTTTTTGTGACCATGACACCTTTACCGATCTGTGCCGAGGAGGTCATATCCCAAACACAGGAATTATAAAAGCGGTAAAGCTGATGAATGTTGCCGGAGCCTACTGGAGGGGAGACGAAAATAATCCTCAGCTAACAAGAGTATATGGTATCTCATTTCCGAAGCAAAAGGAACTAAAAGAATATTTAGAATTTTTAGAAGAAGCTAAAAAGCGAGATCACAGAAAACTTGGAAAAGAACTTGAACTTTTCACTTTTTCCCAAAAAGTAGGCCAGGGACTTCCTCTTTGGTTACCAAAAGGTGCCGCTTTAAGAGAAAGACTTGAGAACTTTTTAAAGAAAGCTCAAAAAAGAGCCGGATATGAAATGGTAGTAAGTCCTCATATAGGTAGTAAAGAGCTATATGTAACATCCGGTCATTATGCCAAATACGGTGAAGACAGTTTTCAGCCTATAAGCACACCCAATGAAGGAGAGGAATTCATGCTGAAACCAATGAATTGCCCTCATCACTGTGAAATGTACAACGCTTCTTCATGGAGTTACCGTGACCTTCCGAAGAGATTTGCAGAATTCGGTACAGTATACAGGTACGAGCAAAGTGGAGAACTTCATGGTTTAACAAGGGTTCGTGGATTTACTCAGGACGATGCGCACATTTTCTGTATGCCTGAACAATTGGATGAAGAATTTAAAAAAGTAATTGATCTTACCTTATATGTATTCTCTTCTTTAGGATTTGAAGATTTTACTGCGCAGGTTTCTTTAAGAGATCCAGAGAACAAAGAAAAGTATATAGGTTCTGATGACGTTTGGGAAAAAGCAGAAAGTGCAATTATCAATGCTGCTAACGAAAAAGGGCTGAATTATGTCGTTGAAACGGGAGAAGCAGCTTTCTATGGGCCAAAACTGGATTTTATGGTGAAGGACGCACTTGGCCGAAGCTGGCAGCTAGGGACCATTCAGGTAGATTATAATTTACCTGAGCGTTTTGACCTGACATATAAAGGAAGTGACAATGAGTCACATCGTCCCGTGATGATTCACAGAGCGCCATTTGGCAGTATGGAACGCTTTATCGCCATCCTGCTGGAACACACTGGCGGAAACTTCCCGCTTTGGCTGATGCCTGAGCAAGCTATTATTCTCTCGCTCAGCGAGAAATATGAAAAATACTCACAAAAAGTTTTAAGTTTACTTGAAAATCACGAAATTCGCGCCCTTGTTGACAATAGAAACGAGACAATAGGCAAGAAAATCAGGGAAGCAGAAATGAACAAATACCCTTATATGCTTATAGTTGGGGAGCAGGAAGCCAATGATGGTACAATTTCTGTACGTAAACATAGTGAAGGTGATTTGGGCACGATGAAAATAGAAGATTTCGCAAATTTGATAAATACAGAAATCAATAGTACCTTAAAGCCTTTTAAAACTGAAGTTTAATTTAAATTTTAAGCCATAGCAATACGTAGAAGAAAACCGAACAGATTCGGCCGACAGAAAGAAGAACAACACCGAATCAACGAGAAGATTAAAGCAGACGAGGTACGCCTTGTTGGTGATAATGTGGAAATGGATGTATATCCAATTAGAAAAGCCCTTGCTATTGCACAAGAACAAGAGCTTGATCTAGTTGAAATTTCTCCAAACGCCAAACCGCCGGTAGTAAAGGTCATGGATTATAAAAAGTTTCTTTATGAACAAAAGAAACGTGAGAAAGCCATGAAAGCCAAAGCCAGTAAAGTGGTAGTTAAAGAAATTCGATTTGGTCCCAATACAGATGATCACGATTACGAGTTTAAAAAACGTAATGCTGAAAAATTCTTAAAGGACGGCGCTAAGCTAAAGGCTTTTGTATTTTTCAAGGGACGGTCTATCGTTTTTAAAGATAAAGGAGAGATTCTTCTTTTAAGACTTGCACAGGATCTGGAAGAATACGGTAAAGTAGAACAAATGCCAAAGTTGGAAGGAAAACGTATGACTATGTTTTTATCTCCAACCAAGAAATCGAAATAATAACCTCACCCAAAATTGCTTTTGCGATTTTGACTCTCCAAAAGAGAGGAATGTGAATAGGTTTTATAGATATAAATAGAAATAAGAGAGTTAATTATAAAAAAGGACAGCAATGCCTAAAATGAAAACTAAATCCAGTGCCAAGAAGCGTTTTAAGCTAACCGGTACAGGTAAGATTAAAAGAAAGCACGCGTTTAAGAGCCACATCTTAACAAAGAAGTCTAAGAAACGTAAGCTTGCCTTAACTCACAGTACTTTGGTACATGATGCAGATAAGGACAATGTCAAACTTCAATTACGTTTAAAGTAAATTGAAGCTCTTGAGGTTTAATTAATTTATTTAACCATGGAGTTGGGCCAATAAAAGAATTCAAAATTCAGAATTTTAAATTTTGAATTATTGGATCGCCTGCTACAAAAAAATGTAAAATATGCCAAGATCAGTAAACTCAGTTGCCAAAAGGGCACGTAGAAAAAAAGTTTTAAAGCAAGCAAAAGGTTATTTCGGACGTCGTAAGAATGTTTGGACCGTTGCTAAAAATGCGGTTGAAAAAGCTATGCTTTATGCATACAGAGACCGTAAAGCTAAGAAACGTAATTTCCGTTCACTTTGGATTATGCGTATTAACGCTGCTGCCAGAGAAAACGGAATGTCTTATTCACAATTCATGGGAAAACTTAAAGCCAGCGATATTGGATTGAACCGTAAGGTTCTTGCCGATTTGGCGATGAATAACCCAGAGGCTTTTAAAGCAATTGTAGAAAAAGTAAAATAAACGAATTACACTCTCTTATAGAAAAATCCCGCTAAAAAGCGGGATTTTTTATTTGTACTATTCACCATAAGCCGTAAGAACAAGGTTTCTTGACCCTCCCCTGTTTCTATGTTCACAGAGATAAATCCCCTGCCAGGCACCCAGGTTTAATCTCCCATTCGTAACAGGTATCTGAACCGAAGCTCCGGTTAAAGATGACTTTATATGTGCCGGCATATCATCAGGTCCTTCAAGAGTATGCTTGTAATAAGGTTGGTTTTCTGGAACCATTTCATTGAAATGGCTTTCAAAGTCCTCACGAACCGTAGGATCGGCATTTTCATTGATCGCCAGGCCAGCCGATGTATGCTTTATAAAAACCTGCAAAAACCCGGTTTTAATATCATTAATTTCCGAAAACTGATTCACAATTTCATCAGTTACCAGATGAAAGCCGCGGCCTCTGGCTTTTAATCTTATTTCTTTCTGAAAAATCTTCATGAGATGATAAGTTTCTTATGTCTTTTGCTCTTTCTTTTTAGCTGCCGGGAAGAGGACGTTATTAAGAATAAGCCTGTAACCGGGAGAATTTGGATGTAATTCAAGTTCGGTTTTAGGATCCCCTACCCTATGCTGGTAATCTTCAGGGTCGTGACCTCCATAAAAAGTAAAAAATCCTTTCCCCTTGATCCCGTGAATATAACGTGCCTCTCCATTCAATTTGCTCTCTCCCATTATAAGCACTCCGGGTTTTACTGTAGATGGATCATAACTTGTTGTTTGTCCCATAAAACCTTTTACCAGCCTGGTGTGATTTTGAGTAAGCATCGTTGGCACCACATCCCATTTGGCAGAATAATCCATAAGCGTGAAATAATCACTCTCCTTGGGAATTTGTCTTTTTGCGGTCATATCTATACTGGAGAATTCGTATACCATCGGACTTCTTTCCAGTTCAAAATCGGTAAAAGCAAAAGTCTTAGCATAATCTATTTTCGCCTGATAACCTGGTTCACTGGGATCTCCATCGAACATTGCTTCTGCAATATCAACACCTTCAGCAGCCAAAGCAATATCAAAACTATCGGTGGCGCTACACATCGCAAACATAAATCCGCCGCCAACCACATAATCCCTTATTTTAATGGCGACTGCCAGCTTTTCCTCAGAAACTTTCGAATAACCCAGTTCTGTAGCAAGTGCTTCAGCCTCCTTTTTCTCTTCAATGTACCAGGGAGCGGTTCTAAAGGCACGATAGAATTTTCCGTACTGACCGGTAAAATCTTCATGATGCAAATGCAGCCAGTCATAGAGCAGTAAAGCATCGCTAAGCACTTCCCTGTCATAAATGGTTTGATATGGGATCTCAGCGTAAGTAAGGGCCATTGTCACGGCATCATCCCAGGGCTTGTTTCCTTTAGGACTGTAAACTGCTATTTTGGGAGCTTTCTCCAGAGCGACAGATTCCATATTTTTAGAAGGGCTGCTTATCTCTTCCAGAATACTTCCAGCCATATTATCGCTTATCAGCTCAAAATCCACCCCTCGAATCTGACATTCCTTTCTAAGCCTTTCAGAATCGGAAATCAGAAAAGAACCTCCTCTGTAATTGAGGAGCCAATTTACGTTTAATTGATTCTCCAAAGAGTAATATACGATCCCATAAGCCTTTAAATGATTGCTTTGGGATTCGGCATCCATCGGGATCAGGATCTTTGATGCGAACAATTGTGTACTTAAAAGAACTAAAAAAGAAAGCAGCAAGGCATTTTTCAATACTTTGCTGCTTCCGTTATTTTTAGATCGAGTGTTTTCTTTAGCTGAATTCAGCCTGTTTTCATTAGAACGGAACGTCATTATCGTCATCATCAAAATCAGAATTCATTGAACTCCCAAAAGCCTCGTTGGCACTTGGGTTTGGCAAATTATAGTTTCCAAAATCACCATCCCCTTCAGCACTGTTCATACTGGAAGGAATTTCGGATGGGAAACTAAAGTCTTCTAAATTATCAAATTTACCGAGTTCTCCAATAAATTTAAGCCTGATATTTTCAAGTCCACCATTACGGTGCTTAGCCACAATAAATTCTGCCTGTCCCTGGGTTGGGGTTCTTTCTTCATCATCCCATTCCTCGATTTTATAATATTCCGGACGGTAAATGAAGGAAACGATATCGGCATCCTGCTCGATCGCTCCGGATTCCCTAAGGTCGGAAAGCAATGGACGCTTACTCCCACCACGCGTCTCCACCGCACGGGAAAGCTGTGATAATGCTATTACCGGTACGCTCAATTCTTTTGCCAGCGCCTTTAGGTTACGGGAAATGGTAGAAATCTCCTGCTCCCTGTTTCCGCCTTTCTGACTTCCTCCGGCTGTCATTAGCTGAAGGTAATCTATCACAATCATCTTAATTCCATGCTGAGAAGCAAGTCTACGTGCTTTCGCCCTAAGATCAAAGATCGAAAGTGATGGCGTATCGTCAATAAATAAGGGAGCTTTCTCAAGATCTTTTACCTTAACATTTAATTGTTCCCATTCGTGTTGTTCTAATTTACCGGTTCTTAGTTTTTCAGAAGAAAGACCGGTTTCGGAAGATATCAAACGGGTAATAAGCTGTACGGAAGACATCTCCAGAGAGAAGAATGCTACCGGAACACCCTGATCAACGGCTATATTTCTGGCCATAGATAAGGTGAGGGCCGTTTTTCCCATACCCGGACGGGCCGCAACAATGATCAAATCTGATGGCTGCCAGCCGGAAGTCAATTCATCAAGTTTCTCGAATCCTGAAGGCACCCCACTGAGCCCTTCTTTATTGGATATTTCCTGGATTTTCTTTTTAGCCTGGATCACAAGACTCTGAGCGGTTTCAGTAGAACGTTTAATATTCCCCTGAGTCACCTCATATAATTTGGCTTCTGCATTATCCAGAAGATCAAAAACATCGGTACCTTCATCAAAAGCCTCTTCAATGATCTCATTTGAAATCTTTATAAGACTACGCTGAATATATTTCTGAAGGATAATACGCGCGTGAAACTCTATATGCGCTGAACTCGAAACCTTTTGAGTAAGTTGAATGAGGTAATAGTCCCCACCAACTTTATCAAAATACCCATCTTTCTTAAGCTGGTTGGAAACGGTTAATAAGTCAATCGCCTCTGAATTATCAAATAATTTTTTAATTGCCTCATATATGAGTTTATGAGCGTTCTTGTAGAAGGCTTCAGGATGCAGAATATCTATGATTTCATCCACGCCTTTTTTGTCAATCATCATAGCTCCCAGCACAACCTCTTCTAAATCAACCGCTTGCGGAGGCACTTTTCCTTTTTCTAAACTTACAACATTAGATTTTTTATATGATATATTCTGGGGGGAGGTGATTTTTTCCATAGAAACGAAAGTAAAAAATTTGTTAAGACACTCTTAAAAAATTCAGCTTTTCTTACTTAACAGGTAATCAACAATTCACCTGTTGATAAGTATCTTTTCTTGTTAATAAGATAAAAAAATCCGGAGACATACTTCCGGATTTTCTAATGAAGTTATATAAATAAAGAACTTATCCTTTGAACACACCCATCGCCAAATATTTATCCATTCTTTTTTCAACCAGATCTTCTGGTGATAAGTTTTTAAATTCAGAATAAGCTTGGGAAATCGCAGATTTTACCTTATTATAAGTTTCCTCTTTATTACTATGAGCTCCACCTAAAGGTTCTTTCACGATCTCATCGATAAGCTTTTGTTTTTTCATATCTGTTGCGGTAAGCTTTAAAGCTTCAGCCGCAGTTTCTTTGTACTCCCAGCTTCTCCATAGAATTGAAGAACAGGATTCCGGAGAGATCACCGAATACCAGGTATTCTCAAGCATCATCACCTTATCTCCCACTCCAATTCCCAGGGCTCCACCGCTGGCTCCTTCACCAATGATCACCACTATGATTGGCACTTTTAGCCTCGTCATTTCCAGAATGTTTCTGGCAATAGCCTCTCCCTGTCCTCTTTCTTCAGCTTCGAGTCCGGGGTAGGCTCCCGGGGTATCTACAAAACATACCACAGGAACTCCAAATTTCTCGGCAGACTTCATTAATCTAAGAGCTTTTCTATAGCCTTCCGGATTGGCCATCCCGAAATTACGATACTGTCTTGTCTTTGTGTTAAAACCTTTTTGCTGACCAATGAACATATAGCTTTGATCATCGATCTTTCCAAGACCTCCTATCATCGCTTTATCATCCTTTACATTACGGTCTCCATGTAGTTCAAGAAAGGTATCTCCACAAATTGCATTGATATAATCAAGCGTATATGGCCTGTTGGGATGTCTTGAAAGTTGAACCCTCTGCCAGGGTGTTAGATTCTTATAGATCTCTTTCTTCTTTTCAATAAGTTTCTTCTCAATCTGCTTACAGGTAGCCGTCACATCAACTTCACTTTCTTCACCAATATTGCACGCCTTAGCATACTGTTCTTCAAGCTCTTTTATAGGTTGTTCAAAATCTAAATATTCCATACGGGTTATGGCATTTAATTTTTATAGCTTACAAATATAACAACTTTGAAAGGATAGAATTCCCGGAAAAGCTTTAAATTTTATAGGAATTTAGTAATTATCGCTTGGCCCGGTACAGCAGGATAACTGCAAGAATTCCAAAAACCACATTGGGAAACCACACAGCGACTAAGGGTGAGAAGGTTGATTGTTCTGCCATAGTTCCAAAGACCTTGTCAAAGAAAACAAAGATAAATGCCAGGGTGATTCCTACTGCGAGATTTACACCCATTCCTCCCCTTCTTTTAAAAGAAGCCACCGCCACGGCGATTATTGTAAGGATATAGGCTGAAATCGGTATACTCCATCTTTTATAAGCCACTACCAGGTAACGGTTGATATTTCCCGACCCTCGGCGTCTTTCCTTTTCAATAAATTCGTTTAGCTCAGTATAGTTAAGTGTTTCGGCAATATAAGATTCAGGAGTAAGTTCGTCAAATTCGAATGGAAGTATTGTATCCAGGGTACGCATATACATAATACTGTCTTCTTCTTTGCCAATTATTCTTTTATCCACCCGGGTTAACTCATAGGTACTGTCTTCTTCATTATATCGGAGATGCGAGGCACTTATTTTAAATTCCAGTTCATTCCCTTCAAAATGCTCCAGGGTAAAATTTCTGGCCGATTTTGATTTAGGCTGAAAGTGACTGGCATAAATATATTCATTATCTTTCACCTGCCTGTAAACATCATTCGTCTCCCGGGTTTGTTCTCCCCGTTTAAGGTACTGATATTTAAATTCATTAAAGCCTTTGCTCGCCTGGGGTGCCAGGTACATCGCCAAAATAAGAGCGCCGACACAAACAATGGTAGCTCCCACCAGATAAGGGCGCAAGAAACGGTAAAAGGAAACCCCGCTACTTAAAAAAGCGACGATCTCTGTGTTCATGGCCAGTTTGGAGGTAAACCAGATAACCGAAAGAAAAAGGAAAATAGGAAATAACAGATTGGCAAAATAGACCGTAAAATCTACATAATAATATACAACTTCAATGAAAGGGACCTCATTTTCGAGAATCTTATCTATCTTCTCGGCAAGATTTACGGTAATTCCAATAGGAATAAAAAGGACCAGCATCATGATGAAAGTCCCTAAATACCGCTTAAGTATGTACCAATCAAGAATCTTCAAATCCTCAAATTAAAGTCGTTTATCCATTTGTTTTACCATTTTATTCTTCCACTGGGTAAAATCCCCGGCTAAGATATGCTTTCTGGCCTCTCTTACCAACCAAAGATAAAAGCCAAGGTTATGGATACTGGCAATTTGCCTGCCAAGCATTTCATTTACAGAAAATAAATGCCTCACATAAGCCTTGGAATATTGAGAATCCACGAAAGTTATTCCTTCCTCATCAATAGGAGAAAAATCGGCTTCCCATTTCTTGTTCTTTATATTGATAGTTCCATGAGAGGTAAATAACATTCCATTCCTTCCATTTCTGGTGGGCATCACACAATCGAACATATCAATTCCCAAGGCAATATTTTCAAGGATATTGATAGGAGTCCCAACCCCCATTAAGTAACGCGGTTTATCTTCCGGAAGTATCTCTGTTACAACCTCTGTCATTGCATACATTTCCTCGGCAGGCTCACCTACCGATAGTCCACCAATAGCGTTTCCCTCTGCTCCGGCATTGGCAATATATTCGGCCGACTGTTTTCTAAGGTCCTTATAAGTACTTCCCTGTACAATTGGAAACAAAGTCTGTTTATAATCGTAGATTTCCGGTGTCTTTTCAAGATGATTTATACATCTGTCCAGCCAGCGATGCGTCATATGCATGGACCGCTTGGCGTAATTATAATCACATGGATAAGGTGTACATTCATCAAATGCCATTATAATATCAGCACCTATCGCCCTCTGTATCTCCATCACATTTTCCGGAGTAAAAGTATGATATGAACCGTCTATATGAGATTTGAACTTCACTCCTTCTTCCTTGATCTTCCTTCTTTCTGAAAGTGAATAAACCTGGTAGCCTCCACTATCTGTAAGTATGCTGCGGTCCCAGTTAATGAATTTATGAAGTCCACCGGCCTTTTTCAGAATATCGGTTTGAGGTCTTAAATAGAGATGATAGGTATTCCCCAGAATAATATCTGGATTTATATCGTTTTTAAGCTCTCGCTGGTGCACTCCTTTAACCGATCCTACCGTACCAACCGGCATAAAAATGGGAGTTTCAATTTCCCCGTGATCTGTTGTAATTGTTCCTGCTCGTGCTTTACTACCGGGATCGGTAGTTAAAAGTTCAAATTTCATAGTTCAATTTAATCGGTGCAAAGATACTCAACTAAAACTCAAATGGAAGCCTTAATACTGGTAAGCTCTGTTAGTAATTTCAATAAAAAGTTAATATCTGAGGTGATGTTACTTTGCCAAAGCCTTTAAAAGAGTTATTTTTGGCCTTTTAAAAAACAACACCATTTAAAATGCCAGACATCAAGGAATTACAAGATTTTGCTACCCAGGTTCGCAGGGATATTTTAAGGCAGGTTCATAAAGTAAACTCGGGCCACCCGGGAGGATCTTTAGGTTGTACCGAATTTTTCACTGCACTGTACAAGGTAGTTATGGATCATAACACCGATTTTAACATGGACGGAAAAGAGGAAGATTTGTTTTTCCTTTCTAACGGACATATTTCACCCGTATTTTACAGTGTACTTGCACGTACCGGCTATTTCCCGGTAGAAGAGCTTAACACTTTCAGGCTTATAGACTCCCGTCTTCAGGGACACCCTACCACTCATGAAGGTTTGCCAGGAGTAAGAATTGCTTCGGGTTCTCTTGGACAGGGAATGAGCGTGGCCATTGGAGCAGCACAGGCTAAAAAACTGAACAAAGACAAGCATATTGTCTATTCACTTCACGGGGACGGTGAATTACAGGAAGGCCAGAATTGGGAAGCTATCATGTATGCCGCCGGAAATAATGTTGACAACCTTATTTCTACTATAGATCTTAACGGACAGCAGATTGACGGTAGTACAGAAACTGTTTTGCCTATGGGCAACCTGAGAGCAAAATTTGAAGCATTTGGCTGGGATGTAATGGAAATTGAAGATGGAAATGACCTGCAACAGGTCATGGATGGTTTGAACGAGGCCAAGTCGCGTACTGGTAAAGGAAAACCAGTGTGTGTACTTATGCACACGGTAATGGGCCATGGAGTAGACTTTATGATGCATACCCATGCATGGCACGGAAAAGCTCCAAACGATGAACAACTGGAAACCGCTCTGTCACAAAACCCGGAAACCATCGGAGACTACTAATCTCTTCAATTTCTCACTTCAAACTAAAAACACAATGAAAGAATATAAGAATTCAGGAAGTAAAGACACTAGATCAGGATTTGGAGACGGTCTTACAGAATTAGGAAGAAGCAACCCAAATGTTGTTGCATTATGTGCAGACCTTGTAGGCTCCCTGAAAATGCAGGATTTTATAGATGAAAACCCTGAAAGGTTTTTCCAGGTCGGGATCGCTGAAGCTAATATGATGGGTATGGCCGCAGGTTTAACCATCGGAGGAAAAATTCCTTTTGCAGGAACTTTTGCCAATTTCGCAACCGGTAGGGTTTATGACCAGATACGCCAGAGTATCGCATATTCAGGTAAGAATGTAAAAATATGTGCCTCCCACTCAGGAGTTACTCTTGGAGAAGACGGAGCCACTCACCAGATACTGGAAGATATCGGACTTATGAAAATGCTTCCAGGAATGACGGTGATAAATACCTGTGATTTTAATCAAACTAAAGCTGCTACTATTGCTATCGCTGAGCATGACGGGCCTGTTTACTTAAGATTTGGAAGACCAAAAGTTGCTAATTTCACTCCTGAAGATCAAAAATTTGAAATAGGAAAAGCCGTTCAGCTTTATGAAGGAAACGATGTAACCATTATCGCCACCGGTCATTTGGTTTGGGAAGCCATCCAGGCTGCTGTTGAACTTAATGATAAAGGAATCAGTGCTGAAGTTATAAATATCCATACCATTAAACCTCTTGATGAAGAAGCTATTCTGAACTCTGTAAAGAAAACCGGATGCGTTGTTACAGCCGAAGAGCATAACTTCCTTGGCGGACTGGGAGAAAGTGTTGCGAGAACATTGGCAGAGAACCATCCCGCTCCCCAGGAGTTTGTAGCCACTCAGGATACTTTCGGTGAAAGCGGAACTCCTGCTCAGTTAATGGATAAGTATGGCTTAAATGCTGCGGCAATAGTTAAGGCTACCGAAAAAGTTCTAAAGAGAAAATAAAAGTATATATACTAGTAGATAAAGGCCTTTCAGCGACATCGCTGAAAGGCTATTTTTTTGTTAAACAGAAATAACTTAAAACTATCAACGTTATATTAGCCTAACGATAAAACAGAAGAATATGAAAAAGTTAATGTTGATAGCCCTTATTTTCACAGGCATTGGCATGTCTGCACAAAATGCAGAGTTTGGATTAAAAGGAGGTCTGAATTATGGAGCAACCGGTGATTATGAAACCTTTAATGATGCTTCAGGAGATTTTGTAAATTCATTCAATGGAGACAACAAAGCAGGCTTCCACGCGGGAATCTTTGCGCAATTTGAAATTATAGGAATATTTCTTCAGCCGGAACTTATGTACACTGAACTGAATACAGAATATTCCGAATTCGACTATAAAGTAAGTAAATTAGATGCTCCGGTACTTTTAGGTCTTAATATTCTGGGACCTTTAAATATCAAAGCAGGCCCATCTTTCCAATATATTCTGAAAAACGAACTGGAAAAAACTGAACTTGAAATAGGTGATGTGGAGAATGATATTACAGTTGGATACCAGTTAGGCGCCGGACTCGATCTTGGAAGGTTAGGCTTTGATGTGCGATATGAAGGTGCCTTCACAGAAAACACGGCCTTTGGATTAAATGAAACAGCTCAGGAAAATTTCAGTATAGATTCAAGACCCTCACAATGGATACTGAGTTTATCCTATAGTCTTTAATCAAAGCAAAACAGAATAAAAAGAGCCCCGCAAATGCGGGGCTCTTTTATACCATATTTTTTCTAGTTAGCCACCTGGCTGATAAATTTTATTCTGTACAGGCGAAGCTCTTCATCATCATATTCTCCGTCGAATTCTTCCATGGCCTCATCGATCTTATCGGTTTCTGCTTCCAGAAAATATTCATGGATCTCTTCCTGCTGATCTTCATCCAGAATATCATCCAGATAATAATCAATATTAAGTTTGGTTCCGCTATAGACTATGGCCTCCATTTCCTTAATAAATTCAGGCATTTCCATTCCCTTTGCCGAAGCAATATCGGGAAGGGGCAGTTTTCGGTCCACACTTTGAATGATATACAGCTTTAAAGAACTGTTGGCTCCGGTTGACTTCACCACAAAGTCATCAGGTCTCGCTATATCGTTATCCTCAACATATCTTGAAATAAGTTCAACAAACTCTTTTCCATATTTTTTGGCCTTTCCTTCTCCTACTCCATAAATATTACTCAACTCCTCTATTGTGATGGGATATTTAAGAGCCATGTCTTCCAGCGAAGGATCCTGGAAAATTACAAACGGAGGAAGATTCTTTTTCTTAGCGACCTTTTTGCGCAGATCCTTGAGCATCTTTACCAACTGTGCATCGACCGAGGCTCCACCTTTACTGGAAGTTACCGCCTCTTCCGTTGAGGCGTCATAAATATGATCTTCCGTCATCATAAATGATACAGGCTTTTTCAGAAAACCATGCCCTTTATCAGTAAGCTTTAAAACGCCATAGGTTTCAATATCCTTTCGCAGATAACCTGCAACCAAAGCCTGTCTCGATAGCGCCATCCAGTAATTGCTATCCTTATGGCTTCCCTTTCCAAAAAGCGGATGTTCATCGGTTTTATGTGAAAGAATCAGAGCGTTAGACTTTCCAATGAGCGTTTTAACAATCTCCTTGGACTTATATAATTCATTGGTCTCATCAACCGTTTTGAGAAGCAATTCAAGATCATCCTTAGCTTCATGCTGCTTTTTAGGATTCCTCACATTGTCGTCCATGCTCGCCCCTTCTCCGGTCTTGGAATCAAACTCTTCCCCGAAATAATGAAGAATGAACTTTCTTCGGGAAACAGAAGTTTCGGCGTAGGCAACCACTTCCTGCAGAAGTGCATGGCCTATTTCCTGTTCTGCGACAGGCTTTCCGCTCATGAACTTTTCAAGTTTTTCAATATCCTTATATGAATAGAATGCAAGGCAGTGACCTTCTCCCCCATCCCGTCCGGCACGACCTGTTTCCTGATAGTAACTTTCTATACTTTTCGGAATATCATGATGTATGACGAAACGAACATCAGGTTTATCAATACCCATTCCGAAGGCAATAGTGGCTACTACCACATCAATATCTTCCATCAGGAACATATCCTGGTGTCTGGATCTGGTCTTGGCATCCAGACCGGCATGATATGGAACCGCCTTTATTCCATTTACCTGAAGGGTCTGGGCAAGTTCTTCTACTTTTTTCCTGCTCAGGCAATAAATGATCCCCGATTTACCTTCATTTTGCTTTACAAAACGGGTAATATCTGCCTCAATATTTTTAGTCTTAGGCCTTACTTCGTAATACAAATTCGGCCGGTTAAAACTGGCTTTAAATGTTTTAGCATCCGTAATTCCCAGGTTTTTCAATATATCTTCCTGAACCTTGGGAGTTGCGGTAGCCGTTAATCCAATAACGGGAATATTATCGCCAATTCTTTTGAGTATGTGTCGAAGGTTCCTGTATTCAGGCCTGAAATCATGCCCCCATTCACTAATACAGTGAGCCTCATCCACCGCTAGAAAAGATATTTTCTGCCCTCTCAGGAAATCAACATAATCTTCCTTGGTAAGCGATTCAGGGGCGACATATAGAAGCTTGGTAATACCATTTCTGATATCACTTTTCACTTGATTAACTTCCGTTTTATTAAGAGAGGAATTGAGAACATGGGCCACGCCATATTCCGATGAAATCCCACGGATAGCATCCACCTGGTTCTTCATCAATGCGATAAGGGGCGATACCACAATAGCAGTACCTTCTGATATAAGAGCTGGGAGCTGGTAACATAGTGATTTACCTCCGCCAGTTGGCATTACCACAAACGTATCATTTCCTTTAACGATGCTGGCAATTACTTCTTCCTGAAGCCCCTTAAACTGACTAAATCCAAAGTACCTCTTCAGTTCTTTGTGTAAATCAATTTCGGTCAAACCCATTCAATTGTGTTACAATTTTACATACATTTGCATTAACTAAATATACATATTTCTTTAGTACCTGCAATTCATAATTTAATCTAATTTGAAACTTAGAGATCAAATCATTTCCACTGCAAAAGAAACAATTTCCAACGAAGCAGAAGCGATTGCGAACCTCGAAAATTTCATCGATGAACAATTCACCAAAGCGATTGAGATCATATATCGTTCCAAAGGTCGCGTTGTTGTAACCGGAATTGGAAAAAGTGCCATTATTGCCAATAAAATAGTGGCCACTCTTAATTCTACGGGAACACCTTCCATCTTTATGCATGCGGCAGATGCGATACATGGCGACCTTGGAATTATACAAAATGATGATGTGGTTATTTGTATCTCCAAAAGCGGAAATAGCCCTGAAATTAAGGTGCTTGTTCCGCTCATTAAGAATTTCCATAATACCCTTATCGCTTTAACGGGGAATAAGGAATCATTTCTGGCAAAGGAAGCCGATTATATTTTGAACTGTTATGTTGAAAAAGAGGCCTGCCCTAACAACCTGGCTCCTACTACAAGCACTACCGCACAAATGGTGATGGGGGATGCCATAGCTATTTGCTTATTAAATCTGAAAGGATTCAGCAGTAAGGATTTTGCAAAATATCATCCTGGCGGTTCTCTGGGTAAAAAACTTTATCTAAGAGTAAGCGACATTACCTCTCAGAATATGGTTCCTCAGGTTAGCCCCGACACTGATGTTGCTAAAGCAATTATTGAAATTTCTGAAAAAATGCTGGGCGTAACTGCAGTTTTGGAAAATGAAAAGATCGTTGGTATCATTACCGATGGTGATATTCGAAGAATGCTGACAGATCATGTGGAGATCAAGGATTTAAAAGCCAGGGACATAATGAGTAAGAATCCTAAGACCATAGATCATAATGAGCTTGCCGTTGAGGCTTTAGAGGTTCTGGAAAGGAATAAGATATCCCAGTTGCTTGCCGTAAAAAATGGAAAATATACCGGTGTGGTTCATCTACACAATTTAATTAGAGAAGGAATTTTATAATGGAAAAAATAGGCCCCCAGGAAGATCCGGCTAATGAAATGTCGTTTTTAGACCATCTGGAAGAGCTAAGATGGCACTTAATACGAGCTACCCTGGCGGTAGTAATCGCAGGTGGGGTGGCATTTTTACTTAAAGGTTTCATATTTGATGTACTGCTTTTTGGGCCTTCTAAAGGTGATTTTTTTTCTTACGATATGCTTTGCCGTATTTCTAGTTATGTTGGAATAGACGGTGGCTTTTGTTTTGAGGAAATGCCTTTCAGGATCCAGAGCAGGACCATGGGCGGCCAGTTCTCTGCCCATGTATGGACTTCAATAACTGCAGGATTCATTATCGCTTTCCCGTATGTGATCTATGAATTCTGGAAATTTGTGGCTCCGGCCATGCATTCCACTGAAAGAAAACATGCGAAAGGATTTATATTTATCACCTCGGTTTTGTTTTTTCTGGGAGTTCTATTCGGATATTATGTCGTGACACCTCTTTCCATCAATTTCCTTGGGAAATATCAGGTAAGCGAGACGGTTTTCAATGATTTTGATCTAAGCAGTTATATTGGTCTGGTAAGAGCTTCCGTACTGGCTAGCGGACTCATTTTCGAGCTCCCGATCGTTATTTACTTCCTTACCAAAGTTGGGATCGTGACACCCGATTTCCTGAAAAAATATAGAAAATATGCACTGGTGATCGTTCTCATATTATCAGCTATTATCACCCCGCCAGATATCGTAAGCCAGATAATCGTTGCAATTCCAGTTCTGGTCCTTTATGAAGTGAGTATTATCATTTCCAAGATCATGTATAGAAAAGAAGAAGAAAAATTAAAAAAATAAGCTATGATTGATAAGGTTGATGAGTTCAACTCGTATCGCGCGAAGATGAACGACAAGATATTATCTGAAAACAATAAAATATTAAAAAGAATATTTAATCTTGACACCAATGCCTTTACCGAGGGTGGTGCACTTGATAAAAAGACAAAGGAATTATTGGGATTGGTAGCCTCTTTGGTTCTTCGCTGTGATGACTGTGTAAAGTACCATTTGGAATCCAGCCACAAGGTAGGAGTTAAACGAGAAGAGATCATGGAAACTCTAAGTATTGGAACTCTTATTGGTGGAACAATTGTCATCCCCCATCTAAGAAGAGCTTTTGAATACTGGGAAGCCCTGGAGGATTCAAAAGCTTAATTCCGGTATAGTTTCTGATTGATCAGAAGAATAATAACAGAATATGAAATTACGCGCCGAGAAACTTGTAAAGACCTATAAAGGAAGAGATGTTGTAAAGGGCATTTCCGTTGAAGTGAATCAGGGAGAGATCGTAGGACTGCTAGGTCCTAATGGCGCGGGAAAAACCACTTCCTTTTACATGATTGTGGGACTGATTAAGCCTAACAGCGGTGATATCATCCTGGATAAAGTAAATATTACTAAATACCCCATGTATAAAAGAGCGCAGCATGGAATTGGATATTTAGCCCAGGAAGCTTCAGTATTTAGAAAGCTAAGTATAGAAGACAATATCATGAGCGTTCTTGAACTTACCAAGCTTTCCAAAAAGGAACGGGTAATGAAAATGGAATCACTAATTGATGAATTCGGGCTTAATCATATCAGAAAAAACAGGGGAGACCTTTTAAGCGGTGGTGAAAGAAGAAGAACCGAAATTGCCAGAGCCCTGGCCACCGATCCTAACTTCATATTGCTTGATGAACCTTTCGCGGGAGTAGATCCGGTTGCTGTTGAAGATATCCAGCGCATTGTAGCTCAGCTTAAGGATAAAAATATCGGGATTCTTATAACCGATCATAATGTGCAGGAAACACTGGCGATAACAGACAGAACTTACCTGATGTTTGAAGGTAGCATTCTGAAACATGGAATTCCCGAAGAGCTTGCAGAAGACGAGATGGTAAGAAAAGTCTATTTAGGGCAGAACTTTGAGCTAAGAAAAAAGAAACTGTTTAAATAAGAAAAAGTTTCTTTAGTCAGAAATCAGGATGCGATATGAAATTTATTTTTTCAAATAAAAGACTGGATCTTGATCTGTCAAAAGATTTTCCAGACCTTAAATTTCTTCAGGTAAATTCATGGCAAATACTTACCAATGATCAAAATACTATTACCCATACCGAAAAGGAATTTTCAATTACCAATGGGTATCTGAAGGATCTCAGTTTGAATAATGACTCTGAGCAAAAAATCTCTGCTGTTAGACATATACTGAACACATGGCCGGTGCCAAATAATATAACAGGCAGCTTTTCCAGCCTAGCTTTGGATAGGATCAATAATGAAATAGTAATTGCAACTGACCTGGCGAATATTTACCCTTTATATTATATAAAACAGGGAAAAGATCTCTTCATATCGAATAGTCTAATTCTCCTGGGACGTTATTCAAAAGTGAACTTTGATCCTACAGGAATATTTCAAAGAGCCGTAGGGCCGAGTTTCATGAATATAGGCTCAAGGACAATCCTTGAGAACTGTAAGAGCCTGCTTCCCGGTGAGTGGCTTAGATTTAACTTGAATGGTGAGTTAAAAATTAGAAAATTTGATAATTCACTTTATCAAAATATTGGTCCTACTGATTTGGAAGAAAATCAAATTAGAAATTACTGGTCACATTATAAAAAAGAAGTATCTCTTTGCACCTCAGGATACAGCGAGGTTAGCATTGCCCTAAGCGGAGGAGTTGATAGCAGGATAGCATTAGGGGCAATACCTGGAAATAAAAAAATCTCTGCCTATACATTTGGGAGGCCTTCAAATTATGAAAGCAAAATTGCGTATAAACTAGCTCAGGCCAGAGGAGCAACCCATTCAGCCTTTTTTGCTCCGGAACAATATTTCCCTACAATAAAAACTCTTCGGGATTATACAAAAAATACCGAAGCTGTAAAGTTAAACTCCTGGCTTGAGATTCTTAATAATGTTCAACCTTCAGATAAACATCCTTTGCTATTAGGCGAGTTATGTGAAGGTCTGCCGGGCAGAAATATCCGAAAATTTAATACTACTGAATTCAGAAAACAAAATTTTATTAAATATTATCTAAAAAAAGAAAATATTCCTCTTACTCCCGCTAATCTAACTTCTTTTGAAAAATGGAAAAAGGATAAAACAAATTTTATTCTTTCCTGGCATGTTGATTTTTGGTTCGAAAAGCTGGATTTGGTAAATCAAAAGCAGGAGATTATAGGGGCAACATTAGCTAATGCCGATGAAATATTTGATAGGATAGAAGCACATAAGCTTCCTTTTACTGAGTTATATGATGAATTATTTTCATGGTATACTTTCACTAGAATGGAATTGTCCCGACAAGTAAATATTTGCAACGAAAAATTCTATGCATATAGCCCGGGAATGTCTTTACAAATGCTAAAAAAAACGAGCAATATCCATCCAAATCTGAGGCTTTATTATCGTTTTGCTAATAAACTATTAAAAGAAACTCCAGAGCTCAGAGCATTTAAAAATATTCCGACAAGTCAAATTCCCTTAATTCCTCAAACCTGGCCCAACATATTTAAAATTCCGGTATGGGGTATGAGATCGAAAATAGACGACTGGCTGATTAAAAGGATGATAAAATCTAAAGATATAAATAAGCGATATCGGTTATTTAAATCGATTAACTGGGCCAAAGTATATCAGCAAGAAGACATGTTAGAGAATCTTAAGGGATATTATAAGGAAAATAATCTTTCGCCGGAATATTTTGAAACATTCTATAATCTCGCAAAAAAAAGAAAGGCTTTAATAAGCTGGCCTTTTGCTAATATGGATATTATTAGTGGCGCAACATTAAATACTGAAATAAGCCTTATTAAAAAAACTAGAGAGTAAAAGTTTATCTTCTTGCAAAAACTGACAGTACTACATACAGCAGTATAATCAGGGGCACAGCAATAAATTTCAGAAGTATTATTAGGATAATACAACTTAGAATAAAGAAGTATCTAAGCTTATTTTCCTTAAAACTCCAATCACTAAATTTTAATGCGAAAAGCGGCAATTCAGCATTCAGAAGAAAACAGCTCAGAATAGTTAGAATCACTAAAAACCATTCATTTAATAAAAGCTCTGAGATAAATGGCCCTGGCTGATATGTTAAAATCAGAGGCAAACTCAATATTAAAAGAGCATTTGCCGGGGTAGGCAGGCCTATAAAAGAATCTGTTTGACGATCATCCACATTGAATTTTGCCAATCTGTATGCCGAAGCAAGGATGATTAGCAGCCCTATCAGAGCAAATGGCTTTATTTGAATATCAAATACTGACGAGTTCCAGTCTGCTCCCAAACCACCCCCTGACGGTAAGGCCTTGGTCATTAACTGGTACATAACAATTCCAGGCACTACACCACTGGTCACAACATCAGCTAATGAATCCAGTTGAAGCCCCATTTCACTTTTAACGTCAAGAAGCCTGGCAGCCAGTCCGTCAAAAAAATCAAAAAAGATCCCCGCAGCTACAAATATTGCAGCAAGAACTAAATTACCCTTTACAGCAAAAATAACCGCAAGACTTCCACTAAACAGGTTCAAAAGAGTTATAAGATTAGGAATATGTCTTTTAATTCCCATAGATCGGTTTTAGTTAGATTTTACTAAACTACTATTTTGAAATGAAAAAGCTCTAAATATTTCTTTAATGTCTTTCAATTTTGATTTCAAGCATAATTGATAATTGATAATTGATAATTGATAATTGATAATTGATAATTGATAAGGAAGTTTGTTATTTTTGATGAGACCCAAAATTTATGAGGAATTTTTTCTACGCTTTACTTAGTGGATTATTATTAGCAATTGCCTGGCCTACTTACGGTTTCCCCTTATTTATTTTTATAGCATTTGTCCCTCTGTTGCTGGGTGAATTTCAGGTAAGGAATTTTTCAGAAAACTGGGTAAAATTAAAAGTTTTCGCCCTGGCTTACCTGAGTTTCTTTATCTGGAACCTAATCACGACTTACTGGATCTACTTCTCCACTCCTTTCGGCGGGGCATTCGCCATTCTGGTGAATTCACTGCTAATGGCCCTGGTTTTTTTGTTATATCACATTGTAGCCAAAAGAACGGGTTTCAGTGCTGCAGCAGCATTTCTGGCAAGTATATGGATGGTATTTGAAAAAATACATCTCACCTGGGACTTTTCCTGGCCCTGGCTGAATTTAGGTAACGTTTTTTCTGAATATATAAGCTGGGTCCAGTGGTATGAATATACCGGAACATTTGGCGGTACTTTGTGGATTTGGCTGGTAAATATAGCCGTATTTAAAACTATTCTGCAATACAGGGAATTCAGGGAAAAAAGCATTATTTATCGCTCACTGGTGAAAGTTCTTCTTCTTACTGGCATTCCACTGATAATCTCACTATTAATATATTATGACTATGAAGAACCCGAAAAGAAAATAGATATCGTCATACTGCAGCCGAATATCAACCCATATACTGAAAAATATAACACTACAGACACTAGAATAGGCGAACTTTTATTAAGGTTAAGTGCAGAAAGTGTCACTGATTCTACAGATCTGGTCCTGGCTCCGGAAACGGTATTCGCCGATGGAACCAGAATTGATAATATAGAAAATTCTGAAGCTGTTTTTTTTGGCAATCAGATAAGCAGGAAGTACTCAAATCTTAGCTTTTTGGGAGGGGTTACTCTTTTTGAAAGGTTCAGCGATCCGGAGAAAGTTAGAAATCAGTCAAATCAAATAGGTCCCAACGACTGGTATGACGACTATAATTCTGCTTTTCTCGTTAAATCTTCTCTTGATAGCACACAGCTTTATCACAAATCCAAACTTGTAGTTGGAGTTGAAAATTTTCCTTATCAGAATATTTTAAAACCCATTCTGGGCAATATCATGATAGATTTAGGAGGAACGGTAGCAATGAAAACAACCCAGGAAAACCGGGAAGTTCTATGGTTAAATGACAGCACTGGTACGGCCCCCATAATTTGTTACGAATCAGTATACGGTGAATATGTCACCGATTATGTTCAGAACGGCGCCAATTTTCTCGGCATCATTACCAATGATGCCTGGTGGGGCGATACGCAGGGACACAAACAACATTTGAGCTATGCAAAACTAAGGGCTGTTGAGACCAGACGTTATGTAGCCAGAAGTGCTAATACGGGTATATCGGCTATCATCAGTTCCAGAGGAGATATCATCAAAAGTCTTGGTTATGAAAAACAGGGAACTGTTTCGGGCCAAATAGGACTTAGTTCTGAAACTACTTTCTATATAAAATATGGAGACTATATCGCACGGATTGCACAGTTCCTGGCTTTATTTATATTTCTCTTTGCCATTGTTAAATTCCGAAGAAAACGGCCTGCCTGATCAATTAAAAATTAATAATTAAAATTGGATAATTACACCATAAACCTTCTTATCAATTATTTTGAAAGAAATATATTTTTCACTGCTAACTTTCAACTGAGCACTGGAAACTGAAGTCACTGTCCCCTGAAAAAGATTACCGTACTCAGAGTTTTGAGAAGGATGCTAAGGTCGAGAAATATTCCCCTATGCTTTATATAATATAGATCATATTGAAGTTTCTCCAGACTATCATCATGGCAATCCCCGTAATTCGCCATTACCTGTGCCCATCCAGTAAGTCCGGGTTTAATTATATGTCTGCTTTCATAAAATGGAATAAGCTCAGATAATTCCTTAACAAAAATAGGCCTTTCAGGTCTGGGACCAATCAGGCTCATATCACCTTTAAGTACATTATAGAATTGCGGAATTTCATCAATTCGGGCTCTTCTCAAGAACCGTCCAAATTTCGTTACCCTGTAATCATTCTTCTGTGCATACTGAGGTCCCGCTATTTCTGCATCATGAATCATGGTGCGAAGTTTGAGAATTTTAAACACCTTGCCGTTCTTTCCCACTCTTTCCTGGGTATAAAAGAGATCACCACGATTACCTAAAAAGTTCCCAACTATTACGAAAGGCAGGATAAGCAGGCAAAAAACAAGTCCCATAAAAGAGACTAAAATATCTATTATCCTGAAAACAAGAAGATAGAACTTATTCTGATTACTTCTGCTAAAAGGAAAATATCTATAAAAATCCTTATCAACATTCTGCACTGGTATTCGCCGTGTAATCTCCTCATACACCTGGGTATAATCTCTGATCGGAAAACCTTTCTTAAGTAGTTCACTAAGCTCATTGTAAAGGCTAAACATCAATCCTTTCTGATAGGCACTTGCAACAACCACTTCATTTATATGATGTTTGTGAATGGCACTTTGAAGTTCTCCAACTTCAAACCTTTTCAGCTTTTCATTTTCTAATTCGGTTTTAAGCCTTTGATCTGTGTTTATATATCCGACGACCATATAGTTGGGGTCAGTTTTCTGCAAGGCATCCGCAATAAGTTGAATATCAAATGAATCACCTACCACCAAAACCCTTTTATAAAATCTTGGGGATGATATAAGACTGATATACAGAAATCGCCATATGAGAAGAGCTCCTGCAATGGACAGAAAGAAAAAGAGTATCTGTAAACGATTGGTAGGCAGACTCGGAGTAAAGAATGGAGTCAGAATATAAAAAAGAACGGTAAGGCTTGAAGTTAGAAGTACATTCTTGATTACACTATCAAAACGATCGGCTTTTTGGAGATCATAGAGTTCAAAGACACTGGAAAAAAGATTGAGGTAGATCAAAAAAACCAGTGTCCAGTTCCAATGATCTGCATTGATCCTGAAATAATCAAATTCAAAGATGATACCGACAAGAGCAAGTGTAATAAGGACTGCAAGCATGTCAAACAAACGCAAAAGAATCTTACGTTCAGAAATCTCGAAATGGAAGAGGGGTTTTTGAGACATGGTTAAATTGCATTCCGACTAGGCGCTAAATATATAATTTTTAGTTTAGCAATTCTAACCATAGAGGCTTTACCTGTTCCCAGTCATATTTTTCTGTTTGAGCTCGTGAATTCCTGCTTAGCAGTCCGGCCAATTCAGGATCTTCAAGTAAAGTACAAATTGCCTGAACCATGGCTTCGGGATTTTCCGGTTCCACCAGAATTCCGTTCACTTTATTTTCTATCATATATGGAATTCCTCCTACGTTCGTAGAAACTACCGGCAGACCCAGGGCCATTGACTCAAGCAAACTTACAGGGGTATTATCTACTGAAGTGGTATTAATAAAAACATCAAAATCCTTGGATAAATCTATCCATTCCTTCTTACTGAGTTTTCCTTTAAACACCACCGGTAAATTTTTCTTCCGGACAATAGACTTCAATCTTTCAAG
The DNA here is from genome assembly GCF_022410465.1 of Christiangramia crocea. GTDB lineage: Bacteria > Bacteroidota > Bacteroidia > Flavobacteriales > Flavobacteriaceae > Christiangramia > Christiangramia crocea. The sequence continues at coordinate 158,462 of NZ_JAJSON010000026.1, read as the reverse complement.
ACTGCCATCTTTTTCAGGTCCAACCATACAAAGTTCAGCATGCGGAAAGTTTTTGGATAATTTCTCAATTACCTCCACTGCCATTGCAGGGTTATATACTTCATCAAACGACCTTACCCAAAGTAATCTGGGACATAAGCCAGTTCTCAGTTTAAAAGGATACAATTTAAGGTCTATCCAGTTAGGGATAAGCTGTATGTTATTAAAATTAAAGGCTTTCAATTTTTTAAGGAGATATTGAGACGGCACAATGTTAATTTTCGCCTCCTTAAATATATTAAGGACCCACCTGGAAACCTGAGTAAACCGCTGATCCAAATTTCCACCGTGTAAGATAAATATATACGGAAGCCTCAGACTACGGCAAAGCATTCCACAAATCACAGCATACCAGAAATTTGAAGTACTATAAGTATCGATTAATACCAGTTCTACTTTACGGGAGTTAAAAAGCACACTTCCCATCATGTGAAACAGGCGTAAGCCCTTATTTCTTGCAGAAGAAGCTGTTTTAACCTTATAACCTTCCCGGGCCAGATAATAGGGAAGTATATCAACACTTGTTGGAGCTGCTCCATGTTTTGAAAGTTTATTCCCTATATAGAGGATTCTTTTCATTAAGCAAGTACCTTGTTCCACTGGTTTTTCACAAGGTTCCAGTCAAAGAGTTCCACTTTTGCCCTTGCATTTTCACATATTCTTCTTGCTTCGTCAGGATTTCCGATCAGTTCCATAATTTTTGACGCCATAGCTCTTTCATCATTTTCAGGCACCAGAATCCCATCAAACCCATCCTCAACCAGTACCGGCATTCCGCCCACGTTTGTACTAACAACCGCCAGCCCCAGACTCATGGCTTCGATTACACTAATAGGGGTGTTATCTATTGAGGTAGTATTTATGAAGAAATCGTAATTCGAGGCAAGCTGAGCCCAGTGTTGCTTTTTTAGTTTTCCAGTAAACCTCACATCCAGGTCAAATTTACTGGCAAGTTTTTTACAGGTAGCCATTGTACCATCCTTCTCAGGTCCTACCATGCATAAACTCGCGTTTGGGTATCTTTCCTTGATTATTTGCAGCACCTTTAAAGCCATCAATGGATTATATCGCTTTTGAAATCGTCTCACCCATAAAAGTTTCGGACGGAATTCTGATCTTTCTTTGAACGGATAATTTTCGGTATTTATGGAATTAGGGATAATTTTGATATTATCAAAACCATACGACCTGAAACTGTCATACAGAAACTTTGAAGGTGCTATGTTTATTTTGGCATTTCCAAAAAGGCTTTTGCTTAATTTCCCTGAACCTTGTAAACGATCCGGAAGATTGCCACCATGAAGTATAGGTATATATTCCATATTAAGCATCTGGCAGGCTTTCCCAACCAGGTAGGCATAATAAAAATTCAAAGCGCCATAGGTGTCTATAAGAACAATATCGGTAGAATCTTTATAGCGAATAATCATGGAGAGCATTTCTCCAAGGCGGAGTGCTTTATTATTCCGGGTGGAAGCGGTCCTCACCTTATAGCCTTCCTTTTTCAGCATTTTACTGAAAAACGAAATATAGGTTGCAGTAAAACTATTGACCTGTAAGTCGTTTCCTATGTACAGTATTCTTTTTCTCATCTACAATATACAATAACGCCAGTCCGTACACGAACGCCGGCATGGCAATACGCATAGCCGAATGATTGATGGTTAGGAACCAAAAGGTAACAAAAGCAAGAAAATAATAATTATTTTGAAACTTAAACCAGAAAATCAACGGCACAAATATAAGGATAGATAATGCAAATATTCCTAAAACTCCATGTTCTGCAAGTAACCTACTAATTTCATTATGGCTTGCTATCTTTATACCTAAATTTTCTTCCCTATATTCAATACCTTTTCCAACTCCTATCCCTGTAATAGGGTGTTTGTAAAAGGCTGTTAGTTCAGTTGTAATCAATTCAGTCCTTCCAGTAGTAATATCCTCTTTTAATTGGCCAGCTGCATCGCGATTTGAATAACGGTTACCAATTAATCCACGCGTTTCCAAGGATGAAAATATCCAAATGGCGGTAGAAATGCCGATTAAAACAACTATTCTAAGATTTGTACCTTCAATTCGTTTTGAATCCTGTTTATAATAGAAAAAAATTAAAAATGCAACAATGCAAGCAATCCCAGTAATAATTCCACCTCTGGAAAAGGTGATTATTCCTCTATATCCCATAAGTATTAAAAGAGCAATATCTATTAAATTAATTAATTTATCCTTAATAGTAAATAGCCTTGTTGCTAAGAGGAAACATCCCATGCCAAATACCGTAGCGATTTGATTTGGGCCAAAACCTCCTGTCGCTGCATAGTTACCGGATAAACTAATCCTCACCTCTTCCATACTGGGTGTATAGAAATATAAATAAGTCATCTGTGCTACTAAAGGCATTAATAGCATCAATAAAACTCTCTGAAAATCTTCTCTTTTTATTTTTTTATAATAACAGTATAATGCAGAAATACCCAAACAAACAGGTCCCGCCAGGTTAAAAGCTATCAACTTCCGAACTTCGGCATCATAACTAAAATTAAAGGAAGCTATTAAAACACCTGGAAAAAGAATAAGAAGGTATAGCCAATAGGGTACTGTTTTAGAGCTAGCACCTTTAAAGAACATCCCTACTAATAGAAATATAATTACGGCATATTTACCAGTTTCCCAGAAAAAAAGAGCACCAGTTTGCCTAAAGAAGACCTCTCCCCCTGAAATATAAGCAGCAGCCATTAAGGCTTCATTACCTTTATTCTTTCTATCTAAAATAACAAAGAGAAAGGATGCCATTATCAAAAGGAGGATTATTTTTGATAATGCAGGAAATAAAAAAATCAAAAATCCATATCCCAGATGAATAAGAAGCATTCTGATATAGAATTGATTGTTTATGTAATTTTCCTTGCTCAAGATTCAGATTTTTGAGATGAACTTTTGAAATTCGGATAGAATAGCTTCCTCAGAATAATCATTTTTTATCCTTCTATTGAAATTTATAGAATCTTGTTTAGATTTTTCCCTATTTTCCAGGTAATATTTCATTGCTGCAGCCAGTTCCTCTGGCTTATTAGCTTCCACTAAAAATCCATCATCTTCAATAATATTACTGCATTCACCTACTTTAGTGCAAATCACAGGTATACCGGCCATACCATATTCCAGTAGTGCCAAAGGCAATCCTTCAGAATTTGATGATAACACTCCCATATCGGCATCTGCTAGAAAATTCATAACATTACTCACTTCTCCGTCATAAAAAATTCCTGGATTATTTTCAACCAGGGTTTTTACTTCAAAAAAGTAAGCATCGTCTGAATGTCGTCCAAACAAGTGCAAAGAAACATCAAATTTATGCTGGATCATCTTAAAGGCTTTGATTAAAGTAAAGTGATCTTTTTGGGGACGTAGATTAGCTACACAAACAATTTTAAATTGACAGTCTCCACGTAATACTTTTCTCTCTAAACTTATTGGCTGGTTTACGAAATTAGGTAAATAAATTAAAGGCTTTTTAAATTTTAATGTATGCTTAGCCCAGTTTCTCAAATTATTATTTACACTGATAATGCCATCAAAATATCTTGATGCTTTTTTTAATAATATGCTTTTCCTTTTATCTAAATTTTCGCTATCTCCAAAATGATCATGCCACACAACCTTAATTTTACTTCCAGAAATCTTGCATAAAACTGCCCAAAACCAAGAGCTTCCATGAGCCTGAATAATATCTATTTTATGTAAAGAAATAATCTTTTTCAATTTATAGAATGCTAAAAGATCTGCCGCATTCGATTTTTTTAAAAACTTATAACCCGGACTATACCTGATCTGTTCTGCGAGAAAACCTTCCTCTCTACTTACTGCTATATAGCTTTCAAATCCGCACTTTTTAACAGCTAAAAAATAATTCAGAGCCATTCTTTCAGCTCCACCTGAATTAAGCGTATCTATAAGCTGCAGTATCCTCATAGCATTTTTTTTATTTCAGAACTGAATTTCTCGGTTGTATAGATCTGAGACCATTGCTGTGCCATTCGAGATTTTTCTACTAATTCTCCAGATGAAGTGAGTAATTTAGATATTTTTTTTGCAACCCGGTTTCCTTCAGGATTGTTAATTATTATGCCTCTTTCTCCCTCACCCATCATCCATCTAACACAAGAAACCGAAGTACCAATCGGCACACAACCAAAAAACATAGCTTCTGCAATGGCCTTAGGCCATCCTTCGCTTTTAGAAAGCAACACAGAAAAGTGAGCTTTACGGTAAGCTTGTTTCAAATCTCCCAGATTCGCGCGGCCCTTGAAAACTATAATTTGATCAAGCTCTAATTCCTGAACCATTTGCATAAGTCTATTCTCCATAACCCCATCCCCGTAAATATCCAATTTACAATTCAGGCCAAGTTCCCTTAAGGATTTCATCATACCAATTGTTTCCTTCAAGCCTTTGCCTTCAACCATATTTCCGGAATAGATAAACTGGAAGGGAGGTTTAAATTCTTTTAAAACAGTTTCGCGTTCTTCTTCTGAAAAACTTGCCGTAAAAAAGGGAACTATATTTCTTGTTTGGTTTTTCCACTCTCCATAGACCAAAACCTTGATATTCCTGCTCAAAAAAGTATTACTCAATATCCATTTTTGCAGATTATAAGTCCAGGGTTGCCTGGCGCCTGGATCCCAATTCCCTGCATACTTAACGGTTTTAGATTTTTTCGGAAAAAAGATCTGAGCTATAACAGCTAACAAACCAATATTGCCAGGACATCTAATATGCAAATGATCTGCCTGACGCATCGCAGCAATAATTTTGTAAAAATTGACTGGAATTTTAACTAGCGCCTTGAGGAATTCTAATAAGTTTAGAAGATTAAAAGTAGAAATTTCTATAAAATTTAAATTATGATGAATATAATCTTCTCCTAAATCTCTGGTTTTGGAGGTCTTGGATAGAGGGGCTACTATGTGTACCTCATCAACATATCTTAACCACAAATTAATCTCCCTTACATAAGGACCGTAGGCATAATATCTTCTTTCATGCTTATGGTGAATTACATGAGTGAAAATTGCAAACTTCATTTGACAGGTTTTTTGACCATATGTAAACTTAAATGCATACAGGTAAACATATGTTTATCAGAATGGGCAGACATTTCCCAGTCTTCACGATGCCATAATTTTGCTTTATTAATTTTCTTTTCTTCAGAAACCGGCAACAGATTTGCAAAAACACTCCATTTAGCTTTACCAAGGACTGCTCTTCGTCCTCTAATTTCAAATGCTTCTTCAAATTTATAATAGGTCTTTTTTGAAAAAGGCCATTCCCAGTCCTTATCACTTTGAAATGGTCTATATATACTTCTGATCAATTTTATAGGAAGACTGGTTTGCAATGGGTCGTGGCTTACGATCTCACCTCCGTTGCTTAACTTCTCTTTTAACTTGGAAATAAGTTCATCAACATCTTTAAAATGATGAAGAACACCATAAGCGTAAATCAGGTCAAAATCTTTTTCTTTGAAGCCTTCTGATAGGAAATCGATCACCTCAGCCCTGGCACCGGGGATCTTTAAAATTCGCTGGCTTAAATTATCTATGCCTATGGGGCTTAGATCTATCCCTAGATACTCTCTGGAATTCTGAGCGAGATAAAAACTTAGAGAATTTCCTGCAAAACAGCCTAAATCAAGAACTTTTTTATTGGAAAGGTCCCCAAACCAAGCTTTGTGTAATTCATATATATCATGCTCCACTCCAATTCTCTTTTTAATCCTATTTAATGCTCCATTTCTAAAATAGGACCATATTCGGGTTGCAGCATTCTTTTTCTTAGTATTATAGAATTCCCTCTGTCGTTGGTTGATATTTTTATAATCTCTATTCAATAAATATTCGTCTTAGGTCATAAAAATTATACTTTAGGGAAGCTTTCCAATTAGCGATTCTTTCTTTTTCAGGAGATTTTATATCTCCGTCGAATACAATTTTGAATCGGCCTTTATATGGTAGAACAGACAGGTGATGCATACCTCTATTAAACCATTTGAGAGTATCTATTTTATCCAAATATGATTCCGCGTACTTCTCAAATTTAATTTCTTTATTAGTATATTTTAATTTGTATAATGAAATACCAGAGCCATACCCTCTATTATTTCTTTGTAAAGGTAAAAACCATTCACCTCCTACCTGAAAAAAATTACCTCCTGCCCTTGTTTCATCGCCATAACGTTCCTTAAAAAGATCGCTTTTAACCCATGGCCCGGTTAAACTATCTGAAGAATAAATGGTTTGTTTTAAATTTTCATCACTTACGCTAATCAACTTTATAGAATCAGTAATAAGTATAGCCGGATCTTTAAAAGTAACATCTTTAATTAAGGTATCAGAAACACTCCATTTACTTGGAAAACTATCTGCTTTATATAACAATACATTTCCCGATTGTTTAGATTCAGGGAGCATATAATATTCCCCACCCCATTTGAAAACCTGTGGAAAGGATAAATGGAAATCCTCATCCAGAATATCTCCTTCAAATTGAAAATCCTCCCCATTTCTTGATGTTAATAGACCTATATTTGCATTACCTTCGGCCTGATGCTCAAAAAAGATGTAATGAGTACTATCTTCAATAAAAATGAATGGATCTGCTAAAAACTGTGTTGATCCAGCGGTTTGCCCATTAAACCATTCCTTATCCAGAATAATGCTGTTCTTCACAGGTTCTTCTTCAAATACATTGGTAAGCGTATTCATTCCTATGGACCAACCGTCCCCTTTTATGGTGAAAAAATTATATCTCCAGTTTGCTATCATGATAATGATGCATAGCAAAAGAATAATATATAGAAGTGCTCTAAAAGCCTTATTCACTCGTTCGATTTTTAAAGATTAAAGAAAACCAACCGGCAATTCTGCCAAAACTTTCGGTGAGCGCCTCTTTTCGTTTTGGAGTTGAAATCACATTGCCAAGTCGTACTAAAGTTAATAAATATGCTGTACCATGCCATTTTAAACGAGCTTTTAGACTGGGATCTGGATATTTAACCCTCCATACATACCAACCATTTCTGATCACCATTTTACCAAACTTATATTTATTTGGACGTCCAGCTTGTTCATGGTAATGCACCACCCGGGCAGCACAATTCACATATAGTTGACCAATTTTTGACGTTCTTAAACAAAAATCCATATCCTCGTAAAGTCCATAACCTTCAAAATAGGAGGAGAATTTAATTTTTTGAAAAAGACAGCTTCGATAAGAGGATACACCACCCATAAAGAACTCAACCTCATAAATTTTATCGGAAGGCGGTAAAAATCCTGTCGAGAAGCCATGAGAAAATTCCGGCATGAACCCAGGCGGCTTATCTGATAATAATCCTAATCTTTTTCTAAAAACATTCCGCTGTCCCAGCTTACGCACGTAATTGTCTATTATAAATTCATCAAATTTCGGTTTATAGTTCCCTTCTTCTTTTCGCCAGTAAGTATCGTCATCTATCCAGCCTCCAACTGCTATAGCCTCTGGCTTTTTTCTATAGGTAGAGAGCAATTGTGCGAAATAATTCTTCTCCAGTACTAGATCATCATCTGCAAAACAAATAACATCTACATTGCCACTATGACGTATCCCATAATTTCTCTGTTTAGTCAGCCCCCTATCCTCTTCCCCTACTTTAAAATATTTCAGTTTTGCATACTGATACTCATCTATGATCTTCTTGGTTTCTTCGGTAACAGATCCATCAATAATAAGAATCTCATCGGGATATTCTGTTTGTTTTTTTACCGAGTCTAGCAAACGCTTTAAACTGGAAGCCCTTTCGTAGGTACAGACAATTAGGCTGAAGCTGATTTTTTCCTCCTTTATCATCGCTTAGTTTCAGTTGTATCCAATGTATCCAATCTTTCACACAAACTTTCACTGAGTTTCCACCGCTTTTGCATTGATCGAAAATAAAGAAAAGGATTTATGATCTTTTGATTCCTATAATATTTTATAAATAACGATATCTTGAATCCCTTTACCATCGGGCTGGAATAATATTGTTTTATAAGAAACATCATTGTAGGAGAAGGTTTTGGTTCCAAATCTTGTTCTTTCCATTCATTAATCCCTGGTGTTCTGAACCCCCCTGTTTTTGCTTTTAAATGAGTAAATTTTAAATCGGGATGATAAATAATATCACACCCCAAATTTCTTAGCTGCATACCATAATCAATATCTTCTCCGAAACCGAATTCCAAATACTTTGAGAATTTACATTTCAAAGCATACTCACTTTTAACAAGAGCGTTTGCCGAACCAAAAGCGCCCCATTGTTTAATTTTTGAAAACACGGTTTTTTCCCCCGGTTGTAAAGAATTAAGATTAAGACAATTCACACCTAGTCTTTTTAGTTCTTTTAAACTATTTTCCAGCAGCCTCGGCTCAATTCTAATATCGTCATCGGCAAATAACACCCAATTTGATCTTACTTCTTTTAAGGCAAGATTTCTTGCATTACATGCACCTGTTTGATGAATAAAATGATGCACAATCTTAAAAGGCCACTGCTCTTTCAAAAAAGGCAATTTCGAAATTGAAGTAGGATCCGGATCTTGCTCTATAATAATAACCCTTTCCGGTAATTTAGTTTGGTTAGCAAAATCATGAAGAAGATTTTTTATATAACCGGATCTGGAAAGAGTAGGAATAATGACATCAATTGATTGGTCTACCTTTGTAAACTTTTTTTTCTCTTTTTCCATTTTAATTTTAACCTTCTTTTTAAAAAAGGATTTTAAGAAAAAGCTTTTACCTAAAGCTATTATGGGAAACTTTTTTTCATACTTCCAATAACAAAAAAAAAGAATCCAAAGCCATTGCTGATTATAATGTTGGGCGACAAAACCGAACAAATCCACAGTTTTAGCTTTTGATTTTAAGGAAAGGTTTTGCTTGACATTAAAAATTGATGGATTTAAATAACAGAACAGGGAATTCTGCTGGCCAATTTTAGCTATGGAACTTAGCAAATATTCAAAATTGGAGATATTGTAAAGAATTTTCTTGAAAGAAAGCGCCGATTCTCCATAAATCCCACCAATATCACTACTCATAAGCCAGGACGCATATTTTACATTCAGATTTGGTTTAACAAACGGAAGCTGGTCAATGTACCCTATTTGATCTGGAATAAATCTGGATTTAATACTGTAGGAAGCCATTACATTTTTCGTAGGAAAAGCCGCTTTTATTTTATTTTTATCAATCCCCGAAAAATATTCTTCTTCACACCATATAATTAGTTCTGCCGGGAATTTTTCTGCCAGTTCCCAGAATACCTGAATAATTGACCTGCTTTTTAATGATAATTTCTCCTCCTCTTTAATAGCTCTCAGAAATTCATAGGCATTTCGGTGAATCAGAAAAATCATTAGGAATAATTTGGTTTTAAATTTAATGCTTTTATTATCTGCTTTTTGCTTAAAATCATTTAATAGTGATGAAGAATTTTTTTATAAAATTCAATATTCTTTTTCACCACGACTTCTGAAGAGAATTTTTTCTTCACCTGCTCTCTTGCCTGTTTTCCTACAGATTCTCTCAAATCTTCATTATCCAGAAGTCGGACTATTTTTTCAGCATAGGCTTTATGGGAACGAGGGTCTTCCATAAATCCTGTTTTTCCATCTACCATTACTTCAGGAGCCCAACCAATATTGGAAGTTACAACAGCCTTTTCCATAGCCATAGCTTCTATCCAGGTCATGGGCAGGGCCTCAGCGAAACTAGGTAATACCACTACAGCCGCTTCCGCTATATGGGTTTTGACCTCACTGTAATCTACGGCTCCCAGATAACTAAATCTTTCTGTTGCTTTTTCGGACAAATTCTGCCTGAACAATTCAATAGTAGATCTGTTCTCAAAAATATCAATAACATCCTTGCCAATAATTACCAGCTCAGAATCAGGCCTTTCTTTTACAACCTCATTAAAGATCTTACTAAGCTCAAGAACACCTTTTTTGCGGATTACCGTTCCAAAATAAAGGATCCTGTTTTCTACTGGCTTCTTTGCTGCAGGTAAGAATTTGTCAATTTCTATGCTATTCGGTATAATGCTGAAAGGGAGTTCCAGGTTAAAGATCTCATTCGTTTTGATTGCCGTAAATTGACTTACCGAAATATGATGATCAGCATTTTTAAGTGCCACTTTTTCAAATAACCTGTTCTTCAGTTTCTGCTTCCGGTTCTCCATTTCACAGAAATAGGCATCAGAACCATTCAATCTTATCACTACCGGACAATTTATCCTCATAAATGCAGTGATACCTGTCCAGTCTGTTGCTTCTATAACCTCAACTTTCTCTTTCTCAATTAACCTGTTCAGGAATTTCTGTATATATTTTCTATGGAAGAACCATCCTCCAAACGCATAGTGCTGATGTTTCAGAAGATAAAATCGAATGCCATTTTCCTCCAACTCCCTGTCCAGGGATTGTTCATATACTATTACGCTCACCCTGATATTATTCCTTACAAGGCTGTCTGCCAGATTCTTTATACTGGTTCCCAATCCACCTGAAGGGCCTGTTAGTTCATGGGGATATTCTGGTGTTAGGAAAGCAATGTGCATTTCAGAGTGGGATTGTTTTAAATTTATGACACCTTCCGGGAAGGCAAATTAGAAATAAAATTCCAGAATCTTTCAGAAGCCTTTTCCGCAGGCTGAATATTTATCTTTTTAAACCATTTTAGCGAATTTTCCACATTTGATGAAACCTCTTCCTCAAGAACTTTCTTTATCACGCCTGGTATTTCATCCTTATTATCTATCCAAAGAACAGCATTCCTGTTAGGCATACTCCTAAAATGTACATAATCGTATATAATAGCTACATCTTTTAAAGCACTTTTGCCTTCCGGATCGTAATTAATAAAAGCACAGGGCTTTTTATAGCTGGCATAATCAAAAACCATAGACGAGCCCAGATTGATGACCATAAAAGTGTTGGAAATAATACTGGTTTGTAATCCAGGATCCTCCTCTTTGGGCAGGATCTCATTCCAGGATTCCCCTGCTTTATACCATTCAGGCTTTATTTCAGTAATAATATGTTTATAGTTTTCAAGGATATCATCATATCGGCCGGAATGATCTACAGGAGATCTTCTGAAAATAATTCCAATATCATAACCCCGGGAATTAAGTTTCTCAACCGCTTTAGCTGTGTCTTGCAAATAGGCCTCATCATATGGAGAAGTAGTAATATCATCTCCCGAAAAACAGAGATATTTTCGGGAAATTTGCAGTCCAAAATTATTGATGAATCTCTCTCTTTTCAGTCTTTTTTGATCGTTGAAGTGTATTTCAAACTGCGGAGTTCCGGTGATAATAACCTTCTCTTCTAAAATATATGGATAATATTTAATTAGCTCCTGTTTCATGTGATCGCTCCACACAAAATAGAAATCGGCATCGATCACTTTGGTCGCCTTGGGCAGATTGTCCCAGGAAAAAATAAAGCAGCCCGTTGGAATTCCCAGATCCCTGGCAGCAAGCACCGGTGCTATTGCCGTTAACGGACGCTGGTTGGTGCAAAAGAGAAAGTCTGGTTGTTCCCGCTTCAGTACTTCAAGACATTCGGTATAATATTTAGATCTTCTCTCAGCTTCTTCCATCCTTTTCTGCAGATGTTTTACACCTTTTTCGCCTGAATGCATATTTACCATCATCCTGACAAAAGAATTCTTTAGTCGGGTTTTCAAACCGTTACCAGAAGAAGGAAATTTATAGGTCTGGTAGACGGGATCATTGAATTTCGAAGTAAAATGATTCAGCTCACTTTCTATTTTCGCTCTTTTATAAAGATCGGTCACCGCCCTTGGTTCAGGTTTGAGTTTGATCTGTTTCAGTCCTTTTTCAGAAAGATCTTTCGAGGTCTGATTCCAGAAAATGATATCATATCCCAGCTGCTTTCCTATTTCAGGAAATGATCCGTAAGCAAAATTCTTCAATCCAACCCCGTCTGGTATTAAAACAAATATCTTCTTAATCAAGGGCAGTTAATTTAAATCTCTGAACTGTTTTTGATGCTCTATATCCCATATATCCCCTTTTTGGAGCAGGTTTAGAAATTTCCTGGCGCTGTCACCGTTCCCAAAATCAAATCCTTCCTCAGAAAATGTAACTTCTTTTGTTCTGTCTATCGACTTTAGAATATTTCCCACGGAATAATCACAGTTTATTATCTGGGTATTTGCCGACCTGTTCTTCTGGCGTGTACCTATATTCACGGATGGAATCTTATAATAATGTGCTTCACGTATACCAGCGCTACTGTTCCCAATGATAAACTTTGCATTTTTAAGCAGACTCAGGAAATATTCAAACCTTAAAGACGGAATGATTCGGAATTTCGAATTATTTTCAAGTCGTTTATACTCTTGCAGGATTATCCCCGTGCCACGATCATTATTAGGATATATAACCACATAATTGTGATTATCCTCCAGGAGGGCATTTACAAAATTCGAAGCATGCTTTTCCATGAGGGCCGCTTCCGTAGTGACCGGATGGAACATGGCAATTGCATATTCTTCAAAATCTATTTCATAATATTCTTTGACCGTTTTTAATGCCGGCAGATTCTCTGAAAACATGATATCGATATCTGGTGAGCCTATTTTAAAAACAGAGCTTTCCAGTTCTCCCATTTGAATGAGCCTTCTTTTTGCCTGGTCATTGGCAACAAAATGTACATGGCTAAGTTTGGTTACACTATGCCGAATGAGTTCATCAATGGTTCCGGAAAGTTCACCACCTTCTATATGTGCCACCAGAATATTATTGAGAGATCCCACTATGGCTCCGGCTAATGTTTCTATCCTGTCGCCGTGAACCACTATCAAATCTGGATTTTCTTCTTTTACATGGGAAGAAAGTCCTTCTATGGTTTTTGCCAGGCTTAGATCCATGGTCATCTCGCTGGTATGGTTTTCAAAGGTCTTTATATTTTTAAACCCTGCTTTTTCAAGCTCCAGTACCGTGTAACCATACTTTCTTTGCAGATGCATTCCGGTAGCGAATATTATATATTCAAAACCCGGTTCTTCCCTTACTACCTGCATTAGGCTCTTTAGCTTCCCAAAATCAGCCCGGGTCCCGGTTATGAATAATATTTTTTTTGATACTTTTTCTTTCATTCAAAACCCTTATGTATTTACATCTTCCCAGCCAATTAACTCATCGGCTTCTATATCCTTTACAGCAATCTTTCCAATAATCTGATCAAAGAATTCAGCTGAAATTTCTCCTGTACCTGGTCTTTTTACCCATGTATTCCTGGGTGTGAAAGTTTCCCCAGCTTTGATTGGCAAAATGCTACATACACTTGCAAATGCAAAATCACTTGTAATTTTCTCTTCCTCAGCAGGACCTTTTTTACCTCCTCTCATCAGTGCAATCTCAGCAGATGATTTTATTAAATTTCTGCAATTAATCTCATCCATACTACAAAGTATATCGGGTCCGGAGCGATCCATGTGATCTGTGAAATGTCTTTCCAGAAGGGAAGCGCCAAGGGCAACTGCACCAAGACAGGCATTATTATTTAAAGTATGATCAGACAGGCCAAAAACCTTATCGGGAAATGACTGATGAAGTTCCTGCATAGCCCCATATCTAACTAATTGAGGAGGTGTGGGATAAAGATTGGTGGTATGCATTAAAGCAAGGGGTACTTCATAATCATCGAAAACAGAAACAGCCTTACGTATACTGTTGATTGTATTCATACCGGTGCTTAAAATCACAGGTTTACCAAACCTGGCAATATGCTCTAACAAAGGATAATTATTGCATTCCCCACTTCCGATTTTAAATGCAGGTACATCAAAAGAATTTAGCCGATTGGCGGCCGCCCTGGAAAACGGTGTTGAAATAAATATCATATCATTTCCTTCAACATAATACTTTAGCTCCAGCTCCTCTGCCTCACTTAAAGAGCATCTTTTCATAATTTCATAGATAGAAACCTCAGCATTTCCAGGAATTACATTTTTTGCTGCCTTGGTCATTTCATCTTCAACAATATGAGTTTGATGCTTCACCATCTCCACCCCAGCTCTTTTAGCGGCATCCACCATTTCTTTAGCCACTTTCAGGGAACCTTCATGATTGATACCTATTTCTGCTACAACCAACGGTGGGTAATCCATTCCAATTTTTCTGCCTGAAATTTCTATATAAGGATTTTCTGGTTTTTTATTTTCATCTGACTCACTCATGATAAAGAATCATTTTTCGATTTATCACTCTCATATAAAAATTCTGCGTATCTCAAATCTTCAAGAGTGTCTATATCCACTTTTCCATATAAATGATTAACCTCATAAGGTAAATTTTTCTCTCCTAACAAAACATTATTCAAAATAATATCTGAACGCATAATATAAATCAATCCATTTTCATAATAAAGAGGATCCATATCCTGGCTCCTTTGACCAATTGTATAATTAAATGGAACAAATCTTTCCTTTTCAATCTTTCCTAATTTATGATAGTTTCTACTTACAGTCATTAAACTGTCATAATCTCCAGATTGAAATTCTTTAAATGCATTTTTGAGTAAATTATCGGGACGCAATGGATTCGTTGGTTGTAATAGAACAGTCACTCCATATTTGTTGTCTAAGTTCATCAAAGCATGTTTAAGAGCCGATACTGTGGAGCTTTTGTCTCCGGAAAGTTCTGCGGGTCTCCTCACTACAGTTGCACCTGAGCTTATAGCCACCTTTCTGATTTCTTCAGAATCTGTACTTACTACAATATCATCAATAATCTCAGAGTTTGCCATAGCATAATTAATACTATGCTCCACTAACGTGATACCCCCTATCAATTGTAAATTTTTATTGGGTAATCTTTTTGAGCCTCCACGGGCTGGAATTATCCCTACAGTTCTTATAGCCAATATCCTATTTGTTTATATTTTCCAATCGATAAATTGATTGTTTTCTCCACTCAAGATAATCAACAATTTCAAATCCATTTCGCTTAAAGATATCTCTCAGATCTGAGTTAGTATAGTCACTTAACCAACCCTCTTTTAATCTATTCGCTCCTGAAATATCACTACACGCATATGTGAGATTAATATATTTTAAAGAACCTGCAAGTTTTTCAAAAAGCCGATCCAAGTCATAAACATATTCAAGCACTCCACTAAATATAGCCGTATCGTAACTTTGCAAGTTAATCATCTCATCATCATTGAGATCACAGTATATCACATTTGAATCCCTTACATAAATATCTGAAGGGGTATAATCACAATTTGCAGGAAGATAATCTTTCAAATGCATATTCCCGGCTCCAAACTCAATAACTTTAGCTTCAGGTCTTACCATTTTAGCAAGGATTATTGATCTTTCTTTCCAGTCTTCATTTAATTCACTGTTTTTCTTCCATCGCTTAATATCAGATCTTTTTTGCTCTTTTAGCTTCTTAGTTTTATTAGCTCTTCTTCTTTTTGCAATTGACTCATAAGATTTCCTGAATCTAAAAGAGAGTATTTTAATTATTTTACCCAACG
Source organism: Christiangramia crocea (assembly GCF_022410465.1). GTDB lineage: Bacteria > Bacteroidota > Bacteroidia > Flavobacteriales > Flavobacteriaceae > Christiangramia > Christiangramia crocea. Next base: position 142,827 of record NZ_JAJSON010000026.1, on the reverse strand, counting down.
TTTTCAGCATTCTTACATTTCGATTTTAAATGTTATGGAACGCAAATCCTTTGATATTTTATATGAATAATTTGATCTATGATAATAAAATATGATATGTTTTAACAACAGGTCATTAATGTCCTTTAGGGAACTATAAATTTGAGTCTGCTTTTTTAAGAGCTTTTTCAATTTATACTTCGGGGAATTAAAATAAAGGGATTCCACAACTTCAACTTCTACAATCTCTTCTTTTAAATAAGGCAATTCCACAAAAAGCAAATGTTCAATTTCGGCAAGTATGTTATTGAGTTTTATTCTTTTAGTGGGGCTATTCAGTAAATCTTTTCTTGATTGGGGAATAATTTCTCCCCAGTCAGTTTGATTAACAGGATCTACAGCCTTCTCCCTTTTATGATATAAATAGTGTTGCTCGTTTATTCTTAAAACATTTTTCAACCTTGGATAATGATCTAATACTCTTGTTTGCGAGTTTTCATAAGATTTGTGCCATATATGATAGAAATATACCTCTTCAATGAATTGAGATGTCAATCCATAGTTTTCCAGGCGTGTATATAAATCTACATCCTCAGATCCATAGAAATGATAAAACTCATCATAACCTTTTATTTGGAAAAAGGATTCTCTTGTTGTTAAAATCATTCCATTCACACTTCCATATCTGCTTGGTTGGAGTGCATCAAACTGAATTCCCTTTTTTATTTTTTTTGATTCTTTTTCATCGAGATATCCCATTTTAAAATTATAAAATACTCCTGTGGTGGCAATTTCTTCGAGATAAGAAACAGCTTTGGGATGAAAAATAAGATCAATATCAGCTATAAAATTAAATGGATTGGATGCCTTTTTTATTCCAAAGTTCAGAGCCCTGCTCTTATTCCATAATTGATGGGAAACATCTAAATAGATATACTTTACAAAGTCAAATTTCTTAATTAATTTTTCAATTTTACCCGAATAAAATTCATTACTTCCATAATTCACAAAGATCACCTCGAAGTCACATCCAGACTGGTCTTTTAATGACTGGAGTGATGCTTGCACACGTGAAACCTCTCTATCTCTATATGCATAAATGATACTTATTTTATTCATATCCTTTTGATGTGAAATTAAAGCTTTTGGCCTAAGCTGTTAAAGATTTTATTAATTTCATCTTTAAGATATTCAGGTCCTAAGTATTTTTTAAGGTCTGGTCTATTAAGGCTCAAGACACCTGAAGCCTTTTTCCATCTGTAATATAATTCTTCAATCATATTAGTAATTCCCTCTTTATCATCAATTGACGTAGAGTAAGGATAGTTTTCTCCCAGTAATCTATTGGATTCACTAAGCACAGGTCCCAGATATAAAATTGGTTTATCAGCCTGAACACAGTGTGGAAATTTTCCCGGTAAAAATGGGCTTATCTCAGATTTAGCTTCCAATATAATATTGACTGAACTATAACTTTGTAAGGAATGGACATAATTGAATGGCAGTTTTTCTTCTACCAGAATTAGTTGGTCTAATACTGACTTTTTCTTGTTTAACCAATTTGAAAATACGCTTCTACCTCCCACTAAAATTAATCGAGAATCCTTTTCTGCCTCCGGATTTCTATTTAAAAAAGCTTCAAATGATTCTACCAGCACTTTAGGATTTCTTGGTTTTAATAAAGAACCCGCATGCATGAGGTTAAAATACTTACTATTAAAATATTCCGGAAGGTTAGCATTATCAACCTCAATTTCAAATACCTGATGAGGAATAATATATCCCGTATCAGTGAATTTAGGATAATAACTCGCCATCCAATCTTTTAATAACAAGCTGGGAAAAGCACTGAATGCTGCTTTTTCTGAAATATCCCTGATCAATTCCCATTTTTTTCTGTAGCCGGGTTCTACCCAGGCAAATGGTCGTGGGTAAAGATGCATTGGATAGGGATCATGGATATAGGCGAGCCATTTCTGATGTAACTCGGGAAGCTTTAATAAGGCATGATGAGGACGGAAACTACCTGCCTGACTTAAAGTTATAATCAGTTCCGAATTAGTCTCATTACTTTTTTTCAGTTTAGAAACAATACTATTTCTATCATTAAAAAGAGTAAATGAAAATCCAAAAAATTTTTCCAGCTGCTTATTAGGTTCTATCTTAAAAAAATACCGAATATATCGCTCAAGTCGGCTTAAAAAGAATAAAAAACTCCTCCTGTTTTCCCTAATTTCAGTACATTCAATCCCTTTTAAGCGAATATTTTTTTGTGAATAATGATAAACTCTTAGATCAAAACCAGCTTCGTGCAGATTATTTATAAAAGCTACATTAGCCTTAGCTCCACTACTCCCGTCTACATCGATGGACTCAACTACTACTAAAATCTTTCTTTTAGGTGGCAAATTTGAAGGCTTTTATTCTGTAAAGCTAAAAATTTAGCTGAATATTCTGTTATAGCTTATTAAATCCTCTTCATCCTAGTCCTTTCCCGAACAAAAAAGTGACAATTCATCAATAATCTTAATTGCTGCGGTTCCATCTCCATATGGGTTTTCAATATCAGAAAAAGGATCATCCGGTTTCAGATATTTATGGGACTCGGCAACAATTTTATTTTTATCTGCACCTGTAAGTACCGCTAAACCTGCTTCCACAACTTCCATCCTTTCAGTAAGATCTCTGGTAACTATAACAGGCGTTTTAAATGATGGCGCCTCTTCCTGAATTCCTCCGGAATCTGAAATAATGAGTTTTGCTCTGTTCATCAACCAAATCATTTCGGGATATGATACAGGTTCTACCAAATGTATGTTTTCCATGTTTCCAAGCTGATCGTATACTGGTCCTTTCACATTCGGATTAAGGTGTACCGGATAAATGATTTGGGTATTATCTCTTTTCGAAAGTTCTTTTATGGCCTCACAAATCTCCATTAACCCATGGCCAAAATTCTCTCTTCTATGACCTGTAACTAAAATCAAATCCTTTTCAGGATCAATTAGATCATTTAAATGTTCATCTATGCTAACTTCCTTAAGTTTGATTTTATTTAAAGCCCAGTGGAGAGCATCAACTATTGTATTTCCCACCAATCTGGTAGTATTTTCTGGAATATTTTCTCTGATTAAATTGTCTATCGCACTTTGAGTAGGTGCAAAATGTAAGTCAGCTATCCTGGCAATCATCTGCCTGTTCAATTCCTCCGGATATGGGGCAGCCTTATCAAAGGTTCTTAAACCTGCTTCAACATGAGCCACCGGGATCTTCTTGTTAAAAGCGGCCAGCGAAACTATCGCGGCACTGGTAGTATCACCCTGTACCAGCAACACATCAGGCTTTTCTGCATCCAGAATTTCATCAGCTTTCGAAAGAATACGTGAAGCAATCATGTTCAATGACTGTCCCGATTGCATAATCTCCATATCATAATCCGGCTGAAACTGAAAAAAATCAAATATCGGGGCTAACATTTCCCTATGCTGACCCGTTGAAATTATTCTAAATGGAATATTCCGTTTTTTTAGTTCATGACAAACGGGTGCCATTTTTATAGCCTCAGGCCTTGTACCAATGCATATTAAAACTTTCAAAGCAGTAAACTATTTAAAATAACGTTTGTACCATGGCATAACTATCTTAAAGATTTTATATCTGGTAATGTAATAAGTATATCGGGAAGGGTAGACACCATTTTCTATAAATAAATATTTATTATTCCGGATTAACTCTTTATCAGACTTACCAAATAACAAAAGTAATTTTCGCAACTTCCATTTCATAAAACTTTTAGCCTGTACATCTCTAAGTTTAAGGTGTGCCTGAATTAATTTATATCCATAAATAAGTGAAGCTAAATTTTTTGAATTAAAAGAGCTGCTTATTCTTTCGCCATCATGCACTCCATAAAGAACTCTGCATCCCTTAGTGTTCACCAATCCGTTTGAGACCAGGATTATCCTTGTAAAATACTCGGCATCCTGGTTTATGGATAAATGAATATTCCAGGGACCAGCTAGTGCAGCGAGGGCCCGGGGAATCAGATAGGCGTGAGGAGGAACATATGTTTCCCTTTTTACCAGTGAATTAAAAAAATCTTGTGGCAGAAGTACCTCATCATCATCAATAACATTGTGTGGTTCAAAATCTTTACCCTCCCAGTAGACATCCCAGTCGCAGGTAGTGAATTGTTTTAGATCAGCCTCTTCAAGTTTTTGAACCTGCAACTCTAGTTTATTCTCTGAAAGAAGGTCATCATCGTCCAACCACTGGATATATTTACCCCTGCTTTTGACAAATCCGTAATTTCTTGCACCACACGCACCTTTAGCAAAATCCTTACTTCTAATGTAATACTGAAATCTTTGATCTTCACCTGAAATTTTTTCTACTACAGCTGCTGTATTATCGGTGCTGCCATCATCTACTATAATGCATTCCCAGTTTTGCAAACTTTGGTTCTTTACCGATTTCAGGGTCTTTTCCAAATATTTACTCCTGTTAAAAGTAGGAACAATGATAGAAACAAGAATATTTGGGTCGATGTCCATTCACTTAAATTTTAAACCCAGGTAGAAATTTTACCCAGTATTTTATAGTGTAGCCTACTTAGAAATAGACCGGTTTTTATAAAATAAATAAGTCCGGTTCCAAGATCCCTATTGTTTTCAACATAGGCCAGCAAAGTTCTCACGATTGCTGCATTATATTGGTAAGTCAAAAAAGACCTGGTAAAGAAAATTATACTTTTTTTTGTATGTAAATTATTTTTGGTCAGATAGTTCACAAGGATCAAACGGCTAACCGAAGAAGACTTTCTTCTCTCGTAATCTTCATCTTCTCCCATAGTAAGAGTACTGGGATGCTTCCTATAGCCAAACAGAAAATGATCTACTACTTCGTAATTATCAGGATATTCATAACCTATTCGTATAAATAGCTCCCACTCTTCTGCATATCTTAGCCTTTCATCAAAACGAAATTTATCTATCAGGTCCATATTCCAGAGACCGCTTAGACTATTCATTTTAAAGTTACCGGTTAAAATAGCATCTCCAATGTGATCGTGATGAAGCCTTAATTCCGGACTTGCGGTTGTAGTTTCATCACCATTCATCTGAATTATTTTGTCATATTTACAAACCGTGAAATTTAAAGTCCTGTTCTTTCGAAAAGGTTTCACCTGTAATTCCAGTTTTTCAGGGTACATTATATCATCATCATCAAAAAACTGAATAAGATAGGCCCCGTTTTCACGTGCCAGGTCCAGTCCAAAATTTCGAGTGCCCGATAAACCTTTTTTGTAGGTATCAGGTTTTGTATAAAAACCAAATCTATCGTCGTTTTTTATAAAATCCGCGACTACTTCGGGAGTTTCATCAGTAGAATTATCATCGGTTATATAACATACCCAATGAGGATAGGTTTGATTTTTAATAGACTTTAAAGTTTCTATAATATAAGAAGCCCTGTTACAGGATGCCAGCAATATAGTAACTTGTAGATCCTGCATCTCTTTCATCCTTTGAAAATTGATTTCAACTTCCTTAGCGGTGTCAAGACAGCCTCTCCCACACGGTATTCCAGTTGATGCTCTATTCTGTCCCGTTCACTGGCTCCCTTTTCAATTCTTTCAAACATATTATCTACAAAGCCTTCAAAATTATCCTTGTACAGCTCTTTATGTTTAAGAATGATATATTTGAATTTTTCCAGCCTTAGATGTCTTATTCGCTGAGTCGTGGAATTTTCCCTAATCTGGTAATTAAAAAGAATTTCAGGAATCACATAGGCATAGCCTCCGGTTTTTAAAAGCTGGATATATAATTCCCAGTCTTCAAACCCCAAAATTGGTAGTTTTTCCTCATAACCACCGATAGCCTCCCAGTCCTTTTTTCTGAACATGGAACTGCCTACAGCAGCATTCGCAAAGAGAAAGTTTTTTATATCACCGCCGGCAGGTTGAAAAATCCCAATATTCTTTCCATTGTATATCCTATTCACTTTACAGGTGACAATCTTTACCTGCCCATCATTCTTCATAACCTCTATCGCCTTGTGACAAAAGCTTTTTTCAAAAGAATCATCAGAATCCAGATTTAAAATGAAGTCTCCTGAAGATCTTTTAATCCCGTTATTCCTGGCAATACTCTGGCCTTGGTTCTCCTGCTCTATCAGTATATCTATATTCTCCTTAACTGATGAAAGAGCTTCCAGGGTCTCCTTATCCTCAGAACCGTCATTTACTACGATAATTTCCTTGTTCTTATAAGTCTGACCCACGGCAGATCTTACCGCATTGGCCACATTTGGATCATTATAACAGGCAATAACAATAGATATGAATGGTAATGGTTTGTTTTTATGTTCTTGCATAATGCATTATTTTATAACCCCTATTTAGAAACTTTGCCGAAATAAGGGCTATTAAAAAAGCACTTCCTTTAATAAAAGAATAATATTTACAAATTAATTTGAATGCAGGCAGAAAAAAAGGAACATTGGCCTTTTTTATACCTAAATTAAAAGAATGTCGCATATAACCAGCCAAAAACCAACGTATAAGTTTTTTATCATTATATATAATTAAGTCTTGGGCTGTTTGATATTTCAGAGTTGTGATAATTTTTTCAAATTCAAGTTCATTCTTGGTACTTTCTTTTGTAATTGAATCTTTATGAATTCTTCTGTGGGTTAGAAACTCATTTATAAAACATCCATTTAGAGGTTGCTGTAAAAGTTTAATAAAAAAATTATATTCATCACCATAAAAAATTCTTTCATTAAATTCAATATCCTTTACAATTTCTCTAGTGCCAAGAAAATCATCTGTTATCCAACCTATTCTATTCAGTGCTAAATTTTCCGCTGTGATACCAAACTCTTCTCTATCAAAATCAAAGTGTTCTCCTAAAATCTCTTTAGTATCACTGTCAAAGTTCAATGAATTGGTAATTACGAAGTCAAGTTTTTTACTGGTTAAGGTTTTAGAAGCAATTTCAAGATGTCGAGATAACATTATATCATCACTATCAAACCATTTTATGAGTTTTCCTTTGCACTTGGTAAACCCATAATTTCTACAAGAATTAGCACCTTTTCTCTTTTCCTTTGGCCTAGCAAACAATTTAAAACGAGAATCATGCTTTAAATATTCTTGTAGAATTTCTAGGGTATTATCTTCACTCCCATCATCGACTATAATACATTCCCAATTAGTATAAGTTTGCTCCTTTATACTTTCAAGGGTTTTTCGAATATAGTTTGCTCGGTTATAAGTTGGAATAATTATAGATATTAATGGTTTATACATCATTAGATTTTATAAAGCAACTTAAAACAGCGGAATTTTCATTCTAATTTCTCTCTACGGAAAATTGTATTTATGTAGATTAATAATCTAAATCCAGTCCTCTAATTTAATAGAATTTTAAATCCTTCGACCTTAGTATTACACATATAATTATATTTTAAAAGTTGTAAATAGAATACCAGAAATAAAGCCTTTTATTCTACTCTTATAGAAAGGTCTGAAATACTTTCCTTTAAACCTATTAAGTAATTCTCGTATCAAGCTTTTTAAATAATAGTTCTTTACTTTTGAAAAGTCAGGATGATATTTTTTACAAAAGATCAACTTATTTCGCATAAAATAATAATGAAAAAGGGACTTCTTCACACTCGTAAGATTATAAACTATCGCATTAGTGTTTATGGCAAGACGCCAATTGTTTTGCCGGGCCCTGAAGCACCAATCAGTTTCTTCAAAATATAAAAAATATTCTTCCGGAAAATTCCCTATTTCTCTTATTGCTTTGCAATTTAAAAGAATGCTGCTACCATTGATGTAATCAATTCCATAATCCACATTTCCAGGTATCTCAGAAACATCTTTATTGAAATTTTTTTGAGATGTACTACACTTCTCATCCATTCTCAATAACTCACCATCAGAAAATATCTTAGCTCTATTGTGCCTGTGAATAATTCTTGGACCAACTGCAGCCAATGTTTTATCTTCAATTATAGTATTTAGCAGTATGGGAAGAGAATAAAAAGTAATCCTAATATCGGGATTCAGTATCCATATATAATCTGCTTTTTGCCTTAGCGCAATATCAACACCAATATTGTTACCGGCAGCATAGCCTGAATTATTTTTATTAAGGAATAAATTTTTTGAGGGTACATTTTCTTTTAACTTAATTAGATCTGAATTAGAGGAATGGTTATCAATGACTAAAATATTTAAAAATTTATAATTCTGCTCTTCTAAATTTTTAAATAACTCAATAGTTTCGTTTGCACTATTATAATTTAAAATAAGCGCAAAAACATTCAATCTTTCCAAATTAACGCAATCTATTTTTATAGCTTTTTTTATTAAAAATTGTAAAACCAAAAAACTTTTTGACGAAAAGGTCAATTACAAATTTTTCACTTTTTATAATCGTCAAAAATTCATTCTCTTTTTTTTCTGCTTGTTGATGCATGTAGTGAAAAGAACCAAAATATTTAACAAAAAAGTCAGCGTGCTTTACACTTAAATATTCATATAAATAGTCATATTGATCTCTAGTCATCATTCTATGCATATTCTTATCTGATATTCTATAGTAGAAACCTACAAAATCGAGCCTTTTTACACTTCCCCCATTTTTAAGAATGGAAATCCAAAAGTCCCAATCTTCCCACCCATATTTCATATTCAGATCATATCCTCCAGCCTTTTCCCACTCGACCTTCCTAAAAAGCGCACTACAAAAAATCATATTCATTCTACTCAGATTAAATAGAGAAAATGGTTTTAATGCCCACAGACCACTTTCCTTTCCAAATTTCTCAGCTAGACAGTAGACTACTTTAATCGAAGGGTTATCTTTAAATGCAGTTATTGCATTTTCAATATAGTCAACCGAAATTTTATCATCAGCATCTAAAGGCAAAATTATACTTCCTTCACATTTATTAATTCCAAAATTACGAGCACTACTTAATCCCTGGTTTTCTTTATAGAAATATTGGAAACGGCTATCTTCTGTAACAAATTTTCGGACTATTTCTTCAGTATTATCGGTACTCCCATCATCTACAATTATACATTCCCAATTAGAATAGACTTGTTTCAAAACAGACTCTAAAGCCTCTCCCAAATAGCGAGAATGATTATAGCACGGTACAATAATTGAAACTTTATAATCCATATTATAATTCCAATAGTTTATGAATTCCCCTTCTCACCTTTTTGGCCGAAACATCGAAACCAAGTAATAGGTAGTATTGGATAGCCAATAATAACAATTGGTAAAAAGTTAAAATACGATTTTTGTAAAATACCATGAAGAGACGGAGATTATTTTGCCTACTAATAAACCTGAATGACTCTCTTAAATAGTCATTTAGATATCCTTTTAAATTATGTCTTAAGTGCGAAAGTGAATTTTCTTTTAGTAGCGAGGATAAATCTGGGATAAAAAGCATTAAGGATTGATAATATTTAAAACTTAAATTAGTTCCTACTTTCAAGATTGCTGGTCTATAGACACTATCAGGTTTACTATCCCAAAAAACAGTATAATTTCTTATGGAATGAACCATTGCTCTTATATGAATTTCAGGATCATTTAACCTGAGATAATTTTCTTTAAATCCACTAATGGATCGAACAAAATTTATATCCCACAAAGTACACATGGTTTGCCAGTGAACCTTACATTTAAGAAAGTCTTCCAGGTAAGATTCTTTTTGAGGGATTTCCATTAATTGATATTTACCATATGTGTTTTTAACATACATTGGAAACACCCAAAAATCATTTTTTTCACCAATTTTTGTTTTTTTGACTCTCTCCTCTAAACAGAAATCAAGTAGTATATCGTCAGAATCAAGGAAAATACAAAATTGCCCTTGGGCTTTATCTAAACCAATATTTCTACAGTGTGGTGCACCTTTCGGGGACGAGTCTCTTTTATAAAACTTTATTTTTGAATTCCTTTTGCAGTAAAAATCCAATAAATCTTCCGTGTAATCAGAGGATCCATCGTCTATAATTAAACATTCCCAATTTGAATAACTCTGGGAAATTACAGAATCTATAGTCTCCCCAATTTGAGATGCTCTATTATATGTAGGGATTATGATAGATACTAAAGGTTGCAACATTTAACTATTTACGGCAAGATACAAATCCAATACTAGAATTCGACTTTGACATTCTACAGTTCATGCAAATTACAATAATTCATTTTCGACATTGTTAAAAACTTTAATCCTCTTTTATTAAGAATATTTACCTTCTAATCACCTTTCAAAAATACGTAGCCTTTTCCAAATAAATTGAAAGAAACCACAGCCAGAGCATATTTGATCAACCAGCGGAAGAAATGAAAACCCGGAAAGGCCAAACGCCTGAACAAAAGAAAATTCTTCCTGCTCATTCCTTTAACTTTCCATAAGTATTGATATTTCTTAAGCTGATCCTTGAGGTAAAAATATTTGATCTCGTTAGAACTGTCCTGCGATAAGACCTTAGCCATCTGCCTGTTCACAGCCTCATAATTAGACCTCACTACCTCCACTGATAAATCATTGGAGATGGAAGAATATGACTGACGATACCTTGTAAGATACTTCCCAACAAAAACAATATTGGGTTTTTCAAGGAGTCTCCTTATATGAAAATCACGATCCTGGCCTCGTAATAATTTCTCATCAAAAAGCTCCTTTTGCTCTAGAAAAGAGCGACGATACATGGGATCTGGCAGGTACCAGCTCACATCGAGACACACATAATCCTTTAGAAGTCTTTCACTGGAATGGGTTCTTTTCTCCTTCCTGATAAACCTCCCGTCATTATCCACCAGCTCATGCCTTGAGATCACCATATCTGTATTAGCCTCGAAACTTTTAAGCTTCTCTTCAAGGAAACTTTGGTTCATCAGGTCATCGCTGTCAAACCAGTTAACATAGTCGCCCTTACTCTGTAAATAGCCATAATTTCTACATGCATTTGCACCTTTGGGCATGGAAGCAGGTCTCTTATAATAATGGATACGAGTATCTGAATTTTCGTAGCACTCCATCATTTCTGCCATATAATCGGTAGAACCGTCATCTACTACAATACATTCCCAGTTTTTATAGGTCTGGGCAATGATACTGTCCAGGGTTTCTCCTAAAAACTCATAGCGATTGTAAACAGGAATTATAATTGAAATGAGCTCCATATAAAGGCTAAGATAACCAGATTACAGAAATCAGTATTTTCCTGAATTCTCAAGAGTGGTTTTGACCAACTCATTAAGTTTGGTAATGTGTCTTTCCAAAGTGAAATTTTCCCGGATATTCTTCTTTCCTGACTGCCCCATATGTTGTGCCTGTTCTATATTTTCAATCAACGAAATTATTTTTAAAGCCATACCATCCACATCATGTTCTTCTACCAGGAAACCGGTTTTCCCATCTATGATCACATCCGGGATCCCGGCATGATTAGTTGAAATCACCGGTAAACCAGCCGCACTGGCTTCAAGTACAGCAAGCGGAGTACCCTCTGAATCTCCATCTTCTGCTTTAATGGAGTGTTGAAGTAATGCCCGGGAATCCCGGAGATAGCCTCGAAATTCATCGGCACTTATCACACCCGGGAAATGTATGTTCTTTTCTAAATTATAATAACTAACCAGATTTTTACAGGCATTCAGGAGGTTCCCTTTTCCAGCCATAATGAGCATGCCATCCGGGTGTTTTTCAAGGACTTTCCTAAAAGAAATTATAAGGTAATAAGGAGCTTTTTTATCCACAAACCTGCCTATGGAAATGAACTGTGGTTTCTTAAAATTGGGAGACACTTCAAAAAATCCATCCCGTGGACCATATACGTTATAGACCAATTTTTCTTGGGGACAACCTAATTTCAGTAATTTTGAGTACATCTGTTTGGAAACTGCGATCACATAACTGGCATATTCAAATAACTCGCTATAGTTCGCATTGTTTTCCAGCACTTCATTTCTGCTGGCATCCACTCCATGAAAGTGAACAATTAAAGGCAGGTTCAGGGCCTTACAAACCGGAAGCATTCGTGTTCCTGTTGGGCCATACTCAGCAAAAACCAGGTCGATCTTCTTTAATTTGAAGGAGGTGATAAGGGCCTGCTCTGCCAGGGAATATTTGTTTAATCTTAAATGTCCTTTAAAAATATCTACGATCCTGCTTTTCCTGGAATTGATCACCAGGCCTCCTTCCAGTTTAGTAGGCAATTCACCATGATAATAATAGTGGATATTCCCTTTTAAAAATACCTTATGCGCCTGAATAAAAGTTTCAGAATAGGTATTCTTGCTTGGAGAGCAGAGGGCTATATTCAAGACTTTTCTTTTTTTGCTATCCCATATAAACCGGAAATCATCTGGCCTTCTCTAAAAACCACCTGTTCTGGTTTATCAAGATTAATTAAGTATCTAATAACAGGTTTTAAAATTAAAGAAAGGAATTTTCTTTTACCAGATTTCATGGGACTTCTTCTTACCCAAAGTCCAAGCATTTGTGCCATAGTGCCATGCCACCCGCCGGTAGCCTTAAGTTCAATATTTTCAAAGCCTGCTTTTTTAAACAGACGTTCTAATGCAAATGGGGTATAGCGATATTCGTCATTGGGGACTTCATGCAAATTCCATAAAAAAGGGACTGTAAAAAAAAACACTCCTCCCGGTTTCAATACGCGCAGGACCTCTTTCATCACCTGTTCGGGATTTGGGCAATGTTCTAGAACTTCTGTCGCCATCGCACACTCATAGCTATCATCTTCAGCAGGAATTACCTCCCCGTTCCATGTTACATCGGGCTTGAGATCCTTTTCATACTCTAAAGCACCTTCTATATCCAGCCCAACATATTCGTCTACGGAAGAATTTTCTAAAATGAATTTCTTATAAGGCATTTTACCACAGCCTACATCTAGCATTTTACCATTGGCCTGTGGAAGAAATTTTTTTAGACTTCTAAAAATCGATGTACGAATAAAGTATATATCTAGATTCTTTTTATTGAAGTCAACATTTATAAATTTATCCATGAGCAGGCAAATAATTAGGAAGTTAAAGTTTAAATTTCCTTTTCAGAATCTTTATATATTTATTCTTAGGTTTCTCTGGATTAACCTCTTTTTCACTTGTTTCAAATTCAAAATGGGGATTAAATTTTCTTAGCGCTTTGGTATATTCATCCAAATGCTCATCCAGTAATTTATCCTTCCCAGAGTGTATGAGTTTTAAAGTCCCTGGCGTAAAATGTATAAATATTATGGGGTAAACACCATTTATCAACACTTGGTTATTTATCATTCTCCTTTCGCACTCTATGAAATTCCAGTTTGAAACATTGCAGCCTCTATGCTCAATTTGTCTTACCTGCCCGGGAAAATATACTGGAAGAAGATTAAGATAGGCCTGATCTACATAGAATCCCTGGCTTTTAACCATTTTGTAACTACAAACTTCTAACCACCAATCCAGGATATTTAAAGCCTCCGGGGTACACGCAAAAAAACCAGCATTGTACAGGCCACCAGTAAAAAGCTGGTCAAAGTTTTCCGAATCAAGTTTTGGATCCCTGGAGCGCCAATGGGGCGTTAACAATACATCAGTCTTATCCAGTTCATCAAAAAGAAAAAATGGGGAATTGTAAAAATGGATATCGGGATCAATAAAAATTGCCTTTTTAAATTTTTCTTTTGTAAGAAGGAACTTCAAAAATAAAGGTTTTAACGCCCATCGCAAATTGCTAGCTGGGTCACTTTCAAATCTTTTTATTTTTTCAAAATCATCCGGATAACTCTCTTTAATATTTTCAAGAGTATATATCTGCAAATGTTCGTCAATAACTTCTACGTTTCCATCTACAATGAGAACCTCAAAATTTACTTTATTATCAAATTTTTGTAGGGAAGCATGAAGAGTTCTGGCAAAGAACAAATAATCTGCTGTAATGATGGTGCAAAAGCAATCCATATTTTTGTCTTTAATAATATAGAAATTCTGAGAGTATTCGGCGGAAATAATTCCTTTTATCCTCAAATTCAAACCCAAAGAAATCTATATCTTCTTTGTATTTGTTAAAGACAAGATTTTTTCTTTTTGAATTATAAAAGAAGGAATAATGGTTTTTCCCATATTTCCGTGAATTCATTTGGACGGAGAAAAAATCAATTGGAAGATCTAAATCATTTCTTACCATGGAAAAACCTTCCTCTAGAGAATCAAAATCAATTTCGATATCATATTTTATTCTTTTATCATTCAGAAAAAAATAATCCTTTTGTAAATAAAGATGATCTCCAAGGTATGGCCTACTAGAATTATCATTTAAAACCTTCTCAAATTTTCCTGTTTTGTTTAAAAAATTGGAAAATGAATCTTTTCCATATCCATTGATAATCCAAATATAATCGGAATAAGCTCGAGACCATGAATTTCTATAAATAATGAATTTATAATATTCATTCCAAGTATCAGGCTCAATATACCCTAAATCTATCAATTGCTTAGGAGTGGCATGCTGTAACCAAAGCTTATTCTTTTCATCCCATCCAAATAAGTGGTCATAGTCCGGAGTTTTTAAATTTTGAGTATGTACCCCAAATGCATTTTCTACACTGGTACCAGCACACTTCGAAATATGAATAAAAATGCATTTATGTTTATGTGATATCATGGATCTATTTCAGAGGCTTATCAATATTTTCAAAAACAGATGAAAGTAAAAATGGTTGAAAATGATCTTCTCCATGACTAACTTGAAAACTAAGCAATCCATTTATCCGCAGAAGTGGGTTGTTACTTCGCTCTTTAAAAACTGTAATATTTACTGTGTAAAAACCTTTACTCAATTGGAGATTACGATGAGTAACAATAAACTCCAACCCCCCATTTTCTATTTTTAGATTTGAACCTTTCTTATTCGGATCCAAAATTGCCACAGGTCTTTGTTCTTTATCATAAATTAAAATCCGAAAAAGTGGAATTTTTATATTCCGTTTAATATTGAATTTGAAATATAGTTTTAGATCATCTCCCCACCTTAATATCGGTTTTTCTTTTGAATACCATTCATCCGAAATTAGGTGCGTATCTTCAAGAGAGAGGCTATTGTCATCAAAAACAATACTACTATCATTATCTAAAAATCTTGAATAATACAAATCAATACCTTCACTAATATCAGCACCTTGATAAACCGCATTTCCTCTTTCTAATAAAATAATATTATTGCAAATTCTCGAGACCGTAGGCATACTGTGCGATACAAAAACTATCGCAGTATTAGGCAAAATCTCATCGATGGTTTTGAAACATTTAAGAATAAAACCAAGATCACCAACTGCCAGCACCTCATCAATGATCAAAACATCGGGTTCCATTTGAGCCGCGACGGCAAAGCCCAGGCGAACCTTCATCCCACTGCTGTAATTTTGTACAGGCATATCAATAAATTCCCTGAGCTCTGCAAAATCTATGATTTCCTCCAGCTTTTCTTCGATCTCCTTACGGGTAAAGCCTAAAACTGCTCCGTTATTATATATATTCTCCCTTCCGCTTAATATAGGATTAAAACCGGCGCCAAGTTCTATCAGGGCTCCTACCCTACCTTTGATAGTGATCTTCCCGGCATCGGGATTTATCAAACCATTCAGCATTTTAAGCAGTGTGGACTTCCCGGCTCCGTTATGCCCTATCAAACCAAGGCATCCACCCCGCCGAAGTTCAAAATCTATATCCTTTACCGCCCAGAATTCCTTCTCCCTCAATTGTCGTTCAGTCTGATTTCCTTTAAGATTGCTTACCAGGTCTTTGATCCCATACCATAGACTGGTCTTAAGATCTTTACAAAACTTCTTGGATACACCCTCAACCTTTACCAATACCTCCTTTTCTTCCATCTTATGCGCTCATACGTTCAACAATAATTGGAATGGAGATCCTGTAAAATACCAGTCCCACAAATAATAAAGGAATAGCCAGCAGGATGATCACTATATAATATCCCAGATATTCGGGCATAGTTCCAGTTAGCATATTACGTGTAGTGAGTATAATAGGACTTATGGGATTGATCTCCATCAGGGTTTTCATTATTCCGCTCTCGGGGATGGCATATACTACCGGAGTAGCATACATTAGGAACGAAAGTCCTACCGATATGATCTTCCCGATATCCTTATATAGCATACTCAAAGGAGTTAGAAATAATCCAATAGTAGTACCAAATACCAAAGCGATAAAGATCGCGAGGGGTATGAGAAATATACTCCAGTGGAAACCTATCCCGAAAAGAAAGATAAAGACCAGTAACAAAACGATCTTTACCGAAGAATTAAATAATAATTTATAGATCCCTGAGATCACCAAAGCCTCTTTAGGAAAATTGATCTTGGTGAGTATGCTCCTGGCAGAATTGGTACTTGAAGTTGGCGCATTGATGGCTTCAACGATAATAGACCATATAAGAGTACCCGAAAATGCATACACTGGATAAGGGATGCCGGTATCGGTTACCCTTATAGTACCTGAAAGATTCAGAAATATCCATACCGCTGCCGTAGCGAGTGGCGTTATAAAAGCCCAGATAATACCAAGATAGGATTGCCTGTATTGAGCCTTAATATCCCTCTCAGCTATCTGTCTTGCCAGGAACCTTGAAGAATAGATATCCTTTAGGCTTGCTTTAAGCAATTGGCTCAGCTTTAAATTATTCTCCTTTTGGTAAATTCGTGTCTCCAGGGCCAATTCTATCCTTTTTTATTCAACTTTAATAAATGTTTTCTTTCGATTAATTCACTTCCAACTTCCATTAATTTCACGGTAATTCTTAATCATCTTAAGTTCTCAAAAATGGAAACGCATACTTTTATTTCTGCATATTATAATTTGCCTTAAAATATTTTTTTAAGATAACTTTGCTTTTTCTTTAGTTCATCAGAACTGGAACCGCTAATATTAGCAAATCTAATCCTATAATTAAGTCCCTTTAATTCTAATGAGGTTTTATTAATTTTTTCAAGGGATATTTTTGCTGTTTACGACCATGAACAACTAGTGCGATAGTTAATACAAAATTTTTCAACATAGTTTTACTTTCTAAATTTTAGATAGATTGGTAAAAGCATGTAAGGTCTTCTAATCGTTACAATATGATAATTACCTGTTTATTCTTCAAATAAATATTCCCATTTTGAATTTTCAAATTTTATTTTTAATTCAGAATAATTATTGATTAGTTCATTAAGCCCTTCAGGGTTTTGCTGTTTATTATTTGCAGTCAATACATCAACAGGCAAATTCAATGAAGATAAAATTCTATTAATTTCCAGTTGCCTATTTTCTATTAAGTCTTCATAATAAACTTCTAAATAATTATGCCTTTGGAAATTAAGTCTGGTAATATTTTCGTAATCTTCAATCTCTTCAAAAGCACCAATACAAGCATGGTAATCTAAAGTCACTTTTTTTGTATTCAAAGACAAATTATTTGGTCTATTAATATTATCTGTCCATAATTTTGTTTTCAATCCAATTTTCTGAGAAAGAAATATCCTTAGAAGATTTTTTCTCTTTAAATGGATAATTGTTATAGTCTTATCATTGTTGATAATATTCCAAACATCTTTGTCCTCATCATACGGATGAAAATAAAATAATTTAAACCCAACCTGATGAATTTTTTTAGGCTTTTTACTAAAAAATTCTTGCCAAATCTTACTACAAGATTTACCATTTAAATTTTTAAAAATTTCTCCTTCGCAAATAATATTCTGATGACTATTTAATAGCGTTGCTAGCAAGGTAGAGCCAGTCCTTGCGGTACTAATGATGACGAATTTTTTATAATTACTGTGTCCAGTAATATTGTATAAGTTTTGCTTTTGCCATTTTAACAAAACACCATATATATTTTTGATATTCTTTTTCACTTACAAAATGATTACCTCATTCTAAAAAAATTTAAAATTTAATAGATTTAGTTTTGAATTTATTTAGAACAATATTTTTCTTGCATATTGAGATAAATGTTTTGACATTTTCAATTATTTGCAAAGATTTATTTTATCTAATTTAAATAATGTTTCCCTTTCAGTTTGTTCAACTCCCGGCTTTCTTTGATTTCAGGTATGATCCTTTGGATCATCAAGAGTTCATCAAGATGAAACCGGGCGTTTTTAAATCTGAAAAATATAATATTCTTTAAAATATCTTTTTTAAGATCGGCTTGTTTTTTCTTTAGCTCATCAGAAACTGAACCGGTAATATTGGCAAATCTAACCTTATAATTTCGTTCCTTATAATTTAAATGAGCTCTTGTAAAGTTTTCGATTTGGTGCTTTCGTTCTTCACGGTCGTGAACAATAAAATTATTTACACCGAGACCTATTTTAAACCCATGATAACGAGCCCTGCTGCAATAGTTAATATCTTCGCCATAATGAAAAAAGATAGGGTCAAACCCGCCAACGTTTTCTATACATTCCTTTGAGATCAACCATGCCGCTGCATTGATAAAAGGAAATTCATAAAGCTCTTTTTGCTCGCTTTTTAGAACCATATCTGAGAAAAAATATGGATTATATTGAAAAGAAACGTGCTGAGAGAACAGGGCGTCCATTTTATCTTTTTTAGCATTTAAATGAACTGGGCTTAAGATCCCAAATTCAGGATTTTTATTTTGGAGCTCTACCAAATTTCCCAAACATTCCTCTAGTACCCATGCATCCTGATTTAATAAGAATACATGCTTCGCTCCATTTGTAAGTGCCTGACTAATACCAATATTATTTGCTTGCCCAAAACCAATATTCTTTGCTTGCTCTATTAATTGAACCTCAGGATAATTATTCTTTATAAACTTTTTGGTGCCATCATCTGAGTTATTATCAACAACAATCACCTGAAATCCCGAAACGCTTTGCAAACATTTCGATATCCAGTCCATCGCATTATAAGTAACTATTATTATGCTTAACTCCTTGCTCATCCTAGAAAAGATTCTTCAACTTTTCCAATCCTTTTTTTTGTTCCTCAAAGGAATAATCAAAGAGTTGGATATCCTCCTGGTAATTTTCTTCGATCAACTTACGCTGACTCCCTGTATAGAACAATGAATAGTGAGACGGCATGGTATCACTTTTTTTTTCATGCTCGCTAAACCTGTTCGGGATGTCCAAAATCTCACATATTTTAGCCATTTCTTCCGAAAAATTTTCAAACCTGCCAATATAATCAAGGTCACCATTATCAGGCTTCGCAAAGATATGCTGTGGATCAAGATGATCACCTCTGTATGCCTTTCTTGAATCATCAAGCAGCACCCTTTTGAATCTTCCTTTTTTTAATATGAAATTTTTAAAGCTATCCTTAATATGAGTATCTTTCATCATCCATAAATAATCGGACAGAGCCCTCTCCCAGGGATTCCTAACAAAACAAAATTTAAAATAGGTGTTCCACTGCTCAGGTGTTACTAAACCTGTGGATAGTAATTGAAAGGGCGTAGCATGTTGCATGTGTATTTTCCTTTCGGGACACCATCCATATAGTAAATCGTAGTCCGGGGCCACCCAATTTAGTGCTACCCCCCCAGATAAAAATTTGTTTATACTACTTCCTCCGGTCTTAGGAATATGAATAAAAATGCATTTATACCTATGGTTTATCATTTAGGCAATATTATTTTTTACAGTCTTTCGCTCCAAAAATGCTTCATACTTCATCCTATCAATTCTCTCAAAAAGCTTCTCATCCACTATCAAATGTTTAAGTTCTTTTGCTGGGTTTATTATTCCCAATCCAAAATCATCTTCCATAACTGAAATTTCCAGGCTTTCGGGGTATTTAATTTTAAGATACTCCATTGTTTTCCAGACATCACCGCACCATTGTCCTGTCCAGCCTTTAATGTTTTTATCTTTTGCTTCATGAAATGAAGATGCTGGTGTAGCGGCCGCTTTGTTTGGGGGAACACAATCATGCATAACTATGGTTCCATTCTTATTCAAATATCGTAAACTATTCAAAACGTCTTTAAGACTGGCTTCAAAAGTATGCAATCCATCTATAAAGAAAAGGTCTACCCCATCCTGCTTAAAAAGTGATGGAGCTTTTCTCTTAAAAAACTCATCACTTGTTATCTCAAAATATCGATTGTTGATATTGAAGAAATTTCTTTTGATCCAGACAAGTTTGCCTTTCCAGTTTATTTTCATGGCCGGATCTACTGCGATCTTTCTTTTACATTTTAATGGAAAAAACAATCTTCCGCGATGTACTCCTATCTCAACATAAGTGGAATAATTTTTTTCCTCAATTAAGTGCTTCATCAATTGAAACCTGTTCATATCAAAATTTAATTATTTTTGTTAAAACTACCACTTTAATGCTTACATTTTCTAAACTCGAAAAAAAAGGAAATCTCGGTAATCAGTTATTCCACCTGGCGTCCACTATTGGGATTGCCAGAGAGAAAGGCCACACTTATTCTTTTCCAGAATGGAGATACGAGGAATTCTTCGACTTCAATTTTCCTAAAACTCCGGAAAACGCTGAATTTAAATATATAAAAGAAAAACAGTTTCACGTATACGATTGGGACTTAAAGCAAGATAGTAATTATGACCTGGAAGGCTGGTTACAGTCTGAACAATATTTTGACATTCCTTACACACGTGAGGTGGTCTTTAAGTTCAAAGATGATTTTATAGATCCACTATTAAAGAAAAACTCCTTTCTATTTGACAGGAAAACCATACTTATAAGCGTAAGAAGAGGCGATTTTATACATCATCCTTTTTATTTTCAGTTATCATACAGATTTTATTTCACTGCTATTTTAGAATATTTTCCAGATTGGGAAGACCGCAATCTCATTTTTATAAGTGACGATATAGCATATTGTAAATATCATTTTGGCCATTTTGATAACGCCTATTTTCTTGAAGGCTTCAGTCCTATGGAGCAGTTGGCAATAGGATCCAGATGTGATGATTACATAATAAGCAATTCAACGTTCTCCTGGTGGGTAGCGTGGCTGGGTGAAAAAGAAGATACTCGCATTGTAAGGCCTTTGAGCAAATTCAGAGGTAAAAAAAGTACGCTTTCAAATGAAAAAGATTTCTTTCCCGATAGATGGATCATACACGATCACGGGAGAAAAAATATACCTTCCAGATATTCCAAACTCTATATTAAAGCTAACACCTATCTCTTCGGGAAATTCATTTATAACAAACTAAGAGGTATGAAATACAGAATCATCAGGCTACCCAATAAATTAGGCTGGTCTTCGTAGAACTATTAATTGACTCCTGGCCATAGAGCAATTCAGAAAATTTGGTAAAAGCTTTTCATTCTTTAAAGCCCATCTGGTATATTTTCCACTAAATTTTCCAACAGGTAGCAGTCTTCGGAAACGTTCCAGGGATCCTATAGGTGTGATTTGCACTTCATTAAAAAACTCTTTCCCTGCAGTTTCAAAATGACGGCTACTATAACTCCTATCCGGATGAGGATCGTTTGCCTTCCATTTATCAAAAGCTGCTCTATTGAATTTGGAAGGCCTGTCATCTACAGGAATATACCATCTTATCTCATCCAGAATTCTACTGTTCACTGCTGGCTCAAAGAATCTTGCCTCTCCGTTTTCTTTTAATAATCTGGCCGTTTCCTTCAGAAATTCTTTTTCAATAGGAATAGTGAGATGATGTAAAAAGGCCTTACCGATAATAAAATCGAATGAATTTTCTTCTAAGTCGTTCTTCAGAAAATCCCCTTCAATAAATTTTATTGGATACTTGAAAGTATATTTTTGGTTTAATTTATCTACTATTTCGCCACTTGCAGAAGCAATATCATTCGCATAAACCTCGGCTCCCAGGGCAGCCATTACCGCAGCATTATTACAATTACCGCAGCCCATTTCAAGGATTTTCTTTCCCTTTATTTTTTCTCTGAAATTATCCTGATATATCCCAAACCAGCTGGTTTCGGTTTTTGTGGCAAATCGTAAATAATCATCCAGATGATCTAACCACCACAATATATTCTTAATCGAATAATTCGAATATTGTTGCTCGTATAAATACTTGTTTTTTTCCTGATTCTTAGCGTTCTCCTCCATTCAACTTGATTAATAAAGATTTAATTAAAAGGTTGAACTCTTAGCAGACCTTCTCTAAGGTCATTAAGTCTTTCTGGTAATACCAGAGAATTAGAGTTTTTAAAGTAATTATCCATCTCATCTAAAAAGACCGTACTATCCACGAATGGAACCACATAATTATCTATATCTACTGAATTAAAATAATCCTCATATTTTACTCCATCTCCAAAAATTCTTTCCGAAAACTTAACCTGAATACTGGGAATTCCATAAGCATGTGACACAATTATGCCGTGAAGAGAAGATGAAATCGTTTTACGGCATTTTAATATCTCTGTAGTAACCTCTTCAACATTATTGGTCATGATATCTATTACTTTCACGTTGTTCATTCCTTTGAACAAATCTAAGGCCAGGTGGTAGTCATTATAGTGTGGAATTATCCCCAGCTCAAATTCTTTCTTTACTTCAGGGTAATAGAATTTTGGTAGAAGTAAGGCTGGATCTCCATAAACCTCTAGACAGTCCATACCTTGCTTGTTGATATATTTACGAGTAAGTGGACCTCTAACCGCTAAAAATCTATCAGCCTTTATGCCCTTTTCCCTATCAATTATACCACTTCCCCAAACGATGGTATTCTTGGAGGTATGATGCAAAATACTCCCAATAGCAGCGTAATTCTTTTTATTTATGGTATACCAGGCCGTTTTGGATGGGTTTACCCATTTTACGACTCTTCCCGATATTTTTTCTACAATATATCTGGATAAAAGGTCACCATAATTTTCCCTGGACTTACCCATTAATCTGGTTTCACTCCAATAAAAGAGAGGAATAGTTTTAGATAATGAAGAGGCCATATGATAAATGTATTATAAGATCATAGATACAAAAATCTTCTACATAATTCGATAATATTGATCCCAAAACATTTTAGGAATTTAAATAACCGCTAAAGCTACATCTTTTCAGGAGAAGGAAGTAGATAAATAAAAATTTTACAGATCAATCCTCCTGGTTTTTAGATAGCCTTATCGAATGTATTTGTTTATCATACATTTCGTTTATCATCTTAGTAAAACAACTGTTTTCCCACTCACCAGGATCTGACTTTATTTCAAAATTTCTAAAACTGGAAGGATAGTTCTTAATTGGAGGGAGCTCTACTTCCTTTGACTCGGTATTCTTTAATATGTTGTACCTACTCTCTACTTCATTCTTATATAGAAGGAACTTTGAGTTAAAAATATCTGAATAAAGATTCGCATAATTTGAATTATTCCCAATCGAAAGTCCAAGAAAGCCTAAAACACAAACGGCAGCACTTACGCTAAGCAAAGTTAAATACTTAGAGTAATTTAATCTAGTGGAAAAAAAACTCGCTAGGTTTAATAAATTTAAGAAAAATATTGCCTGCAAAACGGAAAAGAGCAAATTACCAATTCTGCTGACCGTCAAATTAGGAACTCCCATGGTATAATAGGGAACAAAAACTATAGTGCTAAGAAAAAAGAAAGAAATTGTGGCTAAAATAAAAGGATTAAAGCTTTTTATTCGGCCGCCTTTATTTTTGGCAATTAGGATAATGAACAATATAAAAAGTCCGAGGTAAATAATAATATGCGGCCAGCGAAATGCATTTTTAATTATAAACGATCCTGTTGATAAAATAGAATAGATCATAGAATGTAATAGATCACCACTTCCTGAATAATTATTAAGTTTCCCTTCAGTCGCTGGGGACATGAGCACTATCATACTGCAAATTATACTAAACAAAACAAGCCATAAACTTCTTTTGTCCGCACTCTTTTTTCTAATCGAACTATAAATAAGTTTAAGAAGTAATAAGAAATTTATTGCCACTATTAGCATTTCACTATTCCCGATAATTAAAAAGATTAAAATGGATAAAAGAAAAAAGTATCTGGGTTCAAAAAATTCTGATAGATAGTATCGCAAAAAGAGAAGAAATAATATGTAACTGTACAGATAAACATTTAAAGAAGCATACCAATAAAACATCTGGTATACCGAAGGCAGGGTGGTTAAATTAATAATAACAAAGAGAAAACCAATTAGTATAATTGAGAAGAATGAACTTTTCAGATTATAGAGCACTAATAGCTTTCTAACAAAATAGAATTGTACACAAATAAAGATTATAAATGAGATTAGACATATAAACCTATAAAAACTCAAGCTGTATACAGGTAATAGGCTCAAAAAAGAATTGGTATACCTGCCATTATGACTTTTATACCAGTGAATAATATTTGAGAAATATTGATCACTCTTAAGAAAAGCCCTACAGAAGTCGTCTGCCTGAGGAAATATATAAAAAAATACTAAAAAAAATGGAAAAAGAAAAAGCAGAAAGATAAGCAATAAAAGTCCATACTGGAAGGCCTTCTTCTTCATCACTTATAAGTTTTATATATAAAGTATAACTGTTTCAATATCCTTAAATTCTGACTAAATTTGAAGTTGGAAAAATTGGATTTAGAATATCCCAATACCGGAACCTCAACGATACGATTTCTTAGGTAAGGAATACCATTTCTAAGTCTTAAAAAAATTTCAATATCAAATAACCATTTTGAAATAAAGGGATCTTTAAAACACAATCTATAAATTTCCCTTTTAAATAATTTACATCCACATTGTGTATCGGATAATCCGGGTTGGAGCTTAATTAATTTATTTGCGATCTTAACAATAAAAACAGATCCAAAATTTCTAACAGAGAGCTTTTTTAAATTTTTTAATAAATCTCTTTTACTAATTGCTATTAAATAATTCCCAGCCTCTATTTCCTTTTTTAAAAGCCTAACCTGATTTAAAGGTATATCGGAATCAGCATCTATAAATCCAAAATAATCGTAACCTTCAAGATCTGAATTTAATATAGCATTTCTTAAGGCAGGTCCTTTTCCAATATTTCGTACGTTCTCGATAAGGGAAACGTTTTCATAATTTAATAACTTTTGTTGTAGCAGCTTGCTGGTGTTATCTATACTCCCGTCATTGACGAAAAAAAAATCGATTGAATCTGTTTCTGTCTGAATAAATTTTTCAAAAGCAGGTATATTCAGTCGCTTTTCTTCATTAAAACAAGGAATAAAAAGAGCTGTTTTTTTCACTTAACAAGAACTATATGAAAAAACATTTTACTCAAAATTTCGCATGAATTTTCTCCACGATTCCTTCAATTGTGATATTTTAGAAGGTGCAGCACCGTAATAACCCTTAGCATATCTATTATAACCATAACCATAGCCATAGCCATAGCCATAGCCGTAACCATAACCATATTTTGCACTATGCACAAAGTGATTTAAAACGAAGCTGATGTTTTTAACCTCTTCTTTAGCGTATTTTTGATTAATGGTCTCCAGCATACCACGCTTAGTATAATCCTGTCTCACAAGATATAGGGTAGCATCGGCATGTTTTACCAGGTTTAAGGCATCAGCAACCATCCCGATAGGCGGAGTATCAAGAATAATATAATCATATTCTTTCTTTAGGTCAGAAATCAGGACATCCATTTTTTCGCTTAACAATAATTCCGACGGATTTGGAGGTACTGGACCAGAAGTTATAACGTCTAAATAAGGGATTTTACTTTTCTGAATAATTTCTTTGGAATCTGCCTGATCAATGAGATAATTTACTATCCCAAGATCATTATTAAGTTCAAAATCATCAAATATTTTTGGCTTCCTAAGGTCGACTCCAACTAATACCGTTCTTTTTTCACTGAGCGCAAAAACAGTAGCCAGGTTCATAGCACAAAAGGTTTTACCTTCCCCCGAGACCGAAGATGTAATTAAAACTGTTTTGGATCCAACAACTCCCTGCCGCTTGTACATAAACTGCAAACTAGAACGCAGTCCCCGAAAACTTTCAGCAATAGATGATTTTGGAGAGTCGAAAACTGCCAGATTGGAATTCATTTTATTTCTTCCTATCAATCCCAGAATTGGTATAGGAGAAAGCCTGGTGATTTCCTGAGCATTATGAATATTTGTGTTTAAAAAAACTAATAGAAAAACGAAGGTTAAAGGGATTAATCCACCTGTTAAAACCGCCATCACATAATTTAATTGCGTATCTGGTCCAATTCTCCCTCCTCCCGTATCTTTAGCCTTATCTATGATCTGGACATCACTTACATTCGCAGCCTTGATCAAACCAGCTTCACTACGTTTTTCCAGGAACATATTGTAAGTGCGTTCATTAATCGCATACTTCCTTTGAATTCTTAACAGGTCCTGTTCTCCCTTGGGTAACTTTCTAACTTCCGATTCTAAACTTGAAATTTTTGAATTGATATCACGAATCTCTCCTTGCAATAAGTTTTTTGAAGATTGAATATTCTCGAGAAGTATAGCTTTTAGCGAATTGATCTGGCGGTCAATGTCATCAAATACTGGCGAATTCTCTCTTAAAGTATACTGATAATTGCGACGTTCCTCTGCCAGGCTAATAATTTTAGATACTGCATTCGATATACTTCCTTCATCTATTCCGGCAACGGAAGGCGCGGGAACATTTGAATAATCATCCCTGGTTTGCAGATATTGCTCCAGATTATTATAATATTTTATCTGTCTTCTAATTTGTTCCTTTTCCAAATCTAATTCAGATAATCTAGCTGAAAGTTGCCCATTTTCAGTTGATATTTCCATCAATGAATTCTCATCTTTGAAAGCGTTTAGTTCTGCCTGAACCAACTTAAGAGTATCTTGCTGTGCACTTAGGGTACTATCAATAAATCTGATTGTCTTGGTTGCAAAAAGATTTTTTCTTTCCAGCATATTATCACTCAAAACAGCTACCGATCCATTTAGGTAATCTACTATCCTGAATTTATTTAGATTTACCATGCTCAAATTTAAGACAGAAGACCCGTTCCCTTGGGGGGCTACACTTACACCTCTATATCTCCCTACAGTTCCGTCGAAATCATTGAAACTGATATAAAAATTTTTTCCTATCTGTAAAGGTCTACTGGTCCTTTGAAAAACCCCTGAAAAAAAAGGAAGTTTTATTCGTTCCCCTATATTGAAATTTCGGCTAAATTCACCGGCCTCCATTACCCGGTTATCTGTCTCCCTGGTTCTATAATTGGTTCTGGACAAATTGGAAGGAATCTGGGCCTGAATATTAAAAGTAATTTCATCAACCATTGAAACGACCATGGTAACATTATTGGCCTGAAAGGCAGCTGAATCTGCTTCTATTTTAAATGGAGTTTTGCCATATGCATCTACCCTTTGATATTCTCCATCCTCAAGATAATTTATATAAAATTGTAATTCTTCTACAACTTCTTCATTATGTGATCGGGATCTTAAAATAGTTATTGCTGTATTAATCTTATCAGAAGTCCCTCCCCAGTTAAAGGTCAGACTGGTATTGGAAGTGAAAAAAGGATTCTGATCGTCTTTAATAGCGATCATATTGCTCAAACGATACACAGGTAACTTTCGAACATTATTATAATAAGCTACGGCAAGACTAATACCTATGGAGAGCAATATAAGCTTCCAATAACTAATAACTTTAAGAATAAACCCCTTAAAATCGAAGGTGGAACCTACATCTGATATGTGATCATCTTCATGCGCCATTTATCGTGTTGTTAAGAAATAAATTGAAGTAGCTAATGCAATGAGACTAGATACGGTTCTAAAAACTTCAAGTCCGGTTGTTCCTAGTCCCAGTGCCTTTCTGGGAAGAGGATTTACTACGATCATATCATTCGGCTGGATATAGTAATAAGGACTTTTCATTATTTCAATATCTGTCACATCCACCACATGTACTTCTTCACCCTGCGGATATTGTCTTATAATCTGCACATTTTCACGATCCCCATAGTCATTAATACCCCCGGCATTTGCGATCGCTTCCATAAGAGTAATCTGATCCTTATAAACAACCTGGCTACCCTGGCCTATTTCACCCAGTGTAGTGTATCTTATTCCGGCAAGTTTTACGGTAACGAATATATTTGCCTCTTCTTTAAAGTACTCTTCCAGTAATTTCTGCTCTATCTTTTCCCTTACTTCCCTTTCAGTAAATCCTAAAACATTGATTTCTCCCATTGTAGGAACCCGGATGTTTCCATGGTCATCTACAGTGAATCCATCAAAATAAACGGCTTCCTCGGTGGTAGCGTTAGGGTTTTCACTACCTATGGGATTAAACATACCCACGATATCCTGATCAAGAGCTTTAACCCTGATACTAAGAAGGTCTCCAACTTGTATACGATAGGGTTTCCGAAGCCTTTGCACCTGAATGATACTATCTACCTCCTTTTCATGTTCCTGAAGATAGGACATCTGTTTGGTAGATACACAGGAGCTTAAGGCTAGTAGGGCAGCGAATAAAAACAGTACTGATCTATATCGCATAGGGGACTTCACATAGTTTTAACAAATATAGTTTTTACGAGCTAATAATAAAATAATGTCATGAATTTATCTTATAAGCTTTAAGCTGTACGCTCCATGTTGTTCAGCAATTAGCTGGTACTTGAAAAAACAATAGATAATGTCCTTTTGAGGTGAAGCCGAGGCAAACCCTAACTTTTTACAATCTTCAAATCAATCAATCAGACTTCTTCGCTTCACCCTCAAAGATGGTAAAAATGAACATTGTTATTTCGTCATTGTTATTCGTACTTTTGAGCCCGAATTACAGACTAAATACATGAACTACCTTTCAGTAGAAAATATAGCCAAATCTTATGGAGAGCGTGAACTCTTCAAGAATATCTCTTTCGGAATAAACGAAGGGCAGAAAGTGGGATTCGTGGCCAAGAACGGGACGGGAAAAACCAGTCTCTTGAATATTCTTGCCGGAACCGATTCTCCCGACGAAGGACAGGTGATCTATCGCAATGATATAAGAACAGCCTTCCTCTCTCAGGAACCAGACCTGGACCCTAATTTAACTATAGAACAGACCATTTTCTCAAGTGATAACCCGACCCTTAAAATCATAGAGAACTATGAAAAGACTTTAAGGAATCCTGATGATGCAGATGCACTTCAAAAAGCCATGGACGAGATGGAAAGCCATAATGCCTGGGATTTTGAAACCACCTACAAACAAATCCTGTTTAAACTGAACCTGGAAGATCTTGACGCTGAAGTAAAGAACCTTTCCGGAGGGCAGAAAAAAAGACTCGCCCTGGCACGGATGCTTTTAAAAGATCCCGACTTTATTATCCTCGATGAACCAACTAACCATCTGGATCTGGATATGATAGAATGGTTAGAAGAATACTTCAGAAAACAGGATTTCACCATCTTTATGGTAACTCACGATCGCTACTTTCTGGAAAGGGTATGCAACGAGATCATAGAACTGGAAGGGGGTAAACTATATACCTACAAAGGAAACTATTCCTATTATCTCGATAAAAAGGAAGAAAGACATCAACTTGAGCAAACCAATACCGAAAAAGCTCAGCAACTCTACAAGAAAGAACTGGATTGGATGCGTCGTCAGCCCAAAGCCCGAACCACAAAATCCAAATCGCGGATCGATGACTTTCATGAAATAAAACACAGGGCGAGTCAGCGAAGGCAGGACCATAAGGTTCAGCTTGAACTAAATATGGAGCGTCTGGGAAGCAAGATTGTGGAACTTCATAATATCTCCAAGGAACTCGGCGGGAAGCAATTATTGAAAAATTTCAGCTACACCTTTAAAAAAGGAGAAAGGCTGGGAATCATTGGCAAGAACGGAACAGGAAAGTCCACTTTCCTGAATATGTTAACCGGCAATCTGGATCCCGATACCGGAAAAATTGTGGTAGGTGAAACCGTGAAATTTGGTTACTATACCCAGAAAGGGATCAAAATAAAGCCCGGACAAAAAGTAGTGGAGGTCATCAAGGAATATGGGGATTACATTCCATTGAAAAAAGGCCGGCAAATATCTGCCGAACAGCTTCTGGAAAGGTTCCTATTTGACCGTAAGAAACAATATGACTATGTTGAAAAACTGAGCGGGGGTGAAAAGAAAAGGCTTTATCTATGTACCGTTCTTATTCAGAATCCCAATTTCCTGATCCTGGATGAACCTACGAACGACCTGGATGTGTTAACCCTGAATGTCCTGGAAAACTTTCTACTTGATTTTCCGGGCTGTGTTATCGTCGTTTCTCACGATCGATACTTTATGGACAAGATCACAGATCATCTCTTTATTTTCCAGGGAAATGCAGAAGTACAGGATTTCCCCGGGAATTATACCGATTACCGGGAGTATTCTGAAAGCAAAATTGCCTCAGATTCTAAAACACCCGAAAAAAAATCCAAGGAAAATACCTGGCGGGACGATTCAACCGGCTCCAAACTGACCTACAAAGAACAAAAGGAATTCGGAAAACTGGAGAAAGAGATCAGCCAGCTTGAGAAGAAAAAAGAAGAAATTCAGAAAGAGTTCCTTAAGGAATTGAGCGGTGATGAGATTAATAAAACCTCCGTTAAATTACAATCGGTAGAAGATGAAATTGAGGAAAAAACCATGCGTTACTTTGAATTGATGGAAAAGTTAGAATCATAATGAATTTATAAAGTGGAGAGAGAAGGAGTGAAGAGTGGAAAGTGGAAAGTGGAAAGTGGAAAGTGAAGAAAAAAACTTAAATATGGAGGATGTAAAATTTAATTTTGAAGATCTAAAAGTTTACCAAAAAGCTTTAGATTTTGCCGACTTCGCTTATAACCTTGCAGATAACTTTCCTGTCAATGAAAAATATGCCCTCCGTTCCCAGTTTACCAGAGCAGCTGTTTCCATAGCTTTAAATACCGCGGAAGGATCTGGAGATTCTGATCCTCAATTTCATCGTTTTCTTCAAATTGCTGAAGGTTCTGTAAGAGAATGCGTAACCTGTGCAACTATCGCATTTCGAAGAAATTATATTTCCGATGAGGAGAATAAAATAGCCCGAACTTCACTATTAGAACTGCTTAAAATGATACGAAGCCTTCAGAATTATCTTAAGAATAAGAAAAACAACTAACTTCCCCCCTTTCCTCTTTTCACTATAATATATAGGCTACAATAAAGTTATGACCTCTCAATTATTTTCTTATCTAAAATTCATTATCAATTCTCAGAACCAACATGGCCTCCACTCACCATTTGTTTATGATCTTGTAACCAAATGTTTTTATGATAAGACCCCCTATCCGGAATATGAACTGATTAAAAATTACAGGAACGACCTTCTCGGGAATAAAAAGCAAATTGAAATTACCGATTTAGGGGCAGGAAGCCGGGTATTCAAATCTAATCGCAGACCAGT
The DNA here is from genome assembly GCF_022410465.1 of Christiangramia crocea. Classification (GTDB taxonomy): domain Bacteria; phylum Bacteroidota; class Bacteroidia; order Flavobacteriales; family Flavobacteriaceae; genus Christiangramia; species Christiangramia crocea. The sequence goes on along the minus strand of NZ_JAJSON010000026.1, from coordinate 111,362 downwards.
ATTTTCGATAGCAAAAAATTCCGGCATCACTTTATATCGAGCGAAAATGCTATACAGGCTTGTGAAATATCTCAATATCAGGAATGCCCTGGAATTAGGCACTTCTCTGGGTATCGCGTCTGTTTCGATTGGAGCAAATAGAAAAACGCAGTTAAACACGATGGAAGGCTGCTCTGAAATTGCAAGAATTGCTGGCAATCAACTGGATAAATTTAAGCTGAAAAATATTCAGTTAATAAACATACAATTCGAAGAAGGGATCAAAGAGGTTTTACATGAACCGGCAGAACTTGATCTAATTTATTTCGACGGGAATCATCAGAAGGAAGCTACCCTCAAATATTTTCACCAGTTACTTCCTAAGGCACATAGCGATTCGGTCTTTATTTTTGATGATATCCACTGGTCACCGGGAATGGAAGAAGCCTGGGAAGAAATCAAAAAACATCCGAAGGTTAAGGTTAGCATTGATACTTATAAATGGGGTCTTGTATTCTTTCGAAAAGAACAGGTTAAGCAGGATTTTATTATCCGTGTTTGATTTGAACTGCTCTATACTTTTCTATCAGAAAATGCACGGCCAGAATGATAAACAGAATCTCCAGACTGCTTTGCGGCATACGGAAACGGAAACCTGAATAGGTAATGACAGTAATCATAGCTGTAGACAGAAACAGTCCCCAAACCATAGCTTTTGTTATTATTGAACCTCTGAACAATAAAAACAAAGCAGTTACCAGAGCTAAAACCTGATAGATCACCCTGCCTGTCTCCAAAATTCCGGGCCTTGGGGTCTCTGGGAAAGGATTGTAAGCACTCTTGAGTTTTTTTATAATTATTGGAAATATCAGTTCCGGGTTGGACTTTATAAAATTGAAAGTTGCATCCTTATACAATTCCATCATTCCGGTTTGTCCTGTATAGCCGGATCTTTTATAATCAAAATCTTTAAGGACCAGTGTCTCGTCTGCAAGATCACCTTTGGTATTTGTATGTAACTGCGGCACTTTTCCATTCCACCCCTTTGCCATTACTGCACCTGAAGAGGTCGTGATCAGAAGCTTATCTGTATCCAGTACCACATAGTTTCGTACTATCCAAACAGAAACCACAGCAATAGCTAGCCCACTTAAAATGAATGTTTTCCTGATACTAATCTTTTTATATAAAAAAAGAAAAAACCAGATCGAAAAAGGGAGAAAAATATAATAGGGATGGGAAAGTATTAGAACACCCCCAAGCAAAGCATTCAGCCAGAATAATTTTCCTGTTTTAAGGAATCTTGTCAGTGACCATATGAACAGGGTCATAAAGAAAAGAGTGATTGGCTCAGAGAGAAACACTCGCGAATAAAGCTGCCAGGCAGGATTCACTAAATATAAGAACACTCCTGCATAAATTATTATCCTCCGAATTCGAAAATACCCGAGTGTTTTATAAAAGAACCAACTCCCCAGTAAATGCAATATAATTTTAAAAGCAACCAGAAAACCTAAAGAATATCCTGATATAAGAAAACAAAAAGCGATGATAGCTGGCCAAACCGGCGGCCTCCAGGTAGAATGACTACTAAACTTATATGATTGATTACGATGACTTCCATTTTTAAAACCTTCAACCAATTCACTGTGAGACAGATTCAATTTTCCATATTTGCCAGTTTTAGCAAGAGTCAGACCTAAATAAATAAAATCTGAAGCATCACCTCCGAAATCATATTTTAAATTATTTGCAACATGAAAATTATAACCCAAGACAGATATTACCACAAAGCTTAAACTAAATATGATAAGGATTTTTATTCTTGACATTTCTATCTTGAAAAAGTATTGTATTTAAAAACACACCATAAAGCTCTCATCCCATCCTTCCAGTTGATCTTCTTTCCTTCAGCATAGGTCCGGCCGTAATAGGATATTCCTACTTCATAGATTCTTATTCCGGGGATCCGACTAATTTTTGCCGTTACTTCAGGTTCAAAACCAAAGCGCTTTTCCTTCAAATCCAGACTTTTTAAGATATCTGTCCTGAACATTTTATAACAGGTCTCCATGTCAGTAAGATTCAGATTTGTAAAGGCATTGCTAAGATTGGTAAGAAATTTATTTCCGATTGAATGCCAGTAGAATAAAATTCTATGTGCATACCCCCCCATGAATCTTGAACCATAGACTACATCTGCTTTGCCTTTGAGAATTGGTCTAAGTAAATTAATGTATTCCTGAGGATCATATTCGAGATCTGCATCCTGAATAACCGCAATATCCCCTGTACAAAGTTCTATGGCTTTATGTAATGCCGCTCCCTTGCCCTGATTAAATTCCTGCCTGAATGCCAGAATATCTAATTCAGGATGGTCCTTAACGAATTTCTCAATAAGAGAGCTGGTTGGATCTGTAGAACAATCATCAACGACCACTATCTCCTTTTCCAATTCAAGACCTAAGTCCAATTCTTTAAGAACATTCAGGATCTCAAGAATCGTAGCTTCTTCATTATAGGCCGGAATAAGAATTGAAAGTTTTTTGTTCAACAGGTTAGTTTTGTAGGTAAATCTAAGAATTCTTGTGAAAGATAATTTGTTTGTAACAAAAAAACTAAATTCACGTCATACAAGTGAAAATTCAGTCTGAATGAGTAAAGTAATCGAGATTCGGGATATAACCAGGGATTTCCCTCTGGGTCAGGAAGTCGTAAAAGTTTTAAAAGGAATTGATCTTGATATAGAGCGTGGAGAATATGTGGCTTTTATGGGACCTTCAGGTTCAGGTAAATCTACCCTTATGAACCTTTTGGGATGTCTTGACACACCCACTTCCGGAACTTATATCCTAAATGGTAAAGATGTAAGCAAGATGAGTGATGACGAACTTGCCGAGATCAGGAATAAAGAGATCGGTTTTGTATTTCAGACCTTTAACCTGCTTCCCCGAACCACTGCGCTGGATAATGTGGCTTTACCTATGGTCTATGCCGGAGCTTCCAAAAATGATAGGATTGAAAGAGCCAAGGAAGTACTTAGAAGTGTGGGTCTTGGAGACCGTATGGATCACAAGCCTAATCAGCTTTCAGGAGGTCAGAGACAGCGTGTGGCAGTTGGCCGTGCGCTGGTTAATAAACCTTCCATTATTCTGGCCGATGAACCAACAGGAAACCTGGATTCCAAAACCTCCTTAGAGATCATGAACCTTTTTGATGAGATACATGCAGCAGGAAATACCGTGATCCTTGTAACCCATGAAGAGGATATTGCTAAGCATGCACATCGTATTATTCGCTTAATGGATGGAACAGTAGCGAGTGACGAAAAGAAATCAGTTGGCAGTTTTCAGTAGCAGTAGGGAGTACCTTTTGTGAGTTGTAACAAGTTAAGAATCATTTCATTTTTCAGTATCCCCTTCAATAATGAATTTTAAATGGATTTTTTTCTATTCCTCCGAATGGAATTGAAGGTCAACTCAACCTACTGTTAGAAACCTGTAATTGTCATCCTGAGCATGTCGAAGGATGAACTTTGAACTTCTAAAAATCTTTTCTATATTGTCCCTACTATAAGTCATTTACAATGATCGATTTAGACCAGGAAACCTGGATTTATCTTGCCGTTATCGCCGTTTTTCTCGCTTATTTCCTGTGGAACTCCCGCCGGGCTAAAAAACTGAGAAAGGACAGGAAAAACCGAAACTTCAGAAGAAGATACTTCGAAAGAAAACAGGAAAATGAGGCAAAATCCAAGCTTCAGTAATTTGACACCTCCCGGATCTGGAGGGAATGCCACTGGAAAATGAGATTGCTCGTTTAGCTTACAATCACCTCTTCGATTAACCAGGATCAAAGGTCCTTAAAAATAATAAGCAACTCACTTTCCGTAACTCTAAACTATAGTCAAAATCCACCAATCCAATACTCCATTATTCTCAAACCTATTCTAAACTTCGTATTTTAGCGCAAAAGCTGAAACATGAAAATTTACACCAAGACCGGTGACAAGGGAACTACCTCCCTGTTCGGAGGGACCCGGGTTCCAAAACACCATATAAGAATAGAAAGTTACGGTACCGTAGATGAGCTTAACTCATATATAGGCCTTCTTCGTGACCAGGACACAGATAAAAAAACTAAAGATCTTCTAATTGAGATCCAGGACCGATTGTTTACCATTGGATCCATCCTTGCCACCGATCCGGAAAAAGCTACCCTTAAAAGCGGAAAAGAAAGGTTAAATATCCCCAGGATCTCCCAGGATGATATTCAAAAACTGGAAAAAGCCATAGACAGGATGAACGATGAGCTGCCTGAAATGACACATTTCGTACTTCCAGGAGGCCACCAAAGCGTGTCATTCTGTCACATAGCTCGCTGTGTGTGCCGTCGTGCTGAGAGGCTTTCGAGCGCATTGTATGACATTGAGGCTTTTGACGATGAAGTTCTTATCTACTTAAACCGCCTTTCAGACTACCTGTTTGTACTGGCACGGATGTTGTCTAAACAATTACAGGCTGAAGAAATTCAGTGGATTCCAAAAAAAAACTGAATCCCATTTAATTTTGAATTATCCTTTGTGATTCTTGCAAAGAATTAAAAAAATTATTACGTTCTTATTATTATTGATTAAATAATAGATTTTTTTCTTGGCTATTACGGCAAAAAAATTATTTTTGCCAAAATTTAAAACCCGATTAATCAATGTATTGGACTTTAGAATTAGCATCCTATTTAAGTGATGCCCCCTGGCCGGCCACCAAAGACGAGTTAATAGACTATGCAATTAGAACCGGAGCTCCGCTTGAGGTTGTGGAAAATCTGCAGGCCATTGAAGACGAGGGAGACTCTTATGATTCTATTGAGGAGATCTGGCCTGATTATCCAACCGATGAAGATTACCTCTGGAATGAGGATGAATATTAAATTGACAACACACAAAAAATAGAAAAAAGTCTCATTCATGAGGCTTTTTTTTTGCTTAAATTTGAACCCCTTAAATAAAATGATTCTAAGCTTTAATAGTGATAAGTATATGAGATGTCACATCGAGGGGAGTCGAGATGTATTAAACCTTTCGGCTATCCTTAAAGAGACAATCAAAACTAATGGCTTATCTCCGTTAAAGACTATGATCAAATAAACAAAAAAACCAGCATGAGTTTTTTAGATTCTGTATTAAAAGCTTTCGTAGGCGACAAGTCAAAGAAAGATGTAAAAGAAATACAACCTATTGTAAATAAGATAAAGGCACTTGAGTCGGAAATGGAGGCCCTGAGCCTCGATGAACTTCGCGAGAAAACTTCCGAGTTCAAAGCCAAAATCACCGAAGCCACCAAAGAAGTAAAAGAACAAATAGAAAGTTTAAATAAAGAGGCTGAGGAATCTGATGATATTACCCGAAAGGAAGATATATATGCTGAAGTGGATGCCTTAAAGGATAAGTCTTATGAAATCTCTGAAGGCATTCTCAATGAAATTCTGCCGGAAGCCTTTGCCGTTGTGAAAGAAACCGCAAAACGTTTTGTTCATAATACCGAATTGAAAGTAAAAGCCTCGGAATTTGATCGTGAGCTTTCAGCTGAAAAAGATTATATAAGCCTTGAAGGCGATCATGCAATATGGAGCAATTCCTGGGATGCTGCCGGTAAACCGGTCACCTGGGATATGATCCATTATGATGTTCAGCTTATTGGTGGTGTGGCTATGCACCAGGGTAAGATCGCAGAGATGCAGACCGGTGAAGGTAAGACCCTTGTGGCTACCCTTCCCATGTATCTTAATGCTCTTACAGGACGTGGTGTTCACCTTGTAACTGTGAACGATTACCTCGCCAAACGTGATAGCGCGTGGATGGCTCCAATTTTTGAGTTCCACGGACTAAGTGTTGATTGTATAGATTATCACCGTCCTAATTCCGCTGCGCGTAGAAAGGCTTATAATGCCGATATTACCTACGGAACCAACAACGAATTCGGTTTTGATTACCTGAGGGATAATATGTCCCATGCTCCCGATGATCTTGTACAAAGACCTCATAATTATGCGATCGTGGATGAGGTGGATTCAGTACTGATCGATGACGCACGTACCCCGCTTATTATTTCCGGACCTGTCCCTAAGGGTGATACCCACGAATTTATGGAACTTAAACCCGCAATTAACAATATTGTGGAAGTTCAGCGTAAATACCTTGTGAAAGTCCTTGCCGACGCTAAAAGACTCATCAAGGAAGGTGATACCAAAGAAGGAGGATTCCAGTTACTGCGGGTTTACCGTGGTTTGCCGAAGAATAAGGCACTTATTAAGTTCTTGAGTGAGGAAGGAGTTAAACAACTGCTTCAGAAGACCGAGAACCATTACATGCAGGACAACAACCGTGAAATGCCGAAGGTTGATGCTGAACTGTATTTTACCATTGATGAAAAAACCAATCAGATAGACCTTACCGATAAGGGTATTGAATATCTTTCTGGTAAGGATGATCCTAATTTCTTTGTAATGCCCGAGATCGGGATGGAGATCGCCAAGATCGAAAAAGAAGGTCTTCCCAAGGAAGAGGAAGCTGAAAAGAAAGAGGAATTATATCGCGATTACAGTGTTAAGAGCGAAAGGATACATACACTTCGCCAGTTATTGAAGGCCTATACCCTATTTGAAAAAGACACGGAGTATGTGGTGATAGATAATAAAGTTAAGATCGTTGATGAACAGACCGGACGTATAATGGAAGGCCGTCGTTACAGTGACGGGCTGCACCAGGCGATCGAAGCCAAGGAAAATGTGAAGATCGAGGATGCGACCCAAACCTTCGCTACGGTAACACTGCAGAACTACTTCAGAATGTACCGCAAACTGTCTGGTATGACAGGTACAGCAGTGACCGAAGCCGGGGAGTTCTGGGAGATCTATGAACTTGATGTGGTAGAAATTCCTACCAATAGACCAATCGCCAGAAACGATAAAGAGGATTTAGTCTATAAAACTAAAAGAGAAAAATATAACGCGGTTATTGATCATGTAACCGACCTTTCCAGGGCAGGAAGACCCGTGCTAATTGGTACAACTTCAGTTGAGATCTCAGAATTACTGAGCCGTATGCTGAAACTTAGAAATGTACCTCACAATGTTCTGAACGCGAAACTCCACAAGAAAGAGGCCGATATCGTTGCCGAAGCAGGTAAATCAGGAATTGTGACCATCGCCACCAACATGGCAGGTCGTGGTACCGATATTAAACTGAGTAAGGAAGTGAAGGAAGCAGGCGGACTTGCAATTGTAGGTACCGAACGTCACGATTCCAGACGTGTAGACCGTCAGTTAAGAGGTCGTGCCGGACGTCAGGGAGATCCGGGAAGTTCTCAATTCTATGTTTCTCTGGAAGATAATCTTATGCGTTTATTCGGTTCGGAAAGAATTGCGAAACTGATGGACCGAATGGGACTTGAAGAAGGCGAAGTTATCCAGCATTCTATGATCTCCAAGTCTATTGAAAGAGCTCAGAAGAAAGTTGAGGAGAACAACTTTGGGGTACGTAAGAGACTGCTTGAGTATGATGATGTGATGAATGCCCAGAGAGAGGTAATTTATAAACGTCGTTATCATGCACTTTTTGGAGAAAGACTGCGGGTGGATCTGGCAAATATGATCTTTGATATCGCCGAATCGGTTACCGAAACTAATAAAGCAGCTGAAGATTTCAAGAACTTTGAGTTTGAATTGATCAGGAACTTCTCAATGGGTTCCCCGGTAACTGAAGAAGAATTCAAAAAGATCAATTCCCAGAAGCTTGCCGGAGAGGTTTACAAGGCAGCTTACAAACATTACGATGAGAAAATGGCTCATAATGCTGAGAGAGCCTACCCTGTGATCAAACAGGTTCATGAAGATGAAAGAAATAAATTTGAAAGAATTTCAGTTCCATTTACCGATGGAAATAAGACCCTTCAGGTTGTAACCAATCTTGAAAAGGCTTATGAAACTGAAGGTAAACAGCTTATCAAGGATTTTGAGAAGAATATCACTCTGGCAATTATTGATGATGCCTGGAAGACTCACCTTCGTAAGATGGATGAACTAAAACAAAGTGTTCAGCTTGCGGTTCATGAGCAGAAGGATCCTCTTCTTATCTATAAATTCGAGGCCTTTGAACTGTTTAAAGTGATGCTAGAGAATGTGAACCGGGATGTTATCTCCTTCCTTTTCAAAGGAGAGATCCCATCTGCAGGAGCTCCAAGTATTCATGAAGCCCGTCAAACGAGACAAAAGGAAAAAGTAGAAACAAAAAAAGAGGATATTCCTAATCTTGATGAGAGAGCCGCGCAAAGCAGGGCTGCAGGAAATACTCAAAGACAGCCTGAGGTCACCGAAACCATAGTTCGTGACAGACCAAAGATTGGAAGGAACGATAAAGTGACCATCAAGAATGTGATGAGTGGTGAAAACAAGACCATGAAATATAAGCAGGCTATTCCGCTTCTCGATAAAGGAGACTGGGTGCTTGTTGACGAATAAACCTTAAAAGTTAGATACAATCAAAAATCCTGAAGTTTTCACTTCAGGATTTTTAATTCAATCGCATTGCACTTCGACAAGCTCAGTGCAACAAATACTTCAACTTAATGCCATCCTGAGCCTGTCGAAGGATGAGCCTGTCGAAGGATGAGCCTGTCGAAGGATGAGCCTGTCGAAGGGTCAGCATGCCGAATTATAAACCTGATATAATAAATTTGGCGGACTGAGCTTGTCGAAGGCCGGGAAATTTACTTATTCAGACTTACCGAACTGCGTATAATTCTTAGATAAAATCACTAATCTCTTCCAATCCTTTAAAATCAGTGCTTCTTTCTTTCTTCTACTCCAGCCTTTAATTTTCTTTTCCCAGTCTAAAGCTATATTAGGATTAGTAAACTCTTCAAACCACTTCAATCCAAAGGTCTTCTTCTATAAGTATAAGCTTCAGGAAATTTCCCTAAATTATGTTCTTCAATTCTTTCTTTTAGATTTGATGTCATTCCTACATAGTATGAGTCATCATTGCATTGAAGTATATAAACGAAATATAATTTCATGATTCCATTCAATAAAATGCACTTCGACAGGCTCAGTGCGACAATTAAAGTCCATACTGCCTGTCCACAAACCTCTTAAGAAAAGGGATTTCCAGGAAGAACAGGGCTATAAAGGCGATCGCGTATTGCATAGTTCTGGAAAGATCTATTCTAGGCATATCCATATATCTGGGAACTTTAAAGTCAAAAGACCAGCTTAAGGAAATATCAGCATACATTACATATAGTCCGGCAACCGAACATATGAGACATGTTACGACTACATACCACATGAATTTCGGGATAAGCGGCTGGTAAGGCTTAACTGTCGCATTCCTGTTTTCCACTACCATCATGATCCTGCTTTTGAAATCTGCTGAAGGGCTTTCCGTACCTGCTTCATTCAGCAACTTTTTCATCAGCTTATCTTCCCTGTTAAATTGCTTTTCCATTTCTCTTTGATATTTCTGGTTTGATATAGCCTTCAAGTAAAGAAAATAGTTTTTTCCGGCTACGATACAATTTAATTTTAATATTCTCTTCTGTCAAATTTGTGACCTCTGCGATCTCTTTTACCGATTGCTCCTCAAAATAATATAAACTTATAATAGCGGCCTCTTCTTCCGGCAACATACTAATACAGTCGTTGATCACCCTGCTCCTTTCTTCCGAAAGCAAATACTCCAGTCCGTTTTCAATATGGTCCAGACTATCATCTGTAACCTCTTCAATGATCTCATAAGTTTGCTGGCGTTTATTCTTTTTTATCCTGTCCAGGGCTTTATGATACACTATACGGTATAACCAGGTCGAAAATTTAGCTTCCCCCCGAAAACTGGATAAAGACTCAAAGGCCTTTATAAAACTGTCCTGAGCAACTTCTTCAGCCTCTTCGGATACTTTAAGCATTCTAATGGCAATGGTAAACACAAAATTTTGATAACGATCTACCAGCTCACCAAATACGGCGGCATCCCCAGTGAGGATCTTATCAATCAATTCTTGGTCAGTGTTCTTGCTCATTATTACATAAGACGATGGGATTAGCTCATCGGTTACAAAAGATTTTCAAAATAAATTTACATTTTTTTGTAACCGGATATGAGATCCCGGCGTCCTAATAGCAAACGAACAATTATTTTCACATTAAAAACAAGAAATCATGGGATCAGAAGTAATTATTATGCCAATCATTTTCGGGGTTATTTTCGGAATGTATTATTTGTACATCTCTGCCAGGAACCGCGAACGTCTTGCTCTTATTGAAAAGGGAGCCGATGCAAGCATATTCTACAGCAAAAGGAAACATGTAACTCCGGTATGGAAAGTTATCGTAATAAACCTGGCTTTGCTTTTAGTAGGTATAGGAGTGGGGATTTTCATTGCCAACCTATTAAGCAACAATATGGGAGTAGATGAAGATGTGGCTTATCCCGGAACTATTTTCCTTCTAGCCGGACTTGGTCTATTTGCCGGCTATTTTGCCACCAGAAAACTAAACGAGGACGCATAGATCCTTTTAGAAATTTCATCACAGGCCTGTCTTAAAAGCTGGAATTCGTCATCCTGTTCCGAGAACTATCGGAATTATTTAAGGATCTCTCATAATTGAAATTAGAATCAATGAAAAGCTGAAACAAGTTCAGCTTGACGTAATTAAGTTTTTAAACAGGCTTTTTTTATACTTCCAGATCAGATCGAGAATTTTACTAATTTTAACATTGAAACCAATCAAACATTTCAATGAAAAAATTCTCTATCGAAATCAAATGGGGTATTATCTTCAGCATTGTGGCACTACTCTGGATGTTCCTCGAAAAAGGCCTGGGATGGCATGACGAGAACATCTCTAAACATGCTATCTATACTAATCTTTTTGCAATTGTAGCTATCGTGCTGTATGTCTTCGCACTTCTGGATAAAAGAAAGAATTTCTATGAAGGCAAAATGACCTGGACACAGGGATTTATTTCCGGGATCATCATTAGTGTGGTGGTAGCCATTTTCTCACCTTTAGCTCAGTATATAACCCATGAATTCATAACGCCCGATTATTTCCCAAATGTGATAGACTATTCAGTTGAAAGTGGTGCAATGACCCGGGAAGCGGCCGAAGGTTATTTTAACCTTCAGTCCTATATACTCCAGTCTTTCTTTTTCTCTCTGGTGGTGGGAGTAGTAACTTCTGCGATAGTTGCTCTTTTTGTGAGAAAAAAATAAAAATTTGTAAAGTCATTTCGACTGAAGGGAGAAATCTACCTTATGAAAGAATATTTTGCCTACATAACCACGAATATTCAAAAGACCATGCTTTATATTGGCATCACGAATAATCTTTCACGTAGAGTAGACCAGCATTTTCAGGAAAGTATGAATGCTAAAAAGTCTTTTGCCGGGAAGTACAATTGCTACCATCTTGTTTTCTATGAAAAATTCGAAATTTCCTCAGAAGTAATTTTAAGAGAAAAACCCATTAAAAATGGCTAAGAGAGAAAAAAGTAAAATTGATTGAGGAATTTAATCCGAATTGGCAGTTTATAGAAATTGATAATTTATGAAAAGAATTCTCAATTCAGATTTCTCAGTCCCTTCGTTCCTTCGAAATGACTTTGAACTAAATCAACGTGGTTTCAATTTTAGTTTCAGAGAAAAATCAAATTTTCAAAAGCAAATTAGGATCCGGACAGTTTTTTAAATAATTGTCCAGGTCCTCTTTTTTTATGACCCCGGGGAAATCCCCCGTATTTCCCTTAAGATCTTCTATCACCTGGAAATGTAAATGTGGTGCATAATCGCCGTTTTCATCGAAATCGCCCAGTTCAGCTATCTTTTCACCTGCCTTAACAGTTTGGCCCACACTGAGATCAGACAATGACTTTCTGCTTAAATGCCCGTATAAAGTAAAAAACTTACGACCCTCATTTGAATGTTCCAGGATAAGGGTAGGACCATAATCCCCAAAGTTATCATTATCCTTAAAGCTGTGTATTTTGCCTTCTAGCGGACTTATAATTTCAGAAAAGGCCGGCACCCAGATATCCAGACCTATATGAATATTTCGATTAGCCTGGATATTATTGAAGAGTTCACTTCGGTTATACAAAGTTCTGAGCTCATTATAACCGCCATAAGCAGCTTTAGCATTCTTATTCTTTAAGAACTCAGAAATAAAAACAGAAAATGCTTCCGAAGAAGCAACCTCAAGCCTTAACAATTCCGGATTATTTTCCGAAAGATCTATGTAAGCATAGTCCTCCTGTTTATAATCTCCACCTATTACCGGAGTAAAACCAGAGGTGATATCATTCACAAATTTAGAAAAATTCTGCATCTCATTCAGCTTCTTAAGGAAGCCAAATGTAATCGCTAGGATTTAATTTATCAATACATCGCTGAAATTTGCCTTAATTGAGATACTTCCACTACCATCCCTTGACTTGTTATAACCATTCAGGATCTCATTATCATAAGACCTGGTAGACTTAAGCTTCATATTATCAGGATATTTGATAGAACTTTGCATGCCGTTGAATGTAAAGTTGAAGGCCGTTTCAGGAACATTCAGTTTAAGATCACTATTCTCCAGGGTGATATTAAGAGTTTCAAAACCGGCACCAAGATTATCTATATCAAGCTTGCCAAAAGAACCGCTAAGCACTCCTGTTTTTTGAAGCTCCTTGATCCTGATGTCGCTGGAATTGGAATTCAGTTTTATACTTACCGCTTTATCTATACTACAATTCTTCACGAACTCAGTAGAAAGTATTCCGTAATCCCAGTATCCTATCTTTACCGGTGAATAAGCCACTTTTACATTGGTATCCTTTCCCGAAAGACGGTTTGCTGAAAGCCGACTGTGAGACAGATCGGCCTTCAGGTTTTTTATAGTGCTTCCCAGCTTAAGTTCCCCGTGGCGAACGTTAAGGTGAAGTTTAGCATCTTTAGGCACCTTTAGTTTAATGGTCTTTTTGGAATTGATGGTTTTTCCACCTTCATAAATGAACACTTTGTTACCATTCCCCATACTGGCCTCGACCTGTTTACCAAACTGTTCACCCCAGGCTTCCATTTTCTTTCCAAATTCTTCGCCCCAGGCTTCCATATCCTTTTCAAAATCCTTAGCCCAGACTTCCATTTTGGCCTCATATTCCTTTTCGTACTTTTCGGAATTCTTTTCCATTTCTTCAGCCCATTTTTCCATTTTAGCCTCGAATTCCTTTCCGAATTTCTTCTCAAAATTGGCTTCCCATTTCTCCAGATACTTATCGCCATCCTTTTTGTATGCGTCATAATCGAATTTCATTTCTCTCATATTTTCTGCAAATTCCGGAGGAAGTGGGTTTTCCGCAATATTTGATAAAATAGGACCTACCAGATTATTCATTAAGGGTTCCATGATTTCAGGCAATTGAGATAATGAACCCTCTAAACGGGCCATGTCAATATCGACATTCATATTCATTCCCCCACCCGATTTTATCCTTACCATTCCAGGACTTGAAGAAGTTTCAAGTTTCCAGGCATCCAGAAGCTTTTGTGTCTCCTCTTTATTCTCCGAACCACCTTCCAGATAAGCTTCGATCTCAACCTCGTTCTTATCCCAGTTCTCTATGATGATATTGGTGTGCCGGGAATCGACCTCCACATTCACATCTGCCGATGTCCTGTAATTTTTGCTCAGTTTTTTGGTCTGGGCAAAACTTCCTGCCGTGATGAACAGCAAGCAAAGCATTATATATTTAAGCCTGATAGTTTTCATATCTGTTGTCTTTTGATTGTTTAATTTCGTTTAATTTGATTTTCAACTTTTTAAGAAGATCCAGTCTTAGCTGTAAGTTCGCGATCATAGCTTCAACTGTTTCCTCATTGAGACCGGTTTCCTGGATTTCGGAATTCAGCGCTATATATTCTTCATCCAGGGTTTCCAGTTTATTCATAAATGCATCTATAAGTTCTTTATTCTCTGGAGTCATATCCAGCTTGGCAAGTTGAATATTTACACTCGCCATATAGTAATCTTCTATCTTTTTGAATTCAGGAGAAACATCACTAAGTCTATACTCGGTAGTTTTTGTTTCCTCAGAAGCTTCTTCTTTAACCGGAGTTTCCACGATCTGATTATTCTCCTGAACCGGCATCTCGTTATTATTGAAGTAGAAGAAAGCTCCCACTCCAAGGGCCACTACAAAAACAGCTGCGATCTGAAGGACCTGATAATAACTGGTTTTCTTTTTCTGAACCGGAAACGCCTCATCCAGCCTGGCCTCAAATCTTCTTTGATGCCCTTTACTTAGTTTTTCCTTTTCTATATGCTCCTGATTGCGGAACATTTCTCTAATATCCTGTCCCATTGCTCATTGTTTTAAGTTCATCCTGTAATTTTTTCTTCCCTCTGTGTACCAGGGTACGCGAGGCCATCTGGGTTATTCCGAGTATTTCGCTGATCTCCTCGTGATCGTAGCCTTCTATGAGGTATAACATCAGCGGATATTTATATTTTTCTGGTAAATTCTCAATTTCTCTTTTTACCTCTTCCACTCCAATTCCATCTTCCACCTGCCAGTTATCTTCTTCCTCTACGGTGCCCAGTACCTGTTCATTAATAGCTACCAGTTCGAGTTTTTTTGCTTTTAGCTTATCCAAACATTTATTGATAACGATTCTTTTTAACCAGGCCCCGAAGGTCACCTCTCCGTTAAACTGATGTATTTTGGTAAAAGCCTTAATAAAAGCTTCCTGCATGGCATCTTCGGCTTCCATCGTATCCTGCATAAATCGCAATGCCACATAATACATCCCGTCACAATATTTGTTGTACAGCTTTAGCTGGGCCCGCCGGCTATTCTGTTTACAAGCTTCTATTAGCTCATGCTGTATCAATTCTATTTGTTTTTGATGGGTTAGTTCACTTTAAAGACGAGACGAAATGTCCCGCGTTGCAAAAATTCCGAAAAAAAATTCAAATTCATTCAATATTCATACTTTTAGTATTGGAAAAGAGAAGATTACGGCTGAAATTTTGTAAGGTCTTGCTCTCTAAAGGTAATGCTATGAACAAAAGTTTGAAATCGGGTTTAAAGTTAGTTGGAGCAATTCTGGTACTTGGAATTGTGCTGGTACTTATCATCAGATTTACCACCAAGGCCCATAGCCCTGAAGATACTGTCACCTATCATAAAGACGATCTTAAACTGGAAGTCTACTACAACCGTCCTTATAAAAAGAAACGTACGATATTTGGAGAGCTGGTCCCTTATAATGAGGTATGGCGCACCGGTGCCAATGAGGCTACAACTTTTGACACCAATAAGGACGTTCTGGTGGATGGAAGTCTGCTAAAGGCCGGGAAATATACATTATGGACAATACCGATGGAAGACACCTGGAAGATTATTTTTAATGATAAGATGTACCCCTGGGGTATTAATCTGGATGAAAAGGCATACCGAAACCCTAAGTTTGATGCCCTTGTACTTGAAAGACCCGTTAAAGAACTTCCCACCACCCTGGAGCAGTTTACCATACTTTTTGAGGAGTCGGGTGATTTTGCATATATGGTCTTAGCCTGGGATAGAACCAGCGTAAGCGTTCCTATAAAAAAAGCAGAGGCACCTGCCGGCACCTCTGCTATAAGTAATTGAGCTATTTTTTAATCTTCTTCCAAAAGTAAATTAAGAGTAACATCTATATTATCTCTTGTAGCCCTGGAATAAGGACATATCTCGTGAGCCTCATTTACAAGTTGTTCTCCGGTTTCAACATCCACTCCGGGAATATAGGCATCCAGGATGACTGAAAGCTGAAGCTCATCATCCTCTGTCTTTCCCAGTTTTACGGTAGCCGTGACGCTGTATTCACCCAGGTCGGCATTATGATCTTTTGCAGCAGCCTCAAGCGCCGCACCGAAACAGGCCGAATACGCTGCTCCGAACAATTGTTCCGGATTGGTGTTTTTTCCGCCTTCACCTCCCATGCTCTTTGGGACTGTTTGCTTAATATCAAGAATTCCATCATCGCTGGTAGTGCGACCATCTCTTCCGCCTTTCGTAGTAATGGCAGTTTTATACAGGTTTTTCATTGCGTGAAATAATTTAAGTATTTTAGTTGAACTCAATATACACAATTAAAAATACCCGAAAACTTAATTCATAAATTTGTCATAAACATTCCGTTCAATTTGGATAAAGAAAATCAAAAATCGGCTTTAAGTGAGTCTGAAAGCAATCCCTCTTCAAAAAGTGTAAGTGCTGAGTCTGCCAAAAAAATAAGGAGTTTCAGAAAGAATAAATTCTCTGAAAAAGATCTTCTGAAGGATCTGATTAAGGGAAACAAAACTGCCTTAGGAAGAGGAATCACACTTATAGAAAGCAATCAGAAAACTCATCAGAAACAAGCTGAATATCTTATTGAGGGTGCATTGCCATATGCCCATAAATCGATTAGAATTGGAATTACCGGAGTACCTGGAGTTGGCAAAAGTACCTTTATTGAAAGTTTTGGCTCGTACCTGATTCAGCAGGGAAAAAGAGTGGCAGTTCTGGCGGTAGATCCAAGCAGCTCGGTTTCCCATGGCAGTATTCTGGGTGATAAGACCAGAATGGAAAACCTGGTAAAGGAAAAAAATGCCTTTATAAGGCCTTCCCCAAGTGGAGAGTCATTAGGCGGGGTTGCGAGAAAGACCCGGGAAAGTATCATTCTATGTGAAGCCGCCGGATTTGACGTGATCCTTATAGAAACGGTTGGAGTTGGCCAGAGTGAGACCACCGTACACAGTATGACCGATTTCTTCCTGCTTCTAAAACTGGCAGGTGCCGGAGATGAACTACAGGGAATAAAACGCGGGATAGTGGAAATGGCAGATGCCATCGTGATCAATAAAGCTGACGGTGATAATCAAAAACCCGCCAGGGAAGCTAAACTGGAATTCAATCGTGCCCTTCAGCTCTATCCTCCAAAGGAAAGTGAATGGAAACCCGAAGTGAAATTATGCAGTGCTTTATATAATGAAGGTGTTTCAGATATCTGGAAGATGATTTCAGAATTCAGGAAAAAGGTGGATAAGAATGGTTACTTTCAGCATAACCGGCAGGAACAGAATAAATTCTGGCTATTTCAAACCGTAAATGATTATCTGAAAAGCAGGTTCTATGAAGATCCCAAAATAAAAGCTGCCTTAAAGGAACAGCTGCAGCTTATAGAAGATAATAAGACCACAGCCTTTGCCGCTGCCAGATACCTTTTAAGCCTCGCCTGATCCTTTCAGGATCCTGGCTGCCAGATACTGTCTTAATTTGAAGAAACCGAAACCGAATATACCTCCGATCATCATTCCCGTAATGATGTCCCCAGGATAATGTACTCCAAGGTAAATCCTGCTATAAGAAACCACTGCAGCCCAAAACAGCAGGAATACGAAAATTTTTGGGTAATGCTTCTGGAATAACAGGCTTAAAAATACAGCCACACCCATGGAATTGGCTGCATGAGCTGAAAAATATCCGAATCGACCACATCTTACGGCGATAAAACGGGCGTATTCCATGACCCCTTCCTGCCGGCATGGGCGGGGTCTTTCAAAACCATGCTTGAAAAGATTAGCCAGCTGATCGGTTGCCGTGATAAGCAGAGCTACTACCACAAGTGTTAGAAGCGTGGGCTTCAGCCCAAATTTCTTGAAAATAAGGTAAAGTAAAATGGCATAAAGAGGGATTGCCATCCATTTATCACTAATGGCGATCCATAACCAATCCCACTGCTCTGAGCCCAGGTTATTCAGAAATAAGAAAAGTTCTCTGTCTAATTCCGCCAGTTTTTCCATTAGTCCTGCTCGTATCGGGAAACTTCACGATCATAGAACTCATTTGCCTGAGTGATCAGGCTCTCGGCTTCATCTGCGAGTTCTTTTTCATCTTCCTTATCAAAATCCTCAAGCCATTCCACCTCATCATTCTTCAGATCAATGATAAATCTTGGATATTCTGTATGTATCACGAAAATAGAATCGGGAAAATCGGTATTATCACCCAGTATAAATCTTGGAAGCTCCATATATTATATTTTAAACTTGTAATCTCTCTTTTAGATGAATAAGCTTTTTGCTTAAGTAATTAAAACGGAAATATAGTAATAATGCCGAGGATGTCAATCCGGCAAGTAAACCGAACCAGATTCCCATACTTCCCATTCTTTCAGGCTGACCAAAATAGAAACTTACTGGAAAACCAATAACCCAGTAAGCTATAAAACAAATAAGCGTTGGAAGTTTAACATCCTGCAGTCCTCTCAAAGCCCCGAGGATCACCACCTGCATTCCATCGCTTAATTGAAAAACGGCCGCTACGATAAGTAGTTGTGCTGCAAGATTCACCACCTCTATATTATCAATATAAAAAGCTGGCAGAATATTGTTGAGTATTATAAAAAGAATTGCAAAAATGCCCATTATAAAAAATACAAGCAAAAAGATAGAAAAGCTGATTCTTCGAAGTTCCCTGTACGCCTTTAAGCCAACCTGATTTCCAACCCTGATGGTTGCGGTAACACCAAGGCCTACGGCAATCATGAAAGTCATGGAGGAAAGGTTAAGCGCGATCTGGTTCGCTGCCTGGGGATTTGTTCCAAGGTTTCCAGCCAGAAAGACCGTTGCGGTAAAAATAGCAACTTCAAAGAACATTTGTAGTGCAGTGGGAAAACCTAATTCCAACAACCTTTTGAAAATACCCCATTTCAACATTTCCTTTTTAGACCATTTAAAATATTCAACGAACTTGGATTTTCGCCTCAATATTTCCCAAACGAACCAGAGCATAAAAAATCTTGAAATAAGGGTTCCTATTGCCGCTCCTTCCAGTTCCAATCGAGGGAAGATCCAAATACCGTAGATGAGCAAATAATTGAACACCACATTTACCACGTTCGCCAGTAAAGTAGCATACATGGCGTATCGGGTTTGTGAGAGCCCGTCAGCAAATTGTTTAAAAGCCTGAAAAGCCATAAGAGGCAGCATGGAAAATGCCACAATATTAAGATAAGGTATGGCCAGTTCCACAACTTCAGGTGGCTGGTCCAGATAATAAAGAGCAGGTTTAGCGATGAGAAGGATAATGAACAGGAAAAGTCCGTTCAGCGTGCTCAGAATAAGGCCATGATGAAAAAAACTCCTGCCGGTTTCAAGATCCTCTGCTCCATCTGCTTCAGCTATCAGCGGAGTAATGGCGAAGGAAAATCCAATACCAAGGGACATTGCAATAAAAACGAGTGCATTCCCAAGGGAAACCGCTGCCAGTGGAGCAGCACCAAGCCGGCCAATCATCAGGTTATCCACCAGTCCCACCATCACATGCCCTAACTGGCCAAGCATAACGGGATAGGCTATATTAAGATTTTTACTGAATTCTTTGGTATAGGCGGATAGCTGCAAAACTAAAATTTAGGTTTGCAAAGGTATATGCTTTCCTTTTCTTTTAAAGTATAAACTCAAATTCTTTAGGAGGAACTAATCAGGCATTTCAACGGTCTCATTACTGATATTATCCAGACCATATTTATCGACCAGGTACATCAATGAAGTCATTGTGGCTGCCCCAAGTTCCAGCTCCCGTTTATTCACATGTTCAAAAGTATCGTTTGAAGCGTGGTGATAATCAAAATATCGCTGGGAATCGGGTCTCAAACCGGCCAGCACAATGTCTCCTCCTTTAAGAGGGCCAATATCAGCACCTCCACCACCTCTTCCAAAATAATGAATAAGATAAGGTTCGAATAGTTTTTTCCAGTCCAGGATCTTACTGTACTGTGCATCGCTGGCAGTAATACTAAAGCCTCTTGGTGTAAATCCACCGGAATCACTTTCTAAAGCAAAAACGTGATCTTCGTTCTTAGACTTGGCTACATCGGCATATTTATTACCTCCGCGAAGTCCGTTCTCCTCATTCATAAAAAGTACAACCCTGATTGTTCTTTTAGGCTTGTAACCAATCTCTTTAAACAGACGGAGTACTTCCATGGACTGGACCACTCCGGCTCCGTCATCATGCGCTCCATCTCCCAGGTCCCAGGAATCCAGATGACCGCCAACAACCATAATTTCTTCAGGATATTCTGAACCTGTAATTTCACCTATTACATTATAGGATTCCACATCTTCATGTTGCTCGCAATTGAGCTTAAAATAAAGCTCCAGGTCTTTCTTGATCTTTAAGATACTGCTTAAATATTCGGCATCATTGGTAGAAATAGCCGCTGCAGGAATACGTTTTTCAACAGGAGTATCCCCGTAACTCATGGATCCAGTATGGGGAAAATCATCAAGCCTGAGATTCATGGATCTAACGATCACTCCAACTGCACCATATTTGGCCGCTTCCTCGGCTCCTGAATAACGCTGATCTACACATCCGCCGTAGGCCTCAAAAGTATGTATAAGGTCTGCACGCATGGGGCGATTATAAAAAACGATCTTTCCCTCTATATTCTCACGGCCATATTCAGCCAGTTGTTCCAGCCCCTGAACCTCTATCACCTGAGCTTTGGTACCGCCCGAAGGTGTAGCTATGGAACCTCCCAAAGCAGTGATATTAACATTCCTCGTAACTCCTGGACCTGTTTGCACATAGGCAAACTCCCTTTCTCCCCGTGTCCATTTTGGGACCATTACGGGCTGAAGCCACACTTTATCTAATCCAAGCTCCTCAAGTTCAGATTTGGTATATTCTACTGCCTGCTGGGCATTATAAGAACCCGATAGCCTTCCGCCGATCTCATTAGACAAATGATCCAGCCATTGATAACTCTTACCGTTGAGCAGAGACATATCGTAGATCTTACGAATAGTAAGGGAATCGTTTATATACTGGTTCTGCCCGGATACTGAAATACCGGTAAATAATAAAACAATGGCTATATGGAATGACTTCATTTTATACAATTTTGGCTGCTAAATAACAGTAAAATTTTCACTTATGCGAACTACTTTTTAATTCTTTTCCTGTTTTAGCTGTTCACGATATTCGTCAAGATTTTTACGAATTTCAGGAGCTAATTCAGGCTCCTGTACCTCTTTATATCTGGTTAGTACTTCATAAAGGATCTTTGCAACCAAATACCGGGCCACAGGTTTTTCATCAGATGGAATAACGTACCAGGGAGCATTTTCAGTCGAAGTTCTGTTTATAGCATCTTCATAACATCTTTGATATTCTTGCCACAACTCCCGTTCTTTAAGATCTCCTGGAGAGAACTTCCAGTTCTTATTGGGTTTATCCAGTCTTCTCAGGATTCTTTGCCTTTGTTCTTCCTTGGAAATATTCAAAAAGAATTTAAAAATGATGGTTCCGTTCCGGACGAGATGTTCTTCAAAGTTCCTGATCTGCTCAAAACGCCGTTCCCAGAAATCCTCACCTAAATCTGAAACATTCTCTATACCAGGCAGGTTTTCGTTCAAGATGTATTCAGGATGCACCCTGGTCACCAGGACATTTTCATAATGCGTCCTGTTAAACACTCCAAACTTTCCACGTTCTGGCAGGGCCAGATAATGTCTCCAAAGAAAATCATGTTTTAATTCTTTATGAGTAGGCACTTTAAAGCTATGCACGACCACTCCCCTGGTATTAAAATCCTTAAATACCTCCCTAATAAGACTGTCCTTACCTGCAGTATCCATTCCCTGCAAACAAATAAGAACGGAGTATTTTCCGTAAGCATATAGTGTATCCTGCCATTCCCCCAGGTCTTCCCGTGTATCTTCAAGCAGGTCTTTAAGTTCATCTTCATTCAAGCCAAGATCCGTAGTAGTTTTTAGATCTGAGAGTAGTATGCGGGATCTCACCTTAAATTCCTGCAGGTCTTTATGCTTCATATTTTTAAGCTTTGCCTTTAAATATACGATCTTTAAGAGATTTTATTTTTTTATCTTCGCATTAAATATTACCACCTTGGATAAACTGGAAAAACAAGATATAATTGATAAAGTAACCACCCTATTAAAGGAGATACCTTCTTCTATGGATGTGGTTAGAAAAGGAGGGGACAGAGACAGGAGATTCCGCTACCTTGCCACTCATATGGTTGAAAAGGCGATAGAAAAGGATGCGCTCATAGTTTCAGAAAACCGCCAGGGAATAGCAATCCTATTTAAAACCAGTAAGAAGGACGATAATATTTGGAAAGATTTATGGTCTCAGCTTAAACTTGTGGCCAACGTTACGGGAGTTAAGAATGCCATGAATATTCTGAAAACTCAAAAATATATCAAGAATCAGCGTCCTCAGGAAGGAGAATATCTGTACTGCTGGTTTTGGGGAATTCTTAAGGAATCTCGTGGCGCAGAGACTCAGGTAGGAAAGGAAATGAAAGATGTTTTTTTCAGGACCGCCCATGATACCGGACTGGCTTTATATGCAGAAACCCGCGGAAGAACGAATGCTATTGTCTACCAACGGGTTGGTTTTGATCTTTTTCATGAGTGGGATCATCCAAGTGGTGACACCATGTATTTTCTAAAATACGATCCCAAAAATCCAAGGAATAAAAGACCTTAAAACCTGCTTCCAAATAACTTTACATCCTCATCGGTGATTTCATTCCCACCAAGGATGATAAGTCGTTCTACCACATTCCTTAATTCCCGAATATTGCCTCGCCATTCATTTTCCTTGAGAACCTTAATTGCTTCTTCAGTAAAATGCTTTTTATTGGTTCCCTGTTCCTGTGCGATCTTATCACTGAAATAATCTACCAAAAGCGGAATATCTTCTTTTCTTTCCTTTAATGGCGGAACTTCAATCAGGATCACCGCAAGCCTGTGGTATAGATCTTCCCGGAAATTGTTCTCTTCTATCTCCTTTTTCAGGTCTTTATTGGTAGCTGCAATAACCCGTACATCTACCTTAATATCCTTATCACTTCCAACCCGCGATATCTTATTTTCCTGAAGGGCACGAAGCACTTTGGCCTGAGCTGAAAGGCTCATATCTCCAATCTCATCAAGAAAAATAGTCCCTTTATTGGCGGCCTCAAATTTTCCGGCACGGTCTTTATTGGCAGAAGTAAAGGCTCCTTTTACATGACCGAACAACTCACTTTCAATAAGTTCTGAAGGAATCGCGGCACAATTAACCTCGACCATGGGTCCTTTGGAGCGATCACTCTTTTGATGAAGCCAGTGGGCCACCAGCTCCTTTCCGGTACCATTTGGCCCTGTGATAAGAACCCGTGCATCGGTATGAGCTACCTTCTCTATCATCTCCTTAATGTGTTTGATAGCATCGGACTCCCCGATCATCTGGTAGTTTTTGCTGACTTTCTTTTTAAGCCTGGTATTCTCCACAACCAGTTCCTTTCTGTCCAGCGCATTGCGCACAGTATTAAGCAACCTATTAAGATCTGGTGGTTTTGAGATATAATCAAATGCTCCTATTTTCATGGTGTTAACCGCGGTGTCCAGATCACCATGGCCCGAAATCATCACTACAGGGATCTCCGGCTTCACCTTCTTTACGGCTTCCAGCACTTCAACCCCGTCCATTTTGGGCATTTTTATATCACAAAGAATGAGATCAAAATCTTCATTCTTTACCAGTTCCATTCCTTCAAGTCCATCTTCAGCTTCCGTAACTTCATATTCTTTACTTTCTTCAGAAAGAATCTTGTTAAGAACCCTTCGGATGGATGCTTCGTCTTCTATTAATAATATTTTTGCCATTAGAATATTGAAAATTTTAATCCGCTACGAGCGTAATATGTATTGGTTTTGTTAATAGTATAAATATCATTCTTATCTGCATCACGCAGCCTGATATCGTTTAATAAAGTATGCCCTGTATAAATATAGAACCTGAGATGCTCAGTGATTTTATACTGATATTCCAAACCACTTAATAAAACCGTCATTGAAATACTTTCAGCCAGTTCATCGGTTACAGAACCTGAAGGAGTAGCATCAAAATTCCTCTGCACATTAGCGAAAAAACCATCCAGGGTTACAAAGGTTTCAAGGCTATGTTTATCGTTAAAATAATATTTTAAATTTGATTTTGGGGTACCTACCATAAAAGACCATTTTTCATCCCATCTCCTGTAATAATTTACAATGGGAAGAGGAAATGGAAATCCGGTTGTCGTAGAATACTGTAAACCAAGGATCAGGCGCCAGTTATCCTCAAAATTTTCATCTTCCCTCATCTTTATAAAGAACAAAGACCCCGTATAAATAAGATCATCGTTTAAAATCTTATTTCTGGAAAAATTAGAGGCAACCTTAAGTCCTCCCTGGGTTCCAAAACGCCAGTCCTCATTTATTTTAAAGGTATAACCCAGCGTAGCTGTAAAAGATTGAAATCTGTCAAGTTCTTTTGTATTGAAATCTTCAGAATCAATATACTTAAAATGTACATTCCTGTATTCAATACCTGGTACCAGATAAGAACCCTCTTTTTTTAATCTTATGGGAAATGCCAGTGACGTTCTGAATCTTCGAAAGGAATTATCAGAATTCTTCTGTGGAAAATAGGTGTATTCTAATCTCGCCAGGTCCGTATTCTGAGCCATAGCCCCCATTCCCGACAGGAATATAACACTTATTAAAATGAATTTATACATCTTCCGTATCGGTTAAGTCATCTGGCTCTGCATTATTCCGGGGATAGAACATATGTACATCCCTTTGAGGAAAAGGTATAGTAATACCGTTCAACCTGAACATATTATTAATTTTAAACCTTAATTCACTTTTCACCTTAGGGTCCACAAAACTGTCTGAAACATAAAAATGGAGCCCAAACAGCAGGGCCGAATCACCAAAATCCTCAAATAGCACAAAAGGCTCGGGCTTTTTCAGAATTCCCTTCTGCTCACGAGCACATTCCAGTAAAACTTCCCTGACTTTCTCCACATCGCTGCCATAAGCCACCCCTACTCTAACGAGCTCCCGGGTAGTTTTATGATTTTGGGTATAGTTAAAAACCGTATCACTAATGAATTTATGGTTGGGAATGATCATTACCTTATCATCTCTTGTAAGGGCGCGAGTGGTTCTAAGTTTTATTTCAAATACCCTTGCAACTCTACCGTCCATTTCAATAACATCTCCAACTAGAAGAGATTTATCCAGAATAATAAAAATTCCCCCAATAACGTCCTGAAAGAGTTCCTGTAAGGCAAGACCCAGACCAACGAATAAAGCTGCCGATGCGGTTAATAGTATTGTTACGTCAACTCCGGTAGAACTTAATGTGATAAGAATCACTACCACATACACAAAATACTTAATGAATTTGAAGACACTAATGAACTTCATTTTGTCTTCTTCCATCAGTTTTGAAGTGATAAAAGACCTTACAATCCTTAGAACAACGCTTGTTACCAAAAAGGCAAGAATGATTAAAACAACTAAGCCAACAGTAATTTTAATATCTTCTCCACCTATAGAATAACTAAAACCGGCATTCCAGATATCCTTAATAAGACCCCAGATATCCTGCTCAATTACCTCTGTAACTTTTTCCTTCGTTGATTGTTCGTCCTGCATATCTAATATTTAAGCCATTTATACAGTTCTTTATAACTTGGTTTCTTTCCGTACATCAATATCCCGACGCGGTAGATCTTTGCTGATAACCACAGAACCCCAAAATTAGTTGCAATTAGCGCAATTATTGAGGCCGCAATTTCCCACCATGGTACCCCAAATGGAATCCTCATAAGCATCACAATTGGAGAAGTTAACGGAATTATTGAAAATATGGTTGAAACCGTGCCATGAGGATTTTCTACTACCGAAAAGAATCCAACATAGATCCCTAGAATAAGAGGCAGAATAATAGGAAACATGAATTGCTGTGTATCTGTCTCACTGTCAACAGCCGCTCCAATTGCCGCGTAAATAGCACTATAAAGAAAATATCCGCCAATAAAATAGATCACAAAGAATCCAAGGAGACTGGCATAAGGTAAATTCAGAATATCGATCACCAGCTGATTGATCTCCGGTTTAACACTCTCCTCCACCACCGAAGAAGCCGGCATTTGCGCGGCTAGAGGATCTATTCCCAGAAAGGAAGAAATCCCAAATAACAGTACCGTACCCAAAATAACCCATACAGTGAACTGGGTGATTCCCGCCAGTGAAGTGCCCAATACCTTTCCCAGCAGTAAGTGAAAAGGTTTAACTGATGATACAATGATCTCTATTATACGATTTGTCTTTTCTTCAATCACGCTGCGCATTACCATATTGCCATAAATAATAATGAACATCATCAAGAGATAACCCGCCGCTCCTCCAAAAAACATCTTGATATAATTAGACATCTTTGAACTTCGCTCGCCCGCAAAATTCTGGATCTCCACTCGCACGTCGGCCCGTGCCTTATCTATTTCGGATACATCGATTCCTTTTGCGATCAGTTGTTCTCTGGTTAGCTTATCTGAAATCGTCTTTTCAATATTTTCGATAGTTCCAAAACCGGGTGTATCATTCCCAAAGAATTCTATTTTGGCATTTTCACCGGGTGCCACATCAGAAATATGAATAAGTCCAAAGTATTCATTGTCCAGAACCTCCTTTCTTGCATTATCTAAGGATCTATCTGAATAATTTAAATACTGAACCTGTTCACCGTCTTTAAATTCTTCTGCGAACATTCCACTTTCATCATGGATGCCAATGATCTTCTGCTCGGTACTGTTCAGCATACTTAAATATGCAATCAGCAATATCATCCCAACAAAGATAAGCGGGCTCAAAAAGGTCATTACGATAAAAGTCCTGTTCCTTATTCTTGCGAGAAACTCCCGGTTTATGATTAGCTTTAGATTACGCATCCTGAGTCACCGTTTTTATAAAAATATCATTTACCGACGGAATCACCTCAACAAAATGATTTACTCTTGCCCGGCTAAGCAAAAAGCTGATCAGGTCGTTGGAAGATTCATGTTCCTTAAGTTGTATGGTAAGCTTAAGATCATCCTGAATACTCCTAAACCTCGCTGGCCCGGTTTTAAAACGGGATTCGAGTTCCTGCCTAAGGGTGGCTTCGTCTATTGCATCGAGCCCCACCTCAAAGGTATTTGACTTATACTCCTTTTTGATATCTGAAACTTTCCCGTCCAGCAATTTATTCGATTTATGGATAAGGGCAATATAGTCGCAAAGCTCCTCAACACTCTCCATACGGTGGGTCGAAAAAAGGATGGTAGCTCCTTCTTCTTTCAACTGAAGGATTTCATCCTTTATAAGATTGGCATTCACAGGATCAAATCCGCTGAAAGGTTCATCAAAGATGAGCAGTTTTGGGCGATGAAGCACGGTGATCACAAACTGGACCTTCTGAGCCATCCCTTTTGATAGCTCCTGTATCTTCTTATCCCACCAACCCTCTATTTGCAGTCTTTTAAACCAGTAATTAAGTCTTTCTTTGGCTTCGCTCTTACTGAGGCCTTTGAGGCGCGCCAGATATAATGCCTGCTCGCCAACCTTCATCGATTTATAAAGTCCTCTCTCTTCAGGCAGATAGCCTATATGCACAATATCGTCCGGATGCAGGGGTTTCCCATCAAGGTATACCTTGCCCTCGTCTGGCATTGTTATCTGATTGATTATTCTTAAAAGAGTGGTTTTCCCTGCCCCGTTTGGTCCTAAAAGGCCAAAAATGCTTTCCCTGGGAATATTTATTGAAACATTGTTGAGTGCAGTAAAATTTCCAAATCGCTTATAGATATTCTCTGCAACCAAAAGATTTTCCATATAGTCTTTGATAGAACGTTAAATATATAGAAATAGAAAGAGAGTGGCAGTTGATTAAGAAGATTTTATAATTTCCGGAATCCTCCTAAAAACAAAACCCACCCTTAAAAAAATTAAGGATGGGAAAAAAATTGCTATGAAAAAGAAAAATTATCACTAAAAGACTTAGTGATACTCAAATATATAAATTTTTTCTTAAAAGCGGCTTTTTAAGAAAACATATCTTTAACTTTTTCAAAGAAGGATTTATCGCTCTTTTCCGGGTTTGGTCTGAAATTATCATCATCAGCCATCCTTTCGAAAAACTCCTTTTGTTCTCTGGAAAGTGTTTTAGGAGTCCAGACATTCACATGTACAAGCAGATCTCCCTTTCCATAACCATTTATACTTGAAATTCCTTTTCCTCTTAATCTTAAGATCTTACCAGACTGCACACCTTCCTCTATCTTGATACGAACTTTACCGGTTACGGTATCTATTTCCTTGGAGGTTCCCAGTGCAGCTTCAGAAAAACTAATGTACAGGTCATAATGAAGGTTATCTCCTTCTCTCTGAAGACTTGGATGTTCTTTTTCCTCAATAGCTACCAGCAGGTCTCCAGGAATACCATTCCCAGGAGCTTCATTACCTTTTCCGGCAACTTTCAACTGCATTCCATCTTCAACACCCGCAGGTATTTTAATAGATACAGTCTCTTCCTTCATTGTAAGCCCTTGCGAGTCGGCTCCTTCAGGTTTATGATCCAGGATCTGTCCGGTTCCGCTACAGGTTCCACAGGGAGAGGCAGTCTGCATCCTACCTAATATCGTATTGGTAACACGCGTAACCTGTCCTGATCCATGACAGGTAGAACAGGTCTTATAGGTAGTGCCTGGAGCCTGAACCTTTCGTTTTACTTTGATCTTTTTCTCACAACCATTGGCAATTTCTTCAAGATTTAAACTAACCCTGATCCTTAGGTTGCTCCCTTTCGAACGGCGCTGGCCTCCGCCAAATCCTCCAAACCCGGAGAATCCGCCCCCAAATCCACCGCCGAAGATGTCACCGAACTGGCTGAAGATATCATCCATGTTCATTCCACCTCCACCGAATCCGCCACCTTCAAAGGCCTGGTGACCAAAACGATCATATTTGGCTCTCTTTTCCTGATTTCCTAATACTTCATAAGCTTCGGCCGATTTCTTGAACATATCCTCTGCTTTGGTATCACCAGGATTTTTATCGGGGTGATATTTCAAAGCCATTTTACGGTATGCTCTCTTGATATCTGCAGCTGAAGCGTCTTTACTTACGCCTAATATTTCGTAATAATCTTCTTTCATGTTGGGTTTTTACAAATTTTGCAAAAGCGGTTTACTTGCCGGTAACTACTTTAGGAAATCTAATAATCCTTTCCCCCAGCTTATATCCGGGCTCTACTACATCAACAATCTTGCCTTTAAGGTCATCAGAAGGGGCAGGCACCTGTGTGATAGCTTCATGGATCTCCGAATCAAAATCTTCTCCCTGCTCCACATTCATCCTTTCAAGCCCCTTAGCTTTAAGAGTTTCCTTAAGTTTATTATGGATCAGCTCAATTCCCTTCAGAAGATTTTCATCTCCGGATTTTTTAAGTTCATTCAGAGCCCTGTCAAAATCGTCAAGAATAGGCAGCATGGCTGTCATTACTTCCTGATTGGCAGTCTTGAATAATTCCAGTCTCTCTTTTGAGGTACGTCTTTTATAGTTCTCAAACTCCGCAAAGAGCCTTAAGAATTTATCTTTTTCCTTCTGAAGGTCCTCTTTTAAGCGTTCTTCCTGGGTAAGTTCATTTTCTTTCCCCTCAGGCTGTTCCTCTTTATTTTCGCCATTTTCATCTACTTCATCTATGGCATTGTCCAGCACTTCTTCTACCTGATCTTTTACCTCTTTATCTTTTTTTTTGGCTTTATCCTTTTTTTCGCTCATTACTTAAAATTTACTTTCAGCCTCTTCTGGTCAAATTCGTTGCCAATCCGGCTAAAATGTCAAAATGTCACAAGATTTTTTAGTAAAAATTTATGAGCCGAGGAATGATTTTCCTTTTAGTTTTGTGCCGAACTATAAAAATTAACCCAAATGAAGAGACTATTTCTAAATGCAATGATTATAGCTGGTCTTGGACTTGCTTTTACTTCATGCAAGAACAACAATAACGAAGCTGAGATGACCGAGGCAAAAGATGCTGCCACTGCGCAGGCGGAAGCTTCAGAATTCAGTGTAGATACAGCCGTTTCTGTAATTGAATGGCAAGGTGAGAAACCTACCGGAACTCATACCGGAACTATCAAGATTATGGAAGGATCATTCAAGGCAAACGATAGTGTGATTGAGAGCGGAACTTTTGTAATAGATATGAATTCTATTGAAGTGACCGACCTTGATGGAGATAAAAAAGCAGATCTTGAGGCTCACTTAAAAGGTACGGTTGAAGGAAAGGAAGGCGACTTTTTTAATGTTACCAAATACCCTGAAGCGACTTTTGAAGTGACCGGAATTACTGAAGAGGAAGGTCAGCAAATGTTACAGGGTAACCTTACAATAAAGGAAGAGACCAAGAATATTGCTTTCCCGGTAAACATTACGAAAGATGGAGAAAGCATCCAGATCACCAGTGAAGAATTCACTATAGACAGAACCCAGTGGAACGTAAATTACGGTTCCAAATCTGTGTTTGACGGCCTGGGTGATAAATTCATTAATGACGAGGTGGAACTTAAAATAAATCTGAAAGCTAATAAAGCTTAATTTATTACCCACATTTAACTAAAGCCCTGCCTTGAGCGGGGCTTTTTTATTTCAGGTAAGATCTGCCAGAGCCCTTGAAAGATTAGTGTATTTGAAATTATAGCCCTGGTCTTCAATTTTCTTACTGCTTACCAGCTGGCTGGAAAGTACGATCTGAGACATCTCTCCCAGTAATGCCTTTAATGCAAATTTTGGAACGTTTGGCAGCCATATAGATTTGCCCATCTGTTTGGCGAGCGCTTTTGTAAGTTCTTTATTTGTAACCGGATTTGGGGCTACGGCATTATAGACTCCCGTTAATTCATTCTCTATCGCAAACAGAAAGATCTCTGCCAGATCTTCAATATGGATCCAGGACTGCCATTGTTTGCCACTGCCCAGCGCTGCACCCATATTCAGGGAAATGGGTTTTTTAATCTTTTCCAGCATTCCACCATCTTCGGCCAGTACAAGCCCAACTCTTATCTTAGCCACGTCCAGGCCTAATTTTTCAAACTCATCGGCTGCAGTCTCCCATTTCCGTACAACTTCCCCGATAAAATTATCGGCTATCACATTATCATCTTCAAAGTATAATTTTTGTAGAGAACTGGGATAGATTCCAATGGCACTGGCTGAAATAAAATTTTCAACCTGGTGAGAGCTATCATCTAAAGTTTTGAATAAAAGAGCTGCCGTGTCTGTTCGGCTTTTAATGATCTTCTTTTTATAAGAATTAGACCATGGCTCTGCAATACTGGCTCCGGCAAGATGTACTATAGTCTTTACACCTTCTATGCAACCTTTTTCTATTTCCTGACTCCCTGGATCCCAGTAAAAGCCCTGATAATCTTCCTCTTTCTTTATTTTATTTTTGTCGGTGGTGAGATAATTGATCTGTATTCCCTTTTTCCTGCACAAATTGCTGAGCCGTGAGCCAATCAAACCCGTTGCACCTGTGATTAAGACACGCATATTTTTTTGTTGTTAAGATACATAAGACAATACGCCCACCACCCATTTTAAATGAGGTTTAACGGCTGTAGGCTTATAATTTAACAGCCCTTAACATTTCTCGTTTTCCGGGAGGTCCAGGCAGCTTTTCCACTTGAAACCCTGAGGCCAACATCGCTCTTCTTACACTGCCTTTGGCTGCATAAGTAACTAAAATCCCATCCGGTTTAAGAGCCTGGAACATTAAAGCGAATATCTCTTCAGTCCAGAGTTCGGGTTGTACCCTCGCTCCAAAAGCATCAAAGTAAATAAGATCATACAATTCGGTATCGCTTATCCTGCTGAATTTTTTCTGTTGTTTTTTAAGACTGAAAAGTTGTGATACCTCTGTATTTTTTTCCCATTCCGCCTGGTGTAACTTCTGAAAATATTCAGCTTTATCTTCTGCCTGGACAGCTTCCGGATAATTGAGAAGTTTCACTTCTTCTGAAGCCACCGGATAAGCTTCAACCCCAGTATAACTTATCTTTAACCGAAGTCTCTCTGCTTCCAGAAAAGTAAGAAATGCATTAAGGCCCGTACCGAAACCTATTTCGAGGATGGAAAGCTCTGAAAACTTCTTTTTTTCCAACAGGGCATGAAGACCCATTTTCAAAAACACATGTCGGGCTTCCTGCACCGCTCCATGCTTGGAGTGGTATTGCTCATTCCATTCCGGCAGGTGGATGGTCACAGAACCATCGGCGGTCTTTATGATCTTTCGCTCCAAACTATTCTTTTAGAAGAACTCCATGAGCAAGAAAACCCAGGGTTCTTTTTGGTTTTTTTATTGCATCAATTTCTTCACCGCTCTTCCCGGCATCTTCCGCAAAATGTTTCTGATCTTCAACAGAAGTTTCTTCAATAAAGGCCAGTCCTTCAACGATTACCTCCCTGCCCTCAACATCCTTCGGCACAAAGAAACCATAATCCTTGAATTTAACCATAGGATTCTCTTCAATCCCGGGCAATTCAAGCCTCATCCAGCAGCCTTTCATCTTACAAACGCTGTTCACCGTGGTCGTGAATTTTGTCTGGATGGTATCTCCAGCTGTGAGATTCTGATATTTTTGTTTCATTTCTTCAGCAGATAGACTACTCCGGGCAGAGATCTCTTCACCAAAACTCTCATAATCCTGTTGAATCTCCGGGCTGGCAAGCTTCTTCTTTTCGGTTCTAATCTCCTTACAGGAGGTAAATATCAGCAAAATAAAACCTATCAAAAGAGATGTTCTCATAACTAAATGATCTAATGCACTGAAAAACTTCAAATTTACCAAAAGTTTAGATTTTGAATATTCCTTTAATTAGGTAAATTTGTTCACTTACTGGAAAATAATCAAAATCTCACTTCGATGATAGATATACAAAGATCTCCTAGCTCTAAATTAGAAAACACCAATTTTGACAATCTTTTATTCGGAAAGGTTTTCACAGATCATATGATGGAGTGCGATTATATTGATGGTGAATGGCAGAAACCCGTAATCAAACCATACGGTCCATTAAGCCTGGACCCTTCAGCGAGGGTTTTCCATTATGGGCAGGCGGTATTTGAAGGCATGAAAGCCTACAAGGACAAGGATGACAGGATCTGGCTATTCAGGCCTGATGAAAACTTTAAGCGTATCAACAGATCGGGTAAGCGCATGGCTATTCCTGAATTTCCTAAAGAATATTTCTTTGAAGGACTTGAGGAGCTTTTAAAACTCGACAAAGACTGGATCAAAAAAGGCTTTGGAAACAGCCTTTACATAAGACCATTCGTTATTGCTACCGAGGCCGGAGTGTCGGCTTCAGCTGCCAACGAATATAAATTCATGATAATTTGCTCTCCTGCCCAGGCTTATTACAGCGGGGAGGTAAGGGTGAAATTTTCAGAAAAATTTAGTCGTGCTGCAGATGGAGGTGTTGGTTTTGCCAAGGCTGCTGGTAACTACGGAGCACAATTCTATCCTACCGACCTTGCAAATGAAGAAGGATTTCAGCAAATAATATGGACCGATGCCAATACCCATGAATATCTGGAAGAAGCCGGCACCATGAATATCTTTTTCCGCATTGGTGACAAACTCGTCACTGCTCCTATCAGCGACAGGATCCTGGACGGTGTAACCCGTAAAAGTGTTATCACCCTTGCCGAGGAGTATAATATTGATCTTGAAGTTAGAAGAGTTAGTGTTCAGGAAATCGTTGAAGCTGCAGAAAAAGGAGAACTAAAGGAAATGTTCGGATCTGGCACAGCAACGGTGATTAACCCGATAGTAGGTTTTGGACATAAGGGCAAAAAATTTGACCTGCCTAAGCTGGAAGATTCGTATGCCAAATTCTTTAAGGATAAACTTATGAAGATCCAGTATAATGAGGCAGAAGATAAATTTGGCTGGAGATACGAGGTAAAGTAAAAACCTTCAATTATATAAAATTAATCCCGGTATTACCGGGATTTTTTATTTTGGAGGAAAAACAACCGGCAATCGATATTCCCGATCATTTTCCTTTTTATCTGAAGGATTTGCTCTTTTAAAAACAAGGTAACCTCTTTCATCTTCCGGGGCATCAAATTCAACATTACCGGTAAAGCTTACAAAATCTTCTGTCATCCATTCACCTTTGGCTTTTATATAACTTTCTGCAAGCTTATTGTTATCCTTATCGAGAAGGACAATAGGTGCATTAGCTTCAAAAAACCAGAACCCCCTGGCCTTTCCACTAATCTTCAATGGAGAAGTGACATCCATATTTGGCATAGGTTTTTCAACCTGAATAAGATCTGAGATCGGTGTTTCTCCGGAGGCCTTAAACTTTAAAGTTTGTAGTACTTCCATCAAAACCTGCTTGCTGGAAGCCTCCACATTTCCAGAATATCTCACCTCATCAGGGCCCATGGGATCGCAGTTCTTCATTTCCTTTTTTTCTCCTGAGTCTGAAAAGCATTCGGCTTTAAAATCATTCACTTTAAAATGAACAAAAACACTTCCGTATTCTCCCCAGTTAGACGGAGGATTGGCAAACCTTAAATAGAACCCCCAGGGCTCTCCCGATTCCAGTAAATAAACTTTACTTTCTTTTTTATTAAGCTCAGGATCTATTGAAAGATTTCCATTCCAGCCGGCCAGTGATTTTCGTTTCCCTGAAGGTGCATCGACTCCGAAGCCCTTAGGTAGTATAGCCAGGTAAGAATTACCCGGTTCCTCATGAATAGCGAATGGAGGATTATAAGCAGCCTGTTCAGAATACAGGTTTATGACAGGTGAATTGCCCGGAAGTTCAGATTCAAGTACTTGCAGACTTTCAGGGTGTTCAAGAGAGAAGCTCCAGTTTTCATTAGTATATCTTTTACTGGAATACTCCCTATTCTTATCTACAGGCATTTCTTCCTGCCCGGTCTGGCGATCCTGGCCCTCCTGTTCATTTTTGCATGAAAAGAAAAGAAACAGAGCTAAAAGAATAATAATCGGTCTCATTTTTTATTTTCAAGGTAAAAAACAGATAACCGGATTATTTTAAAATTCTCTAAAAATCTGAAGTGACTATTCATCCAGAATACGCGAGATATCCGGTTTGAAATAATTTGGGCCTTTAAGCACCTTTCCGTCTTCGCGATAGACGGGCTTGCCATCGGCTCCAAGTTTGCTCATATTGCTGGACTGGATCTCATCAAATACTTCTTCAATCTTGTGTTGCATTCCATGTTCTATAATAGTACCGCAGAGGATATAGAGCATATCTCCAAGAGCGTCGGCAACTTCGGTAAGATCATTATTACCGGCAGCTTCCAGATATTCTTCATTTTCTTCCTTCATCAGGTTATACCGAAGCAGATTCTTATCTTTTCCAAGATCGGCAACAGGGCTTTCCTTTATCCCCAGGCCAAAGGCTGAATGGAATTCCTTTACAGCAGCAATTCTTTTCTTCATATTATTTCAAGCTTTAAAAAGTTAACTTTGCATAAAAATAATTAAAATGTTTTCTACAGGACAATTGATCTTTGCCGGGCTTTTTTTAATCGCCTTTATAATAATAATGATATTCAGTTATAGAAAAGACATCAGACTACACAAGAAATATTATAAGGGAAGTATTTATGTATTAATCGGGTTTATCATTTTCATCCTGCTCCTTTTTCTTATCAAAACCCAGCTTAACCACTAGTTTCATAGGAATTGACCTACAATTGCTCTGGTAAATTAATTATATTAGCTTAAACTAATCATAACCAACAATGAAGATCCTTAAATACCTTTTTTTTCTGTTTCTTATATTTATTATTGGTGCTTCAATCTACATCGCCACTAAGGATGGTGAATTTCAGCTGGAGCAACAACAAATGCTAGCCGCCCCTCAGGAAGTGGTTTTTAATGAAGTAAATGACTATACATCCTGGAAAGGCTGGGAGCCATGGTCACAGGAAACCGATGATATGATCATTAATTATGGTGACAAAACCAAAGGTGAAGGTGCTTATTATTCCTGGAAAAGTGAAAAGATGGGGGAAGGGGAAATTACTACCCTTAAAGCCAATCCATATTCCAGTATAGATCAAAAGATAACATTTGTCACTCCTTTTGGGGATTCAACCAGCGATATATACTGGGAATTTGAAAAACAGGGAGACAGCACACTTGTTACCTGGGGAATGAAGGGGGAGCAGAGCTTTATGGAAAAAGCTGCTTTTACCTTTCAGGACCAAAGCCTGAGTGAGATGATGCTGCCCATGTTCAAAAAGGGGCTGGATAATCTACAGGAGCAGATCACCGAAGAAATGGAAGCCTATTCTATAAACATAGACGGTATCACCCAGCACGGAGGCGGTTATTACATGTACATAACCACAGCCAGTAAAATAAGCCAGGTTTCAGACAGGATGAAAAAGATGATAAGTGAAGTAGGTTCCTATATGGAGAATAACAATATAGAAAGAATAGGTAATCCCTTTGTTCTTTATAATCAGTGGAACGAAGAACAGGGAACTGCTATCTATTCTGCCGCCTATTTCACCCCCAGTGAAGTAGTAACTCCTGCTGAGAGTACGGTCCTAAATGGTTATATGCCTAAGCAAAGAACATTAAAGACCACTTTAAAAGGTGATTATAAGAACCTGAAGGAAGCCTGGGACTCGGCTTATGCATATCTTCAGCAGAATGGCCTTATGGCCGATGCGAGCGCCCAGCCATTTGAGGTATATGTGAATGGTCCAGATAATAATGCCAATCCTGCAGAATGGATCACGCAAATATATATTCCGGTATCACAGGAAAAACCTGGACTAAATGATTAAAAATCTTATCCTGGTATTTATTGGAGGTGGATTGGGCAGCAGCCTTCGCTACCTTATCAGTAGGTATCTAAATGCATCAAGCCTTATACCCTACGGCACCTTTCTTGTAAATATCCTGGGCAGTCTCTTACTGGGTGCTATTTTGGGATGGGCTATAAAGACCAATACCCTTAACCATCCTACTAATCTTATCCTCGGTGTAGGGTTTTGTGGTGGCTTCACCACTTTCTCCACATTTTCATTTGAAAACTACTCCCTTCTCAAATCGGGAGACTATTTAAGCTTCTCTATTTACTTTTTTGGGAGTTTATTTTTAGGAATTCTGGCGGTCCTGATCGGCATTTTAATCGCTAAGATGTTCTAAATTACCAAAATAGGGTGCTAAATCCTTAAAAATATCTTTTTAAAATAAATACCCCTAAAAAAATAGGGGTATTTATTTTTTATTTAATAAAAATGATTTGATACCCCTATTTTTTTTAGGGGTGTTATCTTATTTTTCTATTTTTGACCAATTCTTAATTATAAATTATGAAAAAAATTGAAGCAATCATTCGGAAGTCAGAGTTCGATGAAACCAAAGAGGCACTCCATGATATTGGAGTCACCTTTTTCAGTTATTGGGACGTTACCGGGGTAGGTAACGAGAAAGTAGGTCATGTTTACCGGGGCGTTAGTTACAGCACCTCCAATATTCAGCGACGATACCTTTCTATAGTGGTAACAGATTCTTTTATGGAAAAAACAATTGAAGCCTTGCTAAAGGCCGCTTATACCGGTGAGGTAGGCGACGGGAAAATCTTTGTTTCTACCATTGATGAAGCTTACCGCATCAGAACAAAAGAGAAAGGCGCAGAATCCCTTAAATAAAATATCAAAGAATCAATTAACTAAGAAGAAATTATGGAAGGATTACTTACTGTAAATAATGTATGGATGATGATCTGTACGGGACTGGTATTTTTTATGCACCTTGGTTTTGCATTTCTGGAGATCGGTCTCACCAGACAGAAAAATACGGTTAACATATTATTCAAAAATGTATTTATTATTACCGTTGGGCTGTTATTATACTGCCTGCTTGGATTTAACCTGATGTACCCGGGTGAATTCAACGGTTTTATAGGATTTGCCGGTTTTGGTCTTGACAGTCCGCTTGTAAACGGATCTCTGGACCTGGCCTATAATGAAGGATATACTTACTGGACAGATTTCCTTTTCCAGGGTATGTTTGCCGCAACAGCAGCAACTATTGTATCGGGGTCTGTAGCCGAACGTATAAAAATAAACAGCTTCTTCATTTTTGTTGTGCTATATGTAGGAATAGTTTATCCAATTGCCGGTTCATGGAAATGGGGAGGCGGATTCCTTGATGAAATGGGATTCTATGACTTTGCAGGTTCAACACTGGTACACTCTGTAGGTGGCTGGGCAGCTTTAGTAGCCATATGGTTACTTGGAGCAAGAATTGGAAAATTCAGAGATGGAAAAATCTGGGCATTTCCGGGACACAGTATGCCTTTTGCTACAGCCGGGGTGCTTATCCTATGGCTTGGATGGTTTGGATTTAACGGAGGCTCGGTGCTTTCAGCTGACCCTGAGTTAACATCTCTCACGCTTGTAACTACCTGTCTGGCCGCGGCAGCTGGAGGAGTAGGATCTTTTATCGTCTCTTCCATTCTTTATAAGAATTACGATATAACCATGTTCCTAAACGGAATCCTGGGTGGATTAGTTGGTATTACTGCGGGAGCAGACCAGATGTCTCCAACCGATGCAGTTCTGATAGGAGCCATAGCAGGAGCTATAGTTGTATTCGGAGTTGCTCTGATAGACAGAATAAGACTTGACGACCCTGTAGGAGCCGTGGCAGTTCACCTAATTTGTGGAATATGGGGGACACTAGCCGTTGGTATCTTCGGAAACCTGGCCGGGTTTGATCAGTTCATCACTCAGCTAATAGGAGTTGCATGTTATGCTGCTATATGTATAGTAGGATCATTTATAATATTCTATCTGCTAAAGGTCACCATTGGTATCAGGGTATCGGCAAAAGAAGAAACCGAAGGCCTCGATATTTATGAACATGGTATGGATGCCTATCCTGATTTCGGATTGAAGCAATCTTCTTAAACAAACTTGTTGGTTAAATAAAAAACGGAGCGTTTGGAGGAACGCTCCGTATAAAATAACCGCTTATAATTCCACATGATTAATATCTGATCAACTGCAGTCGCCAAACATTAGTTAAATCAAAAAAATTAACCAGTTTCATTATGAAAGCAATTACAACTTCAAAATTAGTAAAATTTCTGTTTCTACTCCCGGTAGTCTTTACAACTTCAACACTTATCGCTCAGGAGGAAGAAGAAACACCAAAATTTTCAATCAGTGGTAGCGTAGATGCATATTACCGCACCAATTTTAATGGATTAAATCAGTCTGAAGAAATCGTTGATGGCGATGTTGAAAGTTTTACTCCTGCTGCCCCTGCGACATCCTTTGCCAATGATCCCGGCTTTGCCATAGGAATGGCAAATGTGATCCTGGGTTACGAAGGGGATAAAGTAGGCTTTGTTGCCGACCTGGTCTTTGGACCACGAGGTGAAGACGCCGTATTTCTATCGGCTCCTTCAACAAATATCGTAAATCAGTTATACGCTTATTACAATGTGAATGACGCTCTGAAATTCACCCTTGGTAACTGGAATACATTCCTTGGTTACGAGGTGATCTCCCCTGCGGCCAATTTTAACTATTCAACTTCGTATATGTTTTCTTACGGACCCTTTTCCCATACAGGAATTAAAGCTGATTTCAGTTTTAATGATAACTGGACGGGAATGTTGGCGATTATGAATCCAACAGATTACACTGAATTCAATCCCATAGGAAAATATTCCTTTGGTGGACAGCTAGGCTATTCAAATGAATCGGGAAGTGCTTATCTGAATCTTTTATATGGTGAGCAATCACTTTCTGATGATGCCTTATTTCAGATAGACCTTACTACAGGATGGGATCTTACCGAAACATTCTACCTTGGATTAAATACCACCTATCAGGATACGGAAGGCGTTGGTTTTTATGGCGCTGCTTTGTATCCACAGCTGGCCCTTTCAGATAGTTTTGGTATAGGTCTTAGAGCCGAGTATTTTAAGGAACTTGAAGATGGCGGAATAGTCTATGACGCTGATACCAGTGTGACGGCATTTACCTTAACCGGAAGTTACCAGACAGGAGGCTTAATCATTAAGCCGGAATTCAGACTTGATAATGTTTCAGATGATTATCCGGCGTTTCTAGATAAGGATCTGAATCCGTCAAGCGAACTTGCATCCTTTTTAGTTGCCGCTATTTACGCATTTTAAACGATCATACCTATCCTTCATCAGGGCCGATGCTTTTTTCCTCAATATGTGGAAATAGGGTTTCGGCCCTTTTTTTATTAAACCTGTTGAATTCCATCCTGTCTATGCATATTTCCTTCTTTTTATAAAAACCGTTAGTTTATATTATTTCCTGGCATCCAGAATTAATGACTGAAACACTCAGAAATTAATTTATTTTTAGTGGCTCATTAACTGGCATGCAAAAACTTTTTAGATCATATCTTGAATCCTTTGGCGGACTAAGAAAGGAGATCTGGTTACTTTCCCTTATCACCCTTATCAACAGGGCAGGAACCATGGTAATCCCCTTTCTTTCTCTTTACCTTACCAAGAGCAGGGGTTTCTCGCTGGAAGAGGTTGGCTGGATACTTACTTTCTTTGGTCTTGGATCGGTAACGGGATCATGGCTTGGAGGCAAACTCACAGATAAGATTGGTCACTATAAAACCATGGCCATAAGCCTTATCCTCTCCTCTATTCTGTTCGTATTGCTTCAGTTTCCAGCATCCTTCTGGTCTATTTGCATAGGTATTT
The DNA here is from genome assembly GCF_022410465.1 of Christiangramia crocea. Classification (GTDB taxonomy): domain Bacteria; phylum Bacteroidota; class Bacteroidia; order Flavobacteriales; family Flavobacteriaceae; genus Christiangramia; species Christiangramia crocea. The sequence goes on along the minus strand of NZ_JAJSON010000026.1, from coordinate 70,640 downwards.
ACCTGGTCATGACGGTAGCCGATATCTTTAGACCTGCAGTATTTGTTGCTATAAATGCCTACAGCAAACCTCAAAACCGAACCAGGTCCATAACACTTATCAGGCTTGCTATAAACCTGGGTTTTTCGGCAGGACCGGCCATTGGAGGAATCATAATTAAAACAGGCGGTTATAGCGGCCTTTTCTGGATTGACGGCCTTACCTGTTTAATGGCTGGAATTCTTCTTCTTAAACTTCTTCATCCCAAAAGATCGAAGACAGAAAACGAAGACATTATTGTGAATGCAAAATCGGCAATGAGCGATAAACTTTACCTTGTTTTCATCTTTGCCATGATGCTGTTTGGATTCATCTTTATGCAGTATTTTTCAACGATGCCTCTTTATTATTCGGACTCTCGCGGGCTAAATGAATTCGAAATAGGCCTCCTGCTTGGCATTAACGGCATGACGATCTTTCTTTTTGAAATGCCGCTTATCAAATTCATGGAATCCAGAAGACATACGGCTACGGGCTACGTTATACTTGGAACTTTACTTACCGGTTTAAGTTTTCTGGTGATAAACCTTACCGACTGGGCAGGAGTACTTATAGTAGGAATGCTACTGGCAACAATTGGAGAAATGATAGGTTTTCCTTTTTCGAACAGTTTTGCACTCGCGAGATCTGATGGAAAGAAAAGAGGATCCTATATGGCCCTATACAGTATTTCATTTTCCATAAGCCATATCTTTGGGCATAATTCAGGCATGCAGCTAATCGATAATTTCGGCTTTGAATTTACCTGGTATACCATGCTGGTACTGGCTCTTATTGCCTGCACACTCTTATTTATCCTAAAAGCAATGCTGAAAAAAGAGGCTGTTTAATTCTCCTCAGGCTCTTTTCCATCATTATAGAACTTAGATTCCCCAAGGTATTTTTTAATGATCTCGTTATACTCCCTGGTGAACTGAAGATCCAGTGTTCCTTCAATATTATATAAAGCTTCCATATTTGAATATCCAGTTTTTAAAAGATCCTCTAGATATAATAGCGCCGTCTCATAGTCGCCGTCTGAACCGGCCAGTGAAATGATCTTCAAATAAGCTTCAGGATCATCTTTATTGATCGCAGTGCGAAGCACACTCATGAAAATTTTAATGTCTATTGGGGCATCAGAATTAACAATTACATCAAACTTTCGTTTGGTAAGAAAATCGAGGTAACCATGCAGCCTGTAGGCCATATTGGATTTTGCCTCATTTGAACTTTTTTTCAGTTTTTCAAGTTCGTCTACCTGATAAGCCCACCAGCCGATATTCTGAAAATTAGCGGTCATAACATCTGTACGCAGGGTATATTCATAATAGCCCTGCTGTTCCTTTTCAAATGTGACCGCCTGCCTGAAATCCCTTCGCTGAGACCTGTATCCATTGGTCTTTTTAAGTTCCTTCATGCGATCCTCAATATCATCTTCAAACCCAAAGTCTTCATACTTATCTTCCATCCTGTCCAGCTTCTCATAAGCCTCATAATAGTTTCGAGTGCGAACTAACTGTTCGGTATACCCAATTTCATTCTGATAGAGTTTCTGAATAAAATCTTTATCGGCAACTCGATTACCTTTTTTAATAGCTTCAAGGGTAAAACCCGTCATAGCATTGGAAATCACAGCCGTCTCAGGCCACTGATCCTCCTTCCCATCAAAATAATATACATCTGTCCTGAAGTCCAGATCGTCAAAAAACCTAAGGTATTCTTCCATTTCATAGACCATATAATCCTTATCGCCAGCTATGGCTATAAACATATAAGGATTACTTTTATCCACATACTCCCGATTAACAAACGAGTTTCCTATGGCCATAACACCTGCCATTTGTTTATAAAATAAAGGTAATGCAGATGCTACCTGAGCACCTTCTCCCATCCCGGCGGTGTATACCTGAACAGGATCAATAGGAAAAGCACTAAAGATGGAGTTCATCATAGCAGTAGCCGTTTTAACGATGCTATCTATAGGCTCGGCCTTAAGATCTATATTTGCCGAAGCCACCAGATACTGTTGTTCTTCGGCTGCCTTCCGGAAAAGGTTAGCAGTTGTAGATCCCCTTCCCTTAGGGTCGAACACGAATACTACCGGCCATTTCCTATGTGTGGTATAATTAGTTGGAGCGTAAAATGCATATGTTTTATTGCTCATTCCGGGAATAGGCAAAGAATCGGTCACCCCGCCTTTAATGATCCTGAATTCCTGAGCATGTAAATTACCCAAAGTTAGAAAGGCAATAATTACTAATAGTAGTTTTTTCATAATAAAAGAATGAGCTTAAATATAATGAATTGCATCATTAATTATTCCATAAAAAAACCCGCAAGTAGCACTTGGCGGGTTTTTATTCTTTTTAATGATTTTCAATTTACTCACTCTTCACAGGCTGATATTTCACCTTTGGCTTATCTGGAAAAAACAATTTGGCCATGAGGGAAACGATCACCAGATCTGCAAAAATCAGGAACATCACTCTAACCACTTCAATTCCGGAAAATGATAATCCGGTAAATCCTATCAAACCTGTAATTAATGCAAGCACTAAAAATAACAACGTCTTCTTTTTCATAACTTGATTTTTACTTTCAATTCTAAAGCAAATCTAACTACGATTTAGACGACTAAATCATAAAAGAATTACAATTTAATTTGATTTAACTAAAATAAAACGAGGTGGTAACCAGGTGTTAATATTCCGGGCAAAAACCTGCTTAATTTAACAAAGCCTTTACCCCTCTTAAGGAGGTGATTTTAATATAATTTAAGGATTAGATCGGTATGATCAAGATTTTTGAGGCTGCCTGATTGGCGCATCATCAATTACATTAGACAGAACAATATGCGTCCTGGTCTCGCCATAAGTGATAAGCTGATCAATAAGTTTCTCAAGGTGAACCTGATCATGAAGTACCACTTCCATAATGATATTCTCATTCCCCGTAATACGATAACAATTGATGACCTCTTTGAAAGTTTTTACGGTTTCGAGAAATGCCTTCAGTCTACCGGTGAATGCTCTCAAAGTAATGATCGCCCTTAGCTGATAACCTGATTTTTGATGAGACAAATTTGTTCTGTATGACTGAATAATACCGGCGTCTTCCATTTTCTTTACACGTTCTGCAACCGCGGGGGATGTGAGCCCTATTTTTCTGCCAATTTCAGAGAAGGAAACCCTGGCATTTTTTTGTAATTGTTCGAGAATTGCCCAGCTTAGATCGTCTATATTCATTTTTAAAGTTTATAGCCTAAATTTACTTTAAATTTAAAGATATTTATTGATTTAACCTTTATTTTAAAATTAATGTGAATGAAATGAGTAGTAATTTAGTGTGAAAATTCACCATGAAATATTTCTCAGGGCATCACGAAAATCGTCGTTCGGCTTTATATGCAAAAGCCCAGGAGATCATGTGTATTTCACGAAGAATCTCAGATTATCTTGTGCCCGATCTTGCAGTTCTGAATGAAACCGGAAATGAAGACAAACATGTTTACCTTACAGGTGATATTCTAAGACATTCTCATTCCCTTGTCACCAATATAGATAAGGCGGAAACGGAATACTTCCAGGATAACCGTATGAAATATATTGCCAGTGTGAATATCCTTATTGAAAGGTTATACAAAAATTGTGAAAGGCTGGAATATACAAATAGCAACGGCAGGGATTTTCTAAAGATCTTAAGACACGAACTTCAAAAGTTCAGGAAGCTGCAAAGGATCTGGAAATTAACTTTATAACCTAATCCAAATTAATTTTCAGGCTGCTCTCTCCGGGAATCCCAGTCTTTTCTATAAACTCCTTCCACCGTGGGTCTTCCTTTAGATTTTCCATATAAATATCATAAGAAAATTGAAGTAAATTAGGGCTTTTATCTGCATAGGCTTTATTCAACCACTCAAAAGCCTCGTCCTTTTTATTCCGCCACGCATACATTTGAGCCAGCAGATAGGGGTACTCTGCTCCATATTCTTTTTTAAAGGTTTCAATTGCTTCACTAGCCTGCGTACCTGAATAAAGAACTACTGACACAATGCTCGTTCCATAAACTTTCATTACTCCACTTTCTTCTTTTTCCAGAGTTTCAAAAGCCTTTCTTTGTTTGCCCAGATGAGCAAGAATCTCTGCTTTAAGGGCATGGTCACCAAGAGAATTTGGATAATAGACCAAGAAGGTCTCCTGGGCCTCTAAAGCTTTCTTAAATTCTTTATTATAAAAATAGAGAAAACCAAGCCTGTAATAATTCAAATATTCCAAAGGATCCAGCTCCATGCATTTCTTTATGATCTTTATCCTATCTTCAATTGTCAGGGTGGGTAATTCGGAAACCAAAATGAGCACATCTGGATTCTGAGGTGCCAGTTCCAGGGCCTTTTTAAAATGCCTTTCAGCTTTTCCAAACTCAGCCTTTCTTACAGCAATGCGGCCTGCAAAGGCATGAGCTTCGGCATAGCTGGGATCTAAGAAGATTGCTTTATTAATTGCCTCCCTGACCTGTAATGAAGCCTCTTCTCTATTGATGAAATTGAGGTTCCCTCTATATTCTTTTATTCTGGCTAATAACAACCAGGCCGGAGCATAAGAATCATCAATGGTAAGCGCCTCATTAATTAGCTTATCCGCACTCTCCAGACTTTCCTTGGTATACTGATTCTGGAGGTATTTAGCTTGCAGGTATTTGTTATAGGCTTCCGTATCCACTTCAGCTATTTCTTTTCCCAAAAGACTTGCTTCAAGATTTTTCGTAACCGCTTCTGCTATCTCATCCTGTATCCTGAAGATATCATCCATCTTACGATCATAGGTCTCAGACCACAGGTGTGCTCCATCATCCACATGGATTAATTGTGCAGTAATACGCAGGGTACTGTCAGCCTTACGAACACTGCCTTCCAAAACATAATTGGCATTAAGCTTCTTTCCTATTTCCCGTATATCGGTATCCTTACCTTTGAAAGAGAAGGAAGATGTACGGCTAATCACTGAGAGTTCCGGATTCTTTGCCAGGTAATTTAAGATCTCCTCGCTAATCCCATCTGAAAAGTATTCCTGATCCTTCTCCGGACTCATATCGGCGAAAGCCAGAACCGCTACCGATTTTTCCTGCTCCTTTTCAGCATCGGTTGCCGGATAATTTTCGGATTTATCAGGTTTTGTATCAGAAACTTCCGGACCATTACGGGTGTAGGTGCCATATACATTAACCGCAAGAAGGACAATTGCGACAATAAGGGCTCCTAAAATAATCTGATTGAATTTTTTACTGGTCTCGCCAGTTATGGACTCATTCCTGGCTACTGCTTTGGTCTTTTTTAACCCGTCAGGAGTCACTTCGTAAACCCAGGCGAAGATTAACCAGACTGGAAATCCTATTACCAATACCAGTATAAGAGTTCGTAAGGCGCCAGGAGTTGCCTTGAAAGCAGGGAATACTATAGAGGCCACCTGGACTATCACCCATGAAACCACCAGATAAGCAAGAGCAGCCTTAAAAACGTTTCGACGTTTTAATTCCTCAAAGTAATTCTTAAAATTCACACGATATCTCAGATTTTAGCGCAAAATCGTAGGGATAGTGAAAAGTAGTGATTTATATAATTACCACAAAATCAGCCGATCATAAATTTTAAGTCGGCAATCGCAAAAAAAAGAACTTAAGCAACGAACATAGTAACGGAACCGCCTAAAGAAAAGTTCTCCTGATAAATATACTCACTAAATATTCGAATGCTGAAACCTCCTTATAATTATCGGTGGAGCATGACGTAATTCTTACTTTCAAATCTGATTCCGGAAAAGTTTGTGAGTAACCGGGGAAAGAACAAACCTCACAGGTCTCGGGGACCTGTGAGGTTTGTTACATTAAAAAAATCCCGATATCTCTCCACTCATCGGGATACACAGCCTGCACGGCTTTTCATTTATTTCATTTTGAATAGCCGGTAATATGCTTACATATTTCTCCTATACTGTCCGCCGACTTCAAAAAGGGCATGAGTGATCTGACCAAGAGAACAAACCTTAGTGGCTTCCATCAGTTCTTCAAAAAGATTTTCATTATGAATGGCCGCCTTCTGGATCTTTTTAAGGGTTTCTTCGGCCTTACTTGCCTTAGCCTTGTGCAAAGTTTCCAGAGTTTTGATCTGATGTTCTTTTTCCTCCTCGGTAGCCCGTATTACTTCACCCGGCGTTACCGTTGGCGAACCTTCAGAACTTAAGAAGGTATTCACTCCAATGATCGGATATTCTCCATTATGCTTCAATGTTTCATAATACAGACTTTCCTCCTGGATCTTTCCGCGTTGATACATGGTCTCCATGGCTCCAAGCACTCCACCTCTTTCGGTGATCCTGTCAAACTCCGTAAGTACGGCTTCCTCTACAAGATCTGTAAGTTCTTCGATAATAAATGATCCCTGGATAGGATTCTCATTTTTGGTCAATCCCAATTCTTTATTGATGATCAGCTGAATGGCCATCGCCCTTCTTACTGAAGCTTCGGTTGGAGTTGTGATTGCTTCATCATAGGCATTGGTATGCAATGAATTACAATTATCATAGATCGCATACAGTGCCTGAAGGGTGGTCCTGATATCATTGAAGTCGATCTCCTGCGCATGCAATGAACGGCCTGAAGTTTGAATATGATATTTCAGCATCTGCGCCCTCGCATTGGCTCCATATTTATGCTTCAGGGCCTTTGACCAGATCTTTCTGGCTACCCGGCCTATCACCGCATATTCCGGATCTACTCCATTTGAAAAGAAGAACGACAGGTTTGGACCAAATTTATTGATATCCATTCCCCTGCTCAGATAGTATTCCACATAGGTGAAACCATTAGCAAGAGTGAATGCGAGCTGTGTAATTGGATTCGCTCCGGCTTCAGCGATATGGTAACCGGAAATTGAAACCGAATAGAAATTTCTAACCTTCTCTTTAATAAAATATTCCTGAACGTCTCCCATCAGCCTCAGTGCAAATTCTGTAGAAAAGATACAGGTATTCTGTGCCTGATCTTCCTTAAGAATATCAGCCTGAACGGTACCCCGTACTACACTTATGGTTTCCGCTTTTATTTTTTCATAGACATCCTTAGGCAGAACCTGATCTCCTGTAAGTCCTAAAAGCATAAGCCCAAGACCATTATTTCCTTCCGGTAATTCTCCCCTGTAATGAGGACGGGCTATATCATTATCATCATAGAGCTCCTGTAATTTTGCTTCTACCTTATCTTCGAGACCATTCTCTTTGATGTATTTTTCACATTGCTGATCTATGGCTGCGTTCATGAAGAATCCAAGCAACATTGGTGCAGGACCATTGATGGTCATACTCACCGAGGTCATGGGATCGGCGAGATCAAAACCTGAATAAAGTTTCTTCGCATCATCAAGACAACAGATTGAAACTCCGGAGTTTCCTACCTTACCGTAGATATCCGGTCGATGATTCGGATCATTTCCATAAAGTGTTACCGAATCAAAAGCCGTAGACAGGCGTTTAGCTGGCAGTCCCTGACTTACATAGTGAAAACGACGGTTCGTCCTTTCAGGACCGCCTTCACCGGCAAACATCCTTGTTGGATCTTCCCCGGTTCTTTTAAATGGATATAACCCGGCAGTATATGGGAATTCGCCCGGAACATTTTCCTGGAGACACCATCTCAGGATATCACCCCAGGCCTTATATTTTGGCAATGCAACCTTCGGAATTTTTGTATGGGAAAGGGATTCCGTATGTGTCTCTATTTTGATCTCCTTGTCACGAACCTTGAAACTGTAAACCGGCTCGGTATATTTTGAGACTTTTTCATTCCAGCCTAAAATAATCTCCCAGTTATAAGGATCCAGGTCCATTTTGATCTTATCGAATTCAGCAAAAAGAAGCTTTAAGAATTCTGCCTGGGAATTTTCAGCATATTCATAGATCTCATCCTGATCTATACCATTTTTATCTAAATAAGAGGTCTCTACTCCTCCCGATGGGACATTTGCAACCGAAAGTATAGTCTTATAGATCCCGTAGAGCTTTTGAGCAATCTCCGACTGTGACTCAGCTTTTTCATCATAACTCCTGTTATTTTCAGCAATTTCAGAAAGATAACGGGTACGTTTTGGCGGGATCACAAAGATCTTTTCACTCATTTCGCTGGAGATCTCAAAAGTTGAAGAAAGACCAGAATTAGTCTTTTCTTCCACCTTATCCATAATACTCTTGTAAAGCGTATTCATTCCGGGATCGTTGAACTGAGAAGCGATGGTTCCAAAAACCGGAAGTTTTTCTGAGTTTTCATGCCATAGTTGATGATTACGCTGATATTGTTTCTTAACATCTCGTAAGGCATCCTGAGCCCCGCGTTTATCAAATTTATTGATTGCCACAAGATCGGCGAAATCAAGCATATCGATTTTTTCAAGCTGGGTGGCCGCCCCAAATTCGGGCGTCATGACATACAGCGAAACATCGGAATGATCAAGTATCTCGGTATCACTCTGGCCTATTCCCGAAGTCTCAAGAATAATGAGGTCATAACCGGAAGCTTTCAGCACCTCAACCGCTTCAGCCACATATTTGGAAAGCGCAAGGTTCGCCTGTCTGGTGGCAAGGGAACGCATATACACCCGCTGGTGGTTGATGGAATTCATTCTGATTCTGTCACCCAATAATGCTCCCCCGGTCTTTTTCTTTGAGGGGTCTATCGAAATTATCCCAATATGTTTTTCCGGGAAATCCATAAGGAATCTTCTCACCAGTTCATCTACCAGACTCGATTTACCAGAGCCTCCGGTTCCGGTAATCCCCAGAACGGGTACTTCATTAATTTCTAACTTATCCTTCTGAAAAACTTCTTTGAATTCTTTAGGTCTGTTCTCAGCCAGTGATATAAGTCGGGAAATAGTATTAACGTTCTTATTTTTCAGGTTTTGCTGAACTTTTTCAGCTTCTTTCAAACATGGAACTTCATTATCAACTCTTTCAATCATATCATTGATCATTCCCTGAAGTCCCATTTCCCGACCATCATCGGGTGAATAGATACGGTCTATCCCGTAATCCATCAGTTCACTGATCTCTTCAGGAAGGATCACTCCTCCTCCACCTCCAAATATCTTAATATGGCCGGCCCCCTTTTCATTTAGGAGATCATACATGTATTTGAAATATTCTATATGCCCTCCCTGGTAAGAAGTCATGGCAATGGCGTGAGCATCTTCCTGAATCGCACAATTCACAACTTCCTCCACACTACGGTCATGACCTAAATGTATTACTTCAACACCGGTAGCCTGAATGATGCGACGCATAATATTAATGGCCGCATCATGCCCGTCGAAGAGAGAGGCAGCAGTAACGATTCTTATTTTATTTTTGGGTTTATAGGGATTTTGTTGTTCCATTTCTAATAATAAGAGTTTTTTGGATGTGCAATTTACGAAAATTGTAAATTTTAGAGGCCTTCTTTAGCAATAGTACAATAATAAATCATGTACTATCAATATGCCTTTAAATGTTTAATTTTAACCAGCAAAACAAGCATTGCATGTCCAAATTCACTTTGCTGATTCATTGTCCGGATACTTCCGGAATTATCGCCTCGGTCACTTCCTTTTTTTATAAGCATAAAGGTAATATAATCTATATCGATCAGTATGTTGATGTGGAAAATAAGATCTTTTTTATGCGCCTGGAATGTGAGTTCGCTCATCTAATCAAAATTGAAAGCTTAAAAAATGAATTTGCAGAAGCTATAGGGAAGCCCTATGAAATGTCCTGGCACATCTACACAGCCGGCATGAAACCAAATATGGCGCTATTTGTTTCCAGGTATGACCACTGTCTTTATGATATTCTTGGAAGGTACAGATCCGGGGAACTTGATGTGAACATCCCTATAATTATTAGCAACCATAATGACCTGGAGTACATTGCTAAAAGTTTTGACATTCCTTTTTATCATATTCCGGTAGTAAAGGGAGAAAAGGATAAGGCTGAAAAAAGACAGCTGGAACTACTGAAAAAAGAGAATATCGACCTTATTGTCCTGGCAAGGTACATGCAAATAATCTCTTCCCGAATGATCAAGGCCTACCCCAATAGGATTATCAACATACATCACTCTTTCCTGCCTGCCTTCGCGGGAGCCAAACCCTATCACTTTGCCTATAAGAGGGGTGTGAAGATCATTGGTGCGACCTGCCATTATGTGACGAAAGAACTGGATGCCGGCCCCATAATAGAACAGGATATTACCAGAATTTCTCACAGTCACTCCGTAAAAGACCTGATCCTTAAAGGCAGAGACCTGGAAAAGATCGTCCTGGCACGTGGAATCAAACTTCATATTGATAGAAAAACCCTGGTTTATAATAACAAAACCATTGTCTTTACCTGATGATATTTTTACCCAAAATGGACAAAATCGTTCTGGTTTAAAGAAGCCTGCGTTTTGGTAAAACCACTCAAAACCTGATATTCTAAAGCCTTTGTTTTAATATTATTATAGGATTTCACAATCGATTTTTAGAATCCCTATCTCTATATTTGAAAAAATTAGATATCATGAAAAAGATTTTTGCTCTTTTTGGAATATTCCTTCTTACCTCCTGTGCCGAGCTTCAAACAATTGCCTCCCAATTCCCTCAGGGAGTAACCGATGCCGAGATAAGCTCCGGACTTAAACAAGCATTGCAATTTGGTATCGATAAAGAAGTTACCAGTCTGGCTAAGGAAGATGGCTTTTTCAGCAATGAATTGGTAAGAATCGGCCTCCCGCCCGAATTACAGAAAGTAGATAGGACCCTGAGAGATATTGGTCTTGATGCCCTGGCCGATGAAGGACTAAGGGTACTTAACAGAGCTGCGGAAGATGCGGTGAGCGAAGCCATCCCTGTATTTGCCGATGCAGTGACCGGTATTACTTTTGCCGATGCCAGGAATATCCTAATGGGTGGAGAAGATGCCGCCACGGTTTATCTATCAAACAGAACTGAACAGGAACTTTACAGTCGGTTTAACCCTATAATTAGCAATTCACTGGATAAGGTGGGTGCAACGCAGGTCTGGAAGAATATCATCGAAAAATACAATGCGGTACCCGTTACTTCAAATGTTAATCCGGACCTGCCAGATTATGTAACCAACGAAGCTTTGGACGGTGTATTTTTAATGATCGCAAAGGAAGAAAAAGAGATAAGAAGCAGTATATCAGCAAGAACTACCGATCTTCTTCGAAGAGTCTTTGCGGTCCAGGATAGATAGGATTTTTCTCTCATTTTCTAATATTTTAACACTTTTAGGGTTTATATCCCATCATTTTAAAATAAGCTTAACTGAGCATTATCATTATGTAAGCTACTACCTGCTTAGCTTTGTAGCAATGTTGAATGATAAATGAAGAAAGACCCTACATACTTATGTTTAGAATTTTTGAAAATAAAACCAGAGAAGAACGCCTGTGTGAAAAATACACCCGGTTAATGCAGCGTGCCTACAAAATGGCTTTGATCGATAAAGAGAAAAGCGACCAGCTTAATTCGAGGGCACAAAAGATTCTTGCTGAATTACACAGAATGGACTGTCAATTGGTTGATGACTCCAAGTGAAATTCTTTAAAATAGTCCATAGCTTCAAGTAACCGGCTGCCATACCAGCTGAAATATTCTCCATCCACGATCTGAACTTCTTTTGAATAAGGAAGAAACTTCTGCTTATGCTCCTCTTTAAAAGGAAAAGGTTCAGAAGAAAGCATACAAAGATCTATTTCAAGGTCCTTAAGTTGTTCAAAACTGGTTTCGGGATACCTTTCCTGGCTGAATACATTCTCAAAATTATTAAGTTCCAGCATAGAATTGATAAACGTGGCTTTCCCTGCCACCATTAAAGGCTCATTCCAAATGAAATAAGCAACTCTTCGCTTTGGAGAGCCGGCAGCAAGCCGTTCAAGCTCCTCCGCTTTTTTTCTGATAGAATCGGAAAGGGTTAGAGCCAGGGGCTCACAATTAAATATTTTACCATACTGAATAATAAGCTCGCAGGAACTCTGCAGATCTGAAACTTCAGAGATATGTACAGGAGCTATTTTTTCCAGCTCTTTAACCATCTCTTTCGTGTTCTCTTCCTTATTACATAGTATGATATCGGGCTCCAGCTCCCTGATCTTCCTAAAGTTCACTTTTTTAGTTCCCCCTACTCTTGTTTTGATTTGTTTCAAAAAGCTAGGATGCACACAAAAATGAGTGATTCCAATCAAATATTTTTCAAGACCTAGATCCACAAGGAGCTCCGTTTGACTGGGAACAAGGGAAACGATTCGTTTAGGAGTCTCTTTAAATTGTAGATTACGTCCTAGCTGATCCCAAACCTCCATAAGGCTATAATTTTTCCAGTTCCTCGGCCATCTGGATTTGAAGTGCTTCAGCCTTGGCTCCAGCTATCTCTGCAAAATTGGACGAATCTGAGGCGTAGATTATCTTTCGGGAAGAATTAACGAGTAAACCAACATTTCTGGTGATACCGTACTTACAGACTTCCTCGAGGCTTCCTCCCTGGGCTCCCACGCCAGGCACCAGTAAAAAGTTCTCAGGAATTATCTTTCGGATATCAGCAAGATATTCAGCCTTTGTTGCACCAACCACATACATAAGATTTTCAGAATTATTCCAGCTCTTAGAAGTCCTGATCACCTTTTTGTACAGTTCTTCATCACCCGTCTTTAATGTTTGGAAATCATAGGCACCCTCATTTGAGGTTAGCGCCAGAAGGATCGTATGCTTATTAATAAACTCCAGAAAGGGTTCAACAGAATCCTTACCCATATAAGGAGCCACGGTTACCGAATCAAATCCAAGATCATCAAAAAAAGCTTTTGCATACATACGGGAAGTATTGCCAATATCCCCGCGTTTTGCATCGGCTATAGTATAAATTTCCGGGTATTCAGAATGCAGATACTCAATGGTCTTTTTTAGAGCTTTCCAGCCATCAACACCTATAGCCTCGTAAAAAGCGATATTTGGTTTATAGGCCACACAGTATTTATGAGTAGCATCAATAATTGCCTTATTAAAACTGAACACGGGGTCTTTTTCGGAAAGTAAATAGGTAGGGATCCTGTCAAGATCGGTATCTAAACCTACACATAAAAAAGATTTTTTCTTGAAAATTTGCTGCGTCAGCTCCTGTGAAGTCATTTTTTAGTATTCAGTGTTCGGTGTTCAGTTTTCAGAAAGGAAAAATCGAAATTTTAGATCAGAAAGTTTTTTCAAATTCAACTTTCAACTTAAAGCTTTAAACTTTCCTCATTAAATAATATCTGAGTTCTCCTTAAGTTTTTCTGTATTTTCTGCCAGTCTTAATTCATCGATGATCTTCTGGATATCTCCGTTCACGATGTTTGAAAGGTCGTATAAAGTAAGGTTGATACGATGATCTGTCACCCGCCCCTGCGGATAATTATAGGTCCTGATTTTCGCACTACGGTCTCCACTGGAAACCATGGAATTTCGCTTGGCTGAATCGGCCTCCTGTTTCTTGGCAAGCTCCATTTCATAAAGTCGGGAACGAAGTACGCGGAAAGCTTTTTCCTTGTTCTTATGCTGTGATTTCTGATCCTGACACTGCGCCACCAATCCCGTTGGTTCGTGAGTAAGTCTTACTGCCGAATAAGTTGTGTTCACTGACTGTCCCCCAGGACCTGAAGAACAGAAATAATCGATCCTTACGTCTTTAGGGTCTATCTCCACCTCAAACTCTTCGGCTTCAGGCAGGACCATAACGGTAGCGGCAGAGGTATGCACACGTCCCTGAGTTTCGGTTTGCGGCACCCGCTGTACACGATGTACCCCGGCTTCAAATTTCATGGTACCGTAAACTTCCTCCCCGCTCACCTCGAAGATTATTTCTTTGAAACCACCACTGGTACCTTCGCTAAAATCAACAATATTATGTTTCCAGCCTTTGCTTTCCACATACTTGGTATACATACGGTAAAGATCCCCCGCAAAAATACTCGCCTCATCCCCACCGGTACCGGCACGAATCTCCATCACCACGTTCTTAGAATCTTCAGGATCTTTAGGAACAAGCATCATCCGGATCTTTTCCTCCAGTTCGGGGAGCTGTTCTTTAGCCTCATCAAGCTGCAGCTTGGCCATTTCGGTCATTTCAGGATCACTTCCGTCTGAAATGATCTCTTCCGCTTCCTGTATGTTTTCGGTAAGGCGCATATACTTCTCACGCTCTTCCATCAAAGCCTTAAGGTCTTTGTATTCTTTATTTAATTCAATATATCGTTTCTGATCTGAAATCACATCCGGCTGGATTATCAAATCGTTCACCTCATCAAACCTCTGTTTTACGATATTAAGCTTCTCAATCATATAGTCTTCCTGAATTTAAGAAGCAAATTTACGATAATTTGGGTGAATTGTAAGAGAAAGCTTTAAAGGCTTCCCAATTCGGCCACAGCCTTATGACTTCGGGAAAAAGAAGAGAATTTCACCAGACCGGCAATGCCCATTATATAGAAGATACGGTCCGGGAAATAGAACTCCGAAAATTCAAGATAATAGGCTATAAATGAGGTAATATCTGAAAACACAAGGCAAAGCGTTGCCGCCGTAAAGAAAAAAGAAGTCCTGTTAGAATAGCGGTTACTATACGAAATGGCTGCGATGACCATACTTATCATTGACATTCCGTAAGCATAAAACAGCATATCCAGAAATGGATATTTGAACTTTAAAGGCACCATCCCCACCAACATGATGAGCATTGCCAGGTTTAGCCCCAAAACCACCACGAAAATGAATTTCTGAAAAAGATTTGTTCTAAGTTGTCTAAGCTCCGGGCTTATCATGAGTACCAGAAGCACATAGGCAGAGATCCTTGCTATAAATGCAGCTGCATTTCCAAGGACAAATTCGTAGTAAAACAAGAGCAGATCAGAAATAAGCAGCAACACAAATGCGCTTAGAAATCTTTTGCTACGGGAGTTTTGCCAAAGTAAAATGAGAAAGAATACTGCCGTACTTAACACACGTGCCCAGCGACTTATATCCTGATCATACTCATATATTATATAACAATTTAAGACTAGTAGCATCGGTGTGACCACCGATAATAAAGAACTGGATAACATGATATTTTTTTGATTGGTTGCAGGAGATTTACGTAAAAAAACAGGAAGCGGTTTTAAAAAAGGAATTAGCACAATCAAATATACCGCAAATCAAAGTGCAAAAAATCAATGGTTTGATCCAGAAAAAATAAAAACCATATTAATTTTCCTTAAATTGAAAGACTAATGAATCTCATTCACAACTTTCTTTTCAGACTAAAATTATCCTTTCATTTCTACAGGAAACTGATCATTAGTTCGGCATGCCTTAGCTTAATTCTTATCTTTTTAGATAATATAATAGAAGTTATACTCCTGGTTAAGATCTTCCTAATTGGAATACTGTTTCTACACAAACATTTCTTTGAGTCTAAAGACAGCCTTCTTTTTTATAAGAATTTCGGCATCAGCCCTTTATTTCTTTTCACATACTGTATCCTTACCGACTTTTTTCTAAGTGTGACCATTTATAAAATCAGTATGTTGATATGATCTTTGAACTGGATAACGTTGAACTGAGCTTTAATGGAAAACAAATTCTCTATGGTGTGTACATAAAAGCTGAAACCGAAAGGATCACCGGCATACTGGGATCTAACGGTAGCGGAAAAACGAGCTTGTTAAAAATTTTCTTCGGAAACTTATCCTGCAACAACAAACTGGTAAGGATCAACAACAAAGGGACTTTGAAGAAGCTATATACTAAGGAAAATGTGAGGTTTTTACCTCAGACAGATTTTCTGCCAAATATTTCTCTGAAAACGCTTTTTACTATTTACAGGATTTCATGGGAAGAATTTACAGAAAAATTTCCCTCCTTCCGGGATCACATAAATTTTAAACTGAATCAACTCTCTGGCGGAGAAAAAAGGCTGGTCTCTATCTGGCTTACTATAAAAAGCGATGCAAAGCTCATTATGCTGGATGAACCTTTTACCCACCTTACCCCAGTTTATACAGGCATCATAAAGGAAGAACTCATCATTGAAAAGAAAAATAAGGCAATTCTCCTAACCGATCATTTATACAGGGATATTCTTGAAATAACCGATGATCTATATTTTATCAAAGACGGTTGTTCCAGAGCTGTAAGTACTACGGGCGAACTACAGACACTGGGATATATCTCTACTTAATATTCAAAAGTGCCGTGAGAACTTTGAATAGTAAGCCTTTTTGAATCTGCCGCCTCCACTCTACCAACGATCCTTGCATCTACATCGAAGGATTTTGAAATCTCAATAATTTCAGAAGCGATATCTCCATTCACATAAAGCTCCATTCTGTGGCCCATATTAAATACCTGATACATTTCTTTCCAGTCGGTTTTACTTTCCTGCTGAATAAGCTTAAAAAGTGGAGGGGTATCGAATAAGTTGTCTTTTATAATATGAAGGGCATCAATAAAATGCAGGATCTTTGTCTGGGCTCCTCCACTACAATGGACCATCCCATCTATCTTATCACTTCCAATTTGCTGAAGTATCTTTTTAATAATAGGCGCATAGGTCCTGGTTGGAGAAAGTACAAGTTTCCCGGCATCAACCGGACTATCTTCCACGGTATCTGTAAGTTTTTTGCCTCCTGAATAAACCAGTTCTTCAGGGATGGAGCTGTCAAAACTTTCAGGATATTTTTCGGCCAGAAGTTTTGAGAACACATCATGACGTGCAGAAGTAAGTCCGTTGCTACCCATTCCGCCGTTATATTCCTTTTCATAACTAGCCTGCCCGAATGAGGCAAGTCCTACAATAACATTTCCCGGTTTAATATTAGCATTATCTATCACCTTATCCCTTCTCATCCGGGCAGTGACCGTGGAGTCAACGATAATCGTTCTAACAAGATCACCCACATCGGCAGTTTCACCGCCTGTGGAATGTATCTCTACTCCAAAGTCTTTCAATTCTGAGATAAGTTCTTCAGTCCCATTAATGATAGCTGATATAACCTCTCCCGGAATCAGGTTCTTATTTCTTCCAATAGTTGATGAAAGAAGGATATTATCAGTCGCTCCAACACACAAAAGATCATCGATGTTCATGATAAGAGCATCCTGAGCAATTCCTTTCCATACCGAAATATCTCCGGTTTCCTTCCAGTACATATAAGCAAGGGAAGACTTTGTACCGGCACCATCAGCATGCATAATTAGACAATGTTCGTCACTTCCCGTTAAATGATCCGGGACGATCTTGCAGAACGCCTTAGGGAAAATCCCTTTATCTACGTTCTTTATCGCGTTATGCACATCTTCTTTTCCGGCAGAAACGCCGCGGCCTGAATATCTTTTGCTTACTTCCTTGCTCATGAACTAATTCTTAGAGTTGTCAAAGATAATTAGTTTAAACAGTTCTGATAAATAATGAGAAGATTTTAAAGAAAAAAAGCCACGCTTTTGGGCGTGGCCTGAAAAAATCTTTTTCATAGTGAATTATCTCGTAAACAATAGCTCTCGGTATTTGGTAAGTGGCCAAACCTCATCGTCTACCAGTAATTCAAGTTTATCACAGTGATACCTGATCTCATCAAAGAATGGCTTCACATCATCACAATATGCAAATGCTTTTTCTTCAACATCTTCAATCTTATTGGCAACTTTTCTTGCTTCTATCATTGCATTTACCTTGGAGTTGATGGTTGCAATATGAGCTGAAATACTTTCAATTATCTCCAGTTGCTCCTTGGCATATCTTGGGAATTCTTCACCGTAGATATCTTTTAGACCGCGAACATTTCTTATCAGGATATTCTGATATTTAATTGCTGTAGGAATAATATGATTGCGCGCGATATCTCCAAGTACACGTCCTTCAATCTGTATCCTCATTGCGTATTCTTCAAGCTCTATCTCGTGACGTGCCTCTATTTCTGTCTTGTTCATCACCTCAAGATCTTCGTAAAGCTTGATAGTAGATTTACTTACCTGAGCCTTAAGTGCATTAGGCGTGGTACGGTTATTACTCAGGCCTCTTTTCTTAGCTTCTTTTTCCCATTCTTCAGAATAGTTATTACCTTCAAAACGGATTTTCTTTGATTTCTTAATATACTCTCTAAGAACGTTGAAGATAGCATCATCTTTCTTCATCTTCTTATCCTTGATCAGCTTATCCACTTCTGCTTTAAACTGTTTTAACTGCTTGGCAACAATACTGTTAAGAACAGTCATCGCTCCGGCACAGTTCGCAAGTGACCCTACTGCACGGAATTCCCATTTGTTTCCTGTAAATGCGAATGGAGAGGTACGGTTTCTATCGGTATTATCCAGAAGTATTTCCGGAATCTTACCTACAACGTTCAACTTAAGATCGGTCTTTTCCTGAGGAGAAAGTTTTCCATCGGTTACTTTTTCAAGTTCATCAAGAACTTTCGTTAACTGTGTACCAATAAACACTGAAAGAATTGCCGGTGGCGCCTCATTTGCTCCTAAACGGTGGTCGTTGGAAGCACTCGCGATAGCAGCTCTAAGCAGCTCTTCATGATCATAAACTGCCTTAATGGTATTTACAAAGAATGTAAGGAACTGCAGGTTCTTCATTGGTGTAGAACCAGGAGAAAGCAGGTTGACTCCCGTATCAGTTGCAAGGGACCAGTTATTATGTTTTCCACTACCGTTTATACCAGCGAATGGTTTCTCGTGCATTAATACACTAAGATTATGTCTTTCCCCAACTTTTTTCATCACATCCATGATAAGTGAATTGTGATCTACTGCAAGGTTAGCCTCTTCAAAGATCGGAGCCAGCTCAAACTGATTAGGAGCTACTTCGTTGTGACGAGTCTTAACCGGGATACCTAATCTCATACATTCTATTTCCAGATCCATCATAAAAGAGATAGCTCTTGATGGAATAGATCCGAAATAGTGATCATCCAGCTGCTGACCTTTAGCAGGTGAATGTCCTAATAAGGTTCTTCCGGTAAGGGTGATATCAGGTCTTGAAGCCACGAGTGCAGAGTCTATAAGGAAATATTCCTGTTCCCATCCCAGAGTGGCGTTCACTTTCTTTACGTTCTTATCAAAGTACTTTGCAACATCGGTGGCCGCATGATCTACCGCCTGTAATGCCCTTAATAAAGGAGTCTTATTATCCAGCGCTTCTCCTGTATAGGAAACAAATACTGTAGGAATACAAAGGGTAGTTCCCCAGATGAATGCCGGAGATGTAGGATCCCATGCAGTGTAACCACGTGCTTCAAAAGTATTTCTTATTCCTCCACTAGGGAAACTGGATGCATCCGGTTCCTGCTGAACAAGCTGACCTCCACCAAATTTTTCGATAGCAAGACCTTCTCCCAAGGGTTCAAAAAATGAATCATGCTTTTCCGCAGTGGCTCCCGTAAGAGGCTGGAACCAGTGCGTATAATGGGTCACTCCTTTAGAGATGGCCCATTCCTTCATCCCCGTTGAAATATGATCGGCTACAGAACGCTCAATCTTCTTTCCCGTACGCATCGCCTCTAACACATTATTATAGGCTTCTTTAGTTAGAAACTGTCTCATTACAGTCTCATTAAATACGTTTTTACCGAAAATATCAGATCTTCTCCCTGGCTCATCTATTTTGACGGCCTTCCGGTTCAAAGTTTCTTTGATTGCTTGAAATCGTAAAGTTGACATATTAATTTTTAAAAATTTAAGTTGTTGATAATCTATATACTAAGCTTTTTATGCTCAAATCCTTATTAAAAAAGCCGGTTTTTACAAAAATTCCCGGGTTGAAGTTGCGAATATATGATTTATGTATTGAAAAATTAAAAATTACGGCCTTAAAAAATGATAAATTCAAATATTGCCCCCTTAATTTTTAGGGCATACATAAAAATTAACTCAATTTTGCACTTTAACACCCCACCACTAAAGGGGTTTAGGATATAATTAATATTTTTGGTGCTTTAAGATTTTCAATTAAAACAATAATGAATTATGAGCAGCAAGGCAAAACTTGAGTACATTTGGTTAGATGGGTATTATCCTACCCAAAACATGCGGAGCAAAACCAAAGTTGAAGAAAACTTCAGTGGCAAACTGGAAGATTGTCCAATCTGGTCTTTCGATGGTTCTTCAACCAAGCAAGCCGAAGGGGGATCTTCAGACTGTCTTTTAAAACCAGTGGCGATCTATCCCGATCCGGCACGTAAGAATGGTTATCTGGTAATGTCTGAGGTTTTAAACTCAGACGGAACTCCACATGAAACCAATTCAAGAGCAACTATTAATGATGAAGATGAGGATTTCTGGTTCGGATTCGAGCAGGAATACTTTATAATGGACACTAAGACACAGCTGCCTTTAGGCTTTCCTATGGGCGGATATCCAGGTCCTCAGGGAATGTATTATTGTTCCGTTGGTGGGTTAAACACTCACGGAAGAAATCTTGTTGAAGAACATGCAGACCTTTGCCTGGAAGCAGGAATAAATTTTGAAGGAATCAATCAGGAAGTAGCAAGCGGACAGTGGGAATTCCAGGTTTTTGCCAAAGGAGGCAAGAAAGCTGGTGATGAAGTTTGGGTAGCACGTTATCTGCTAGACCGACTTACCGAGAAATACGGATACTACATTGAATACCATCCAAAACCAGTAAAAGGAGACTGGAATGGTTCTGGTATGCACTGTAACTTCTCTAACACTCTTTTACGTACCGCTGGCTCTAAAGAGATTTACGACCAGGTATGTGAGGCATTCAGACCTGTTACCAAAGAGCACATAGAAGTATATGGAGAATACAACGATCAAAGGTTAACCGGACTACATGAAACCGCATCCATCAACGATTTCAGTTACGGTGTTTCTGACCGTGGAGCCTCCATACGTATTCCAATTATAACCGTGGAAAAAGGTTATAAAGGATGGCTTGAAGACCGCAGACCGGCATCGAATGCCGATCCATATAAGGTAGCAGCCAGAATAATCGAAACCGTGGAAAGCGTGAAAGTGGAACCGGTTACCGCTTAGGGAAAATCATTCATTGAAAAAGAAAAAGGAAGAAAAAGCCACCCATTCGGGTGGTTTTTTTTATATCAGAGTGAGTACAATAAATGCGGAATAAGCTATCAGCAAAACAAAACCCTCCTTACGTCCCATTCTTGAGATTTTAGGAATTAGGAGTAAAGGCAAAATAATGAAAGCGATACCTAGCATCCAGAACATATCATTTGAAAGGATCTTTTGAGACTGCAGGCTTATAGGTGTGATAATAGCAGTTATTCCAAGAACCGAGGATATGTTAAAAATATTGGATCCGATTAGATTACCTAATGATATGGCTTTTTCTTTCTTAACAGCAGCGATTAAAGATGCTGCCAGTTCAGGAACACTGGTACCTACGGCGATGACGGTAACTGATATCACCCGTTCACTTATCCCCAACTGGGTAGCGAGTTGAACCGCTCCTTTTACCAGCAATTCAGAACCACCCCAAAGTGCAAAAATACCTATCAGCAGCCATATGCTCATTTTGAATCCGCTTACAGCACGTAGTGATTCATCAACTTCTTCTATAATTATGGTATCTTTTTTTCTGGAACGCCTTATTAATACAAACAGATAGATTACCAGCCCCGCAAGTAATAAAAGACCTTCTATTCTGGATAATTGATTATTGCTTAACAAAAAGAAATAAAGCACTATAGAGAAGACCATCATTACAGGCCAGTTGATGCGGAAGAAATCCCGGTCTACCATCAATGGAGAAACCATGGCCGTAAGCCCCAGCACAAGGCCAATATTTGCAATATTGGAACCTATCACATTTCCCAGGGAAATATCTGAAAAGCCATCTATTGCCGCCTGCAGACTCACCAGTAATTCAGGAGCCGATGTAGCAAAAGACACCACGGTAAGCCCTATCACCATCCGGGAAATATCAAGCTTCAGGGAAAGCGCCACAGATGATCTCACTAAAAACTCCCCTCCTATAACCAATAAAACAAACCCAATGAGTAGAAATACAACGCTCATAAACAATTTTTGGCGAAGATAGGAATTGCCTCAAATATTACCCAGAATAAAAAACTCAACTACTTCCAGAAACTTCAGAATAGCCTTTGACAAATGAAAAACTTCATAAACAGATCAGATAGGAGCAGCAAACATAAAGGAACCTCTGGTGAAATATTTTAGTTTTATAAAATCTTTATCTTTGAGAAAACCACCTCCAACCAATGAAAAAGAAATTCTTTAAAATGCTCGCCCAACTAAATAAGAAGGTATTGCCCAGTTATTCCAAAAAACGACTGGATCTTCGGAAAGCCAGTAAACTGCAAATGGCTATTATAGGCTGGAGAGTATGGGTAACCAAGAATTCACTGGACTAAGTATATTTTAATAAAGAAGACACCTCATATCCTTTAAGTTTTTCGGCACCCTTAAGAAAACCCAGTTCTACCAGAAAAGTACATTGCACGATCTCCCCTCCGCATTTTTCTATCAGCTTGCAGGTTGCTGCGGCCGTTCCTCCCGTGGCAAGCACATCGTCATGCAACAGAACCTTCTCCCCTTGCTTAATAGCATCTTCATGTATTTCCAAAGTGTCAGTTCCATATTCCAGCTCATAATTCTCACTATGAGTACGATGAGGGAGTTTGCCCGGTTTACGAACAGGAATGAATCCTGCCCTGAGTTTTTCAGCAAGGAGTGTGGCAAAGAAAAATCCACGGGATTCTATTCCAACTACCTTATCAATATCGGTATGAGGCAAATTCTGCATAAAAAGTTTTACTGCAAGTTCCATTGCTTCGGGATCAAGTAAAAGCGGAGTAATATCTTTATAACTGACACCTTTTTTGGGAAAATCGGCAACATCCCGAACGTATGATTTTAAATCCATTTATAATAATTATACAGTTACTGCATTGTTTAAATATCTTCTGAAGGGCAACATCTCCCTGTAAACATCTATTACCTTCTGCTGAAAATCGTCCTGCTGAATTTCTTTCTGACTGAAAGGATGCATTACCGCAAAGCTTTTATTCCTTAGAAGATCTATATGTTTATGATCTTTAGGGTATCCTTTTGGTGACGATTTCAGTTTATCATCTTCCAGAAGATCTTCAAATATATCCTTAAAGGATTTCCTGTTCAAAATATTTTTTAATTCATTCCCATTATAATCAATGGCAGCCCTAATGCTATCCAGTGTTTTTTTCTTAGGCCGGTAAAATCCTCCAGCCATAAAGCATTCATTGATGCCTATATGGATATAGAAATCACCCTTTCCCTTTTGCTTGTCCAGGCCGGCACCAAAATGATCTTTATAGACAGGTTTATCAGGATGGAACATCAGATTATTATTTATCCTGTTGATAGCCTGTTTCCCGGTCGTGGGGGTATATTCAGGATCTATTTTTCCAAGTTTAATATCCAGTTCATTGAGCCAGTTTATGAAAAAGTCACGCACCTCATGATACTCATCCCTGTGCTGATCCATCCACTCCTTGTTATTGTTCCTGTTAAGTTCCCGAAGAAATTCAAATAATTTACTGAAGCTCATCTTTTATTTTTAAAGGTATTAAACAGTATGAAAACATAAACCCCTCAGGGATTATTTTCCCTTACTAAGAACCAAAAAACACTGATTTACAATCAAATGAATCCAATTAAAATTCGATAAAGTCAAAAATGACTAATGATTTTTATTATATTTATTACTGCCTAATCATAAAAACCCAGCCGAGAATGAAATTTGAGAAACTGGGGGATTTTATCTACATCCCCAAACACACGGGTACCCCTCTTAAGGGAAAAAAGAACATTAAATTCAATTATTATCTTTCCAGCAGGGTGAATGGCAAGCTTATAGATCTGGACATCACTACCAAGCTCTTTGACGAAGATCAGATGTTCATCCGCAAAGCCTGTTACAGGGTAAAACTTGGAGAGATAGAAAATTGTGTGAAGGCAAACCTTCTGGATCACATGAAAAGTCTGGGAATGGATGAAAGCAACATTCCAGAGTCCCTTATGGCTTTCGGCATTAGCAGCCGGGCAGTACGGAGCTCAAATCAAAATGCTTTCAGTGATTAACTTAAACATCCTTCGGTAAAGAACCCCGTCCAGTTGGACGGGGTTCTTTATTTAGGGCCTTTTCTTAATTTATAGTATTAAATGTCAATTTTATCAAAATGAATTATTCGAAAAAATAGTAGTCTAAAAAAAATTGTAAGAGTTGTAGGAAAGACTACTTTTGCAAAAAATTTACATTCACTTAAAACAACACAAACAACTAAACATGAAACGACTATTACTGCTATTAACAATAGCATTTGTTAGCATTGCATCTGTAAACGCACAGGTGACAACTGCAGAAATCAGCGGGGAGGTATTTTACGAAGAAGGAACGCCTCTGCCTGGTGCCAATGTAACAGCCGTGCACACGCCAACCGGAACCACCTATGGAGCCGTCACTAATTTTGACGGCGGTTTTAACCTTTTGAACCTTCGGGTTGGTGGACCTTACAAAATATCGGTAAGTTATGTAGGATTTAAAACTTCAGTTCTTGAAGGTGTTGACCTAAACCTTGGACAGACTTACAATGTTGAGATTGAAATGATCTCTGATGCAACACAACTTGACGCTGTGGTCATCACGGGATCAAAAAACAAGATCATCAACAGTGATCGTACAGGAGCCGAGACCAACATCGGAAGAAAGGAACTGAAGACCCTGCCAACCATTTCCAGATCGGCCTCAGATTTTTACAGGCTTGAGCCTACCGCTTCAAGTAACGGATCCTTTGGCGGAAGAAACGACCAGTTCAATAACTTTAGTTTAGACGGTTCTATTTTCAATAATCCATTCGGCCTTGATGCAGCAACTCCCGGAGGACAAACCAATGCCCAGCCTATCTCTCTGGATGCGATTGACCAGATACAGGTTTCTACTGCGCCTTATGATGTTACCCAGGCAGGATTTACTGGAGCATCAGTAAATGCTGTAACAAAAAGTGGTAGTAATACTATTGAAGGTACAGTATATGGGTTTTACCGTAATGAAGATATGACTGGAGACAAAGTTGCCGGAAATAATATAATTGTCCCAGACTTAAAGCAAGCTCAGTATGGAGTAAGCATTGGTGCACCAATTATTAAGGACAAACTTTTTGTTTTTGCCAATTTTGAAAAAGATGACAGGAAAGATCTTGGATCGAATTTCGTAGCAAGCAGACCTGGATTAACCGGCGAAAATGTTTCAAGAGTATCTGCCGAAGATCTTGAGTATGTTTCAAGTTCACTGGCTTCTTTGGGATATGAAACAGGTCCTTATGAAGGTTATACACACGAGACCGCTTCAACAAAAGGTATACTAAAGCTGGACTGGAACATCAATCAGGATCACCGTCTTGCTTTCATCTACAACTTTCTGGATGCTTCCAGAGATCTTCCGGCACACCCGGAAGCACTTGGAAGACGAGGGCCAGACCTTACTACCCTTCAGTTCAGAAATTCAGGTTATACCATCAATAATAAGATAGACTCATGGCTGGTAGAGCTTAACTCAAGTTTTGGAAACAACATTTCCAATAAATTCCAGGCAGGATATACTTTCTTTGATGACAGCCGTGATCCTTTCTCGGCTCCTGCTCCTGCAATCAGCATTCAGGAAGATGGGGTTCGTTACATTGTGGCTGGTCATGAACCATTCTCTATAAACAACAGGCTTGAACAACATGTTTACCAGATCACTAATAATCTTAACCTGGTAGCCGGACACCACACCTTCACCTTTGGAGGTAGCTTTGAAAAATTTGAATTTGACAACTCCTTTAACCTTGGAGCTTATACTTATTTTAATGATAATGGAGGGGTTGGAGCTTTTGCACCCGATTTTACCAGCGTAAGAACCAATCCTGCAAATCCGGGCAGAAGCTTTCAGGAAGCTATCGAAAACGGACTTATAGCTGGGGCCCTTACCAATGCGCAAAGCGTATTTGAAAGCAATAACCAAAATGACAGCTGGGCTCTTGCTGAAACCAATGTGGGTCAGCTTGCTTTCTATGCTCAGGACAGATGGAAGATGACTGACGATTTTACCTTTACCTACGGCTTAAGAGTAGATAAGCCTTTATACTTCGACACCCAGGATAAAATTCGGGAGAATATTGAGCGTCAATCCGGAGGAACTTTCCCTGACGGCCTATATCAACCGGACGTGACCTATTATGATGAGAATGGGGAGCCCACCAAGCTTAACAGTTTAGACTTGCCTTCCAAAGATATACTCTGGTCTCCAAGATTAGGTTTCAACTGGGATGTAAAGGGAGACAACACTTTACAACTTCGTGGTGGAACAGGAATTTTTACCGGAAGACTACCATTTGTATGGATTGGAAACCAGGTTGCCAACACTACTATCTTCTATTACCAAACAACGGCTCCTGACTTTGAGTTTCCTCAGGTATGGAGAAACAGTTTAGGTGCAGATTACAGATTTGAAAACGGTATTGTTGCCACTACCGATATTATCTACACCAAAGACATCAATGCTCAAATGGTTAGAAATTATGGTCTTTCTACCCCAAGCGGAAACCTGAACGGTGTGGATAACAGACCAATTTACCTGGATAGCGACAGAACGATTAGTGAATTTGGCGACGTTACCAATGCCTATGTATTTACCAATACTGATGTTGGTTACTCTTTTAACTGGTCTTTGAAACTTGCCAAGAATTTCGAAAATGATTTTTATGCGAGCATTGCTTATAACTACTTAAAAGCTGAAGATGCCAGTTCTATTGAAGCCGAAATTTCAGGTGATGCATACGATCGTAATCCCGCTCTTGGAAATGTAAACAGAGCGGTAAGTACACCTTCAAGATACGGTGACAAACACAGAATTGTTGGCCAGCTGAACAAACAATTCAGTTACGGAAAGGATGATCGATGGGGTACTTCTATCGGAGCATTCTACGAGTATGCTCAGGGAGCCAGATTTTCTTATACCTATTCAGGAGATATCAATAACGACGGCTCTGGTTTGAATGACCTAATCTATATCCCTACCCAGTCTGAATTGCAGCAATATACATTCAGCGGAGATGCGGCGCAGCAGGAAGCACAAAGACAGGCCTTTGAAGCTTACATCCAGCAGGATGATTATCTGAGCGAAAATCGTGGAAACTATGCTGAAAAGTATGGTATCCTTAGTCCGTGGAGAGGCAGATGGGATATTAAGATCCTTCAGGATTACAATTTCAAGGTTGGTGATAAAACCAACACCATTCAGCTTAGTCTGGATATCCTGAACTTTGGAAATCTTCTGAACTCTGACTGGGGAGTTATCGAAATTCCGGTAAACGATCAGCCAATTGGAGTTACAGTGGATGAGAACAATTCCCCTGTCTATACATTTGGAACAGATCAAACCAGGACCTTTGCCTATGATTTCAGTCTGGAATCCAGATGGCAGGCCCAGGTAGGATTACGATATATTTTCTAATACTTACCTCATAATTGAGAAAAAAGCAGTCCGCAAGGGCTGCTTTTTTTATTTGGATCTATTTCAGGATTGCAACTCCTTTTACTAAATAATAAAATGATTCCTTTAAATTTGCCTCCCTAATCCAATTTGATGACACAAAAATCCATACAACTAGGTCTAAAGGAAAACTGGCGCCAGTTTGTTTTACTTGTAATCATAAACGCCTTTGTTGGTGGTATGATAGGCCTGGAAAGGACAATATTTCCAGAGTTTGCCTCCTCAGAATTTGGAGTTGCCTCCAAAACGGCTATTCTATCTTTCATCGTGGCTTTTGGGATCACCAAAGCCATTTCTAATTACTTCGCCGGAAAGCTCGCAAACCGGATGGGTAGGAAAACACTTTTATTGGTTGGTTGGTTAATAGCCATTCCAGTGCCATTTATTCTTATTAACGCCTCTCACTGGAATTGGGTCATATTTGCAAATATTCTACTGGGAATTAATCAGGGGCTAACATGGAGCAGTACGGTAGTAATGAAGATAGATCTTGTAGGGGAAAAGAATCGGGGTCTTGCTATGGGTCTCAATGAATTTTCAGGGTATTTTGCTGTGGGTGTCGTAGCCTTCCTTTCCGGTTATATTGCCGACAGATATGGCATCACTCCCTACCCATTCTATTTAGGGATAATTATTTCAGTTTTAGGCTTTATAATAACCCTTTTCTGGGTGAAAGACACCAAACACTTTGTACATAAAGAACATGCCACCAGCACTACCGGAGCTCTTCAGAATATCTTTAAAGAAACGACCTTTACCAACAAGACTTTAAGTTCTGTTACCCAGGCAGGTCTTGTAAATAATCTGAATGACGGAATGATCTGGGGATTACTGCCAATAATACTGCTGTCCTTTAATTACAGTACGGACAATATTGGGATCATTGCTGCGATCTATCCCACGGTTTGGGGAATCGGCCAATTATTCACGGGGAAGATGTCTGATGTATACTCCAAAAAAGCCATGTTATTTTGGGGAATGCTATTGCAGGGTATCGCTATTTTATCAATTCCATATACCTCCAGTTTTTTTCTACTGGCTTCCATTTCGGCAATTCTGGGTCTTGGAACAGCCCTGGTCTACCCTACTTTCCTTTCAACCATCGCCCAGGCGACCAATCCCAGTCAAAGGGCTGAAAGCATTGGCACCTTCCGTCTATGGAGAGACCTGGGATATGCGATTGGCGCAGTGATATCGGGAATTACAGCCGACCTTTTCGGGGTAACCTATGCTGTCTTACTCATAGGGATACTTACAATAATTTCCTCTGTCATCATTAAAGTGAGAATGCCTTCTATTTAAGTCAGGTTTAAGATCAAATAAGAAATGGAAAAAGCCTTTAAAATTAGAAATGCAAGCGAAAAAGACTTTAGGAAAGTCGGCAAATTGATGGTAAAATCCTACTCCCAGTTAGAAGGATTTCCTAAGCAATCTGAACAACCCGAATATTATAAGATGCTTGCAAACATTGGAGAGCTAACAAAAAAACCGGAAACCGAACTATTGGTGGCGGTCTCGGATGAAGGAAAGATTGGTGGCGCAGTAGTTTATTTTAGTGATATGCAATATTATGGTTCCGGAGGAACAGCAACCCTGGAACAAAACGCCTCAGGCTTCAGGTTACTGGCTGTAGATTCTCAACTACGCGGAATAGGAATTGGCAAACTCCTGACCACAGAATGTATCGAAAAAGCCAGAGAAAAAGGCCATCAACAGGTAATAATCCATACTACCATTTCTATGCATATCGCCTGGAAGATGTACGAAGGCCTAGGTTTTAAAAGATCTAAGGATTTGGATTTCATGCAGGAAAAGCTTCAGGTATTCGGGTTTAGAATGTTACTTTAGTAAGTAAGAATTCTACATAAATTCACTTTGAAAAATATCATCCTGATAACCTGTTAAAAGTTATCAGGAAATCATCAAAAAAAGTAAATAAAACCTAATGGCGAAAAACACCACTAATATTTCAAAAGACATACAGTCTAGAAAAGATATTGAATTACTGGTAGATGAATTCTATAAAATGGTTATTAAAGATGATCTTATAGGGCATTTTTTTACTAAGGTGATAGAGTTAGACTGGGACCGACATATCCCTGTGATGTATGATTTCTGGGAAACGAGCCTGCTGGGAGAAATGAAATATAAGGGAAACCCCATGCTCAAACATATAGAGCTGAGCAAAAAAGAAACTTTAAAGCCTGAACATTATGAAAGATGGCTTAGCCTCTGGAAACAAAGCATCAGAGGAAACTTTGAAGGTGAGAAAGCCGAAACTGCCATTCAAAGAGGCCGGCAGATTGGTGAACTGATGAAAATTAAAATTGAAAAGTATACCTAAAGATATGATTATTAAAAACTTAATTATTAGTTCACTCCTACTTCTGTTTTCATTATCGGTTACAGCACAAACACCCGAACAAAAGCTGCAGGAACTGAATATAGATCTTCCGGAAATCACTGAACCTGCAGCCAATTTTGTTAAATGGAGAAAAGTTGGCAATTTGCTTTTCCTTGCGGGAGATGGAAGTGAAATGAAGGGCAAACTTGGGAAAGATTTAACTGTAGAAGAAGGTTATCAGGCAGCACGGCAATCAGGTATTGATATTCTTGGTACCTTAAAAGCGGCCTGTGGAGACCTGAGCAAGATTAAGCAGTTTGTAAAAGTCCGGGGAATGGTGAATTCCACACCAGATTTCTATGATCAGCCGAAGGTCATAAATGGTTTTTCAGATCTGATGGTCGAGGTTTTTGGCGAAAAAGGAAAACATGCCAGGGCTGCTTTTGGGCATTGTAGTCTCCCTTCGAATATTGCCGTTGAGATAGAAGTAGTGGTGGAACTGGTGGAATAAAAAGTAATTAATAACCTGTTACATACCAATAATGAATAAGAATATTGAAGGCTTTAAGGAACGTGATGAATAAAAAAAATACTAAACAACAATAATCAAGTAGGTTTAAAAAGAAGAAAATGCAATTAGTTAAAAAGAAAAGTTTGAAAAAAACTTTAATAATACTCCCAGTGGTGTGCAGCCTTTTCCTGATTCAGTGTAAAGACCAGAAGAAGGAAGCCGACAACAGGGATAATGAAAAAGTAACACAAACGCTTCCCGAATTAGTCAAAACTTACCCGGACGATATTGAGGTACCTGAAGGTATGGTCTGGATTCCTGGAGGTGAATTTAAACAGGGAGCTGTGGAAGGTGATGAAATGGCCGTAAATCATGAAAAACCCGCCCATAAAGTAGCTGTTGACGGCTTTTTTATGGATGAGACCGAGGTGACAAATGCTGAGTTTAAAGAATTTGTAGAGGCTACAGGATACAAAACCGTGGCTGAAAGAGATATAGTTTGGGAAGAGATTAAAAAACAACTCCCGCCGGGTACACCTAAACCCCCAGATTCTGTATTACAACCTGGTTCACTTATCTTCAGAAAGACAAGTAAAAGTGTACCTAACCTATATGATTATACACAATGGTGGCAATGGAAGGTAGGAGCCAACTGGAAACACCCGCAGGGACCTGAGAGCAGTATTGAAGGTAAAGAGGATTATCCTGTAGTACATATTGCATATGAAGATGCGAAAGCTTACTGCGAATGGGCTGGAAGAAGACTTCCCACTGAAGCAGAATGGGAATATGCGGCAAGAGGTGGTTTAGATACCAAATTTGCCTGGGGGAATGATATTTCCAAGCTTTCGGAACGTGCGAATACCTGGGAAGGAGAATTCCCTACAGTCAACACCAAAGCCGATGGTTTTGAAAATAAAGCTCCTGTAAAATCTTATCCGCCTAATGAATTCGGCCTGTATGATACCACCGGAAATGTATGGGAATATACACAGGACTGGTACAATACCAATTATTATAACGAACTAAAATCAAATGAGGTTACCGTAAATCCTCAGGGACCCAACAAACCATATAACCCGAATAACCCTCAGATTTCGGAGAAGGTAATTAAGGGTGGTTCCTTTCTGTGCGCCGCATCTTACTGTGCGAGTTACAGGCCCTCCGCCCGAATGGCCAATGCACTGGATTCATCACAGGAACATCTCGGTTTCAGGACAGTGGTAACTGTAGATATGTTGAAAACCAGGGAAACAGAATAAAAATAAAAAAACCGGGACATAATTCCCGGTTTTTTTTAAAGTCATTTTTACAGGAGATTCTCCCAAAACATTCCTTAATTCATGAGGTGATTTTACACCATTAAAAAATATTGAGATAAAACCTTAAAAAATCAGGAAATTTCGAAATTAAAGCCTTGCCTTAGAAGTTTCTGATAGTTAACATAATTAAACTTATATAGAAAGGCTCCTCTTTTGGAAGTGGACTTATCCTTTTCCTCAAGTTTATTAAGTACGTTAAGAGATATAACCTTTTTCCTGAAATTTCTTGCGTCCAGTTGCTCCCGATAGACTGCCTCGTAAAGTCTTTGAAGCTGAGGAATGCTGAATTTTTCCGGTAAGAGTTCAAAACCTATTGGTTTATATCGGGCCTTTCTTTTAATTCTCTCAAGAGCATCTTTTACCATCTGATTATGATCCAGGACAAGTTGTGGCACTTCATCGATGTCGTACCAGTCTGCCCCATGTTTCTTAACAAGCTCCTTATCATACTCTCCTATTCGTATAAGCGCATAATGGGCAATAGAAATACAGCGGTACCCAGGGTCACGGTCGGCTTTACCATAAGATTTTAACTCTTCCATGAATACACCGTCCAAACCTGTAATTTCTTTTAAAACCCTTTTTGCAGCGTCCTGAACATCTTCCTCTAGACGCACAACACTCCCAATCAGCGACCATTCTCCTCTCAGGGGTTCTACCCTTCTTTTAAATATTAGTAATTTTAAATTGCCTTCATCAAAACCAAAAATCACGCAATCAGTGGCCACATACATTCTATCTCCCTGTATATAAGAGTCTTTGTCGGTTTCCTCCATGAATGGCTTCGAATTGGTACTTTTTAGCAAATAAAGATATAATTTTTCACAGAATTTGACATTTTCCTCATTTCAATTTAATATGTATTCTCAAACTGGAAGTTATTCTATTGCAGACTCAATCATAAATATGTTCAGATAAGAAATTTATCAGTAACATATTATTTCTTTCATTTAGGATCTCCAGTTTATTTCAGATTAGAAATTTTCAATTAGCACTGAAAAATTTTATCACAATAGCAGCCCATTTACTCTTTTCTGCTAATTTGGCAAAACTAAGTACTTTTACTTATTTTTTTGAGCATTTTATGTCCTTTTCCAGACGCTATTCTTTATTTTTGGCTATAACAGGTTGATAATTAAAGTATCTCCTGAAAAATAAAAATATGATGCCACAGGAAAGAATAGATTGTAACACTTGCTTGAATGAGAACTGCCTGATAAAAAAACATCTTTCAACCAGCTTGATGCAGAAGTCAGTTGAAGGGCGCTCTACTATTGTCTGCAAGAAAGGGCAGCAATTCATCATGGAAGGTTCGCCGGTGAATGGATTGTATTTTCTATATAAGGGAAAGGCAAAGGTCCTAAAGACCGGTATTTATGGAAAAGAACAGATACTTCGTTTTGTAAAGCCAGGTGAGATCATGGGGCACCGGGGTTATGGAACGAGTAAAAAATATGCCATTAGCGCCCTGGCAATGGAGGATTCCATCTTATGCCATTTTAGTAATGAAAACCTGTTTGAGATGCTCCAAAGCATCCCTGCACTCACCTATGATCTTATGCTATTTTATGGGGAAGAGCTGGACCGTTCTGAAACTAAGGTAAAGGCATTCGCTCAAATGACCGTTAGAGAACGTGTAATAGACACCCTGCTTTACATTCATAGAAGATTCGGTGAGAAGAACGGATTCCTAAGTTTGTTACTGAGTCGAAAGGAAATTGCAGATTATGCCGGAACAACCAATGAACAGGTAATCAGAACCTTATCAGCTTTAAAAAAAGAGAAACAGATCTATACTTCCGGTAAAAGAATTGCTATTGGAGATGTGAACAAATTAAAACGGGAAATCTCCGAACATAATTACTTTATAGATAGCTGAATAACCGGGCTAAGTAGTTTTTCGAACCATTCCTGAATTTTGATTATCAGTCACTTATAACAAAAACATGCTGTTTCGCATGTTTTTTTTTGCTAAAAAGACTGGATAAACATCGTTTTTATCATAATTCAAATCTTTTAATACTTATACATTTGTCAAAACTACGTATCATTACGTATTTAGGTTAACTATTTAAAAGAGAAATTATGAAATCATTATTATTTAGATCATTTGGATTGATGATAATCCTCCTGATCGCTTCCTGCGGAGAAAATAAGAAAAAATCATCCGGCGAAGAAAGCAATGACCTGGCACTTTCAACCAGTAAAACGGTTCAACTTGAAATTGAAAAGCCACAGCTAACATTCGGCTTTATCAAATTAACCGATATGGCTCCCCTGGCCATCGCGAAGGAGAAAGGCTTTTTTGAAGATGAAGGTCTTTTTGTTTCTGTAGAGGCCCAGTCTAACTGGAAAAATGTGCTGGATCGTGTAATTGACGGCCAACTGGACGGCTCACACATGCTGGCAGGTCAGCCTATCGCGGCCGGAGCGGGATTTGGGAGACAGGCTAAACTGGTAACTCCTTTTTCCATGGACCTCAACGGAAATGCAATTACAGTTTCCAACGATGTCTGGTCAAAAATGAAACCTAACGTCCCTCTGAATGAAGAAGGCAAACCTGCCCACCCAATTTCAGCCGAAGCATTAAAACCGGTAATAGATGAATACAAGAAGACAGGGCGTGCTTTTAAAATGGGTATGGTCTTTCCGGTTTCAACTCATAACTATGAAATAAGATACTGGCTGGCCGCCGCCGGAATAAATCCGGGAATGTACACAAGGGATAATATCCAGGGGCAGATAGATGCCGAAGTACTTCTTTCGGTAACTCCTCCACCTCAAATGCCCGCGACTCTCGAAGCAGGCACCATTCATGGTTACTGTGTGGGAGAGCCCTGGAACCAACAGGCCGTTTTTAAAGGAATTGGTGTACCTGTGGTTACCAACTATGAAATTTGGAAGAACAACCCGGAGAAAGTATTCGTGATGACCAAAAAATTTGTGGAAGAAAACCCGAATACAGCTATAGCGGTGACAAAAGCTCTTATACGTGCCGGGAAATGGCTGGATGAACCGGGGAATCGTGACGAAGCGGTAAAGATACTTTCCAAGCCACAATATGTGGGCGCAGATGAAGTGGTACTCGCTAATTCAATGACAGGAACCTTTGAATTTGAAAAAGGTGACAAACGTTCCATGCCAGACTTCAATGTCTTTTATAAATATAATGCCACCTATCCATTCTATTCAGACGGGATATGGTTCTTAACACAAATGAGAAGATGGGGACAGATCCCTGATACAAAACCGGCAGACTGGTACGATGAAACCATCAAAGAGATCTACCGCCCTGATATCTGGAAAGAAGCGGCAAAACTACTGGCTGATGAAGGTCACATCCCGGCTTCTGATATTCCTGAAACGGATGGATACAAACCAGCGACATCAGATTTCATAGACGGTAATACCTATGACGCCAAAGATCCTATTAGTTATATCAACAGCTTCAAAATAGGTAACAAAGACGATTCCTCACTTTAAAAAACGCATCATGAAACAAAGCATCACATTGGATAAAGTAACTGAATATGTAGAATCAGGTGCTTTCACATCATCCGTTAAAAGTTTGGGTAAAAGGACCCTTAAATTCAATTCGAAGAAGTTCTTTAGGAACATTCTGATCCCATTATTTTCCATTATTGTATTCATAGGAGTATGGCACCTGGGATCCAGAGCCCTCTTCAATATGGAAGCCGATTATAAGATCGAAAAGGCACTGAATGAGCGGGGAACCGAAGCTGCGGCCGAAATTGAAAGCTGTATAAAATCGGGAAACATTGCCTGCCAGCCTAATACCCTGCCTTCCCCAGTACAGGTATGGGATTCATTTCAATCACTTATTGCCGATCATAAAGCGATCAGGGCCGACAAACGGGCCTTTGTGGAAAAAACCGCGGTTCTCAATGAGAAACGCCTGGCTGCTGGAAAAGAACCAATTACCTATACTGGAAGACCTTCATTTGTTGATCAGATCCTTACCAGCTTAGAAACGGTATTTGCAGGATTCTTACTGGCATTGTTCATAGCAATCCCCATAGGGGTGATAATAGGACTTAGCCCTACTTTGCGAAGTTCCTTTAACTGGTTAATACAGATCTTCAAACCGGTATCCCCGGTAGTATGGCTGCTTTTGGTCTTTATGATCGTAAAAACGATGACCAAAGACTCGAATTCTGATAGCGCCTTTATCATCTCCTTTATTAGCGTAGGGCTGTGTTCCATGTGGGCCACCCTGGTGAATACAGCTATGGGAGTATCATCTGTAGATAAAGACTATATCAATGTTGCCAGGGTCCTGAAGCTTGGATCTCTTCAAAAGGTATTCAAAGTGATATTGCCATCGTCCCTTCCTTTGATTTTCACGGGATTGCGAATCACCCTTTCAGTAGCATGGATGGTGCTTATCGCCATTGAGTTACTCGCTCAAAGTCCGGGTCTTGGCTCCTTCGTATGGGAGGAATTCCAGAACGGTGCCATAGATTCTAATTCAAAGATCATCGTCGCCATGTTCGTGATAGGAATCATAGGCTTCTTACTGGACAGAATCATGCTTACCATACAGAACATGGTGTCATTCAACAAGAATGAAGGAGTTTAATCTAAAAGAATAAAAAATGGCATATCTGGAACTAAAGAATGTAAATAAGACTTATGGACGGGGTAAAGAAAGTACACAGGTGCTTTCTGATATCAACCTTGAGATCGAGGAAGGAGAATTCGTGGCGATTGTGGGATTTACCGGAAGCGGAAAGACCACTTTGGTAAACCTCATCAACGGATTGCTGGAACCTAGCAGTGGAGAGGTACTCTTCAAAGGAAAGCCGGTTAACGGCACAAGTCATGAACGCGGAGTGATATTTCAAAATTATTCGCTACTCCCATGGCTTAGTGTTGGTCAGAATGTATACATGGCCGTAAAGGAGGCTTTCCCAAAGGAAAAGAAACAGGTTCTTCATGAAAGAGTAAAGGAATATGTAGATATGGTAGGACTTACTCCGGCTTATCACAAACGTCCCAAAGAACTCTCAGGTGGAATGCGCCAGCGC
Source organism: Christiangramia crocea (assembly GCF_022410465.1). Taxonomy (GTDB): domain Bacteria; phylum Bacteroidota; class Bacteroidia; order Flavobacteriales; family Flavobacteriaceae; genus Christiangramia; species Christiangramia crocea. The sequence continues at coordinate 33,780 of NZ_JAJSON010000026.1, read as the reverse complement.
GTTGCGGTGGCAAGAGCCCTGGCTATGAATCCCGAGATGATCATCATGGACGAACCCCTGGGCGCCCTTGATGCACTTACCCGCGGAAACCTTCAGGACGAGATCCTGAATATATGGAGCAAACATAAACGCACGGCCCTTCTTATTACTAATGATGTGGATGAAGGTATTTATATGGCCGATAGGATAATACCCTTAAAACCCGGACCCAATGCCACACTGGGACCTGAATTCAGGATCGATATAGCCCGGCCGAGGGACAAGACCGATTTGAATGACAATCCGAATTTCAAGAAAACAAGGAACGCTATTATCGAGTATCTGATGGATATAGGGGAACAGCGCAAGTCGGTGTCTCAAAAGGAATATAGCCTTCCGGATATAAGCCCGAAAAGCTTTGTGGCCTAAACTTTAAAACTGAAAAAAATGAGCACAGCAACCATACAAGAAAAAAAGAAGGCGGAAATCACGGAGAACGGTATTCTATATCCGTCTTCAAGGATCATGCTGGACCTTCATGACCTTAAAAAGGTTTATCCCACCCCAAAAGGGGATTATGTAGTACTTGAACACCTGAACCTCCAGATTATGAGGGAAGAATTTGTGACCATCATCGGACATTCCGGTTGCGGAAAGACCACCATGCTCTCTATGATTGCAGGCCTGAATCCAATTTCAGATGGAAGAATCGCGGTACTGGGAAATCCTGTAAAAGGGCCGGGACCCGATCGCGGAGTTATATTTCAGTCGCCAAGTCTTATGCCATGGATGACAGCACTGCAAAACGTACTACTGGGTGTTAACCAGGTTTTTCCGAATGCATCCAAAAAAGAAAGGCACGAGATTGCCAAATATTACTTGCAGAAAGTAGGTCTTGATGGGGCATTTGACAAAAAAGCCTCTGAACTTTCTCAGGGCATGCAACAACGGGTTGGAATTGCAAGGGCCTTTGCCATTAAACCTAAAGTATTGCTGCTGGATGAACCTTTTGGAATGCTGGATTCCCTTACACGAGGAGAGTTACAGGACATCCTTATAGAGATCTGGAATAAGGAAAAAATAACCGCCGTAATGGTTACCCACGATGTGGATGAAGCCATTTTTCTTGCAGACCGGGTGGTTATGATGACCAGCGGCCCGAGAGCCAAAATCGGTGATATCCTCAATATTGATTTTCAAAGACCACGTACCCGTAAATCGGTGCTGGAACATGAAGATTATTACAACTATAGAAAACATCTTATCGATTTCCTCGAACACTAATAATTAATCTTTAACTAAAAAAAATGAAAAAGAATTATTTACTAATAATCACGGCCATCCTGGCAACCCAATTCTCCTTTTCACAATTCTCACTGGATGGGGAGCTCAGGCCCCGAACGGAATACCGCCATGGGTTTGGAAGCATTTTTCCGGAAGCTGCCGAAGCTGGCTTTGCCATTTCAACGAGAGCAAGGCTGAATACAAGCTATAAAACTGATTCATACGAATTCTATTTAAGCCTTCAGGACGTACTGGTATGGGGGGAAAACAGGCAAATATTACCTTTTGATCTCAATAATTCCTTCGCTATTTTCCAGGCTTGGGCTAAACTGAAATTAAGCAGCAGCCTATCCACCAAATTAGGAAGGCAGGTTATCTCATATGATGACCAGCGTATCTTTGGTGGACTGGACTGGGCGCAACAGGGTCGTAATCATGACGCCATTTTATTGAGCTATAAAAAAGAAAAGTTCATGTTCGATCTTGGTCTTGCCTATAATCAGGATTTCAGTAATCCATCCGGGTTCATTTCACAGGGAAATACTTACAATACCACCGGGTTCTTTTCTTATAAAACCATGCAATATGCCTATTTAAATAAGCAGTGGGATGCATTTGCCGCAAGCCTGTTATTACTGAACAATGGATTTCAGGAATTTGAGGAGGATGGTACAACTCCGGATGGCCTGAGCAATTTGCAAACCTTTGGAACCCATCTGAAGTATGGAAAAGGAAAGTTTTCAGCAGCTGCTAACCTGTTTTTTCAAACAGGAGAGAGACAGGGTGAGGTCGATGTAAAAGGGGCTTATTTAGCCAGCTTGGATCTTAACCTTAAGGCTTCTGAAAAAACAACTTTTGGGATCGGTGCAGAAATAATCAGTGGTAATGATGGAGAGACCGGTGATACCGGAGCCTTCTTTCCACTTTATGGAACAAATCATAAATTCAACGGATTCATGGACTATTTCTATGTGGGGAATCACGCAAACTCGATTGGACTGGTAGATGTCCATGTCAGTGCGAACTTTGCCTTTAAGAATAACTCCGGCCTTCTTATAAAGGTTCTGAACTTCTCCGGAGAACAGGAACTCCCAAGTGGAGAGAGATCATTAGGTACCGAAGTTGACATTGTTTATTCCAAAAATTTCAATGGCTACGCATTAAAGGCTGGCTATTCCCAAATGTTTGCCAGTGACGGGATGTATGAACTTAAGGGAGTTCCGGAAGCCGATGCTGCTTCCTCACAAAACTGGGCCTGGGTAATGCTCGTGCTTAAACCAAAATTCCTTTAATAATCTTTCTACATATTACTTAACACCTATGCTAAAAGCCCTGTCAGATTAATATTTGACAGGGCTTTAAAATTTAACCGGACTAATATTCACCGAGATAAGCCTCAGATAATCTCGCTCCCTCTACCCTTTTACAAAGCAAACTTAGATAGCCGCCATACTTTTATTTGACCTCATCTAGGCTCTGTAAATTAATTTTTAAGTATTTTTACTTACTTTTTATTTGTTTATACGTATTTCTACGTTATATTTGAAAAAACATAACGCTAGAAAAATGATCTCAGTTAACCAGGCATTATCTCTTATACAGCTGGAGGCGGTAGCTCCCAGACCTGTGGAAGTAGCTCTTGAAGAAGCCAGTGAAAAGGTCCTGGCAGATAATATTTCATCACCCATAGACATGCCACCATTCTCCCAATCGGCCATGGATGGCTATGCAATAAGGGGTAATAGCTCTGGTGAATTCAGAATAATAGGTGAATCCAAAGCGGGCGACGCACCACAATTCCATCTGGATGAGGGAGAAGCCGTAAGGATCTTTACCGGAGCCATGGTTCCTGAAAATGCCGATACAGTTGTGATCCAGGAACACGTAGAAGTAAAATATAATAAACTAAGTATTATAAAATTTCCTTCAACAGGAGCTAATATCAGATTAAAGGGAGAACAATTTCAAAAAGGTTCTCCGGTCTTAAATAAAGGAACCGTTTTAAATGAAAGCGGGATCGCGCTTCTGGCTGGTCTTGGGATCAATAAGGTGAAAGTTTTTGATACACCTAAAATTGCAATCATTGTCACCGGAGATGAACTTCAAAAACCTGGAACAGTTTTAAAACCCGGCAAAATCTTCGAAAGCAATTCCTTTATGCTTAAAGCCGCCCTAAAGCGCAACAAATTCAGGGAGGTACATCATTATAAGGTAAGAGATAATATTCTCGAAACTAAAGAAACTATACGGAGCGCACTGGCTGAAAATGATGTACTGTTATTATCGGGTGGTATTTCAGTGGGAGAATATGATTTTGTTAGAGAAGCACTATTTGCTAATGGAGTTGAGGAGATCTTTTATAAGGTCAATCAGAAACCTGGAAAACCCCTGTGGTTCGGCAAAAAAGAAGATAAGAGGGTTTTTGGTCTGCCTGGCAATCCTGCAGCCAGCCTCGTATGCTTTTATGTATATGTGTTACCGGCATTAAGAAGACAGAAAGGTTTTAAGAATGTAGATCTTAAAAAAGCCAGCGCAGTTTTATCCCGTCCCGCTGAAAATAAATCTGGGAAAAGCTTATTTCTAAAGGCAAAAGTCCAGGACGGGAGAATTGATATCCTTGACGGACAGAGCTCATCTATGATGCACAGTTTTACACAAAGTAATGCCCTGGTTATGATACCCGGAGAAAAAGAATTAATCGGTAAAAACGAAAAGGTAGAATACCTGGATCTGGGATATGGGTATTAAAAAGATAAAAAGCAGGATATGGATAGAAAGGAATGGTAAGCCATTTCTGGGTTACGGAAAGATCCTTCTTCTGAAAAAAATAGAAGAAACAAGTTCTATAAATGCCGCAGCGAAAGAGCTTTCGATTTCCTATAAAAAAGCATGGGAAATGATGAACAGTATTAATGAGTCTGGCAAGGAGCCGGCTACAATTAAAAAAACCGGTGGAAGAAATGGCGGAGGAACCGTGGTAACCAGTTATGGCAAAGAGCTTATCCGCCAGTTCGAAGAAATCAATGATAACTGCATTTTCTTCCTGGAAGAACAATTAAAAAAGTACGAGCTATGAAAACTAACACATCGATAAGTGCATATATACTGTGCGGCGGAAAAAGCAGCAGAATGGGCACCGATAAAGGCTTCGTTAAATTCAGGGACCACTCGTTTATAGGCTGGTGCCTTGAAGCTGCTAGGCAGATCACCAACGATATTCATCTGGTTACTGCCAATAAGGAATATGCACAATTCGGCTATCCACTCCTGGAGGATATTCATAAAAATAAAGGGCCGGTTGGTGGCATACATGCGGCCCTGGAACACTCGGTTACGGACTGGAATTTAATTCTTAGCTGCGACGTACCCGGGATTACCGGTACACTTCTAACCTATCTTGTTGAACGAACACCTAAAGAAACTTCTGTAGTATTTCTAAGCAGTGACTCGAACGACTATCCGCTTGTCGCCATGTATCACAAAAATTGCAGGGAGTATTTTTTCGAAGCTATTCAACAAAATGATCTGCGACTGATGAATACTATCAAAAAATTGAATTATGAACGAACCGAAATTCCGCTATCTGAAAGTCATAACCTCAATAACATAAACACTAAGGAAGAATTGCAGGATCTAATTAACAGCACATTATAAAATGATTACGCCATATCCGGCCTTTAAAAATTAATCAAGATGAAAAATTCAATAAGAAAATTACCGAAAGTGAGCCTTGTAGGCGCAGGACCTGGTGATCCCGAGCTGCTTACCCTAAAGGCTTTGAAAGCACTTGAAAGTGCGGGAGCCGTTCTTTACGATGCTCTCGTAAATCAGGATATACTCCACCACGCGCCCAATGCCGTAAAGCTTTTTGTGGGGAAACGCAAAGGCTGTCAATCCTACACTCAGGAAGAGATCAATGAGCTTTTGGTTGAACATGCTCTGCGGTATGGTCATGTGGTTCGCCTTAAAGGTGGCGATCCATTTGTTTTTGGAAGAGGAAGTGAAGAAATAGCACATTTGACCCGCCGGGGGATTTCTACTGAAGTGGTTCCCGGTATTTCTTCAGCTTTAGCAGTCCCTGCCTACAACGGAATCCCTGTAACTCACCGCCAGGTTGCAGAAAGTTTCTGGGTGATTACCGGAACAACCTCAGCCAGGGAATTATCAGATGACATCAGGTTGGCGGCAAGATCAAGTGCGACCGTGGTGATTTTGATGGGAATGAGCAAATTGCCCCAGATAGTTTCAATATTTAAAAGAGAGGGCAAGGACAAGACACCGGTTTCCGTAATTCAGAATGGAACAAGAGAGGATCAGAAAAGTTGTATTGGGAAAATCTCAAATATTGAGGAACTGGTAACAGAACAAAAACTGGGTTCCCCGGCTATCATAATCGTTGGAGAGGTAGTAGAAATCTCTAAAAATGGAAGGAACGACCTGTTAAGTGATGAATTCATCTTTCAGAACCTGGGGATCGAAGCTATACCCGCTTAACGCGTCAAGCTGTCCCGATAACTATCGGAAAGTTAGAATTAATAATGAAGAAGCTGAAACAAGTTCAGCTTGACGATAACCAAAAAAAAGAAAATATGATCAATATAAAATACTTTGGAGCGATTGCGGAAGTCACGAACTGCAGTTCGGAAAATATTAAAAAGAGTAGTTCCAGCCTCAACGATATTATTCAGGAGATATATTCAAAATATGACCTGAAGCATATTCCGCTGAAATTCGCCCTGAATCAGAAAATAATTGAGACAACAGAAGGTATAGATGTAAATATAAATGATGAGATCGCGGTATTGCCGCCATTTGCAGGAGGATAATTATGAACAGGTACTCGAGACAGAAGAAACTTCACCAGATTGGTGATGCCGGACAGGAAAAATTGAAGAATGCGCGGGTTCTTGTAATCGGAGCCGGCGGCCTGGGATGTGCAGTCCTGCCCTACCTTGCTTCCGCTGGCATTGGTACTCTGGGCATTATTGACGGTGACAAGGTTGAGGAAACAAATCTTCATCGTCAGGTTTTGTATACCGAAAGATCTCTTAAGGCTTTTAAAGTAGAGGAAGCCAGAGATCGACTAGAGGCAATGAATAGTTCAGTAGAAATAGAAATATATAGGGAGTTTCTCAATGACCGGAATGCTTATGAAATTATTTCAGCTTATGATCTTGTTGTGGATGCCACAGATTCTATCTCGATACGATACCTTATCAATGATGCCTGTGTGATAGCCGGAAAGGCCTTCGTCTATGCATCTGTTTTCAAGTTCGAAGGACAGGTCTCGGTCTTTAATTATAGGAATGGCCCAACCTATCGTTGCCTTTTCGGAGGGAAGGGACAGGCTGTTCAAAATTGCGAGGAAGCTGGTGTTATGGGAACCACCGTAGGGCTTATAGGAATGCTCCAGGCAAATGAAGTGATAAAAATAATAACAGGGACCGGTGAACCACTTTCGGGGAAACTGCTGGTTTACGATACGCTCAAAAACAACCAGCATATTTTCAGCTTCAAAAAAAATAAGCAGTTGAAAATTGACGAAGAATTCTTCAGGGATCATTATCAAAAAGAGGATCTCCCGGAGATCACTCCGGCTGAAGCACTCAAATCTAAACATATTTTGGTGGACGTGAGAGAACTTCATGAGATGCCACAAATAGAATTAAATAACCTGGTCAGGCTACCGCTTTCTGAACTGGAGGAAAATATACATCTGCTGAATAAAAAAGATGAAATCAGATTATTCTGCCAAAGTGGAATAAGAAGTTTGAAAGCCCTGAAAATACTGAAAAATAAAGGATTCCAGAATCTGAAGAGCATCCGCGGAGGTGCAAGAGAAATTTCAAAAATACTGAATGATGAAAAAGAAGAAGAATATATTCATTGAAGGGGCTATTAGTCCGGAATTTATAGCGGAATCCATAGCTAAACATCAAACAAAGATGAACATTGGTGCTCATAATATCTTTCTGGGACAGGTTCGTGCCGATGAAGTTGAAGGTAAAAAAGTATCTGCCATAGAGTATACCTGCTATAAAGCCATGGCAGAGGAAAAACTAAGCGAAATTAGAGAAAGAGCATTTGAAAAATACGATCTAACCTGTATGCATATTTATCATAGCCTTGGAAATATAAAGGCCGGGGAGATCTGCTTTTTTGTCTTTGTCTCTTCAAAAAGAAGAAAGCAGGTATATGTCGCAACCGAGGATATAGTGAATATGGTTAAAACTGACGTCCCCATCTTTGGGAAGGAGATCTTTGAAGATCAGGATTATCAATGGAAAGAAAATACATTTTAAGATGGTTGATATCACTCACAAAATAAAAACGTTACGAGTGGCAGTGGCTGAAGCCTTTGTTAAGGTTGGTGAGCCCGCTACCATCAGGGCGATCAATAATAACGAAGTACCTAAAGGGAATGTCCTGGAAATGGCAAAAACAGCCGGACTTTTAGCTGTTAAGAATACCCATCAAACCATCCCTGACTGTCATCCGCTACCGATAGAATTCGCTTCGGTAAATTATGAAATTGATGAATCTGGAATAAGGATCCTCTTCAAAGTGAAAACCGTTTATAAAACCGGGGTTGAAGTGGAAGCCATGCACGGGGCATCGGTTGTTGCTCTAACCATGTATGATATGCTAAAACCGATCGATAAGAATATCGAAATAGAAAAAATCAGACTGGTTGAAAAGAAAGGCGGAAAGAGCGATTTCAATAAACATTCTTCAAGACTCAGCGCCAGCGTGATTGTTTGTTCAGACTCCATTTCCGAAGGAAAAAAAGAGGATCGAGCCGGCAAGGCAATTATCAAAAAACTTGAGGAAAGCAAAGTGGCTATCAATGCTTACGAAATAATCCCCGATGAACTGGAGATCATCAGGAGTAAGGCCCTGGAATATGCTGAAACCGATAACCTGGTGATCTTTACAGGAGGAACCGGACTTTCATTCAGGGACGTTACCCCGGAAGCCCTGGAAACAATTCTGGAACGAAGAATCCCGGGAATTGAAGAAGCGATACGCAATTATGGGCAGGAACGTATGCCTTATGCCATGCTTTCCCGAAGTATCGCCGGGACGATTGGCAACTCGCTGATCCTTGGACTACCAGGATCCACAAAAGGTGCCAGTGAATCTATGGATGCAGTTTTTCCCCATTTACTGCATGTATTCAAGATCTTAAGAGGGGCAAAACATGATTCCAATGACTAAAACGACAAAAATACTTACCGATAATTTCAAAAGACAGCATAACTACCTGCGTATCTCGCTCATAGAAAAATGCAACCTGCGCTGTGCTTATTGTATGCCAGCCGATGGCGTCCCACTCACACCAAAGAATCAGCTGATGCAGGCCGATGAGCTCCTTGAGATCGCAAAGGTATTTGTAAATAATGGCGTGGACAAGATCCGGCTTACAGGAGGTGAACCACTGGTTAGAAAGGATTTTTCAGATATCCTTAAAAGACTTTCAGCTCTGCCTGTAAAACTATCCGTTACTACCAATGCTGTACTTGCGGACAGGTATATCGAAGATTTCAGAAGGTATGGGCTTAATGACATCAATGTAAGCCTGGATACTTTACTGCCTGAAAAGTTCAAAATGATCACCCGCAGGGATCAGTTCAAAAAAGCCTGGAAAAATATTCATTTACTCATCAGAGAAGGATTCAATGTTAAAATAAACGCGGTATTGATGAAGGATTTCAATGAGGATGAGATCACCGACTTTATACTTTTCACAAGAAACCTACCTGTTACGGTAAGATTCATTGAATTTATGCCTTTTGACGGCAATCGATGGAACCGCTCTAAACTGGTGACCGAAGAAGAAATACTTGGAAAAGCCGAAGAATTCTTCGGAAATGAACACGTAGAGAAACTAGTAGATGAAAAGAATTTCACCTCCAGGAATTACAGGATAAAAGGATTTGAGGGCCGGTTTGGTATTATTAGTTCGGTAAGCAATCCCTTTTGCGATGGCTGTAACCGGATAAGACTTACAGCAAATGGCAAGATCAAGAACTGCCTGTTTTCCAATCATGAAACCGATCTTCTATCTGCCTTGAGAGAAGGAGAGAACTTAGAAGAACTTATAGCAAACTCTCTTAATAAAAAGAAAGCGGTACGTGCCGGGATGAATAGTTTTGAGAAATTAAATGACCCTGAAAGACATACTAACAACAGGAGTATGATAACAATCGGCGGATAGATTACTATTTATCGACTTTTGCAAAAAGCTTCTTTTTAAAACTCGATTTAGGGGCCTCACAAACCGGACAGCTATAATCTTCAGGCAGATCTTTAAATGAAGTTTCAGGTTGAATATCCTGGGTGACATCACCATAGGCTTCATCATAAATAGTGAAACATTCCTCGCACTGATATACTTCGGTTTGAACGACCTCCTTTTTGGAATTTGTTGATTTTTCTTCCTCTTTCTTCTGACCTAATTGCGCAAAATACATCTGGCTCAATTCCATTAAAAGTCCGGGTAATTCCACCTGATCCACATCCTGTACATGAGTAATATACTTTCTTGTATTGGGGTCAAAATCCTTCGCATATAACAAGTTGAAAGTGTCCCTGATCTCAAATCCTGAAAGGTCTTCAGGAATTGCATTCTTTTCAATGACTATTGAAGTAAAATAATATACTCTTCGCGTATAATTCGCGATGCTGAAGGTGAGTCCGTAGGTACTGATATCATTCTGATCGAAATTTGCGACCAGGTATTTCTTAAGTTTTAAAAGCTCATCATTGGCAACAGGTAAATGCCAGTTAAGCTCAAGCATGGAATGCCTTACATTTATCCCGAATTTGCCCAGGAGTTTTTCCCATTGAAGTTTAGATTCCTGTGGAATACCCTTAACGATAAAGGATTTCCAGGGAGTAATGCATATTCTTCCAATTTTCTGTTCGGCACAGAGATCACACATGGCTTTAAGAAATTCAAGATCATACCTGTTATTTCTCCAGTAAAGCCCAAGCCAGTATTCACCTGTCCCGGTTCGGTTCATGCCTTCATAATAAGGAAAAGGATAGAATGGTACTTCAAGTGGTTTATCTACCGTACGGTTATCGGTATCCACAGCGTCATTCACAAGGTCAAAGATCATCTCAATATCCCCGGGTTCTTCCTGTAGAATATTTTCAATCGCCTCGCCTACTTTTGCTATATCCCAGCTGTAAATCAGGGCCGGGTACATTTCAGTCTTTTCCCATTCCGGTAAACGAACATAGAGGTACCAGTAATCTTCATGCTTAGAAGCAATGAAATTCAAATGACCGGTAAAAAGAGGAACCAGTCTTTGCCTGGGTTCTGTAATATTAATCTTAAGCGATGGTTCATAACGTATCTGCTCCAGAATATACAGATACCTGTCACCTGTTAACCAGGCTGTGGTGGGAAAAATATCTGTAGTAACATATGAAGAAACTATATTTTCCACGGGCTTTGATACAGGCTCAATGATATTGAGCTTTTTAAGACCTTCCATCGCATCCTTTTCGATAGCATCGGGAAAAAGAATATCCTGTCTGGATCCAAAGGAGATCGTGCTAAGGCCCGCATCTTCTGCAGTTTCAGCTATAAATTTAAGTTCTGCAGGTGAGAGTACACCGCCCTTTACTATTAACCTTGGAAGCATCTTTTTCATACCAGTTCTTTTGATGAATTTAATATTTCCTTCACCTCCGTCTTACAACTACCACATCCAAGTCCGGCCCCGGTTTGCTTACACAATTCCGTAAAATCGGTACAGCCATTAGAGATAGCTTCTCCAAGATTTCCGGCACCTACCTGACTGCAGGAACACACCAGTTTTCCTTTCACAGGTTCATCATTTCCAGAACCTCGTAACAGACTGTCTCTCCTGTCTGACAATTCGATCTTACTTTCAATAAGGCTCTTGAATTCGGCGAATTCATTTTTATCTCCCATTAAAACGGCACCTACCAACAGATCATCTTTTACGATGCATTTCTTATAATATCTTTTCTTGATATCGGTAAAGATTATCTCCTCATAGCTGTCATCATTCCCGGGGACATGTATGTCACCAATGCTACAAACATCAAGATCGTTGAATTTTAAAATATTCATCAAAACCGAACCGTGATAAGTGCTGCTTATGTCTCCTGCCATAAAGTTAGCAAGGATGGTCGCCTGCTCTTCCGCCGCTGAAGTGATTCCAAACAATTTATTTCTGAACTCGGCAATCTCGCCCAGTGCGAAAATATCGGGATCTGAAGTTTGCAAATGCTGGTTCACTTTAACCCCACGACCGCAAACCAGTCCGCTTTTCCTGGCAATATTGATATTTGGTAGTGTTCCAATAGCATATACAATGGCATTCGCATTTATATTCTTACCACTTTTAAGGGTAATATTCAGATTGCCGGAATCTTCATCATCAAAAACGGTACTCACCTCATTATCGAAATAAATCTGAATTCCCCGTTCCTGTACGTCCTGTGCAAGTAATTTGCTCGAAGTAATATCAAGCTGGCGTTCCATAAGTCTTGAAGACCGTTGGACTATAGTAACTTTCACATCCTTATGTTTCAGGGCTGCAGCCAGTTCAAGTCCCAGAAGCCCGCCACCAACGATCACTACGTGTTGCTGTTCGGGTGGCAGTCCGGTAGCATCCATATAGGCTTTAAAGCTATCGGCATCCTTTTTACTTCTCATGGTAAATCTGCCCGGCAAATGAAGTTGCGCATCCTTAGGGGCAAATGCCCGGCTACCGGTTGCAAGGATCAGCTTGTCGAAAGAATGAGTTTTTCCATTGTTATCGGTCACTGTCCTGTCTTCAGTATCTATAGCAGTAATAAAGCTTTCCTTATGAAGGTTTATTTTCAGTTTTTCAAGTTCTCTTTCCTTTATCTTCTGAAGCTGTTCCCAGGTGAGCTCTTCGGTGATATATTCCGGAAGCAGAACGCGGTTGTAAAATGGATTCTCTTCCTTGGAGAAGACATCCAACTGATCGCTGGTATTATGCTCGCGGTAATTCTGAATAAACCGGAAAGCAGCCGCACCCGCTCCTACTATCAGTATTTTTTCTTTCTTCTTTTTATATTTCTGAACGGAGACCGTAGTATATTTAAAATCGGGCTCCTTTGAAAGTGGATCTACCAGGTCACTGGTAAGATTATTTGCCCGGTTAAGATCATTATGAAGCTGCTTACCCCAGTGCATTGGCATAAATACCACACCTTCCCTAACGTTTTCAGTTACCTTCGCCCTTAACCTTACGGTACCGCTGGCACTTTTCACCTCAGTGACATCTCCGTTTTTAATATTATTTAAATAAGCATCCACAAGATTGATCTCCAGGATTGGATCCGGATAATGCGTTTTTAATCTCGCGACTTTCCCTGTTCGCGTCATGGTATGCCATTGATCCCTGATCCTTCCTGTAGTAAGTATAAGAGGATATTCAGAATCAGGTTTGGCCGATGTATTTATAGTACTGGCGGGAATATTGAAAATCGCTTTTTCTGATGGGGTATAGAATTTCCTGTCCTGGAAAAGTCTTGGAGTCCCGGCATGTCTATATTCGGGTACCGGCCATTGGAATGAACCTTCATTCTTTAGTCGGTCATAGCTAAGATGAGAAATATCGATATTGGTCCCCCTGGTCATTTGGGTATATTCACGATAGATCTCTTCGGTATTATTGTAATTAAATCCCCTGAATCCCATTCTCTGGGCAAAATCACAAAGAATCTCTACATCGGCCCTGGCTTCTCCCGGCGGATGAATATGTTTCTCCAGGTAGGAAATGCGCCTTTCAGAATTGGTCATGGTTCCATCTTTCTCAAGCCAGCCGGCTGCAGGCAAAACCAAATCTGCAAAATCTACAGTATCCGATTTATGTGAAATATCTTGAACCACAACAAATTTGGCTTTTTTCAGAGCCTTTTCAGCTTTTCGAACATTAGGCAAACTCACCATGGGATTGGTGCAAATGATCCAGATTGCTTTCAGCTTACCTTCTTCAAGTGCATCGAACATTTCAGTAGCCGTATAACCGGGTTTTGGAGAAATCTCATTCACACCCCAGAATTGAGCAACCTCTTTTCTATGTTCTTCATTAAACAGGTCTTTATGAACTGCCAGCAGATTGGCCATCCCTCCTACCTCGCGACCACCCATTGCATTGGGCTGACCGGTAAGGGAAAAAGGTCCGCAACCCGGTTTCCCGACCTGACCTGTTACAAGAGAAAGATTCAGCAAGGAAAAATTCTTGTCAGAGCCAATCACACTTTGGTTAAGCCCCATTGCCCACATACTTATAAAGCCTTTTGAACGGCCAATAAGAGTCGCAGCCTTTTTAATTTCTGCAGCGGGAACCCCGCATAATTTTGAAGACTGATTCAGGGATAATTCCATTACTTTTTCCCTGAATTCTTTAAAGCCTTCCGTATGGTTCCTTATAAAGTTCTTATCTATAAAGCCCTTTTTCAGCAACTGCCTGCCAATGGCATTATAAAGGATCACATCGGTTCCCGGTAGTAGCTGAAGATGAAGATCGGCAAAATTAGCGGAATCGGTTTTACGGGGATCGGCAACAATTATTTTTACATTGGGATTTTCCTCCTTATGCTTTTCTATTCTTCTGAAAAGTATTGGATGACACCAGGCAGGATTCGCCCCGGCTATCAGGAAACAATCGGCCAGCTCTATGTCGTCATAGCTCCCGGGTACTGAATCTTCTCCAAAGGTTTTCTTATAACCAACAACTGCCGAGCTCATACAGAGACGGGAATTGGTATCTATATTATTGGTGCCTAAAAATCCTTTGGTAAGTTTATTGGCTATATAATATTCTTCTGTCAGGCACTGGCCGGAAACATAAAAACCAACACTATCGGGGCCGTGTTTTTTTATTATTGATTTGAAAACACCGGCAGCCCTGTTCATGGCATCGTCCCATGAGACTCGTTCCCTGGGATGGGAACGACTCCACCGCATTTCAGGATAAAGGATCCTGTCTGAAGTATCATTCACCACATAATGGAGGTTCATCCCCTTGGAACAAAGCATCCCTTTATTAACCGGATGCTCCTTATCTCCTTCCACCTCAATACGGTTCCGGGCATTTTTTTTAATTACAACACCGCATCCAACTCCACAGTATGAACATGTACTTTTCGCTTCTTTCCCGATCATATGCCCCATGTTTCTTTACAAATTTGGTCTTTTTGATGATACAATAAAAGTCCTGACTGTATTTTTACGGATACTCTAAAGAACCTTTACTTTTTTTATAGTTTATTGATTTTTAACTAAATAGATTAAGCATTTGCAGGCACAACATCCAGGGAGGCGTTAAGTTCTTCCCTGGCCAGCTTCTCATCTTTTACTGAGAATCTTATTCCCAAAGCAACTATTCCGGATGCTATCACGGTAAGACCAATAAACAGATATCCTTCTGAAACTGCCTGGGCAGAGGCTGCAGATTGCGCTGAGCGTATTACATCCTGGCTTAAACCTTCGTTGGCTGCTATCGCTACCTTTTCAGCGGCGCCCGATTTAAATTTCAGAAGCAGGGCTGCCAGGAAAGCTCCAACATTACCTCCCGCTCCCACGATCCCTGAAATAGAACCGATCGCTTTTTTATTAATAAACGGTACCACTGAAAAGGTTGCTCCTTCGGCCATTTGGACTGAAAGACTGAAGAGTATTAAAAAGCCTATGGCTATGTAAAGATTGGTAATCCCTGAGAAGGAAGAAAGTACAATCCCCTGCACCACCAGGATAAATGATAGAAATAAAACTCTACCCCGTAACCCCTTTAATTTCCCGAATCTATCGCCAAAAGCGCCTCCCAGGGTACGGGCAAAAATATTCATTAAAGCGAAGGACAGTACCATATTTCCCGCCGTGATCCTTTCCAGCTGAAATGTGTTTTGAAGATAATCGTCCATGGTTCCATAAACGGTTAATTCTATTCCAAAACTACAGGCATATACTATAAATAAAATCCAAACCCTGTAATCCTTTAATGCGTTTAAAAAACCCACTTTATCCTTTTTGATTCCGGGAACATCTTCTTTTTCTGATAATTCACTGAAATTACCTTCAGGGGTGTCCTGCGTAAAAAAGTAATAGACAATTCCCATTGAAAAACACAGGATTCCGGCTATGATAACCGAATATCTCCAGGCCGATGATTCTGCCACGCCCAGAGCTATAACGAGAGCGGCAATAAGTGGCATTCCCAGGCGATTTGCTCCTCCTCCAAGATTTCCCCATCCTGCTGAAGTAGCATTTGCTGTACCTACTACATTGGAGGAAAACATTAAAGAGGTATGAACCTGGGTTATAACGAATGATGCCCCTATAAAACCTGTGAGCAATCTGCAAATGAGAAACTGATCGGCCGTTTGTACAAAACCGGTTAAAATCACAGGTATAGATCCAAATATAAGTAACCAGGTATAGCAGAGCCTTGGTCCATATTTATCACAAAGTTTTCCAATAAAAAGCCTGGCAAAGACGGTCCCGGTTACTGCAAGCACCACGGCACTCCACTTTTCTGACGGACTTAATCCAAGCTCCCTAACCACATCTGGCATGAAAGGAACAATTCCGAACCACGAGAAAAAACAAAGGAAAAATGCGAATGAAGTGATCCAGAAAGTGCGAATTGGGACACTTTTGATGTTTTTGAGATTTAACTTGGTTGCTTTTTTAGATATTGAATTTTTCATCACGTATGATTTTAAAGCGCCAAATTAAGTATTTTTACTTAATATGTACTTATAAAATATACGTATTTATGAAAAATTACGTACTCCGAAATAAGCCCTATTTGATTTTAAGGAATCTGTATAATAAACTCAAATGAGTGATTTTTTTTTAAAGAAATGATTTGTTGCTATCAGGCGAGTTGATACTCCCGTGCTTTATTGGTAAGCTCTATAAGGTTCTTAACATCCAGTTTCTTCATAAGGTTGAACCTGTGTACCTCAGCTGTCCTTTTACTAATTTCCAGCTCATTCCCTATTTCCTTATTGCTTTTTCCTTGTAGCACCAGTTTAAGTATCTGCTTTTCTCTTTTGGTAAGATTAAATGGATCCTCCTGTTTCTTCTCCTTCTCAACAGGCTTTCCATCTGTGAAATTATTTATAAGAATGGCCGAAATATCACCAGAAAAGTATTTACCTCCACTTGCTACTTTATGCAAGGCTTTAAGAAATTCATCTTTGCTGGATCCTTTTAAAAGGTAGCCATCAGCTCCTGCCTGAACAGACTGCACTACGTATTCTTCGGAATCATGCATGGAAAGAACAAGAGTCTTAACATCCCACTTATTATCACGGATCTTTTTAACGACCTCGATCCCGTTCATTTCAGGCATACGTATATCTACGATAAGAAGATCAGGCAGATCCTTTTCAAGAATCCCGATGGCTTCCTTTCCATCTGAAGCTTCGGCAACCACCTCCATATCGGGTTGTTCTTCCAGTAATGACTTTATTCCATCTCGAACCAGAACGTGATCGTCTGCCAGCACTATACGTATATTATCCATTTTTCAATTTAAATTCTGCCCCTAAAATTAGTGATTTTTTAGGTATTCTCTTTATTCTGTCAAAGGGATGTTAAGAGTTACCCTGGTTCCTTTACCGGGTTCAGAATTTATAAAAAGTCGGCCATTGATATATTTTATGCGTTCTCTCATGAATGTCATCCCCATACCTCCGTCACCATTCCTGGTCTTAACGTTTTTCATATCAAAACCTTTTCCATTGTCATCTATAGTTATACTAAGTATGCTGGAGCTATGGGAAACCGTAACTATAATATGAGTAGAATCGGCATATTTAATGGCATTATTAATAGCTTCCTGGGTGATCCTGTAGATATTGATCTCAATTAAAGAGTTCATGCGTTGGGCAAAGCCCGTCTTATCATATAATAGAATATTCTTTCCGGTTAGTTTACCAAGCTCCCGGGTAAGTTTGGTAAGTGCCGGAATAATCCCATGGTCACTAAGTTCGGGAGGCATTAAATTGAAGGTCGCCGTCCTGACTCCTTTGATAATGCTTGCTGTGAGCTCTTTAAGGTGTTCAATCTTCTGCTCGGCCTTCTCAGTATTATTAACATCTATACTTTCCAGATTAAAACTAAGGCCGGTAAGCATTTGACCAATTCCATCGTGAATATCCTTAGCGATACGATTCTGCTCGTTCTCCTGGTTCTCAATGATCTTACTTGAAATCAGTTTTTGCTGATTCATCTTTTCCTCAAAGCTCTTCTGGGTGAGCCGCTCTATTTCAAGCTGAGCCTCCTTTCTACTGGTAATATCTGTTGCAATTACGAGAAGTTCCCACTTATCCTGGGCGGGATTAAAAGGAATAAGAGACATTTCCATCCAAACATCGGCTCCTTCGCTAGTGGTGGCTTTTACTTCTCCCTGCCAGCTTTTCCTGGCATTTTCTTCAAGTAAGCTCTCGATATTCTTTCTCTCCTCCTCATTTCCGGAAAGTAAAGCCTGAAATTTGCTGTAATCGCCAAACTTTCTGATCTTGAATAGCCTGGAAAATTTCTCTCCCAACTGGATAATATCTCCCTCCGGAGTGATCCTGGCGAATAAAAGTGTTTGATTCATGGCCTGATTAAGCACCCTTAACTCTTTAACCGATTTTTCCTTGGCCTGGCTTAAAAGATCGGCATCATGAGCCATTTTCCTGGCGTTTCCTTCAGCAATAAGTAGTTTATGTATGGTATTTCTAACGGCTTTAGCTGCCGGCCAGAAGATAAAGAGGAATTCACATAACAGGATCAAAAGAGTAATGGCCATTATGAAAAGTTCCAGGTTGCCCAATCTCACCACCTTTTCACTGGCCTCATATTCATATTGATTCACGATCCTGTCCATTCCTTCCAGAAAAGCCGCTTCATTACTTTTTACAGTAAGAATCTCATCCCGAAGTTCAGAAACGGACACCTCAGGCTCATTCTCAAGTTGAAGAATTATAGATTCGCTGGCATTTTCCATTTCCAGGAAATAGGGCTGTATCTGCGCGAACATTTCCCTGATCTTTTCACTGTTATTACCGGGAAGTCCCAGACTATCGCTTCCTTCTATGAGTGCATAATGAGAGAACTTCCATCTCTCAAGGGTAGAGTTAATATTCTCCTTAAGTTCTGATATTTCAGAAGTATCTTCTGCGATCAAAAGCTGAAGGCTTTCTTTGGTAAGTTTCTGGCTAAGCATCCTCTGGCGCCCCGCAATATTCACCACTGTAGAATCACTCTCCTGATCTTCAAGAAACTGATGAATAAGAATCTGGCTGATAATTACGGAAACGGCTATAGCACTAAGGGCTATAATATATAGTCGGCTTAGCTTTTTGAAGGTATGTTGATCCAGCGAATTTCCGGGAGTATTAGGCATCCACTTGAAATTTTTAGGACAGGGCCTGTTTCACAAGAGTTTTACTTCTGTCATCAAGAGGTAATTCAAGGGCAGCTTCATGTCCTTTTTCCGACATTTTTGCCCAGGTTTTCCTAATGATGTCAACCACTTTCTCATCCTCATGCTTTGCAGCAAAATCCTTAAGATAATATTCCAGAAACACAAGGCAGATAACGTCCTCAAGTGTTTGAGAATCCTCATCTTTTTTAATCTTTTTCTTCTGGATAAGGAATTTCACCCGGTCTATAAACTCTTCATCATAACCAACCTCTTCGAGGATCTCTCCCGTGATCTGAGCATGCAGTTTCTTAAGCTCATTTCTCCATTTCAAATAGCCCACGCGGGTGGATGGATATTCACTACGCTCTACTTTCCAACGACAGATATGCTGTGCCCTGGCCGCAATCTTAAGTTCTTCAGGCGCATCGGGAGCAAAATCTTCCAGATGCTGAGTCATTCTTTGAGAATATAAAAGTTCCTTAGGGGCTATTTTCCCATTATTGAACTCTTCCTTATTGGGATCTTCAGAATTCCTCGCATCTATACGGCGTATCGCTTCTTCAAATTTTTTATCCATCAGATTTTGCTGGTGTTAATCAGAAAAACCAATATACACATTTTCATCCTCAATCTTTACAGGATAAACCGCGATATTATAATCATCACCGTTGAGATTATTCCCGTCTTCAAGGGAAAATGTCTTTTTATGCATTGGGCAGGCTACCTTCGGAATTCCCTCATCTTCACCAATCATTCCACGGGAGATCACCATCTCAAGCTTATGCGGACAAAGATTCTGACAGGCATACCATTTGGATATTCTCGTAAAATGAAACACGGCAATTTGCTTGTTTTCATATTTCACGCAGGCACCCCCGTCCATCGGAAAGTCGGTGGTTTTTCCAGCCTTGAACCATTTCTTTACATCTGTGGCAGTAACCGAATTATATTGTTCTATAATATTTTGCATGATCTTTCAGTTTTAAAAATGTTATTTCCAGACTCTTGTCTTCTTCTGATCTCTCATCGGAACAAATTCCAGGTTATCATCGGTATCATCAGAGTTCACAAAATGTTTAAAACGTTTCATCATCTCCGGATCTTCAATCGCCTGCTTCCATTCGCATTCATATTTATCTACGAGTCCCTGCATTTCTTTCTCTAATTCTTCAGCTATTCCAAGAGAATCATTCACCACCACATCTTTAAGATATTCGATCCCTCCTTCAAGCTTTTCCAACCATGGCGCAGTACGTGTGAGTGGCGGAGCGGTACGTATGTAATACATCAAAAATCTGTCTATATATTTGATACAGGTTTCATCATCCAGCTGTTCAGCCAGCAGGATCGCATGTTTTGGAGTGGCTCCCCCATTCCCGCATACATACAGGTTCCATCCGCTCTCTACGGCTATAATCCCGAAATCCTTTCCACGTGCTTCAGCACACTCCCTTATACAACCTGAAACGCCTCCTTTTAATTTATGCGGTGATCTTAAACCTTTATATCTTTCTTCAATACGTATGGCAAAGCTTACGCTTTCATGCATACCATACCTGCACCAGCTTGAACCTACACAGCTTTTTACCGTTCTCAGGGATTTTCCGTAGGCGTGACCGCTCTCAAAACCGGCATCTATAAGTTCCCGCCAAATATGTGGCAGTTGATGGAGTTCAGCTCCAAAAAGATCGATTCGCTGTCCTCCGGTGATCTTTGAGTAAAGGTCATATTTCTGTGCAACCCTACCCAGAACCATCAGTTTTTCCGGAGTTATCTCTCCGCCCGGCACGCGTGGCACAACCGAATAACTACCATTCTTCTGAATATTCGCCAGAAACCTGTCATTAGAATCCTGAATGGTGACCTGCCTGTTCGCCGTTTCCATATAGATACTGGAAAAGATGGAAGCCAGCGCCGGTTTACAAATTTCACAACCATTCCCCTGTCCAAAAAGATCAAGGGCCTCGTTATAATCCTTTATTTTATTAATCTTGATAAGATCGTATAATTCCTGCCTGCTGAATTTAAAGTGGGAACAAATAGTTTCTTTCACTTCCTTGCCCATGGATTTCAGAGTAGCCTTTACAAGGTCGGCTACCATGGGTTTACATCCACCGCATCCCGTTGCGGCTTTTGTCGTCTTTATAACATCTCCCAGGCTTTCACAGTCTCCACTCTCCACAGAGCAACAAATTGCTCCTTTAGTAACACTTTCACAGGAACATATCTGCGCCGTATCAGGATAATCCATGGCGCTTCCCATGGCACTTTCTTTTCCGTCTTTGGAGGGAATAATAAGGTCTTCGGGATTTTCGGGCAATTTCATCGCATTGATGTAGAGCTGAAAAAGATTATTATAATCTGAAGAGTCACCTATAAGGATACCTCCCAGAAGTTTTTCTCCCTCCCTGGAAACATTGATACGCTTATAAATTCCCGAACGTTTATTTTCATAGACGATGGTGGCAACCTCGTCATTATCGATAAATGGATCACCAAAACTGGCCACCTCGGTCCCGATCAGTTTTAATTGTGTAGACATATCGATGGTCTCGATCATTATTTTATCGCCACCGGTGATCTGCTCCACGGCCACTTCGGCCATATTATAACCCGGTGCAACAAGGCCATATAGCCCTCCATTATAAAAGGCGACTTCACCTATGGCATAAATATCTTTATTTGAAGTCTGCATTTTATTATTGACCCACACCCCTCCGCGTTCACCGGTCTTCAAACCAGCATTTACCGCAAGCTCATCCCGGGGTCTGATTCCGGCAGAAATAATTAGCATGTCAGTCTTAAGTGAAGTGCCGTCAGAAAATTCCAGACTTTCAACGCCTTCCTCTCCTGTAATTACTGAAGTGGCTTTATTAAGGTGAACATTGATTCCCAGACTTTTGATCTTGGATTCCAGCATTTTACTGGCAGACTCGTCCAATTGTCTTGGCATTAAACGAGGAGCAAATTCCACCACATCTGTTTGCATTCCCAGTTCCCTGGCGGCATTTGCCGCCTCCAGGCCAAGGAGCCCTCCACCCAGAACAGCCGCCCGGGTCTTTCCTTCCTTTTTTAACCTGGAAGCATAATGCCGCATCGCGTCAAGATCTTCAATGGTACGATAAACAAAGACGCCGGGCTTATCTGTTCCATTGATCGGCGGTACAAAAGGGTAGGAACCTGTGGCTAATACAAGCCGATCATAATTATATACCTCATCCTTATAGGTAATAACCTCTTTTTGTTCAGGCCTTATCTCTTTGATCAGTTCTGAAGTACGTAATTCAATATCATTTTCGTGATACCAGGATAATGGAGCCATTAATAGTTCATCTGGCTGTTCCCTGGAAAAATACTCACTAAGATGAACACGATCATAAGCCGAGCGTGGTTCCTCACCAAATACAAGGAGTTCAAAGTCCTTTCTTCGCGGTGAGGCAATGAGTTTCTCACAGAATTTATATCCCACCATTCCATTACCAACTACAATTATTTTTTCCATAACTACGTATTTACTAAACAAATATATGTAATAATACTTAGTTAATTATACGTAGTAAAAGAAAAATTACTCTAACAAGGAAATATTTTTTGATTTCGTAATGAATGTATTGGAGAAATTCAGGTATTATAAAAAATACAGCGATTCATTACATATTTGTAATTATACCAGCTGATCAAATCCGCCCGAAAGAATCATAATTGTTTGTCTGAAGTAGGATTCAATACAAATGGGTGATTACTGAAGATGTCCGAATCAACTTTTGTAAGTATGAGGAGGAATGGAAGAAATAAAAAACCCCTTCAATTTGAAGGGGTTATGAATTTTAAAGTGACCTCGGCAGGATTCAAACCTGCAACCTTCTGAGCCGTAATCAGATGCGCTATTCAGTTGCGCCACGAGGCCTTATAATCATTCACTTTGTGTCTCACAAAGCGGGTGCAAATATATCGTTTATTTTAAAAACTGAAAATGTTTAAAAAGATTTTTTTCGACTAAATGATCTCAGCACTCAATCCGGCATCAAGCATTTTAGAACAGCGAGGTTTGAGTTCCTCATAAGGTCCCGTTTTAACGGTGCATTTTCCTTTGTAGTGAACAAGGATGGAACATTGTTCAGCCTGTTCCGGAGTATGGTCACAGGTGTAGATAAGGGTTTCTATAACATGATCAAAGGTATTGTAATCATCATTATACAATACGATCTCATTCTGCTTCTTCTTTTTGGTCTTTACTTCAAGCTTTTCTAATAATTCTTCTTTCGTGCTCATCATCAAAATTTTCTCATGCAACTTAATTCAAAGATACAAATTATGATAAAAACCTCAGCGTGAAAACTTTGCAGCTACCCAGTCGTTCCTTTCAAAATTTTCTACAAAGTACAAACCAAGCTCTTTGCAAGCCTTTTCAATTACGGGCAAATCTCCACTATAGAAACCACTTAGAAACAAATTCCCTTCTGGTTTAAGGCTTTTTTCATAAACAGGCAGGTCCTTTAAAAGAATATTCCGGTTAATATTGGCAAGGATCATATCATAGGTCCGGCCTTCGAGCAACTCTGCTCCACCTTCTTCAACATTTACATGCTCACAATCGTTGCGTGAAATATTCTCAAGAGTATTAAGATAACACCAGTTATCGATATCTATAGCATCAATTTTAGAGGCTCCTTTCATTGCGGCAAGGATAGCCAGGACCCCGGTTCCACATCCCATATCCAGAACTGATTTACCTTCCCATTCATTCTTAAGGATATGCTGGATCATCATATGGGTGGTAGCATGATGACCGGTACCAAAAGACATCTTGGGTTCGATCACAATATCGAATTCAGCATCTGTTTTGGGGTGAAAGGGTGCCCTTACACTGCAATGTTCATCAACCAGGATAGGAGTGAAATTCTTTTCCCACTCTTCGTTCCAGTTGAATCTTTCGATCTCACTCATGGTATAACTGATCTCGAATTCTTCAGACTGCAAAATATGAACACCCGCGAGCAGATCGTCTTCATATTCCTCCACGGGAATATAAGCAGTTACTCCATCATTATTCTCTACAAAGCTTTCAAATCCCAGATATCCCAGTTCAGCGATTAGGATTTCAGAAGCCGGTTGTACCGGTTCTGTTTTGAACTGAAATTCAAGGTAATTCCCACTCATTTTAGAATGAATTTACAATCTCCACAAAGTCTATTGCATTTAGACTGGCACCACCAATAAGGCCACCATCCACATCTTCTTTCGCGAAAATTTCTTTGGCGTTACCTGGCTTCACACTACCCCCATAAAGTATGGATGTATTTTCTGCTGTTTCAGCTCCTATATTCTTTTCCAAAAGTTGCCTTATATGTTTGTGCATTTCCTGAGCCTGTTCAGGGCTGGCTGTTTCTCCGGTACCAATGGCCCAAACCGGTTCATAAGCCAGAATAATATTGCTCCAGGCACTTTTATCAAGCTGAAAAAGACTTTCCTTCAATTGGGTTTCAACCACCTCAAAATGCTTATCACTCTTCCTGTCTTCGAGTTCTTCCCCAAAGCAAAAGATCACGGTCATTTCATTATCTATTGCTGTCTTTACTTTTTTCTCAAGTATTTCGTTTGTTTCATTGAAAAAGGCCCGGCGTTCACTATGACCCAGGATTACCGTTTCCACACCTACACTTTTAAGCATGGATGCTGAAACCTCTCCGGTAAAAGCTCCCTTTTCGCTTTCATGCATATTCTGAGCAGCAACAATTATTGAAGTATCCCTTAAAGCCTGAAAAGTAGGGTAAAGATTAGTAAAAGACGGTGCCACCATAACTGTAGCCTCTGGCTCTTTTACCATTTGAATTTTTAAACGGCTAATAAGCTCTTCCGTTTCAGCAAGATCGTTATTCATTTTCCAGTTTCCGGCTACGATATTATTTCTCATGATATAAATTTTGGTTGAAATTTTTCGAGCTGAAAATTTCGGTTTCAGCTCTAATCACAAATATAAGTAAAGGAGTATTGACTGACTCTTAATCCAGAGCCAAACCTTTATATTTTAAGGATTTTTTAAAGACTGGTGTAAATTATTTATAATTCAATATCCGAAGCATCAAACCAGTGCTTTTTCTGGGTGATCGTGCCTTTTTCAAGAGTGAGTATCCCCGGGTTGGAGCGTACGATCGTCTTTAATGCAGTCTCATCGGTTTGATAGAAATCGAAATTTAGATCATACTTCTTTTTTAATGCATTTTGAAGCTGATCACCTGAAGCCGTGAGTCCTATAACCCTGTAGCCTTTTTGATTCGCTTCTTCACTAAGAGATTTCACGGCTTTATAGCCTTCCCTTTCCGTAGACCTAAGATTATAGGCTATAATAAGCAGTACCTTATCCTCAGAAAGTATATCCCCGGTAATATCTCCCTCCTCGCTTTCTATCACAAAATCATGAATTGGTGGCACGTAGCCTTCTTCCACCTGAGTGGTCTCCACACCAATAAACTCCCCTTCTACCTGTGGATATGCACCATTATTCCTGATTATCTTTTCTTCCCCGTTTTGACTGAATTTCCATTCATATGCAAATACAGCTTCGGCAGCCCCTTCGGGCACACTCATTTTTTCAGCAATATTATTCCCCACTTTATAAGGACGAAAATCGAAAACCGGCAAATGCATTAATACGTGATAGCAAAATGCAAAACTGGCAATGAATGATATAAAAATCACCCATTTATGATATTTTGGAGAAAATATTGGGTTTATAAACTTCTGATTGAAGAAGATAATAAGTATGAGGATAAATAATATCACATCCTTATAAAAGGATTCCCATGGAGTTAAAGGGATGGCATCCCCAAAACAGCCGCAATCTGTCACCTTGTTAAAATATGCCGAATAGAAAGTTAGAAAAGTGAAGAAAATGATCATCACCAACATACTCCAACTGGTAAACTTTCTTGCATAACCTATCAAAAGCATAATCCCCAGAACAAGTTCGAAAATCACTATAACAATTGCAATGATTAACGCAAACGGAATTAAAAATGGGATATCCAGAACAGGCTCGCTGAAATACTCCTGAAGCTTATAAGAAAACCCAACCGGATCATTGAGCTTTATGAATCCTGAAAAAATAAAAAGAACACCTACCAGAATCCTGGCTATACTTACAATTGCTTTCATTGATTATTCTGAATTAATTAGATTGTTGTTTCTCGTCGGCCTCCATAAAGTGTATCATAGCAAAAACCGAATAATTTATCATATCCTGGTAATTGGCATCTATACCTTCACTAACAAGGGTCTTTCCCTTATTATCTTCAATCTGCTTGACTCTTAATAACTTTTGAATGATGAGATCTGTCAAAGAACTGATTCGCATATCACGCCAGGCCTCACCATAATCATGATTTTTATCCATCATCAATTCCTTTGTTTCAGAAATATTTTCATCATACAGGGCAGTTGCTTCCTCAACTGTAAGATCAGGCTGATCTGCAATTCCCTTTTTCAACTGAATAAGGGCCATGACCGAATAATTTATGATCCCTATAAATTCCGATTTTTCATCTTCCTCAATTTTACGCACCTCACTTTCCTGCAGTTGACGAATTCGCTGGGCTTTTATAAATATCTGATCGGTAAGGGAAGGCAGCCTTAAAATTCTCCAGGCACAGCCGTAATCTTTCATTTTATTAAGAAACAAACTCCGGCAAACTTCGATTACCGAGTCGTATTGTTTTGAGGTATCCTGCATGAAGTAGTTCTAATTTGCGTAAATTTCGGGCAAATATTTCAGATAGTCAAAGTTATTTCTCCGGCTGTTTAAAACCCGACCATTAGTATGTTCATCAATTGCAAAGGAAATTTAATCGATCTATCCCAACCAAAGATCATGGGGATAATCAATATTACCCCCGATTCTTTTTTTAGCGGAAGCCGTTCTACCTCTGAAAAAGAAATTCTGGAGAATACTGAAAGAATCCTAAAGGAAGGAGCAGATTTTATTGATCTTGGTGCTTATAGTTCCAGACCCGGGGCCGATGATATCCCGGTGGAAGAAGAAATGAAACGAATGATCCCTTCCGTTGAACTCATCCTTAAAAATTTTCCAGGAGCCCTGCTTTCAATCGACACCTTCAGATCTGAAGTTGCCGCCGAAAGCATTCAGGCCGGAGCTGCTATTATCAATGATATTTCAGCTGGAAAACTGGATGAACAAATGCTTCAGGTAATTGCCAGATATCAGATTCCTTACATTATGATGCACATGAAAGGAACACCCCAAAATATGAAGGACCTCAATCAATATGAAGACCTTGTAAAAGATATTCTTTTTTATTTTTCTGAAAGGACCAGGGCGGCGAGAGACCTGGGAATTAATGATATTATCATCGATCCGGGATTCGGATTTGCAAAGAACATAGAGCAGAATTATGAACTCTTTTCTAAACTCGAAATTTTCAGGAACCTTGAATTACCTATATTAGTAGGCATCTCAAGAAAAAGCATGATATGGAAAAAGCTTGGTATTTCGGCAAATGAAGCTTTAAATGGAACCACTGCATTAAATTCCATCGCGCTTATGAAAGGAGCCAGTATTTTACGCGTGCACGATGTAAAAGAGGCTGTAGAATGCATCAAATTAACCCGTGAATTGATAAACTAATTTTAGATTTTCTATTTTTACATAAAACCCCAGCAATTTGGACATCTTAGATCTTCGAATTCTCGATATCCTCGACATTGTTTTTGTAGCCCTGCTTCTATACTATGTGTATAAACTGGTGCGTGGTACGGCAGCTGTAAATATCTTTATAGGTATTGTGGTTATTTACCTGGCCTTTTTACTTACGCAGCTTCTTCAGATGGAACTGCTAAGCAGTGTCCTTGGTGAGTTCATCGGGGTTGGAGTATTCGCACTAATTGTTGTTTTCCAACAGGAAATCAGGAAATTCCTTTTAATGATCGGTTCTACGAACTTTACGCAAAAAGGAAGGTTTTTCAGAAGCTTCAAGTTCAATCGCGATGACTTCGACTCAAAGACAAATGTGGAAGCCATAGTAAATGCCTGTGAGGCTATGGGGAAAACCTACACCGGCGCATTAATGGTGATCCAGAAAAGCAGCAAGCTGGATTTTGTGAAGAACACCGGCGACAAAATGAGGATAGAGCTCAATCAACCCATTATTGAATCTATATTTTTTAAAAACAGTCCGCTTCACGATGGCGCTATGATTATTGAGGAGAACAAGATCACCGCGACCCGGGTTATATTACCGGTTTCCAATGATCGTTCTATTCCCTTAAGATTTGGTTTAAGACACAGAGCTGCGGTAGGTATAACAGAAAAAACAGACGCCCTGGCACTGGTTGTAAGTGAAGAGACCGGGCAAACTTCCTATATCAAGGACGGGCAGTTCATTATGTTTGAAACGATGGAAGAGTTAAAAGATAAATTAAAGGAAGATGTCAATTAACAACTAAATAGCCTCCTCTGCCTTAAACTGCACCTCATACAATTTCTTATAATAACCATCGGCTTTCTGAAGCAATTCACGATGATTTCCAATTTCCACGATCTCTCCCTGATCCATTACGATAATCTTATCGGCTTTTTTAATAGTGGCCAGACGGTGTGCGATCACGATAGAAGTTCGCCCTTCGGTGATCTTATCTGTCGCCTCCTGAATGAGCTGTTCACTGTATGAATCCACCGATGAAGTTGCTTCATCCAGAACCAGGATACTGGGGTTGCTAACATAAGCCCTAAGGAATGATATCAATTGTCTTTGTCCTGAAGAAAGCATAGCCCCTCTTTCCTTAACATTATAATGGTATCCATTAGGGAGCGAGCTAATAAACTCATGAATTCCTATCTGTTTAGCGGCAGTAACAACATCTTCTTCTGAAATATCGGGGTTGTCAAGATTGATATTATTCAGAATCGTATCGGCAAAAAGGAAGACATTCTGCAATACCACGGCTATCTGAGCACGTAAGGATTTAAGCTGAATATCTTTAGTATCAATTCCGTCAATTAGAATGGAACCGCTGTTAATTTCATAAAACCGACTAAGCAGATTGATGATAGTAGATTTACCTGCTCCGGTGGCTCCAACTATAGCAACTGTTTCACCGGGATGTACTTTAAATGAGATCCCCTTGAGCACTTCCTCATCATCAACATAGCTAAAACGAACATTCCTGAATTCGATCTCGCCTTTAAGATTATCAACCTGAGTGGTTCCGGTATCTTCTATCCTCGCTTCGGTATCAAGGATCCCAAATACACGGTTCGCTGCCACCATACCCATTTGGAGGGTGTTGAATTTATCTGCGATCTGTCTCAAAGGCCTGAACAGCATCTGGGATAACTCAATAAAGGCAACTATGATACCCAGCGACATCTCATCTCCGGCCACAACTCTCAATCCACCAAACCATACGATCAAACCTATGGTAATGGAAGTTGACATTTCTGCAATCGGGAAAAATATCGAGTTATACCAAACCGTCTTCACCCATGCTTTCCTGTGCTTATCATTAATTTCCTGGAAACTGGCATATTCGGTCTTTTCCCTAGTAAATAACTGAACGATCTTCATCCCGGTAATTCGCTCCTGAACGAAGGTATTAAGATTGGCTACCTGGGTTCTGACTTCCTCAAAGGCCAGTTTCATTTTTTTCTGGAAGACACGGGTAGCATAAAGAATAAAAGGAAGAACCATTAGCACCAGTAAGGTCAATTCCCAGCTTTTATAGAACATTACCCCAAGCACCACCAGCATTTTAAGAAGATCGCTGATGATCATAAAAAGTCCCTGGCTAAAGATACTGGCAATAGTTTCAATATCACTCACCGCACGGGTAACAAGTCGGCCCACAGCAGACTTGTCATAGTATTTCATTTTGAAGCCGAGCATATGTTCAAAAAGCTTCACGCGTATATCGCGTACTACTTCCTGCCCAAGCCAGTTTGCATAATAGATAAAGCAAAACTGAAATAAAACTTCCAGTACAAGTACTCCCAGCATCAGGCTCACATAATATATAAGGCTGTCAAAATCGGCAGGGATCAAAGCTTCATCTACGGTCTCCTGAAGAAGGATTGGTCTTAAAACAGCAAATAGGGAAACCAGAATTGCGGCGACCGCAACAAAATAGAAAATTCGCTTATAGGGATTGGTGTATTTAAGCAAACGCTTAAACAAATCCATATCGAATGCATTTCCGGTTTTTGAAGCCATTTATTCTAATCTAATATTTTCAGGATACACAATCCTCGTTAAATATAATCCGTGAGCCGGCGCAGAAGCACCTGCTTCTCCCCTGTCTTCACTTTCAATAATTTTGTGCATTCGTGAGACAGGATATTTATTTTGACCAATATCGATAAGGGTACCTACAATGGCTCTTACCATATTCCTTAGAAATCGGTCGGCAGTTATATGAAAAACCAACTTATTATCCTGCTTTTTCCATTCAGCCTGATCAATCCTGCAATTATAAGTCTTTACGTCTGTACGACTCCTTGAAAAAGACTTAAAACTGGTATAGGTTTTCAAAATTGCGGCTGCTTCATTCATTTTTTCGATATCGACTTGCTGCCTCATCAGCCATACCAGGTCCTGACTAAAAACATCTTTCTCCTGTACAACATGATATTCATAACTTCGGGATATGGCATCGAACCTGGCATGTGCATCATTTCTTACCTCAAATATACCAGCTATGCCAATATCTTTCGGAAGCATGGAATTCAACTTATACTTCAATAAAGCTTTATCCAAGGGCTTATTATAGTCAAAATGAGCATACATTTGCCGGGCATGCACTCCCGCATCAGTTCTGCCCGCTCCTACTATTTCCACGTCTGAACGTAAGACCTTGCTTAGGTTTGTTTCCAGAACCTCCTGAACACTTATCGAATTCGGTTGATTTTGCCATCCATGATAAGCCTTTCCAAAATATGAGAGTTCTACAAAATACCTCAATTCCGCTTTATTTTTATATTAGCGAAATGCAAAGATAAGGCAATTATACCAAGGAAAAAGTCTTTCTGAAGCCATCCTTTGTTAAACGAATTTTAAAAATACCCACAATTTGAAAAAGATACTCCTTCTAAGTGATACTCATGGACATATAGATGACAGAATACTCCATTATGCCGGTGAAGCTGACGAAGTGTGGCATGCAGGAGACATTGGAAATCTGGATGTAACTGATAAACTACAGGCTTTAAAGCCTGTAAAAGCTGTTTATGGGAATATTGATAATGCGACAATCAGAAAAGAATTCCCTTTGAATAACAGGTTCGTGTGTGAAGAAATAGACGTTTGGATCACGCATATAGGCGGTTATCCCGGAAGATATTCACCAGCCATCAAAGATGAAATAAGAAAGCACCCTCCGAAGATCTTTATTTCCGGGCATTCCCATATCTTAAAGGTGATGAACGACAAAAATCTGAATCTTCTTCATATGAATCCGGGAGCAGCCGGAAAGCAGGGATTTCATAAGAAACGTACCATGCTCAGATTCAAAATAGACGGTAAAGACATAAAAGATCTTGAAGTAATAGAACTGGAATAAAAAAACCCGAAGCTTTCACTTCGGGTTTTTCACGCACTAATACTACTAAGATGATAGGCTTATCGTAATCGATCTACAGATTTTACGAGATCTTCGTCCTTTTTAATGGCCTTATTGGCCAGAACAAGAAAAACGATAGAAACAATAGGAAGAAACATCCCAATACCCTTCTCTGAAATATCCATTTCTCCAGGTAAAGTTAGAGACCAATAAACAAACACTCCTAGTAAAAAAAGGTTCAATATTATATTTAAACGCCCCAGCACAAACTGGAGTTTTCTATTCTTAAACATAAAGATGCTCACCAAAGA
The DNA here is from genome assembly GCF_022410465.1 of Christiangramia crocea. GTDB lineage: Bacteria > Bacteroidota > Bacteroidia > Flavobacteriales > Flavobacteriaceae > Christiangramia > Christiangramia crocea. Next base: position 2,198 of record NZ_JAJSON010000026.1, on the reverse strand, counting down.
AATAGCCGCCGATGCTATAAACATTCCAAATGCAATTAACTGGTCCTGAGCATAAACCGGCTCTCCTGCCGAATTTTCCCAGAGTGAAAATACAAATATTAGTCCTGCACTCGTTATAATACTTAAAAGCAAGTAAACCGTTTGTATTCTTTGAAGCATAGTTTTTTCTGTTGCGGCACAAAAATAAAAGATTCTTTTTAGAATTCCTGCGTAAAAGTTTAAAATAAAGTTGTATTATTGCAAGAACATTTCGTAACCCATTCAATGTTGGTTACTTAAGTCTCCAAAACTTTTTGTTCTTCTTCGAGAAGTTTTTTAAAATCAACCCAAACAACAAAATTATTGTAACGCATTCATGTTTGAAATTTCAGAATTAAAAGCTAAAAAGCTTCCTGAACTTAAGGAAATTGCTGAAACGCTTAACGTTCCTAAGTACAAGACTTTAAAAAAATTAGATTTGGTGTATCAGATTCTGGATTACCAGGCATCAAATCCAAAAAAAGTGAAAGAAGTACTCACCGAAGAAAATGAGGAAACCACTCAGGAGAAGTCGAAAAGGCCTGCTAAAGTTGGCAGCAAAAAAAGACCACCAAAATCGGCAGACTCTTCTAAACCCTCACAAGCTAAGTCAGGAAAAGACACCCCTCATCCTTCCAAAAAAGATGACAGCCAGAGCTCAGGAAAAAGCGGACGTGACAGAGGTCAGTCCGGCAAAAAAGATACACGCGGGCGTAGCGATAACAGAAATGAAAATCGCAACGATAACCGCAGCGACAACCGCAATGACCATAAAAAGAATAATGGGAACCGTGATAACAGAAACCGTTATCGCGAACCCGATTATGAGTTCGATGCTATCATAGAAAGCGAGGGAGTACTGGACATTATGCAGGACAACTACGGTTTCCTTAGAAGCTCAGATTACAACTACCTTACTTCTCCAGATGACATTTATGTTTCCCAGTCACAGATAAGACTTTTCGGCCTTAAGACCGGCGACACGGTTCAGGGGCAAATAAGACCTCCTAAAGAAGGAGAAAAATATTTCCCCCTTATCAAGATCAATAAGATCAATGGGCTGGATCCACAGGTGGTAAGAGACAGGGTTTCTTTTGAACACCTCACTCCACTTTTCCCTAAAGACAAATTCAACATTGCTGAAAAGCAAAGCTCAATTTCCACAAGGGTAATGGATCTTTTTGCACCTATCGGAAAAGGTCAGCGTGGAATGATCGTATCACAGCCTAAGACCGGTAAAACCATGTTGCTTAAGGATATTGCCAATGCGATTGCAGCGAACCATCCTGAAGTATATCAGATTGTTCTTCTTATTGATGAGCGACCTGAAGAGGTTACCGATATGCAACGTAATGTAAAAGGTGAGGTTGTAGCTTCAACTTTTGATAAGGAAGCACATGAGCATGTAAGAGTTGCAAATATTGTACTTGAAAAAGCAAAAAGGCTGGTAGAATGTGGTCACGATGTAGTTATACTTCTTGACTCGATCACCAGACTTGCGAGAGCATATAACACAGTTCAACCTGCCAGTGGTAAGGTACTGAGTGGTGGTGTTGATGCAAATGCTTTACATAAACCGAAAAGATTCTTTGGTGCTGCACGTAATATTGAGAACGGAGGTTCGTTATCAATTATAGCGACAGCACTTACTGAAACAGGTTCCAAGATGGACGAGGTGATCTTTGAAGAATTTAAAGGTACCGGTAACATGGAACTTCAGTTAGACAGAAGAATCTCCAACAGAAGAATTTTCCCTGCAATTGATCTTGTATCATCAAGCACACGTAGAGATGATCTTCTTTTAGACGATAATACGATTCAACGTATGTGGGTGCTTAGAAAGTATCTTGCTGATATGAATCCTGTGGAAGCCATGGAATTCATTAATGATAAGATAAAAAGCACTCGAAACAATGAAGAGTTTCTAATCTCCATGAACGGTTAAATAAACTGTTAAACCCTACTTTAACAGCCACGCCCAAAAAGCGTGGCTTTTTTATTTTATCATAGTTTAATCTGTCACCCTGAATTCATTACAAAATTTCAAATCCCTGATTATAGAAACTGAAACAAGTTTCATAAATAAAAAAAGACCTCATTTTACAATGAAGTCTTTAGAGCGGGAGACCGGGTTCGAACCGGCGACATTCAGCTTGGAAGGCTGACGCTCTACCAACTGA